>NZ_JAQIRL010000031.1:0-200 GCF_032601985.1 Klebsiella sp. 141203 | reverse complement strand
TCAGAGGCGATGAAGGACGTGCTAATCTGCGAAAAGCGTCGGTAAGGTGATATGAACCGTTATAGCCGGCGATGTCCGAATGGGGAAACCCAGTGCAATTCGTTGCACTATCGTTAACTGAATACATAGGTTAACGAGGCGAACCGGGGGAACTGAAACATCTAAGTACCCCGAGGAAAAGAAATCAACCGAGATTCCCC
>NZ_JAQIRL010000030.1:0-203 GCF_032601985.1 Klebsiella sp. 141203 | reverse complement strand
GTGTTTATCTTCGGTTACAACCCGGCGGATTCCCACCCTATCGTGGCGAATCACGTCATTAACGCCAAACGCAACGGGGCGAAAATCATCGTCTGCGACCCGCGCAAAATTGAAACCGCGCGCATCGCCGACATGCACATCGCGCTGAAGAACGGCTCGAATATCGCGCTGCTCAACGCCATTGGCCACGTCATTATTGAAGA
>NZ_JAQIRL010000029.1:0-206 GCF_032601985.1 Klebsiella sp. 141203 | reverse complement strand
GACTTCATTAACGATACCCAGATCCTGACCCCGCGTCTCAAAACCCCCATGATCCGTCGCCAGCGTGGCGGCAAACTGGAAGCCGTCTCCTGGGACGAGGCGCTCGATTATGTCGCCACCCGCCTTGGCGCCATTAAAGAAAAATATGGCCCGGACGCGATCCAGACCACCGGCTCCTCCCGCGGGACCGGCAATGAAACCAACTA
>NZ_JAQIRL010000028.1:0-215 GCF_032601985.1 Klebsiella sp. 141203 | reverse complement strand
AAGTTCCCGGAAAACCGCGAGAAGTTCGCTAAAGCCTGGGGCGTCGACAGCCTGCCGGAACATACCGGTTATCGCATCAGCGAGCTGCCGCACCGTGCCGAACACGGCGAAGTCCGCGCGGCCTATATTATGGGCGAGGATCCGCTGCAGACCGATGCCGAGCTTTCCGCGGTGCGCAAGGCGTTTGAACAGCTGGAACTGGTTATCGTCCAGGA
>NZ_JAQIRL010000027.1:0-247 GCF_032601985.1 Klebsiella sp. 141203 | reverse complement strand
TGATAGGTCGGGTGTGTAAGCGTAGCGATACGTTGAGCTAACCGATACTAATGAACCGTGAGGCTTAACCTTACAACGCCGAAGATGTTTTGGCGGTTTGAGATGATTTTCAGCCTGATACAGATTACTCGATGCGTCGTTAAGACGTGTTGAAAACAGAATTTGCCTGGCGGCGATAGCGCGGTGGTCCCACCTGACCCCATGCCGAACTCAGAAGTGAAACGCCGTAGCGCCGATGGTAGTGTGG
>NZ_JAQIRL010000026.1:0-249 GCF_032601985.1 Klebsiella sp. 141203 | reverse complement strand
CCCACACTACCATCGGCGCTACGGCGTTTCACTTCTGAGTTCGGCATGGGGTCAGGTGGGACCACCGCGCTATCGCCGCCAGGCAAATTCTGTTTACCAGCCCGTCATAACGACGCACTGATTAATCTGTATCAGGCTGAAAATCATCTCAAATCGCCAAAACATCTTCGGCGTTGTAAGGTTAAGCCTCACGGTTCATTAGTATCGGTTAGCTCAACGTATCGCTACGCTTACACACCCGACCTATCA
>NZ_JAQIRL010000025.1:0-288 GCF_032601985.1 Klebsiella sp. 141203 | reverse complement strand
AGGGCATCCACCGTGTACGCTTAGTCGCTTAACCTCACAACCCGAAGATGTTTCACTTCTGATTGCGAAAATTTGAGAGACTCGAACACACATTAGCTGTGTGTCGTTTCAATTTTCAGCTTGATCCAGATTTTTAAAGAGCAAAATTTCACAATGCACTTAACAGTACATTTTGAAATTTATCATTTATCAAACAATCTGTGTGAGCACTACAAAGGCAGGTTCTTTAAGGTAAGGAGGTGATCCAACCGCAGGTTCCCCTACGGTTACCTTGTTACGACTTCACCC
>NZ_JAQIRL010000024.1:0-297 GCF_032601985.1 Klebsiella sp. 141203 | reverse complement strand
TTCACGAGGCGCTACCTAAATAGCTTTCGGGGAGAACCAGCTATCTCCCGGTTTGATTGGCCTTTCACCCCCAGCCACAAGTCATCCGCTAATTTTTCAACATTAGTCGGTTCGGTCCTCCAGTTAGTGTTACCCAACCTTCAACCTGCCCATGGCTAGATCACCGGGTTTCGGGTCTATACCCTGCAACTTAACGCCCAGTTAAGACTCGGTTTCCCTGCGGCTCCCCTATACGGTTAACCTTGCTACAGAATATAAGTCGCTGACCCATTATACAAAAGGTACGCAGTCACACCC
>NZ_JAQIRL010000023.1:0-331 GCF_032601985.1 Klebsiella sp. 141203 | reverse complement strand
GAAGTTTTGCTCTTTAAAAATCTGGATCAAGCTGAAAATTGAAACGACACACAGTTAATGTGTGTTCGAGTCTCTCAAATTTTCGCAATCAGAAGATGACACTGTAAAAGGTGACGTGAGCAAAGTGAAGCCAAGGCGTACCGCACGCAGCGAGCGGAGTGGACTATATGTCCATGAGCATCGCGAGTACGGAACAACGCAGGATTCACGATGCGCAACAAACCGGACAGGACAAGACATCTTCGGGTTGTGAGGTTAAGCGACTAAGCGTACACGGTGGATGCCCTGGCAGTCAGAGGCGATGAAGGACGTGCTAATCTGCGAAAAGCGT
>NZ_JAQIRL010000022.1:0-374 GCF_032601985.1 Klebsiella sp. 141203 | reverse complement strand
CGTAACAAGGTAACCGTAGGGGAACCTGCGGTTGGATCACCTCCTTACCTTAAAGAACCTGCCTTTGTAGTGCTCACACAGATTGTCTGATGAAAGTAGAGAAGCAAGGCGTCTTGCGATTGAGACTTCAGTGTCCCCTTCGTCTAGAGGCCCAGGACACCGCCCTTTCACGGCGGTAACAGGGGTTCGAATCCCCTAGGGGACGCCACTTGCTGGTTCGTGAGTGAAAGACGCGCGCCGATATATCTCAAAACTCATCTTCGGGTGACGTTTGAGATATTTGCTCTTTAAAAATCTGGATCAAGCTGAAAATTGAAACGACACACAGTTAATGTGTGTTCGAGTCTCTCAAATTTTCGCAATCAGAAGTGAAA
>NZ_JAQIRL010000021.1:0-380 GCF_032601985.1 Klebsiella sp. 141203 | reverse complement strand
CTGTGTGTCGTTTCAATTTTCAGCTTGATCCAGATTTTTAAAGAGCAAAACTTCGCAGTGAACCTTTTCAGGTACACTCTGAAGTTTTCTTGTTTCTTGCAGTAAGGATGGTGGAGCTATGCGGGATCGAACCGCAGACCTCCTGCGTGCAAAGCAGGCGCTCTCCCAGCTGAGCTATAGCCCCATCGAATGAATCTCTTTTAACCTTAATTCGTTTTCGGGCGCGGCGTGGTGAAGCGAAGCATACTGAAGTATGCGAGCTTTGCCACAACAAAGCACGAGAGCGAATTTGGTAGGCCTGAGTGGACTTGAACCACCGACCTCACCCTTATCAGGGGTGCGCTCTAACCACCTGAGCTACAAGCCTGCAGAGATTACTT
>NZ_JAQIRL010000020.1:0-428 GCF_032601985.1 Klebsiella sp. 141203 | reverse complement strand
CCGATGCACTACAACAACACCCAGGAGATCTGGGATGAGTTGCGGCATCTGTGCCCGGACTTCTACGGCGCTACCTATGAAAAAATGGGCGAGCTTGGCTATGTCATGTGGCCATGCCGCGATGAGTCCGACGCCGACCAGGGGACGTCGTATCTGTTTAAAGAGACATTCTCTACACCGAGCGGTAAAGCCCAGTTCTTCACCTGCGACTGGGTCGCGCCGGGAGATAAACTCTCTGAACAGTATCCGTTGGTGCTGTCGACGGTGCGCGAAGTCGGCCACTACTCCTGCCGTTCGATGACCGGTAACTGTGCGGCCTTAAGCAGGCTTGCCGATGAACCGGGCTATGCGCAAATCAACACCGCCGACGCCGAACGGTTAGGCATCGAGGATGAAGCGCTGGTGTGGGTCAATTCGCGTAAGGGGCG
>NZ_JAQIRL010000019.1:0-445 GCF_032601985.1 Klebsiella sp. 141203 | reverse complement strand
ACAATCTGTGTGAGCACTACAAAGGCAGGTTCTTTAAGGTAAGGAGGTGATCCAACCGCAGGTTCCCCTACGGTTACCTTGTTACGACTTCACCCCAGTCATGAATCACAAAGTGGTAAGCGCCCTCCCGAAGGTTAAGCTACCTACTTCTTTTGCAACCCACTCCCATGGTGTGACGGGCGGTGTGTACAAGGCCCGGGAACGTATTCACCGTAGCATTCTGATCTACGATTACTAGCGATTCCGACTTCATGGAGTCGAGTTGCAGACTCCAATCCGGACTACGACATACTTTATGAGGTCCGCTTGCTCTCGCGAGGTCGCTTCTCTTTGTATATGCCATTGTAGCACGTGTGTAGCCCTACTCGTAAGGGCCATGATGACTTGACGTCATCCCCACCTTCCTCCAGTTTATCACTGGCAGTCTCCTTTGAGTTCCCGGCCG
>NZ_JAQIRL010000018.1:0-525 GCF_032601985.1 Klebsiella sp. 141203 | reverse complement strand
AAATGAATACCAAGTCTCTGAGTGAACATACGTAATTCATTACGAAGTTTAATTCACGAGCATCAAACTTAAATTGAAGAGTTTGATCATGGCTCAGATTGAACGCTGGCGGCAGGCCTAACACATGCAAGTCGAGCGGTAGCACAGAGAGCTTGCTCTCGGGTGACGAGCGGCGGACGGGTGAGTAATGTCTGGGAAACTGCCTGATGGAGGGGGATAACTACTGGAAACGGTAGCTAATACCGCATAACGTCGCAAGACCAAAGTGGGGGACCTTCGGGCCTCATGCCATCAGATGTGCCCAGATGGGATTAGCTAGTAGGTGGGGTAATGGCTCACCTAGGCGACGATCCCTAGCTGGTCTGAGAGGATGACCAGCCACACTGGAACTGAGACACGGTCCAGACTCCTACGGGAGGCAGCAGTGGGGAATATTGCACAATGGGCGCAAGCCTGATGCAGCCATGCCGCGTGTATGAAGAAGGCCTTCGGGTTGTAAAGTACTTTCAGCGAGGAGGAAGGCAT
>NZ_JAQIRL010000017.1:0-551 GCF_032601985.1 Klebsiella sp. 141203 | reverse complement strand
ATTGAAACCGCGCGCATCGCCGACATGCACATCGCGCTGAAGAACGGCTCGAATATCGCGCTGCTCAACGCCATTGGCCACGTCATTATTGAAGAGGATCTGTACGATAAATCCTTCGTTGCCAGCCGTTCCGAAGGCTTCGAGGAGTATCGCAAAATCGTCGAAGGCTACACGCCGGAGTCGGTGGAAGAGATAACCGGCGTCAGCGCTCAGGAGATCCGCGCCTGCGCCCGGATGTACGCCAGCGCCAAATCCGCCGCCATCCTGTGGGGCATGGGCGTCACCCAGTTCTACCAGGGCGTGGAGACCGTGCGCTCGCTGACCAGCCTCGCGATCCTCACCGGCAACCTCGGCAAGCCAAGCGTCGGCGTCAACCCGGTACGCGGGCAGAACAACGTCCAGGGCGCCTGCGACATGGGCGCGCTGCCGGATACCTATCCGGGCTACCAGTACGTTAAGTTCCCGGAAAACCGCGAGAAGTTCGCTAAAGCCTGGGGCGTCGACAGCCTGCCGGAACATACCGGTTATCGCATCAGCGAGCTGCCGCACCG
>NZ_JAQIRL010000015.1:0-756 GCF_032601985.1 Klebsiella sp. 141203 | reverse complement strand
TCATCTTCGGGGGTAGAGCACTGTTTCGGCTAGGGGGTCATCCCGACTTACCAACCCGATGCAAACTACGAATACCGAAGAATGTTATCACGGGAGACACACGGCGGGTGCTAACGTCCGTCGTGAAGAGGGAAACAACCCAGACCGCCAGCTAAGGTCCCAAAGTCACAGTTAAGTGGGAAACGATGTGGGAAGGCACAGACAGCCAGGATGTTGGCTTAGAAGCAGCCATCATTTAAAGAAAGCGTAATAGCTCACTGGTCGAGTCGGCCTGCGCGGAAGATGTAACGGGGCTAAACTGTGCACCGAAGCTGCGGCAGCGACACTATGTGTTGTTGGGTA
Organism: Klebsiella sp. 141203; assembly: GCF_032601985.1. NCBI lineage: Bacteria > Pseudomonadati > Pseudomonadota > Gammaproteobacteria > Enterobacterales > Enterobacteriaceae > Klebsiella > Klebsiella sp. 141203. The sequence continues at coordinate 414 of NZ_JAQIRL010000015.1, read as the reverse complement.
GGGGAGCGTTCTGTAAGCCTGCGAAGGTGGCCTGTGAGGGTTGCTGGAGGTATCAGAAGTGCGAATGCTGACATAAGTAACGATAATGCGGGTGAAAAGCCCGCACGCCGGAAGACCAAGGGTTCCTGTCCAACGTTAATCGGGGCAGGGTGAGTCGACCCCTAAGGCGAGGCCGAAAGGCGTAGTCGATGGGAAACAGGTTAATATTCCTGTACTTGGTGTTACTGCGAAGGGGGGACGGAGAAGGCTATGTTAGCCGGGCGACGGTTGTCCCGGTTTAAGCATGTAGGCGGAGGTTCCAGGTAAATCCGGTACCTTATTAACGCTGAGGTGTGATGACGAGGCACTACGGTGCTGAAGTAACAAATGCCCTGCTTCCAGGAAAAGCCTCTAAGCATCAGGTAACATTAAATC
>NZ_JAQIRL010000014.1:0-1098 GCF_032601985.1 Klebsiella sp. 141203 | reverse complement strand
GGGTGAAGTCGTAACAAGGTAACCGTAGGGGAACCTGCGGTTGGATCACCTCCTTACCTTAAAGAACCTGCCTTTGTAGTGCTCACACAGATTGTCTGATGAAAATACAGCAGTAAGTAATCTCTGCAGGCTTGTAGCTCAGGTGGTTAGAGCGCACCCCTGATAAGGGTGAGGTCGGTGGTTCAAGTCCACTCAGGCCTACCAAATTCTTCCTGATACCGCGTTGTGAAACGACTCGCATACCTGAGTATGCTTCGCCGTTCCACGCCTTGTCTCAGAAAGAATTAAGGTTGATGAGATAACTACGATGGGGCTATAGCTCAGCTGGGAGAGCGCCTGCTTTGCACGCAGGAGGTCTGCGGTTCGATCCCGCATAGCTCCACCATCCTTACTGCAAAAAACAAGAAAACTTCAGAGTGTACCTGAAAAGGTTCACTGCGAAGTTTTGCTCTTTAAAAATCTGGATCAAGCTGAAAATTGAAACGACACACAGTTAATGTGTGTTCGAGTCTCTCAAATTTTCGCAATCAGAAGTGAAACATCTTCGGGTTGTGAGGTTAAGCGACTAAGCGTACACGGTGGATGCCCTGGCAGTCAGAGGCGATGAAGGACGTGCTAATCTGCGAAAAGCGTCGGTAAGGTGATATGAACCGTTATAGCCGGCGATGTCCGAATGGGGAAACCCAGTGTGATTCGTCACACTATCGTTAACTGAATACATAGGTTAACGAGGCGAACCGGGGGAACTGAAACATCTAAGTACCCCGAGGAAAAGAAATCAACCGAGATTCCCCCAGTAGCGGCGAGCGAACGGGGAGCAGCCCAGAGTCTGAATCAGCTTGTGTGTTAGTGGAACGGTCTGGAAAGTCCGACGGTACAGGGTGATAGTCCCGTACACCAAAATGCACAGGTTGTGAACTCGAAGAGTAGGGCGGGACACGTGGTATCCTGTCTGAATATGGGGGGACCATCCTCCAAGGCTAAATACTCCTGACTGACCGATAGTGAACCAGTACCGTGAGGGAAAGGCGAAAAGAACCCCGGCGAGGGGAGTGAAAAAGAACCTGAAACCGTGTACGTACAAGCAGTGGGAGCACC
>NZ_JAQIRL010000013.1:0-1292 GCF_032601985.1 Klebsiella sp. 141203 | reverse complement strand
AGTCTCAGGGAGAACTCATCTCGGGGCAAGTTTCGTGCTTAGATGCTTTCAGCACTTATCTCTTCCGCATTTAGCTACCGGGCAATGCCATTGGCATGACAACCCGAACACCAGTGATGCGTCCACTCCGGTCCTCTCGTACTAGGAGCAGCCCCCCTCAATTCTCCAGCGCCCACGGCAGATAGGGACCGAACTGTCTCACGACGTTCTAAACCCAGCTCGCGTACCACTTTAAATGGCGAACAGCCATACCCTTGGGACCTACTTCAGCCCCAGGATGTGATGAGCCGACATCGAGGTGCCAAACACCGCCGTCGATATGAACTCTTGGGCGGTATCAGCCTGTTATCCCCGGAGTACCTTTTATCCGTTGAGCGATGGCCCTTCCATTCAGAACCACCGGATCACTATGACCTGCTTTCGCACCTGCTCGCGCCGTCACGCTCGCAGTCAAGCTAGCTTATGCCATTGCACTAACCTCCTGATGTCCGACCAGGATTAGCTAACCTTCGTGCTCCTCCGTTACTCTTTGGGAGGAGACCGCCCCAGTCAAACTACCCACCAGACACTGTCCGCAACCCGGATTACGGGTCCACGTTAGAACATCAAACATTAAAGGGTGGTATTTCAAGGTTGGCTCCACGCAGACTGGCGTCCACGCTTCAAAGCCTCCCACCTATCCTACACATCAAGGCTCAATGTTCAGTGTCAAGCTATAGTAAAGGTTCACGGGGTCTTTCCGTCTTGCCGCGGGTACACTGCATCTTCACAGCGAGTTCAATTTCACTGAGTCTCGGGTGGAGACAGCCTGGCCATCATTACGCCATTCGTGCAGGTCGGAACTTACCCGACAAGGAATTTCGCTACCTTAGGACCGTTATAGTTACGGCCGCCGTTTACCGGGGCTTCGATCAAGAGCTTCTCCTTACGGATAACCCCATCAATTAACCTTCCGGCACCGGGCAGGCGTCACACCGTATACGTCCACTTTCGTGTTTGCACAGTGCTGTGTTTTTAATAAACAGTTGCAGCCAGCTGGTATCTTCGACTGATTTCAGCTCCACCCGCAGGGGCTTCACCTACATATCAGCGTGCCTTCTCCCGAAGTTACGGCACCATTTTGCCTAGTTCCTTCACCCGAGTTCTCTCAAGCGCCTTGGTATTCTCTACCTGACCACCTGTGTCGGTTTGGGGTACGATTTAATGTTACCTGATGCTTAGAGGCTTTTCCTGGAAGCAGGGCATTTGTTACTTCAGCACCGTAGTGCCTCGTCATCACACCTCAGCGTTAA
>NZ_JAQIRL010000012.1:0-39474 GCF_032601985.1 Klebsiella sp. 141203 | reverse complement strand
TACGCTTTCCTCTTTCAGAGTCAACCCTGAATTTCAGAATTTTTCTCTTCAACCGAACCGGCTGTTTGTGTGAAGTGATTCACATCTGCCGTGTCGATGGAGGCGCATTATAGGGAGTTCTCGAGCGCCTGCAATAGAAAAATTGCAGAAAAATGACTGACTGCTGCATTCCCCAGCAAAACCCCGCTTTATACCCTTTTACACACAGAATTATCCACAGACACACGGCAAAACACGGCTTAAACCCCGGTACATCCATTGCCATATAAAGAGAGAACCATCGGCTAAAAGAGAAAGATAAAAATTCGCGAGCGTTGCGCAAACGTTTTCGTTACAATGCCGCGCTATGACACGGATGCCCGGTTGGGTGCGTTAGGTGAGTTTTTAGGCAAAAACTCACCTAACGCTCTCTGTAATGTTCAAATCCTGGGGATTTAATACCATGCAACAACGTCGTCCAGTCCGCCGCGCTCTGCTCAGTGTTTCTGACAAAGCCGGTATCGTCGAATTCGCGCAGGCGCTTTCCGCTCGTGGTGTCGAGCTGCTGTCCACCGGCGGCACCGCTCGTCTGCTGGCAGATAAAGGCCTGCCGGTTACCGAAGTCTCTGACTACACCGGTTTCCCGGAAATGATGGATGGACGCGTGAAGACCCTGCATCCGAAAGTACACGGCGGCATCCTCGGTCGTCGCGGTCAGGATGACGGTATCATGCAGCAACACGATATCGCGCCTATCGATATGGTTGTCGTTAACCTTTACCCGTTCGCCCAGACCGTCGCTCGTGAAGGATGCTCGCTGGAAGACGCGGTGGAAAACATCGATATCGGCGGCCCGACTATGGTGCGCTCCGCAGCGAAGAACCATAAAGACGTCGCTATCGTGGTTAAGAGCAGCGACTACGACGCCATCATTAATGAGATGGACGCCAACGAAGGTTCCCTGACGCTGGACACCCGCTTCGATCTCGCCATTAAAGCCTTCGAACATACCGCCGCTTACGACAGCATGATCGCTAACTACTTTGGCAGCATGGTCCCGGCCTATCACGGCGAAAGCAAAGAAGCCGCTGGTCGTTTCCCGCGAACCCTGAATCTGAACTTCATTAAGAAGCAGGATATGCGCTACGGTGAAAACAGCCATCAGCAGGCTGCCTTCTATATAGAAGAGAATGTAAAAGAAGCTTCCGTAGCTACCGCCACCCAGCTGCAGGGCAAAGCGCTCTCCTATAACAACATTGCCGATACCGATGCGGCGCTGGAATGCGTAAAAGAGTTCAACGAACCGGCCTGCGTTATCGTTAAGCATGCCAACCCGTGCGGCGTTGCCGTTAGCGACTCGATCCTCGACGCCTACGATCGCGCTTACAAAACCGATCCAACCTCCGCATTCGGCGGCATCATCGCCTTTAACCGCGAGCTGGATGCTGAAACCGCGCAGGCGATCATCTCTCGCCAGTTCGTTGAGGTGATCATCGCGCCATCCGCTAGCGAAGAAGCGCTGAAAATCACCGCCGCTAAGCAGAACGTCCGCGTACTGGTCTGCGGCCAATGGGATACTCGCGTCGCGGGTCTCGATTTCAAACGTGTCAATGGCGGCCTGCTGGTTCAGGACCGCGATCTTGGTATGGTCACCGCGGGCGAACTGCGCGTGGTCAGCAAACGTCAGCCGAGCGAGCAAGAGCTGCGCGATGCGCTGTTCTGCTGGAAAGTGGCGAAATTCGTCAAATCCAACGCCATCGTTTATGCCAAAGATAATATGACCATCGGGATAGGCGCCGGTCAGATGAGCCGCGTCTACTCAGCGAAAATTGCCGGGATTAAAGCCGGTGACGAAGGTCTGGAAGTGAAAGGCTCCGCCATGGCTTCTGACGCCTTCTTCCCGTTCCGCGACGGCATTGATGCCGCAGCCGCAGTAGGCATCACCTGCGTTATCCAACCGGGCGGTTCTATCCGCGACGAAGAAGTGATTGCCGCCGCGGACGAACATGGTATCGCCATGATCTTCACCGACATGCGCCACTTCCGCCATTAATTCACGGAGCAGCAGATGAAAGTATTAGTAATCGGCAACGGCGGGCGTGAACACGCGCTGGCCTGGAAAGCGGCCCAGTCGCCGCTGGTTGATACCGTCTATGTCGCGCCGGGTAACGCGGGCACCGCGCTGGAGCCGGCGCTGCAAAACGTCGCCATCGGCGTCACCGATATTCCGGCCCTGCTACGTTTCGCGCAGGATGAGAAAATCGATCTGACGATCGTAGGCCCGGAAGCGCCGCTGGTCATTGGCGTAGTGGACGCGTTTCGTGCCGCTGGGCTCGCCATCTTCGGGCCAACCGAGGGCGCCGCGCAGTTGGAAGGTTCCAAAGCCTTCACCAAAGATTTCCTCGCTCGTCATCATATCCCGACGGCGGAATACCAGAACTTCACCGAAGTTGAACCTGCGCTGGCTTACCTGCGCGAGAAAGGCGCGCCGATCGTCATCAAAGCCGACGGTCTGGCGGCAGGTAAAGGCGTTATCGTGGCGATGACCCTTGAGGAAGCCGAAGCGGCGGTGAAAGATATGCTGGCCGGTAACGCCTTTGGTGATGCAGGCCACCGCATCGTGATTGAAGAATTCCTCGATGGCGAAGAAGCCAGCTTTATTGTCATGGTCGACGGCGAGCACGTCCTGCCGATGGCCACCAGCCAGGATCACAAGCGCGTCGGCAACGGCGATACCGGCCCGAACACCGGCGGCATGGGCGCTTACTCCCCGGCGCCGGTAGTCACTGATGAAGTCCATCAGCGCACCATGGAGCGGATTATCTGGCCAACCGTTAAAGGTATGGCCGCTGAAGGAAACACCTATACCGGTTTCCTGTATGCCGGTCTGATGATAGACAAGCAGGGCAACCCGAAGGTTATTGAGTTCAACTGCCGCTTTGGCGATCCGGAAACCCAGCCGATCATGCTGCGCATGAAATCCGATCTGGTCGAGCTGTGCCTTGCCGCCTGCGCGGGCAAGCTGGACGAGAAAACTTCCGAGTGGGATGACCGCGCTTCGTTGGGCGTCGTGGTTGCCGCCGGCGGCTATCCGGGCAGCTACAACACGGGCGATGAGATCCACGGCCTGCCGCAGCAGGAAGCGGTAGACGGTAAAGTCTTCCACGCCGGCACCAAACTGTCTGACGACCAGCGCGTGGTCACCAACGGCGGGCGCGTACTGTGCGTCACCGCGCTGGGTGACACCGTGGCACAGGCGCAACAACGCGCCTATGAACTGCTGACCGATATTCGCTGGGACGGCAGCTTTAGCCGTAACGATATTGGCTGGCGCGCCATCGCGCGTGAGAAAACTAACGGCTGAGTTTTGCCAGCAGCGTTTTACGCGTAATGCCTAACTGACGGGCGGCTTCAGTTTTGTTGCCGCCCGTTTTTTCCAGCGCCGACAGTATGACTTCTTTTTCGACTTCCACTAATGGCTGAATCAGCGCCTCATCGTTGCCAGTGACCGGCAGCGGCGTGCCCGCTATCGCCAACGGCAGTTCACGCTCGGAAATATAGTCTCCGGTTAGCAGCACCACCGCCCGCTCCACCGCATTTTCCAGTTCGCGGATATTCCCCGGCCAACCGTAGTGAATCAACAGGTCCATCGCCTGCGGCGTAAATCCCTGCACCGTTTTACGATTGCGTTCGGCATAGCGCTTAAGAAAGTGCTGCGCCAGCGGTGGAATATCTTCACGCCGTTGACGCAGCGGCGGCATATCAATGGTTACGACGTTCAGGCGATAATAGAGATCCTGGCGAAAGCGCCCGGCGCTCACCTCCTCCGCCAGATTACGATGGGTGGCGGCAATTAGCCGAACATCGACAGAAAGCGTCTGATTACTGCCAACTCGCTGCACTTCGCGTTCCTGGATCGCCCGCAGCAGACGCACCTGCATCAGCGGCGAGATATCGCCAATTTCATCAAGAAACAGCGTGCCTCCATCCGCCTCGACAAAACGCCCTTCCCGCCGCCGTTCCGCGCCGGTAAAAGCCCCTTTTTCATGGCCGAACAGCTCGGACTCCAGCAGAGACTCATTGAGCGCTGCGCAGTTCAGCGTCACCAGCGGCTTGTCGCGGCGCTCGCTGCAGGCGTGAATGGCGCGCGCCACCAGTTCTTTACCGGTTCCCGATTCGCCGCAGATCAGCACCGTCGCGTCCGAGGGCGCCACCAGCGTAATATTGTTGATAAGCGCCTGCATTGCCGGGCTATCGCCAATCATGCCCCATCGTAAATCTGACGAGGCGCTGAGATCGCTCTCGCTCTGCCGGGTGTGCGCCAGCGCCTGAACCAGCGTCTGCTGTAGAGTGTCAAAATCCAGTGGCTTGACCAGATAATCCAGCGCGCCCGACTTAATAGCCTCAACCGCCGTGCCGACGCTGGAGAACGCCGTCATGATTAATACCGGAATCGCCGGGTTATAGGCTTTGATCTCTTTTAATGTCGCGATACCGTCCATCTCCGCCATGCGGATATCGCACAGCACCAGATCGAAGACCTGCTGATGGATCTGCTCCAGCGCCTGCAGGCCGTTGTGGGCTAACGCCACTTGATAGCCCCAGCCACGCAGTAGCGCCTGCAGAATCGTGCAGTGGCTGACGTCATCATCGACAACCAGAATCTGTACTTTATCGCTGCTCATCTTCCCTCCGTTGAGCATCTACTGGTAGCCAAAGCGTAAATATCGCTCCGGCTCCCGGCTGGCTTTCGGCGCGGATCGTCCCGCCATGTTGTTCGATAATATTCTGTACCACCGCCAGCCCCAGCCCTGTTCCGTCCGCCTTGGTGGTGAAATAAGGGGTGAAGATAGCCTGCAGCTCTTCATCGCTCATCCCCTTACCGCTATCCTTAACGACAATTTTCACACGTCGCCGCTCGGCTTCGCTTGCCGATACGCGAATGACGCCGTCACGGCCAATAGCCTGCATCGCATTCAAATACAGATTCAACAGCACCTGGTTGAGACGGTCAGGGTCGGCTTTAATCGAGGTTAATTCAGGGCGCGGAGTAAATTGCAGCGCGATCCCGCGACTCTGCGCATCCTGGCTTACCAGCTGCAATGAGTGGTGAATAAGCGCGTTGATATCGACCGGCTGGTAGTTTAAATGGGCTGGACGAACCAGCTCCAACAACTCGCTGACGACCCGGTTCAGGCGATCGGCCTCTTTGGCCATCACCAGCGCTAACTCCTGCGCCTCACCGCCCGGCGGCGTACGCTCGGCAAAATACTTCGCCAGTCCTTTAATCGAAGAAAGTGGGTTGCGAATCTCATGCGCGACGCCAGCCGCCAGATGCCCAAGGGCCATCAGTTTTTCTTTGCGAGCCATCGCCTCCTGTAGCTGCTGGCGTGAGCGACGGTAGCGGCGGAACCAGAACTGAGCGAGAATCGTCGCGACGATGACCAGCGACGCGGCCGCCAGCATGATCATCATATTACGCAAGCCGCGGGCCTGCGCCGCATCCAGCTCGCGGCTATCAAAGGCGATAAAAATCACCTGTGGAACATTGGGCTGAGCCAGCGCGCTGTTGCAGCGCTTCATCATCCCCATATGGTGACCACGAGCAGGGTTGAGCGGGCGAAACTGGCGATAAATTTCCAGCGCCGGTTGCGGCTCAGCAAGCCGGCGCCAGCGCTCCTGTTCGCCCACCTTGAGTTCACGCATTTGCGCAGGACTGTACAGCGCCTTATCCACCTGCTGCGGATCGCTGTGGGCGATAATTTTACCGTTTTCATCGGTCACCGCGAACCACAGCACACCGGGCTGCCAGGCCATCTCCTCCAGCAACGCCTGCAGCTGCGCATGATGCATCCGCATCCCCATGCCGACACGCGTGCCAGACTCCAGCGCACGGATCAGCACACCGCCCTTCTCTTCGATATTTTGCCGGGCGGCGGCGGTCTCCCGGCCATAATCGCGGACGATCATCGCGGAAAAAAGTATAACCAACAGGACGACCGAGCCGGTCAGTAACCAGCTCAGGGCGTCCCGGAAGCATGAAGTAATGCGCGGCATGGGCGGGTCCTTATCGTGTCCTTATTCGCTATCACCAGGATCCATCAGCAGAAATCATGCCATTTTTCCACACCGTGAAACCTGTCCTCAGACATATCGCTGGTGATTTAGCGAGTAAAAATGACTCGCTGACTCCAGCCGCAACGGGTCATTTTTACTCGCCAGAGTCACGTTTGCCGCGGGCCGGCCGGTATTGACGCGCTTTTTCAGGCTGGCATGGAAGATGCAACACAGAGGGAAACCACACAGGAGATCACGCTATGAAACGGAAACCGACTTTATCCCTCGTCCTCGTGGCGCTTGCCGCTCTGACCTTTGGCAGTCACGCGGCCTGGGCCGGACATCACTGGGGCTACAATAACGGGATGGGCGCGCAGGGTTACAGCCAGCTCACCCAGGAACAGCAAGCGACCGTGCAGAAGCTACATGACAATTACTATGCGCAAACCAGCGCCCTGCGCCAGCAGTTACAGTCCAAACGCTACGAGTACAATGCGCTGCTTACTGCGCCAAAACCAGAAAGCGGAAAAATTGAGGCCGTGGCGAAGGAAATGGAAACATTAAGCCAGCAGTTGGATCAGCAGAGGGTAAAATTTGATATCGCCCTGGCTGAAGCAGGCGTTCCTCGCGGCGCGGGTATGGGTTACGGCGGCTGCCGCGGTAATGGCGGTGGTCATATGGGCATGAACCACTGGTAAAACTCAGAACGATTTTTCGCTCGGCTGCCAGGTACAGAAGTTTTCATTAGCCACCAGCAGCAGCTGAGCGCCTTCCGGTGCTTCCAGCCACGCCACGCTCACCTCTACGGAGGAGTGATTCTGGCGGCGTTCAATATGCGCTAATGCCCGCTCATCAAGGTCAGGCTTCACGGTCTGGCCTTCACAGGTAGTCACGGTACGATCGGCATGCCAGCGTCCCTGTCGTAATACCACTCGTCCTTGACGCAAGGCGTCGCTGGTTTCGCGGATTTGCTGCGCCCGATAGCGGTACAGCGCGACCTGGTCGTTGGAAAGCTGCTGTTTTTCACCATCTACTTCCCGCTGCATAAAGCTCAGCTCGCCCTGGGCGTCAAAGCGGGCGCGAATATGTTCCGGCGGTTTGCCGTACACATTGAGTTCAATAAGCGTTAGTTGGCCATCCTGCCAGCGGTACTCGCTGGTTGAGGTGTCGCCGCGGTGCCACGGACTAAAGGCGGCAAGCAGGTGCACTTCATCGCCGGCATCTTTGCGCCAGATGCGCATCGCGCCCTGGTTATCGGCGTAGCCGCTGGCGGTAAAAGGCGGTAGAGAGGAGTCATGACTGCAGGCAGTGAGCAATAGCGCGCCTGCCAGCGTCAGCGTGCGACGCCAGTTAGACAAAAGGGGCTTAAAAGCCCCTTCGTTAAAACTGGACACTGCCACGCGGTCTTACTTGACTGCGTCTTTCAGCGCTTTGCCAGAAACAAATGCTGGCACGTTAGCTGCAGCGATTTTGATTTCTTTACCGGTCTGCGGGTTGCGGCCAGTACGCTCAGCACGGTGGTTCACTTTGAAGGTACCGAAACCAACCAGTTGAACAGCATCACCTTCTTTCAGAGACTCGGTAATTGCAGCCAGGGTGGATTCCAGGGCAGCTTTTGCCTGTGCTTTAGACAGGTCAGCTTTGTCCGCAATTACATCAATCAGTTGAGTCTTGTTCATAAGTTATCCTTACAATGTGTTTATCGCTTGCTAAGCATCGAGTGCGACGGAAATGCCAGAAAAGCACTCTCCTGCATACACGCACCGATAGCCACTTTTTTTCGCCCCCCAAATGTAGACCAGACAGGGGGCGGAATGGAAGTCTTCAGACGCTACAATTCAGGCGGTAAATCACGTTTTGTGGTCTCATTGCTGAAAATTTATACCAATATTGCTTTCGCCGGCCTCTCGCAGGTCTGCGCGCAGCCCTTTAATCAGTTCAAGATCGCGTTCTTCGCAGTCGGCCAACAGGCGGAAAATCTCCCACTGAATGTCCCATTCTTGTTCAACCGCCGGGTTGACTCTGAGCTCTTCATCGGTCATTTCGCGACCTTCCTGGGTCATTTCCAGCATCGCGACGGTAGTAATGGAAGTCTTACTGACCTCGATAGCATGTTCCAGCGTTTCACCGCTCAGGCGTGAGTGGATTAATTCGCTCAGCGCGACGCAGGCATCGATAGCCGGATAGACGCCGTACATGTCGTAGTCATCTGCGGACGGAATCGCCTCTTCCAGCTTTTCAAGCTGACTATCGAAATTCACCTTCGCATCTTTTACCGTCAGCGTTTCCCAGATCAGGTCAAGGATACGACGATATAACTGGCCGTCGCCAAACTCAGTTTGCTTGCAGAACATGGCGTAGTTGGGGTACATACGCTCGCACAGGCAGGCCATAAAGGTGACGTGCTGCCAGCTCTCCAGTTTCTCCAGGCGCAGGTGAATCGGGTTTTGTAACATGATGAATTCTCGAAGTCAGAAATTAGGCGCAGTGTACCTGAATCAGCCGTGATTTGCTTGCCAACGCACAAAGGAAGGCCGACGGGACGCCACGGCATCGGCCCAGCGCGTCGGCTCGGGTAGCCGATAGCCCTGCATACAGCGTTCCACCCACATTAACGCGCTATCGATACCTACGCGGTGGCCGGTACTGATAAACAGTGGGTTGCAGCGTGCTTTGCTGCGCCAGACCCAGGCCAGCTGGTCGCCTTTGTCGATTAATGGCGCCAGCGCGCCGGGCTCGGCGCCGAGCGGTTCAAACTTGCCGCATAAACGTTTTTTCGCTACGCCAATCGTTGGCACATCAACCATCAGGCCAAAATGGCTGGCGACGCCAAGCCGCCGGGGATGTGAAATACCGTGGCCATCGACGAACAACAGATCGGGCTTTTGCGATAACTGTTGCCACGCCGCCAGCAGCGCGGGGGTCTCGCGAAAGGAGAGAAAGCCGGGGATGTACGGCATCGTGGTGGCGACGCGCGCCACCTGATACTCCACCAGTTCAAGCCCCGGATAAGTTAGCAGCACCATCGCAGCTCGGGTAATTTCCCCCTCCTGCTCAAACCCCACATCGGCGCCGCCGATCAGCACCGGCGGGTCGCGATCCAAACGGTCCGCACGTTCTACCGACGCGGCTAAAGATTGCTGTTGGGTCCGTAGCGCAGCTAAATCCATCATGCTTATCTCCTATTGGTGATATTGCGCGGAGAGACGATGCACCGCCTCAACAAAGACTCCTGCATGCTGTGGGTCGACGTCCTGATGGATGCCGTGGCCAAGGTTAAAGACATGGCCTTCGCCCTGGCCGAAGCCGGCGAGAATGTTAGCCACTTCGTCTTCAATACGGGCGGCAGGCGCATAAAGCATCGACGGGTCCATATTGCCCTGAAGCGCCACTTTGTGGCCTACGCGACGGCGAGCGTCGGCAATATCGGTCGTCCAGTCGAGACCCAACGCATCGCAGCCGGTCTCCGCCATCGCTTCCAGCCATTGTCCGCCGCCTTTGGTGAACAGCGTCACCGGTACGCGACGGCCTTCGTTTTCCCGCAGCAGGCCATCGACGATTTTATGCATGTAGTAGAGCGAGAACTGCTGATAGTCGCGGCCGGTCAACACGCCGCCCCAGGTGTCGAAAATCATCACCGACTGCGCGCCCGCTTTGATCTGCGCGTTCAGATACAGGGTGACGCTTTTCGCCAGCTTGTCCAGCAGCGCGTGCAGCGCCTGCGGTTCGGCGTACATCATCTTTTTGATGACGGTAAAGGCTTTGCTGCTGCCGCCTTCAACCATGTAGGTCGCCAGCGTCCACGGGCTGCCGGAAAAACCAATCAGCGGCACTTCGCCTTTCAGTTCACGGCGAATAGTGCGCACGGCGTTCATCACGTAGCCTAATTCTTGTTCCGGGTCCGGCACCGGCAGTTTGTCGACGTCGGCTTTGCATTTCACCGGCGAAGTGAAGCGCGGGCCTTCGCCAGCTTCAAAGTACAGCCCCAGCCCCATCGCATCCGGAATGGTCAGGATGTCCGAAAAGAGGATCGCTGCATCCAGCGGGTAACGGCGCAGCGGCTGTAGCGTCACTTCGCAGGCCAGCTCGGCATTTTTACACAGCGACATGAAATCGCCCGCTTGCGCGCGGGTGGCTTTATATTCCGGGAGATAGCGGCCCGCCTGGCGCATCATCCACACCGGGGTGACATCAACCGGCTGGCGCAGCAGCGCACGCAGGTAACGATCGTTTTTCAGTTCGGTCATTTTTACATTCCTTTAGCGTTGATGCGCCCAGTGTAACATGTCACTCGTACTCTGCCCGACACATCGCCACCGTATCTTCGATCAGGCGTCGCGCTACGGTGCCCGGCGGCGGCAGTAGCGGCAAATCGTCATAGCGATACCACTCTGCGCTCAGCAGCTCTTTTTTATCCACGACAATATCGCCGCTATCGTATTCAGCCATAAAGGCGGTCATCAGTGATTGCGGGAAGGGCCACGGCTGGGAGGTCACATAGCGTAGGTTTTTCACCTTAATTCCACTCTCTTCCATCACTTCGCGGGCGACCGCCTGCTCAAGGGTTTCGCCCACTTCGACAAACCCGGCCAACACCGTATGGACACCATTACGATGGCGGGTATGCTGCGCCAGCAGAATTGAATCGTCGCGACGAATGGCGACGATAATGCAGGGGGCAATTTGCGGATAATAGCGCTCGCGGCAGTGGCCGCACAGCATCGCCCACTCGGTTTTACTGACATGCATCGGGTGGCCGCAGTAGCCGCAGAATTTATGCGATCGATAAAACTCGGCCAATTGGATCCCGCGCCCTGCCAGTTGGAAAAGCCCAGGATCCTGATCCAATATCTGGCGCAGCGATCCCATCTCATGGCGACGATCCTGGCGCACCAGCCACACCGCTTCGCCTTGCCACTCGCCGAGATGTAGCGCGCGTTCACCGACAAGATCAAAATTTACCGCTTCGCCATGTGGTAATTCCCCTGCGGGAAGCCATAATTTTTGTTCGTGACTGACGATCCACCAGCCGCGATCTAATTTTTCAATAATACGATCCATATCTATTGCGCTACCTTCGTTTTACTGGCACTTTTAACATTATATTTACATTTGCTGAGCAACGTTATTTTTAATCTTGCGGAGTCAATCATGTTAAACCAGCTGGAAAACCTGACGGAACGTGTTGGAGGCAATAACAAACTGGTCGATCGCTGGCTGCTTGTGCGTAAGCATTTGCTCGTGGCTTACTACAACCTGGTTGGCCTGAAACCCGGCAAAGAGTCCTTTATGCGGCTTAATGAAAAGGCGCTGGATGACTTTTGCCAAAGCCTGGTGGATTACCTCTCATCCGGTCATTTTAATATTTATGAACGTATTATCGGAGAAATGGAAGGGAGTACCCCTCTTTTAGCCGCCACCAAAATCTACCCGCAGCTGGAAGCCAATACCCAGCAGATGATGGACTACTACGATACCTGCCTCGAAAACGCCATCGATCATGATAACTATCTCGAATTTCAGCAGGCGCTGTCAGATATCGGCGAATCGCTGGAGGCGCGCTTCGCGCTTGAGGACAAGCTGCTGGCGCTGGTCGTCGCTCACGATCGGAAAGACAGCGTTGGCGACAATATCGCGCCGACCGCTTGAGTTGTGAACCGTTAACGAGTAATTTACATACATTATCCCTCTGCGGAGGGATTTCATCTTGTCGGAGTGCCTATTTTCCACACGAAAACTAAAGTGGAAAAGGCTGAGACCGTTTATTCGGGATCCGCGGAACCTGATCAGGCTAATACCTGCGAAGGGAACAAGAGTAAACTGCTGGTCGCACCTGCCCGTTACGGGCTGGTCGCATCTGTTACTCCATCCGTCGTCTGACAAGCCATCTCCTTTTTTGTAACTGGAATGCGCTATGTCTACTACCAAACTGACCCGCCGGGAACAACGCGAACACGCGCAGCGATTCATTGATACGCTGGAAGGTACCGCTTTTCCCAATTCGCGCCGCATTTACATTCAAGGCTCACAGGCTGATATCCGCGTCCCGATGCGTGAAATCCAGCTCAGCCCGACGCTCATCGGCGGTGATAACGATAACCCCCAATACGAAGCCAACGAACCGATACCGGTGTATGACACCTCCGGACCTTATGGCGACCCGGAGATCAACATCGATGTCCGCCAGGGACTGGCAAAACTACGCCAACCGTGGATCGACGCGCGTAACGACTGCGCGCCGCTTAGCGAACGCAGCTCGGCTTACACTAAAGCGCGGCTGGCCGACGATGGCCTTGATGAACTGCGCTTCAGCGGCCTGCTGGCCCCTAAACGCGCCGTCGCTGGCAAATGCGTGACGCAACTACACTACGCCCGTCAGGGGATCGTCACCCCGGAGATGGAATTCATCGCCATTCGCGAAAACATGGGCCGCGAGCGTATCCGCAGCGAGGCGCTGCGCCAGCAGCATGCCGGAGAAAGCTTTGGCGCCCGCCTGCCGGACAACATTACCGCCGAGTTTGTCCGCGATGAAGTCGCTGCCGGGCGAGCCATCATCCCGGCCAATATCAATCACCCGGAATCCGAGCCGATGATTATCGGCCGCAACTTCCTGGTGAAAGTGAATGCCAATATCGGCAACTCGGCGGTGACCTCTTCCATCGAAGAAGAGGTCGAGAAGCTGGTCTGGTCAACCCGCTGGGGCGCCGACACGGTAATGGACCTCTCCACCGGCCGCTATATCCACGAGACCCGCGAATGGATCCTGCGCAACAGCCCGGTGCCGATTGGTACCGTCCCGATTTACCAGGCGTTGGAGAAGGTCAACGGCATTGCCGAGAACCTGACTTGGGAAGCCTTCCGCGATACCCTGCTGGAACAGGCCGAACAGGGCGTCGACTACTTCACGATTCATGCCGGGGTGCTGCTGCGTTACGTGCCGATGACCGCGAAGCGGCTGACCGGTATCGTCTCGCGCGGCGGTTCGATCATGGCCAAGTGGTGCCTGTCGCATCATCAGGAAAACTTCCTCTACCAGCACTTCCGCGAAATCTGTGAAATCTGCGCCGCCTATGACGTGTCGCTGTCCCTCGGCGATGGTCTGCGCCCCGGCTCGATTCAGGATGCCAACGACGAGGCGCAGTTCGCCGAGCTGCATACGCTGGGCGAGCTGACTAAAATCGCTTGGGAGTATGACGTTCAGGTGATGATTGAAGGCCCCGGCCACGTGCCGATGCAGATGATTCGCCGCAATATGACCGAAGAACTGGAGCACTGCCACGAAGCGCCGTTCTACACGCTGGGGCCGCTCACCACCGACATCGCGCCGGGCTATGATCATTTCACTTCCGGTATCGGCGCGGCAATGATTGGCTGGTTTGGCTGCGCCATGCTGTGCTACGTCACGCCAAAAGAACATCTCGGCTTGCCCAACAAAGAGGATGTAAAACAGGGGCTGATTACCTATAAAATCGCCGCCCACGCTGCCGACCTCGCTAAAGGCCACCCCGGGGCGCAGATCCGCGACAACGCGATGTCCAAAGCGCGTTTCGAATTCCGCTGGGAAGACCAGTTCAACCTCGCGCTCGATCCCTTTACCGCGCGGGCCTATCACGATGAAACCCTGCCGCAGGAATCCGGCAAAGTCGCCCACTTCTGCTCCATGTGCGGGCCGAAATTCTGTTCGATGAAAATCACCCAGGAGGTCCGCGACTACGCCGCGAAGCAAAGTATTGAGGCCGGTATGGCCGATATGTCGAATAACTTCCGCGCCCGCGGCGGTGAAATCTACCTGAAAAAGGAAAATGCCTGATGTACCAGCCTGACTTTCCGCCCGTACCGTTTCGTCTCGGGCTTTATCCGGTTGTCGATAGCGTGACATGGATTGAGCGCCTGCTGGAAGCCGGCGTGCGCACCATTCAGTTGCGGATCAAGGACCAGCGCGACAGCGATGTGGAGGATGACGTCATCGCCGCCATCGCGCTTGGCCGCCGCTATCACGCGCGACTGTTTATCAATGATTACTGGCAACTGGCGATTAAGCACCAGGCGTACGGAGTACATCTGGGACAAGAGGACCTGGAAACCACCGACCTGAGCGCCATCCGTAAAGCCGGACTGCGCCTTGGCGTCTCCACCCACGACGACATGGAGATTGACGTCGCGCTGGCGGCGCGCCCTTCCTACATCGCGCTGGGCCACGTCTTCCCGACACAAACCAAACAGATGCCTTCGGCGCCGCAGGGCCTCGAACAGCTTGCCGGGCATATTCATCGTCTGGCCGATTATCCGACGGTAGCGATCGGCGGAATCAGTCTGGAAAAAGCGCCGGGCGTACTGGCGACCGGCGTTGGCAGCATCGCGGTAGTCAGCGCCATTACCCAGGCAGCAGACTGGCGGGCTGCCACTGCAC
Organism: Klebsiella sp. 141203; assembly: GCF_032601985.1. NCBI lineage: Bacteria > Pseudomonadati > Pseudomonadota > Gammaproteobacteria > Enterobacterales > Enterobacteriaceae > Klebsiella > Klebsiella sp. 141203. Next base: position 25,028 of record NZ_JAQIRL010000012.1, on the reverse strand, counting down.
AACTGTTAGCACTGGCGGGAGCAGGCGATGAATGATCACGATTTCATGCGCTACAGCCGCCAGCTATTGCTGGAAGATATCGCCATTGAGGGACAGCAGAAACTGTTAGCCAGCCGGGCGCTGATTATCGGCCTGGGCGGCTTAGGTTCGCCGGCAGCGCTATATCTGGCGGGGGCCGGCGTCGGGACGCTGACCCTGGCCGATGACGACGCGGTGCATCTCAGCAACCTGCAGCGACAAATTCTGTTCACCAGCGACGATATTGACCAGCCAAAAGCCACGGCGGCAAAGATGCGGCTCAACCAACTCAATCCGCAAATCCGCCTCGTGGCGCTACAGCAGCGCTTAAGCGGCGAGGCGTTGCGCGCCGAAGTGGCGAAAGCCGACGTGGTGCTGGACTGTACCGATAACATGATCGCCCGCCAGGCGATTAACGCCGCCTGCGTAGCCCTTGAGACGCCGCTGGTAACCGCCAGCGCCGTCGGCTTCGGCGGCCAGCTGATGGTGCTGACGCCGCCGTGGGCGCAGGGCTGCTACCGCTGCCTGTGGCCGGACACCGCCGAACCGCAACGTAACTGCCGCACTGCGGGGATCGTCGGTCCGGTCGTCGGCATGATGGGAACGCTGCAGGCGCTGGAGGCCATAAAGCTCCTTAGCGGCATGGCGACGCCACGCAACACGCTACGGCTGTTTGACGCCCGCACCAGCAACTGGCGCAACCTTGCGCTGCAAAAGGCCCAGGGCTGCCCGGTATGCGGAGGCCATGATGCAAATCTGGTTTAACGACGAACCGTTGGAATGCGCGGACAACCTCAGCGTAAGCGCCCTGCTCAGTCAACTGGAACAGCTCCAGCCGGGCGTTGCGCTGGCGCTCAATCAACACATCCTGCCACGCGAACGGTGGGAAGATCATCTCTTGCAGGAAGGCGATCGGGTCCTGCTTTTTCAGGTTATCGCCGGAGGCTGATATGTTACGTATTGCTGATAAGACATTTGAATCCCACCTTTTTACCGGAACCGGCAAATTCGCCGCCCCAGAGGTGATGGTCGAGGCGATTCGCGCCTCGGGAAGCCAGCTGGTGACGCTGGCGATGAAGCGCGTCGATTTACGCCAGCATAATGACGCGATTCTCGCGCCGCTGCTGGCGGCGGGCGTTAACCTGCTGCCGAATACCTCAGGCGCCAAGACGGCGGAAGAAGCGGTTTTTGCCGCCCGCCTGGCGCGGGAAGCCTTAGGCACCCACTGGCTGAAACTGGAGATCCACCCGGACGCCCGCTGGCTGCTGCCTGACCCCATTGAAACCCTGAAGGCGGCGGAGCTGCTGGTGCGCGAAGGGTTTGTCGTCCTGCCCTATTGCGGCGCCGACCCGGTCCTGTGCAAACGGCTGGAAGAGGTCGGCTGCGCGGCGGTGATGCCGCTGGGCGCGCCGATAGGCTCCAACCAGGGGCTGGAAACCAAAGCCATGCTGGAGATTATTATCGAACAGGCGACGGTACCGGTGGTGGTTGATGCCGGGATTGGCGTGCCAAGCCACGCGGCGCAGGCGCTGGAGATGGGCGCTGATGCGGTACTGGTCAACACCGCCATTGCCGTCGCCGACGATCCTGTCGCCATGGCTCGCGCCTTCCGCATGGCGGTCGATGCCGGATTGCTGGCGCATCAGGCCGGACCGGGAACGCGCAGTACTCAGGCGCAGGCCACCAGCCCGCTGACCGGCTTTCTGGAGGCGCTGGCATGAAAACTTTTAGCGATCGCTGGCGGCAGCTGGAGTGGGATGACATCCGCCTGCGTATCAACAGCAAAACCGCCGCCGACGTCGAACGGGCGCTGGCGACAAAGCAGCTCACCCGCGATGATATGATGGCTCTGCTCTCTCCTGCCGCGGCCGATTACCTTGAACCGCTGGCCCAACGCGCGCAGCGCCTCACCCGCCAGCGCTTCGGCAACACCGTCAGTTTTTACGTACCGCTGTATTTGTCCAACCTGTGCGCCAACGACTGTACCTACTGCGGCTTCTCAATGAGTAATCGCATTAAGCGCAAGACGCTGGATGCAGCAGAGATTGCCCGCGAATGCGCCGCGATCCGCGAATTAGGCTTTGAGCATTTGTTACTGGTCACCGGCGAACATCAGAGTAAGGTCGGAATGGATTATTTCCGCCAGCACCTGCCAGCCATCCGCCGCCAGTTTGCCTCGCTGCATATGGAAGTGCAGCCGATGGCGACCGACGAGTATGCCGAACTAAAAACGCTGGGGCTTGATGGGGTGATGGTCTATCAGGAGACCTACCATGAAGGCATGTATGCCCAGCACCACTTGAAAGGTAAAAAGCAGGATTTCTTCTGGCGTCTGGATACGCCGGATCGGCTGGGCGAAGCGGGGATCGACAAGATCGGCCTCGGCGCGCTCATTGGTCTTTCCGACAGCTGGCGGGTGGACTGCTTTATGGTCGCCGAACATCTGCTGTGGCTACAGCAGCGCTACTGGCGCAGCCGCTACTCTATCTCCTTCCCGCGTTTACGTCCTTGCGCCGGAGGCATTACGCCAGCCTCATTAATGGACGAACGTCAGCTGGTGCAGACGATTTGCGCTTTCCGCCTGCTGGCGCCGGAGGTTGAGCTGTCGCTATCGACCCGTGAATCACCGTGGTTCCGCGACCGGGTGATCCCGCTGGCGATTAACAACGTTAGCGCGTTCTCCAAAACCCAGCCCGGCGGCTACGCCGACGATCATCCGGAACTTGAGCAATTTGCGCCACACGACGATCGCCGCCCTGAAGAAGTCGCCAGCGCGCTGACCGCCCGTGGTCTGCAGCCGGTATGGAAAGACTGGGATAGCTGGCTGGGACGCGCCTCGCAATCATCATAAAGCATGCTGCAAGCAGCTGATTATTTTGCGTGCCTGCACGAGAGATGAAAAACGGAGGCTCGCCGAACTGCCGTCGTTTTTCTATTCTGCCCTGGTCAGCAGCGGACGCTGACCAGGGCGAATTTTTCTTTCCTCTCTTCGCCCTGCCTCTACCGTCCGCAGTGCCGCAAACATATTGCTATCGAATATTAATCACGATGCTGAGCGCACTCAGCGTTATAATTTAGCGATAGTTACCTGATTCGCTAAGCAGGCATGCTGGCTTAACCTGCGTCTAAACCCACGGTTTATAAATCCCGGACGATTAACAACTTATGGCACGCCACAACAGAAAGCTCTCTTTTACTACGCCAATCGTAGTGGGGTTTGCGGGGATTTTGCTTAGTTTTTTACTGATTGCAATCTTTGTTACCGCGACGCAAAAGAAAAACTTTCTTGAAGATTATCATCATATTAACCGTAACTTCACCCATAACCTTGCGGTGAACTACACCGAATCGCTGCTGCGCGAGAATGACTACATTCTGGCGCGCGCGACGAAATACTTTGCCCGTGACGATGCGCTCAATATCGCCGTAAATGTCAATCCGCAAAAGGGTCTGGACGACTTGATGCGTCTGCAGGAGCTGATGCCGACGGTCTCCTCCATTTCGCTTGCCGATACTCTCGGCCATTATCTGCGCGCTCCCGAAGTGATGGAAGGCGATGAGAGCCGCACGTTTGATCCGAAAACGCGCCCCTGGTTTATTCGTCAGGCGGAAGCAAGTACATTCAGTCTCTATACCACTCCTTACCTTGACTACTTCACCCACCATCCTACCGTCACCGTCTACCGGCCTGTCATTTCGCCGCAGGGGAGGCTTAAAGGTAGCCTGGCGTTTCATATGGATCTGACCTCGATGGGCTACGCGTTACGGCAGATTGTCTCGCCGGTACAGGGGGAGTTTTTTGTCGTACAACGCGACGGCAAAGTGGTGATCCATCCCGATACCGGCGCGCTATTTAAAACCTACGTTAGCGCGGAACTGATGGACAAAATGACCAGCGCGGAAGGCCAACTTTATGATGAGGAACATAAGGCCTGGTACTACTACTATTCCTTTACCAACCCCGACTGGTTCGTTATTTTCCGCGTCACCGATACCACCCTTGCCGACCTGACGCGCTATGAAACCGATATTGTCGCCTGGGGATTCGCCCTCGCCGCCATTGTCATCGTCCTGTTCGGGCTGTATCTGCGCCACGCTTCGCGTACCGTACTGATGAACATCATTAACGCCATTAAGACCGGCGACGTCAAACGCGCGCCGCGGCTGGAAGCCATGCTCAGCAAGGCTATCGAGAGCAATAAGCAGCGCGAGCTCACCTATGTCCGCCAGGCCACCATCGATGCGCTAACCGGCTGCAAAAACCGTCGCGCCTTCGACAGCGATATCGCCGCGCTGATGAACGATCACCAGCCTTTCGCCCTCGCGTTGGTCGATATCGATAACTTTAAATCAATTAACGATACCTGGGGCCATCTCAATGGCGACATCGTGCTGCGCAACGTCGCGCGTGAAGGGATACAGATCCTGCAGCCGCAGGAGATCTCGCTTTACCGCTACGGCGGCGAAGAGTTTGCCGTCATCTTCCCTGCCGAACATATCGACAATGCGCTCACCATTCTGGAGAGCTGGCGTCTTAACGTTGCCAGCCGAACCTGGCGCGAAGAAGGATTAACCGTCACCTTTAGCGCCGGCCTCGGGGAATGGAATATGGAGCCGCTGGAAAAACTGGTCGTTAGCGTGGATGAAGCGTTGTATAAGGCCAAACAGCAGGGCAAGAACCGAATCGTTCGCGCCTGAGCATAACTCCCTGATAGCCCGCTTTTGCGGGCCTTTTTATCTCTGCCGCTGCAAAATTGAAACCGGTTTCATTTTTTGTGATGTTTTACACACAATCATGGTGAAGCGGTTGTGCCGCGCCGCCGCCCGCGATAAAGATGATGCATCAAGGAACATACATAAGGGCGATGAAACTATGAAGAATATCGTTTTATGCTGTGCCGCAGGAATGTCCACCAGCATGCTGGTGCAACGCATGAAAGACGCCGCGCAAAAGAAAGGCATCGAAGTCTCGATCAAAGCCGTGCCGGTAGTGGAGTTCAAGGATAACCTGGCCGCGGCGGATATTATCCTGCTCGGCCCACAGGTGAAGTATGAGCAGGCGAAATTACAGGCGCTCGCCGACCCGGTCGGTAAAAAGGTCGCCGTTATCGATATGATGGATTACGGCATGATGAAAGGCGATGCCGTTCTGGATAAAGCCTTGAAGCTGATGGAGTAAGGCATGGAAGATTTAGAGACGATTATCATGGAGCTGCTGGTCAACGCCGGCTCCGCGCGCAGTTCTGCCCTCACCGCCCTACAGCAGGCGCGTAAAGGCGATTTCGCCGCCGCCGAACAGGCTATGGCCGACTCACACGAGTTTGTGAAGCATGCGCATAAAATCCAGACCCAGCTTATCGGCCTGGATGAAGGCAGCGGCAAGCTGCCGGTGAACCTGATTACCGTGCACTCGCAGGACCATCTGATGAACGCGATGGTGATTCAGGATTTAGCGACCGATATGATCGAACTGTATCGCCGCCTGCCGCCCGCACAATAATCCCGATGAATCATCAGGCGCCGCCAGCGGCGCCTGTCTCACTTACAGAAAACCGTACATCGCCGCGAACACCCAGCCAAAGACGCAAGAAACGCTCACGCCAATTAATCCCGGCAGGATAAAGCTATGGTTTATGACGAAGCGGCCAATATGGGTCGTGCCTGAACGGTCAAACTGAATCGCCGCCAGATCGCTTGGGTAGGTCGGCAGGATGTAATAGCCGTAGCAGGCGGGCGCGGAAGCGACGATATAGGCCGGGTCAACGCCGATCGCCAGCGCTACCGGAACAATCGCCGCCAGCGCCGCCGCCTGGGAGTTGACGAACTTCGATACCAATAACAGCACGATAGCGTAGGCCCACGGGTACTCCTTCACCATCTCTCCGAGCACGCCTTTAATCTCGGTCATGTGCGCGCCGAACATGGTTTCCGCCATCCATGCGATACCATATACCGCGACGATAGCGATCATCCCCGAGCGGAAAACCTCATTTTTAGAAATCGATGCCGGGTTAGTTTTGGTAATGATGATGATAAGCGCCCCGGAGAGCAGCATAAACATCTGGATCACCAGTACCATTGAGAGAGGCTTATCATCGAATGCCGGACGCAGTTCGGAAAACGCGCCCAACAGCGCCACCACGGCAATTGAGGCAAGGAAGATCCACATCGCAATCCAGTTGCTGGTCGGCAGCTTTTTATCCAATAGCGTAGCCGTATCGCCATAAACATAATGACGGTTTTCCGGTATCGCAATAAACGCCTGGAAGGTCTCGTCTTTATCAAGGTCCTTACCGCGGAACCAGCTGAAGATACCAATCGCCAGGATCCCCAGCAGCGTTGACGGAATGGTTATCGCCAGTAGATCGAGAAACTCAAGATGCTTACCGTTAAAGGTAAAGTTTCCGAGCATCGCCACCAGCGAGACCACCGCCACCGAAACCGGGCTGGCAATGATCCCCATCTGGGCGCCAATCGAGCTCGCCGCCATCGGCCGTTCCGGGCGAATATTATTTTTAATCGCCACGTCGTAAATAATTGGCAGGATCGTATACACCACGTGCCCGGTACCGCACAGGATAGTCAACGTACAGGTGACGAATGGCGCGACGATAGAAACATATTTGGGATTGCGCCGCAGGAGCTTCTCGGCAATCTGCAGCATCACGTCTAAACCGCCGGATGCCTGTAGCGTCGCCGAGGCGGCCACCACCGCGATAATGACCAGCATGACATCAACCGGTGGCTTTCCTGGTTTAAGATGAAAGACAAAAACTAAGATAACTAAGCCAATGCCGCCTAAAAGACCGAGCGCAATACCACCCTTTTTCGCGCCGTAGAACAGACAAATTAAGATAATGATGAGCTGTATAGCAAATTCCATGCATCCCCCAGAAGCTATCCATTAAATAACGACAATACTCTCCGTTTTATTTTTATTTTTGCTCACCTCCTCCATTGCCTTTTAACAGGCGCAGCGAACCCCTCAGTTGCGGTAAACCGAAAAGGACTGGGAAAGTAATCACATGATTCTTTGAGTGTTTTGACTATATAGCGTTTGCGGCGCTTATTTTTTGATACATGTAGAATTTTTATCCATCGATTAGTGATGGCATAAAGAAATAGCAAATAGATAATTATCAAGAATGTTTAATTTGATAATTAATTGCGGCAATTACATTAAATAAATGTAATTCAGTTTAGGTGAAATAAATCGACAGATAATAAAAAAGCCAGTCAGGAAACCTGACTGGCTTTTAAGCGCTTAGCGAATCAACGATTAATCGTTGTCAGAACCGCCCAGGCCTGCGTTCAGCAGTTCTGCCAGGTTGGCAGACGCTTCTTCTACGCTCACCTGCGGTGCAGCCGGCTGCTCGCCTGCTGCGCGACGGCGCATACGATCCTGGTGGTACGCATAACCGGTACCCGCCGGGATCAGACGACCCACGATGACGTTCTCTTTCAGACCGCGCAGTTCGTCGCGTTTGCCCGCAACGGCTGCTTCGGTCAGCACGCGAGTGGTCTCCTGGAACGATGCCGCGGAGATGAAGGACTCGGTTGCCAGAGACGCTTTGGTGATACCCAGCAGGTCGCGGGAATAGGTTGCCGCAACTTTGCCATTCGCTTCAAGCTCGCGGTTAGCGATCTTAACGCGGGAGTATTCAACCTGCTCGCCTTCGAGGAAGTCAGAGCTACCAGCACTTTCGATGGTCGCTTTACGCAGCATCTGACGAACGATAACTTCAATGTGCTTATCGTTAATCTTAACGCCTTGCAGACGATAAACGTCCTGTACTTCGTTGGTGATGTAACGCGTTACCGCGTGTACGCCACGAAGACGCAGAATGTCGTGCGGCGCTTCCGGACCGTCGGAAACCACGTCACCACGTTCTACACGTTCACCTTCGAACACGTTCAGCTGACGCCATTTCGGGATCATCTCTTCGTACGGTTCGCTACCGTCTACCGGGGTGATAACCAGACGACGTTTCCCTTTGGTTTCTTTACCGAAGGAAATGATGCCGCTGATTTCAGCCAGGATTGCCGGCTCTTTCGGACGACGTGCTTCGAACAGATCCGCAACGCGCGGCAGACCACCGGTGATGTCCTTGGTACCGCCAGATTCCTGCGGTACACGCGCCAGGGTGTCACCAGAGCTGATCTGTACGCCATCTTCCAGCTGAACAATCGCTTTACCCGGCAGGAAGTACTGAGCAGGCATATCGGTGCCTGGGATCAGAACGTCGTTGCCCTGAGCATCAACAATTTTCAGCGCCGGACGCAGATCTTTACCACCGGAAGTACGTTCTGCGGAATCCAGAACCACCAGCGAAGACAGACCGGTCAGCTCGTCGGTCTGACGAGTAATGGTCTGGCCGTCGATCATGTCAGTGAAGCGGACAAAACCACTCACTTCGGTGATAACCGGCATGGTATGCGGATCCCAGTTTGCAACGGTTTCACCGCCAGCAACCTGTTCGCCATCGCCTTTAGCCATAACGGAGCCGTAAGGCACTTTATAGCTTTCTTTCGTACGACCGAATTCGTCGATCAGCTTCAGTTCGGTGTTACGAGAGGTGATAACCAGTTTACCGCTGGAGTTCACAACCGACTTCGCGTTGCTCAGACGGATGCTACCTTTGTTTTTCACCTGGATGCTGGATTCAGCAGCCGCACGAGATGCCGCACCACCGATGTGGAACGTACGCATCGTCAGCTGTGTACCCGGCTCACCGATGGACTGTGCCGCGATAACGCCGATAGCCTCACCTTTGTTGATGATGTGGCCACGCGCCAGGTCACGACCGTAGCAGTGCGCACATACACCAAAGTCGGTGTCACAGGATACAACGGAACGAACTTTGACGGAGTCAACGGAGTTCTCTTCCAGCAGATCACACCAGTGCTCGTGCAGCAGCGTGTTGCGTGGAACCAGAATGTCCGCGGTACCCGGCTTCAGAACGTCTTCAGCAGTCACACGACCCAGTACGCGATCGCGCAGCGGCTCTTTAACATCGCCACCTTCGATAACCGGCGTCATGGTGATGCCTTCCAGGGTGCCGCAGTCGTCTTCAGTGACAACCAGGTCCTGCGCAACGTCAACCAGACGACGAGTCAGGTAACCGGAGTTCGCTGTCTTCAGTGCGGTATCCGCCAGACCTTTACGAGCACCGTGGGTGGAGATGAAGTACTGGAGTACGTTCAGACCTTCACGGAAGTTCGCGGTGATCGGCGTTTCGATGATGGAGCCATCCGGCTTCGCCATCAGACCACGCATACCAGCCAGCTGACGAATCTGTGCAGCAGAACCACGCGCACCGGAGTCGGCCATCATGTAGATGCTGTTGAAGGAAACCTGCTGCTCTTCCTGACCGTCACGGTTAATAACGGTTTCGGTTTGCAGGTTATCCATCATCGCTTTGGATACACGATCGTTCGCCGCAGCCCAGATATCGATAACTTTGTTGTAGCGTTCGCCCGCGGTGACCAGACCAGACTGGAACTGTTCCTGAATCTCAGCAACTTCAGCTTCCGCTTCGCTGATAATTTCGTATTTTTTCTCCGGGATGACCATGTCATCGATACCAACGGATGCACCTGAACGCGCTGCATAAGCAAAGCCGGTGTACATCGTCTGGTCCGCAAAAATAACGGTCGGTTTCAGACCCAGAATACGGTAACAGGTGTTCAGCATCTTGGAGATCGCTTTCTTACCGAGCGCCTGGTTCACGATAGAGAACGGCAGACCTTTCGGTACGATCATCCACAGAATGGCACGGCCAATGGTCGTGTCTTTCAGGCTGGTCTTCGCGACGAACTCACCATTGTCGTCTTTTTCGTATTCGGTGATACGCACTTTAACGCGCGCATGCAGAGAGGCCAGACCGGCGCGATAAATACGCTCCGCTTCTTTCGGGCCAGTCAGCACCATGCCTTCGCCTTTGGCGTTAACACAGTCACGGGTCATGTAGTACAGACCCAGTACAACGTCCTGAGACGGAACGATGATTGGTTCGCCGTTCGCCGGGGACAGGATGTTGTTGGTAGACATCATCAGCGCACGCGCTTCCAGCTGGGCTTCCAGCGTCAGCGGTACGTGAACAGCCATCTGGTCACCATCGAAGTCGGCGTTATATGCCGCACAAACCAGCGGGTGCAGCTGAATAGCTTTACCTTCGATCAGAACCGGTTCGAATGCCTGGATACCCAAACGGTGCAGTGTTGGCGCACGGTTCAGCAGTACCGGGTGTTCGCGGATAACTTCGTCCAGGATATCCCAAACGACAGCTTCTTCGCGCTCAACCATTTTCTTAGCGGCTTTGATGGTGGTGGCCAGGCCACGCAGTTCCAGCTTGCCGTAGATGAACGGTTTAAACAGCTCCAGCGCCATTTTCTTCGGCAGACCGCACTGATGCAGACGCAGGTATGGACCTACGGTGATTACAGAACGACCGGAGTAGTCAACACGCTTACCGAGCAGGTTCTGACGGAAACGACCCTGTTTACCTTTGATCATATCGGCCAAAGATTTCAGAGGACGTTTGTTGGAACCGGTGATCGCACGACCGCGACGACCGTTATCCAGCAGGGCGTCGACCGCTTCCTGCAGCATACGTTTTTCGTTGCGTACGATGATGTCCGGCGCAGCCAGATCCAGCAGACGTTTCAGACGGTTGTTACGGTTAATGACGCGACGATACAGATCGTTCAGGTCAGAAGTCGCAAAACGACCGCCATCCAGCGGAACCAGCGGACGCAGATCTGGCGGCAGAACCGGCAGAACGGTCAGGATCATCCACTCCGGCTTGTTGCCAGATTGAACGAACGCTTCCAGCAGCTTAATGCGCTTGGTCAGCTTTTTACGCTTGGTTTCGGAGTTGGTCTCGTTCAGCTCTTCACGCAGCTGCTCGCACTCTTGCTCCAGGTCCATGCTTTTCAGCAGGGCCTGAATAGCTTCGGCGCCCATCTTCGCGTCGAATTCGTCACCGAACTCTTCCAGCGCGTCCAGGTACTGCTCTTCAGTCAGAATCTGGTTGCGTTCGAGGTTGGTCATGCCACCTTCGATAACAACATAAGATTCAAAGTACAGTACGCGTTCGATATCACGCAGCGGCATATCCAGCAGCAGACCGATACGGGACGGCAGAGACTTCAGGAACCAGATGTGGGCAGTCGGAGACGCCAGCTCGATGTGGCCCATGCGCTCACGACGCACTTTGGTCTGGGTCACTTCAACGCCGCACTTCTCACAGATAACACCACGGTGTTTCAGGCGCTTGTACTTACCGCACAGGCACTCATAGTCTTTTACTGGCCCGAAAATACGAGCGCAGAACAGACCGTCACGTTCTGGCTTGAACGTACGGTAGTTAATGGTTTCCGGCTTTTTAACTTCACCGAAAGACCATGAACGGATCATGTCTGGCGATGCCAGAGCAATTTTGATCGCATCAAACTCTTCGGTTTTAGTTTGCGCTTTCAGAAACTTTAATAAGTCTTTCACGGATTTGCTCCCGTCGGAGTTAGCACAATCTGGCGCCGGGTTTTACCCCGGCACCAGTGACCTGTTTGAGCGAGAGTTACTCGTCTTCCAGTTCGATGTTGATGCCCAGCGAGCGGATTTCTTTCAACAGTACGTTGAAGGATTCCGGCATGCCCGGTTCCATCTGGTGGTTGCCGTCCACGATGTTTTTATACATCTTGGTACGACCGTTCACGTCATCAGACTTAACGGTGAGCATTTCCTGCAGGGTGTAGGCCGCGCCGTATGCTTCCAGCGCCCACACTTCCATCTCACCGAAGCGCTGACCACCGAACTGCGCCTTACCACCCAGCGGCTGCTGAGTAACCAGGCTATAAGAACCGGTGGAACGAGCGTGCATTTTGTCGTCGACCAGGTGGTTCAGTTTCAGCATGTACATGTAACCCACGGTTACCGGACGTTCGAACTGTTCACCGGTACGGCCGTCAAACAGAGTGATCTGACCGGAAGTCGGCAGGTCGCCCAGCTGCAGCAGCTCTTTGATTTCAGCTTCTTTCGCACCGTCGAATACCGGCGTTGCGATCGGCATGCCTTTACGCAGGTTTTCAGCCAGACGCAGAACTTCTTCATCGCTGAAGGTATTCAGGTCAACTTTCTGGCGAACGTCAGCGCCCAGATCGTAAGCACGCTGGATGAATTCGCGCAGTTTCGCGACTTCTTGCTGCTGTTTCAGCATGGCGTTGATCTTATCGCCGATACCTTTGGCAGCCATACCCAGGTGAGTTTCCAGGATCTGACCGATGTTCATACGAGACGGTACGCCCAGCGGGTTCAGTACGATATCTACCGGCGTACCGTTAGCATCGTGCGGCATATCTTCGATCGGGTTGATCTTAGAGATAACACCCTTGTTACCGTGACGACCTGCCATCTTATCACCAGGCTGGATACGGCGTTTAACGGCCAGGTATACCTTAACAATCTTCAGCACGCCCGGTGCCAGATCGTCGCCTTGGGTGATTTTACGGCGTTTCGCTTCGAGTTTTTTCTCGAACTCGTGTTTCAGTTCGTCATACTGCTCAGCCAGTTGCTCCAGCTGATTTTGTTTCTCTTCGTCGGTCAGGCCCAGTTCCAGCCAGCGATCGCGCGGCAGTTTGTCGAGCTTGTCAGCTTCAACGCCACCGGCAACCAGCACAGCGTAGATACGGCTGAACAGACCAGCTTCGAGGATCTGCAGTTCTTCAGACAGGTCTTTTTTAGCCTGCTTCAGCTGCATCTCTTCGATCTCAAGAGCACGCTTGTCTTTTTCTACGCCGTCACGGGTAAACACCTGAACGTCGATAACGGTACCAGAGACACCGTTCGGTACGCGCAGAGAAGAGTCTTTAACGTCAGACGCTTTCTCACCGAAGATCGCGCGCAGCAGTTTCTCTTCCGGAGTCAGCTGGGTTTCACCTTTCGGGGTTACCTTACCAACCAGAATGTCGCCGCCGGTCACTTCCGCACCGATATAAACGATACCGGATTCATCCAGTTTAGAGAGCGCAGCTTCACCCACGTTCGGGATGTCAGCGGTGATCTCTTCCGGCCCCAGCTTGGTGTCACGGGACACGCATGCCAGTTCCTGAATGTGGATGGTGGTGAAACGGTCTTCCTGGACAACACGCTCGGATACGAGGATGGAGTCTTCGAAGTTGTAGCCGTTCCACGGCATGAACGCTACGCGCATGTTCTGACCCAGCGCCAGTTCACCGAGGTCGGTGGACGGGCCGTCGGCCAGGACGTCGCCGCGTTCAATTGGTTCGCCCAGGGACACGCAAGGCATCTGGTTGATGCAGGTGTTCTGGTTAGAACGGGTGTACTTGGTCAGGTTATAGATGTCGATACCTGCTTCGCCCGGGTACATCTCGTCTTCGTTAACTTTGATAACGATACGGGAAGCATCCACGTACTGAACAGTACCGCCACGTTTAGCCACCGCAGTAACACCGGAGTCAACGGCAACAGCACGTTCCATACCGGTACCAACCAGCGGCTTATCAGCGCGCAGAGTCGGAACCGCCTGACGTTGCATGTTCGCACCCATCAATGCACGGTTGGCGTCATCGTGTTCCAGGAACGGGATCAGGGACGCACCGACGGATACCACCTGCTGGGTGGATACGTCCATGTAGTCAACCTGGTCGCGGCTGAACAAGCTGGATTCGCCTTTACTACGGCAGGTAACCAGATCTTCAACAAAGTGGCCTTCGTCATCCAGGTTGGAGTTCGCCTGAGCGATGACGTAGTTACCTTCTTCGATAGCAGACAGGTAATGAATTTCGTCGGTAACAACACCGTCGGTCACTTTACGATACGGGGTCTCGAGGAAACCGTATTCGTTAGTCTGTGCGTACACGGACAGGGAGTTGATCAGACCGATGTTCGGACCTTCAGGCGTTTCGATTGGACATACGCGACCGTAGTGAGTCGGGTGTACGTCTCGAACTTCGAAGCCTGCGCGTTCACGGGTCAGACCGCCTGGGCCGAGTGCGGAGATACGACGTTTGTGCGTAATCTCAGACAGCGGGTTGTTCTGGTCCATAAACTGGGACAGCTGGCTGGAACCAAAGAACTCTTTCACTGCTGCGGAAATCGGCTTGGCGTTGATCATATCCTGAGGCATCAGGGTATCCAGATCGCCCAGAGACAGACGCTCTTTAACCGCACGCTCTACACGCACCAGGCCAACGCGGAACTGGTTTTCCGCCATTTCGCCAACGGAACGGATACGACGGTTGCCGAGGTGGTCGATATCATCGACTTCGCCTTTACCGTTACGGATATCGATGAGCTTCTTCATCACTTCGATGATGTCGTCTTTGCTCAGGATACCGGAACCTTCGATTTCGTCGCGCAGCAGAGAACGGTTGAACTTCATACGACCAACCGCGGACAGATCGTAGCGGTCTTCGGAGAAGAACAGGTTCTCAAACAGGCTTTCAGCCGCTTCACGAGTCGGCGGCTCACCCGGGCGCATCATGCGGTAGATTTCTACCAGCGCGCTCAGACGATCGTTGGTTGGGTCGACGCGTACAGTTTCAGAAATGTACGGACCGTGGTCCAGATCGTTGGTGAACAGCGTTTCGATACGCTTGTGGCCGGACTGGCTCAGTTTAGCCAGCAGATCCAGGCTCAGCTCCATGTTCGCCGGGCAGATCAGTTCGCCAGTCGCTTCGTCGATGTAGTCTTTAGAAGCAACTTTGCCCGCGATGTACTCAACCGGAACTTCGATATGTTTGATATCGTCTTTTTCCAGTTGGCGAATATGGCGCGCGGTAATACGACGGCCTTTCTCAACGTACACTTTACCGTTGGCTTCGATATCGAAGGAGGCGGTTTCACCGCGCAGACGCTCCGGTACCAGCTCCATCTGCAGCTTGTTGTCGCGAATTTCAAAGACCACTTTCTCGAAGAACAGGTCAAGGATCTGCTCAGTGGTGTAATTCAGCGCGCGCAGAATGATGGTTGCAGGCAGTTTACGACGACGGTCGATACGAACGAACAGGTTGTCTTTCGGGTCGAATTCGAAGTCCAGCCAGGAACCACGGTAAGGGATGATACGTGCGTTATACAGGACCTTACCGGAAGAGTGAGTCTTACCTTTGTCACTGTCAAAGAAGACGCCCGGGCTACGGTGCAGCTGAGAAACGATAACACGCTCGGTACCGTTGATAACGAAGGTACCATTGTCGGTCATGAGCGGGATTTCGCCCATGTAGACTTCTTGTTCTTTAATGTCTTTAACGGTGCCTTCCGGCGCTTCGCGCTCGTAGATCACCAGACGCAGTTTCACGCGCAGCGGTGCGGAATACGTCACGCCACGGATCTGACATTCTTTAACATCAAAAACAGGTTCGCCCAGACGGTAGCTGACGTATTGCAGCTCTGAATTACCGCTGTAGCTCTGAATCGGGAATACGGAACGGAAGGCTGCTTCCAGACCATACTGCCCTTCAGGATCTTGCTCGATAAACTTCTGGAACGAGTCAAGCTGGATAGAAAGGAGATAAGGCACATCCAGAACTTGTGGACGTTTACCAAAATCCTTACGAATACGTTTTTTCTCGGTATAGGAGTAAACCATAGGGTTCCTCAGCTCGCTGACAAGTCGACCCATCTGCCCGGAAAGGGCAGTTTTTTATGCAACACTATTTTGTTGACCGGAAAATGGAACACTTTCCGCAATGCCTGTTGCTATCACGCTTAAACCATTTCATTGCGATTTACACAGCCCAGGAACCCTAACCTGTCGCAGTATATTAAGTCGTCGATAGAAACAAGCATTGTGAGGCAAACCAGCAGTCAAACAGTGTGAAATGCTACTGGCGCCTTACAGCGCAAAAAGGCTGGTGACTAAAAAGTCACCAGCCTCAGCCTAATTTCTCAGGCTGCAACCGGAAGGGTTGGCTTATTTAACTTCAACTTCAGCGCCAGCTTCTTCCAGAGATTTTTTCAGAGCTTCAGCGTCGTCTTTGCTGATGCCTTCTTTCAGTGCAGCCGGTGCAGCTTCTACCAGGTCTTTAGCTTCTTTCAGACCCAGGCCAGTCGCACCACGTACTGCTTTGATAACAGCAACTTTGTTAGCGCCAGCAGCTTTCAGAATTACGTCGAATTCAGTTTTTTCTTCAGCAGCTTCAGCCGGGCCAGCAGCTACAGCTACAGCAGCAGCAGCGGAAACACCGAATTTTTCTTCCATTGCAGAGATCAGCTCAACAACGTCCATTACGGACATAGCGGATACTGCTTCAATGATTTGATCTTTAGTGATAGACATTTAAATTGTTCCTGAATATCAGAATAAGTTTATACGTAAGCGAGTGCTTTACAAAGATAACTGCGATTAAGCAGCTTCTTTCGCATCGCGTACAGCAGCCAGAGTACGAACCAGTTTGCCAGCCGAAGCTTCTTTCATGGTTGCCATCAGGCGTGCAATTGCTTCTTCGTAGGTCGGCAGAGTTGCCAGGCGGTCGATTTGCGACGCCGGGATCAGCTCACCTTCAAAGGCAGCGGCTTTGACCTCAAATTTTGCATTCGCTTTCGCGAACTCTTTGAACAGACGAGCAGCAGCGCCCGGGTGTTCCATAGAGTATGCAATCAGGGTCGGACCAACAAACGTGTCTTTCAGGCACTCGAACGGAGTACCTTCAACGACGCGGCGCAGCAGGGTGTTACGAACAACACGCATGTAAACGCCAGCTTCACGACCTGCTTTACGCAGTTCAGTCATTTTATCTACAGTTACGCCACGGGAATCCGCAACTACTGCAGACAGCGCGCCTTTGGCTACTTCGCTGACTTCAGCAACAATCGCTTGTTTGTCTTGAAGATTTAAAGCCATTAGCTTTGCTCCTGGATGTTTGCCAGAGCTTATGCTCTGGAACTCACTTCACTCTATTCAACGAATAGAGCGTCTTAATACGGTGAGCAGAAACAAGCCAGAGTATCCAAAAAATAATCTTAGCGTTCTGTCACCGTCTACGCAGGGGATTAAGTTTCTTACGAAACACCTGCGGTCTTCGACGGAGGCCTGGATAGGCCAGGCTCCAACGAACAAATCTGTTAGCCGCTAACTTTCGTTAGCAAACGTGGGGGTAAGATTGTAGACAAAATCACCGCCCACGTAAAGGCATTAGTTTGCAGAAGCGTTCAGGCCAGCCTGATCTACTGCAACACCTGCACCCATGGTGGTGGAGATGCTAACTTTCTTGATGTACACGCCTTTAGCCTGAGTCGGTTTTGCTTTTTTCAGCGCAACCAGCAGAGCTTCCAGGTTTTCTTTCAGTTTGTCAGCGTCAAAGTCCACTTTACCGATGGTGGTGTGGATGATGCCGTTTTTGTCGTTACGATAACGAACCTGACCAGCTTTAGCGTTCTTAACCGCTTCAGCAACGTTAGGAGTTACGGTACCAACTTTCGGGTTTGGCATCAGGCCGCGCGGGCCCAGAACCTGGCCCAGCTGGCCAACAACGCGCATTGCATCCGGGGAAGCAATAACAACGTCAAAGTTCATTTCGCCTTTCTTGATCTGGTCAGCCAGATCTTCCATACCTACCAGCTCGGCGCCTGCAGCTTTAGCAGCTTCAGCGTTCGGGCCCTGTGCAAATACGGCAACGCGAACAGAACGGCCAGTACCGTGCGGCAGTACAGTTGCACCACGTACGTTCTGGTCAGATTTACGAGCATCGATGCCCAGGTTTACAGCAACGTCAACGCTTTCAACGAACTTAGCGGTCGCCAGTTCTTTCAGCAGAGAGATGGCTTCGTTGATGTCGTACTGTTTAGTTGCATCAACTTTCTCACGAATCACGGACATGCGCTTGGTCAGTTTAGCCATTTCTTAGTCCTCCACTACCAGGCCCATGGAACGTGCAGTACCTTCGATGGAGCGAGTCATCGCTTCAATGTCGGCACCAGTCATGTCGGCAGCTTTGGTCTGCGCGATTTCCTGCAGCTGAGCGCGGGAAATTTTACCAACTTTCTCTTTGTTCGGCTTACCGGAGCCGGACTTGATACCAGCCGCTTTTTTCAGCAGAACTGCTGCCGGCGGAGTTTTGGTAACGAAAGTGAAAGAACGGTCAGCGTAAACGGTGATAACAACCGGGATTGGCAGACCTTTTTCCATGGATTCAGTTTTTGCGTTGAACGCTTTGCAGAATTCCATGATGTTAACGCCCTGCTGACCCAGTGCTGGACCAACCGGCGGACTCGGGTTTGCCATACCAGCTGCAACCTGCAGCTTGACGTAGGCTTGTACTTTCTTAGCCATTCTTAAATCCTCAAATTGGGTATTAACGCTTCAGAGAAGCTCCCCGTGATTAAACATCGTTTTACGGGCCAAGCCCATAAAAACAAAAGGCGCGAAATTGTATGCCAATTTCGCGCCCTATGCAACGATTAAATCGCTGCTTTTTTGATCGCCGGCTTACGCCTTCTCAACCTGACCGAAGTCCAGTTCTACCGGAGTCGCACGACCGAAGATAGAAACGGAAACTTTCAGGCGAGACTTCTCGTAGTCCACTTCTTCAACAACGCCGTTAAAGTCAGCAAATGGACCATCGTTGACGCGAACCATTTCGCCCGGCTCAAACAGCGTTTTCGGACGCGGCTTATCGCCAACCTGCTGCAGACGGTTCATGATGGCATCGACTTCTTTGTCGCTGATCGGCGCCGGACGGTCGGAAGTACCGCCGATGAAGCCCATCACACGCGGGACGCTGCGCACCAGGTGCCAGCTCGCGTCGTTCATGACCATCTGAACCAGAACGTAGCCTGGGAAGAATTTGCGTTCGCTTTTGCGACGCTGGCCGCCACGGATTTCAACCACTTCTTCGGTCGGAACCATGACTTCGCCAAACAACTCTTCCATGTTGTGTAATTTGATATGTTCACGCAGCGACGTAGCTACGCGACCTTCAAAACCGGAAAACGCCTGAACGACGTACCAGCGCTTTTTAGGAGCTTCAGACATCTCAGAACCTCAGGCCAGTGATAAAGGATACCAGGCGAACCAGAATACCATCCAGTCCCCACAGGATCAGTGACATTACTGCAGTTACGGCAGCAACAATCAGCGTGGTGTGCAGCGTTTCCTGGCGGGTCGGCCAGATCACTTTGCGGACTTCGGTTCTCGCTTCGCGGGCGAAGGCGACAGTCGCCTTACCTTTTGTCGTTAACAGAGCGACGCCACCGGCAGCAGCGATAAGAATCACAACAGCCAGCGCACGGATCGCCAGCATAATGTCGCGATAAAGGAAGTTGCCTACGATGGCTACGATCAGCAGCACGGCAACGATAACCCACTTCAACGCTTCCAGGCCGCGCCCGCTCCCTTGAGCTTCGGTATTCGCACTCATAAACCAACCTGTCACAAGAATTCAGACAAACATCTTCGCCCCGCGTTAAATGCGAGGCGACCAAACCGAAATGCTCTGCTGCGTTTCGGACTTTACGCCCTCTTCAGAGCCTGTCTCAGCAATGATTATGACAAAAAAAATCACTGATGAGCCAGGTTCTGGTGTGAAAGCGTGCAAAAAGGGCATCAAATGATGCCCTTTTATTGCGCATTGCGTCAAATGTTATCAGCGATTAGCCGAGAACTTTAGCAACCACGCCCGCGCCAACGGTACGGCCGCCTTCACGGATTGCGAAACGCAGACCGTCGTCCATCGCGATCGGGTGGATCAGGGTAACAACCATTTTGATGTTGTCGCCCGGCATTACCATCTCTACGCCTTCCGGCAGTTCGATGGTACCAGTCACGTCAGTAGTACGGAAGTAGAACTGCGGACGGTAGCCTTTGAAGAACGGAGTATGACGGCCGCCTTCGTCTTTGGACAGGATGTACACTTCAGATTCGAACTTGGTGTGCGGCTTGATGCTGCCCGGCTTAGCCAGTACCTGACCACGTTCGATTTCTTCACGTTTGATACCACGCAGCAGAACACCTACGTTCTCGCCCGCACGGCCTTCGTCCAGCAGTTTGCGGAACATTTCAACGCCAGTACAAGTGGTTTTCGCGGTGTCTTTGATACCAACGATTTCAACTTCTTCACCAACTTTGATGATACCGCGCTCTACACGACCGGTAACAACGGTACCACGACCGGAGATGGAGAATACGTCTTCGATCGGCAGCAGGAACGGCTTATCAATCGCACGCTCTGGTTCCGGAATGTAAGAATCCAGGAAGCCAGCCAGTTCGATGATTTTCGCTTCCCACTCTGCGTCGCCTTCCAGCGCTTTCAGAGCAGAACCACGAACGATCGGAGTGTCGTCGCCCGGGAAATCGTACTGAGACAGCAGTTCACGAACTTCCATCTCAACCAGTTCCAGCAGCTCTTCGTCATCAACCATGTCGCATTTGTTCAGGAACACGATGATGTACGGAACGCCTACCTGACGACCCAGCAGGATGTGCTCACGAGTCTGCGGCATCGGGCCGTCAGTCGCAGCAACAACCAGGATCGCGCCATCCATCTGAGCAGCACCGGTGATCATGTTTTTAACATAGTCGGCGTGGCCCGGGCAGTCTACGTGCGCGTAGTGGCGAGTCGGGGTGTCATATTCAACGTGGGAAGTGTTGATGGTGATACCACGAGCTTTTTCTTCCGGCGCGTTATCGATCTGGTCGAATGCGCGAGCAGCACCGCCGTAGGTTTTAGCCAGTACGGTAGTGATTGCAGCGGTCAGCGTTGTTTTACCATGGTCAACGTGGCCGATAGTACCGACGTTAACGTGCGGTTTTGTACGTTCAAACTTTTCTTTAGACATCGATTGTCCCTCTAAGACACGGATAAATCGGTGATATCACCACATCAACCAGGCAACATGCCCGACTTGTTGAATGCAATAAACAGAGAGAAACAGGGAAGGAGAGATAAAGAAGTGGTGCTGATACCCAGAGTCGAACTGGGGACCTCACCCTTACCAAGGGTGCGCTCTACCAACTGAGCCATATCAGCACGTCTGGAGCGGGCAGCGGGAATCGAACCCGCATCATCAGCTTGGAAGGCTGAGGTAATAGCCATTATACGATGCCCGCATCCTGAAACTCGGCTACCCAGTTCTTTCTGTAACAAAAAAGAGATTGCTCTCTTTAATGTTGAGCTGATTAGTTTACCCAACCAACTCCGGCTACGCAAAGCGTCGCCCGAAAGTGGTGGTGGGGGAAGGATTCGAACCTTCGAAGTCGATGACGGCAGATTTACAGTCTGCTCCCTTTGGCCGCTCGGGAACCCCACCCAAATTGTTATGGTGCCGACTACCGGAATCGAACTGGTGACCTACTGATTACAAGTCAGTTGCTCTACCTACTGAGCTAAGTCGGCATCAAGTAGCGCGCATTCTAGGGAGACCTGCGAGTTCATGCAACTAAAAATTTGCATAAAACGTTCTCTTGCTCACATTTTGTGCTCTTACGCGAAAAAACGGTGTAATTTCAAACAATGGAGTGCAAAAAAAGCGCATTCCTTAATGCAGAATTTGTTTCGCTGCGCCTGTCAGATACAAGAGTGACGGTTTTTTCACCTGGGAATCCTGGTGGCAGGCGCGATCGCTAACCTGCAAAGATAGCAGACTCGCTTTCTCCCCTCTTTCTACTTATTCATCACTTGTGATGCTGCTATGAGAAAGCGCCCTTCGATGAGTTTTTTTCTTATTATTCCCGGCATTCTGGTGTTACCCTCCTGCCCATTGTCCTGATTAACTAGTGTGAAGCATCACCGCTACCTCTTTTTCGGTGATAGTAAGAACATGCTTATGAGCAAAAAAGAGCAGACGTTAATGACACCCTATCTACAATTTAACCGCAACCAATGGGCTGCACTTCGTGATTCCGTTCCGATGACGCTGACAGAGGAAGAAATCGCGCGGTTAAAAGGCATCAACGAAGATCTTTCGCTGGAAGAAGTCGCCGAGATCTATTTGCCGCTGTCACGTTTGCTCAATTTCTATATCAGTTCCAACCTCCGTCGCCAGGCGGTGCTTGAGCAATTCCTTGGTACCAACGGCCAGCGTATCCCTTACATCATCAGTATTGCAGGTAGCGTAGCGGTGGGTAAAAGTACAACAGCGCGTGTTTTACAGGCGCTGCTTAGCCGCTGGCCGGAACATCGTCATGTTGAACTGATAACTACCGATGGCTTCTTACATCCTAACTCGGTGTTAAAAGAACGCGGCTTGATGAAGAAAAAGGGCTTCCCGCAGTCCTATGATATGCATCGGTTGGTGAAGTTTGTTTCTGACCTGAAATCTGGCGTACCAAATGCCACCGCGCCGGTATATTCCCATCTCATTTATGATGTTATTCCTGATGGTGATAAAACCGTTGCTCAACCGGATATTCTTATTCTGGAAGGTTTGAACGTTCTGCAAAGCGGGATGGATTATCCGCACGATCCGCATCATGTATTTGTCTCTGACTTTGTCGACTTCTCTATTTATGTCGATGCGCCGGAAGACTTATTAAAGAACTGGTATATCAATCGCTTCCTGAAATTCCGTGAAGGTGCTTTTACCGATCCGGATTCTTATTTCCATAATTACGCCAAACTCTCAAAAGACGAAGCGGTCAATATTGCCACTTCATTATGGAATGAGATCAACCTACTGAACTTAAAAGAAAATATATTACCAACCAGAGAGCGGGCCAGCTTGATAATGACCAAAAGTGCAAATCATTCGGTCGATCAAGTTCGCCTACGGAAATAAAAAAGGGAGCGCAAGCTCCCTTCTGTTTATTCAGCGCTACGCAGCGATATCTCGCCTCCGACCCAAGGTTTAATTACCCCGTCCTGCTCGAGTAATAATGCCCCTTGCGCATCAATTCCGCGAGAAATACCAAATATTTCCTTATCGCCAATAATTAGCTTCACTGGCCGATTGATAAAGTTGTCCAGTTTTTCCCAGCGTGGCAGATAAGGTGTTAAACCTTCCTGTTCGAATAGCTGCAAACCGGTACGTAATGCTTTCACCAGACGCGCCGTCAGGGTGTTACGGTCAATGAAGACTCCCGCCTCCTGAAGGCTGATCCACCCCTGATTGACAACATCAGACTCAACCCGGCGCATCACGAGGTTGATACCAGCACCGCTGACGATCTGCGCGGCATCACCGGTTTTACCTGTCAGTTCTACCAGGATACCGGACAACTTGCGGTCCTGCAGATAAATATCATTCGGCCATTTGACCCGAACGTTATCCGCCCCCAGGCTCTGCAGTACTTCTGCAATCACAATACCGATGACCAGGCTCAAACCAATCGCAGCGGCAGGGCCTTGTTCCAGACGCCAGTACATGGAGAGATAAAGATTGGCCCCAAACGGTGAGAACCACTTACGACCGCGGCGACCACGACCAGCCTGCTGATATTCAGCGACACAGGCATCACCTGACTCCAGTTCGTCCAGACGATCCAGCAAATACTGGTTGGTGGAATCAATCACCGGCAGCACGGTAATACGACCTTGTTTAATCTGCCCGGCAATCTTTTGCTCATCCAGTAATTCGATCGGTTCAGGGAGGCTATAGCCCTTCCCTGGCACGGTAAATACATCAACACCCCAGTCGCGGAGCGTCTGCATATGTTTGTTAATTGCCGCGCGGCTCATTCCCAGGCGTTCGCCGAGTTGTTCACCAGAGTGAAACTCGCCATCCGCCAGAATAGAGATAAGCGTCAGGGGTACGGTATTGTCTTTCATGCAATCACCTCTTCCGCATTCACTTCACCCTGCTCTCCGATGAAGCGCACTTCAGGCTGGAGCCAAACGTTAAATTTCTCGCCCACCTGCTGGCGGACATAGTGTGCCAACCCAACGACATCATCGCTGGTCGCCTGGTTTTCGTTGATCAGTACCAGCGCCTGCTGGCGGTGAACGGTAGCCCCACCGATCGTTTTACCTTTTAGCTGACACTGGTCGATAAGCCAACCGGCCGCCAGCTTAATGCTGCCGTCAGCCTGTGGATAATGTGGCGCATTAGGGAATGCTGCCAGCAACGCCTGGGCGACCTGAGTACTGACGACCGGGTTTTTAAAGAAGCTTCCGGCATTACCATTTACTTTCGGATCCGGTAACTTGGTCATACGCATATGGCAAACGGCATCGAATACCTGGCGCGGGGTAACAGTTTGCGGATCGAGACGGGTTAAATCACCGTAGGTCAGGACAGGCTGCCACGCTTTTTTCAGCCATAGCCCAACAGCCACTATCGCGTAACGATCCTGATATTCATGTTTGAAAATACTGTCGCGATAGCCAAAACGACACTCTGCGGCAGAGAGGCGCTGCTTGCGACCCGTCTCAAGTTCGATACAGTCTACGTATTCACATACTCGCTGTAGCTCGACGCCATAGGCACCAATATTTTGAATTGGCGACGACCCTGCGCAGCCAGGAATTAAGGCCAGGTTTTCCAGCCCAGGCATTCCATTTTCCAGCGCAAATTGCACCAGTTGATGCCAGTTTTCACCGGCGCCAACGTGCAAACGCCAGGCTTCAGACGTTTCGCTTACCTCGATCCCCATGATGCGGTTGATGATCACCGTGCCGGAATAGTCTTTCAGGAACAGAACGTTGCTTCCTTCTCCAAGGATCAGACAAGGTTGGTGTTCTGCAGCGGCGGCTTGCCAGGCAGCCAGCAACTGTTGTTCATTTTCAGCAAGTACAATTGCTTTGGCAGAATGGCTAATGCCAAAGGTATTCCAGGGTTTGAGGGAGAGGTTCATAGTGGCTTCCTGATGCAAAATCTGCATTAGTTTACCGTATATAGCGAGGGAAGGCTTGCCTGAATAATATCGGTTCAGGGCCGGATTCTAGTCATCATGGGCGTTAATGAATGGCGGCGCAGACCGGGGAAGGATCGGTAGCCCCGGTAAGCGCAGCGCCACCGGGGGAATGGCGGCGCGTCCGGCCGCAAAACACAAAAACAAAAGGCCCAGTCTTCCGACTGAGCCTTTCGTTTTATTTGATGCCTGGCAGTTCCCTACTCT
>NZ_JAQIRL010000011.1:0-80470 GCF_032601985.1 Klebsiella sp. 141203 | reverse complement strand
AAGTTCCCGGAAAACCGCGAGAAGTTCGCTAAAGCCTGGGGCGTCGACAGCCTGCCGGAACATACCGGTTATCGCATCAGCGAGCTGCCGCACCGCGCCGAACACGGCGAAGTCCGCGCCGCCTATATTATGGGCGAGGATCCGCTGCAGACCGATGCCGAGCTTTCCGCGGTGCGCAAGGCGTTTGAACAGCTGGAACTGGTTATCGTCCAGGATATTTTCATGACCAAAACCGCCGCCGCGGCCGACGTCATCCTGCCGTCCACCTCGTGGGGCGAGCACGAAGGCGTGTATACCGCAGCGGACCGCGGCTTCCAGCGCTTCTTTAAAGCGGTGGAGCCGAAGTGGGACCTGAAAACCGACTGGCAGATCATCAGCGAAATCGCCACCCGGATGGGCTATCCGATGCACTACAACAACACCCAGGAGATCTGGGATGAGTTGCGGCATCTGTGCCCGGACTTCTACGGCGCTACCTATGAAAAAATGGGCGAGCTCGGCTATGTCATGTGGCCATGCCGCGATGAGTCCGACGCCGACCAGGGGACGTCGTATCTGTTTAAAGAGAAGTTCGATACCCCGAACGGGCTGGCGCAGTTCTTCACCTGCGACTGGGTCGCGCCGATCGATAAGCTCACCGACGAGTACCCGATGGTGCTCTCAACGGTACGCGAAGTCGGTCACTACTCCTGCCGTTCGATGACCGGCAACTGTGCGGCGCTGGCGGCGCTGGCGGATGAACCGGGCTATGCGCAAATCAACACCGCCGACGCCGAACGGTTAGGCATCGAGGATGAAGCGCTGGTGTGGGTCAATTCGCGTAAGGGGCGCATCATCACCCGCGCGCAGGTCAGCGATCGGCCGAATAAAGGCGCGGTGTACATGACCTACCAGTGGTGGATCGGCGCCTGTAACGAGCTGGTGTCGGAGAACCTGAGCCCGATAACCAAAACGCCGGAGTACAAGTACTGCGCGGTTAACGTTGAGCGGATTGCCGATCAGCGCGCGGCGGAGCAGTACGTGATCGACGAGTACAACAAGCTGAAAGCCCGGCTGCGCGAAAGCGCGATGGGTTAAGGTTCGGCGGCCATACCCGATATCCGGGAACCCTCCCCCGGTGGCGCTTACGCTTACCGGGGCTACCAACCGACTACCGAACCGTAGCCCGGATAAGGCGCTATGCGCCGCTATCCGGGAACCCTCCCCCGGTGGCGCTTACGCTTACCGGGGCTACCAACCGACTACCGAACCGTAACCCGGATAAGGCGCCATGTGCCGCTATCCGGGAATCCTCCCCCGGTGGCGCTTACGCTTACCGGGGCTACCAACCGAATACCAAACCGTAGCCCGGATAAGGCGCTACGCGCCGCTATCCGGGAATCCTCCCCCGGTGGCGCTTACGCTTACCGGGGCTACCAACCGACTACCGAACCGTAGCCCGGATAAGGCGCTACGCGCCGCTATCCGGGAACCCTCCCCGGTGGCGCTTACGCTTACCGGGGCTACCAACCGACTACCGAACCGTAGCCCGGATAAGGCGCTGTGCGCCGCTATCCGGGAACCCTCCCCCGGTGGCGCTTACGCTTACCGGGGCGACCAACCGACTACCGAACCGTAGCCCGGATAAGGCGCTATGCGCCGCTATCCGGGTATTCACCCCGCTAATTCCCGCCATTTTCTTCTTTTCCGCCTCCCTTTATACTGCGGGGGTCTTCCTTACTGATAATAAAAAAATGAAATACCTCTATTTACTGCTGGCGCTGACAAGCTTCACCGCAGACGCTGCAGATCCGGGCAGCCAATACCAACAGCAGGCCGAAGCTGGCGACCCGCGCGCGCAGTTTTATCTGGCGGATACCTGGGTTAGCTCCGGCAACTATCAACAAGCTGAATACTGGGCGCAGAAAGCGGCGGCGCAGGGCGATGGCGACGCGCTGGCGCTGCTGGCTCAGCTTAAAATCCGTAACCCGCAGCAGGCCGACTATCAGCAGGCCCGACAGTTAGCGGAAAAATCCGTGCAGGCCGGCAGCAAGGCCGGCGAGATTATCCTCGCCCGCGTGCTGGTCAATCAGCAGGCTGGCCCCACCGATTATGCGCACGCCATCAGGCTGCTGCAGGATGCGGCCAAAGATGAAGAGAGCGACTCTGCCGTCGATGCGCAGATGCTGCTGGGGCTTATCTACGCCAGCGGCGTGCTGCCGCCGGAAGATGACCTCAAGGCCGCGCAGTACTTCAAAGGCAGCTCGGCGCTTTCGCGCACCGGCTATGCCGAATACTGGGCTGGGATGATGTTCCAGCAGGGAGAGAAAGGTTTTATCGAACCAAACCCGCAAAAAGCGCTGCATTGGCTTAACGTCAGCTGTCAGGAGGGGTTTGATACCGGATGTGAAGAGTTCGACAGGATAACCAAAGGCTAAAAAAAGCCCGGCGCGAATGGCCGGGCTCTGACGTCTTATTGGGCGGTTTTATCAAACTTGCCCAGCACTTCGCGTTCATACGCCAGCGCTTTCTTGCGATCAAACTTATGTTCCCACTTAGCGATAACCAGCACCGCCAGCGCGTTGCCGACCACGTTCAGCGCGGTACGCGCCATATCGAGGATACGGTCGACGCCGGCAATAAACGCCAGCCCTTCCAGCGGGATCCCCACGCTACCCAGGGTCGCCAGCAGCACCACGAAGGAGACGCCCGGTACGCCCGCGATGCCTTTTGAAGTCACCATCAACGTCAGCACGAGAGTGATTTCCTGCCACAGGGAGAGGTCGATACCGTACAGCTGGGCGATGAAGATCGCCGCGATGCTCTGATATAGCGTCGAACCATCGAGGTTAAAGGAGTAGCCGGTCGGCACCACGAAGCTGGTGATTGAGGCCGGCGCGCCGTAGGCTTCCATTTTCTCAATGATACGCGGCAGCACGCTCTCGGAGCTCGCCGTGGAATAAGCCAGAATCAGCTCATCTTTGAGGATGCGAATCAGGATCCAGATGCTCAGCCCACATACCCGCGCCACGATACCCAGCACCACCAGCGCGAAGAACAGAATCGCGAAGTAAACCAGGATAACCAGCTTAGCCAGCGGCCACAGCGAAGCGAAGCCGAAGGTGGCGACGGTCACCGAGATCAGGGCAAAGACCCCGACCGGCGCATAGCGCATCACCATGTGCGTCACTTTAAACATGGTTTCGGAGATGGAGCGGAACACGGTCACCAGCGGTTCGCGGTGAGTAGACGGCAGGGAAGAAAGCCCCAGACCGAACAGCACCGAGAAGAAGATAATCGGCAGCATATCGCCTTTCGCCATCGAGGCGACGATATTAGTCGGCACCAGCGACAGGATAGTCCCCATCAGGCCGTGAGCGTGGCTCTGCACCTCTGCGGTGGTGTTCTGATATTTCGAGATATCGACCGCCGCCAACTGCGACATATCAATGCCGCTGCCCGGTTGGAAGACGTTCGCCAGGGTGATCCCCAGCACAATCGCCACCGTGGTGATCACTTCAAAATAGATAATGGTCTTGGCGCCGATGCGGCCCAGTTGCTTGGCGTCGCCTACACCCGCAATGCCCACCACCAGCGTCGAGATGACAATCGGGACGACAATCATTTTAATCAGGTGGATAAAGATATCGCCCGCCGGGGTCAGGAGGTTTGAGATTAACCAATCACGGCTTTCGGCGTGGTAATGCAGGTAGCTGCCCAGAAGTATGCCAAGCACCAGGGCTAGCAAAATCTGCCAGGCCAGGCTGACTTTTGTTTTTTTCATCACTACTGACTTCCTCAATGAAAGGCACCATTCCGGGAGGTAATGGCACCCACTGAAAGGGGTATGAATTGTGTTGCGTTGCTTTATGGGGTTATTTAACGCGCAATATCAGTATCATTTGCACGGCATGCTGCGCAAGCCTTTAAGAACAGCGCTTTCCTCTGGTTTTCTGCATAAATCCGCCCATTTCAGCGCATTACATTGCATAAGTATTTGTTATAAAAAATATTTAACACATTCAGTTTCTATAAATACAGTAAATGAATTATTTCACTTCAAAGTTTCATTTGATTGAATTTCATTCAGTTTAATCAATGCGTGATCTGCCCCCCAAATAGTAAACAAAGCTCATAAAGCCCCTATTCTTAACGGTTATTTGACATATATTTAACAAGTTAAAGGAGAAAAAAAGCCATGAGCCAAATACATAAACACCCTATTCCCGCAGAGATTGCGGAACATTGCCTGATGAATCCGCAACAGTACCAGGTGAACTACCAACAATCCATCAGCAACCCAGATGCCTTCTGGGGTGAGCAAGGCAAAATCCTCGACTGGATTAAGCCCTATACGCAGGTAAAAAATACCTCTTTCGCCCCGGGAAACATCTCCATCAAATGGTATGAAGATGGCACCCTGAACCTCGCGGCCAACTGTCTCGACCGCCATCTGCACGAGCGCGGCGACCAAACCGCGATCATCTGGGAAGGCGATGACGCCAGCCAGAGTAAAAACATCACTTATCGTCAGCTCCATCGCGATGTTTGCCGTTTTGCCAACGTATTGCTCGATCTGGGCATTAAAAAAGGCGATGTCGTTGCTATCTATATGCCGATGGTGCCGGAAGCCGCCGTCGCCATGCTGGCCTGCGCGCGCATCGGCGCCATCCATTCGGTTATCTTCGGCGGCTTTTCGCCGGAAGCGGTTGCCGGTCGTATTATCGA
This sequence comes from Klebsiella sp. 141203, assembly GCF_032601985.1. Taxonomy (NCBI): domain Bacteria; kingdom Pseudomonadati; phylum Pseudomonadota; class Gammaproteobacteria; order Enterobacterales; family Enterobacteriaceae; genus Klebsiella; species Klebsiella sp. 141203. The sequence goes on along the minus strand of NZ_JAQIRL010000011.1, from coordinate 75,763 downwards.
CTCCAGCGCTCGCCTGGTGATCACCTCTGACGAAGGATTACGCGCCGGTCGCGCCATCCCGCTGAAGAAAAACGTCGACGATGCGCTGAAAAATCCGCACGTCACCAGCATCGAGCACGTGGTGGTACTCAAACGTACCGGCGGCAAAATCGACTGGCAGGAAGGTCGCGATCTGTGGTGGAGCGATCTGATTGAAAAAGCGGATGACCAGCATGAAGCGGTGGAAATGAACGCCGAAGACCCGCTCTTTATCCTCTATACCTCCGGTTCAACGGGCAAGCCGAAAGGCGTACTGCACACCACCGGCGGCTATCTGGTGTATGCGGCGACCACCTTCAAATACGTCTTTGATTATCATCCGGGCGATATCTACTGGTGCACCGCCGATGTGGGCTGGGTCACCGGTCACAGCTACCTGCTGTACGGCCCGTTGGCCTGCGGCGCCACCACGCTGATGTTTGAAGGCGTGCCAAACTGGCCGACCCCGGCGCGCATGTGCCAGGTGGTGGACAAACATCAGGTCAATATTCTGTACACCGCGCCGACGGCGATCCGCGCGCTGATGGCGGAAGGCGACAAAGCTATTGAAGGTACCGATCGTTCCTCACTGCGCATTCTCGGCTCGGTCGGCGAGCCGATTAACCCGGAAGCCTGGGAGTGGTACTGGAAGAAGATCGGCAACGAGAAGTGCCCGGTGATGGACACCTGGTGGCAGACCGAAACCGGCGGCTTCATGATTACCCCGCTGCCGGGCGCCATCGAGCTGAAAGCCGGTTCCGCCACGCGTCCATTCTTCGGCGTCCAGCCGGTGCTGGTGGACAACGAAGGGACGCCGCTGGAAGGCGCGACCGAGGGCAACCTGGCTATCGCCGACTCCTGGCCTGGCCAGGCGCGTACCCTGTTTGGCGATCATGAACGCTTCGAGCAGACCTACTTCTCAACCTTTAAAAATATGTACTTTAGCGGCGACGGCGCCCGTCGCGACGAAGATGGTTATTACTGGATAACCGGTCGCGTCGATGACGTACTGAACGTCTCCGGCCACCGTCTGGGCACCGCGGAAATTGAATCCGCGCTGGTTTCGCATCCGAAAATCGCCGAAGCGGCGGTGGTCGGCATTCCGCATAACATCAAAGGCCAGGCCATCTACGCTTACGTGACGCTGAATCACGGTGAAGAGCCGACGCCGGAACTGTATGCCGAAGTACGTAACTGGGTGCGCAAAGAGATTGGCCCACTGGCGACGCCGGATGTACTGCACTGGACCGACTCGTTGCCGAAAACCCGCTCCGGCAAAATCATGCGCCGTATTCTGCGTAAGATTGCCGCTGGCGATACCAGTAATCTCGGGGATACCTCGACGCTGGCCGATCCGGGCGTAGTGGACAAACTGCTCGAAGAGAAGCAGGCCATTGCGATGCCGTCATAACCTTAACCTATTCCCTACCCCCTCTCCCTCTTAGGAGGGAGAGGTTAAAAACATAAACTCCCCCCAAGGATTCTATTCAGCAGGAAAGCGGTAAATCAGCGACGACTCGACGCAATAGCGTCGGGCGGGTCACTGTTGCCGACGGATAGCCGATGGATGACATAAGGGTTACCTCTGGAGACGCTAAGATGAATGAACAAATTTGTCAGCGGATAGAAAATAGTGCGCATTTCAGGGAGTTAGTAGCATCACGGCAACGGTTTGCCGCCATTCTGTCAGTCATTATGCTGGTCATTTACGTAGGTTTTATTTTGCTTATCGCCTTCGCGCCAGGCTGGCTGGGAACGCCGCTGCATGAAGGCACCAGCGTCACCCGCGGCATCCCTATTGGCATCGGCGTCATTATCATCTCCTTCGTTCTGACCGGGATTTACGTCTGGCGGGCAAACGGCGAATACGACAAGTTGACCAAAAGCGTGATTAGCGAGGTGCAAGCATCATGAAAAAAGTCCTGACGGCGCTTGCCGCCACGCTCCCTTTCGCCGCCAACGCCGCCGATGCCATTACCGGCGCGGTGCAGCGTCAGCCGACCAACTGGCAGGCGATTATCATGTTCGTGATTTTCGTCGCCTTGACGCTGTATATCACTTACTGGGCGTCAAAACGCGTACGTTCGCGTAGCGATTACTACACCGCAGGCGGCAATATCACCGGTTTCCAGAACGGTCTGGCGATTGCCGGCGACTTTATGTCCGCGGCCTCGTTCCTCGGCATTTCCGCGTTGGTTTACACTTCCGGCTACGACGGTCTGATCTACTCGCTCGGCTTCCTCGTCGGCTGGCCGATTATCCTGTTCCTGATCGCCGAACGCCTGCGTAACCTCGGCCGCTATACCTTTGCCGACGTAGCGTCTTATCGCCTGAAGCAGGGGCCGATTCGCACCCTCTCCGCCTGCGGTTCGCTGGTGGTGGTGGCGCTGTATCTGATCGCGCAGATGGTTGGCGCCGGTAAGCTCATCCAGCTGCTGTTCGGCCTCAACTACCACGTGGCGGTGGTGCTGGTCGGCGTGCTGATGGTGTTGTACGTGCTGTTCGGCGGCATGCTTGCCACCACTTGGGTGCAGATTATCAAAGCGGTCCTGCTGCTGTTCGGCGCCAGCTTTATGGCCTTTATGGTGATGAAGCACGTCGGGTTCAGTTTCAATAATCTGTTCACTGAAGCGATGGCGGTCCACCCGAAAGGGGCGGCGATCATGAGCCCCGGCGGGCTGGTGAAAGACCCGATATCGGCGCTGTCGCTCGGTCTCGGCTTGATGTTCGGTACCGCGGGCCTGCCGCATATTCTGATGCGTTTCTTCACCGTCAGCGACGCCAAAGAAGCGCGTAAGAGCGTGTTCTACGCCACCGGTTTCATGGGTTACTTCTATATTCTGACCTTTATCATCGGCTTTGGCGCGATCATGCTGGTGGGGGCGAATCCGGCGTTTAAAGACGCGGCCGGACAGCTTATCGGCGGCAACAACATGGCGGCAGTACATCTGGCGGATGCCGTCGGCGGTAACCTGTTCCTCGGCTTTATCTCGGCGGTGGCGTTCGCCACAATTCTGGCGGTTGTCGCCGGGCTGACGCTGGCGGGGGCATCGGCGGTCTCTCACGATCTTTACGCTAACGTGTTCCGTAAAGGCGCGACCGAACGTCAGGAGCTGAAAGTATCGAAAATCACCGTGCTGATCCTTGGCGTGGTGGCGATTCTGCTGGGGATTTTGTTCGAAAACCAGAATATCGCCTTCATGGTCGGCCTGGCGTTCTCTATCGCCGCCAGCTGTAACTTCCCGATTATCCTGCTGTCGATGTACTGGTCGAAACTGACCACCCGCGGCGCGATGATTGGCGGCTGGCTCGGCCTGCTGACCGCGGTGATTCTAATGATCCTCGGCCCGACCATATGGGTGCAGATCCTCGGACACGAGAAAGCCGTCTTCCCGTATGAATACCCGGCGCTGTTCTCCATCGCCATCGCGTTCATCGGCATCTGGCTGTTCTCGATTACCGATAACTCCGCCGAAGGGATGCGCGAGCGCGAGCAGTTCCGCGCTCAGTTCATCCGTTCGCAAACCGGTATCGGTATCGAACGCGGTCAGGCGCACTAAGCGTATCAGCCTCTTCCTCGCGCTGGGGAGGAGGCTGAGGTTTAGTTATAGGTAAAAGTTATCACCCCGGCCGCATTTGCCGAGCCCGCCGTCACCGTCGCCCCTGTTTTGTAGTAATTGGTTGAGAATAGCAACGTGTCTAAAGCATAGGCGCCGCCGGGGCTATCAGGATTAGTAAAAATAGTATAGCCAGCATCCGCGCCGCTATTGGTCACCGTGGTGCGGCTTGAAGAATACAAGCTGATATCCGTATTCAACGGTAGCGCCTCGCCATTCAGATTAAGCTGCACGCCAACGCCGGTGGCGACATTGCTATCTGCCGTCAGCGCCATCACCGTGTTATCAGGATTATCACCGCCCGCTTGTGCCGCCGTCACCCGCATCGATACGTTAGTCCCGGGTTCGCAGGCGAGCGTGACAGATTGCCGGACGGAGCCCACTTTCGTCGCGGTATTAAACGCCGAGGCGCTGACCGTCCCCATCGCGAAGTTGAGCCCCGAGCTATTGGTTACACAGCCCATCGGGGTCAGTTGAATCGTGGTGGTGCCGCTGATATGCAAGGGAGAAATACTGGTGGTGCCGACATTATCCTGAACCGATACTCTGGAAATCGGATCGCCAAACGTTAAAGTACTATTGCTGGCGATCGGCCCGCCGGTGGCGACCAACTGTAGTTGATACGCGGGCGAGTAACTGGTTGTCGCGAAGCTATCACCAAATCCCGTAGGCTTGCCCAGATAATAGTTCGCATCGCCAATATAATGCGTTTGATAATCACTGCTAAAATCGTTGGTATCGCCACCGTACTCACCAGTGATATTTAGCCAGACTTTCACACGAATACCAACGCCTGAAACCGAGGTGGTATAGATATTATCGCCAATTAGCGTACCCGCATTGTCTGATGCCCACTTAAAAAGCGCGTAGGTTTCACCTTCACAATTTAATAACGTTGTCTGCGCGCGCGTAATTTTGCCGGAGTCATATAAAATAGTACCAGCCGAATAGCTACCGGCATTGACGAGGATTTTCTCCGGCAAATTGGTCATAGAGACGCTGCCATAGTTAATCCCATCACAGGCCCAACCATAAACAGGAAAGATAATAACCAGTAACAGTAAAATGTATTTTTTCATACTCTTCCCTGTATAAATATCATTTATAGGCCACATCAAACGTGGCCGTAAAACCCACTACGCCAGCGCTTATTTTTCCATAGGGTGAATACATTCGAGCAAGCATATTAAAAGTATGCGTATCAGTGTTATCAAAGGTATAGAGATAGCGTTCGTTGGGGCCTAAGGTTTGTTGGTCGGTTTGGCTAAGCAATTGCATTCCGACGCCGCTGGCGCCGTTACTGCCTGTTTGATTACTTTTGTAGATTGAAGGATAAGTATCATCATAAGATGAACCACTGAATGATAGCGTAACCGACGTTAAACCCGCAGCACAGTTAGTAAACTCTAATTTAACCGGCGTACTTTGCCCATGGGAACCGGCTTTCCCCGTCAGAGTTTGATAGGACACCGTGCCTAAGTCGATGGTAGTTGACGGTTTAACCGCCACCTCGCAGGAGGGCTCCTCGATACTTCCCGTGACGTTAATATTAAGCGTACTCGACTCATCATATGCCAGCGCGCAAGGCGCGATAAAAAAGCTGCCGGGCAATAAAACAAGGGCGCAAGTTAATACCGAAGTTATTTTTTTAACTTTACTCATTGATTACTCTCAGCGTGATAAGTTAATAACAAATAGCCTGATAGAAAATAATATCCTGGTCCGAAACCTGGCCGCTAAAGTCATAAACTGCCCGACACTGCTCATTGCTACCGCTGCCCCATTTTACAAGCAGCGCACCTTTTTTCTGGAGGCCCGTTACATATACCTGCCCGCCGTCACCAACAATATTGCTGCGGATATCATTGGCTCGTCCATTATTATTATCCAGAGACACGATGGCGCCAAATGGAACTATTCCAGACTTCGTTTTTAAGGTAATCATTGCCTTATAGCCAATATAGGTATCGTATTTTACTTTCACGATGGCGTTGCGCGTCGGCACCACGGTTCTCACCACATTATCCACTTCGGCGCCAGTGACCTGCTGCTCATCTAATGACAAGTTGTTGCTATGATAAGGGCGGATATAAGGCACAATAGCGTAACCCGCCGAATCGGTGCTGACGTTCGTTTGACCGCGCACCGTCACATCGCTGACGCCTGGCGTTTCAACCAGCGCCGAGCTTTCCCCCAGAAAACGAGAAAACGTAAGGCCACCTGAATGAGCAACCATGCCGCCACGCAGCGTATAGTTGTAGCGGTTACTATAGCGATCGTAACCATATCCGGCGGTCACTTCGCCCCTTGATCCCTGATAACCCACGCCAATATTTCCGGAGATACTTTTATCACTGGCGTCATAGCCTTGCTGAACGTTCCAGTTCAGCGAACGATCGGCAAGCATCATCCCGTTAAGACCGACACTGTGCGTGGTATCGCTTTTACGACCTGCGCTCATACTGTAATTGGCTGACATCGTTTCGCCGAGCGGCACACTCAGCGTGAGTGACACGATAGTGTCGCTGTCTGGATTGCTCTCCCCGCTATCGTCTGTACTTTGGACATTACGGTTGTATGAGTAATTAACAAAGTAAGACACTTTGCCGATAGTACCGCTATAACCAATGCCTAATGAGGCCATTCTTGAGTTATCCCAATACGTTTCATTGACCAGTGAAAGCGACAGTGAGCCGTAGCCAGATAGCGTTTGCGAAATTGACGCATCAAAACGACCTTTTTTGCGACCGGTTAATGAAGTGCGGTCACTATCAGCGGTAGTCTCATCAATAAAGTCGGCAAAAGAATAATATCCGGAAGTGGAATAGCGATAACCCGCGACGGAAAAACTGGTCCCCGATTGCATAAAACTTTTATTAAAACGCAGGCGATAGGATTGCCCTTTCTCTTTAGTTGCAAAGAGCGAGTTATCGTTATTTTTCATCTCAGCCAAAGAGCCGGAAGCATCCAGCGAAAGAGCGCCAACAACACCGAGATTGAATCCGGTACCTACGAGTATATTCGTATACCGATCTTCAGCTTGCTGAAACCCGGTATAGAGCGTGGCGTTGCTGGAAAGCCCGTAAGCCAAAGTTGACTGGACAAAATTATATTCTTTACCGCCTGAATTGGCCGAGCGGGTCTTACCGCTGCTAAACGTGTAATCCAACTGCCCTTCGCGCTGCAAAATCGCCAATGATGCGTAAGGAACGACGAAACTTTGCTGACTGCCATCTGACTCTTTAATATTGACGTACAAATCGCCAGCGCTACCGGTAGAGTACAGATCTTTTATCTCAAAGGCGCCGGGGGCAACCGTCGTTTTATAAATACTATAGCCGTTTTGATAAACAGAAACTTCGGCCGTTGTCCGCGCAATTCCCTTAATCGTCGGCGCAAAACCATGCAGGCTATCTGGTAGCATTTCTTTGTCCGAACTTAGCTGTAGACCAGTGAAGTTCAAACTGTCGTAAATATCCGAGGCGGTATAGGTATTGCCCATCACCAACTGGCTTTTCAGCCGATGAATATCTCGCGCAAGATAGCTATAAACCGATTCCCACCGGCTGCCATCATCGCTATGGTTAAGCGTGCTGTAGTTGCGTATACGCCACGCTCCCCAATTAATACCTGGCTGCAGGCTGACAAACTGACTCTCCGTCGCGGCGCCGCCATGACGCGGAATGCTACGCTGGCCGGATAGGCTGTAATTGAGTACACCGGCATTGATGCCTTGCTGCCACTGATTTTCCGGCAAATAGTCTCTTGGCCGATTCAGTAACGCGACCTGTGGAATCGAAAAATTAATCCGCTGCTGGGCGAGTTCGACGGTGTACTCCAGCCCCGGAATGGCAGACAGGCGAGCGCATTCCGCTCCCGCGGCAGCAAGCTGCGGGTAACTCTCGGTATTAATTAACCACGTTTTAAGAAGCTCAAGCCGAATGCAAGGTTGAACCGCCATCGCGGCATCGCCGGAATGTTTTTTAAAATCAATAGATTCAGAAGAAACAAATTTATCATTTATATAAACATCCAGGCTATAGCGGCCCGGCGGCACCGCTTCCTGAGAAAAATAGGATAAATCGACAGCAGTTGATTGGCTTTCCGTAATCTCAAGGAGATGGGGGTTAAAATATTCACTCGCCTGTACGCTAACGCTCAACGCGGCAGCGGACAGGATTAAAATAATACGGCAGTATATTAACTTCGAACTATTGTACGATCGCAGTGTATTTCTTTCCTGACATACCATAATCATTAATCACGCTCCATGTGATCGATTGTTTCCCTGTCGAGGATAAATTACTTTCAGCTGGTATTTTTAACGTCGTAAACGGGGCGGCAAACCATCCGCCAGAAATATTCCTACCGTTAATGCCAATCTGCGAGAAGTTCATATAAAGTGGTGAGTTGTTCTTTACACTAATAAAGCTTCCCAAGCGCTGCCATTGTAATTTCCCGGCATACATTTCTGGCGAACTGTTTTTAAGCTCAGCGGGACGGTAGATAAGTTTTATCTTTGAATTGATAGCAAACTGAACCATATTAGTATCTGGCATATTATTCATTGCCGGAATACCTTTAATGTTAAGCCAAAACATGGATTCACGGTCGGCGGCCAGAGGCTTACCGGAACGCACTATTCGCACGAAACCTTTTTCTCCCGCTTTTAAGCGAAAAAGCGGAGGGGTAATGATAAATGAGTCTTTCGCCGGAGATGTGGCATCCACCAATGAGACCCACGACTGAACAATATCAGAGCTATTATCTTTATTCTCTACAGCTACTTCGGCATTATTTTTTGCACCGTCAAATATCACGCGAGTTGCGCCAACCACTACGCTCGCTTGCGCGCTGGTGATAGATAATAACCCGAAAAATAACAGAAAATATCTCATCTAATTTTATTCCAGGGGAATCAGGATAGATTCCCCTTGCTCCATGAATAATATTAATAGTAAGTCACGTTATAAGTCACAGTGGTTTGTACTGCGCCTTTAGTTGGGTCAGCGCTTCCTGATTTAGCCATTTTTACCGTAAAAGGGATGGTCGCCTCACCAGAGGAGATATCAACATCGGCGCCCTCAACGTTATTTTTGAGTAAATTTCCCGCATTGTCGAAGATAGCAACGGCAACGCCTGATGCCGCTTCCGAGCCTGCCTGGTTTTTAAAATAATCGCTATTAGCGCTGTCTGCTTCACCACCAAATGTTACGCGAGCGATAGTGCTCCCTCCCTCTTCAGTGGTTGGGCAATCAGCCAGCTTAAAGGAAAAGTTTTTCGCCGCACCGTAGGTATAGGCTTTTAAATCTGCAACCGATGCGGTCCCCATGGCAATCGCAGTTACGCCGCCGTCAATGGTTGCGGTGCAGGTTGTATCTGAAACGGTACCGGTGAAGGTAATGGTATTCGGCGCCGCTTGCGTAATAGTAGACAACATACAGGAGGCGGAAATCGCCAGCGCGCTGAATAAATATTTTTTACTGATTTTCATATGAATTCCCATATCCATTGTAAAATGACAATCAATCCGTCAATTGCTTCATGCAGGTATATTAGAGAATGGAATTCAATATTCGCATTACAAATGCGTCATGCAAATAATGATAAGATCAATTTATACCCGTCATACTTCACCACGTGGTCACTCATTGAATCCATTCAATAATAATATCCCACATCAAAATAATATCCTGCAGAAAATATTTTTCAATAAGAAGAGCTAACATCACTTATTAGCAGAAATTTATCACCAGGCATCACAAAACATAAAACCATAAACATCAACAAATTAGATATACACTCAACCAGAAAGAAAATAATGTATCCTGATGGATTCGGAATAAAGCCTAAACACTTTAAATATTAATTACGCCAAACATCTTATATATACGTAGTTTCTTAACTCATTCTAATATCAGCAGCCTTACCCGCTGTACTTCGGGGTAAAACTGCTGAAGTTCAAAATATCGCCCAGCGCACCAAAGGCGCCGCCAGTACCATCACTACGCCGGAAAGCATCATTACCAGGCTGGCGACCACGCCCTCCTGCTGCCCGAGCTCGTAAGAACGAGCGGTCCCGGCGCCGTGGGACGCCGCGCCAAAGCCGGCTCCTTTCGCCATGCCGGCGCTTATCGACAAGCGTAAGAACAGCACGTCGCCAATCGCCATGCCAAAGACTCCGGTAACCACCACAAACAGCGCCACTAAGTCGGGTTGACCGCCGAGCGGTTTCGCTGCCGCCAGCGCAAACGGCGTGGTCACCGAGCGCACCGCCAGGCTTCGCTGGATCTCATCTGAAAGAGTAAACAGACGCGCCAGCCAGACGGAAGTGGTTACCGCCACCAGCGAAGCCGTCACCACCCCGGCAGTCAACGACATCCAGTGACGCTTGATAATCGCCATGTTGTCATAGACCGGTACGGCGAAAGCGATGGTGGCTGGCCCCAATAGCCACAATAGCCAGTGCGACTCGCCCATATAGCTCTGGTAGGAAATATGACCAAAGACGAGGATCAGCACCAACAATACCGGCGTCAGCACCAGCGGCATCAACGGCAGTTTGTGGAAGCGGCGATAGAGACGCTTATTGGCAAAATAGAGCACGAGGGTGACCGCCAGACACAACACGCTCAGGGTAAAATCACTCATCTTTCAACCTGCTCACTTCGTAGCGATAAACCCTATCCACTACCCACGCCGTGGCGCCCAATACCAGGGTGGTGCTTAGCGCGATGACGAGGAAGATACGCCAGCCGTCCACCATCAGCAGTTGCGCATAGTTAACGACGGCAACCACCGCCGGGACGAAAAATAGCAGCATCTCCGCCAGCAGCCAGCGCGCGCCTGCGCGCACCCAGTTCAGCGGTATCACCCGGCAGACGATAAGCATCAGCAGCATCAACATACCGACAAGATTGGCCGGAAGCGGGAGATGAAGCCAATTAACCAGATATTCAGCGCAGACAAACAGCCCGGCATAGAGCAGTACCTGAACCGGTACCTGAAGACGTCGCGCCACGAAAGGCGCAACACGTGCTGGCGCGAAGGCCATGAGCGGAATTCCCTAAAAATAAGACAGACGTGAAGTATAGAGAGCCGCCCTTACTGACAGAAATGAATTAAAATCATCACAGGTATAGTCTCAGGGAATAATCATGGATATACGTACGTTGCGATATTTTGTCGAAGTCGTCCGCCAGCAAAGCTTTACCCGCGCGGCGGAGAAGCTCTTCGTCACGCAGCCCACCATCAGCAAGATGCTCAAAAATCTGGAAGACGAGCTCAACTGCACTCTGCTTATCCGTGATGGCCGTAAGCTGTTATTAACCGATACCGGCCGGGTAGTTTTCGAACGCGGGCAGGCGATACTCGGCGAATTCAGCCAGTTAAAAGCCGAGCTCAGCGATATCAATCATCTGAATAAAGGCGTGCTGCGGCTGGGGATCCCGCCGATGGTCGGCATGTTGATGGCTGAGCCCATCAGCCGGTTTCGCCTGCGTTATCCCGGCGTGGAGCTGAAAATTTCCGAGTTCGGCGGGCTGACGGTACAGCAGGCGGTTAGCAACGGCGAGCTCGATCTGGCGATGACCGCGCTACCGGTCGATGAGGCCAGCGGTCTGACCACGCTGTCGCTCTTCAGCCATCCGCTCTGCGTCCTCGTGCCAAAGACGGCGCAGTGGCAGGATATCACCTCGATCTCGCCGCAGAAGCTGGCGCAGCATCCGTTGGTTATCTACAACGAAGATTTTGCCCTCAGCCAGCAGCTGATGCGCCTGTTTGCCGAGCATGACGTGAAGCCGCGTATCGCCGTGCGCAGCGGCCAGTGGGATTTTCTGGCGGCAATGGTGCAGGCGGGCATTGGCGTAGCGATTTTGCCGGAGCCGATTTGCCAGCGGCTGGATGCCGAGGATTTTTACTGGATCCCACTGGAGAGCGAATTACGTTGGGAATTAGGGATGATCTGGCGGGAAGGCGTATATATGTCGCGCAGCGCTCAGGCGTGGCTGGAGTGCAGTAAGTCATTTTGGCTGGAGTAACTCCCCGGTAAGCGTTAGCGCTACCGGGGGATTTTGAGGCCATTGGTACCGGCAGTATCAGCCAGCATGGTGAATAAATTAACGGCAGGCCGCACGGACCGTAGGTCGGGTAAGGCGTTAGCCGCCACCCGACAAAAAACGGCACCGCGAGTAGTCCCGATAAGCGTCGTGCTTACCGGGACTTAAGGTTACTGATCTTCGATTAACAGCGCTTCTAACAGGTCGAGATCGTGCAGCAGCTTCTGCAACGTCTCGTTGCTGATTTGCCGCGTCGCGCGCAGGTGGTACAGCTCACCGCGCTCCGAACGTAGCGCCGCCAGACGGAAACGGCGCTCAAGGCTCTCTTCCAGCATCGAGGTTTCGACATCGTTACGGCCATCCACACGGCGTCGCAGGTTACCGATGACGCGCGAACTTACCTCGGTCAACAGCTGGTTGTCGATATTCTCTTTGGTATCCGCCGCCAGGCGTTCTTCCATTTTCTGAATCGCGACAATCGCCACATCCGCCGTCGCGGCACGCGCCAGACGCTCTTCTTTGCGCTGCTGTACGTGGTCGGTAGACTCAATACGCCGCAGCAAAATCGGCAACGCGATGACCCCGACGAACAGGGAGAAAAGAATCACCCCGGCGGCCAGGAAGATAAGCTCGTAACGCGCCGGGAAGACGTTGCCGTCCGGCAGCAGTAGCGGAATCGACAGCACACCGGCGAGAGTAATCGCCCCGCGCACCCCGGCGACGGAGGAGATCAGCAGCTCACGGGTGGTCCAGGAGCCAAACTCCATCGGCTTCTTCTTCAGGAAGCGCTGGCTAAGCTTACGCATCGTCCACAGCCAACCGAAACGCACCAGCATCAGCGCGGCGTAAATCAGCACGATATCGGTGAACAGCATCCAGGTTTCAACGTTAGGATCGGCTTCTGCCGCCACCAGCGAACTCGACAGGATATCCGGTAGCTGCAGACCCAACAGCAGGAACACCATGCCGTTAAACACGAACTCCAGCATTGCCCAGGTGCTGTTGGCGCGCAGGCGCATAGCCAGCGGCGCGGTACGCATCACCCCGGAACGGGTGATGGTCATCCCTGCGGCCACCGCCGCCAGGATCCCGGAGAAACCGATATGTTCGGCAATCAGGTAGGAAGCGAACGGCAGCAGGAACAGCAGCACAATTTGCGTTGCCGGTTCATCGCCGCCCCAGCGGCTGAGGAAACGCATTGAGCGGCCATACAGCCAACTGACCACGAAACCGGCCAGGATGCCGCCAATCGCCACCTTCAGGAACTCAACGGTGGCGCCACCAATGGTGAACACCATCGTGCCCATTGCCACGGCAACGGCAAATTTTAACGACACCAGGCCCGAAGCGTCGTTCATCAGCGCTTCGCCCTGCAGAATGCCCATGATTTTCTTCGGTATCCGCCCTTCGCCGACAATACCGGACAACGCCACGGCATCGGTCGGCGACAGCACCGCCGCAAGGGCGAATGCCGGAACCAGCGGGATCCCCGGCACAATCCAGTAAATCAGGAAGCCGATACCGACCACGGTGACCACCACCAGCGCCAGCGCCAGGCCGAAGATTTCTCGCCCGTGCTCGATAAACTCGCGGGTCGGCGTTTTCCAGCCGTCGGCAAACAGCAGCGGCGGGATAAACAAAACGAGGAAGAGTTCAGGGTCGAACTCGACGTGCAGACCAAAGGTCGGCCAGGCCAACAGCGCGCCGATGGCGATTTGCATTAACGGTAATGGAACCTGAAAGGGCAGTACGCGTGTAACCACCCCGGAGAGAGAGACCACGAGGGTCATGATGAGTATGGTGAAGAATATTTCCATGTGTTCCCTGTTTGCTGCGTTTTCTTTTTTTACATCCGAGGCGTCATGTCTCGAAATGATACGCTACTCAGATTAACGCAAAAGGAAACAGGATGTGGCTGAAAAATTAAACGGGCGGCCAAAGCCGCCCGTCGTTAGCAGGAAAAGTTAAATCGCCCACCCACCAGCGTAGAAGATGACCAGCGCCGCCGCGATGATCACGGTGCCCGCATTGAGCTTACGCCACTCGCCGGATACCACGCGGCCAATCACCAGCGACGCAAAACCGATCATGATGCCGGTTACGATGTTGCAGGTCAGCACGATGAACACCGCGGTAATCAGCCCCGCCATCGCATCCACGAAGTCATTGAAGTCGATTTTCGCCACGTTGCTCAGCATCAGCAGGCCAACGTACATCAGCGCTGGCGCGGTCGCATAGGCCGGAACCAGATAGGAGAGCGGGGAAAGGAACAGGATAAGCAGGAACAGCACGCCAACGGTGACTGCCGTCAGGCCGGTTTTACCGCCCGCCGCCGTACCGGCCGCCGATTCGATATACACCGCCGCAGGGGCTGCGCCCACCACGCCGGAGAACACGCTGCTCAGGGAGTCGGTAGTCAGCGCTTTGCCGCCGTTGATGATCTGCCCGTCTTTATCCAGCAGGTTAGCCTGGCCGGCGACCGCGCGAATGGTGCCGGTGGCGTCGAATACAGCGGTCATAACCAGCGCCAGCACGCTTGGCAGCACCACCGGGTTCAGCGCGCCGATGATATCGAGGCTGCCAATCAGCGAATTGCCTTTGTCATCGCTCAGCGACGGCATGGCGAAAATCCCGGAGAAGTGGACGTTGGGATCGAAAATCAGCCCGATAATGGAGACCCCGATAATGGTCAGCAGAATACCGCCCGGCACTTTCAGTTTTTCCAGGCCGATAATCACCGCCAGGCCAATCAGCGACATCATCACCGGGAAGCTATCGAAATTGCCCAGCGCCACCGGCAGGCCGTCCAGCGGGTTTTTAATTACCAGGCCGACGCCGTTGGCGGCGATCAGCAGCAGGAACAGGCCGATACCGATGCCGGTTCCGTGCGCCACGCCTTGCGGCAGATTGCGCAGGATCCAGCTACGAATACCGGTGGCGGAGATAATGGTGAACAATACCCCCATCAGGAACACGGCGCCTAATGCCACCGGAATGCTGATGTGTTGTCCCAGCACCAGGCTGAAAGCGGTAAAGGCAGTCAGCGAAATCGCACAGCCGATAGCCAGCGGCAGGTTAGCCCACAGACCCATCACTAATGAACCGACGCCCGCCACCAGGCAGGTCGAGACGAACACCGCTGCCGGCGGAAAACCGGCTTTGCCTAACATTCCCGGCACTACGATGACGGAGTACACCATCGCCAGGAAGGTGGTTAATCCGGCAACGATTTCCTGACGTACGGAGCTGCCGCGAGCTGAAATTTTAAACCAGGCGTCTAAAGAACCGCCGGTACGCGCTGAAGGCGTAGACATAGAAAACTTCCCCTGAAAATTTTGATCGTTCGCTTGCATGCGTGATGGACCATCCACTGCCAGTTAAACGCCATCTCCTTGTGCTGTTTCCCGGCGCCAGGAGGGAGGCTGAGAAAAAGCAAACGTTTAACTCCGCACATACAATGCGATGTATGGAATGTCTTTGCTCCCCCTATCGGCAGGGGAAAAAACGAGCAAAGTAAAAAGGCAAACGATTATCCTGTCTTTAGACGGCCCTTTTCAACTGAAGTTTGTCGTATTTTGCCAAATTTCGCCGCCAAAGCTCAGGAAATAGACAAACGATGCGCAAACGTTATCGTCAATGCGCAAAGCATTAACATTTTTATATGTTTTAATCCGCTTTCAGCGCATTAACCGCCAGGTAGGGTAAACGGCCCGCCGCGCTCAATAGCATTCAGCCAGCCCGGTCGCGATTCAACCTGTTGCTGCCAGCGGCGGGTGTGCGGCAGGTCTTGAATGCCGCCGCGCGCCAGTAACGCCATCACCGGAAAGCTCATCTGAATATCCGCCATGCTCAGCGCGCCGCCGGCAAACCACGGCTGGCCAGCCAGATGCTGTTCAATATATGCCGCATGGGTCGCCAGCTGTCTATCCAGCCACGCCTTTTGCACCCCTTTGCCCAACGCCCCGCCCAGCGTGCGCATGCCAAGCGGCACCGGCGGTTTGCCGAGGCTGGCGAAGATAAGCTTCATCAACAACAAGGGCATTAACGATCCCTCGGCATAATGGAGCCAAAAGCGATATTGCAGTTTATCTTCCCGCCCCAGCGGCTTCAGCTGCTGGGCGCTATCGTAGGTCTCCTGCAGATATTCCAGAATGGCGCCGGACTCCGCCAGCACTATGCCCTGATCCTCAAGCACCGGCGATTTACCCAACGGGTGAATTTTTTTCAGCTCCGGCGGCGCCTGCATGTTTTTTTCACGCTGGTAGCAGACGACCTGATAGGACAATTGCAGTTCTTCCAACGCCCACAGCACGCGCTGCGAGCGGGATTGGTTGAGGTGATGGACCGTCAACATGGCGCTCTCCTGTTGTTCGTTCAAATTAACTATAGGAACAGGCGGCCAATGACGGAAAAATTTCGGCAACACCAACAGGCAAAATCAGCAGGCTGTGCCACAATTACATTGTCGACGCAATCCGGAACCTCCTTCAACACATTGCGCAATACCTGAGGGGAGTCGACGTCGGGGGAAACCCTCCCGTGAGCCAGCGGGATAATGCGAAAGACAAAGACCGGAAAACAACTAAAGCGCCCTGTTGTGGCGCTTTAGTTTTTTGCAGGTATCACAATTAATCCTCTTCCAGCAGGCGTGCGCCGGTCCCCTCTTCACCCAACTTATCTCCTGGGTTGCGTAATGGGCAATCGCGGCGCGATAAACAACCACAGCCGATGCAGCCGTCGAGTTGATCACGCAGCGCAGTCAGGGTGTGAATACGCCGGTCCAGCTCCTCCCGCCATTGCGACGACAGCTGTTTCCACTCTTTGGCGCTCAGATTATGTCCTTCCGGCAGGACGCCAAATGCCTCGCCGATGGTCGCCAACGGAATGCCAATACGTTGCGCAATCTTGATAATGGCGACCGCTCGCAGCACATCACGGCGATATCGCCGCTGATTGCCGGCATTACGCTGGCTGCGGATAAGCCCTTTACTTTCATAAAAGTGCAGCGCCGAGACGGCGACGCCGGTTCGTTTAGCCACTTCCCCAGGAGAAAGCAGCATTTTGATACGGGCTGATTTCTTTTCCATAAAGCTCTTTACCTCAAGTTAACTTGAGGAATTATACTCGCCGACAGACAAAACGACGAATCGAGAATTGAGAGAGGCCGCTTTATGTCCCATCAGGATATTATCCAAACGCTTATTGAATGGATTGATGAACATATCGATCAACCACTTAACATTGATGTAGTCGCTAAAAAATCGGGATACTCGAAATGGTATCTGCAGCGGATGTTCCGTACCGTTACCCACCAAACGCTGGGTGATTACATTCGTCAGCGCCGGCTACTGCTCGCTGCTGAAGCGCTGAGAACCACGCAGCGTCCTATTTTTGATATTGCGATGGATTTGGGATACGTCTCGCAGCAGACGTTCTCGCGGGTGTTCCGCCGGGAGTTCGATCGCACTCCCAGCGACTACCGTCATCAGATTTCCGCCTGACGACCGTCGTGCGGCGTACGCAGTAAGATCGGGGACTTGGCCAGCCACTGCATAAACTCCTGCGGCGGCATTGCCCTCGCAAAGTGCCATCCCTGACAAAACTGTACGCCGCGCTTAAGTAACCAATCCACCTGATCCAGCGTTTCTACCCCTTCGGCGATGGTTTTTAGACGCAGGCTACGCGCCATATCGATGATATGTTCAGCAATCAGATGGCTGGTGCTGTTAGTGGTCAGCGTATCGATAAAGGATTTATCAATCTTCAGAATATCGACGTTGAGCGAATAGAGGTTATGCAGGTTGGAATAACCGGTGCCGAAATCATCAATAGCTATCTCGTAGCCCGCCTCGCGGAAAGCCTGAATCACCGGCGTGGTTTTCGGCACATCGATAAATCCCCTTTCGGTGACTTCAATTTTGATTTGCTTCACGCAAACCGCATAGCTGCGCGCTTTCTCAGTAATCTGCGCAATTAACCGCGCGGAATGGAAGTCGGATGCCGAAAGATTAATCGCGATATAGAGCTGCGGATGCCTGGCCAGGTATTCACCAAGATCGTTGAACAACTCGTCAACCACGTAATCTGTTACCTGAGCAATCATGCCTGAGTTTTCCGCCAACGGAATAAACTCCGCCGGGCTCATCACCGGACCGTCAAATCCCGGCCAGCGTAGCAGCGCCTCGGCGCCGACGCAGCGGTTATTCTTGATGTCGATAATAGGTTGGTAATGCAGACAAAGCTGGCGGTGGCTTAACGCTCGCTGCAGCTTATTGCGCGGCGAATGATACTGCTGACGGCTTCGCGACCAGACCATCAGAATCAATATGCTGCAAATAATTCCTAACGGCAGGGTCAAAGTAACCTGATCGTACAGGCTGGCATAATAGCTGGCGCGCGAGGTGGACATGATGACCGCAATCGGCCGAATCGACGAATGGGCGACGGTATAAACCCGGCCATCCTGATTAAAAAAAGCGTCTTCGTGGCGAATAAGACGATGAAGCTCCCTGGCATCAACGTTTTTACTCACGGAGAAAAACATGTTCGTTTTGGTGTCGAAGACGCCGTAGGCTAAATCTTTATCACTGGAAATGACTGAACTATAAGAGAGGGGGTTAACCACCACGGCATAATGCCCGCGCTGCATATAATTCATATCATAGCCGGGATAAAACGGCGTATCGCGATAGTAGTAGATGGAGATGTCGGGATTTCGAGTATAATTCGCCGCGGATATTCTCCAGCCCTCTTCGGGATGGACCGCTGTGGAACAAAGGAAAGTGTTACCGCTCGCGTAAATCAGGTCATCAACGTACAGTAGTCCGCGAACAATATTCAACATGTACTGCTGATGCTGAGGGGAACACATTAACCCGGTAAACTGCATGGCTTTTTCGCGCGCCTGCTCGGATTCATGAATGACCATTTCCGTTTTTTGCAGCGCCAGCTGCGAAAACGATTGCAGTCTATCTGAGATTTCTTCCTTGGCCCTGATTTGCGCAAACCACAACGCCAACACCACCGGCAGTACAACCACCAGTATGATGAAGAATATTCTTAACGCCTTATGCGGCGCGTTACGATTCATTTCCGCTTTTTATCCATGCGATACGCCTCAATCACGGTATAAGGACAAAAACCAGGCATTACCGACTGTTATAAAAAACAGCGAATTTCAGCACCGAACACGTTTATGTAAAAACCTCACACCTAATAATGATGAATCATACTTACTTATAGATGGATCGAGAAACATTCTCGTAATAATTAAGACACTAGCCACTTACTAATTCGGTTTCTCCGTACAATTACTCGTAATAAGTAACAAAACCCGTAGATCAATTATCGGCAGTCCAGGTCCGGTCCTTAACGGCGTCGAAAAACGACCATCAGACAAGCTGGTACGCATTGCCGCGCATTTAACCACACTCACAACATGGTTTTTAAATGTCAAAAAAGGTCATTTTTTGTCTGGTGAATAAATCAACAAATGTGATATAGTTCACACAAGTTGATGAAACAGGACTGTCGTTTCATCACTCCCTGAAGTGCCCCCAGATAGCCAGAGCGTCTCATTATTGATAATCGCGCCAGGTTGTCTAAGGCTCCCGAATTTCTTTGAGAGATAGGATAAGTTAATGGCTTCCATTACTACCAGTGTCGTACTTTTGCGCTGGCCCCTGGTGAGCGCGGTATTGATGTTCCTGGCCAGCTCGCTGAATATTCAATTACGTAAAAGCGACTATGCCGGCTTAGCGATTATTTGTAGCTGTCTGGGTCTGGCTGCCGCCTGCTGGTTTGCCACCGGCTTGTTAGGTATCACCATGGTGGATGTCGCCAAAATCTGGGGCAACATTAAAGATGTCATGGTTGAAGTCATGAGTCAGACGCCGCCAGAGTGGCCAATGATGATGACCTGATAAAAAAGCTTCCTGCGGGAAGCTTTTTTATTTTCAGCAACGATGATGTTCTTCTCTACCCGAGCTAATATTATCCGCATAACATCGGCCGCAGACGCTCGTTCGGGCAGCGCTTAACCGCACAATACGATTGATAAAGACAAGATTCCGGCTCCGCGACCTCGAAATTATACGGACAGGTTGGCCGCTCTCTTAACGTTTCCCACTGTTTATCGTCATAACACGTGATGTTATAAATTTTTAATGAATGATATTGATCATTAATTAAAACTTTAGATGAATAAAGCTTCATGGTTTCGCCAGGAATTAATAAAAGATCGGCTTCATACCAGATAATAAACTTCAGAAACCGCAGCCCCGATATTGACGAGAATGCAACGCCGGTATGCGGGCAGATAAGGGTGTTAAGAATCGTCCATTTCATCTTCCATCCTTGTAAGTAAAATCTGTTACGGGAAATTTAGTGATAGCACTCCAGGCCGTTATCTGCAAGGTGGCTGATTAATATTGTGATATAGACCAAGCCTGATACATCTCGGCTATACCTCTCTTGAAGTAAGCAAACCCGGGCATTCTACGAATTATGTATTAATACTAAAAAAACAAAACCATGCAAAGACTATAACTAACCTTACAATATATTTTAAATAGCAGACAAAAATATCATTTTGATATTCAAGTGGGCGGAATAATCAATTAGCAATCGCAAAATGAAAATATTTTCTAGTATGAGAAGTGCCTCTATCCTTTGAATTTTCGCAAACAGGCAAATACCACCTACGCCGAGCAGCACACGAGGGAGGTAGATAGAAAAAGGCACAGGGGCGCGTTTGCATTGACTAAAATATAACCATCCCCCTGCAGAGTGCCGCATCATGAACATCTTCGGTTTTCAACGTCGCCTGGCGATGGTTTCCTGCTGCCTTCTCGCCATACTGTTTGCCTTCTCCGCTTCAGCGGCTTCGACGAGTAAAGCGTCGCCGGCGCATAAGGATAAAGCTGAGCTGACCATCGATATGGATCACATCATGCAGCCACAAAAAGGCGATCTTCCCGATATGATCAATCGGCGGGCGATCCGGGTGCTGACGACCTACAGCAAAACGTTCTTTTTTATCGACAAGGGTACCCAACGCGGCGCCACCCACGATCTTTTCATCGCTTTAGAAAAAGATCTCAATAGCAAGCTGGCAAAAGAGAAGAAGCTGAAGCAGAAACACCTCAAAGTGCGGATCGTTTTTATCCCGGTGACGCGGGATAACCTGTTCAAGGCACTGAATGAAGGCAAAGGGGATATCGCCGCCGCCAATCTCACGATTACTTCATCGCGTCAGGAGCAGGTCGCCTTTACCACCCCGCTCTATAGCGATGTCAAAGAACTATTAGTTTCGGGGCCATCATCGCCCGAGGTAAAAAGCCTGGAGCAGCTTTCCGGTAAAACCGTGTTTGTTCGACGCTCATCCAGCTATTACGAAAGTTTGCAGGCGCTTAACGCCCGCTTTGCCAAAGCAGCGCTGCCGCCGGTCATTTTGCAGGAAGCACCAGAAGCGCTCGAGGATGAGGATCTTCTCGAAATGCTCAATGCCGATCTGATACCCCTGATCGTGGTGGATCGCCATAAAGCGATTTTCTGGAAACAGGTGTTTCCAAAAATTCAGGTGCATGAAGACATTGTGTTACGAGATGGCGGTAACATCGCCTGGGCGGTCCGCAAAGACAACCCGCAACTTCTCGCGGTGCTGAATAATTTCGTGAAAAATAATCGTCAAGGCAGCACCTTGGGAAACACGATTCTGCTGCGCTACCTGAAAAGCGCGACCTACGTTAAAAACGCCGCAGCCAACAAAGAGCGCGCTAAGTTTTTGCAGATGGTGGAAATTTTTAGAAAATATGGCGAACGCTATGATGTCGACTGGCTGCTGATGGCCGCCCAGGGATATCAGGAGTCGCGGCTCAATCAATCGGTACGCAGCCACGTTGGCGCAATCGGCGTGATGCAGGTCATGCCCGCGACCGGCAAGGAACTAAAAGTTGGCGATATTAAGAAAATCGATCCCAACATTCATGCCGGCGTGAAGTATATGCGCTGGATGATTGATCATTACTATGGCGATCAGCCAATGACGCCGCTTAATAAAGCGCTGTTTTCTTTCGCGTCCTACAATGCGGGCCCGGCGCGTATCGCGCGTCTACGTACGGAAACCCAAAAACGCGGTTTTGATCCGAATATCTGGTTTGGCAACGTTGAGAATCTCGCGGCGGAAAAAATCGGCGCTGAGACGGTGACCTATGTCAGCAATATCTATAAATACTACATTGCCTATCGACTGATAATGGATGACATCGCCCGTAAACAAAAAGCGACCGCCACCCCGCTACCCGAGCCAGGAACAGGTAAGCTTCAACCAGACGCGGCTCCGTCACCCGCTCCTGAAGCTTCGGCCCCGGCAGCCTGAGAGCCTGAAATGAAAAAAGCCCCGAACAATCGGGGCTTTCTGTTGGTTTACAGCACAGGCAGTACGTAATAAGGAAAACCTTAGAACGGGATATCGTCGTCGAAGTCCATCGGCGGTTCGTTAGATGGCGCTGCCGGGGCCTGCTGCTGCGGACGAGACTGCGCGCCGCCGCTGAACTGGTTGCCGCCCTGCGGCTGCTGAGGCTGACCCCAACCGCCCTGCTGCTGGCCGCCGCCTGCCGGTGCGCCGCCGCCCTGACGGCCGCCCAGCATCTGCATGGTGCCGCCAACGTTTACCACGATTTCAGTGGTGTACTTGTCCTGGCCTGACTGATCGGTCCATTTACGGGTACGCAGCTGGCCTTCGATATAAACCTGAGAACCTTTACGCAGGTATTCGCCCGCGACTTCCGCCAGTTTGCCGAACAGCACAACGCGGTGCCATTCAGTCTGCTCTTTCATTTCGCCGGTTTGCTTATCGCGCCAGGATTCGGAAGTTGCCAGCGTGAAGTTGGCGACAGCGCCGCCACTTGGCATGTAGCGTACTTCCGGGTCCTGCCCCAGATTACCGACGAGAATCACCTTGTTTACGCCTCTGCTGGCCATGATCGAATCTCCTGAATAATACGTTTTGTATAAGTGTAAACCGGGAATTCTAACACCACAAAGGGGCAATTTGATAGCTGCGAAGCCAATTCCAGAAAACATGCCGCTGCTATGCAAATTTTCACCCTCTTACTGTAGCGCCATTCCAATACTGTATATCCAGACAGGTTAAATTGTGTCATAATTAGCCGTTTCTGCCGTTTGTCCTTTAAGCAAACCAGGCAATCCGTGTATCTACCTACCGGGAAAGGTGAATGGATAAGATCGAAGTTCGGGGCGCCCGCACCCATAATCTCAAAAACATCAACCTCGTCATTCCGCGCGACAAACTTATTGTCGTCACCGGGCTTTCTGGGTCTGGCAAATCCTCACTCGCTTTCGACACCCTGTACGCCGAAGGCCAGCGTCGCTACGTCGAATCGCTCTCCGCCTACGCGCGACAGTTCCTGTCGCTGATGGAGAAACCGGACGTCGATCATATCGAAGGGCTGTCGCCGGCGATTTCTATCGAACAGAAATCGACCTCCCACAACCCGCGTTCGACGGTAGGTACGATTACTGAAATCCACGACTATCTGCGCCTGCTGTACGCCCGCGTCGGTGAACCGCGCTGTCCGGACCACGACGTGCCCCTGGCCGCGCAGACCGTCAGCCAGATGGTCGATAACGTGCTCTCTCAGCCGGAAGGTCAGCGCCTGATGCTGCTGGCGCCCATCATTAAAGAACGTAAAGGCGAGCACACCAAAACGCTGGAGAACCTTGCCAGTCAGGGCTACATCCGCGCGCGGATCGATGGCGAAGTCTGCGATCTTTCGGATCCGCCGAAATTAGAGCTGCAAAAGAAACACACGATCGAAGTGGTTATCGACCGCTTTAAAGTGCGCGACGATCTGGCGCAGCGTCTGGCGGAATCTTTCGAAACCGCGCTGGAGCTCTCAGGCGGCACCGCCATTGTTTCCAACATGGATGACAGTAAAGCGGAAGAACTGCTGTTCTCGGCCAACTTCGCTTGCCCGATTTGCGGCTATAGCATGCGCGAGCTGGAGCCGCGTCTGTTCTCCTTCAACAACCCGGCAGGGGCCTGTCCAACCTGCGACGGCCTTGGCGTTCAACAGTATTTCGATCCCGATCGAGTGATTCAGAATCCGGAGCTCTCGCTGGCTGGCGGCGCCATCCGCGGCTGGGATCGCCGCAACTTCTACTACTTCCAGATGCTGAAGTCGCTGGCCGATCACTATAAGTTTGATGTTGAAGCGCCATGGGGCACCCTCAGCGCTAATGTGCATAAAGTCGTGTTGTACGGTTCTGGTAAAGAGAATATTGAATTCAAATACATGAACGACCGCGGCGACACGTCAGTACGCCGCCATCCGTTCGAAGGCGTGCTGCACAACATGGAGCGCCGGTACAAAGAGACGGAATCCAGCGCGGTGCGCGAAGAGCTGGCGAAATTCATCAGCAACCGTCCGTGCGCCAGTTGTGAAGGCACACGTCTGCGTCGCGAAGCGCGCCATGTATTTGTGGAAAACACGCCGCTGCCAACCATTTCCGATATGAGCATCGGCCACGCGATGGACTTCTTCAATAACCTGAAGCTGTCTGGCCAGCGGGCGCAAATCGCCGAGAAAGTGCTGAAAGAGATTGGCGATCGCCTGAAGTTCCTCGTCAACGTCGGCCTGAACTACCTGACGCTCTCTCGTTCGGCGGAGACGCTCTCCGGCGGTGAAGCGCAGCGTATTCGTCTGGCGAGCCAGATTGGCGCGGGGCTGGTTGGCGTGATGTACGTGCTGGATGAGCCCTCCATCGGCCTGCACCAGCGTGATAACGAACGCCTGCTCGGTACGCTTATCCACCTGCGTAATCTGGGCAACACGGTCATTGTCGTTGAACATGACGAAGACGCCATTCGCGCCGCCGACCATGTTATCGACATCGGCCCCGGCGCTGGCGTGCACGGCGGCCAGGTGGTGGCCGAAGGGCCGCTGGACGCCATTATGGCGGTACCAGAATCCCTCACCGGGCAGTACATGAGCGGTAAACGCAAAATCGAAGTGCCGAAACAGCGCGTCGCCGCCGATCCGGAAAAAGTGCTGAAGCTTACTGGCGCGCGCGGCAACAACCTCAAGGATGTGACGCTGACGCTGCCTGTCGGCCTGTTTACCTGCATTACCGGCGTTTCCGGTTCCGGTAAATCAACGCTGATTAACGATACCCTGTTCCCCATCGCCCAGCGCCAGTTGAACGGCGCGACGATTGCCGAACCGGCGCCATATCGCGATGTCCAGGGGCTGGAGCACTTCGATAAAGTCATCGATATCGACCAGAGCCCGATTGGCCGCACGCCGCGCTCAAACCCTGCAACCTATACCGGCGTGTTCACGCCGGTGCGCGAACTGTTCGCCGGAGTGCCGGAATCACGTTCACGCGGCTATACGCCGGGCCGCTTCAGTTTTAACGTCCGCGGCGGCCGCTGCGAAGCCTGTCAGGGCGACGGGGTGATCAAGGTTGAGATGCACTTCCTGCCGGATATCTACGTACCGTGCGACCAGTGCAAAGGCAAACGCTATAACCGCGAAACGCTGGAAATTAAGTACAAAGGCAAAACTATCCACGAAGTGCTGGATATGACCATCGAAGAAGCGCGCGAGTTCTTTGATGCCGTTCCGGCGCTGGCGCGTAAGCTGCAAACCCTGATGGAAGTTGGCCTGACCTATATTCGTCTTGGCCAGTCGGCAACCACGCTCTCCGGCGGTGAAGCCCAGCGCGTGAAGCTGGCGCGCGAACTATCCAAGCGCGGTACCGGCCAGACGCTGTATATCCTTGATGAACCGACTACCGGTCTGCATTTCGCCGATATCCAGCAGCTGCTGGACGTGCTGCATCAGCTGCGCGATCAGGGCAATACCATCGTGGTCATTGAGCACAACCTCGACGTAATTAAAACCGCCGACTGGATTGTCGACCTCGGCCCGGAAGGCGGTAGCGGCGGCGGAGAGATTCTCGTTTCCGGCACGCCGGAAACCGTTGCCGAATGTGAAGCCTCGCACACGGCGCGCTTCCTGAAGCCCTTGCTGAAGTAATCTCTCAGGCCTCTTCCCGCAATGGAAGAGGCCTCATTTCATCTCATTTCATCTCATTTTTTTACGCTGAGACTTCGTGATTTGCCCGGCGCCTCACTCTGGCGTCTGATAGCCGCTATCGCCCACCGATACCGGGAAAACTATGCGAGTACCACGCCTCATTCCGTTATTTATCATCGCCGCCGCGCTATGTGCGTTAAGCGCCTGCTCTTGGGTTGGCCGCTACAGCGATACGGCCTATCAGCAATTGCTCACACTCAAGCAGTTGCATTTGCAGTTCATCGCCACCGCAGCCACGGATGACAATCAACAATTGACTGATGAAGATGAACAGATTCGCCAGCAGTTTGCGCAGGCGATCGCCCAAAGCGACGCGCTGCGCCAGGAAAACTTCAGGCTACTTGAAGGTAACTATTTACGCGTTTACACCTATCGCCAGATGCGGGGCGCGCCCTTTACCCCTGCCGAAGCGCAATATTTAACGCGGCAGACCCTTTATCTTTATCAACAGGCTATCGCTGGCGAATGTCAGCGAACAGGGAGGGAATAATGCCGACAACCATGGAAATTCGCGCACTGTTGTCCGCTTGCGCAATTGATAGCGCCGAATGGATGCCAATACTGAATAAAGTACTTGGCGATGAGCAGCGCGAAGTACGCGATAGCGCCATCTTTTTACTGCAGGCATTACAGCAAAAAGCTCAGGGCTGGCTGACCGAAGACGATCTACGGCTACTGCTGGAAGGTCAGCGCGATATTGCCCGCATTCGCGCCAACAACCAGAGCATCGCACGCCAGGCGCAGCTGCAGTCGACGTTATTAAAGCTGTTCGATATCGTGCTGCTGGCGCTGGCAGGCGGGCTATAAGCTACGCTAACTGCCGCCGCTTATCTTCCGGCAGCAGGTCGACCGCCTGCTGATAAGAGGCGTCCACCAGGTAGTAAATCTGCGAATCCGGCAGGGAGCCATCAAGGAAGACCGTGCTCCAGTGAGCTTTATTCAGATGCCTGCTGGGGCGAACATCGCGATGCTGTTCGCGCAGCAGTTCGGCAAGCTCGGGACTCGCTTTAAGCGCAACGGCCGGCCGCTTATCCTCCACTTCTTTCACCATGGCGAATAGCACGTCTGCGACCTTGATTTGCGTCGCTTTCCAGTCGCTATGAACGCTTTGTTCCGCGCCCGGCTTCGCCATGCAGTACTGTAGTAGATCCGATATGGTCATTTTTTATTCTCCCATAAGCGTTGCGACGATATGCCGCGAGCCGCCGTGAATACGATGCTCCCCCAGCCAGATCCCCTGCCAGGTCCCTAACATGACGTTGCCGTTCTGCACCGGCAACATCAGAGAAACGCCCAGCAGCGATGATTTAATGTGCGAGGGCATATCATCAGGACCTTCATAATCGTGTTCATACGGCGCGTTGTCTGGTACGGCGTTGAGAAAATGCTGTTCCATATCAAAACGGACCGTGGGATCGCAGTTCTCATTTAACGTCAGGGAAGCGGAAGTATGCTGGAGTAACAGATGCAGCAGGCCAACCTTGATATGCGAGAGTTCGCGAATTTGACCAATAATTTCATTGGTCACCAGATGGAAACCACGAGATTTCGGGCCTAATGTCAGGGTTTGCTGATGCCACATAAACGACTCCTGTAATGTGTGAATCCTTCTAAGTTTGCAGCAAGAAACGAAAAGGTAAAACCTCAAAGGCTGAAATTCGTACAAAAAAAAGACAGCCTGCGGCTGCCTTTTCGTATTCAGATGCGTTGCGTTTCACACGCCTTAATATTCTGAATTCACAATCACCTCTTCCCCTTGCGACCCGGCCATCGGCAGCGGTTTGTAGGAGGAGTTTGCCGCGCGCAGCACGCGAATTCCGCGCGCATCGGCGTCGCGGGCCGCCGAGATGTCGTTGTCAGAGTCACCGTAGAAGACTTTGATATTCTTCTCCCGTAACCACTGGGTTTTGGTGTTCTGGCCTGGCTTATCGCCGGCAAAAATCACCGGGTTCATGTTAGCGCCGGGGATGAGGAAATCATCCTGCAGGGTTTTGGAGACGGTCTCAGTTTTGGTCTGGCTGCGGCCGGTGACGAAGTAAATGCTGTCGCCGCGCTTAATATGCATCGCGATCAGCTGGCGGCCCACTTCTTTCGGCATACTGAACTCGTCCCAGCCGTTATTCATCTTTTCCCAGAACTCGGGGTTCTTCAGATAGGCTTCGCTGCCCGGAGAATAGGTTTTCTGCCCACGCCAGAAACCAGGGCTGGAGAACAGCACGGTATCATCGATATCGAACCCCACCGCCATCGGCGCGCGGCCAAGCAGGCTATTTTCGATTTGCGCTACGGATACCCAATGTATCGGCGCCTGTTCGGCAAGTTTCGCGACATTCGTCCCTTCCCAAATGGGCTGCGGGGTGGAAGCGCGCGCGACAACGGAGCTATTAAGAGCGAACAACAGACAGGTGGCGCTAATGGCCAAAGTTAACTTACGCATATTTATCCCTTCACCCGTCGTACACAGGGCGGCTGAACCTGCGTTACTCAGGATTGCAAATTCAATTCGTTGTTATTTTTAATAATGAGTGAGCTTATAAATGCACCAAGACCTTAACGCCTGCCCACACAGATAGAAAGGATTTTCTGCTCAGATGTCATATAAAAAGAGCATGATCACACTTCGGGGTATATTCCCCCTCGCCTTAACGCTGGCGAGGGAGATTTAGTAAGTGAGCACTTACATTACAGCAGCAAACGCCTGAGCCACGCGCTGGACGTTACGCGAGTTAAGTCCTGCCACGCACATCCGGCCGCTGGCAATCAGGTAGACGCCAAACTCTTCGCGTAGACGATCCACCTGTGCCGCGCTTAAACCGGTATAACTAAACATACCGCGCTGCTTCAGCAGGTAGTCAAAGTTCTTGCCGGGAACGGCCTCTTTCAGCGCCTCTACCAGCGTCTGGCGCATCGCCAGGATGCGGGTACGCATCGCTTCCACTTCCGCCAGCCATGAGGCTTTCAGCGCCGCGTCGTTCAATACTGCCGCGACCACCTGCGCGCCAAAATTCGGCGGACTGGAGTAGTTACGACGCACCGTCGCTTTCAACTGGCCCAGCACGCGGCCTGCCGTTTCCGCATCATCGCAGACAATGGACAGACCGCCGACGCGTTCGCCATACAGGGAGAAGATTTTGGAAAACGAGTTGCTGACTAGCATCGGCAGGCCAGCGCTGGCAATCGCGCGGATAGCGTAGGCATCGTCTTCCATACCGGCGCCAAAGCCCTGATAGGCGATATCGAGGAAAGGAATTAAGTTACGTGCTTTCAAAACCTTAACGACTTCATCCCACTGCGCGTTGCTCAGATCGGCGCCCGTCGGGTTGTGGCAACATGGATGCAGCAGCACGATATCGCGCTCCGGCAGGGTCTGCAGCCTGGCGAGGAAGGCTTCAAAACGCACGCCGTTGCTCTCATCATCGAACCAGGGGTAAGTACTTACTTCGAACCCAGCCCCTTCAAATATAGCGATATGGTTTTCCCAGGTCGGATCGCTGACCCATACGCGAGACTGCGGGAAGTAGCGCTTGAGGAAGTCGGCGCCAACCTTCAGCGCGCCAGAGCCACCCAGAGTTTGAATTGACGCTACGCGATTTTGTTTCAGCACCGGATGGTCGGCGCCAAACAGCAGCGGCGCAATGGCGTGGCGGTAGCTATTGAGCCCTTCCATCGGCAGATACAGCGAGGCGCCGTGCGGCTGAGCATTGAGTTGTGCTTCGGCATCCGCCACGGCCTGTAGTTGCGGAATAATGCCGTCTTCGTTGTAGTACAAACCGATGCTGAGGTTCACTTTGTCACTACGCGGATCTTCTTTGAAACGCTCCATCAAGGAGAGAATAGGGTCGCCGGCGTAGGCGTCAACTTTTTGAAACACGAGATGTATCTCCAGGTTTACGAAAGCAGGTATTTACACAATAAACCGGAAGTTGGGGAAGGTCGAGGGGATGTTGGTAAGTTATCGACAAAGATCGCTGCAAACATGGGCGACGCCGCGCGCCGCCCCTGCTCATTACCCCGATAAGCGTAGCGTAATCGGGGAAATATGCCACTGACCGTAGTTAGTCGAGGTAACGAATTGCCAGCCTGGAGGTCAGTCGGGTGATAAGTTCGTAAGCACTCACTTTCGTTATTTCCGCGATGCGCTCAACGGGGAGCCCCTCTCCCCATAATACAACCGGATCGCCGGCGTTATCCTGCGCCTGAGGACCGAGGTCAACGCAAATCATATCCATCGCCACGCGACCGACTATCGGCACTTCGCGGCCGTTGACCAGCACCGGCGTGCCGGAGGGCGCGGCGCGCGGATAACCGTCGCCATAGCCCATCGCCACGACGCCGAGGCGAGTATCGCGCTCGCTAATCCAGGTGCCGCCATAGCCCACCGGCTCCCCGGCTTTATGCTCGCGCACCGCAATCAGGCTGGAGGTCAGCGACATCACCGGCAGGCAGCCGAAATCCTCACCGGTAGAGTGGTTCTCCAGTGGAGAAACGCCGTAGAGAATGATGCCCGGCCGCGCCCAGTCGAAATGCGACTGCGGCCACAGCAGGATCCCGCCCGAGGCGGCAATAGAACGCAGCCCCGGTTTCCCTTCGGTAAAGGTGGTGAAAATATCCAGCTGACGCTCGGTCGCGCCGCATTCCGGCTCATCGGCACGGGCGAAATGGCTGACGATATTCACCGGCTGGCGAACATTTTTGCACCGGCTTAGCCGCTGATAAAACGCTTCGGCCTGTTCCGGCAGTACGCCAAGACGATGCATACCGGTATCCAGCTTCATCCAGACGGTAACCGGTTCGGCCAGTTCCGCTTGTTCGAGCGCCGCCAGCTGTTCCGGGCTATGTACCACGGTATGCAGCTGCTGCGCGGAAATCAGCGCCAGATCCGCCGCTTCAAAGAAGCCTTCCAGCAGCAATATCGGTTGGGTAATGCCCCCTTCACGCAGGCGCAGCGCCTCTTCCAGGCGGGCGACGCCGAAGGCGTCGGCGTCGGTCAGCGTTCGCGCGGTCTCAAGGAGGCCGTGTCCGTAGGCGTTCGCTTTCACCACCGCAACCAGTTTGCTGGCAGGAGCCAGTTCACGCAGGCGTTGCAGGTTGTGTCGCAGAGCGCGGCGGTTGATAACTACAGTTGCCGCTTGCATTTGAATTCCTTAAAAAAAGACAGACGGAGGTTTACTCATCGTCATACTGAGGGCCGGCATAATTATCGAAACGCGACCACTGGCCGTTAAAGGTCAGTCGTACCGTACCGATCGGGCCGTTACGTTGTTTACCAATGATAATTTCAGCAATACCTTTTAAATCGCTGTTCTCGTGATAAACCTCATCACGGTAGATGAACATGATTAAGTCGGCATCCTGTTCAATAGAGCCGGATTCACGCAGGTCGGAGTTGACCGGACGTTTATCGGCGCGCTGTTCCAGAGAGCGGTTCAACTGCGACAGCGCCACCACCGGTACCTGCAGCTCTTTTGCCAGCGCCTTCAGCGAGCGGGAAATTTCGGCGATCTCCAGAGTACGGTTGTCGGAGAGCGACGGTACGCGCATCAGCTGCAGGTAGTCGATCATGATAAGACCGATACCGCCGTGCTCACGGGCGATACGGCGGGCGCGCGAACGCACTTCGGTCGGCGTCAGGCCGGAGGAGTCATCGATATAGATATTACGTTTTTCCAGCAAGATACCCATCGTGCCGGAGATCCGCGCCCAGTCTTCATCGTCCAGTTGGCCGGTACGGATACGGGTCTGATCGACGCGCGATAGCGAGGCCAGAGAACGCATCATGATCTGCTCGGATGGCATCTCCAGACTGAAGATCAATACCGGCTTATCTTGCAGCATCGCTGCGTTTTCCACGAGGTTCATCGCAAATGTCGTCTTACCCATCGATGGACGCGCGGCGACGATAATCAGATCCGAAGGCTGTAGCCCGGCGGTCTTTTTATTGAGGTCGTCATAGCCGGTATTCACCCCGGTGACGCCATCATGCGGCTGTTGGAACAGCTGTTCAATACGGGCGACGGTGGCATCGAGCACATCGGCGATGTTCTTCGGCCCTTCGTCTTTATTGGCCCGGCTTTCGGCAATTTTAAATACCCGGGATTCCGCCAGATCCAACAGGTCCTCGCTGGTGCGCCCCTGGGGGTCGAAACCGGCTTCGGCGATCTCGTTGGCCACCGAAATCATTTCACGCACCACCGCGCGTTCGCGCACGATGTCGGCATACGCGCTGATGTTCGCCGCGCTTGGCGTATTTTTAGAGAGCTCGGCCAGGTAGGCGAAGCCGCCGACGCTATCCAGTTGCCCCTGACGCTCCAGCGACTCCGCGAGAGTGATCAGGTCAATCGGGCTACCGGACTCTTGCAGGCGCGCCATCTCGGTAAAGATATGACGATGCGGACGGGTATAGAAATCTTCCGACACCACCCTTTCGGCGACGTCGTCCCAGCGCTCGTTATCCAGCATTAAACCGCCCAACACCGACTGTTCCGCTTCAATCGAGTGCGGCGGGACTTTCAACCCAGCGAGCTGCGGATCGCGTTCGCGAGGTTCTGTCTGTGGTTTGTTGAAGGGTTTATTTCCTGCCATAGTGAATGGAGTTACCTGTAAATGAGAGACACAAAATTATAAAGGAGTTCACATGGCAACACGAATTGAATTTCCCGCGCACGGAGGCCCCGAGGTTCTGCATGCGGTCGAGTTTACCCCTAACGATCCTGCCGAGCACGAAATCCAGGTAGAAAACAAAGCTATCGGTATCAACTATATCGACACCTACATCCGCAGCGGCTTGTATCCACCGCCCTCGCTGCCGAGCGGTTTGGGGACTGAAGCCGCCGGTATCGTTACTAAAATCGGCAGCGGCGTTAAACATATCAACGTTGGCGATCGGGTGGTGTATGCCCAGTCCGCGCTTGGCGCTTATAGTTCGGTGCATAACGTGCATGCCGATAAAGCGGCGATTTTGCCGAATGCGATTTCCTTTGAGCAGGCCGCCGCCTCGTTTCTTAAAGGGCTGACCGTCTGGTATCTGCTGCGCAAAACCTATGAAATAAAAGCCAATGAAACCTTCTTGTTCCACGCGGCGGCGGGCGGCGTGGGGCTGATTGCCTGCCAGTGGGCGAAAGCGCTTGGGGCAAAGCTTATCGGCACCGTTGGCAGCGAGCAAAAAGCGCAGCGCGCCCGGCAGGCCGGCGCCTGGGAAACCATTAACTATCGCGAAGAAAATATTGCCGAGCGCGTCAAAGCGCTAACCGGCGGTAAAAAAGTCGCCGTGGTTTACGATTCCGTGGGTAAAGATACCTGGGAAGCCTCGCTCGATTGTCTTCAGCGGCGTGGGCTGATGGTCAGCTTCGGCAATTCATCTGGCCCGGTAACCGGCGTGAATTTGGGTATCCTCAATCAGAAAGGCTCACTGTATGTGACCCGCCCTTCTCTGCAAGGCTACATCACCAACCGGGAAGAACTGACGGAAGCCAGCAACGAGCTATTTTCGCTGATCGCCAGCGGCGTGATCAAAGTCGATGTGGCGGATAATCAGAAATACGCCCTGCGTGACGCCAGACGCGCGCATGAGATCCTGGAAAGCCGGGTGACCGAGGGATCAAGCCTGCTGCTACCGTAACGGGATGAGATCGCCGGAAAAGTTTAGGGCCTCCCGAAGGAGGCCCTGACTTTTTTTGTTCGGCTGTATGTAGGGTACAGCGCGATGAATTCGTTATCGCGCTAATAGTGACAGATTTAATACGCAATGCCTACGCTGTTTTATGCAAAATTACTCAGGTTGTGACACACCGCTCAATCCCCAAAATGATGGCTTAGTAGCGCCAGCGATCTTCGCGGCGATAGCGGGTTGTGGTCGGCGATTTCATCGCCCGAATGACCCATACGACGGCCACCGCCAGCAGCAACCAGGGTAGCAGCTTAAACATTAATGCGAACAGGCCGCCAAAGAACATCAGCGCGGTGGCGACGACCAGCGCGGCAATAATGCCAAGCAGCGAGATGCCGGTGACCAGCAACATGACAAAAAAGCCAATAACAAATAAGAGTTCCAGCATGGTCTTCTCCCGAAATAAATAACCAGATAGCTGATTGGCTATTTCAAGAATCGTGCCAGATATAACCCATTGAATTAAAACAAAACGCCCCACAGCAGTGCTGTAGGGCGTGGCGAAATAGACCAGTTTTTAGCGAAAAGTTTAACGCTTATCGGCAACCAGCTTCAGCGCGTGCTCCAGCACGTTAATATCGGCGCCCGCTTTGTGGGCGTTTTCGCTGAGATAGCGGCGCCACTGACGCGCGCCGGGGATCCCCTGGAACAATCCCAGCATATGGCGGGTGATATGGCCAAGATAGGTACCGCTGCTGAGCTCTCGCTCGATATAGGGATACATTGCGCGCACCACCGCCACCGGATCGGCATCCGCGCCGTCGACGCCGAAAATCTCGCGATCCACAGAAGCCAGAATGCCCGGGTTTTGATAGGCTTCGCGCCCCACCATCACGCCGTCCATATGCTCAAGCTGCTGTTTAGCCTCTGCCAGAGATTTAATTCCGCCGTTAATCGCCATCGTCAGATGCGGAAAATCACGTTTCAGTTGCCAGACGCGCGGATAATCCAGCGGCGGGATTTCGCGGTTCTCTTTCGGACTCAGGCCGGAAAGCCAGGCTTTACGCGCGTGAATGATGAACATTTCACACTCGCCTTTGCCGGAAACGGTCTCTATGAAATCGCAGAGGAATTCATAGCTATCCCGATCGTCAATCCCGATACGGGTTTTTACCGTAACCGGAATCGACACCACGTCGCGCATCGCTTTGACGCAGTCCGCCACCAGCGCGGCATTGCCCATCAGACAGGCGCCAAACATCCCGTTTTGCACGCGATCAGAGGGGCAACCTACATTGAGGTTAATCTCATCATAGCCGCGCGCCTCGGCGAGCTTCGCGCATTGCGCTAACGCCGCAGGATCGCTACCGCCCAACTGCAGCGCTACCGGATGTTCTTCTTCGCTATAGGCCAGGTAGTCGCCTTTACCGTGAATTATCGCGCCGGTGGTGACCATTTCGGTGTACAGCAGAGTATGGCGCGACAGCAGACGCAGGAAGTAGCGGCAATGTCTATCGGTCCAATCGAGCATGGGCGCGATAGAAAAACGGTGGGCGGCAAAAGCGGTAGACGTGGATTCTGGCATCATGGCGAATAAATAAGCATCCGGGTAAAAAGGGGCGCTACTATAGCACAAACACAAACCACGGCGCATAGCGTCGAACGCCACGCACCATGGTGAAAATGTGGCCTATATTTTACGCGGTTTACCGTCGTGCGGGCCAAAGAACTGCGGAGGGTGATCTACCCAGCGGTCCTGGCGAGTCGCGGCATAACCCGGGTTCAACGGATAGTAGATACGGTTGTGCTTTTTATTCGCTTCGCCAACGACCAGCAGCCGCACCTCCTGCTCGGTATTATTCAGGAAGGTATGACATACGCCAGTTCCCGCCGGAAAACCAACGCTATCGCCCGGCTCCAGCTTCCATAGATAGCCATTGATCCAGACTTCCGGAAAACCTTCCAGCACATAGATAAACTCTTCTTCATCGCTTTCCGCATGCGGATATGAGGTTCTTCGTCCCGGCGGTAAGCGTTCATGATGGATGCCCAGCCGATTTAGCCGTAGGCCGCGGGCAAGAGGCGCGCCAATAGAAAAAAGCTCGTGACTATCGGGGTAGGTGGAATCATCCGCACCTTCCAGTTCGCGCCAATGTCGAATGCAATCAGGTCGTTTCATCGTTTTCTCCCGAAAATGAGATACATCAGGTATAGCAAAGCTTGCAGGATCTCGGCGTTTTACCTGGTTCGTGATAAAGTAACAGTTTCAACATCACGCAACCAGAGGATGCTCATGGATAACACCACTTCGCAAGAAATGTTAGCGCAGGCTGAAAAGCTTTGCGTGCAACGTGGCGTACGCCTGACCCCGCAGCGTCTGGAAGTGTTGCGTCTGATGAGCCTGCAGCAAGGGGCGATTAGCGCCTACGATCTGCTGGATCTGCTGCGAGAAAAAGAGCCGCAGGCGAAGCCGCCGACGGTCTATCGCGCGCTGGAGTTTCTGCTGGAGCAAGGTTTTGTGCACAAAGTGGAATCGACCAACAGCTATGTGCTGTGCCACCTTTTCGATCAGCCCACCCACAGTTCGGCGATGTTTATCTGCGATCGCTGCGGCGTGGTCAAAGAAGAGTGTGCGGAAGGCGTAGAGGATATTATGCATACGCTGGCGGCCAGAATGGGCTTCGCTCTACGGCATAATGTGATTGAAGCGCATGGGTTGTGCGCGGCCTGCGTGGAAGTCGAAGCCTGCAGCGCCCGCGAACACTGCCATCACGATCATACTATCCAGATTAAAAAGAAAGCCCGCTGAGTCGGGCGACGTCAGCGGGAAGCTACGGCATATCGCTATGCCGTTAGACAGGCATAAACAGGGGGTCAAAACAGAATTCGCTACCAGCGCGTATCGTTCTTACGCTCCCAGTCAGACACCTCTTTTTCGGCCTGATCTTTCGCATAGCCGTAGCGTTCCTGAATTTTACCGACTAGCTGATCGCGCTTCCCTTCAATGACCGTCATATCGTCATCGGTCAGCTTACCCCACTGTTCCTTGGCTTTACCTTTCAACTGTTTCCAGTTACCGCTGATTTCGTCTTTATTCATCATTACGTCCTCATCATTCGGTGGGTTAACAGCCCGTTTTGTTCCGGACATGGTAATAACTATAGATGACAATGCTGGTACCGATTCGTTATTCGGAATTTTTAACCATCAGGTCGATTGAAAACGCTGGGGGATTTTCCCGGCTCGCGCTACGCTGAGCCGGGCTTTTTACATTCAGGAGGGTGAGTTAAACCAGGTGCCACGCTGCCAGTGGCGGCGCCAGATGAGCGCCAGCGAAAGCCCACGCAAAGCCAGGAACACGGCCAGCGCCAGCCACAGGCCGTGATTGCCGAGCATGGGCACAGAGAGCAACGTCACCGCAAACCCCGCAGCGGCTACCGCCATGCTATTACGCATCTCCGCGCCGCGCGTCGCGCCGATAAACATGCCATCCAGCAGATAACACCAAACGCCAATCACCGGTAGGATCATCTGCCAGAACAGATAGCGGTCTGCCAGCTGCTGCAATGATGGGATAGAGGTCAATAGCGCGATGATATGCTCACCGGCCACGCTGTAGATTAACGCGAACGCCAGCGCGACCATTCCCGACTGCCGGCAGGCCGCGCGCCAGACTTCCAGCAGTTGGCTACCGTCACGCGCGCCGTAAGCCTGTCCGGAATGGGCTTCGACGGCATAGGCAAAACCGTCCAGCGCGTAAGCGGTAAAGGTCAGCATGGTCATCAGTACCGCATTGACCGCCACCACGTCGCTGCCCAGACGGGCGCCGAAGACGGTGATGGCGCCAAAACAGAGCTGCAGTAGCAGCGAACGCAGCATGATGTCGCGATTAAGCGCCAGCAGGCGCCGCATATTGCCGCGCCAGGCTTCCTTCAACATGGCAAGCGTCACGCCGCGCAGCGCCAGCACCCGTTTCGCCATCAGCAGGCCGATGATAAAGGTAGCGTATTCCGACAGCGCCGTCGCCAGTGCCGCCCCCTGCACGTTCATATGCAGCCCCATTACCAGCCACAGGTCGAGCACGATATTTAGCAAGTTGCCGACCACCAGCAGGATCACCGGGGCGCGAGCGTACTGGACGCCAAGCAGCCACCCTAACAGCACCAGGTTAGCTAACGACGCCGGGGCGCTGAGCCAGCGGATTTCGAGGAACCGTCTGGCCTGCTCCAGTACCGCCTCGCTGCCGCCGACAATATGTAGCGCGAGGTCAATGAGCGGCATGCGGAACAGAACAATGAGCAGCCCGGCGGCCAGCGCCAGGATCAGCGGTTGCACCAGCGCGCGCGCCAGCCGCTGCGGATCTTTGGCGCCGTAGGCCTGAGCGGTTAAGCCAGTGGTGCTCATTCGCAGGAACAACAGCAGCATAAAGAGGAAACTGGTGGCCGTCGCGCCGACGGCGACGCCGCCAAGATAGACGGGACTATCGAGATGGCCGACAACGGCAGTATCGACCAGCCCAAGCAGCGGAACGGTAATGTTAGAGAAAATCATCGGTAGCGCGAGGCGCCACAGTGCTTTATCGGCGGCGTTGAGCAGCATGAAGAGGGACCAGACAGAGGAGGAACATCGCAGCGTCATGCATCATGATGACGCTGCGTTAGGACGGGAGTTACAGCCACTCACCGTTACGGATCACGCCGACGGCCAGACCTTCAATGGTGAAGCTCTGCTGGCGCAGATCGACGACGATTGGGGAAAACTCGCTGTTTTCCGGCAGCAGTTCAACGACGTTGCCCTGCTTTTTCAGACGTTTTACGGTGACTTCTTCATCGATACGCGCGACGACGACCTGGCCGTTACGCACGTCCTGAGTTTTATGCACCGCCAGCAGATCGCCGTCGAGGATACCGATGTCTTTCATCGACATCCCGCTAACGCGCAGCAGGAAGTCGGCATTCGGTTTAAACATCGCTGGATCAACCTGGTAGTGACCTTCAATATGCTGCTGCGCCAGCAGCGGCTCGCCCGCGGCGACGCGGCCAATCAGCGGCAGGCCATGTTCTTCTTCCGTCAGCAGACGAATGCCGCGTGAAGCGCCGGAGACGATTTCAATCGCGCCTTTACGCGCCAGCGCTTTGAGGTGTTCTTCCGCCGCGTTCGGGGAACGGAACCCCAAGCGCTGAGCAATTTCCGCACGCGTCGGCGGCATGCCCGTTTGGCTGATGTGATCCCGGATGAGATCAAACACCTCTTGCTGCCTGGTCGTTAACGCTTTCATTCCGCCCCCTGGGTGTATATACAGTTATGCTGTGAGTATATACAGCTAATGGTGATTTTGGAACCACATATCATATAAAAATCAGGAGATTCTTTGCGTTTTGCGAGCGTTGCCGACAAGACTTAGCGGTAATGCGACCACAACAGCATGGTCCAGGTGATCAACGCGATGATTATCGCCAGCAGTACCGCCGCCGAACCCATATCCTTGGCGCGCCCGGAAAGCTCATGATGCTCAGGCCCGATTCGGTCAACCACCGCTTCAATCGCGCTGTTTAGAATTTCGACTATCATCACTAACAGGACCGAGCCAATGAGCAGGACTCGCGTAATGACATCGACATCCAGCCAGCAGGCTATCGCCACGGCCACAATAGCGGCGACGCCTTCCTGGCGGAAAGCGGCTTCGTTCACCCACGCCGCGCGGAAACCTTTCCAGGAATAACCTGCTGCTTTAATGATTCTGGTTAACCCAGTGGTATTATTGGCCATCAAAAAGAACCTTTTAATGTAAATGACGTCGCTGAGTGTACGTGTTTGCCGTGTGACAACGGAAATTTTGTACGCTTTCTGTTATTCTTGCCGCGCATTTGCATGATTAACCAGAGGCTTCACATCGTTTATGTCCGGCTGGCAACGAATTTACTATAAATTACTGAATTTACCATTACGGGTGCTGGTAAAAAGCAAGTCTATTCCGGCAGAACCTGCTCAGGAATTAGGGCTCGATACCTCGCGTCCGATAATGTACGTCTTGCCTTATAACTCCAAGGCGGACCTGCTGACCCTGCGCGCCCAGTGCCTGGCGCATGATTTACCCGACCCTTTTGAACCGCTGGAAATCGACGGCACGCTGCTGCCGCGCTACGTTTTCATCCACGGCGGTCCGCGCGTGTTTACCTACTACACGCCGAAAGAAGAGTCCATTAAGCTGTTCCACGACTACCTGGATCTGCACCGTAATCATCCCGACCTCGACGTGCAAATGGTACCGGTGTCGGTCATGTTCGGCCGCGCGCCGGGTCGTGAAAAAGGCGAAGAGAATCCGCCGCTGCGGATGCTTAACGGTATTCAGAAATTCTTCGCCGTCTCCTGGCTTGGCCGCGATAGCTTCGTGCGTTTCTCGCCTTCTGTCTCTCTGCGCCGCATGGCGGATGAGCACGGGACCGATAAAATCATCGCCCAGAAGCTGGCCCGCGTGGCGCGTATGCACTTTGCCCGTCAACGTCTGGCCGCCGTCGGCCCGCGCCTCCCTGCCCGCCAGGATCTGTTCAACAAGCTGCTGGCATCGAAAGCTATCGCCCGCGCGGTAGAAGATGAAGCGCGCAGCAAGAAGATTTCTCACGAGAAGGCCCAGCAGAACGCCATCGCGCTGATGGAAGAGATTGCCGCTAACTTCTCTTATGAAATGATCCGCCTGACTGACCGTATTCTGGGCTTTACCTGGAACCGTCTGTATCAGGGGATTAACGTGCATAACGCCGAGCGCGTACGCCAGCTGGCGCATGACGGCCATGAGATTGTCTATGTGCCCTGTCACCGTAGCCACATGGACTACCTGCTGCTCTCCTATGTGCTTTATCATCAGGGGCTGGTGCCGCCGCATATCGCCGCCGGAATAAACCTCAACTTCTGGCCGGCCGGGCCGATTTTCCGCCGCCTGGGCGCTTTCTTTATTCGCCGTACCTTTAAGGGCAACAAGCTCTACTCCACGGTATTCCGCGAATATCTTGGCGAGCTGTTCAGCCGTGGTTATTCGGTGGAATACTTCGTCGAAGGCGGGCGTTCCCGTACCGGCCGCCTGCTGGATCCAAAAACCGGCACCCTGTCGATGACTATCCAGGCGATGCTGCGCGGCGGTAGCCGCCCCATCACCCTGGTACCGATTTATATCGGCTACGAGCACGTGATGGAAGTCGGTACCTACGCCAAAGAGCTGCGCGGCGCGACAAAAGAAAAAGAGAGCCTGCCGCAGATGATGCGCGGCCTCAGCAAGCTGCGTAATCTCGGCCAGGGCTACGTTAACTTCGGCGAACCGCTGCCGCTGATGACCTACCTCAATCAGCACGTGCCGGAATGGCGCGAAGCCATCGATCCAATCGAAGCCGTCCGCCCTTCCTGGCTGACGCCGACGGTGAATAATATCGCCGCCGATCTGATGGTGCGCATCAACAATGCCGGGGCGGCCAACGCCATGAACCTGTGCTGTACAGCGCTTCTGGCGTCGCGTCAGCGTTCTTTGACCCGTGAGCAGCTGACCCAGCAGTTGGATTGCTACCTCGACCTGCTGCGTAACGTGCCGTACTCCACCGATTCGACCGCGCCGACGGCTTCCGCCAGCGAGCTTATCGACCACGCGCTGCAGATGAACAAGTTCGAAGTCGAGAAAGACACCATCGGCGATATCATCATCCTGCCGCGCGAGCAGGCGGTGCTGATGACCTACTATCGCAACAACATCGCCCATATGCTGGTGATGCCGTCGCTGCTGGCCGCTATCGTGACCCAGCATCGCCGCATCTCCCGTAGCGAAGTGCTGCGTCATGTCGAGATGTTCTATCCGTTCCTGAAAGCCGAGCTGTTCCTGCGCTGGGAAAAAGCAGAACTGGCGGGCGTTATCGATGCGCTGATGGCAGAGATGCAGCGTCAGGGGCTGGTGGTGCTGAATGGCGATGAGATGAGCGTCAATCCGGCGCACTCTCGTTCCCTGCAGCTATTGGCCGCCGGCGCGCGCGAGACGTTACAGCGCTACGCGATCACCTTCTGGCTGTTGAGCGCCAACCCGTC
Source organism: Klebsiella sp. 141203 (assembly GCF_032601985.1). Classification (NCBI taxonomy): domain Bacteria; kingdom Pseudomonadati; phylum Pseudomonadota; class Gammaproteobacteria; order Enterobacterales; family Enterobacteriaceae; genus Klebsiella; species Klebsiella sp. 141203. The sequence goes on along the minus strand of NZ_JAQIRL010000011.1, from coordinate 34,278 downwards.
CATCAACCGCAGTACGCTGGAAAAAGAGAGCCGCACCATGGCGCAGCGTCTGTCGGTACTGCACGGTATCAACGCGCCGGAGTTCTTCGATAAGGCGGTGTTCAGTACCCTGGTGCTGACCCTGCGTGACGAAGGCTACATCAGCGATACCGGCGATGCCGAGCCGGCAGAGACCCTGAAGGTCTACCAGATGCTGGCGGATTTGATTACGTCAGATGTACGTTTGACGATTGAGAGCGCCGCTCAGGACGACGCATAATATTGCGGCTTCTGTTCCCCGGCTCGCGGCGCGAGTCGGGGAAAGAAGGATTTACTGCAGGTAACTCATCGCCAGACCGAGAAACAGCACCAGCCCAACGTAGTTATTATTCATAAACGCTTTGAAGCAGTTATCGCGTTCGCGCTTGAAGATAAGCTTCTGCTGCCAGACAAACAATCCTGCCGCAATAAACAGCGACCAGTAGAATTCCCAGTTCAGCCCATTCAGCCAGCCCACCGCGCCCATCAATACCAGCACGGCAACCTGCAGAATACCGATAATCAAACGATCGTTTTCACCGAACAGGATCGCCGTCGACTTAATGCCGATTTTGACATCATCGTCGCGATCGACCATCGCATACTGGGTATCGTAAGCGACCGCCCACAGAATATTAGCGAGGAACATCAGCCAGCAGCTGAGCGGCAGCGCTTCACTCACCGCCGAGAAAGCCATCGGGATCGACCAGCCAAAGGCCGCGCCCAGCACCACCTGCGGCAGATGGGTATAGCGCTTCATAAAAGGATAAACCCAGGCTAGCGCCAGCGCCGCGACCGACAGCAGGATGGTCATGGTATTGAGCGTCAGCACCAGCAGGAAGGAGAGCCCTACCAGCACCGCGAATAATATCCGCGCTTCTTTTTCCGTGACCTCGCCACTTGGTAGCGGGCGACGAGCCGTACGCTTAACGTGACCATCAAATTTACGGTCGGCATAGTCATTCACCACGCAGCCGGCGGCGCGCATCAACCAGACGCCAGCGACAAACACCGCCAGAATCCACAACGGCGGCACCCCGGGTGAAGCCACCCATAACGCCCACAGCGTCGGCCACAGCAGCAATAGCGCGCCGATTGGTTTGTCAGTACGCATCAGGCGGTGAAACGCCAACAGCTTATTCTGCGTCAGACTCCACTCCATTTTCTCTTCCTCTTAATACAATGGCGATGCAGGCAGAAAAAGCTCTGTCAGCAGCAGCGGTTTGCCGCTCAGCCGGAGACGGGAACGTCGCCCCCACAGCTGTGCACTACGACCAATCTCAATAAAATCACGGGTTAACGTCGACGATGTAAACAGATACCGGCCCAGCGGCGTCTGCCCCAGCTGCTGCAGGGCTAATTCCGGGCCGCATAGCGTCGATTCCGGCACGAGGGTACGACCGGCAAGCCAGGGTTCGCCATCGGCGCAAAGAATGATCTCCCGGAGCCAATAACGCGCTTCTTCCGGCAGCAGGGATTCTTCGCCAGCCAGCGCGTCGCGCCCGACGAAACCTTCGTTAATCATGGTCACGGTGACCTTTTTCCCTTGTTGCTCAAAGCGTTTGGTCATTGAGTCTTCCAGCAACAGCCAGTCGCGCAGCGGCGCGTCCAGCTCGGGTATGGCGGCAAAATAGCGCAGCGCACGCAGTTGCGTAAGCGCAGGATGTGGCATGCCTGATTCTCCGGTACAAAACGTGCAGGCATTGTATCGCAGAATAGCGTTTTGAGGGCGGGCAAACGTCAATATACGATCATCCGCGCAACAGGCATGCAACAGTTGCCGCTGCGCGATAAAAAAAAGTGCGTCCAGGCGGACGCACCTAAAGGCTGTGCCTAAACATCAGCATTGTGGGGAGACGGTCACCCCTTGCCTTTTACACTGCTGATAAAGGTGGAACGAGCAGATTTCGAGCCGAGGCGCTCAGCTTCGTTCATCAATTTCAGGGCTTTGTCGATATCGCCTTGTTTCACCGCTTTCTTGATACCGTTGTTGAAGTAGGTTTCGGTATCGTCAAGCATCGGTTCGCTTTTCGCCGCTGGGGCGGCAGCAGCCGGCGCGACAACAGGCGCAGCGGACGGGGCGTTATAGACCGGCGCCGCGGTATTGCCGACGGTCACCGGGCCAGGGCCGGAAGATCCAAACAGCGGGCCCACCAGCACGCTGGAACTCGAAGATGTTTTCACCTTCAGGCTCAAGGTGCCGTCAGTGGTATGTTTAGCGATCGGATCCGGAATGTCCGGCACCGCGTTACCGGTGCCTTTCGCGTAGGCTTTCGCCGGGTCGATTAATTTAGTGGTCTGCTGCAGATCCTGAGGAGTGGTAAACACCAGCACATAAATTTTCTGCTGTCCCAGCGCCGGCGTCAGGCGCATTACTCCTTCCAGGCGGTCGGCGCTCATTACGCCCGGCTCCAGATAGGTAAAATAGCTGCTCGGGAAGAAGGCGGACGGCGTCATGCTCTGATCGAGGATCAGCACGTTTGGCGCGTAGACGCTGGTCTGTTTGTCGACTTCGCTGGTCAGCGTCAGGGTTAACTCGCCGATATTGGCCGGTACGCTATAGGCCACCACCGGCCCGGCGATACCGGGGACATTCAACGTTTGTCCTGCGATCGCCACTTTGGAGGTTTGGGTTTTCGATTGATCGACCGGCGTCCAGGTCAACTGCTGCAGCGAGGAAGCCGGGATTGACGGCGCGGCAGAGGTATTCTGCGGCACGAAATTGACATCAGCAAAACTGACTGCGGGTACGCTGGCCAGCAGGCCGGCGGACAGGCAGAGGGCAACGAGACTTTTCTTCATATTCATTGTTATCACCTCAATTCCTATGGCCGAGCGTTAGCCAGGCAATAGCGCGCTGGGCCGAAAACAGAGGGGCTGCCGCCCCTCTTTACTCATCATGATGCGGATTGCATTACCACCAGATTTCCATCTGGGCGCCGAAGGTCCACTCATCGTTGTCGCCGCGGCTGGAAGTGTTGATGCCGGTACCAGAGGTATCGCGCATGGCAACACCGCTATCGGTGTAACCCCACTTCTCATCCCACTTCGCGTAGGTGGCGAACAGACGAATTGCCGGACGGGACCAGATGCTGTCGCCCGCCTGCCACTGTTGCGCCAGGGTGATTTTGTACTGGTTGTTGCTGTCGCCGGTTTTCTGCGATTTGACGTTGTCGTAGCCGACTTCCAACAGGGTGCTCATGATCGGCGTCCATTTGTACATAGGACGTACGCCGACGGTCCACCATTTGGTACCGTTGTTGTTGTCCAGGTTGACGTCCTGGTACATGGCGACGTACATCATGTCCCAATCGTCCGCCAGAGAGACCGCGCCGTGGTCAAGCACACGCCACATGGAACCATCGTTATTGATGCTGCCGCCTTGCGGTACGCCTTTACCGTTGGAGGTCATGGCGTCGGTCGCGTACTGCAGAACAAATTTGTTGTAGCCTTTCAGGATGCTCTGGGTATGTTCAGCGGTGAACATCCAGCCATCTTTCGATGCATCCGGCTGCAGGTAGTAGTCATCCGGCACGTTGGTGTGACCATAGTCCACGCCCAGCTCCAGCGTACCGCCTGGGTTGGTTTCCATCTGCGCTAAACGCACGTCGAAGACGTCGTTCGGTACCAGATGATCGTAAACGCGTTCGCCAGTCAGCGGATCGCGGTCAGCATAGGTTGCCGAGCCGCCGGATTCAGAAGAACGGGTGGCGGCCAGAGAGAGTTTACCGAAGCCCAGATCGATGTTTTCGATACCGGCGCCTGGACCGGAAATATCCCAGTAGTAGAAGTCGATCATGTGAACGTCATGACGCTGATAGAAGCGCTTACCGGCCCACAGGGTTGATCCCGGCAGCCAGTCGATCAGGTTTTTACCCTGCACGTTAACTTCACGGAAGGCCGGGCTGGTAGATTCCCAGTCGTTCTGCTGCGATACCGAGTAGGCAACGTTGGTATCGAAGTAGAAGCTCTTATCGCCCTCTTTCCACACTTCCTGGCCCAGTTTCAGTTCAGCGTAAGTTTCACATTCGTTACCGAGACGGTATTTACTTTGAGCGCCGGTGGCCTGGAAGCACTGCTGTTCGCCGCCGCTGCCGGTCCAGCCAATACCGGAACGGGCGTAACCGTGGAAATCGACAGCCAGCGCCTGGGCAGACATCACGCCCGCCGCAACGGCTACCGCCAGTGGAAGTTTGCGCAGAGTAATCATCATTCTATCTCCTGAGATCATTGCTTTTCTTTGAACACTTCCCCGTCGGCCGCCGCATCGTTGGCTGCGCGCTGGGTTCGCGTCTTCTTTTAATGGGGAACCTTATACGCCCGGCTCTTTATGCAACCGACGACAAGCGGTGCCATCCTCACGGAATAAATGGCAGCGCTCCGGCGGCAAACCGATGGCGAATGTGGCTCCCTCTTCTACCAACACCACGTCATTCTGGCGGTACACCAGGTTCTGACGGATGGCGGGGATCTGGATATGAATTTGCGTTTCGTGACCAAGCTGTTCGACCACCTGCACTTCGCCCTCGAGGGTGACATCGGCGATGTCGCTCGGCAGCAGGTGTTCAGGGCGGATACCCAAAGACATATTGGCGCCGACCTGAACGTGAGCGCTGTCTACCGGCAGCCAGACCTGCTGGCGGTTCGGTAGTTCGACCTGTACCTGTTCGATGGCGGTCGCGGTGACTTTGACCGGCAGGAAGTTCATCTTCGGCGAACCAATAAAGCCCGCGACAAAGCGGTCTGCCGGATAGTGATAGAGTTCCAGCGGTTTCCCGACCTGCGCGACGCGGCCGGCATCCAGCACCACGATTTTGTCGGCCAGGGTCATGGCTTCCACCTGATCGTGGGTGACGTAAATCATCGTGCGGCCAAGGCGCTTATGCAGACGGGAGATTTCGATACGCATCTGCACGCGCAGTGCGGCATCAAGGTTGGACAGGGGTTCATCAAGCAGGAAAACCCGCGGCTCGGCGACCAGGGTACGGCCAATGGCCACGCGCTGACGCTGGCCGCCGGAGAGCGCTTTCGGCTTACGCTCCAGTAGGTGCGCCAGCTGTAACACTTCGGCGACCTGGGTCACGCGCTGGTTAATCACCTCTTTTTTCGCCCCGGCCAGCTTCAGGCCAAAAGACATGTTTTCGGCAACGGAAAGGTGGGGATAGAGCGCATAAGACTGGAATACCATGCCGATACCGCGCTCGGCGGGCGGCACATCGTTCATTCGGGTATCGCCAATAAACAGATCGCCGCTGGTGACCGTTTCCAGTCCGGCAATCATACGCAGCAGGGTGGATTTGCCGCAGCCCGACGGTCCTACAAACACGACGAACTCCCCATCCTGGATCTCGAGATTGATATCTTTAGATACCACCACGTCGCCCCAGGCTTTCGTTACATTTCGTAGCTGTACGCTCGCCATGCCCTTCTCCCTTCGTTACAACCTGTCACTTAAAGACACATTCAAGATGGGCTGACTATGCGGCATTCATTACGTTGGCAAATCCTCCACCCCCCGGGTTTTTGATGGGGGAGGAGACGGGAGGATGAGAAATTGCCTCTCGCCGCCGGAAGTTCCCGGCAAAGGGTCATTTCGTGATCGAAGCGACAAAAACGGTGGCTTTTTTATGTGCTCCAGGGCCCATTACCGGCATTTCTGCAATGCGGATCACATAAACGGCGGGCGGGGCGTAGACATAGGGAGGATGGAAAGAGGTTGTTAAAAAAGGAAACTCATCAGCGTTAAACCACTCAAGTGTATCCACGAGCACATCACCAAATAGGACGGGTATATGAAAATCAAAACTGGCGCTCGCATCCTCGCGCTGTCTGCATTGACGACGATGATGTTTTCCGCCTCTGCCCTCGCAAAAATTGAAGAAGGTAAGCTGGTTATCTGGATTAACGGCGATAAAGGCTATAACGGCCTCGCTGAAGTGGGTAAAAAGTTCGAAAAAGATACCGGCATTAAAGTTTCCGTAGAACATCCGGATAAGCTGGAAGAGAAGTTTCCGCAGGTTGCGGCGACCGGCGACGGCCCGGATATCATCTTCTGGGCGCATGACCGTTTTGGCGGCTACGCGCAGTCCGGTCTGCTGGCGGAAATCACCCCGGATAAAGCGTTCCAGGACAAACTCTATCCGTTCACCTGGGATGCCGTACGCTACAACGGCAAACTGATCGCTTACCCGGTGGCAGTGGAAGCCCTGTCGCTGATTTATAACAAAGACCTGGTCCCGAACCCGCCGAAAACCTGGGAAGAGATCCCTGCGCTGGATAAAGAGCTGAAGGCGAAAGGTAAGAGCGCGCTGATGTTCAACCTGCAAGAACCGTACTTCACCTGGCCGCTGATTGCCGCCGATGGCGGATACGCGTTTAAGTTTGAAAACGGCAAATACGACGTGAAAAACGTCGGCGTCGATAGCGCCGGGGCAAAAGCCGGTCTGACCTTCCTGGTCGACCTCATCAAGAATAAACACATGAATGCCGACACCGACTACTCCATCGCGGAAGCGGCGTTCAACAAAGGCGAAACCGCGATGACCATCAACGGTCCGTGGGCGTGGTCGAACATAGACAAAGGTAAGGTTAACTACGGCGTTACTCTGCTGCCGACCTTCAAAGGCAAACCGTCTAAACCATTCGTTGGCGTACTGAGCGCCGGGATTAACGCCGCCAGCCCGAATAAAGAACTGGCGAAAGAGTTTCTTGAAAACTACCTGATGACCGATCAGGGCCTGGAATCGGTGAACAACGATAAACCGCTGGGCGCCGTGGCGCTGAAATCCTTCCAGGAGAAGCTGGAAAAAGACCCGCGTATCGCCGCCACCATGGCTAACGCGCAGAAAGGCGAAATCATGCCGAACATTCCGCAGATGTCTGCATTCTGGTATGCCGTCCGTACCGCGGTTATCAACGCCGCAAGCGGCCGTCAGACCGTCGATGCCGCACTGAAGGATGCACAGGGCCGTATCACCAAGTAATACCGTCGCACACGTGCCGGATGGCGGCATAAATGCCTTATCCGGCCTACGCACCCAGTAGGTCTGATAAGCGCAGCGCCATCAGGCACTTTTGTCGACAGATATTTAACGTTGTAGAGGATGATCCCCATGGATGCCGTTAAAAAGAAACACTGGTGGCAAAGCCCGCAACTCACATGGTCTGTGATTGGTTTGCTGTGCCTGCTGGTGGGTTACCTTGTTGTTTTAATGTACGCCCAGGGGGAGTACCTGTTCGCCATCATGACGCTGATTTTAAGCTCAGTTGGCCTGTATATCTTTTCCAATCGCAAGGCCTATGCCTGGCGTTACGTTTATCCGGGTCTCGCCGGGATGGGGCTGTTTGTTCTGTTCCCGCTGATCTGCACCATTGCCATCGCCTTCACCAACTACAGCAGCACCAACCAGCTCACCTTTGAACGCGCCCAACAGGTACTGATGGATCGTTCTTTCCAGGCCGGCAAAGCCTATAACTTCTCACTCTACCCGGCAGGCGATGAGTGGCAGTTGGCGCTGACGGACGGTGAAAGCGGTAAAAATTATCTCTCTGAGGCCTTTAAATTTGGCGGCGAGCAGAAGCTGGCGTTAAAAGAAGCCGATGCCCTGCCGCAAGGCGAACGCGCGAATTTACGCGTAATCACCCAGAACCGCGCCGCGCTGAACCAACTGACCGCCGTGCTGCCGGATGAAAGCAAAGTGATTATGAGTTCACTGCGCCAGTTCTCCGGTACCCAACCGCTGTACGCGCTGGCCAACGACGGCACGCTCACTAACAACCAAAGCGGCGTAAAATATCGCCCTAACGCCGACATCGGCTTTTATCAATCCATCAATGCCGATGGCAGCTGGGGCAATGAGAAGCTGAGCCCGGGTTATACCGTTACCATCGGCTGGGATAACTTCACCCGCGTTTTCCAGGATGAAGGGATCCAGAAACCGTTCTTCGCCATTTTCGTCTGGACCGTGGTGTTCTCGGTGCTGACGGTGATTTTGACCGTCGCCGTGGGAATGGTGCTGGCCTGCCTGGTGCAGTGGGAAGCGTTGAAGGGCAAAGCGATTTACCGCGTGTTGTTGATTCTGCCGTATGCAGTGCCGTCATTTATCTCAATACTGATTTTCAAAGGGCTGTTTAACCAGAGCTTTGGTGAAATCAACATGATGCTGAGCGCGCTGTTCGGCATTAAACCAGCCTGGTTTAGCGACCCAACCACCGCACGCACGATGATCATCATCGTCAACACCTGGCTGGGCTACCCGTACATGATGATTCTGTGCATGGGGCTGCTGAAGGCGATTCCGGACGATCTGTACGAGGCGTCGGCGATGGATGGCGCGGGCCCGTTCCAGAACTTCTTTAAAATTACGCTACCGCTGCTGATCAAACCGCTCACGCCGCTGATGATTGCCAGCTTCGCCTTTAACTTTAACAACTTCGTGCTGATTCAACTGTTAACCAACGGTGGCCCGGACCGTCTCGGCACCACCACGCCGGCCGGTTATACCGACCTGCTGGTGAGCTACACCTATCGTATCGCCTTTGAAGGCGGCGGCGGTCAGGACTTCGGCCTGGCGGCGGCTATCGCCACGCTTATCTTCCTGCTGGTTGGGGCGTTAGCGATTGTGAATCTGAAAGCCACGCGCATGAAGTTTGATTAAGGGAGATAACGACAATGGCTATGGTCCAACCCAAATCGCAGAAGCTACGTTTATTTACCACGCATCTCCTGCTACTGATTTTTATCGCCGCGATTATGTTTCCGCTGCTGATGGTTATCGCTATCTCGCTGCGCGAAGGCAACTTCGCGACCGGCAGTCTGATCCCGGATACCATCTCATGGGAGCACTGGCGTCTGGCATTAGGCTTCAGCGTCGAACACGCCGATGGCCGGGTAACGCCGCCGCCGTTCCCGGTACTGCTTTGGCTGTGGAACTCAATTAAGGTCGCCGGGATTACCGCGATCGGCATCGTCGCCCTCTCCACCACCTGCGCTTACGCTTTCGCCCGTATGCGCTTCCCGGGTAAAGCGACGCTGCTCAAAGGGATGCTGATTTTCCAGATGTTCCCGGCGGTGCTGTCGCTGGTGGCGCTGTATGCGTTGTTCGACCGCCTCGGTCAATATCTGCCTTTCGTCGGCCTCAACACTCACGGCGGGGTGATCTTCGCCTATATGGGCGGTATCGCGCTGCACGTCTGGACAATTAAGGGCTACTTCGAAACTATCGATGGCTCACTGGAAGAAGCGGCCGCGTTGGATGGCGCCACTCCATGGCAGGCTTTCCGCCTGGTGCTGCTGCCGCTGTCGGTACCGATTCTGGCGGTCGTGTTTATTCTGTCGTTCATCGCCGCGATTACCGAAGTGCCGGTGGCCTCGTTGCTGCTACGCGATGTAAACAGCTATACCCTGGCTGTCGGGATGCAGCAGTATCTCAATCCGCAGAACTACCTGTGGGGTGACTTCGCCGCCGCGGCAGTACTGTCGGCGATTCCGATTACCGTCGTCTTCCTGCTGGCTCAGCGCTGGTTGGTTAACGGCCTGACGGCGGGCGGGGTGAAAGGTTAAGTTTCATCATGTTAGTCCCTTGTTTTATCGCCCCAAATTTCAGAGAGGGTGGGATGTGGTACGCGACCCCAACCGGGTACGGCAGCCCACCTCTCCCTGAAAAAGTAGGGCAAATGCCACTGCAATCCTCTACTGGACCCTACATAAATTTCATTTGTGATTGTCGGTCAAGCGGCCCTGGAGGCCGCTTTTTTTATTCCCGTTTCAGACGGTTGGAATTACACAACCACAGGGTAATCACCAGGATAAGGATCGCCGCAGAGTAAATCAGCACCGCCATCGGCGACTCATGGTCGACGATAATAAGCCGCACAATCGCGGTAATACCGATATAGACGAAATAACGCAGCGGGAAGTGAAAACCGGACTCAAAGTATTTCACAATCAGCGCGATAAACTCGAAGTAGAGAAAATAGACCACCAGCCCTTCAACCAGCTTGTACTTACTCACCGGCTCCGGCGTAAACAGCACGTGCGCCAGATGCAGGGTCTCCTTTCCCAGGAACACCACCAGAATAATTCCCAGACACAGCAGCGCCAGGTTCAGCACGGCCTGCATGGCCTTCGCAACAAAATTAACCAGCGGACGATATACCGACGGCATAGTGACACCTCAAATGCATGAACGTTGTTGATCTGTATAGCGCAAAAATGTGATCCAGATCTACTTCGCTTTGCGAGCAGCATCGGTCCTTCAACGCGGTAAATGCAACTAAGAGAAAATTTTACTTCCCGCAACGCTGTGAGCAAGTTAACCAAATCATCCGTTACGCTTAGGACACAACCAAATAACCAACTGAAATTTAAAACATTTACCATTTGAAACAGTTATATCTTAAAATCTGCCACAAGATAAAATTTTTCTCTAATCCGCATTATTTATATGGCTATTAGGGTAAGATTTTTCTCATCCTTTGTCTTAGCATTATCGCAGTTGAATAAAATTTAATTTTGGACATTAAATCATTATGGACTCCGATAACGCTTCCCTGTACGTAAAATGGCTCAAACAAGAAGTTGCCCCGGCTTTAGGTTGTACTGAACCTGTCGCTATTTCCTTCGCTGCCGCCTACGCCGCACAATATTTAGAAAACCCTTGTACTAACATTAGCGGTTTTATTTCCGCCAATCTCTATAAAAACGCGATGGGCGTCACTATTCCCGGCACCACCGTTTGCGGTGTAGCGCTGGCCGCCGCAATTGGCGCATTTGGCGGCAACCCGCAAAAGGGATTAAAAACGCTGGAAGATATCACCCCGCTACACGTCGAAATGGCGCAGAAACTGATCGCCAATCATGCCGTTGATATTGCCGTCGAAGAGACCCCGGACTTTATTCATCTGGATCTAACTCTCTCAGATCACGAGAATACCTGCCGCGTCGTGGTGAAAGGAACCCACACCAACGTGGTCGAGCTTTATATTAATGGCCAGCCGCAGCCACTAAGCGAAAAACAGAATGCGCGCGCCCGGCACGAAACGCTGCCCACTTTTTCGCTACAGCAGGCTTACGAATTTATTAATAGCGCCGACTTTAATGATATTCGCTTTATTCTTGAAGCCGCGCGCTTAAACTCCGCGCTGGCGGCAGAAGGCAAAACCAAAAAATATGGCCTGAACATTAACGGTACCTTTTCTGACGCCGTGAAAAACGGCCTGATGAGCAACGATCTGTTAAGCAAGGTGATCATCAACACCGTCGCCGCTTCAGATGCCCGCATGGGCGGCGCGCCGGTAGTCGCAATGTCTAACTTCGGTTCGGGCAATCAGGGCATTACGGCAACCATGCCGGTAGTGGTGGTTGCAGAGCATCTCGGCGTCGATGAAGAGACCCTGGCGCGCGCTTTGTCTCTATCTCATCTCACCGCCATCTCAATTCATTCTCGTTATACGCGCTTATCTGCGCTATGCGCGGCCTCAACCGCCGCCATGGGCGCAGCTGCCGGGATGGCCTGGCTGTTTACCCGCGATATCAACACCATTAATACCGCGATTATTAATATGGTCAGCGATATTACCGGCATGATTTGTGATGGCGCCTCTAATAGCTGTGCGATGAAAGTCTCGTCCGTGGTATCCAGCGCGTTTAAGGCGGTACTGATGGCGATGCAAAATAGCTGCGCTGGCGCCAATGATGGTATTGTCTGCGCCGATGTCGAGCAGACTATTAATAACCTGTGCCGCCTGGTGATTAAACCAATGACCCTCACCGATAAAGAAATTATTAGCATTATGGTCGCTAAATAATAATATTTAACGGGCCTGAATATTCAGGCCCTGATTAACCTACCCTACCCACATTATTATTTATAAATTAGCAGGTATAGCAGATGAATAAAAAAGTCATCTTCCGTGGCGCCAGCGCCATTATGCCGCTGTGCATCGGCGACTTTCCATTTTCATTTATTGTCGGCGCATTAAGCGTCAGCGCAGGCATGAGCGTCTGGCAGAGTACGGCGTGGTCGGCGATTGTTATTGCCGGTTCGGCGCAAATGCTGGCATTAAATATGCTTAAAACCGGCGCTACGCTCGGGGTTATTATATTCACCACATTAATAATTAACCTACGTCACGTACTGTACAGCGCCTCTATTTCCGGTACCGTCCGTGAAGCATCGTTCTTTAAAAAATGCTTTATGTCCTACGCGCTGACCGATGAAGTGTACGCCACCACCGTCAAAGAGATGGAAGGCAATAAGCAGGATAAGTATCTGTTTTATGGCTCGGCGATGATCACCTTCTGGGCGATTTGGGTACTGGCCGATTTCCTCGGCGCGCTGGTCGGCGCTTCCTTTCCGAATATTGAAAAGTATGGTCTGGATTTCGCCATGGTCGCCGCCTTTATCGCCATCGTGGTGCCGCAAATAAAAAGCCAGGCCTGTACCGTCGCCGCCGTGGTGGCCGCCGTCTCCGGCGTGCTGTTGGTCATCCTGCCCTACTCCCTGGGTATTGTCGTCGCCTCAGTACTTGGCGTGCTCGCCGGGCTGTGCGTCGACCTGGCTGAAGAACGTAAACAGGCAGCGATTGCCGAATCCGACATGCCGCTCGTGGAGGCGCTGGAACATGAATAATAGCTACTTTATCGCCCTGACTTTGGGTATGGCCGCCGTGACCTTCCTGATCCGATTTTCGTTTATCGGCCTGGCCGGAAAAATCCAGATGTCCGAACGGGTGACGAAAACGCTGCGCTTCGTCCCGGTCACCGTCCTGCCGGCCATTATCACCATTCAGATCCTGAGCGTGAATTCCAGCATGGAGTTTGACTTAAAGAATCCGAAGGTGATTGCCGCCATTATCTGCACGCTCGCCAGCTTCCGTTTAGGCCTGGTATGGGTGGTAGTGAGCGGCGTCGGCTCGCTGGTGCTGTTGAATTATTTTATGTAACCGTTTGAAGGATAAACCGTATGATTATTACCACCGCTGACGCGCCTACCGCTATTGGCCCGTACGTGCAGGGCGTCAATCTCGGCTCGATGACCATCACCTCCGGTCAGCTACCGATTAATCCGCTGGACGGCACCATGCCCAGCGATATCGCCGAACAGGCGCGGCAATCGCTGGAAAATGTGAAAGCCATCGTTGAAGCTGCCGGACTCTCGGTGGGGCAGATTGTTAAAACCACGGTGTTTGTCAAAGACCTGCAGGATTTTGCCGCCATCAACGCCGCTTATGAGGCCTTCTTTACCGAGCATCAGGCCGCCTTCCCGGCGCGTTCCTGCGTGGAGGTCGCAAGACTGCCGAAAGACGCCGGCGTCGAAATCGAAGCCATCGCCTTCGCTCGTTAATCACCCGGCTGGGGGGAAACCTCCAGCCTCCTTCCCCACCGTTTTTCGCCGTTCCTCATTGCTCATTTTGCAGGCACTATACGATGAGATCCGAACGAGGAATGCAGCATGTCGAATGAGCCAAATATTCCCCCTTTTACGCTTCGCGATACCGGCGTTCGCAACGTCATCTGCGGCGAAAACGTGGTCATATACCAGCCCGCCAACCTCTATGGTTGCCAGCTAGGCGATAACGTCTTCGTCGGGCCGTTCGTCGAGATTCAGGGGCATACGCGCATCGGCGCGGACAGCAAAATCCAGTCCCACAGTTTTATCTGCGAGTACGTCACCATCGGCCAACGTTGTTTTATCGGCCACGGCGTGATGTTCGCCAACGACATGTTCCGCGATGGCAAACCGAATGCCGACCGCGACAGTTGGGGGCGCATTGAAATCGGCAATGACGTGTCTATCGGCAGCGGCGCCACCATTCTGGCGGTGAGTATCTGCGATGGCGTGGTCATCGGCGCCGGGAGCGTGGTGACAAAATCCATCACCGAGAAAGGCGTTTGGGCGGGCAACCCGGCGAGGCTGCTGCGGCGGCTATAAATAAAAATGCCGACCTGAGGGTCGGCATTCAGGCTTAATTGCGCAGCGCTTATGCGCGCCAGGCTTTATAGCGGTTAATCAGACCGTTGGTAGAGCTGTCGTGGCTGCTAACGTCCGCGCCATCTTTCAGTTCCGGCAGGATGCGGTTAGCCAGCTGTTTACCCAGCTCAACGCCCCACTGATCGAAGGTGAAGATGTTGAGGATCGCGCCCTGGGTGAAGATTTTGTGCTCATACAGCGCAATCAATGCGCCCAGGCTGAACGGGGTGATCTCACGCAGCAGGATGGAGTTGGTCGGACGGTTGCCTTCGAACACTTTGAACGGCACCACGTGCTCAAGCTGAGCCGGGTCTTTACCCTGATCGCGATATTCCTGCTCAACCACTTCGCGGGATTTACCAAAGGCCAGCGCTTCGGTCTGGGCGAAGAAGTTAGACAGCAGTTTCTGATGGTGGTCAGACAGCGGGTTATGGGTGATAGCCGGGGCGATGAAATCGCACGGTACCATTTTGGTGCCCTGGTGGATCAGCTGGTAGAACGCGTGCTGGCCGTTAGTCCCCGGCTCGCCCCAGATGATTGGGCCAGTCTGGTAATCCACAACGTTGCCGTTACGGTCAACGTACTTACCGTTGGATTCCATGTTGCCCTGCTGGAAGTAAGCGGCAAAGCGGTGCATGTACTGATCGTACGGCAGAATCGCTTCGGTTTCGGCGCCGAAGAAATTGTTGTACCAGATGCCAATCAGCGCCAGCAGTACCGGCAGGTTTTTCTCAGCCGGGGTGGTGGAGAAGTGTTTGTCCATGGCGTGGGCGCCGGACAGCAGCTGAACGAAGTTGTCGAAGCCGACGGACAGAATGATAGACAGACCGATGGCGGACCACAGGGAGTAACGACCGCCAACCCAGTCCCAGAACTCAAACATGTTAGCCGTATCGATACCGAACTCGCCAACCGCTTTACCGTTGGTGGAGAGCGCCGCGAAGTGTTTCGCCACGTGTTTCTCGTCGCCCGCGGTCGCCAGGAACCAGTCACGCGCGCTGTGGGCGTTGGTCATGGTTTCCTGAGTGGTGAAGGTTTTAGAAGCCACCAGGAACAGCGTGGTTTCCGGATTCACCGCTTTCAGCACTTCGGCGATATGAGTGCCGTCAACGTTAGAAACGAAGTGCATGTTGAGATGGTTTTTATACGGGCGCAGCGCTTCGGTCACCATGAACGGGCCGAGGTCTGAACCGCCGATACCGATGTTCACCACGTCGGTGATCGGTTTACCGGTGTAGCCTTTCCAGCTACCGGAGATAATCGCTTCGGAGAAGGCTTTCATCTTCTCCAGCACCGCGTTGACTTCCGGCATGACATCTTTGCCATCAACCACAATCGGCGTATTGCTGCGGTTGCGCAGCGCGACGTGCAGTACTGCGCGGTCTTCGGTACGGTTAATTTTTTCGCCGGAGAACATCGACTTGATAGCGCCGGCCAGATCGGTCTCTTTCGCCAGATCCTGCAGCTTAGACAGCGTCTCTTCAGTGATGCGGTTCTTGGAGAAGTCCACCAGCATCAGATCGTCAAAAGTAGCGGAGAATTTAGAGAAACGATCGCTATCTTTGGCGAAAAGCTCGCTGATAGTGACGTCTTTCATTTCATCGAAGTGTTTCTGTAATGCCTGCCATGCAGCGGTCTGCGTTGGGTTGATATTTTTCATTAGCAATACTCTTCTGATTTGAAAAATGTGACTTCGGTCGATTGTAGCCTCAGCGGCGGAAAATTGTGATGATTTTTGTGTTATGCCGTTGACGGGGGTCAGAAATAGGGTAAAGAGCTCCCATATTATAGCGATCATTAGGCTTTTTTCTGTTATCCGCCGATGCATGAAAAATCCGCATAACCCTGTCGTTGACATACCCGTCCGGAAGCCTTTATATAGCTGAACTGCCTACGGAACCGTAGGTATGTATTGCTCGCGCATTTCACGCTACAGCGAAGAGTATCGTTGGGGGGTATAATGACCAGTCTCTCCCCAGGCATAGTGAAAGACGTCAGTAATTGCCAGAAGAGGTGCGTTGCCCAGGTAACCGTATTGGAGGAACCAGTCCGGGGAAAATACGTGAGGGGGAGCAACGCCGAGGCGCACAGGCATCTGGTTAAGTCTGTCGCCGGCCACAGGGGCTGAATCCCCTGGGTTGTCACCAGAAGCGTTCGCAGTCGGGCGTTTCATACTCGCGAACCGATGCGCGTCATCGACGAACGGGTCTACAAGGTGGAGCACTTCTGGGTGACATCGTAGTTTGTTTATCGCTCTGCGCCCACCCTACTTTTCGCTCTTCCCTTGTGCCATGGCTGAGTTAATTTGGCCTGGCTTATTAAGACATTTTGTAGCGCTCCGGTTATTTCCAGCCCGAACCAGGAGCGGTTGTTCAGGAATCGTTTTAATAAGTCAGGCCCCCTGACACGAGGTTGTTATGACAGATTTAGTTGTTGCTAAGTTCGGCGGCACCAGCGTGGCCGATTTCGACGCGATGAATCGTAGCGTCGACGTCGCGCTGCTGGATGCGAATACCCGCGTAGTGGTGTTATCCGCATCGGCTGGCGTTACCAATATCTTAGTTGCTTTAGCGGCAGGGCTGGAACCCACCGAACGTTTCGCTAAGCTCGATGAAATGCGCCAAATCCAGTTCAATATTCTGGAGCGTTTACGTTATCCCAACGTTATTCGCGAAGAGATCGAGCGTCTGCTGGAAAACATTACTACCCTGGCGGAAGCCGCCTCGCTGGCCAGCTCGGAAGCCTTGACCGATGAACTGGTGAGCCACGGCGAACTGATGTCCACCTTACTGTTCGTTGAGATCCTACGCGAGCGTGGTATTGCGGCGCAGTGGTTCGACGTACGTAAAGTGATGCGCACCAACGATCGTTTCGGCCGCGCCGAACCAGATATCGCCGCGCTGGCGGAACTGACGCAGCAACAACTAACGCCACGGCTGGAAGAAGGCCTGGTGATTACCCAGGGCTTTATCGGCAGTGAAGCCAAAGGCCGCACCACCACCCTTGGCCGCGGCGGCAGCGACTACACCGCCGCGCTGCTCGGCGAAGCCTTAAACGCCAGCCGTGTCGATATCTGGACCGATGTCCCTGGGATCTACACAACCGATCCGCGCGTCGCGCCAGCGGCGAAACGCATCGATGTGATCGCTTTCGCTGAAGCCGCGGAGATGGCCACGTTCGGGGCCAAGGTATTGCATCCGGCCACCCTGCTGCCGGCCGTACGTAGCGATATCCCGGTATTCGTCGGCTCCAGCAAAGAACCTAAAGCCGGCGGCACGATGGTCTGTCATAAAACCGAAAATCCACCGCTGTTCCGCGCGCTGGCGCTGCGTCGTCGTCAAACGCTGCTGACCCTGCACAGCCTGCATATGCTGCACTCCCGCGGCTTCCTTGCAGAAGTGTTCGGTATTCTGGCGCGGCATAATATTTCCGTCGATCTGATCACCACCTCGGAAGTGAGTATTGCGCTGACCATGGACACCACCGGTTCAACCTCCGCTGGCGACACTCTGCTCACCCAGGCGCTGCTGACCGAGCTCTCTTCACTGTGCCGCGTCGAAGTGGAAGAAAATCTGGCGCTGGTCGCCCTGATCGGCAACGAGCTATCGAAAGCCTGCGGCGTCGGTAAAGAGGTGTTTGGCGTACTGGAACCATTCAATATCCGCATGATCTGTTACGGCGCATCCAGCCACAACCTGTGCTTCCTGGTGCCTGGCGACGACGCGGAGAAAGTGGTGCAGAAGCTGCATCATAATTTGTTTGAATAATATTCTTTTGCGCGATAAAAAATACCTATAGCCGGGCTCGAACCCGGCTTTTTTATAACAACACCAACACAACAAACACTGTCGCAAGGAATACACTATGCTCGCCACGCTTACGCGGCTGTTCCCGTTATGGGCGCTGCTGCTCTCCGTATTGGCTTATTACACGCCAACCACTTTTACCCCTATCGGCCCGTGGGTCACCACGCTGCTGATGCTGATTATGTTCGGCATGGGCGTCCATTTGAAGCTGGACGATTTTAAGCGCGTGCTGTCACGACCGGCGCCGGTCGCAGCGGGAATTTTTCTGCATTACCTGGTGATGCCGCTCGCCGCCTGGATACTGGCGCTGCTGTTCCACATGCCGCCAGAGCTCTCCGCCGGGATGGTGCTGGTCGGCAGCGTCGCCAGCGGAACCGCTTCCAACGTCATGATCTATCTGGCGAAAGGTGATGTCGCGCTGTCGGTAACTATCTCTTCCGTTTCTACGCTAGTTGGCGTGGTCGCCACGCCGCTTCTGACGCGCCTGTACGTTGATGCGCACATTCAGGTCGATGTGATGGGTATGCTGCTAAGCATCCTGCAAATCGTGGTGATCCCAATCGGCCTCGGTCTGATTGTTCATCACCTGTTGCCAAAACTGGTGAAGGCGGTGGAACCGTTCCTTCCCGCCTTCTCCATGCTGTGCATTCTGGCGATTATCAGCGCCGTGGTCGCTGGTTCGGCATCGCATATCGCCTCGGTTGGCCTGGTAGTCATCGTGGCGGTCATTCTGCATAACGCCATCGGCCTGCTCGGCGGCTACTGGGGCGGGCGCCTGTTCGGTTTTGATGAATCCACCTGCCGCACTCTGGCTATCGAAGTGGGTATGCAGAACTCTGGCCTCGCCGCGGCCCTTGGGAAAATTTACTTCGGCCCGCTGGCCGCCCTGCCCGGCGCGCTGTTCTCGGTATGGCATAACCTTTCCGGCTCGCTGCTTGCGGGTTACTGGTCCGGTAAGCCGACAACCAAAAAAGGCAACCAGCGCTAATCGGTATACGTCCGGGCCATATGCCCGGACGTGTCTTCCCTCCCCTTGCATTCTCGCAAGGGTAAGCTATCGGTAATTCACCTATTGCCGTACACTGGACTCTCTGGTCTGATTGAGGGCACCACCATGGCACTCCCCCGCATTACACAAAAAGAGATGACCGAGCGCGAACAGCGCGAATTGAAAACGCTGCTGGATCGCGCGCGTATCGCGCACGGCCGCCCGCTGAGCAATGCGGAAACGAACAGCGTAAAAAAGGAATATATCGATAAGCTGATGGCGCAGCGCGAAGCGGAAGCGAAGAAAGCCCGCCAGGCGAAAAAACAGCAGGCTTACAAAGTAGACAAAGAAGCGACATTTTCGTGGTCGGCGAATACGCCGACCCGCGGCAGGCGTTAGCGGCCTTTCTTTTTACGTCCCGGCTGAGCGAAACGTTTACCGTTCGAGGCCGGGCGGCCTTTATCGTTGGTTTTTTCCATCTTCACCACCGGGCGCTTGATCCCGGCGGTCGCCGCTTTGGCCTTCGGTTTAGCTTTTGGCTTCGCTTCGGAAGAGGAGTTTTCAATCAGCTTGAACAGGTCGATCAGCTCATCATCGGTTAAATCGCGCCACTCACCCAGCGGAATACCCGTCAGGCTAACGTTCATAATACGCGTCCGCTCCAGCTTCATGACTTCATAGCCGAAATGCTCGCACATACGACGGATCTGGCGGTTTAACCCCTGAACCAGCGTGATGCGGAAAACGAACGGCGCTTCTTTCTTGACCTTACATTTCTTGGTCACGGTACCGAGAATCGGTACGCCCGCTCCCATGCCCCGAATGAACTCATCGGTAACCGGCTTATCAACGGTAACCAGATACTCTTTTTCGTGGTCGTTGCCAGCGCGCAGGATTTTGTTCACCAGATCGCCGTGGTTGGTCAGGAAAATTAACCCCTGGGAGTCTTTATCGAGACGGCCAATCGGGAACACGCGTTTACTGTAGTTCACGAAGTCGACGATATTATCGCGCTCGCCATCTTCGGTGGTGCTGACAATACCTACCGGCTTATTCAGCGCAATCAACACCAAATCATCGGCTTCTCGCGGCTCAATCAGCTGACCGTTCACTTTCACCACATCGCCAGGCTTCACCTGATCGCCAATGGCGGCGCGCTTGCCGTTGATAAAGACGTTGCCTTGTTCAATAAAGCGGTCCGCTTCGCGGCGCGAGCAAATCCCGCTTTCGCTGATGTATTTGTTTAATCGAGTAGATGAGTCGGTCAGCATAGTTTCTCCTTTGACAGCGAAATATACCTCACCTTACTGGCGATAAAAAACAGGGATGGCGTTATTCATTACCCCATTGATTGAGGAAATTGGCGATATCGTCGATACGCTGTTCGGCAATGCCTGCTTCACGGGCCATCTCCTGCTGCGCTTCCTCGCTGATCTCATCGTTATTCATTAAGCGCGTAATCAGCAGTTGAAAGTAATGCGCCAGACAATCGCGCTCGGACTCTTCTACCGCTTCTGCGCACTCCGTCGAGTACTCATCCACGATGTCATAATATTTCAGCGGTATTTCATTGTTCATAGGTCGTCTCCGGGGGAGTTAGCGTCTGCGTTTTTCGGCCCCGATAATAACATTCAGCTTGCCTGCACCGTGAGCCATATCAGCGCCCCGACGCCGGGCCAATGATAGAATCTGCGTCAAATGACATGCTTACACAGGATGAAAAGATGGAACTGCTGTTACTGAGTAACTCTACGCTGCCGGGCAAAGCCTGGATGGAACATGCGCTGCCGCTGATTGCCGGCCAGGTCAAAGGCCGCCGTTCGGCGGTATTTATTCCCTTCGCCGGGGTGACGCAAAGCTGGGATGATTACACCGCCAAAGCCGCCGCAGTCATGGCGCCGATGGGCGTCAGCGTGACCGGTATCCACAGCGTCGCCGACCCTATCGCCGCCATTGAAAGTACCGAGATGGTCATCGTCGGCGGCGGAAACACCTTCCAGCTTCTGAAAGAGTGTCGCAGCCGCGGGCTGCTGGCGCCGATTGTCGATGTCGTCAAACGCGGGGCGTTGTATATCGGCTGGAGCGCGGGTTCTAACCTCGCCTGCCCGACCATTCGCACCACCAACGATATGCCAATTGTCGATCCTCAGGGGTTTGACGCGTTAGGGCTGTTCCCGCTGCAGATTAATCCACACTTCACCAACGCGCTGCCGACCGGGCATCAGGGTGAGACCCGTGAGCAACGTATTCGCGAATTGCTGGTCGTGGCGCCGGAATTAACGGTGATTGGCCTGCCGGAGGGGAACTGGATTCAGGTCAGCGACGGACACGCCACGCTCGGCGGCCCGAACCCGACGCTGTTGTTCAAAGCGGGAGAAGAAGCGGTAACCCTGGCTACGGGCCACCGTTTCTAGGCTGGTTGGCGAACATTACCCGGATAGCGGCGCGTTGCGCCTTATCCGGGTTACCCAGCGTACATTCAGCTAATAATCATCCCGCTCGTCGTCTTCATCCGGCTGCTCCATCACGCTATAAGCAACAGCGCAGAACAGCGAGTTCAGACGCTTCATATCGCCCAACAGCGCCAGATGCAACGTACTGGTTTCGATACTCTGCACGTTTTGCTGATGCAGGCGGTCAACGTGCGCGTGCGAGTAACGGCGGTTAAGAATACGAAAACGGTGCTTACTGCGGCGCAACCGACGGGCGCTCGGCACGTCGCCGGAAAAGAAGACCGACATTGCCAGCTGCAGGTTACTGAGCAGTAGCTCGTATAACGCATCCAACTCTTTTAGCCCCTCGACGGAAAATGCGCGCCGCGCCGCCAGAGATTTATCGGCGATTTCGCTGCCCAT
The DNA here is from genome assembly GCF_032601985.1 of Klebsiella sp. 141203. Classification (NCBI taxonomy): domain Bacteria; kingdom Pseudomonadati; phylum Pseudomonadota; class Gammaproteobacteria; order Enterobacterales; family Enterobacteriaceae; genus Klebsiella; species Klebsiella sp. 141203. The sequence goes on along the minus strand of NZ_JAQIRL010000011.1, from coordinate 12,638 downwards.
TCGCTCGACGATGTCAGACGCCTGCTCCAGGTTGAGCGACATCTCGATAATTTCCGCCCAGCGGCGAGACTCCTCTTCCGCCAGCTCGTCCTTCGGCATCCGCGCCAGATAAAGCTTAATCGCCGTATACAGAACGTTGATATCGTCCGCCATCCGTCGCAGCTCTTTCTCTTCGCGCGGCTCGCCGTGCATCACCTTGCGCAGGCTTTCCAGCATCTGCTCCATGGCGTCGCCGATACGCAGGGTCTCACGGGCGGCATTGGCCAACGCCAGCGCCGGCGTATCCAGCGCCGAGGGATCCAGATGCTTCGGCTTGAGATGGTTATCCAGCTCCGGCTCATCGCGGATCAGGCGTTTACACAGGTTCGCCATCGGCCCGGCGAATGGCACCATCGCCACGCAGCGAATCAGGTTGTAGAAGACGTGGAAGTAGATGACCAGCTCCGACTCTTCCAGCGGCAATTTGTGCATGACATCTGCCAGTACGTGCACAAATGGCAAAATTATCAAGCTCCCCACCAGCTTGAACAGCAGGCTGCCAAGCGCCACCCGCCGCGCCGCCGCGTTGGCGCCGCTGTTGTTAAGCATCGCCAGCAGGCCTGAGCCAAGGTTAGCGCCGATGACCAGACATAGCGCCACCGGGAAAGAGATCACACCGGTGCCGGTTAACGTTGCGGTCAGCAGCACGGCCGCCAGGCTGGAGTAACTGATAATGGCGAACACGGCGCCAATCAGCGCATCCAGCATGATATCGCCGGTCAGCGAGGCGAAAATCACCTGAACGCCGTTGGCCTGGGTAATCGGATGCACCGCCTGGACGATGAGCTCCAGCGCCAGTAGGATAAGCCCAAGACCGATACCGACCCGCCCAAGCTGACCCGCGCGGGTTTGTTTACGGCCGAGGAAGAAAATAACGCCGATAAATATCAGCAGCGGCGATAGCCAGGAGAGGTCGAAGGTCAGTACCCTCGCCATCAGCGCCGTCCCCACATCCGCACCCAGCACCATGACCAGCGCTGGCGCCAGCGCGACCAGATCCTGGGCCACAAACGACGTCACCAGCATGGTGGTGGCGTTACTGCTCTGCACCAGCGCGGTGACGCCAATCCCCGCACAAAAGGCGAGCGGTTTTTTCTCCACGCTACTGCTGAGCACGGTACGCAGGCGTGCGCCAAAGACGCGCATCACGCCAGTACGCACAATATGGGTCCCCCACACCAGTAGGGCTACGGCGGAAAGTAGGTGTAGCAGCGTTAACACAGAATCAGCTTCTCCTTATCGTTATAAGTGTTCCTGAGGTTTAAACCTCCCTTCAGTATAAGGGGTTAACTTCAATAAAGAGACAAGGCGCTCAAAGAGCGCCCTGTCTGACTGCTGGCAAAGAAGGAAAAAACGTGGTTTTTCCTTCTTTGTGGTTATCAGCCGAAAATCAATAAATTGATTTTCCATGTTTTTTATCTGGCGCAATCGGTAAGTCCAACGGTTGCATGAGGCTTGTCATCAACCTCAAGGCGCTCAAAGAGCGCCCTGTTTGTTGTAACGAAACATATTTCGTTAGTCGGCATCATAACCGAGGTTAGGGGCGAGCCAACGCTCAACTTCGGCCGCCGTCATCCCTTTACGCAGGGCGTAATCTTCCACCTGGTCGCGCTGGATCTGCGCCACAGCGAAGTACTTACTGTCCGGATGGCTAAAGTACCAGCCGGAAACCGATGCGCCAGGCCACATGGCGAAGGACTCGGTGAGCTTCATGCCGGTACGCGCTTCCACATCCAACAGTTCCCAGATGGTCGCTTTCTCGGTGTGTTCCGGGCAGGCCGGGTAACCGGGCGCCGGGCGGATCCCCTGGTAGTTTTCGCGGATCAGCTCTTCATTGCTGAGGTTCTCATTGGCCGCATAGCCCCAGTAAACCTTACGCACCTTCTCATGCAGATACTCGGCGAAGGCTTCCGCCAGGCGGTCGGCGATGGCTTTGACCATGATCTTGTTATAGTCGTCGTGCTGCGCTTCATAGGCTTCCGCCAGCGCGTCTTCTTCCAGCCCGCCGGTCACCGCGAAAGCCCCGATATAGTCCGCTTTACCGCTCAGCTTCGGTGCGACAAAATCGGCGAGGCAGTAGTTCGCGAAGCCGACTTTTTCGGTTTGCTGGCGCAGGTGATGGCTGACCGTCAGCACGTGGGTGCGGGTTTCATCACGATAGATTTCCACGTCGTCGCCAACGCGGTTGGCCGGGAACAACCCGACCACACCGCGCGGGTTGAGCGTTTTTTCGGCGCTGAGTTTATCCAGCAAATCGTTGGCGTCTTTAAACAGGCGTTGCGCCTCTTCACCCACCACTTCATCTTCCAGGATACGCGGATATTTACCCGCCAGCGACCAGGTCATAAAGAACGGCGTCCAGTCGATGTAGTTACGCAGCGTTTCGATGCTGGCTTCCACCTCCTGCACGCCCAGACGATGGGCTACCGGCGGAGTGTAGCTCTCCCAATCAAACGCCAGATCGTTTTCCCGCGCCGCCTGCAGAGTCACAGGCGGCGTGCGCGGCTTTTTGCGCCCGTGCTGAATACGCACCGTTTCATACTCTTTACGCGTACGGGCGACAAAATCATCGCGCTGGGTTGCCGACAGCAGGGCTGAGACCACCCCTACGGTACGCGAGGCGTTCTGCACGTAGACCGTCGGGCCACTGTAGTTCTGTTCGATTTTCACCGCAGTATGGGCTTTCGAGGTCGTCGCCCCGCCAATCAGCAGCGGGATGGTGAAGCCCTGACGCTCCATCTCTTTCGCCACGTTGACCATTTCGTCCAGCGACGGCGTGATAAGCCCGGAGAGGCCAATCAGATCGGCGTTTTCTTCGCGCGCGGTACGCAGGATTTTCTCTGCCGGCACCATCACGCCGAGATCGATAATTTCGTAGTTGTTGCACTGCAGCACTACACCGACGATGTTTTTACCAATATCGTGCACATCGCCTTTCACGGTGGCGATCACCATCTTACCGTTGCTAGAGCCCTGTTCTTTGCTGGCTTCGATGTAAGGTTCGAGGTAGGCCACCGCCTGTTTCATCACCCGCGCGGATTTTACCACCTGCGGCAGGAACATTTTGCCTTCGCCGAACAGGTCGCCGACCACGTTCATGCCGTCCATCAGCGGCCCTTCAATCACCTCAATCGGCCGTTCGGCCTGCTGGCGCGCCTCTTCCGTATCCTGCTCGATAAATTCGGTAATCCCTTTGACCAGCGAGTATTCAAGACGTTTTTTCACGTCCCAGCTGCGCCATTCCGCCTGCTGAGCGTTAGCGCCGTCGTCCACTTTGCTGCCGCGATATTTTTCCGCCAGCTCAAGCAATCTTTCGGTGCTGTCATCGCGGCGGTTAAGAATCACATCTTCAACCGCGTCGCGCAGCTCGCCAGGCAGATCGTCGTATATCGCCAGTTGGCCAGCATTGACGATGCCCATGTCCATACCGTTGCGGATAGCGTAGTAGAGGAAGACGGCGTGGATCGCTTCACGTACCGGATCGTTACCGCGGAACGAGAACGACACGTTGGAGACGCCGCCGGAAATCAGCGCATGCGGCAGCTCGCGTTTAATGTCTTCGCAGGCGCCGATAAAGTCCTGAGCGTAGTTATTGTGCTCTTCAATACCGGTGGCGACGGCAAAAATGTTGGGGTCGAAGATAATATCTTCCGGCGGGAAGCCGACCTCTTCGGTGAGGATTTTGTAGGCGCGACGGCAAATTTCGATTTTGCGCTCGCGGGTATCGGCCTGGCCCACTTCATCAAAGGCCATGACCACCATTGCCGCGCCGTAGCGGCGAACCAGCTTAGCGTGATGAATAAAGAGTTCGACGCCCTCTTTCATCGAGATCGAGTTAACGATGCCCTTGCCCTGAATACACTTGAGCCCTTTTTCGATGACTTCCCACTTGGAGGAGTCGATCATAATCGGCACGCGGGCAATATCCGGTTCACCCGCTATCAGGTTGAGGAAACGCACCATCGCCGCTTCGGCATCGAGCATCCCCTCATCCATGTTGATATCGATAATCTGCGCGCCGCTTTCCACCTGCTGACGCGCCACGTCCAGCGCTTCGCTGTATTTCTCTTCTTTGATTAAGCGCTTAAATTTAGCGGAGCCGGTAACGTTGGTCCGCTCGCCCACGTTGACGAACAGACTATCGTCGCCGATGTTCAGCGGCTCCAGGCCCGACAGACGGCAGGCAACCGGGAGTTCAGGCAGCTGGCGCGGCGGCAAGCCCTCTACTGCCCGGCTCATGGCGGCGATATGTTCCGGGGTGGTGCCGCAACAGCCGCCGACAATATTAAGGAAACCTGCCTGCGCCCATTCGCGAATTTGCGCCGCCATGGTGTCGGCATCCAAATCATATTCGCCGAAGGCGTTCGGCAGGCCGGCGTTCGGGTGCGCGGTAACGTAGCATTCGGCGATCCGCGAAAGCTCCTGCACGTACTGGCGCAGCTCATCTGGCCCCAGCGCGCAGTTCAGGCCGAAGGTCAGGGCATCGGCGTGGCGCAGCGAATTATAGAACGCTTCGGTCGTCTGCCCGGACAGTGTACGTCCGGAGGCATCGGTGATAGTGCCGGAAATCATAATCGGCAGCTCGACGCCAAGCGCCTCAAATTCTTCTTTGACCGCGAAAATCGCCGCTTTGGCGTTCAGGGTGTCAAAGACCGTTTCAATCAGAATGAGATCCGAGCCGCCTTCCACCAGCGCTTTGGTGGATTCACGATAGGCGGCCACCAGCTGATCGAACGTAATATTCCGAAATGCCGGATCGTTGACGTCCGGAGAAATAGAAGCGGTGCGGTTGGTCGGCCCGAGCACCCCCGCCACATAGCGCGGTTTTTCCGGCGTACGCGCGGTCCATGCATCGGCGCTGGCGCGAGCCAACTTCGCGGCGGCAAAGTTGATTTCTGCCGACAGGGATTCCATCTGGTAATCCGCCATCGCGATGGTTGTCGAGTTGAAGGTGTTGGTCTCGATAATGTCCGCGCCGGCGGCGAAATAGGCGTCGTGGATCTCGCGGATGACCTCAGGCTTGCTGAGCACCAGCAGGTCGTTATTGCCTTTCAGGTCGCACGGCCAATCGGCAAAGCGTTCGCCGCGGAAATCCTGCTCACTCAGACGATAGCCCTGGATCATGGTGCCCATGCCCCCGTCCAGAACCAGAATGCGTTCTCTTAACTGCTGATGTAATTGTTCTACTTTGTTACTCACACAGACTCCCGACAGCGCTCAACTCAGACCAAAAAGCCAACAAACCATACTGGCATAAACCAACCTGCCGGAAAAGGAAACCTGCAGCAACATGAGACAAGTTCAACTTCACTCCTCCGATCAGTCCGGTTGTGATTGCATTATCGCCAAATAAAACGAAAATCATTTCCACGATACAGAAAAAAGGAGTTCATCATGGCTACCCCGGTTCCCGCCAAACGCGGCAGAAAACCCGCTGCCGCCGCCCCTGCCGCTCAGGCTGGCGGACAAGTGCAGTCGCTTACCCGCGGTCTGAAACTGCTTGAATGGATTTCTGAATCGCATAGCAGCGTCGCGCTCACCGAACTGGCGCAGCAGGCGGGGCTACCTAACTCCACCACCCATCGTCTGCTTACCACCATGCAGCAGCTCGGTTTTGTGCGCCAGGTCGGCGAGCTGGGGCACTGGGCGATTGGCGCGCATGCGTTTGTCGTCGGCAGCAGCTTCCTGCAAAGCCGCAATCTGCTGGCCATCGTCCATCCTATTCTGCGCCAGCTGATGGAAGATTCCGGCGAAACGGTCAACCTGGCGGTACTGGATAAAAGCGATCATCAGGCGATTATCATCGACCAGGTGCAATGTACGCAGCTGATGCGCATGTCGGCGCCGATTGGCGGCAAATTGCCGATGCACGCGTCAGGCGCCGGAAAAGCGTTTCTGTCGCAGTTGAGCGAAGAAGAGGTCACCACGCTGCTACATCGGAAAGGGCTGCATGCTTACACCCACGCCACCCTGGTTTCTCCGGTACATTTGAAAGAGGATTTGGCCCAGACGCGTAAACGCGGCTATTCATTTGATGATGAAGAACATGCGCTGGGGCTGCGCTGTATCGCTTCCTGCATTTACGACGAACACCGCGAGCCGTTCGCCGCAATCTCCATCTCCGGGCCGATTTCACGCATGACCGATGATCGGGTGACCGAGCTTGGCGCGCTTGTCATTAAGGCCGCCAAGGAAGTCACGTTGGCATACGGCGGGGTTAAATAATAAAAATGCCCCAAAGGGGCATTTTAAGTAGGCCTGATAAGCGTAGCGCCATCAGGCAGATCGGCGCACCTTGCCGGATGGCGGCGTAAACGCCTTATCCGTCCTACTGTCGGCGCCATAGCGCACGCTAAAACGCTGCTTACGCCGATAAGCGTAAACATCTTCCACGTGCCCGTTTTTAATTCGCGTCTGTAATTCGCGCCAGTAATCGGCACGCAGCAAATCCGCGTGCATCTCCTCCAGTAGCGGCCCGATCCGCGGATCGGCGCACAGCCAGTGGCGAAACTCTTCCGGGAAGACATCGCCTGGGGACACGCTATACCAGGGTTCACTGGCCAGCTCATCTTCCGGATAGCGCGGCGGCGGAATGTCGCGGAAATTCACCTCGGTCATATAGCAAATTTCATCGTAATCGTAGAATACCACCCGTCCGTGGCGCGTGACGCCGAAGTTTTTGAACAGCATGTCGCCGGGGAAGATATTGGCGGCCGCCAGTTGGCGAATGGCATTACCGTACTCTTCTACCGCGTCGCGCAGCGCCTGGCCTTCCACCTGCTCCAGCCAGATATTGAGCGGCACCATCCGTCGTTCAATATAAAGATGGCTGATGGCAATGCGATCGCCGAGGTCGGTCAACTTATTTCCCGCTTCCGCCTGCAACAGCGCCATCAGCTCGGGCGCAATTTGTCGCTTATCGAGCACAAAGTTTTCAAATTCCTGAGTATCCGCCATTCGCCCGACGCGGTCGTGTTCTTTGACCAGCTGATAGCAGGCACGAACGTGGGCGGCGGTCATCTCTTTTTGCGGCGCAAAGCGGTCTTTAATCACCTTAAATACCCGGTCGAATCCCGGCAGGGTAAAGACCAACATCACCATCCCACGGATGCCAGGCGCTTCGATAAATTGCTCATCACTGCGGGTAACATAGTGCAGGTACTCGCGATAACTTTCCGTTTTAGCATGCTTCTGACAGCCTATCGCCATATATAGCTCGGCGGTAGTTTTTCCCGGCAGAATCTCGCGCAGCCATTCAACCAGCGCCGCGGGCAGCGGCGCGTAGACCATGAAATAGGAGCGGGCGAAACCAAAGACGATACTCGCCTCGGCGTGAGTCGTCAGACAGGCATCAACAAACAGCTGCCCGTCATCGCTACGATGTATCGGCAGCAGGAACGGCAGCGTCGCCATCGGCGTGATCAATTTACCCACCAGCCAGGCGGCTTTATTACGATAAAAAAGCTCATTCGCCACCTGCAGATGCGACTGCGACAGCAACTCGCCACCGAGAGCTTCGCGTAAATGACTGACGATATAACCGATATCACGCCCTTTGTTTTGCCACGGCAGGCGCAGCGGCAAATCGGCAAGCAGGTTATGCATCAGGTATTCCCAGCCGCGTTCGGGATAAAAGTCCTTCGCCAGCGGTCGCGAAATCGTGCGAAAACGACGTTCCGGCTGGGAGCTAAAAATAAAGAGCCGCTCGGGGGTCAGCGAGCGGTGGTCAAACAGTCGGCAGTAGACCGAGTTGAAAAAGCTCTCCGCAATTTCAAAGCGAGGGTAATCCGGCAAAAGTTGGGTGTACTGCTGTTTCACCCGCAGAAGAAAATCGACGTCGGTACTTTTCCCTTCGGTAATGCAGCGCAGCTGTTCTACCACCAGACCCACGTGGTGATCGTAGAGGTGGATACGCTGCTTCATCGCCTGCTGCACGGCGTGCCAGTCCGCTTGTTCGAAGCGCTGCTGTGCGCCGGAAGTGACTTCCAGAAAACGCCCGTACTGGGCGTCGAATCCCTGTAAAATGGTTTGGGCAATCAGTAGTTCCAGGCCACGCGTCATCGCTTTCCCCCATCCGGCACAACATCATGCCGGATGGCGCGTTAGCTTATCCGGCCTACACCTTTGTAGGCCCGGTAAGCTCAGCGCCACCGGGCATTGCTTAAAACTGCGATTCTTCGGTCGAGCCGGTCAGCGCCGTTACCGACGAGGTCCCCCCCTGGATAATGGTGGTCACTTTGTCGAAGTACCCGGTACCCACCTCCTGCTGATGCGAGACGAAGGTGTAGCCTTCCGGCCCGGCGGCAAACTCCGGCTGCTGAACCTTTTCGACGTAGTGACGCATGCCTTCGCCCTGCGCGTAGGCGTGAGCCAGGTCGAACATGTTGAACCACATGCTGTGGATACCCGCCAGGGTAATGAACTGGAATTTATAGCCCATATCCGACAGCTGCTGCTGGAAGCTGGCGATGGTTTTATCGTCGAGATTTTTCTTCCAGTTAAAGGATGGCGAGCAGTTATAGGCCAGCAGCTTGCCCGGGAAGCGGGCGTGGATCGCCTCGGCGAAACGGCGTGCCTGTTCAATGTCCGGTTTAGAGGTTTCACACCATACCAGATCGGCATAAGGCGCGTAGGCCAGGCCGCGGCTGATTGCCTGTTCGATTCCGGCATGGGTGCGATAGAAACCTTCGCTGGTGCGATCGCCGGAGATAAACTCGCGATCGTAAGGATCGCAATCCGAGGTAATCAGGTCAGCGGCATCGGCGTCGGTACGAGCGATAAGCAGCGTCGGTACCCCCATCACATCCGCCGCCAGACGCGCGGCGACCAGCTTCTGAATCGCCTCTTGCGTCGGCACCAGCACCTTGCCGCCCATATGTCCGCACTTCTTCACCGACGCCAGCTGATCTTCGAAATGCACGGCCGCTGCACCGGCCGCAATCATCGATTTCATCAGCTCAAAGGCGTTCAGTACGCCGCCAAAACCGGCTTCCGCGTCGGCGACGATCGGCAGGAAATAGTCGATAAAACGCGGATCGTTCGGCTCAATCCCCGCCGCCCACTGGATCTGATCGGCGCGACGGAAGGTGTTGTTGATCCGATCAACTACCGACGGCACCGAGTTAGCCGGGTACAACGATTGATCCGGGTACATACTGGAGGCCAGGTTGGCGTCGGCGGCGACCTGCCAGCCAGACAAGTAGATGGCTTCAATGCCCGCCTTCGCCTGCTGCAGCGCCTGGCCGCCGGTTAACGCGCCAAGGCTATTGATATACCCCTTTTTCGCTTCACCATGCAGCAGACGCCACATTTTCGCCGCGCCAAGCTGCGCCAGCGTGCATTCTGGGTTCACCGAGCCGCGTAACTTCACCACCTCTTCCGCGCTATATGGGCGGGTAATGCCTTCCCAGCGCGGGTTCGTCCACTCTTTGTTTAATTCTTCGATTTGTTGGGTACGGGTTTTCATGTGCAGATGCTCCATATTGTGATGGGGTGAATTACGCCAACAGGCGGTAACCTGGCAGAGTCAGGAAGTCGATCAGTTCGTCGGAAGTGGTGATTTGCTCCATCAGCCGCGCCGCATCGTCAAAGCGACCGTGGCTGAAGCGGTGTTCCCCCAACTCTTCCTGAATCACCATCAGCTCTTCAGCCAGCCACTGGCGGAACAGCGCCTTGGTAACCGGTGTGCCGTCATTCAGGGTTTTCTGGTGATGGATCCACTGCCAGATAGAGGTACGCGAAATCTCAGCCGTCGCCGCATCTTCCATCAGGCCGTAAATCGGTACGCAACCGTTGCCGGAGATCCAGGCCTCAATGTACTGCACCGCTACGCGGATATTGGCGCGCATGCCGGCTTCAGTACGCTCACCCTCGCAGGGAGCCAGCAGCTGCTCGGCTGTAATCGGCGCGTCGTCATTGCGGGTAACAAACAGCTGGTTAGGATGTTCACCCAGTACGCGGTTAAAGACGTTCATCGCCGTATCCGCAAGGCCCGGATGCGCAATCCAGGTGCCATCGTGGCCATTGTTGGCCTCCAGCTCTTTATCGGCGGTGACTTTATTTAGCACCTGACGATTGCGTTCGGCATCTTTGCTCGGGATAAACGCCGCCATACCGCCCATCGCGAAGGCGCCGCGCTTATGGCAAGTCTTAATCAGCAGGCGTGAATAGGCGCTCAGGAAAGGTTTATCCATCGTCACCACCTGGCGATCCGGCAGGACACGGTCGGGGTGATTTTTCAGCGTCTTGATATAACTGAAGATATAGTCCCAGCGCCCGCAGTTCAGGCCAACAATATGGTCGCGCAGCGCATGCAGGATTTCATCCATCTGGAATACTGCCGGCAGCGTCTCAATCAGCAACGTGGCCTTAATGGTGCCCCGCGGCAGCTCAAAACGATCCTCGGTGAAACTGAAGACTTTGCTCCACCATGCCGCCTCTTGCCAGGACTGGGTTTTCGGCAGATAGAAATAGGGGCCGCTCCCTTTCGCCAGCAGCGCCTGGTAGTTGTGGAAGAAATAGAGCGCAAAATCGAACAAACTGCCGGGAATCGCCTCACCACGCCAGGTAACGTGCTTCTCCGGCAGATGCAGGCCGCGAACGCGGCAGACCAGTACCGCGGGATCGGGCTGCAACTGATAAATCTTCCCCGCTTCGTTGGTGTAGCTGATGGTGCCATTGACCGCATCGCGCAGATTGATTTGGCCATCAATCACTTTGTGCCAATCCGGCGCCAGCGAGTCTTCGAAATCAGCCATAAAGACTTTAACGTTAGCATTCAGGGCGTTAATTACCATCTTGCGTTCAACCGGACCGGTGATTTCTACGCGGCGGTCCTGCAAATCGGCCGGAATACCGCGTATCTTCCAGTCACCATTACGAATGGAAGCCGTTTCCGAAATAAAATCAGGAAGATTACCACCATCAATGGCCTGCTGTTGCAGGACGCGTGCCGCCAACAGCTGATTACGCTCAGGCATAAAACGGCTCACCAGTTCCGTCAGGAACTCCACCGCTTCCGCAGTCAGAATTTGCTTCTCCTGCTCGCCATAAGGCTGGCTGAAGGCCAGTTCATCGGTCATTGTCGCCTGGTGCGTCATTGTGCAGCTCCTCTTGGTTGATCCTGGTAGCGCGAGCGAAAGATCGTTGTCTGCTTTTCGCTCAGCACAATTAAGACTACTCAAGAATTTTTCAAAATCAAAAACAATTTCCATTTTTAATTTAAAATCAATTCAACACTTTGATAACAAAGAAATTAAAGTTTAAATAGAAGGGGAAGTGATTTTCGGAAATAAAAAAGGCACCCTAAGGTGCCTGAGGCGAGATGCTGAAACGCTTTAGGATCGTACGCGCTGGTAGATTAATCCAGCGTTGGATTCATATGACGCAGATCGTATGGTGTGATTTGGTAGACGTAATAGTTAAGCCAGTTAGCAAACAGGAGATTGCCATGGCTGCGCCAGGTCGCCCGCGGTCTATTGTTTGGATCGTTATTCGGGAAGTAGTTGTCCGGAAGCTGTGGCGCTAAACCAGCCTCCAGATCGCGGAAGTATTCACTTGCCAGGGTATGCGGATCGTATTCAGGGTGACCGGTAACAAAAGCGATACGTTTATCTTTGCTGGCGAAAAGATAGGCATCGCCATCTTCGGTTTCAGCAAGAATGTCGAGGTCGGTGTAGTCCCGAATCAGCCCGGCCGGGAAGTCGGCATAGCGCGAATGAGGCGCAAGGAAGGTGTCATCAAACCCGCGAGTCAGCAGCGCATGCGGGTGCAAAATATGGTGTTCATAAACGCCAGAGATCTTTTCGGTACGAGTTTGCTTGGGGATACCATAAAGAATATTCAGCGCCGCCTGTACCGCCCAACAGACAAATAGTGTTGACGTGACGTGATCCTTAGCCCACTCCAGTACCTGTTTGATCTGTGGCCAGTAGGCGACATCGTTAAATTCAACCAGCCCCAACGGCGCGCCGGTAACAATAAGACCATCGAAGTTCTGCTCGCGAATGTCGTCAAAGTTGCAGTAAAAGTTATTCAGATGCTCCGTCGGCGTATTACGCGACTCACGCGCATCGATGCGTAGCAGTTGGATATCGACCTGTAGCGGCGAGTTCGACAGCAGCCGCAGGAACTGATTCTCCGTCTCGATCTTCTTTGGCATTAGATTGAGAATTAACACCTTCAGCGGGCGGATTTCCTGAGTGGTGGCACGCGATGTCGTCATCACGAAGACGTTTTCATCGCGCAAGAAATTGACGGCCGGTAGCTCGTCCTGCACCCGAATTGGCATAGCTGTATCACCCCATTACATACGTATAAACGTTTAGACATCCAGATAGCTGACAATAACCAGGAATAAGCAAAATGTCGAGTCTGCAAGTGGAAGGTGAGAAAGTTTCAAGGAGGATTTAAAAGGTTGGATCTCACGCAGTCAGTGCAGGCCGGGGAAGTATTGATATGGTCGCTTTCCCCGGGGGCGGCGCGAGGCGCCTTTCCCGGGCTACTGGTTGCTACGCGGTCTGTAGCCCCGGTAAGCGCAGCGCCACCGGGGGGATATACCCCGCACAGCAAAAAACCCCGCACCTTTCGGTACGGGGTTC
>NZ_JAQIRL010000010.1:0-86874 GCF_032601985.1 Klebsiella sp. 141203 | reverse complement strand
TTTTGCTTTTCTCCGCGAGGTTCTCACCGGAACCCCGCTGACCCGGCGGCTTGTTTGCCGTTGTTCCGTGTCAGTGGTGGCGCATTATAGGGAGTAATTCTGAAGTGACAAGAGGAAATTCAAAAAAACTTTTCGTTCGCTCGATTTTCCACCATAACGCGAGTTTTACGCGCTATTTGCTCGTCATTTGCGCGATTTCTCGGGCAAATCTGGCCACCTGCGGCCAATCGGTATAAACCACTTCTTTACTAGTGTCCGTTTCCCCGCCGGTCATCTTCATAATTAAGCGAATCATTATTCGATCGTACCAGCGATAGCGCGGATAACGCAGCGCACCGGCAAATACCGCGCAGCTCTGCGGCTGCCACGGCGAGTTAAGGAGAAACTTGCGCGTATAGCTGTTGGTTTGCGGCGTTCGCTTTTCCGGTTTGCGCGCCACCAAGTTTACCGAGAAGAACGCTCCCGGCAACGCCTGCAGAGATGCCAGATGCTTTTTCACGAAGCGGTCCAGCGCTGGATGAAAGTGCCCGTAGCGAATAGAAGCGCCAATCACCACCCGATCGTAATGATGCCACTCAACCGTCTCGGTACGGTTCAGGTTCACAGTATCCGCATCAACCCCCAGCTCTTTGAGTTCAGAGGCTAGATAGGAGGCAATTTCACGGGTCTGCCCATCCCGGGTGGAGAAAAGAATTAAAGTTTTCACGAGCACTCCTGTTAATCGCGCCAGAAAGTGGGAGTAAAGAGCACCAATAAGGTGAACACTTCCAGACGACCAAACAGCATATTAGCAATCAGGATCCATTTCGCGACCGGGTTCATTGTCGCAAAGTTATCAGCAACGACCCCAAGACCAGGCCCCAGGTTGTTCAATGTCGCCACAACTGAAGCAAAGGCAGAAAAGTCATCAACCCCAGTCGCGATTATCGCCAGCATACTAATGATAAAGACCAGCGCATAGGCGGAGAAGAATCCCCACACGGCTTCCAGAATACGTTCCGGCAGCGCGCGGTTACCTAACTTAATGCTATAGACCGCATTCGGGTGCACCAGGCGCTTAAGCTCACGATTCCCCTGCTTAAACAGCAACAGGATACGAATGACCTTTAAACCACCGCCCGTTGACCCGGCGCAGCCGCCGATGAAAGCCGAACAGAGCAGCAGCACCGGCAGGAACAACGGCCAACGCGCAATACTGTCGGTGGTAAACCCAGCGGTCGTCGCCATCGACACCACCTGGAAGAACGCCTGGTTCAGCGTTGTTAACACCGAGCCGTAGACATTATGTAACCACAATACCAGCGTACAGACGATAACCAGGGTTAGCTGAACACCGATAAACATTCTGAATTCCGGATCACGCCAGTAAACCCGTAAACTGCGCCCACTTAATAGCGAAAAGTGCAGGCCATAGTTACAGCCGGAGATTAGGAGGAAGATGGCGATGATGGAGTTAATCATCGGGCTATTAAAGTACCCGACGCTGGCATCGTGAGTTGAGAAGCCGCCGATAGCGATGGTCGCAAAGCTATGGCCAATCGCATCAAACGCCGGCATCCCGGCAAACCATAGCGCTAATGCACAGGCGACGGTCAATAAGACATAAATAAGCCACAGCGTTTTTGCCGTTTCGGCAATACGCGGTCGCATCTTATTGTCTTTCAACGGGCCCGGCATTTCCGCCCGGTAGAGCTGCATCCCGCCGACGCCAAGGATAGGCAAAATCGCCACCGCCAGCACGATGATACCCATACCACCGAACCACTGCAGCATCTGGCGATAGAACAGGATGGCATGAGGCAGTGAGTCAAGCCCCACCAGCGTCGTCGCGCCGGTAGTGGTTAAGCCGGAGAAGGATTCAAAAAAGGCATCCGTCACCGTCAGATTAGGCTGTTCAGCAAAGATAAATGGTAACGCACCGACGCTGCCCAGCACCGTCCAGAACAACACGACTATCAGAAATCCTTCACGGGATTTCAGCTCGCCTTTTTGCTTACGGTTCGGCCACCACAGCATGGAGCCGATCGCCAGGGCAACAAAGAAGGTTTGGGTGAAAGCTCGCCCCGCGCCATCGCGATATATCAGGGCCACTAATCCCGGGACAATCATCGTCCCCGAAAATAAGATGACCAACAGTCCAACGATTCGGGTTATCGCGCGAAAATGCATCTCTGGCGCTTCCTTTGGGTTACAAAAAAATCAGGTGGGGATTATTCGTCAATCTTCAGTAATTGCAATGAACCACGACTAAAATCAGCCAGTTTTGTCGAAAAAGAGGCCACTTCAGCTTGCGGAAGCGCGACGCGCAGTTGCACAGACGCCTGATATTCGCTTTCCACAATAATGCCCGAGAACTGCGCCAGCAACGCTTCTACCCCGGCCAGCTGTCCGTATTCACATTGCAAAGTATATGCGGTTAACGGCGTCTTGCGCTGCGTTTTCAACTGCGCAAGCGCCTGATGGACGCCGCCGCCATAGGCCTTCACCAGGCCGCCGGTACCCAGCAGAATACCACCGTAGTAGCGCACCACCACCGCGGTTATCTCGCCGACGCCGCTGCCCATCAGCTGCGCCAGCATGGGTTTACCTGCCGTTCCCGCCGGTTCGCCATCGTCAGAGAACCCCAGCTGCTGTGAATCATCAGGAGGCCCGGCAACCCACGCCACGCAGTGGTGACGTGCGTCCGGGTGCTCAGCCCTGACCGATTCGACAAACGCTTTTGCCGCCGCCACGCCGTCGGTATGCGCCAACAGCGTGATGAAACGGCTCTTTTTGATCTCTTCAACAACGCTCACCGGCGCGGCCGGCACCAACCAACTTTCCATTACGCCAGTTTCAGGTCGCGCGTCATATTTTCGATGCTGTTTTCGTGAACCACCACGTTATCTTCGATACGAATCCCGCCAAACGGCTTCATGGCTTCAATTTTCTGCCAGTTGAAGTGCTTGCTGAACTGCCCTTCACGCCAAGGCGCCAATAGCGACTCAATAAAGTAGATGCCTGGTTCGATAGTCAACACCATACGCGGCTCGAGAATACGGGTGCAGCGCAGGTAAGGATACTTCGACGGCGCCGCCAGATGCGTACCGGTATCGTCCTGCATGAAACCGGCGACATCATGAACCTGCAGGCCCAGCGGATGACCAATCCCGTGCGGCATAAACGGTCCGGTCAGATCGTTTTCCACCATCGCCTCTTCGCTCATGCCGGTCACTAGCTGGTGTTTACGCAGCAGCTTTGCGATGCGCTGATGGAACTGAATATGGTAATCAACGTAACTGGTGCCGGACTTCATGGTGCTAATCAGCGCCAGTTGCTCGTCGTTAACGTCTTTAATCAGCTGCGCGAAATCGTTGTCGCTGTGGCCTGCCCAGGTACGAGTCAGGTCCGCGGCATAGCCGTTGTACTCTGCGCCCGCATCCAACAGGAAGCTGCGCATCTCGGTTGGCGCACGGTGATCCAGCTTGGTGTAGTGCAATACGGCCGCATGCTCATTCAGCGCCACGATATTGCTGTAAGGGACGTCGGTATCGCGATGACCGGTCGCCGTCAGGTAAGCCTGATTAATATCGAACTCGCTCATCCCCGACTGGAAAGCTTCGTGGGCCGCGCGATGGCCGTTGACCGCCGATTTCTGCGCTTCACGCATACAAGCCAGCTCATAATCGGTTTTGTAAGCGCGATAATAATGCAGATAGTCGATAACGCCTTTCGGGTTGATTTTGTCTGCCGCGATCTCCAGACCTAAAGCACGTTCCGGCACCGGGCCGATATACGCGATGTTGCCACGCGCCGCGGGCAGTTGACCGCCAATACCGTCGGCTTTCGGCAACGCAATGACATCTACTTCCTCAGTCCAGAAAGAGGTCGGCAGCGGCTCAACGTTGTGCCAGTAATCGACCGGCAAATAAAACCACAACTTCGGTTTATTCACGCCATCCACCAGCAGCCAGCAGTTTGGCACCTGGGTCACCGGCACCCACGCCTTAAACTGCGGGTTAACCTTAAACGGATACGGATGATCGTCGAGGAAGACATTGATCAGCTCGCCGGAGTGGATCAGCAGAGCATCCAGCTTGAAGCGGTCTAAAACTTTGCGGGTACGTTCTTGTAGGGTAACGATATGATTTTTATAAAGCGCGGCCAGTGATTCCATCTTTTATCCTTTGCTTTTATTGGATCGTGATTCTCCGCATCTTAGCACATTGGCTCCAGGCCGGGTGATTTCTACCGGATGTGATCCGACCAGCAATTATTTAAAGAGTAATTTGCATTTTCTTAACATAAATTCCACACTCCGAGTCATCTGGTATGACCAGATCATATTGCTGGATTCAGGAGACTGACATGCTCTACAAAGGCGACACCCTGTACCTCGACTGGCTGGAAGATGGCATTGCCGAACTGGTTTTCGACGCCCCCGGCTCGGTTAACAAGCTTGATACTGCAACCGTTGCCAGCCTCGGCCACGCGCTGGACGTACTCGAAAAACAAAAAGATCTCAAAGGGCTGCTGCTGCGCTCTGAAAAAGCGGCCTTTATCGTCGGCGCCGATATCACCGAATTCCTTTCACTATTCCTGGTGCCGGAAGAACAGTTGAGCCAGTGGCTGCACTTTGCCAACAGCGTCTTCAATCGCCTGGAAGATTTACCGGTCCCTACTCTGTCAGCGGTTAACGGCTACGCGCTGGGCGGCGGCTGCGAATGCGTGCTGGCGACCGACTATCGCCTCGCCACGCCGGATCTGCGCATCGGCCTGCCGGAAACCAAGTTGGGCATTATGCCTGGCTTCGGCGGTTCCGTACGTCTGCCGCGCCTGCTCGGCGCCGATAGCGCGCTGGAAATTATTGCCGCCGGTAAAGACGTCGGCGCCGATCAAGCGCTGAAAATTGGCCTCGTTGACGGCATTGTTGCCGCGGAAAAACTGCATGACGGCGCGCTGGCGATTCTGCGCCAGGCGATTAATGGCGACCTGGACTGGAAAGCCAAACGTCAGCCGAAACTGGAGCCGCTGAAGCTCAGCAAAATTGAAGCCGCCATGAGCTTCACTATTGCCAAAGGTATGGTCGCGCAAACCGCCGGAAAACATTACCCGGCGCCGATCACCGCGGTAAAAACCATTGAAGCCGCCGCGCGTCTTGGCCGTGACGACGCGCTGAAGCTGGAAAACCAAAGTTTTGTTCCGTTGGCGCATACCAACGAAGCGCGCGCGCTGGTCGGTATCTTCCTTAACGACCAGTACGTCAAAGCGAAAGCGAAAAAACTCACTAAAGATGTCGAGACGCCGAAGCACGCTGCCGTATTAGGCGCCGGCATTATGGGTGGCGGCATTGCTTACCAGTCAGCCTGGAAAGGCGTGCCGGTGGTGATGAAAGACATTAGCGACAAATCGCTGACCCTTGGCATGACCGAAGCGGCGAAGCTGCTGAATAAACAGCTGGAACGCGGAAAAATCGACGGTCTGAAGCTGGCCGGAGTGATTAGCACCATTCAACCAACGCTGGAATACAGCGGTTTTGACCGCGTGGACGTCGTCGTTGAAGCGGTGGTGGAAAACCCGAAAGTGAAGAAAGCGGTACTGGCGGAAACCGAAGAGAAAGTGCGTCCGGACACCGTGCTGGCTTCCAACACCTCAACGATTCCTATCAGCGAGCTGGCCAGCGTTCTGCAGCGCCCGGAGAATTTCTGCGGTATGCACTTCTTTAACCCGGTACATCGCATGCCGCTGGTTGAAGTGATCCGCGGCGAGAAAACTTCGGACAAGACCATTGCCAAAGTCGTTGCCTGGGCCAGCAAAATGGGCAAAACACCGATCGTGGTGAATGATTGCCCCGGCTTCTTCGTTAACCGTGTACTGTTCCCCTATTTCGCAGGCTTCAGCCAGCTGCTGCGCGACGGCGCGGATTTCCGCAAAGTCGACAAAGTGATGGAAAAACAGTTTGGCTGGCCGATGGGCCCGGCCTATCTGCTGGATGTTGTCGGCATCGATACCGCGCACCATGCTCAGGCGGTAATGGCGGCGGGGTTCCCACAGCGGATGCAGAAAGATTATCGCGATGCTATCGACGCGCTGTTTGACGCCAGCCGTTTCGGCCAGAAGAACGGCCTCGGTTTCTGGCGTTATAAAGAAGACAGTAAAGGTAAGCCGAAGAAAGAAGAAGATGCCGCAGTCGATAGTCTGCTGGCCGAAGTCAGCCAGCCGAAGCGCGATTTCAGCGATGAAGAGATTATCGCCCGTATGATGATCCCGATGGTTAACGAAGTTGTTCGCTGCCTGGAAGAAGGCATTATCGCCAGCCCGGCGGAAGCGGATATGGCGCTGGTATACGGCCTGGGCTTCCCTCCGTTCCACGGCGGCGCATTCCGCTGGCTGGACACCATCGGCAGCGCAAAATATCTCGATATGGCGCAGCAATACCAGCACCTCGGCCCGCTTTATGCCGTGCCGGAGGGTCTGCGTAATAAGGCCCGTCATAACGAAGCGTATTATCCTCCAGTAGAACCAGCCCGTCCGGTTGGCGAACTGAAAACGGCTTAAGGAGTCACAATGGAACAGGTTGTCATTGTCGATGCAATTCGCACCCCGATGGGCCGTTCAAAGGGCGGCGCCTTTCGCAACGTGCGTGCGGAAGACCTCTCCGCACACCTGATGCGAAGCCTGCTCTCGCGTAACCCGTCCCTTGAGGCGAGCGCGATTGACGATATTTACTGGGGCTGCGTGCAACAAACGCTGGAGCAGGGTTTCAACATTGCGCGTAACGCCGCGCTACTGGCGGAAATACCGCACTCGGTACCGGCAACAACGGTTAACCGCCTGTGCGGTTCCTCCATGCAGGCGCTGCACGATGCCGCCCGTATGATCATGACCGGCGACGCCAGCGTCTGCCTGATTGGCGGCGTTGAGCACATGGGCCATGTGCCAATGAGCCACGGTGTTGATTTCCACCCGGGCCTTAGCCGTAACGTGGCGAAAGCCGCCGGTATGATGGGGCTGACCGCGGAAATGCTGGCGCGTTTGCACGGCATTAGCCGTGAAATGCAGGATCAATTCGCCGCACGCTCCCACGCTCGCGCCTGGGCGGCGACGCAATCCGGGGCATTCAAGGCGGAGATTATCCCGACCGGCGGCCACGATGCCGACGGCGTGCTGAAATCCTTTAATTATGACGAAGTCATCCGCCCGGAAACCACCGTAGAAGCGCTGGCGGCGCTGAGACCGGCTTTCGATCCGGTGACCGGCACGGTCACGGCAGGCACCTCTTCCGCGCTTTCCGACGGCGCGGCGGCAATGCTGCTGATGAGCGAAAGCCGCGCCCGCGAGCTGGGACTGAAGCCGCGCGCTCGCGTCCGTTCAATGGCGGTAGTCGGCTGCGATCCGTCCATTATGGGTTATGGCCCGGTTCCGGCCTCAAAGCTGGCGCTGAAAAAAGCGGGATTATCCACCAGCGATATCGACGTCTTTGAAATGAATGAAGCGTTTGCCGCGCAGATCCTGCCGTGTATTAAAGATCTGGGGTTAATGGAGCAGATCGACGAGAAGATCAACCTTAACGGCGGCGCGATCGCGCTCGGCCACCCGTTGGGCTGTTCCGGGGCGCGTATTAGCACCACCTTGATCAATCAGATGGAACGCAAAGACGCGCAGTTCGGTCTGGCGACCATGTGCATCGGTTTAGGTCAGGGGATCGCCACCGTATTCGAGAGGATGTAGGTAAAAAACTCGATGCCATTATTGCCTGCCAGCCAACAGGCAATAATGGATTAGAGGGGGTTTAGTTGCCGTTCTTCCCGCCTGTCAGGGGCGGGTTTTTTATTTCTATCATTCAGTTATTATCTCCACTACTGTATAAATCATTAAGGATAATAACTAGTTATGAAAAAACTCTTACTAATTCTCCCACTGATTGCATTACCAGCTGCAGCTCTCGCCGATGAACAAACTGACGCTCAGGCGTGTCTATCATGGGGGATCAGCAAAATGGCGCCTAACCAGCAATTAAGCCATGTAGATATCACTGATATTAATAGCGAACGCTATGATGAGAAGGTAGGTTCCCAGCATATTGCGACACAACTAACCGCAACGCTGGCAAAAAAAGGCGACACCGTTGGAAACATGCTCTGTTTGCTGGAAAACGAGCGGCCGCTGTACGTTTACTTCAGCGATATGCAGTAAAAAAAGCATCCGGGTCTCGCGCCTGGATGCTTATTAGAAACACGATCAGATAAACGCAAACGCATCGCCAAACAGGCGATCTTCACGCGCGCCGCGCTCATTACAGAACAGGTCGCGGGCAATTTTGGCCATCTCAAAACGACCGGCAATGTAAATATCATGCTCGGCCAGCGTACCGTAATCCTGCAGCACGGCGGTGAGTACCGTACCGGAGCGGCCGCGCCACCCTTCTTCCGGCTGCTCGACCACCGGCTCGATGCGCAGATTCGGATGCTTGATGCTTAACGCTTCCAGCTCGGCCAGATCGTACAGATGCTTAGCCTCGCGGCCGCCCCAATAAATGGCGATATCACGATCCGGGTTACGCGCCAGCGCGGTTAACAGAATAGAACGCACATAAGAGAATCCGGTACCGCCGGCGATCAGAATCAGCGGGCGATCTTCGTCATCGCGCAGCCACGCTTCGCCATGCGGAATATCAACCTCAATTTCACGCTCTTTCAGAATGCGATCCATCACCGCCATCGCATACAGATTGAGTTCAGAAGCACCGATATGCAGCTCGATAAACTCGTGCTCTGACGGCGTGGAAGCCATAGAGAACGGACGCTTGTCGCGCTCATCCATCACTACCATCAGATACTGGCCGGCGCGGAAAGAAAATGCCGCTTCCGGTACTAATCGAACGCGATACACGGTATCGGTAATCGCCTCCACCGAGGTCACTTTACAGCTTAAGGTTGTCATGCGTCCCCTCTGTCGGGTCTATAGAGCAAAACAGCGGCGTTAGCCCCGCTTACTGTTATTTAAAGATGGCCAGTTCATCCCAGATGGCGTCGATACGCGCCGTCACCTCAGGATCTTTTTTGATTGGACGACCCCATTCACGCTGGGTTTCGCCAGGCCATTTATTTGTGGCATCCAGCCCCATTTTTGAACCCAGGCCGGAAACCGGCGAGGCAAAATCCAGATAATCTATTGGCGTATTTTCTACCAGTACCGTATCACGAGCCGGGTCCATACGGGTAGTAATCGCCCAAATCACGTCATTCCAGTCGCGCGCGTTCACGTCATCGTCGCAGACAATCACGAACTTGGTATACATGAACTGGCGCAGGAACGACCAGACGCCCATCATCACGCGCTTGGCATGGCCTGCGTACTGTTTTTTCATGGTGACCACCGCCAGGCGATAGGAACATCCTTCCGGCGGCAGATAGAAGTCGACGATTTCCGGGAACTGCTTTTGCAGAATAGGCACAAAGACTTCGTTAAGCGCCACGCCCAGCACCGCAGGTTCATCCGGCGGACGGCCGGTATAGGTCGAATGATAAATCGCGTCTTCGCGCTGGGTAATATGGGTCACCGTAAATACCGGGAAGCTGTCTACTTCATTGTAGTAGCCGGTATGATCGCCGTATGGCCCTTCCGGCGCCATCTCGCCGGCCTCAATGTAGCCTTCAAGCACGATTTCCGCGCTGGCCGGCACTTCAAGGTCATTGGAAAAGCATTTAACCACTTCGGTCTTGGTGCCGCGCAGCAAGCCTGCGAAAGCGTATTCCGACAGGGTATCGGGCACCGGCGTCACCGCGCCCAGAATGGTCGCCGGATCGGCGCCAAGCGCCACGGATACCGGGAAACGCTCGCCGGGATGCGCCGCGCACCACTCCTGGAAATCGAGCGCGCCGCCGCGGTGGGACAACCAACGCATGATGAGTTTATTTTTGCCGATCAGCTGCTGGCGATAAATACCCAGATTTTGCCTCTCCTTGTGCGGGCCGCGAGTCACCGTCAGCCCCCAGGTAATCAGCGGCGCGGCATCTTCCGGCCAGCAGGTCATAATCGGTATTTTGTTGAGATCGACATCATCGCCCTGGATGATTTTTTGCTGACAAGGCGCGCCGCGCAGGCGTTTGGTCGGCATATTCAACACTTGCTTGAACTGCGGCAGCTTATCAAACAGATCGCGGAAGCCTTTTGGCGGCTCCGGCTCTTTCAGAAAGGCCAATAGCTTCCCGACTTCCCGTAGCGAACTGACGTCTTCCTGGCCCATCCCCAGCGCCACACGACGCGGCGTGCCAAACAAGTTACACAGCACCGGCATCGAGTAGCCTTTCGGGTTTTCAAACAGCAGCGCCGGGCCGCCGGCACGCAGGGTGCGGTCGGCAATTTCGGTAATTTCCAGATGCGGGTCGACCGGCAGGGTTATCCGTTTTAGCTCGCCCTGCTGCTCAAGTAATGTCAGAAAGTCGCGTAGATCGTGGTATTTCATGGAGTTATTATTGACCTCTATACAAGCGGCTGATTATACGATTTTCGCCGCAACGATGCTGTACTTTTGTTAAATAAGCGTAAATGAACAGGCTATTTACGCTTTCGCTTATAATGGTTTTCGCGATTGTTCCAGGCTTTTGTTATGCTTGCAGGTAGTAAAGCGGAAAGAGTCATTATGCAAGCCTGGTACTTACTTTATTGCAAACGTGGGCAGCTTCAGCGCGCCCAGGAACACCTTGAACGTCAGGCAGTCAACTGCCTGATGCCGACGATCGCGCTGGAAAAAATCATCCGTGGTAAACGTACTACGGTCAGCGAGCCCCTGTTCCCAAACTATCTGTTCGTCGAATTCGATCCCGAGATCATTCATACCACCACCATCAGCGCTACCCGAGGGGTGAACAGTTTCGTTCGTTTTGGCGCCCAACCGGCAGTGGTCCCTTCAGAGGTGATTCACCAGCTTTCTATCTATAAACCGGAAGGTATTACCGACCCGGAAACGCCTCATGAAGGCGATAGCGTGTTGATCACCGACGGCGCTTTTGAAGGACTGCAGGCTATCTTCACCGAGCCCGACGGCGAAGCCCGTTCAATGCTGCTCCTCAATCTGTTGAATAAACAGGTCCTGCAAAGCGTTAAAAATACCGACTTCTATAAAATCTGACGGCGCGGTTAAAAGCGCACGCCAAACAGCTTCCTGACGTTCGCATCCGTAACCTCCTCCAACCATTGCGCTTCCTCGCCTCGCCAGCCCGCTACGCTTGCCAGAATATGCGGCAGATAAGCGGGCTCGTTGCGCCGCGAGGAGGGCTTCGGCTTCATGTCCCTCGGTAATAGATATGGCGCGTCGGTCTCCAGCAACAGACGTTCCGCCGGGATTGCCGGCAACAGTTCACGAAGCTCCAGTCCCCGCCGCTCATCGCACACCCAGCCGGTGATACCGATAAATAACCCTTTATCAAGGCACTGAAGCACTTCCTCGCGGCTACCGGTAAAGCAGTGCAACACGGCGCCGGGCAGTTTATTGAGCCACGGATCCAGCAGTGCAAGAAACCGTTCATGGGCGTCACGGCAGTGTAAAAATACCGGCATTGAGAGCTCGGCCGCCAGCGCCAGCTGGGCGCTGAACGCCTTCTCCTGCTCCTGCGGCGTTGAGAAATTGCGGTTGAAATCAAGACCGCATTCGCCAATCGCCGCCACCTGCGGCTGGCGGGCCAGCGCGTGGATTTCTTCAGCCACCGACTCAGTCCAGGTGCTGCTATCGTGCGGATGCACACCCGCGGTAGACCAGCAGTTGGCGTAACGGCCAGCCATCTGCCGCGCCTGCTGGCTTTCATGCAGATTGGTGCCGGTTAGCAGCATCCCATGAACACCCGCCGCCTGCGCGCGCGCAACCACGTCGTCGTGGTCGCGAGAAAACTGCGAGCTGGTCAGATTCACGCCAATATCAAACATCATAGCTCCCATATGACAACCGCCCTGACGGGCGGTTGGCGTTGTTACTCTTCTTTGCTCTCCGCCTCTTCGGCGGCGGCATCTTCGTCACGCGTCAGGCGTTTACCGGTATAGAAACGGGCAAAGAACACCCCGACTTCAAACAGGCAATACATGGGGATGGCCAACAGCGTTTGCGAGAACACATCCGGCGGCGTCAGCAGCATACCGACCACGAAGGCGCCCACCAGCACGTAGGGCCGTTTTTTACGCAAATCCTCCGGCGTCGTGACGCCCATCCAGCAGAGCAGGACGATGGCGACCGGCACTTCAAACGACACGCCAAAAGCCATGAACAGCGCCATGACAAAATCGAGGTAGCTACGGATATCGGTCGAAACTAATACCCCTTCCGGCGCGGCGTGAGTCAGGAAGCCGAATGCCAGCGGGAACACGACGAAATAAGCGAAAGCCATGCCGATATAGAACAGCAGCGTACTGGAAACCAGCAGCGGCATGACCAGCCGACGTTCATGCTTATACAGCGCCGGCGCCACGAATGCCCATACCTGATAAAGAATGACCGGCACTGACAGGATCACCGAAACCATAAAGGTCAGTTTGATCGGCGTGAAGAAAGGAGAAGCTACATCGGTGGCGATCATCGTCGCGCCTACCGGCATTTTGCTGATAAGCGGAGCGGAAACCAGTTGATAGATATCGTTGGCGAAGTAAACCAACGCCAGGAAGATCACCAGGATGGCAATGATGCTGTTGAGCAGGCGCTTACGCAGCTCAATCAGATGTGAAATTAACGGTTGAGTCTCGTCTACGCCCATTTTTTACGCTTTATCACTCGATGCGGGGGAAGAATCTGGCACTGCCGCGGCGGCTTTTTCCTTAACCGCCGGGACTTCAGCCGGCGAAACGGATGGCTCCTCGGCAACGGGCTCCGGCGTATGTGCCGGGGCGCTGACCTGATGTTCCGCCGTTGCCGGTGTGACATCCTGGCGCTGCGCTTCGCTACCTTTGACGACCGGATTATGGATGGTGTTCGCTTCGTCGCTGGCCTTTTCAGGATCGTGGGCGGTATAGGAACGCTTCATGGATTCGGCCGCTTCGCGCAGTTCATCCATCGAGGCTTTGAGCTCCGGAGTCAGATTATCCAGGCTGGCCTTCTCCACCTTCTTCAGGCTCTCCTGAAACTCCTGCAGTTTTAGCTCCTGGGCAAGCTCATTTTGTACGGTGGTCGCCAGCGAGCGCAACGTACGGATCCAGCTGGCCACCGTTTTGACGGCGACGGGTAGTCGCTGTGGCCCCAATACGATGAGGCCAATCACGAACACCAGCAATAGTTCACTAAAACCGATATCGAACACGAATTACACCTGCTCTTTGTCGTGGCGTTTTGTCTCGTCTTTTTTCGCATCATCTTGTTTATCAGCGATAGTTTTCGCTGCAAAATCTGCATCGGCTGAGGATTTATCAGATTTCTCATCATCGCTCATCGCTTTTTTAAAGCCCTTGATCGATGCGCCTAAATCCGAACCCAGCGAGCTCAGCTTCTTCGTCCCGAAAAGCAGAACTACGATGACGACAACAATTAATAACTGCCAAATACTGATACCACCCATACACGTTCCCCTATGACAGATGATGAATGATGAGAGCGCATTATACACGTCATCCGGTGAGACGCCTCTTTGTCAGGCCGCTCACATGACTTCGCGCAAGAATCAATGCGCCAGAATAAACGCGAAACCTGTCAGCGCGTTTTTCGCCAACCAATAAGCCAGGTCACGACGCCGCCGGCCATCAGCCAGCCTGGCATCATGCCCCACTCCGGGCGGTGGATAAATAACAGCGTACCGCTTAAAAGCAAAACGGCGCCTATACCAAACAGATAGCGGGACTGCCCCTGGCGCACGTGACGCACCTGGAAGTCGCGCACGATAGTATCGACGCTGGTCTGCAGCTGTTTGCTCTGCTGCAGGCTTTGGTACACCAGCTCAGGAATTTCCGGCATCCTTTCAATCCAGAACGGCGCTTTTTCTTTAAACGCACGCACCAGCGCGGGAATACCGACCTGATCCTTAATCCACGACTCGAGGAAAGGCTTCGCCGTTTTCCACAAGTCTAACTGAGGATAGAGCTGACGACCTACCCCTTCTACGTAAAGTAATGTCTTCTGAAGCAAAACCAGCTGCGGCTGTACTTCCATATTGAAACGCCGCGCGGTGTTAAACAGATTCAGCAATACGTGGCCGAAGGAGATTTCCGCCAGCGGCTTTTCAAAGATGGGCTCGCACACGGTACGAATCGCAAACTCAAACTCTTCAACGTTGGTATCCGGCGGCACCCAGCCGGAATCGACGTGCAGCTCGGCAACCTTACGATAATCGCGGTTGAAGAAAGCGATAAAGTTTTCTGCCAGATAGCGCTTATCGTCTTTGTTCAGCGAGCCGACGATACCGCAGTCGATACCGATATATTGCGGGTCATGTGGATGATCGTAGCTAACGAAAATATTACCCGGATGCATATCCGCATGGAAAAAGCTGTCGCGGAACACCTGGGTAAAGAAGACCTGCACCCCACGCTCCGCGAGCAACTGCATGTTGGTGCCCTGGGCTTCCAGCGCGGCGACATCGGAAACCGGAATACCGTAGATCCGCTCCATCACCATCATGCCTTCGCTGCAGTAATCGGAATAGACTTCCGGCACGTATAGCATTGGGCTGTCTTCGAAATTGCGTCGTAGCTGAATAGCGTTAGCCGACTCGCGTAACAGGTTCAGCTCGTCCATCAGCGTTTTTTCATACTCGCGGACGACTTCCTGCGGACGCAAACGGCGACCATCCGGCAGCAGACGAGGCACCCAGCGCGCCAGGCGGTAGATTAATTTCATGTCCGCTTTAATTACCGGCAAGATATCCGGGCGGATGACCTTGATGACGACCTCTTTACCGTTGTCTTTCAGGCGCGCGGTATGGACCTGGGCAATGGAGGCGGAAGCGAGCGGCTCAATGGCGAAATCATCGAACCAGGCTTCAATGGGCAAACCGCCCATCGCTTGTTCGATCTGTTGTTTAGCCAGTTTGCCATCGAAAGGCGCGACGCGATCCTGCAGCAGCGCTAGTTGATCGGCGATTTGCGGCGGGAACAGGTCGCGACGGGTGGAAAGCATTTGGCCGAACTTAATCCACACCGGGCCCAGCTCCTGCAACGCCAGGCGTAAGCGTTGACCCAGCGGTTTATCTTTGTGGCGATTCGGCATCCAGAACAACATTCGCCGCCAGATGCGCAGCGGCAACGTGATACGCATTTTGGGAATGAGCTCATCAAGCCCGTAACTCAAAAAGGTGCGGATGATAAAATACAGGCGCCGTAATTCTCCTGGCGTCATTTGCCCTCCAGCGTTTCCAGCCGTTTTTCCAGTGCGGCCAGCGCGCGTTCTATAGCGGCGGACTCTTCAGCAAACCAGGCCATTTCCAACGGCCCCGGCGCCAGTCGCCACTCTTCGGTAATCGCTTCAGCGACGTAGCGCTGCTGGCTTTTCGCGCCCTGCAGCAGGAAGCGCGCGCCGCCGCGAAGCACCTTGCCAACCCCTTCAGCGACGATATCGCCGGTATACGGCGCCAATAGCTCTGCCGGGTCGAACTCCGCCAGATCGCAAAGTGCGACCATGTTCTGCACAACCTGCAGGTCGCCCTGTACTTCCAGATCGCCGCTGCGGATCAGCGCGGTCAGTTGTTGGCGGTTACGCAACTGCGGCAGCACGCTCAGGCGGGTTATCACGGTACAGTCAGCTTCGCCTTCCCACGCGCCGAGCACGTCGATTTGCTGCTCGCTAAAGGCCAGCACGACAGGCGCCGACAGCTCTTTGAGCTCTACGCGCAGCACTTTCCCCAGCAGGCGTTGACGCGCCGGTTTAAGCGCGCGGTCGCGCCAGAGAAAAGTATTAAGAACCGTTTCGATGCCAGCGGTAACCAGTGGTGCGAAAGGCATAGCGTCCCTCCTGTCAGAACTTATAGCCGCGGTGTAGCGCGACAATACCTGCCGTCAGGTTGTAGTAGTCGACGCTTTCAAAACCCGCCTCCTGCATCATGCCTTTCAGGGTGTCCTGATCGGGATGCATGCGGATGGATTCCGCCAGATAGCGATAGCTTTCCGCATCGTTTGCCACCAGTTCGCCGACTTTCGGCAGCACGTGGAAGGAATAAGCGTCGTAGGCTTTGCTCAGTGGTTCGAGAATCGGTTTGGAGAACTCCAGAACCAGCAAACGTCCGCCC
The DNA here is from genome assembly GCF_032601985.1 of Klebsiella sp. 141203. Classification (NCBI taxonomy): domain Bacteria; kingdom Pseudomonadati; phylum Pseudomonadota; class Gammaproteobacteria; order Enterobacterales; family Enterobacteriaceae; genus Klebsiella; species Klebsiella sp. 141203. The sequence continues at coordinate 70,699 of NZ_JAQIRL010000010.1, read as the reverse complement.
GGTTTCAGCACGCGGTACATTGAACGCAGCGCTTTGTCTTTATCGGTAACGTTACGCAGGCCAAAGGAGATGGTGATGCAGTCAAAGGTGTTATCCGCAAACGGCAGCGCTTCAGCGTTGGCCTGAACGTATTCGACGTTACCGACAATACCGATGTTACGCAGTTTTTCGCGGCCCATTTTGAGCATCGAGTCATTGATATCGGCGAGCATTACGCGGCCGGTTTCGCCCACCAGACGGGAAAACTTCGCCGTCAGGTCGCCGGTGCCGCCCGCTAAATCCAGCACGGTTTGCCCGCGACGCACGCCGCTGCAGTCGATGGTGAAGCGCTTCCACAAGCGATGAATCCCGAACGACATTAAGTCGTTCATCACATCATATTTTGCAGCGACAGAATGGAATACATGCGCCACCATGTCCGCCTTCTGCTCTTTGGCTACCGTTTGAAAGCCAAAATGCGTTGTTTCTTGTGAATCCTCAACCATCTCTATGCCCGCTTACTTATCAAGAAAATGTTCAGCGAGTGTAACAGATTCAGGCCATTTCCCATACGTTTCAGCTTGGCCTGACGTGCTCGTTTGCTCTCGCTGCAGGCGCGGAATCGGCGCTAAGCACATCTTCCTGCGGTGAATTTTCATCTTCCTCAAGGCGGTATTCGTCATCCTGCGCCGTGGCCTGCTCGACTAAATCAGGATTAATCCCGCGCTTAACCTCGACTCCCAGGCCACGGAATGACTCGGCCTGAACCAGCAGGTTGCCGCGCCCCGAGGCGAGCTTTTTCATCGCCTGGCGATAGTTATCCTGGGCTTTATCAAGGCTTTGACCAATAGCCGACATATCGTCGACAAACAGTCGCATCTTGTCATACAGGCGCCCGGCGCGCTCGGCGATTTTCTGCGCATTACGGCTTTGATGCTCATAGCGCCACAAGTTGGCGATGGTGCGCAACGCCACCAGCAGGGTTGTCGGGCTAACCAGCATAATATTGTTCTTCAGCGCCTCGCTGATAAGCTCAGGTTGACGGTCGATGGCCAGCAGGAACGCTGGCTCAACGGGGATGAACATCAGCACATAATCGAGCGAACGTAACCCTGGCAGTTGTTGGTAATCTTTACGCCCCAGCAGGCGAATGTGATTACGCACCGAGGCAATATGCTCCTGCAGCGCCGCTTCGCGGGTGTAATCATCCTCAGCGTTGAAATAACGCTCATAGGCGACAAGGGTCATTTTGGCGTCGATAACCACGTCTTTGCCCTGCGGCAGACGCACGATAACATCCGGCTGCATCCGCGATCGGTTATCGGTTTCGATGCTCACCTGAGTTTGATACTCATAGCCTTCGCGCAGGCCGGAGGCCTCCAGCACGCGGGTTAGCACCACTTCTCCCCAGTTGCCCTGGGTTTTGTTATCGCCTTTCAGCGCTTTCGTCAGGTTCAATGCCTCTTGCGCCATCTGTGCGTTCAGCTGTTGCAGGTTGCGGATTTCGTGCGCCAGCGTGTGGCGCTCACGCGCCTCCTGGCCGAAGCTATCCTGCACCTGGCGACGGAAGCCGTCGAGCTGTTCACGCAACGGCGTCAGCAGGCCATGCAGGCTCTGGCGATTTTGTTCATCAACCCGGCGGTTGCTGTGTTCGAATATGCGGTTCGCCAGATTTTCAAACTGCTCGCTCAGGCGCTGCTCGCTGTTGACCATCTGGCGGATTTTATCTTCGGCATGCAGCTGTGTAGATTCCAGACGGGTGGTCACTTCACGCAGGTCGGCCTCCAGCGAGGTGTTGATATCACGTAGGCTGCGCAGCTCGTTGTTGAGAAGTTCGCACTCATCGCGCCAGTGCGATTCCTGCACCAGCTGCTGACGTGCGGCGCTAAGTTCGATATCCAGCTCGCGGCGCTCTTCAATGAGATCGGCACGGATTTGATCGGCACGGGCTTTTGTCGCCAGCCAGCCAACGATTAATCCTGCCGCCAGCGCCACCACGGCGCTTATCACAATAGAGATATCCACAACGCCTCCCCGGCAACCACTTACGACACAAAAATAGAATTGTGCTGTACAAACGTCCAGTTGAAAAGGATTTTCCTGCGAGGCGCTACGCAAAAAAGAAGGGCCGGAAGATCCGGCCCTGTTAGAAAGAGAGAAGAACTACAGCAGACGGCGCGCCGCTTCCACAACGATTTTTACCGCGTGGCTTTCGGTTTGCTTCATGGTTTCGGCGTTAGGGATCTCTTGCTGGGTACGGTTGACGATAACCCCTGCCACCATCCCTGCGCGCAGGCCCTGGCTGGCGCACATGGTCAGCAGCGTAGCGGATTCCATTTCATAGTTCATGACGCCCATTGCCTGCCACTCTTCCATCGAGCCTTTGAAACGGCTCACGACGCGGCCGGAGAAGGTGTCGTAACGCTCCTGGCCTGGATAGAAGGTATCAGAGGAAGCAGTCACGCCGATATGCGTAGTCGCGCCGATTGATTTCGCCGCTTCCACCAGCGCGGTGGTACAGGCGAAGTCAGCAACGGCCGGGAACTCCATCGGCGCAAAGTGCAGGCTGGCGCCGTCCAGACGGACAGAACCGGTCGTCACCAGTACATCGCCAACATTGATATGCGGCTGAATCGCGCCGGTGGTGCCGATACGCAGGAAGGTACGAACTCCCAGCTGCGCCAGCTCTTCCACGGCGATAGAGGTCGACGGGCCGCCGATACCGGTGGAGCAAACAATCACCGGTTTGCCGTCCAGCTCAGCGCGCCAGGAGGTAAATTCACGATGTGATGCCAGCTTAACCGGCTTATCCATCAGCGCGGCGATCTTTTCCACACGCTCCGGATCGCCAGGGACGATAGCCAGCGTAGCCCCTTGTAAATCGTTCTTAGTGAGGCCGAGATGAAAAACATCAGACTTGGACATAAAAAACTCCTCTGTGGGTCGAAGTATCAGCAGAAGCAAAAGGGTACTTTACAGAAGCCACTCGCTTATTTTTGTGATGATGGTCACCATGCATAACAATGATTGCATTTGTTTTTCAACGAATAGTGATTCACATCACATTAACAAGTTATATTCGCGGTCACAGAACAAAAGATAGCCGCTTTCAGGCACTGTGCTTTATTAACGTTCAGTCTAAGAGTCTATATTTATCGATGCGCTAATAAATAAGGGTACGGAGAATACCATGACCACAACCAAGCAACCCGGATTCGCACCTGCAGCCTCGCCGCACGCCTCTACCGCCGTCCATACGTCGGATGAGCATATTGTCGCCGGAGAAACCTCGATCCCATCGCAGGGCGAGAATATGCCGGCCTATCACGCCCGCCCAAAAAACGCCGACGGCCCGCTGCCGATCGTTATCGTGGTGCAGGAAATTTTCGGCGTACATGAGCATATTCGCGATCTGTGCCGCCGCCTGGCGCAGGAAGGCTATTTGGCGATTGCGCCAGAACTTTACTTCCGCCAGGGCGATCCGAATGAGTACAACGATATCCCTACCCTGTTCAAAGAACTGGTCACTAAGGTGCCTGACGCGCAGGTGCTGGCGGATCTCGACCACGTCGCCAGTTGGGCGGCACGCCACGGCGGCGATGCCCATCGTCTGCTGATCACCGGTTTCTGCTGGGGCGGTCGCATCACCTGGCTGTATGCCGCGCATAACCCGCAGTTGAAGGCAGGCGTCGCCTGGTATGGCAAACTGGTGGGAGAAAAATCGCTGAATTCGCCAAAACACCCGGTGGATATCGCCGTCGACCTCAACGCGCCGGTACTTGGCCTGTACGGCGCTAAAGACGCCAGCATTCCGCAGGATACCGTCGAGACCATGCGCCAGGCGCTGCGGGCGGCGAATGCGAACGCCGAGATCGTGGTCTATCCCGAGGCCGATCACGCTTTTAACGCCGACTATCGCGCCAGCTATCACGAAGAGTCAGCCAAAGACGGCTGGCAGCGAATGCTGGCCTGGTTTGCTCAATATGGCGGTAAAAAAGGGTAACTCGCCTGATACATGAAAAGAGGAGGCCGTGGCCTCCTCTGTTGTTTTCCGCCTATCTATCAGGCTGATTCGCGCAGATTCTGCGCCGCTTGCACCATGTTCGCCAGCGCGGCGCGGGTTTCCGGCCAGCCGCGAGTTTTCAGGCCGCAGTCCGGGTTAACCCACAAGCGCTCCGACGGGATACGTTGCGCGGCCTTCTCCAGCAACCCTTCAATCCACTCCACGCTCGGTACGTTTGGCGAGTGAATATCATAAACGCCCGGGCCGATTTCGTTTGGATATTCGAACTCTTCAAACGACTCCAGCAGTTCCATGTCAGAACGCGAGGTTTCAATGGTGATGACGTCGGCATCCAGCGCGGCGATAGAATCCATGATGTCATTGAACTCGCAATAACACATGTGGGTATGAATCTGGGTGTCATCCTTAGCAACCGCGGCGTTGATGCGAAAAGCTTCTACACCCCACTGTAGATAAGCATCCCAGTCGCTGCGCTTCAGCGGCAGACCTTCGCGTAGCGCCGGTTCATCAATCTGGATAATACCGATACCGGCCGCCTCCAGATCCGCCACTTCATCGCGCAGCGCCAGCGCAATCTGTTTCGCGATAGTTTCACGGCTGACATCTTCGCGCGGGAAGGACCAGCACAGAATGGTCACCGGACCGGTCAACATGCCTTTGACCGGCTTGTCGGTAAGAGACTGCGCGTACTTCGCCCATTCGACGGTGATCGCCTGCGGACGGCTGACGTCGCCGATAACCACCGGCGGTTTCACGCAGCGAGAGCCATAGCTTTGCACCCAACCGTTTTGCGTGAAGATGAAACCGTCCAGATGCTCACCGAAATACTCCACCATGTCGTTACGCTCGGCTTCTCCATGCACCAGCACGTCTAAACCCAGACGTTCTTGTTCGACGATCGCCTGCTTAATATGTTCGGCAATACCCGTCCGATAATGGCTGGCGTCGAGGTTACCTTTTTTGAAATCCAGCCGCAGGGTACGAATTTCGGTTGTCTGCGGGAATGAACCGATCGTCGTCGTCGGCCATGCTGGCAGGTTAAAGCGCCTGCGCTGCGCCTGTGCGCGCTCGGCATAAGGGCTGGCGCGCTGGCTGTCCTGAGCAGTGATTGCCGCCAACCGTTTTTCCACTGCCGCGTTGTGTACGCGAGTCGAATGGCGACGAGCCTGGATTGGCGCGCTCCACGCCTCGATCGCCGTCGTATTACCGCTGTTCAGCGCATCGCGCAGCAGCGCCAGTTCGCCGCACTTCTGCAGGGCGAAAGCAAACCAACTTTTTACTTCGGCATCAAGACGGGTCTCTACGCTCAGATCGATCGGGCTATGCAACAGCGAGCAGGATGAAGCGATCCACAGCGCACGTTGACCGACAATCGCCTTAATTTGCGCATATTTTTCCGCGAGATCGGCGCGCCAGACGTTACGACCGTTGATCAGCCCGGCGGATAACAGCCAGTCGGCCGGCAGGCGTTTATGTAGTTCAGCAACATCATCTTTGCCATGCACCAGATCGACGTGAAGCCCCTGTACCGGCAGCGCGGTGATAACATCAAGGTTGTCGGCGATCCCTTCAAAATAGGTGGTCAGCAGTAGTTTTACCTGCCCCTGCAGGGCCTCATAAGCCGGTTTAAAGGCATCCAGCCATGCTTGCGGCAGCTCCAGCACCAGCGCCGGTTCATCAATCTGCACCCACTCAATGCCGCGTTTCGCCAGCTCGCCCAGTACCTGCTGGTAAACCGGAAGGATATCGTTCAGCAGGCTTAAACGGTCAAACTGTTCGCCTTTTACTTTGCCCAGCCACAGATAGGTTACCGGCCCCAGCAGTACAGGCTTAATCTTGTGGCCCAGCGCCAGCGCTTCGTCCACTTCATCCAGCAGTTGGGTCCAGCTCAGCTTGAACTGCTGGCCCTGGACAAATTCCGGCACCATGTAGTGATAGTTGGTATTGAACCACTTGGTCATTTCCGCGGCGGCAGCGGGTTCGCCGGTCGGCGCGCGACCGCGACCAATGCGGAACAGAGTATCGATATCGACGGTGCCGTCTTTGTTCTGATGACGAGCCGGCACGTTGCCCAGCAGCAGGCTGGTGGTCAGAACATGGTCGTACCAGGCAAAATCGCCCACCGGCAGCAGATCAATGCCAGCCTGTTTCTGCTGCTCCCAGTGACGAGCGCGAAGTTCGCGACCTACCGCCAACAGCTCTTCACGCGTGGCGTTGCCCGCCCAGTAGCTCTCTTGCGCTTTTTTCAGCTCGCGGCGAAGGCCAACGCGAGGAAAACCGAGGGTGTGATTGAGGATTGTCATGTTATGCCCCTTATGGAATTTTTTGCATTTAGCCATCCAGATGTTTACACATCCATAATGTAAAGGTACTGTATATTCCTCAAGCGCAAATTATTCATGCCGAAGTGAAGGACATTCATGATCGAGATTAAACACCTGAAAACGCTACAGGCGTTGCGGAACAGCGGCTCGCTGGCGGGCGCGGCGGCGGCCCTGCACCAAACCCAGTCGGCCCTGTCCCACCAGTTTAGCGATCTGGAACAGCGCCTTGGCTTCCGTTTGTTTGTGCGTAAAAGCCAGCCGCTACGCTTCACGCCGCAAGGAGAAATTCTGCTGCAGTTGGCCAATCAGGTGCTGCCGCAGATCGCTCGCGCGCTACAGGATTGCAACGAACCACAGCAAACCCGTCTGCGGCTGGCGATTGAGTGCCATAGCTGTATTCAATGGCTCACCCCGGCGCTGGAAAGCTTCCGCGCCCGCTGGCCGCTGGTGGAAGTTGATTTTCAGTCCGGCGTCACCTTTGACCCGCAGCCAGCCCTGCAGCAGGGTGAACTCGATCTGGTGATGACCTCAGATATTTTGCCGCGTAGCGGTCTGCACTATTCACCGATGTTTGATTATGAAGTTCGTCTGGTGTTAGCTCCGGAACATCCGCTGGCGGCGAAAACGCGCATCTCGCCGGAAGATCTGGCTGCGGAAACGTTACTGATTTATCCGGTACAGCGCGGGCGACTGGACATCTGGCGCCACTTCCTACAACCGGCGGGGATCAGCCCGCAGTTGAAAAGCGTCGATAACACGCTGCTGCTAATTCAGATGGTTGCCGCGCGAATGGGTATCGCCGCCCTGCCGCACTGGGTGGTGGAAAGTTTTGAACGCCAGGGTTTGATTGTCACCAAAACCCTGGGAGAAGGACTGTGGAGCCGGCTGTACGCTGCGGTGCGCGATGGCGAGCAACGCCAGCCGGTAACAGAAGCGTTTATTCGCTCAGCGCGGAACCACGCTTGCGATCATCTGCCGTTTGTACGGAGTGCGGAGCGACCCAGCGGCGATGGACCCATAGCGAAGCCAGGATTACCAGCGCGCCAATGATAAAGCTCGGCCAGTGAGGCTGCTCCTGCCAGATAGCAAGGTTAACCAGCAGCCCGGCGGGGACGTGAACGTTATTCATGATCCCCAACGTACCGGCATCCACCTGCGTCGCGCCGTAATTCCACATGAAGTACCCCAATCCGGAAGCAACCACGCCAAGCCAGACCAGGATTCCCCACTGCAGGCCGGTAGTCGGTAGCCTCTGCGGATTGCCCAGCATAAACCACGCCGCTACCGCCACAATAAAGGCGCCGGCATAGAACCAGGCAAAAGCATTGTGTTGCGGCATCGGGCGGACTTCCATCAAACGCTTGTAGCCCACCATGCCGATGGCGAAGCAGATATTCGACAACTGCACCAGCAATAGCCCGGTCCAGAAATGATCGCTGACTTTGTCATAGCGGATGATCGCCGCCCCTAACACCGCCAACGCCGCGCTAAGCAGATAGCCCCAGCGCAGTTTACGACCGCTGAGCAGATCGTAAATCAGGGTGATATACAGCGGGGTAAAGACCGTAAACAACAGAAATTCCGACACCGTCAGATAGAGATAGGCGCGGAAAGCCAGCAAATACATAATGCCAAGCTGCATTGCCCCCACTAGCATATAGAGCACGATGGTACGCGGAGACTGGCCGCGCGTACGCAAGAAAGGCAGGAACACCAGCGCTGCCAGGCCCACGCGCATCAGCACGGAAAAATAGCTATCGACGCTACCGGCAAGGTATTCGCCAATCAGACTAAACGAAAAGGCCCACAGGATAGTGGTGATAATTAAAAGCGCCACAACGGTCGTCTCATTGAATAAAGAACAGGCATTGTAGCGGAGAGAAGGGTTGACGACTGACCACTTATCAATCAGTCGTCAATGTTTATCAATCGAGATACAACTTGCGCAGGTAATGCGGTACGGCATCGTCGGCGTTGCTGCCGATCACTTCCAGCTCCGGATGCAAATCCTTCAACCGCTGATGGGCGTTTGCCATAATGCAGCCTTTACCGGCCATCGACAGCATCTCGGCGTCGTTCATGCCGTCGCCAAAGGCGATACACTCCTTGAGGCTGTAGCCGAGCATTTTCGCGACGGCCTCCAGCGCATGTCCCTTCGAAACACCGCCGGCCATTACTTCAAGACAAGTTAGCGTGGAGAAACTCACATTGACGCGGTCGCCCCAGCGCGCGTTGATAGCCTGCTCAAGCGGCAGCAAATGTTCATGATCTTCACAGGTGAAGAAAACTTTGCTGATGCCATCCGCATCCAGCTCGCCCGGTTCATAAAGCTTGTAGTTGAATACCGCCTCTTTGAAGAAGCGCATTTCTTCCGGGCGATGTCGATTCATAAACCATTCATCTTCACGATAGACGTTGGTCACAATCTTCACATCGTTACGCACCATCTCAAACAGATCGCTGGCGATATCGCGGTCGAGGTTATGGGCGAAGATTTGTTTTCCTTCACTATCATGTACCCGCGCGCCGTTAGAGGTGATCATGTACGACTTAATGCCGAGATTATCGCGGATCTGCCCCACATCGATGTAGTGGCGGCCAGTGGCGAAGACGAAATTTATCCCGCGCGCGGTGAGTAGCTTCAGCGTCTCTTTGGCATAAGGGGTGAGGAAATGGTCGGGGGAAAGCAGCGTGCCATCTAAATCAGACGCAACAACCTGGTACATAAAAAATTTAACCTCTAAGCAGGGCGACGAGATCTATCGTCGGATTAAGTATGTCGATTGAAAAAATCGACGATGGCATTTAGCGCGACTGAGCGCATAGCGTCCTTTTCAAAAAGGATCTCGTGATATGCCCCTTCAATAACGAGCGGCTTATCGCCTTCACAAGGGTGCCCGGCAGCGGAACGGAGTTCACAATAGCGGTCGTGCATCAGATTATCGACCACCCTTTCATCCTCAGCCTGAATCAATAACGTCGGAGTCGTGTCTTTCTCGACGCCGGACAATATCTCTTCACCGGCCAGAATACCTTCGCGCACCCAGTGATAGGTCGGCCCGCCGACGCGCAACCGCGGATCGTCGGCATAAAAACGCAGGTTGCGACGATAGCGCTGGCGGCTATGAGTCAATACATTGAGCGAAAACGGCAGCGCCCGCCAGCGGCCCGTACCGATGGCATACTCTTCGCGAATACGCTGATGGCCCTCAGCCCAGTCGAGAATATGGCGCACCATCCAGTCAGGCAGGCGCATGATGATGCCAAACATTGGCGCGCACAAGGCAATGGCGTCACAATGCTGCCGGTGACGCTGCAAGAACAGCGTGGCAATGGCGCCGCCCATCGAGTGGGCGAGAATAAAACGTTTACGCCAGTGGCCGGGAACCACTTCCTGCTGCCAGAGCGCAGCCAGATCGTCAACATAATCGCTAAAGCGCACAACATGACCGCGGTGGGTATCAGACAGCAACCTACCGGAGCGACCCTGACCGCGGTGATCGATAATCATCACGTCAAAGCCGCTGTGGAAGAGATCGTAGGCTAGTTCGGCGTACTTCACATAGCTTTCGATGCGGCCGGGGCAAATGACCACCAGCCGGTCGTTATTTGCGGCACAAAAGCGCACAAAGCGTACCGGAACCTTATCGACGCCCGTAAATTCAGCTTCTTCCCGCTGATGCCAAAAATCCGTCAGCGGCCCCATGGTAAAGGCCGCAAACGCGTTTTCTCGTGTGTCCCAGTCCTTTTGCTGCCCAAACATCGGGTTTACACCCCTGTTAACCGCTGAAAATCGTTTTTTTGTCGCACATCACACAATGCTGATGCAATAGCGTATTGTGGCATAAAAATAGACAATCAGGGAGATTCTCATGACCTTCGAGTGGTGGTTCGCTTATCTGCTGACATCAATCATTCTCAGCCTGTCGCCGGGTTCCGGCGCGATCAATACCATGACCACATCCATCAACCACGGCTATCGCGGCGCGGCGGCCTCTATTGCCGGCCTGCAAACCGGGTTGGCCATTCATATCGTGCTGGTCGGCGTCGGTTTGGGTACGCTCTTCTCACGCTCGGTACTGGCATTTGAAGTGTTGAAATGGGCGGGCGCGGCCTATCTTATCTGGCTGGGGATTCAGCAATGGCGGGCGGCGGGTTCAATCGACCTGAATACGCTGGCGCGAACTCAAAGCCGCGGTAAGCTCTATAAACGCGCGGTGTTCGTCAATCTGACCAACCCAAAAAGTATCGTCTTCCTCGCCGCACTATTTCCCCAGTTCATCGTACCGCATCAGCCGCAGGTGATGCAGTACCTGGTACTCGGCGTCACCACTATCGTAGTCGATATCATTGTGATGATCGGTTACGCGACGCTGGCGCAGCGCATTGCGGCCTGGATTAAAGGTCCGAAGCAGATGAAGGCGCTGAATAAAGTGTTTGGTTCGCTGTTTATGCTGGTGGGTGCGCTGCTCGCTTCCGCCCGTCACGCCTGAATACTGGAATCTTGCTCGCACAGCGCTGCGCCATTTGCGGCCTTAGTCGTATTATCACGCGTGCTGGCGCGCAAACATGAGAGAGACTTTATCCACGCGCTGTCGGCCCCGCCTTTTCAGTGCCAGAATGCCGCCATTGGGTTTATTCACGGATGAACGAAAATGGCGGAAACGGCAACCCCTCATGATGCAGTCTTTAAGACCTTTCTGTCGCGGGTAGAAACGGCGCGCGATTTTATTGAGATCCACCTTCCGCCGGCGTTAATTCAGGTTTGCAAACTGGATACACTTCGCCTGGAATCCGGGAGTTTTCTGGAAGATGACCTGCGGCCCTACTACAGCGATATTCTTTATTCGCTGGAGACAAACCGCGGCCCGGGGTATATCCATGTCCTGATAGAACACCAGAGTTCACCCGATAAACTGATGGCATTCCGCCTGATGCGCTACGCCATCGCCGCCATGCAGAGGCATCTGGAGAATGGTCATAAAACGTTACCGCTGGTAATTCCCATTCTCTTTTATCAAGGACGCCGCAGCCCCTATCCTTGGTCGCTGAACTGGCTGGATAATTTTGACGACTCGATGCTTGCCCATCAGCTCTATTCAGGTGCATTTCCGCTTGTCGATATTACAGTGATCCCTGATGACGAAATTATGCGCCACCGCAGTATGGCGGCGCTTACGCTGGTACAAAAACATATTCGCCAGCGCGATATGGCACAACTGCTGGACAAGTTGACCCACCTCTTAATGTTGGAGCAGATGAGCGGACAACAAATCGCCGTGCTGATAAAATATATGGCTCAGGCGGGAGAAGCTCAGGATATTCGGGCGCTATTGTATGGGCTGGCACAGCGTGTGCCGCAGCATGGAGGAATGCTAATGACTCTGGCAGAAACGTGGCTCGCAGAAGGCAGAGAGAAAGGTATTAAAGAAGGTATTAAAGAAGGCATCAAAGAAGGCATCAAAGAAGGAAAACTACAGGCCCTTTTACAGGTCGCCGCAGCGATGCTCAATCGCGGCATGGATGACGATGCCATCCTGGAAATGACCGGTTTGACCAGGGATGAACTACAGCGCCTTCGTCACTAATGTCTGCCCCACCCGGCAACCAATCGGGTGGATAATCGCATTACGAGTTAGCGCGAAATAATCAGATGAATGCCGAAACCGGCAAACAGGGTTCCTGCGATGCCGTCTATCCACTTTGCCATCCGCTGATAGCCGCGGCGCATTTTCGGCAGTGCGAAGAGGCTGGCTACGATGGTGAACCACGCCAGCGTTTCAAGGACGATCAGCAGGAAAATTCCCCAACGCGCCCCGGCGCCGATGTTATCGCCAACGAACAGCGAGAAGACCGATCCGAAGTAGATAATCGCTTTCGGGTTGGCGAGGTTAGTCAGCAGGCCCTTCAGGAAACTGCGCCCGCTACGCGCCAGCTCAACCTGCGGTTCCGCCGCAACAATGTCGTTTTTCTTCAGCGCGCCGCGCAGCATTTGATAGCCCATCCAGCACAGATACAGCCCACCGCCGACCATAATCAACGTATGCAGCCAGGCCATTTTCTCGATAATCAGATGCAAGCCGAGCAGCGCGACGCCCGCCCAGACCATCACGCCGCCGGTGATCCCCAGCACGCCCATCATCGCCTCTTTGCGCGAGCGGCTCACCGCGGTTTGCGAAACGAAGAAAAAATCCGGCCCTGGACTCATTAGCGCAATGATGTGCACCAGCGCCACGGTGAGAAAAAGCATCAACATGTTTAACTCGCAGGGAAATAGTGAAGAAGGAAACTATTCTGGCACCTTTTCCCGCGGCTGACTACTCATCATCGCCATCGACATGAGCACGTATCAGCGCCATGAATTCTTTACCGAAGCGCTCAAGCTTGCGAGTCCCCACGCCGTTGACGCTAAGCATCTCCCCGGCGGTAAGCGGCGACTGTTCGGCCATCTCAATAAGCGTCGCGTCGTTAAAGACGACGTATGGCGGGATGTTCTCCTCGTCGGCAATCGCTTTACGTAATTTACGCAGCTTGGCGAACAGCTTGCGGTCGTAATTGCCGCCGAAGGATTTCTGCATCGCTTTCGGTTTTAGCGCCACGATACGCGGCACGGCGAGCTGCAGCGGGACTTCACCGCGCAGTACCGGACGCGCGGCCTCGGTGAGCTGCAGCGCGGAGTGCTGGGCAATATTTTGCGTCACCAGTCCGAGGTGGATTAACTGGCGAATCACGCTCACCCAGTGCTCGTGGCTCTGCTCGCGACCAATACCGTAAACCGGCAGTTTATCGTGGTTCAGGTCGCGGATACGCTGATTGTTGGCGCCGCGGAGTACTTCAACCACGTAGCCCATCCCGAAGCGTTGATTCACCCGGTAAATAGTTGAAAGCGCCTTGCGCGCGTCCATTAAGCCATCGTACTGCTTTGGCGGGTCAAGGCAGATATCACAGTTGCCGCACGGCTCCTGGCGCCCTTCGCCAAAATAGTTCAGCAGCACCAAACGGCGACAGGTCTGCGCTTCGGCGAAGGCGCCCATCGCATTCAGCTTATGACGTTCAATATCCTGCAGCGGCCCGGCGGGCTTCTCCTCCAGGCAGCGGCGCAGCCACGCCATATCCGCCGGATCGTAAAACAGCATCGCTTCCGCCGGCAGGCCGTCACGCCCGGCGCGGCCGGTTTCCTGATAATAGGATTCAATATTGCGCGGGATATCAAAGTGCACCACAAAGCGGACGTTCGGCTTGTTAATGCCCATACCGAAGGCCACCGTCGCCACCACGATCTGCAGATCGTCACGCTGGAATTTCTCCTGCACGTCGGCACGAATATCATTTTCCAGGCCAGCATGATAGGCCGCCGCGCTGATGCCGCGGCTTTGCAGCCTGGCTGCGGTGTCTTCAACTTTAGAACGGCTGTTGCAGTAGATAATCCCTGATTTACCGCGCTGATCCTGGACGTATCGCATCAACTGATCGAGCGGCTTAAATTTCTCCATCAGCATATAGCGGATATTGGGGCGATCGAAGCTACTAACCTGAATCAGCGGATCGTTAAGCCCCAGCAGGCGAACAATATCGCGGCGGGTGGTGTCATCCGCGGTGGCGGTGAGCGCCATAAACGGAATATGCGGCATCCGCTGACGCAGCTGGCCCAACGCGGCATATTCCGGGCGGAAATCATGGCCCCACTGCGAGATACAGTGCGCCTCATCCACCGCCAGCATCGCTAAGTTCCAGTGGCTCAGATGCTCCAGGAAGTTGTCCAGCATCAGGCGTTCCGGCGCGATATACAGCAGACGAATCTGCCCGCTGCGGCACCCCGCCATCACCTCTTGCTGCTGCTCGCGGCTCTGAGTCGAGTTAAGACAAGCCGCGGCGACGCCGTTAGCCAGCAGCTGATCGACCTGGTCTTTCATCAGCGAAATCAGCGGCGACACGACAACCGTCAGGCCGCCTAGCACCAATGCAGGCACCTGATAGCACAGCGACTTACCGCCGCCGGTCGGCATCACCACCAGGCAATCGCGGCCTTCCAGCGCCGTGGCGATGATCGATTCCTGGCCCGGGCGGAACTGCTGGTAGCCGAAGGTCTCTTGTAAAACCTGCTTAGCCAGCGATTCCTGATTTAATACTTCCGCCTGTGCCACGTTGACCCCATCCGCCTGAAAAGAAAACAGGCGCTATTTTCAGCGCCTGAGAGCCAGAGTGCAACGATTAAAACAGATCGTTGAGCATCACGCCGACGCCGACCCGCGTCTGATTGAAGTTATAGTCGATGAGCGACTCGCCATAACCGCTGTACACCTGAGTATAGGCGCGCACGTGTTTGGTAATAGGGTAACTGACCCCGATTTCCGCGCCGCCGTAGCCCGTATTCCAGTTATATTGCCCCTGAGCGCTAAAAATAGCTTCCCCCAGCTGGTAGCCAATCTTCAGGCGGTAGTACCCCATGTATTTCGTAATATCCGGGTTATCATCGGTGCTACCGACCACATACCACGGCTTCACTTCAACCAGCCAGTTACCGTTTTGCGCCATCAGGCGAGTATACAGGCGGTTCCAGCTACGTGACGTTGGATCGGAACGGCCGTTAGAGTCGTGGTTATAGCCGACTTCGATATCGCGCAAGGTCCAGCCGGCAAACTCATAATCCGTCGCGAAGCCAAGGAAGAGCTGAGGCTCGTAGTTAGTTTCGCGAAACGGCGCCGAGCCTTTACTGTTAGAGAGCTGCCACCAGGATTTTTGCGTATAGGAAGCGCCAAGCAGCGAATTATCGCCGAGAATGCCGCGCCATAACGGGAATGCCAGGCTGAGCTGGAACTTCACCTCATCCTTACGCGCGTCATCTGCCCAGTCGTAACTACGAATAGCCTCTTTATTGAGATCGCTGGTCCACGTATAGAGCAGATAGTTGCTCTCATAAGGATAAAGCAGGAACGGATTATCATGGTCCTGCAGCAGGTTGGCGATAATACTGCCCCGTACCGCGGGTTTGTCATGAACGGATTGTTCAATCGGCGCGTCCTGCGCCAGAACGCCCACCGGCAGCGCGCTAAGCGCCAGCAGCCAGGCTAAAGAGATACGCATTACTGTTCTCCTGAAGAAGGGTTCTTATTTAATGTTTTGTCCTGCTGCCATTCTACCTATTTATCCACCTCCCGCTGCGTTATCGCCTCCGAAAGTGGAAATCAATATTTTTGAAGCATAAAATCAACATTTCATTAACGAAATGGACCTCTGCTATGTCTGAACTGACCGCCGCCGCCGCGCTAAAGCTGGTGGGAGAGATTTTTGTTTATCACATGCCTTTTAACCGCGCGCTGGGGCTTGAGCTGGAGCGTTATGAAAAGGAATTTGCCCAGCTCAGCTTTAATAATCAGCCGATGATGGTTGGCAACTGGGCACAGAGTATCCTGCACGGCGGCGTTATCGCCTCTGCGCTGGATGTCGCCGCTGGGCTGGTCTGCGTCGGCAGCACCCTGACTCGCCATGACACTATCAATGAAGAAGAGCTGCGCCAGCGCCTCTCGCGGATGGGAACTATCGATTTGCGCGTCGATTACTTACGCCCTGGCCGCGGCGAGCGCTTTACCGCCACCAGCAGCCTGCTGCGCGCTGGAAACAAAGTCGCGGTGGCCCGCGTCGAGCTGCATAAC
Source organism: Klebsiella sp. 141203 (assembly GCF_032601985.1). Classification (NCBI taxonomy): domain Bacteria; kingdom Pseudomonadati; phylum Pseudomonadota; class Gammaproteobacteria; order Enterobacterales; family Enterobacteriaceae; genus Klebsiella; species Klebsiella sp. 141203. The sequence continues at coordinate 54,719 of NZ_JAQIRL010000010.1, read as the reverse complement.
GAAGAGCAGGTTTATATCGCCAGCGCCACGGCCACCTATATGGTGGGTTGATTGCCGCAGATCGAGTAACATCACTCTCTTTGGCAATGGATTCTACCAATGGACGCAAAACAAACGCGGCTGGGCGTTATGCTGGCGCTGGCCGCCTATTTTATCTGGGGTATCGCACCGGCGTACTTCAAACTTATTTACTACGTTCCCGCCGATGAAATCCTCACGCATCGCGTGATCTGGTCTTTCTTTTTCATGGTGGCGCTCATCAGCGTCAGCCGCCAGTGGCCGCAGGTAAAAAAACTGCTAAAAACCCCGCGCAAGATCTTCCTGCTCGCGCTCTCTGCAGTGCTGGTCGGCGGCAACTGGCTGCTCTTTATCTGGGCGGTCAATAACCACCATATGCTGGAAGCCAGCCTCGGCTACTTTATTAACCCGCTGGTTAATATCGTGCTCGGGATGGTTTTCCTCGGCGAACGCTTTCGTCGGCTGCAGTGGTTGGCGGTGATCCTCGCCTTCTGCGGCGTGCTGGTGCAGTTGTGGACCTTTGGCTCACTGCCGGTAATCGGCCTTGGGCTAGCCTTCAGCTTTGCCTTCTACGGACTGGTACGTAAGAAAATCGCCGTCGATGCGCAGACCGGCATGTTGGTGGAAACGCTATGGCTGCTGCCAGTGGCGGCGATCTGGCTTTTCGGCATCACCGATAGCCCAACCAGCCATATGGGAGACAACCCCTGGTCGCTCAATTTGCTGCTAATGGCCGCGGGCGTGGTAACCACCATCCCCCTGCTGTGCTTCACCGGCGCGGCGACCCGCCTGCGCTTGTCGACGTTGGGCTTTTTCCAGTACATCGGCCCGACGCTGATGTTCCTGCTGGCGGTAACGTTCTACGGTGAAGTGCCGGGCACGGATAAAATGGTAACCTTCGCCTTTATCTGGGTGGCGCTGGCGATATTCGTGATGGATGCGGTATATACGCAAAGACGGGGGCGTCGGGGATAGGATATTACCCGATGTCGGCTACGCCTTATCCGGCCTACAAAAGCACAACACGTAGGCCCGGATAAGCGAAGCGCATCCGGCACAACAACTACAGCCAGTTTTTACGCTTGAAGTAGAGATACGGCGCCAGGCCGGCCAACATCATAAACACGATGGCTCCCGGATAACCAAAGCTCCAGTGGAGTTCCGGCATAAACTCAAAGTTCATCCCGTAGCTGGACGCCACCAGCGTCGGCGGCAGGAACACCACTGAGACCACCGAGAAGATCTTGATAATGCGGTTCTGCTCGATATTGATAAAGCCCATTGCCGCCTGCATCAGGAAGTTCACCTTCTGGAACAGCGATTCGTTGTGCGGCAGCAGGGATTCGATATCTCGCAGGATCTCTCGCGCCTGTTCCAGTTGGCCTGCCGGCAGACGCGCCTTGCGCACGAGGAAGTTGAGCGCGCGCTGGGTATCCATCAGACAGAGGCGAACCTTCCAGCCGATATCTTCCAGTTCCGCCAGCGTCGACAGCGCTTCGTCATACTCGTCGCCCTGATGGCCTTCCATAATCACGCGGCTCAGCTTTTCCAGGTCGCTGTAGATGTTTTCTATTTCATCCGCCAGCTGTTCGATTTTGGTCTCGAACAGGTCTAACAGCAGCTCATAGGCGTTGCCGTCGACCAGCGTCTGGTTACGCACGCGCATGCGGTACAGGCGAAAAGCGGGCAGTTCACGCTCGCGCAGGGTAAACAGGCGGCCTTCGCGGATAGTAAACGCCACGGTTGAGTTGCCGGCGTGATCGTCAGCATCTTCGAAAAAGAAAAAGGAGTGGATGTGTAAACCATCTTCGTCTTCAAAGAAACGCGCTGACGCTTCGATGTCTTCCAGTTCCGGGCGCGTCGCCAGGTTCTGCCCTAGCTCCGTTTGCACACGGCTACGTTCGTCATCGTCTGGCTCGACCAGATCGACCCACACCGAGCTGGCAAGATGCTTGATCTCATCGGCCTCAAGGCGCGTTAAACGATTATTTTCCAGTTGAAATGCGCTCAGCATGACCGGGACTCCCAATACAAAAAATTTATCGGACAGTTCGATGGGCACACAGAAACTATTTGGGTTTCAGACCATTAAGCCTGACTCAGAGCGACGGGGATAGGACGAGTCGCCGACAACCGCTAAGGCTATCGGCATAAGGGGATAGCCTTAGGAGTTGTTCCTGAATGACAGGAAGTTGAGCCAGCATCTACTGGGTGTGTCCAAGGCGAATGTCCTCTTAGCGTAATCGTGCGCGCATGTTACGCCAGCGCCAAAACGGCGTCAACACGCAAGGGAACGCTAAAGAGCAAATCCTGCCCTTTAGCATATAAGGCTAGCAGATTATTACAAAAAAATTATATTTTTCTTAAAGTTACACCGTTTCCAGCCGGGCATAGGCGGCAACCAGCCATTTAATTCCCTGCCCCTGGAATGCCACCTGCAGCCGGCTATGTTCACCGCTGCCCTCAAGGTTTACGATGGTGCCTTCGCCGAACTTCGGATGCCGAACCCGCTGGCCCAGCTTATAGCCGGTATCGTTCTCCGCCACCGGTGTACCGAGGCGCTGATGGTTAACCGGGCGGCTCACCGTCGCCCGCAGCCGTACCTCTTCCACGCACTCTTCCGGCAGCTCGCCGATAAAGCGCGATGGGCGATGGTAAACCTCTTTGCCGTACAAACGACGGGTTTCGGCGTAGGTCAGCGTCAGTTTCTGCATCGCGCGCGTCACGCCGACGTAGGCCAGACGACGCTCTTCCTCCAGACGACCGCCCTCATCAAGCGCCATCTGGCTCGGGAACATCCCCTCTTCAACGCCGACGATAAACACCTGCGGGAACTCCAGCCCTTTCGCCGAGTGCAGAGTCATCAGCTGTACCGCATCCTGCCAGGTATCCGCCTGCCCTTCGCCGGCTTCCAGCGCGGCGTGGGAGAGGAACGCCTGCAGCGGCATCAGATCTTCATCTTCTTCGTTGTAGCTGAACTGGCGCGTCGCCGTCACCAGTTCTTCCAGGTTTTCGATACGGGTCTGGCCCTTCTCGCCTTTCTCCTGCTCGTACATCATACGCAGGCCGGAATCTTTAATGACCCGGTCAGTCTGGACATGCAATGGCATATCGGCGGTTTCCTGCGCCAGCGCGTCGATAAGCTCCATAAAACGCTGCAGCGCGCTGGCAGCGCGGCCAGCCAGCGCTTTCTCTTTCAGCAGCTCGCGGCAGGCCTGCCACAGCGTCAGCTGACGATCGCGCGAGGTCTGGCGCACCACATCCAGGGTACGATCGCCGATGCCGCGGGTAGGCGTATTGACCACGCGCTCAAACGCCGCGTCATCGTTGCGGTTGGCAATCAGGCGCAGATAAGAGAGCGCATCTTTGATTTCCTGACGTTCGAAGAAGCGCATGCCGCCGTAGATACGGTAAGGCATGCTGGCCTGTAGCAGCGCCTCTTCCAGCACGCGCGACTGGGCGTTGCTACGATAGAGAATGGCGCACTGCTCCAGCGCTCCGCCGTTCTCCTGCCAGGTTTTAATTCGGTTAACGACGAAACGCGCTTCATCGAGATCGTTGAAGGCGCAGTAAAGCGAAATGGGTTCGCCGTCGGCGCCGTCGGTCCACAGTTTTTTGCCCAATCGCCCGTTGTTGTTTTCAATCAGGGCGTTAGCCGCGCTGAGAATATTGCTGGTCGAACGGTAGTTTTGCTCCAGGCGGATGGTTTCCGCGCCGGGGAAGTCATTCAGGAAGCGCTGAATGTTTTCAACCTGCGCGCCGCGCCAGCCGTAAATCGACTGATCATCATCGCCGACAATCATCACTTTGCCGGTATCGCCCGCCAGCAGGCGGATCCAGGCATATTGAATGTTGTTGGTATCCTGGAATTCGTCGACGAGAATATTGGTGAAGCGCTCGCGGTAGTGCTGCAGGATATGCGGTTTGTTCAGCCACAGTTCGTGCGCGCGCAGCAGCAGCTCGGCAAAGTCCACCAGCCCGGCGCGATCGCAGGCTTCCTGATAGGCCTGATACACCTTCTGCCAGGTCTGTTCGACCGGGTTGCCGTAGCTCTGAATATGGTGCGGGCGCAGCCCTTCATCTTTTTGGCTGTTGATGTACCACATCGCCTGACGCGGCGGCCATTGCTTCTCATCCAGGTTCATCGCCTTAATCAGGCGCTTCAGCAGGCGTAGCTGGTCTTCGCTATCGAGGATTTGGAAATCCTGCGGCAGGTTGGCATCCAGATGATGGGCGCGTAGCAGGCGATGGGCCAGGCCGTGGAAGGTGCCGACCCACATACCGCCCTGGGTGGTGCCCATCAGTTGGCCGATACGGTGGCGCATTTCCGCCGCCGCTTTGTTGGTAAAGGTCACCGCCATAATGGAATATGGCGAGCAGTTCTCTACGCTCAGCAGCCAGGCGATACGGTGCACCAGTACGCGCGTCTTACCACTGCCCGCCCCTGCCAGAACCAGCATATTGGTGCGCGAGGCCGCTACGGCTTCACGCTGTTTGTCATTAAGGCTGTCGAGCAGGTAAGAAACGTCCATTGGCACCGCCGGAAGAGAAGGGGTTCCACGAACCCCTGTTAATATATACAGAGTTACTGGTGATTATATCAGCGAGGTCAGAGATGCCAACCGTGAAATTTCAATATGCGGCAGCAGGCGGCTATCGGCGGTTTTCATCAGCGAGGCGTCCTGCGGCTTGATCCAGCAGGCCTGCATTCCACAGCGAATAGCGCCAGCTACGTCGGTGGTCAGATCATCGCCGACGTGCAGAATCTGCCCGAGCGGCAAATCCAGACGCTCCGCCGCCAGATGGTACATATCGGCAAACGGCTTGGAGCGGCCATCCGGACCCGCGCGCAGCACGAAACGGAAATAGTCGTTCAGGCCGAACAGTTCCGGCTGGGCGTTACCGTTGGTGATAGCCACCAGCGGCCATTTCTGCGCCAGCTTCGCCAGCGTATCGTGCGTCTCCTGCGGCACATCGACGCGGCTGCGCCAGTGGGCGAAGTTTTCCATCGCCGCATCGGCGCCGGCTTTCGCCTCGGCGGCGGAGAGCCCGGCGTTACGCATCCCTAACTCCAGCGCGCGGTGGCGCCAGACGGTGACGTCATGATAAATCTCAGGTTCTGAGGACAATAGCGTTTGTCGCAGCTGATTAAGCGCATGGGCATCAAACTGGCTCAGCGCCGGATGGTAATTGCGCACAAACGTCAGCGATTCCTGCATCGTCCGGTCAATCACCGGACGGTTATCGTAAAGGGTGTCATCCAGGTCGAACGTCAGCGCGGAGATCGGGCCCAGAGGTCGGTAAAAACGCATTATTTCCCCCGTTTAGCGCGCGGATGCGCGGCATCGTACACCGAGGCAAGGTGTTGAAAATCGAGATGAGTATAGATTTGGGTGGTGGAGAGATTGGCATGCCCCAGCAGCTCCTGCACGCCGCGCAGATCGCCGCTCGACTCCAGCATATGCGTCGCGAAGGAGTGCCGCAGCTTATGCGGATGCACATGGCTATTGAGCCCCTGCTTGATACCCCACTCGGCAAACCGCTTCTGCACGTTGCGCGCTGAAATGCGCTTACCCAGCTTCGACAAAAACAGCGCGTCGTCATCGCCGCCGAACAAGCCGCGCAAATCCAGCCAGTGTTCGATCCACGCCACCGCGTTGCGTCCAATTGGCAGGCGGCGCTCTTTGCTGCCTTTCCCCATCACCCACACTTCCCCTGACTCAAGATCAAGGTGCTTAATATCAAGGTTAACTAACTCAGAAAGACGCAGCCCCGCGCCGTACATCACTTCCAGCATCGCCCGGTCGCGCACCGCGAGCGGGTCGTTGAGGTCGATATCCAGCAGCCGATTCACATCATCAACGTCGATATTTTTCGGCAAATGGCGGGGGATCTTGGGCGCCGCAATCCCCTTCGCCGGGTTAGCGGCCAGCTCGCCCTGGCTGACCATCCAGTCGAAAAAGCTGCGCAGGGCGGAAAGCCGCAGCGCCAGGCTCGCCGGCCCTAAGCCCGCGCGGCGGCTACGCACGGCAAAGCTACGCACCTGAGCGGCATCACACTGCTGCCAGCTTGTCACCCCGGCATCCTCCGCCAGCGCGATCAGCGCTTCTAACTGACGCTGGTAATTCGTGAGCGTAATGGGGCTAAGCTGGCGCTCAACGCCGAGATAGCGCAGAAAGCGATCGACGCAGGATAATAGCGGGGAGTGGCTCATGCGCGTTCAATCCAGCGCTCCAGCAGGCCGGGCAGCATACGGGCGATCTCCTGCAGTAGCTGCGTCCCCTGACCTTGCTGATAATGCTGCGGATCGCGGCTGCTGAAAAACATCACCCCCGGCGCGTCATCATCGCCCAGTAGCGACATCGCCACCGAGCCGATAGCTTTCGCATCCGGCAGCACCACCAGCAGCTCTGGCCCATTCAGCGGCCCAAGATAGTGACGAGCCTGGCCCAGCCGCTGGATACGAATGGGTTCGAACGCCTGCCGGCTCAACGCCAGATGGGTGAATTTAGACGGCGCGCCGAGATGCCAGCTGTCCGGAAACAGGCGCACCGTCGCACCTGCCAGGCCCAGCTCGCGCGCCCAACGATGAAAGCGGTTGAGCATTTCATCCAGGCTATCGGCGGACGCCAGACGCGTCTGCAGATGGAACAGGCGCTGAAACAGGCTTTGATTGGCCGTCGCCTGTTCCATCAGCAGCGTCATGTTCTCTTCCAACATGTTGATATGGTTACGCGCCCGCAGCATATGCCACTCTACCAGCGAGATGGTGCCACGCACCGGATGCGGGACGCGGATATGCTCTACCTGCGCCGCATTACGAATAAAGAACTCAGGATTTTGCAGCAGATAATCTACTACCGCGCTGTCGTCGAGCGCTGTGGCGAGTTCCTGCTGTTCTTCCCCGATCTGTTTCATAGATGAATAAATCCGTCGTAGACGTGTGCCGCCGGGCCAGTCATATACAACGGTTGACCCGGACCTTTCCAGGCGATGTCGAGACGCCCGCCTGGCAATTCCACGCGTACCTCTTCGGCGAGTAATCCTTGTTGGATACCGACCGCCACCGCCGCACAGGCGCCGCTGCCGCAGGCCTGCGTTTCACCTGCGCCGCGTTCATAGACGCGCAGACGAATATGAGAGCGTTCCACTACCTGCATAAAGCCGATATTGGCGCGTTCCGGAAAACGTTCGTGGCTTTCCATCACCGGACCGAGGGTTTCCACCGCAGCGGTATCCACGTTATCGACCTGAATCACGCAGTGCGGGTTGCCCATTGAGACGACGCCGCACAATACTGTCTGTTCAGCCGCGCGCATAATATAGGTCTTTTCCGCTTTGTTGGCGCGGAACGGGACCTGAGAAGGTTCGAAATTCGGCTCACCCATGTTAACGCGCACCAGATCATCTTCCGTTACGCTTAATACCATACGACCGTTGGCGGTGCTCACGCGGATATCACGTTTATTGGTCAGGCCTTTTAAACGGACAAAGCGGGCGAAGCAGCGCGCGCCGTTGCCGCACTGAGAGACTTCGCTACCGTCAGCATTGAAGATACGGTAGTGGAAGTCCAGATCGGGATCGTACGGCGGCTCGACAACCAACAGCTGGTCGAAGCCGACACCAAGATGCCGATCCGCCAGGCGACGAATCAGCTCCGGTGAGAAGAAAACATTCTGCGTTACCGCATCAACAACCATGAAGTCGTTGCCGAGGCCATGCATTTTAGAGAACTGCATTATCTACTCCAATTGCGCGGAACAGAACGTTATCGTTAATAGTTAACCTGGGTCGGACCGCCATTATCGCCGCGATCGTTACGATCCGGCGTCGCGCTCTGAATGCCTGGGTTAACCGGCTTGGTCGGCGGCGGCGCGGTTTTGTCTGCCGGCGGGAAATACAGCGGCCCTTTCAAACCGCAGCCGGTCAGGCTGAAGATTGCAAACAGAACGGCAAGCGTGGGTAAAACGTTTTTCATTGATAGTTGCCCATGATTCATTCGTTACTGCTTTCTATCATCGCAGGAGAAGACGTAAAAGCAAGCGTTTAGCATCTGACTGCACGCGCTTTTGTTTCGCGTTATGCTGCGGCCATCTTCAAAAAAGCAGGCTATACCCGTTATAATTCAAGCTGCATGTACGTTGGCTTTCCTCGCTCGCCCCAGTCACTTACTGGAGTAAGCTCCTGGGACTCCCTGCGTCGCCGCCTTCCTGCAACTCGAATTATTTAGGGTATATAACCATGAACGACAGTGAATTCCATCGCCTGGCCGATAGCCTGTGGATGACCATCGAAGAACGTCTGGACGACTGGGACGGCGACAGCGATATCGACTGCGAAATCAATGGCGGCGTGCTGACCATCAGCTTCGAAAATGGCAGTAAGATCATTATTAACCGTCAGGAGCCGCTGCATCAGGTCTGGCTGGCGACCAAGCAAGGCGGCTATCACTTCGATCTGCAAGGCGATGAGTGGATCTGCGATCGCAGCGGCGAACGCTTCTGGGATCTGCTGGAGCAGGCGGCGAGCAATCAGGCCGGCGAGACGGTGAGCTTCCGTTAATGACGTCTTTCCCGGATGGCGGCGCATCGCGCCTTATCCGGGCTACCCGACGACATACAACCGTAGCCCTGCTAAGCGCAGCGCCAGCAGGGAATATCTCCGGATAGCGGCTCGCGCCTTATCCGGGGCAAATCTACGAGTAGCGCTGCTGCAGCACCGGTGAGGCGACCGCTTCCTGGCCCGGCGGCACCGCGGCGGCAATCGCCTGACTGCGGAACGGGATCACCTGCGTGCGTCCGTCAACTTCGACTATCTGATAGAACTGCGGCAGGTTGAAGTTAATGAAGCTTGAGCCGTAGGTGAAGCGATCGTGCGATGACGAGTAGAAGCGGCTGACGTCGCGCACCAGCTCTTCTTTGCTGCCTTCGCAGTGATGATAGACCTCTGCGCGGTTGCTTTCGTCGAGAATGTAGATGTTAAAGCCGCTGTCATTGTTATCCGCATCTTCAAAGAAGAATTGAATAATCCCTTCGCTGGCGAAGCCATCCACCACCGCCGGCAGCTTAACATGATTGGTTTCTACCTGTACCGACAGGCCGTGGAGCTTGTTGTGCGAGATAGCGCCGTAGAACTCAATGGCGTTTTCCAGCTTCTGCACCGAAACGTTCAGGCGCTCGAAGAACAGGCCCCAGGTCTGGCCGGAGACGCGCAGCGCTTTGAAGCGCCCGGTGTCCTGACGGGTACTAGAGAGGCGCAGTTCGATGCACTCGGAGACCATCTGCTGCACGCGGGTGCGGATAAGGCCGCGAAGATGCTGGCTATAGCAGAACACCTCCACGCTATCCGGCGGCGCAGCGTCCTGATGCATTTTGCCGAGAATAGTCTTCAGCGCTTCGATCATCGCCTGCTCGCCGTTAAAGTGCAGCGTGCGCACTTCGTTCCACGAGTTGCGATACAGCAGGTCGACGCTGCCAATCAGGCATTTTTGCTCTTCGCCGAAGCTGAAAACATCGAGCTTACGGAAGTCGAAATGCACCACCTGATTGCGGAAAGCCGCCGTCGGGTCATATTCGAGGTTGACGATAATCGCCAGGTGGCGAATTTCGCACGGGCTGTACAGCGCTTTTGGCGTCGGCGCCGGCAGGCGCAGCGGGAAGTGGTGCGACACGTCGGCCACCATCTCCTGCAGCTTCGGCAAATCGACGATACCGTTGCCCTTAATAAACAGACGGGTGCGTGAGGTCAGCAGGCCGTTAAACCAGGCCCAGGCCACCAGCTTATTAAGATAACGGTTATATTCCAGCGGCTGATGGCTGATAATCGATTCCATATCCGGCGCGCGGTTATACAGATACCAACCGGTACGGTTGGCGCGGCCCGGCGGCACGTGGATAAAGGTCAGATTCGGCTCCGACAGGTCCGGTGAAATTTGCGGGTTCACCAGGGTGACCTTGCCCGGTAGCGCTTCAAAGGCCGCATACAGCTTGCGCGTCAGCACGCCGATATCTTGCGGGCTGGCGGAGACGCTAAGGTTATTGCGCCGAGCGAAGCGGATCAGATTACGATAGCTCTGCATCATCGCGTCGAGCAGTTCGTTGTGCGCTTTGCGCACTTCATCGATTTTCCAGTTAGCGCGGTTATCAAGCATCATCAGACGCTTTTCATCCCAGCCCCACTCTTTCACCAGTTGGCTGACGACTTCACGACGCCAGCCCACGCAGGCGCGCTCGCGGCTGAGTTTTTCACAGACTTTCAAATAGAAGCAGCGACGAACCAGATCGAGACGGGTGTCGTCTTCGATAGCCTGCAGATAGGCGGTTACGCGCTCCAGCATCATGCAGTAAGGGTCGAGACCGAATGAGACAATCTCGCCATCGTGCAGGCGCTGTTTAATATCTTTCGCCAACAGGCGGTTGTTGGGGTATTCCCAGGAGTAGGCTTCCAGCAACAGCGTTTTCAACACCGCTTTATACGGGGAGTCGATGCTTTTATACAGCTGCCACAGGCTGGCGCCGAAGTACTCTTCCGCCGACAGCGAACTGAGGCCGCCGAGATCGAGCCATTCGTTTGGCGTCAGCACGCCCTGGGCATACAGCCCCATCACGTAATCATCGTAATGATCTTCTTCATCGCCCGGCACCATATTCCACAGAATACGTTTCCCGGCAAGACGCACGGCGGTGCGGTAAAATTCATCGAGCAACAAAATATGCTGGGTCGAACCACAGTCTTCGCCGCCCAGGCTGCCGCTTTCGTTATGGCGGAAGCGGTTTTCGTCGATCAGGAAGAAACTGACCTCGACGCCGAGCGACGCCGCCCAGCTTTCAAGCAGGCTGCATTTACGCTGCAGCAGTTGGCGTTCTTCGTTATCCAGCCAGGCCTGATGGCATACCCAGATATCCAGATCGGAAGAGCAGCTTTGCCCAACGGAAGAGGTACTGCCCATCGAATAGACGCCGGTAATCGGCAGTTCGCCTTTCGGCGGCTCCTGCGTTAGCAGGCCGCGATGCAGTTCGAGTTCGTCAAGATAGTGGCGTTGGGTTTCATCAGGCGTGTAGAGGCAAATGCCGCGGGGAACGTTACCGTCAAGGTAACCCGGCATCAGCGGGTGATGATAATGTAGTAATGTCGGCAGAAGACTGTAAACCTGCTGGAAAGCGGGTCCCATGGCAGCAAGCGCGCGATCCACGCGCAATTGATTGATGGCATCCAGTCTCTGTTTCAGTGTCTCAATATAGAGGTACAAGACATATCGCCTGATGTTCAAAAATCCGACGTACAATAGTACGGAGGATTTCAGTATTTCAACAAGAACCGTCACCATTCGTCATCGGTGTGGTTGTGATGAACTGCTGGCTGACAAATGGTTTAAAACGTGATCAATTTAACACCTTGCTGATTGACCGTAAAGAAAGATGCGCTACATACAAGTGTAGCACCGTTTGCCGGGTGTAAATTCCCCACTACGCTTGCGGCAACCGCATCCGCATGAAACGCTAAAGGTCATCATGCCAGCATCCCACATTAACCGCGAAACTAACATCCCTAAAGCAACAATGTTAGGATGGCTCATGGTCGACAATGACGGTAACAAGCATGTTAGACAAAGTTTTGAGAATTGCCACACGGCAAAGCCCGCTTGCGCTATGGCAGGCACATTATGTGAAAGAGCGTCTGGAGTCCTGTCATCCGGGGCTTTCCGTTGAGCTGGTGCCCATGGTCACCCGCGGCGACGTGCTCCTTGATACCCCGCTGGCGAAAGTGGGCGGCAAGGGCTTATTTGTAAAAGAGTTAGAGCTCGCCATGATTGAGGGGCGCGCCGATATTGCCGTCCATTCGATGAAAGATGTCCCGGTCGAATTCCCTGAAGGCCTGGGATTGGTCACCATCTGCGAACGTGAAGATCCGCGCGACGCCTTTGTTTCCAATCACTATGCCTCAATCGACGCGCTGCCGGCTGGCAGCATCGTTGGCACGTCAAGTTTACGTCGCCAGTGCCAGTTGGCGGCAGAGCGTCCCGATCTGGTGATCCGCTCGCTACGCGGCAACGTCGGCACGCGATTAGGCAAACTCGATAACGGCGAATATGACGCTATTATTCTCGCCGCCGCCGGTCTGAAGCGCCTGAAACTGGAAGCGCGTATTCGCCAGCCGCTCTCGCCTGAGCAATCTCTGCCGGCAGTCGGCCAGGGCGCGGTGGGTATCGAATGCCGCCTTGACGATGAATGGACCAAAGCGCTATTAGCGCCGCTTAACCATACAGAGACCGCCGTGCGCGTACGTGCCGAGCGGGCGATGAACACCCGTCTCGAAGGCGGTTGTCAGGTGCCGATTGGCAGCTATGCCGAACTGCGCGATGGTGAGCTGTGGCTACGGGCGCTGGTAGGCGCGCCGGATGGGTCGCGGGTCGTGCGCGGCGAACGTCGCGGGCGGCCGGAAGAGGCAGAGGCGCTCGGCGTCTCGCTGGCGGAAGAGCTACTGGATAACGGCGCCCGAGACATCCTCGCGGCGGTCTATGATGGAGAAGCCCCACGATGAGCATCCTGGTCACTCGTCCGCTACCGCAAGGTGAAGAGTTAGTCAGCCGCCTGCGCGCGCTGGGACGCGTGGCCTGGAGCTTTCCGCTGATTGAATTCACGCCGGGTCGAGAACTGGCAGCGCTCCCGCGCCAGCTGGCGGCATTAGGCGCGGACGATTTGTTGTTTGCGCTGTCGCAGCATGCGGTGGAATTCGCCCATGCCCGTCTGCTGCAGGAGAGCCAACGCTGGCCCTCCGACCCGGCCTATTTCTCGATAGGCCGCACCACCGCGCTGGCCCTGCATACGGTCAGTGGTAAAAATATCCGTTACCCGTTAGATCGGGAAATCAGCGAAGTCTTGCTACAATTACCTGAATTACAAAACATTGCGGGCAAGAAAGCCCTGATTCTGCGCGGCAACGGCGGGCGGGAATTATTAGGCGACACGCTGCGTGAACGCGGCGCCGAAGTAACATTTTGTGAATGTTATCAACGTTGTGCGAAGTACTATGATGGTGCGGAAGAGGCTATGCGCTGGCAATCTCGTGGAGTCACTACGCTGGTGGTCACCAGCGGCGAGATGCTGCAGCAGCTGTGGTCGTTAATACCCCAGTGGTATCGCGAACAGTGGCTGCTGCACTGTAGCCTTGTCGTTGTCAGCGAACGTCTGGCCCTACAGGCCCGGGAATTGGGCTGGCAGGATATTCAGGTTGCCGATAACGCCGACAACGATGCGCTGCTACGCGCATTACAATAACTCTCAACATTGGAAGCCATAATGACGGAACAACAAAATCAATCCGCCGTGGTTGAAGAGACCAGGGAGGCCGTGGAAACCACGCCACAGCCAGAAAACAACGAGAAGAAAAAGGCCGGCAACAAAACCAGCCTGGCGCTCAGCGCGATTGCTATCGCTATCGCCCTCGCCGCCGGTATTGGCCTGTATGGCTTAAATAAGCAACAGGTTACTCGGCAAAACGAAACCAGCTCTGAATTAGCAAGCCAGCTCGCGGCGCTGCAAAAAGCGCAGGACAGCCAAAAGAGCGAGCTGGAAAGCGTCATCAAACAGCAGGCCGACCAGTTGAGCGAAGCCAAACGTGAACAGGAAACCCTGACGAAACAGCTTGATGAGCTACAGCAAAAAGTTGCCGTGATTTCCGGCAGCGACGCCAAAACCTGGCTGCTGGCGCAGGCTGATTTCCTGGTCAAGCTGGCGGGACGTAAACTGTGGAGCGATCAGGATGTGACGACCGCCGCCGCGCTGCTGAAAAGCGCCGATGCCAGCCTCGCCGACATGAACGACCCAAGCCTTATCGGCGCGCGCCGCGCCATCACCGATGACATCGCTTCGCTGTCGGCGGTAAGCCAGGTCGATTACGACGGCATTATCCTCAAGGTTAACCAGCTGGCGAACCAAATCGACAATCTGCGTCTGGCTGATAATAACGACGATGATTCCCCGATGGATGCCGACAGCGATGAGCTCTCCAGCTCCATCGGCGAATGGCGCGTTAACCTGCAGAAAAGCTGGCAGAACTTTATGGATAGCTTTATTACCATACGTCGCCGCGACGAAACGGCGGTGCCGCTGTTAGCGCCAAATCAGGATGTCTATCTGCGCGAAAATATCCGCTCTCGTCTGCTGGTTGCCGCGCAGGCGGTGCCGCGTCATCAGGAAGAAACCTATAAGCAGGCGCTGGAAAACGTCTCCACCTGGGTACGCGCCTATTACGATACTGAAGACGCCACCACCAAGGCTTTCCTTGAAGAGGTGGATAAGCTCAGTCAGCAGAGTATCACCATGAGCGTGCCGGAAACGCTGCAGAGCCAGAGCCTGCTGGAAAAGCTGATGCAAACCCGGGTGCGTAATTTGATGGCCCAGCCTGCGGCAGCCGCTCCGGCGCCAGCGCCAGCAGCGACCGCGCCAGCCCCTGCGCCGCAAGGAGAATAACCGATGCTGAAAATTCTCCTGCTTTTCGCACTGCTGATCGCCGGGATCGTCGTCGGCCCGATGATCGCGGGCCACCAGGGCTACGTTCTGATCCAGACCGATAACTACAATATCGAAACCAGCGTGACGGGCCTTGTGATCATCCTGATCCTCGCAATGGTGGTGCTGTTCGCTATCGAGTGGCTTCTGCGCCGCATTTTCCGTACCGGCGCGCACACGCGCGGCTGGTTCGTCGGCCGTAAGCGCCGCCGCGCGCGTAAGCAAACCGAGCAAGCGCTGCTGAAACTGGCGGAAGGCGATTACCAACAGGTTGAAAAGCTGATGGCGAAAAATGCCGATCACGCCGAACAACCGGTCGTGAACTATCTGTTAGCGGCGGAAGCGGCCCAACAGCGCGGCGATGAAGCTCGCGCCAATCAGCACCTTGAGCGCGCCGCCGAACTGGCCGGCGACGATCTCATCCCGGTCGAAATTACCCGCGTGCGCCTACAGCTGGCGCGGAACGAAAACCACGCCGCTCGTCACGGCATCGATAAGCTGCTGGAAGTGACCCCGCGTCATCCGGAGGTGCTGCGTCTTGCCGAGCAGGCCTATACCCGCACCGGCGCGTGGAATTCACTGCTGGACATCATTCCATCCATGGCGAAAGCCAACGTGGGGGATGAAGAGCACCGCGCCGCGCTGGAACAGCTGGCGTGGATTGGCCTGATGGACAAAGCGCTGGCCGACGGCGGTAGCGAAGGGCTACGCGAATGGTGGCGCAACCAGAGCCGTAAAACGCGCGCGCTGATACCGCTGCAGGTGGCAATGGCCGAACGCCTTATCGAGAGCGACGATCACGATACCGCACAGCAGATTATTATCGATGGTCTGAAGAAACAGTATGACGACCGCCTGGTCATGCCGATCCCGCGACTGAAGACCAATAATCCGGAGCAACTGGAGAAAGTGCTGCGCCAGCAGATCAAAGCCGTCGGCGACCGTCCGCTGCTGTGGAGCACCCTGGGCCAGTCGCTGATGCGTCACGGTGAATGGCAGGAGGCCAGTATCGCCTTCCGCGCCGCGCTTAAGCAGCGTCCGGATGCCTTTGATTACGCATGGCTTGCCGATGCGCTGGACCGCCTGCATCAGCCGGAAGAAGCGGCGACCATGCGTCGTGACGGCCTGCTGTTGACGCTGCACAATAACCCTCAGCAGTAATGCACGATAACGCTATCGCCTCGTTCGGGGCGATAGCGCCCTTCTCTCGCGAAAAGATAGCCTTCCCCTGAAAGAAAAAAACGCCTGCACTGAAATCAGGGCAGGCGTTAAAACAGGTCTGTTTGACAACAAATTGGGTGCTTCACTCAACGTTATGTCCATGGTGTTTGATGAGACATATAAAATGCGACATCTATCAGTGGACGATAAGCACCGTAAGTACGGCTCTGCATCATTCCCGAGTTTATGAGGCACGAAGGCGAACATAAGAGATGGAATGAGCATCTACCCGGTTATTATCGCACAGGATCCAGCGAGATTGCATCTATCGCAGCAATCATTTGGGACAATTCCGGACAATAATTCGCAGAGATAGAAACTATTTTTTACGAGGAAGATCAGCGGGATAAAAGATAATTGAGCAAATCCGGAAAACAAAAAACCCCGCCGAAGCGGGGTTCAAAATTGGTCGGCGAGAGAGGATTCGAACCTCCGACCCACTGGTCCCAAACCAGTTGCGCTACCAAGCTGCGCTACTCGCCGAAATACTGCTTTTTGAATTTTTAGTTCAATTCTTTAAAGTCGTGGTGCGAGGGGGGGGACTTGAACCCCCACGTCCGTAAGAACACTAACACCTGAAGCTAGCGCGTCTACCAATTCCGCCACCTTCGCAATTCACAACTCTATCAAATAATGGGGTGGCTAATGGGATTCGAACCCACGACAACTGGAATCACAATCCAGGGCTCTACCAACTGAGCTATAGCCACCACAACAATTCTTTTACGCGGTATTAAAACCACCGCAGCTCCAGCACCGGGTAAATGGTGCGCCCGACAGGATTCGAACCTGAGACCTCTGCCTCCGGAGGGCAGCGCTCTATCCAGCTGAGCTACGGGCGCTTAGCGCCGTTGCGGGGGTGGATAATACGGACTTCCCCCACCCCTGTCTAGTGCCTTTTTAAATAAAATTTCTATTTGCTCACAGTTTGTGCGCTTTGGCGCTTATTCCGCCGTTTTATCAAGATTCCCCCGCTTGCCGAGGCCGAAAACCTTATAAATAAGGGTCACCAGGGCGAGGAAAATAATTCCGACAAAGAGCGACATCCGGGTTTCATCGTTAATTCCCATGCCGATTAGCACACAAACGAGGAATGCCATCGTCAAATAGTTCGCCCACGGGAACAACAGCGAACGGAACGGATGGCTGGCCATCGCCTGCTGATGCTCGCGACGGAAACGCAGCTGGCTAATCAGGATCACAAACCACGGCACCATCCCCGGCAATACGCTGGCGCTATAAACATAGACAAACACGCGCTGCGGGTTAGGAATAATGTAGTTCAGGCACGAACCGATGAGCAGAATCACGATCGACAGCGCGACGCCCGCTACCGGTACGCCCTGACGCGACACTTTGGCCATTGCCGCCGGTAGCTGGCGGTTGCGCGCCAGCGCGTACAGCATACGCCCACAGCTATACATCCCGCTGTTGCACCCTGACAGCGCTGCGGTCAGCACCACGAAGTTGATAATCCCCGCCGCCGCGGTAATGCCGATTTTGGCGAAGGTGAGGACGAACGGGCTTCCAGTCGAGCCAATCTGGTTCCAAGGGAAGATAGTCACGATAACGAAAATCGCCCCCACATAGAAAATCAGGATACGCCAAAGCACTTTGCCCACCGCGCTACGCAGCGTGACTTGCGGATTTTTCGCTTCTCCGGCGGTGATACCGATAAGTTCAACGCCCTGATAAGAGGCGACGACAATACACAGCGCCGTCAGGAAGCCTTTCCAGCCGCCGGCGAAGAAGCCGCCGTGTTCGGTCAGGTTGCCAAAACCGATCGACTGTCCGCCATTGCCGAAGCCAAAGAAGATAACGCCCAGGCCGATGACAATCATCACGATAATGGTGGTGACTTTAATCATTGCAAACCAGAACTCGATCTCACCGTAAAGACGTACTGCCGCCAGGTTCGCTAACGCGACCAGCCCGACGGCAATCAGCGCCGGGATCCACTGCGCCATCTCCGGGAACCAGAACTGCACATATACTCCGATGGCGGTGATCTCAGATATCCCCACCGCCATCCACATAAACCAGTATGACCAGGCCGTGAGATAGCCGAAGAACGGGCTCATATAACGGTGTGCGTAAACGGCGAACGAGCCGGTTACCGGTTCGAGGAACAACATTTCGCCCATCGAACGCATGATAAAGAAGACAAATAAACCGGCGATAATATACGCCAGCAGGACGGACGGACCGGCCCACTTCAGCGTACTTGCCGCCCCCATAAATAACCCTACGCCAATCGTCCCGCCTAGCGCGATTAGCTCAATATGTCGGGCCTCCAGTCCACGCTGGAGTTCCGCTTTTTTCTCAGTCATAAAGCCTCTTGTGTTTGCTGTATTCCGGGTACTGCCGGTTATTGTTATTAATTGAAACCATAGCCTTGCCGACGCGCAGGTCTCCCCCACGCGTTTGAAGCATGCGAATGGTTAATTAATTTTACGGAAATGGCAAATAAAGTATCAGGCGAGTGAAGAGATTACACAGAATATGTATGCAATCTCTTCTGGTTGCAGTGGAATATCAGAGCTTGCCGGAATAATGCCAACGTAAATAGCGCAGTAAACGGAACTGTCTTTTAATGCGGCTCGGCTGCAGGAGCAGGCGATAGAACCACTCCAGCCCCAGGTTCTGCCAGAATTTGGGCGCTCGGTGTACGTGGCCGGTAAAGACGTCATAAGTGCCGCCAACGCCCATATACAGCGCTGCAGGATACACCAGTCGGCAGTCGCGCATCAGAATTTCCTGGCGCGGCGATCCCATCGCGACGGTGACAATTTTCGCCCCGCTGTCGCGTACCCGCTCA
Source organism: Klebsiella sp. 141203 (assembly GCF_032601985.1). Classification (NCBI taxonomy): domain Bacteria; kingdom Pseudomonadati; phylum Pseudomonadota; class Gammaproteobacteria; order Enterobacterales; family Enterobacteriaceae; genus Klebsiella; species Klebsiella sp. 141203. The sequence continues at coordinate 36,152 of NZ_JAQIRL010000010.1, read as the reverse complement.
AACAGCTGCTGGCGCTGATCGGCGGAAAAATAGCCGTCCTGACTGCCGACGATATTCACCTTCCAGCGCTCACGCAGCTTCGCTTGCGTCTCCGCCAGCACCTCGGGCTTACCGCCAATCAGAAACACCGGCGTTCCCTGCGCCCCGGCGCGCTCCATTAAGGCCTCCCACAGATCGGCGCCGGCAACGCGCGACACCTCAGCCTGCGGATATTTTTTGCGTAATGAGCGCACGACGCTGATGCCGTCGGCATATTTAAACTCGGCGGCCTCAATCAGCGCTCGCACTTCCGGGTTATCTTCTACCGCCAGCATTTTTTCGGCGTTGATCGCAACCAGCGTTCCCTGACGCAGTTCGCCGTCGGCGAAGAGATAGTTGAGCGCATGCTGCATGTCGCGCCAACCAATAAGCTGCAGCCCTCGCAGCGCATACTGCGGCGCGGAAGTGTTATCAGTCATGTTCATCCTTATCATACCTGCGGTTGCGAAAGCGGCTTCAACCGCTTATGAATCAATCCTGCGCTGTCCAGGAGCCAGTACAGCAATTTCGCCGCTAACAAGCAGATACCAAAGATCACGAGGAAAAACACCACGCGGGAGCCAAACGAATCCAACCCTTCGCGCGCCAGCACTATCATGTTGAAGATAGCGCCGAAACAGAAACTGTGCAGGATAGCCGCTTTGTAGCGATTGCTCTCCCGGTTGCCCAGTTCGTACAGCCAGTCGAACCATTTAATGATGAGCCCTACCGCGACGGCGCCCAGCGGTACGAACCATACGCCGCCCATCACCACCAGCGAACCAATCAGCGTCGGCGATATCGCCAGCCCCGAATGGTTATTTAACACTTCCCAGGTGAAGTAATTGGCGGTATTCAGCACCATTGTCGGGCGACCGTGCCACATCCAACTGGGGATAAAGACGTAGAAGTCGCGGATCATCGGCGCCAGCCCCTGGAACTCAATCTTGTCGTAGTTCTGCAGCAACAGCGCCAGGTTCTCCCACGGCGAGAAGGTATCGCGCGTGAGATAGAGGAATGTATAAAACGCTTCATCGCCGCTAACGTTCATCCCATAGCGCTTCAACGCCAGCCAGAACATGCCGACAATACCCAGCACGCCCGCCGCCGCCAGCATCCACAGGCTGATCCAGCCGCGAATAATGCCGATAAACAGGAAGATAGCGAAAGCGATAATGATGTTGGCGCGGGTACCGCCGACGATCGCGTAGGTCAGCAGACCAAAGGCGACGGTGCTCACCAGGAAGAAAATCCACGCCTTGTAATCCTGACGCAGGAAATAGATCACCAGCATCGCCGGAATAAAGAAGTAGAAGAAGCGCTTCAACGCCACGCCGGACACTTCCGCGGAGAATATCTGGCTGTATGAATTGAGCTTAAATAGCAGGAAACCGTTGTGGGCGAAGAAGATACCGACGCACAGCAGCGCCAGCCCCATCAAAATCCCCCAGGCCAGATGGGTTTCAACCCGGTTCATGGTAAACAGCGGACGACGTGCAACATCGCGCGATGCCGGACGCAATCGCGTTTTGTAGGTCACGTAGTAGATGGCATAGAAGCATACCGCAACCAGCAGCGTCTGCAGCAAAATCTCCGGCGGCGCCACGCTGACGTCAAAGCGGAATACCAGGATACTGGTTAACGGGAAGCCGAAGAAAAAGGTGAGCAGGAACAACAACGAGAAAAAGACGTTGAAGTTAAAGCGCACGCGGCGGAACTCAAACCAGGTGGCGGTGGCGATAAACAGCGTCGACAGCAGCCAGACCACCAACAGCCCGCTAAATTGCATTAACGTCATACCCGCGCCTCCGCTGCCAGCTGTAGCGCCCGCTGCCAGCCCGCCAGATAGTTCGGGCGGAAGAAGGCGATTTGCGTTTTATCAACGCTCGCTAACTGACGCTGTGCTTCGCGCACCACGTTGGCGTCCAGGGTATCGGTGGTAAACAGCACCGGGATCTGTTGTTCGGTCATATCCTGCCAGAACGGATTTTCGCGATTGAGCACGCAGGGAATACCCGCCTGAATCAGCAGGCACAGCGTGCCGATACCCTGCTGGCGCGCAAACAGGAAATAACCCAGATCGCAGCGGCGCAGCAGCGCCAGATAATCATCAAACTCAAGCTTCTCGCTAAGGATCTGCAGATGCTCGCGACTAAACAGTGCCGCTCCCGTCTGACGCACTTCATCAATGTAGGCTTCATTGTTGGCCGGATAACCCATCGGCACGATGACATTCACCGTATCGCCAAATTGCTGATGAATCGCCCTTAGCGCCGCAATATGCTCATTACTACGATCGCCGGAGTTCCCCACCAGTATGGTCAGCGTGTCACCGCGCGGGGCGGTATCGGCAAGGGAATTTAGCGACGGATCCATACGCGTCGGGAAGTACAGCAGTTCGCCCGGCACTCGCGGATGGCGGTTAGCAAACCAGCTGAGATCGCCGCGGGTGGCGAAAACGCGTCCTACCCGCCCTTGCGCCATGCGGCGCAGAGGATAAAACAGACGGAATTTCAGGCTGGCTGAGTTTTCATACAGATCCGCGCCCCAGATATGCCAGTTAAATTGCGACGGGCGGATCCCGCCGCTCAACAACGCCAGCCACAGACCGGTATTAAACTGGCCGTGGAAAAAAAAGCGCTGCTGGCGATCGGCTTTCGCTTTGGCAATCACCGCCTGCGCCAGCGATTTCTTACCCGGATAGCAGGTAATTTCCAGCGCCGGATACGCCTCGCGCATACCTGTCGCATCACCCACGACCATAAACGTCCTGGCCCGCGCGTCGGCGGCCAGTTCGTCGTTAAAGAACCGCAATACGGTCTGGTTGTGGTGCGGGATATCCGATCCCAGTACGTGTATCAGTGCTGTCATGCCCGTTTACGCCAGAGTAAAAACACGCCACTACAAAGGGCGAAATAAACAATATAAGTGGCCATATACGCCTGCGCCGCGCCAAGTGCGCCGTGCGCCGGAATAAGCCAGTGTGAAAATGCGGTCAGCAGCGTGAACTGGCTGATTTCCGTCAGAATATAAAAGCGCAATGACGCTTTGGCGATCACCAGATAGCCGTAGACGTAAGCGCCAACTTTTAAAACATCGCCCACCAACTGCCAGGCGAACAGGTCGCGCATCGCGGTGAAGCGCGCGGAAAACAGTAACCAGATAGCAAAATCGCGCAGCAGCCAGACCGTCAGGCTCGCCGCCGCCACCGCCGGCAGAACGAATTTCAACGACTTCACTATCTCACGCGTGATGTCCGTTTTGGCGCTCAGCCGCGACAGCGTAGGCAGCAGATACACGCTAAAGGAGGCGGTAATAAACTGCAGGTAGGCATCTGAGATACTGCTCACCCCCTGCCAGATACCGACCGCCTCCCAGCCGTAATGCGCCGCCAGCAGATTACGCATCATCACATAGGCCACTGGCAGCGTCACCGAGGTAATCAGCGCCATCAGGGTAAATTTCGATAGCTGCCCTGCAAGCCCGTTATCCCAACGCGGGCGTAGCGCGCTCAACGGGATCGCGCCACGCCGCCATAGCATAATGGCGGCCGGAACCACCACCAACGCGGGGACTAACGCCAGCCCTAACAGCGCCCCCTGATAACCACCGAAGTAGTAACAGGCGTAATAGGCCGCAACGCCAATTAGGCTACCGGCAATCAGCGAAAAAGCGTTACCCGCAGCATCGCGAAAACCTTTCATCAGCGCCAGCAAATAGTTGGCCCACGCAATCCCCATCTGCACCAGCGCCACCAGACGTACCAGATTCTGGTAGTGCGAATGGCCGAACAGCGCCTGGCTTATGGGCGCCGCCGCCAGCAAAAAGACCAGCGCTAACAGGGTGGAAAAGCCGAGCACCATTGATGACGACGTCCCGACCACCTGCTTCAGGCGTAGCGGATCGTCGTGATGTTGGGCAACCAGCTTAGTGACGCCATTAAAAATCCCGGCGCCCGCCAGTACGCCAAGGACGGTGACCAATTGCCGGAAGTTACCGGCCTGGCCCACGCCCGCCGGGCCAAATGAGACCGCCAGCAGCTTTACCACCAGCAGACCGGCGCCTATTTTGACTAAGGTGGACGCCGCGGTCCACAGTGACGCTTTTGCCAACGACATATCAGGAGAAGTAGCTCAGCAGCGAGTTAATCACCGTCCGTTGGTTTACCGCAGACAGGTTATAGAACAGCGGCAAACGCAGCAGGCGTTCGCTCTCCTGGGTGGTATAACGATCTTCCCCGCAGAACTCGCCGAACTGTTCGCCAGCCGGGCAGCTATGGAGCGGAATATAGTGGAACACCGCCAGTATTTCTGCCTCTTTCAGCCAGTTAATCAGCGCCGCGCGGTCATCGTTATCCCGCAGCTTAATGTAGAACATATGCGCGTTTTGCCCGCAATCCGCCGGTACCGCCGGCAGATCGATACGGCCCGCGCGCGCCAGCGGCAGCAGCGCGTCATAATAATTTTGCCACAGCATCAGACGCTGCTGGTTAATACGTTCAGCGGCTTCCAGCTGCGCCCAGAGATAGGCGGCCTGCAGATCGGACATCAAATAGCTGGAACCGATATCGCGCCAGGTGTACTTATCCACCAGACCGCGGAAAAACTGGCTACGGTTAGTGCCTTTTTCGCGAATGATCTCCGCGCGTTCCACCAGTTTACGATCGTTGATAAGCGTTGCGCCGCCTTCACCGCCGGCGGTGTAGTTTTTCGTCTCATGGAAGCTAAAGCAGCCAATATGGCCGATGGTGCCCAGCGCGCGGCCCTTATAGGTGGACATCACGCCCTGCGCGGCGTCTTCCACCACGTACAGGTTATATTTGGCGGCGAGCGCCATGATGGTGTCCATCTCACAGGCCACGCCAGCATAATGCACCGGCACGATCGCCCGGGTTTTATCGGTGATCGCCGCTTCAATCAGCGATTCATCAATATTCATCGTGTCGCGACGGATATCGACAAAGACGATTTTCGCCCCGCGGAGTACAAAAGCATTGGCGGTGGAAACAAAGGTATAGCTGGGCATGATGACTTCATCGCCCGGCTGAATATCCAGCAGCAGCGCCGCCATCTCCAGCGACGCGGTGCAGGATGGCGTCAGCAGCGCTTTGGCGGTGCCGAAGCGCTGTTCAAACCACTGCTGGCAGCGACGGGTAAAACCGCCGTCGCCGCAAAGCTTGCCGCTGTTCATCGCCGATTGCATGTAATCGAGCTCAGTCCCCACCACCGGCGGTGCGTTAAATGGAATCATCGTGTCACCTGTATAACCAGTACGCGGTGCTTTCCACATTCGCACCGCTGAGAATATAACGTTTAAGCGCGGCGGTGTTGCCCATTTGGGTCGCCACCCGCAGTGTAGAAAGCCCGCGTTGCGCCGCCCAGTGGCGCGCCGCCTGCATAAGCTCGGCTCCAGCGCCGCGTCCGGCCAACAGGCCGATACGCGCGTCGGTGTCATTGAGCTGACGCAAAGAAACAAATGCGCGGATGTCGCCATCGGACGCGCGAAATAACAGACACTGGTGGTCAAAGGTTCCCAGTACCGCGTTTTCGATCCATTGCGCGTAGAACCGGCCGCTGGCGTCAGCGGCGTACCAGGGAGCGCGAAAACGGCTCATGGCAAATGCCTGCGCCGCCAGTTCACGCAGTCGCGCAATGTCGCCTTCAACGGCCCATTCGGCGCCGGCATCAGCCGGCTCGCCTACCGGCAACGCCAGATCGACCTCGCCTTCTACCAGTTGAAAACCGATCTCCTGTAGCGCATCCAGCCGGGCGGTGTCGCTGGCGGCGACTTTCGCCTGCACTCGCGACCATCCCGCCAGGGCTTCAGCGGTGAGCTGCGGCGCGCGTTCGTCAAAGCGAACGATGCCGCTATTAACGGCGAAGAAGCGGTTTTCCCACTCCAGCGCTTCAATACTGGCGCGGGCGGGCACGGAGGAGATCCAGCAAGTATTGGCCATAGCCGGTTTTTTCCAGCCGCTTCGCGGCGCGTTTGACGCCATCATCGTCAAGCCAACCGTTACGCCAGGCGATTTCTTCCAGACAGGCGATTTTAAAACCTTGCCGCTTTTCTACCGTTTGCACAAACATGCTGGCTTCAATCAGGCTATCGTGCGTGCCGGTATCCAGCCACGCAAAGCCGCGCCCAAGCAGCTCGACGGTTAACGCGCCATCCTCAAGATACATCTGGTTGATGGAGGTAATTTCCAGCTCGCCGCGCTCGGACGGTTTGACCCGTTTGGCGTACTCGGCCACTTTGCCATCGTAGAAATAAAGCCCGGTGACCGCCCAGTTCGACTTCGGTTGTTTCGGCTTTTCCTCCAGCGACAAGGCGCGGAAGTTGTCATCAAACTCCACCACGCCGAAGCGCTCAGGATCCATCACCTGATAGCCAAATACCGTCGCCCCTTCGGTGCGGGTTGCGACGCTACGCAGCTTAGGACTAAAGCTCTGGCCAAAGAAGATATTATCGCCCAACACCAGGCACGCCGGTTCGCCGTTGAGAAACGCTTCGCCGATGATAAACGCCTGGGCTAAACCATCCGGCGTCGGCTGAACGGCATACTGCAATTGGATACCGAACTCGGAACCATCGCCGAGCAGGCGTTGGAAATCGCGCTGATCTTCCGGCGTGGTGATGATAAGGATTTCACGGATCCCGGCCAGCATTAACACCGACAGCGGGTAGTAAATCATCGGCTTGTCGTAAATCGGCAGCAGCTGTTTCGACACGCCGCGCGTGATGGGATGCAGGCGCGTACCGGAACCGCCTGCCAGAATAATACCTTTCATCATGCCCCCCTGGGCCAGTTAGCCGTGCAGCCCAAGACGCTCGCCCTGATAGCTACCGTCCTGAACCTGTCGCCACCATGCCTCATTTGCCAGATACCACTGGACGGTTTTGCGCATGCCGGAAGTAAAGGTCTCATCCGGCGTCCAGCCCAGCTCGCGTGCAATCTTCGCCGCGTCAATCGCATAACGCAGATCGTGGCCCGGCCGGTCAGCGACGAAGGTAATCAGATCGCGATAGTGCGCCACGCCCTGCGGTTTATGCGGCGCCAGCTCTTCGAGCAGTTCGCAAATGGTTTCCACCACCTCGATGTTTTTACGCTCGTTATGACCGCCGATATTGTAAGTTTCGCCCGGCTCGCCGCGGGTCGCCACCAGATACAGCGCTCTGGCGTGATCCTCGACGTACAGCCAGTCGCGAATCTGTTGGCCGTTACCGTAAACCGGTAGCGGTTTTCCCGCCAGCGCGTTGAGAATAATCAACGGGATCAGCTTCTCCGGGAAGTGATACGGGCCGTAGTTATTCGAGCAATTAGTGATAAGCGTCGGCAGGCCATAGGTACGCTGCCAGGCGCGCACCAGATGGTCGCTGCTGGCTTTCGAGGCCGAATAAGGACTGCTTGGCGCATAGGGCGTGGTCTCGGTAAAGAAATCATCGCTGCCGTGCAGATCGCCATACACTTCATCCGTCGAGATATGATGGAAGCGAAACGCCGATTTTTGCTCCGCCGCCAGCGTATTCCACCAGCTGCGTGCGGCTTCCAGCAGCGTATAGGTACCGACGATATTGGTTTCGATGAACGCCGCCGGGCCATCGATGGAACGATCGACATGGCTTTCCGCCGCGAGGTGCATCACCGTATCGGGTTGATGCTGGCGGAAGATGCGATCCAGCTCGGCTCGGTTGCAGATATCCACCTGTTCAAAGGCAAAACGCGCATCCTGCGCCACCGGCGCCAGCGACATCAAATTGCCGGCGTAGGTCAGCTTATCCACGACCACGACGCGATCGGCGGTGTGCTGGATGATTTCACGCACTACCGCGGAGCCAATAAAGCCCGCGCCGCCGGTGACCAGAATCGTTCTCACCGCCACACTCCTTTGGTGTCGATGATATAGGCCTGAGTAACGCTATCGCCGCTAACGGCTTTAAACTCGTTGTGATCGACCAGCATCACCAGCACATCGGCGCTCGCCAGCGCGTCATCGAGGGTCGCCAGCGTACACAGGCCATCAAGTTTCTTCGGCAGCGCATGAATGTTGGGCTCAACCACCTGCGTCGCGCCGCTGTGCCAGCGGGCGATCTGCGCGGCAATTTCCATCGCCGGGCTTTCGCGCAGGTCATCAATGTTAGGCTTAAAAGCCAGGCCGAAGCAGGCAATAGTCAGTTCGCTGGCGCGTTTATTGCTGGCATTCAGGCACTCGGCAACCTGTGCTTTTACCCGATCGATTACCCATTCCGGCTTGTGGTCGTTAACCTCGCGCGCGGTGCGAATCAGACGCGCCTGCTGCGGGTTTTGCGCCACGATAAACCACGGGTCGACGGCGATACAGTGGCCGCCGACGCCCGGACCCGGCTGCAGAATATTGACGCGCGGATGGCGGTTCGCCAGGCGGATGAGTTCCCAGACGTTGATCCCCTGATCGGCGCAAATCAGCGATAGTTCGTTAGCAAAGGCGATGTTGACGTCGCGGAAGCTGTTTTCCGTCAGCTTGCACATTTCCGCAGTGCGCGAGTTAGTCACTACGCATTCGCCTTCAAGGAAAATTTTATACAGCTCACTGGCGCGCGCCGAGCAGACCGGCGACATTCCGCCAATAACGCGGTCGTTTTTGATGAGCTCAACCATCACCTGCCCCGGCAGCACGCGCTCCGGACAGTAGGCGACATTAACGTCGGCCGCCTCGCCAACCTGCTGTGGGAAGCTGAGATCGGGGCGCATCGCCGCCAGCCACTCGGCCATCTGTTCAGTCGAGCCGACCGGCGAGGTGGATTCCAGGATCACTAACGCCCCTTTCTTCAGGGTCGGCGCAATAGATTTAGCGGCGGATTCAACAAAGGCCATATCTGGCTCATGCCCGCCTTTAAACGGCGTCGGAACGGCAATCAGGTAGGCGTCAGACTCCACCGGCACGGTGGTGGCGCTTAAATATCCCTGTTCAACCGCCGTTTTCACGACGCTCGCTAAATCCGGCTCGACGATATGAATCTCACCACGGTTAATGGTCTCAACGGCGTGTTGATTGATGTCCACGCCAACCACCCGCCGTTGCCGGGAAGCAAATGCGGCAGCGGTTGGCAGACCAATGTACCCAAGGCCAATCACTGAAATGGTAGAAAAACTCATAGCGTTACCTGATTATTTTTAAGGGCGGATAAAATACGATCGCATGCCTGACCATCGCCGTAAGGGTTATGGGCCCGACTCATCGCCTGCCAGGCGGCATCATCCTGCAGCAGCCGGGTGACTTCATCGACGATACGCTGCCTGTCGGTGCCGACCAGCCGCACGGTGCCAGCGGCGACCGCCTCCGGGCGCTCAGTCATTTCGCGCATCACCAGTACCGGTTTCCCCAGCGACGGCGCCTCTTCCTGAATCCCGCCGGAATCGGTCAGAATCAGCCACGCCCGATTCATCAGCCAGACGAACGGCAGGTAATCCTGCGGTTCAATTAATTTCACGTTAGCGACATGGCCAAGAATACGGTTGACCGGTTCGCTGACGTTCGGGTTCAGGTGAACCGGATAAACAATCTGCACATCAGGATGATGGCTGGCGATATCCGCCAGCGCATGGCAAATGTGCTCGAAGCCGAGACCAAAGCTCTCGCGACGGTGGCCGGTCACCAGAATTAATTTCTTATCCTCTTCAAGGAACGGGTAGCGCTGCATCAGTTCATTGCGCAACGCCTCGTCGCCAAGGACACGATCGCGAACCCAGAACAGCGCATCGATCACCGTATTGCCGGTGACGGTAATGCGCTCTGCGTCAATATTTTCCCGCAGCAGGTTATCGCGCGAGGTGGCGGTCGGGGCGAAATGGTACATCGCCAGGCGCCCTGTCAGCGTGCGGTTGCCCTCTTCCGGCCACGGCGAGTTCAGGTCGCCGGTACGCAGGCCCGCTTCCACGTGGCCCACCGGGATCCGCTGATAAAACGCCGCCAGACTGGCCGCCATCGTCGTCGTGGTATCGCCATGTACCAGCACTACGTCCGGCTTAAACGACTCCAGTACCGGCTTTAAACCTTGCAGAATGCGGCAGGTGATCTCGGTTAATCCCTGACCCGGCTGCATAATGTTCAGATCGTAGTCCGGCGTAATCGAAAACAGTTTCAACACCTGATCGAGCATCTCCCGATGCTGCGCGGTTACGCAAACCTTTGCCTCAAAATGAGGATCCTTTGCCAGCGCATGGACCAGCGGCGCCATCTTGATGGCTTCTGGTCTCGTGCCAAATACAGTTAGTACTTTCACATCGATTCTCTTCGATTAGGTGATGATGGCGCGGAGCCTTCATCACAGGCCCCATTCACTGGACACGACGACGTGCTAACGCCACGCCTGCGCCGATGAGCGCGCCCACAATCCCCCACATGATCATCAGAAATACGCGCCGCGGGCTATCGCGTTTTACAGGTTCTTCCGGCGTACGCAAATATCTGTAAGTCTGAAAACGTGGATCCAGCGTCGGGCCAACGTTTAGCGTGTTCAGCATGGCGCGGTTCTGGTCATAGTCGAGATCGTATTCCGGCCCTACGGCCTGCAGATTTTCGAGGCGCGCCTGCAGCATCGGCCGGCCCAGTAAGAAGAGTTCGGAGGCCGGCAGCTGCTCCGCTGGAACATCGGTCTCGCTGCGCGAAATGTTATGCTGCTGGGCGATTTTCAACGCCTGCTCGACGCTCTGCACGCGGCGGTTGTAGATCTCGCTCGCCACCTCTTCCTGACGCTTCACCTGCGCTTTCATCTGTACGGTACGCGCCGCCCAGGCGCCCTTCAGCTCATCATTAAGATGACCGGCGGCACGCTGACTGGCGAAAGCGACGTACTGACGCAGCAGATTATTGGCATCTGGCGCGGTCTCCGCCGTCAGCTTGATGCTGTCATTGACGCTTTTCAGCGGGTCGCCCGGGATAAACTGAATATCGTTAATGAGATCGTCAAGCATCGCCGCATCCGCGCGCGCGTTACCTGACTGACGCTGTTTGTAGTAGTCGGTCTGCAGCCAGAAGTCACGGCGGGTATCCCATGACGCCTGTTGCATAATGAACTCTTTGTATGCCTCATCCATGGCGGAAGGTTGGTCTACCGAAGCCAGATCGGCTTTGATATCCAGGTTACGTAAGAACTGCTGTTGCGAATAGTATCCGCCCAGCATATTGACGGTCGGCCGGTCGGTAATTGCCGTCGCGCTCCACTCCTGGCGAGCAAAAAAGGAATAAATAAGAACGATCAGCGCGAATAGCGCGGCGGTGCCGACTATCCAGCCTTTTCCTGCCCATAAGGCGCGAAACAGCCCGCGAATATCCAGTTCGTTCTCAACGTTCACTGCTTGTGCTCCCGGTAATGGTTGAGTCATCACGTCCCCAGTTTTACTTGGTTAAATTTGGATTATTGCCGCTGTGTCGCCGAATTCTGCGTCTAATGCGCTTAACCAGACGCGCCACTTTCCATGCGCGCTTAATGCAGTAGCCATAAAGTAAAAAAGCAAACAAAAAGAGTATTAACATCACCCATTCAGGAACAATACGGGTGTATTCCGCCACTACGCCGACCAGCGCCAGTAAAGCGGCAGCCAGCGTAATCAGGACAAAGGCCTGCCGGGAAGTAAACCCGGCACGCATTATCAAATGATGAATATGCTGACGATCCGGCGAGAACGGGCTCATCCCCTTTCTCAGGCGGCGATACATAATCGCCACCATATCCATCAAAGGAATCGCAATAATCCACAGCGCCGTCACCGGGCTGATGGGATGCGTTTTACCCTGCGTGGTCTCCAGCAGGATCCAGATAATGGTGAAGCCAATCATGGTGCTGCCGGCATCGCCCATAAACACTTTATAGCGACGGCCAAGCGCGCCGAGATTAAGTAAAATATAGGGCAGGATGGCGGCGATCATCGCAAAACACCACATCGCCAGGCTGTACTGGCCGTCAAACCATAAGATGATGCCGGTTGCGGCGAAGGAAACGGACGAAAGCCCGCCGAGCAACCCGTCAATGCCATCCACCATATTGAAGGCGTTGATTGCCGCCCAAACGGCGAAAAGCGTGAGGAAAAAACCAAAGGGGCCGAGGACTAACTCCCACGAACCGAAAATATAGCCGAGGCTGCTGAGATGCAGATTACCCGCCGTCATCATGATAACGGCTATCGCGGCCTGAATAACCGCACGAATTTTTACGCTGATATCAAATCGGTCATCCAACGCGCCGACCAACACCAGCACGCCCGCACAGGCCAGATACAGCGTGGCATGAGGGATATAATAATCGGCAATCGCAAAGGTAAAACAAATACCGGCATAAACTGAGATACCACCAACTAACGGAATCAAACCTTGATGCCGTTTCCGATAGTTTGGCTTATCCACTAACCCAATTTTTTTCGCTGCTTTACGGGCAACAAATATAAACAGGGTCGTGAATAAGAAAACACTGATTAATTCAGTAATAGCAGTGAGTAAATTCACAACACATGTGCTCTCAGCATAGTTAATCCGGGGAGTATAACGATGATGTCTCCACTCCTGAAGGGGAAAAGCAGAACATTACAAATTTATTGTATATATTTTAGACTGTTAAAGTCCTTTCTGCCTTACCCGCCGCGCATATCATACGGCAACGCTGGCGGCGCTTTTCCCGCCTGGATCATACAAAGCTACAAAACAAAACGCCACGCAATCGCGTGGCGTTTTTTCGGCGTATTCCGTCCTACGAACGCTTCATCATATCGAAGAAGTCGTCGTTAGTTTTGGTCATCGCCAGCTTATTAATGAGGAACTCCATTGCGTCGATTTCACCCATAGGATGGATGATTTTGCGCAGGATCCACATTTTCTGCAGCTCTTCCTGGGTGGTCAGCAGCTCTTCTTTACGGGTACCGGAACGGTTGTAGTCGATAGCCGGGAAGACGCGTTTTTCCGCAATCTTACGGGAGAGGTGCAGTTCCATGTTACCGGTGCCTTTGAACTCTTCGTAGATAACTTCATCCATTTTAGAGCCGGTATCGATAAGCGCGGTAGCGATGATAGTCAGGCTGCCGCCCTCTTCCACGTTACGCGCCGCACCGAAGAAGCGCTTCGGACGATGCAGGGCGTTGGCGTCCACACCACCGGTCAGCACTTTACCGGAAGCCGGAACCACGGTGTTGTAGGCACGGGCCAGACGGGTAATGGAGTCGAGCAGGATAATAACGTCTTTTTTGTGCTCAACCAGACGTTTCGCTTTCTCGATAACCATTTCGGCAACCTGCACGTGACGAGATGCGGGTTCGTCAAAGGTAGAAGCGACAACTTCACCTTTAACCAGACGCTGCATCTCGGTCACTTCTTCCGGACGTTCGTCGATAAGCAACACCATCAGCACGCAGTCAGGATGGTTGTATGCGATGCTCTGCGCGATGTTCTGCAGCAGCATGGTTTTACCGGCTTTCGGCGGCGCGACGATCAGGCCACGCTGGCCGCGGCCAATCGGCGATGCCAGATCCAGTACGCGGGCGGTTAAGTCTTCGGTAGAACCATTACCACGCTCCATACGCAGGCGTGAATTCGCGTGCAGCGGCGTTAAGTTCTCGAACAGAATCTTGTTACGCGCGTTTTCCGGCTTGTCGTAGTTAACTTCGTTAACTTTCAGCAGCGCGAAGTAACGTTCACCCTCTTTAGGAGGACGAATCTTACCGGAAATGGTGTCACCAGTGCGGAGGTTGAAGCGGCGGATTTGGCTGGGGGATACGTAGATGTCGTCTGGACCGGCGAGGTAGGAGCTGTCTGCTGAGCGGAGGAATCCAAATCCATCCTGCAGTATCTCCAGTACGCCATCGCCAAAGATATCTTCGCCACTCTTTGAATGCTGCTTGAGGATGGCAAAAATAATATCCTGCTTACGCATACGAGCCAGGTTTTCCAGCCCCATATTTTCGCCGAGAGTAATCAGCTCAGAAACCGGCGTATTCTTTAATTCGGTAAGATTCATAGTGGTGTGGGTTCTTAAACTCGGGGTAAATCTCGAACTTAATGTTGTGAATGGTATGGCAGGAACATCCATGCCTGTTAGCGGCTTCATCTCGTGTCTGTACGTTGCCTGGTCACAGGAAAGAACGCAGAACTGAAACGACAAGACGGAATGAGTGATAAGCCCGGAATTATTAGCCTCACGCGCATAGTCTGCGGGACGCTTTGGGTAAAACAAGATTCAAACAATAGGTATGTTTAAAACGAAGTCTGGAATTAACTTAGCACGACTCAGGCCGGGCGTCCAGAGTTCCACAAAAAATAGGAATCCGGACGCCGGAATGGCAAACCGATTACGCCAGGTTGGCGTCGAGGAACTCTTTCAGTTGGCCTTTGGACAGCGCGCCGACTTTAGTCGCCGCGACTTCGCCGTTCTTGAACAGCAGCAGCGTCGGGATGCCGCGGATGCCGTACTTCGGCGCCGTGCCCGGGTTCTGATCGATGTTCAGTTTAGCCACGGTCAGTTTGCCTTGATACTCTTCAGCGATCTCATCCAGAATCGGGGCGATCATTTTGCACGGACCACACCACTCTGCCCAGAAATCGACGAGGGTCAGCCCGTCAGCCTTGAGTACGTCCGTGTCAAAACTGTCGTCAGTCAGGTGAATAATTTTATCGCTCATATATAACTCCACAGGAATAAGCCTGGTGTGTTGGTGTCGCAGTCATCAACGACGTGTTGATGCTACGTTATGCACGCTATTCTTCAGGATGCCTCTTTTATAAGCTACCTGCGGGAATGGATCCACCATGGACCACCACCGCCGATGCTTAAGCGCACTGTCTGCAAATCAACCTGCGGCAGATTTACCGCCCCCGTTGCGCTTAGTAGTCTAAGCTTTCCGGGATCCATTCAGTAGCCGGAGACGCACCTTGAATAATTTCGTATATCGCCAACGAAAGGTTGACGTTATTTCACCGGATACGCTTTCTTAATGCAATAGTTAGCTGATATTCTACCACACTATGAGCAAAACACATTTGACAGAACAGAAGTTTTCCGACTTCGCCCTGCACCCGGCAGTTGTCGAAGCCCTTGAAAAAAAAGGGTTTCATAATTGCACACCCATTCAGGCTCTCGCCCTTCCGCTCACGCTGGAAGGCCGCGATGTCGCCGGGCAGGCGCAAACCGGTACTGGTAAAACGATGGCGTTTCTGACGTCAACGTTTCATTATCTTCTCTCTCACCCGGCCATCGCAGACCGCCAGGTTAACCAACCGCGCGCGCTGATCATGGCGCCGACGCGCGAGCTGGCGGTACAGATTCACGCTGACGCCGAACCGCTGGCGCAGGCGACCGGCCTGAAGCTCGGTCTGGCTTATGGCGGCGACGGCTACGATAAGCAGCTGAAAGTACTGGAAAGCGGCGTTGATATTCTGATCGGCACCACCGGTCGCCTTATCGATTACGCTAAACAAAACCACATTAATCTCGGCGCCATTCAGGTTGTCGTGCTGGACGAAGCCGATCGCATGTACGATCTCGGCTTTATTAAAGATATCCGCTGGCTATTCCGCCGCATGCCGCCGGCCACTCAGCGCCTGAACATGCTGTTCTCCGCCACGCTGTCTTACCGCGTACGCGAACTGGCGTTCGAACAAATGAACAACGCCGAGTACGTTGAAGTCGAACCGGAACAGAAAACCGGCCACCGCATTAAAGAAGAGTTGTTCTACCCTTCCAACGACGAAAAAATGCGCCTGCTGCAGACGCTGCTGGAAGAAGAATGGCCTGACCGCGCTATTGTTTTCGCCAACACCAAGCATCGTTGTGAAGATATCTGGGGCCATCTGGCGGCAGATGGGCATCGCGTTGGCCTGCTGACCGGCGACGTAGCGCAGAAAAAACGCCTGCGTATTCTCGAAGAGTTCACCCGCGGCGATCTCGATATTCTGGTTGCGACCGACGTAGCCGCTCGCGGTCTGCATATCCCCGCCGTCACTCATGTCTTTAACTATGACCTGCCGGATGACTGCGAAGACTATGTCCACCGTATTGGCCGTACCGGCCGCGCGGGCGCCAGCGGACACTCCATCAGTCTGGCCTGCGAAGAGTACGCGCTGAATCTGCCGGCAATCGAAACCTATATCGGCCATTCGATCCCGGTCAGCAAGTACAATCCGGACGCGCTGATGACCGATTTACCGAAGCCGTTGCGTTTGACGCGTACCCGCCCAGGTAATGGCCCGCGCCGTAATGGCCCGCCACGCAATCGTCGTCGTTCAGGTTAACATCTATGCCATACGCGAAATCTTTCAGGATGCGCCACGGAGATAATCCCGGGCAACGCGTTCAGATAAGTGGAATGGGCAACGAAGCCCAGTCGACACAGGAGCCGCCTGAAAGATGAAGAGTATGAGTTCCACCTCGCTGTATGCCGCCATCGACCTTGGCTCCAATAGTTTTCATATGTTGGTGGTGCGCGAGGTGGCAGGCAGTATTCAAACGCTGAGCCGCATTAAGCGCAAGGTGCGTCTGGCCGCTGGCCTGAATAGCGATAATGCGCTCTCCGCGGAAGCGATGGAGCGCGGCTGGCAGTGCTTACGCCTGTTTGCAGAGCGTTTGCAGGATATTCCTTCGGCGCAAATTCGCGTCGTCGCCACCGCCACCCTGCGTCTGGCGGTCAACGCCGGCGAGTTTCTGGCGAAAGCGCAGGAAATCCTCGGTTGCCCCGTCCAGGTGATTAGCGGTGAAGAAGAAGCCCGCCTAATCTACCAGGGCGTAGCCCATACCACCGGCGGCGCCGATCAGCGTCTGGTGGTGGATATCGGCGGCGCCAGTACTGAACTGGTGACCGGCACCGGCGCGCAAACCACCTCGCTGTTCAGCCTGTCGATGGGCTGCGTCACCTGGCTTGAACGCTACTTCGCCGACCGTAGTCTGACTAAAGAAAACTTCGATCTCGCTGAAGCGGCGGCGCGCGATGTGCTGCGTCCGATCGCCGATGTCCTGCGTTATCACGGCTGGAAAGTGTGCGTCGGCGCTTCAGGCACCGTGCAGGCGCTGCAGGAAATTATGATGGCGCAGGGAATGGATGAGCGCATCACCCTCAGCAAGCTACAGCAGCTTAAGCAGCGCGCCATCCAGTGCGGCCGACTCGAAGAGCTGGAAATCGAAGGGCTGACGCTCGAACGCGCCCTGGTTTTTCCAAGCGGCCTTGCCATTCTGATTGCTATCTTTAGCGAACTGAATATTCAGTGCATGACGCTGGCTGGCGGCGCCTTACGCGAAGGGCTGGTCTACGGCATGTTGCACCTTTCTGTCGATCAGGATATTCGTAGCCGCACGCTGCGTAATATTCAGCGGCGCTTTATGATCGATACCGAACAGGCGCAGCGGGTTGCTAATCTGGCCACCCATCTGGTGGATCAACTGGAAAGCGGCTGGGAGCTGGATCCGCTTAGCCGCGATTTACTCGTCAGCGCCTGCGCGCTACATGAAATTGGCCTGAGCGTTGATTTTAAACGCGCGCCGCAGCACGCTGCCTATCTGGTCAATAACCTCGACCTACCCGGCTTCACCCCGGCGCAAAAGAAGCTCATCGCCACGCTGCTGCTCAACCAGACTAACGCCATCGACCTTTCTTCGCTCCATCAGCAAAACGCGGTACCGCCGCGCGTTGCCGAACATCTGTGTCGCCTGCTGCGACTGGCGATTCTGTTTGCCAGCCGCCGGCGCGACGATCTCCTGCCAACCATTCAGCTTACCGCCGACGACGAAAAACTGACGCTGACGCTGCCGGATGACTGGCTGGAAGAACATCCGCTGGGCCGGGAAATGGTCGAGCAAGAGTGCCAGTGGCAAAGCTATGTCCACTGGGCGCTGCTGATCGACGACGACGCGGCGAGGTAATTTCCGGCCAGGAGGGCGCATGCGGGAAGAACTGGATTTCAAATCACTACGCTTTTTCTCCGCGCTCTACCGTTTGGGGAATGTCTCTCCGGCGGCGGAAGCGCTTGATATCAGCCAGCCAACCGGAAGCCTGCTGCTAAAAAAGCTACGCGAGCACTTTGACGACCCGCTATTTGTGCGCGTTGGTCAACGAATGGCGCCAACGCCGCGCGCGGACGCTATCGCCCCCACTATTTTTACTCTGCTGCAATTGGCCGATACCGATCTGGCGGCTAAGCCGGAATTTATCCCACAAGAGAGCAACCGTAACTTCACCATCGGCATGACCGATATCAGCCAGATGACGCTTCTTCCTTTGCTGCAAAGCCAGATCCAACGGCTGGAAGCCAGCGACATCACCTTTACGGTGCTGAATATTGACGATCAAACGCTTAGCGCGCTGGAATCCGGGAAATGTGATTTGGCGATCGGGTATCTTACCCAGTTGCCGGATAGCGTCTATCAGCAGCATCTGTTCGATCAATCGTATGTTTGTCTGGCAGCGGACAATCATCCGCGCATTCGTCATCATTTCAGCGCCGAAGACTGGCGTCAGGAAAAGCATCTTGCGGTTCGCGTCAACGGCACCGCCCACGGTGATATTGATAAACTGCTCGCGGAACACAGTATGCCGCGACGCATCGCATTGACGCTGCCCAGCTTTTTAGGCGCAGGCGAGCTGGTTGCCGGCAGCGAGATGATCGCGGTGGTGCCGGAACAGCTGGCGCGCCACATCACCAGACGTTACCCCTGCCGCAGCTGGCCGCTGCCTTTCTCACTGGCTAACATCGCGATTCGCCAGGTCTGGCACCAGCGCCTGCACCGCGACCCAGGGCATATCTGGCTGCGCACGCAGATTGTAGCCCTTGCCGCCTCTGGCGGTTCTATTAGCATTTAAATCATAAAAGAATCGGCTGTATTAGTATTACTGATACGCCGTATTCTATTTGGTTTATTGCTGTCAATACGTCAAACATTTTAATCTCCTCGCATCAGTTCATATCGATAGAATAAATAAAGGAACTTATCATGCGCGGAAAAATCGCTTTAGAAGAACATGTATCCACCCCTGAAAATAATCGTTTGTGGGATTCGACCGGCGAGGCTAACCGTAACGGTAGCGAATATATGCAAGATGTTGAACGCCGCCTGCTAGACCGCAGTATTCAGCTCGAAGAGATGGCGCAACGTAATATTGACCACGTAATTCTTTCTCTGACTTCACCCGGCGCGCAATCTATTTTAGATAAAGCCAAAGCGGTCTCTTTCGCTCGCGACACTAACGACTTTATCGTTGATAATTATGTAAAACCGAATCCGGATAAATTTAGCGCTTTCGCCACGCTGGCGTTACAAAACCCGGAAGCGGCGGCGGAAGAGCTGGAGCGCGCGGTGAAAAAACTGGGCATGAAAGGCGCGTTGATTAACGGCTATACCAACGTCAAAGATAACGAACATGGCCTGTATCTTGATGATGAATCCATGTTGGTATTCTGGGATAAAGTTAACGAGTTAAACGTGCCGGTGTACCTGCATCCGCGTGAACCGCTGGAAGGCCCGGCTCGCGGTATTTATACCGGTTACGAAAGCCTGATCGGTTCCGCCTGGGGCTTTGCGCAGGAAACCGCCGTTCATGCCATTCGCCTGATGATGAGCGGCCTGTTCGACCGTTATCCAAACCTTAATCTGGTGCTGGGACACCTCGGTGAAGGGCTGGTACACATGCTGCCGCGCACTCAACATCGTCTCTATCGTCAGCGTTTCGGCTGCGGTTTGGGCAAGGCGGAAAAACCGTTAATGCACTATCTGCAAAATAACTTTATCGTCACCACCAGCGGTCATTTTAATACTCACTCGTTGAATAATGCGATTGAAGTGATGGGTGCCGACCGCGTAATGTTCTCCGTCGATTATCCCTATGAAGATATTCATCAGGCCTGCGACTGGTTTGATCCGTTAGAAATGGATGCGGGGCTGAAAGATAAAATAGCCTGGGGCAATGCCAGCCGCGTATTTAATATCAAATAATTAAAAAAACACTCTTCAGGGCCTGATTTCAGGCCCTGAGTTTATTACAGGGAGAATATACTATGCCGGTAGGTATCTTTGTTTGTAGCGGTTCATTACTCGTCGGCGCGATTGCAGGCGCCTCGCTCAACCGATTTATCCCAGACCACTTTAAGAAAACGCTACCGCTCATTTCCGGGTTAATCTCCATCAGCATGGGGGTTTTCTTCCTTAACAAACTGATCAATCTGCCGCCCATTGCGCTGGCCGTTATCATCGGCACGATTATTGGCGGCCTGTTGAATATTGAGAAGTGGATTGAGCGGGCGGGCACCAAACTACGCACGCCCATCGAGCGCATTTTTCCAGGCCAAAACAACGCTGGTGTAGAAGGCGGAGATTTTATGAACCAGTTTATCGCGGTGCTGATCCTGTTCTGCGCTAGCGGTACCGGTATTTTTGGCGCCCTAACCGAAGGGATGACCGGCGACCCGACCATTCTACTGACCAAGTCGATACTCGACTTTTTCACCGCCGCTATTTTCGCATCCACGCTGGGCTACATTATCACTGCGATTTTTATTCCCCAGCTGATCATCTTCGTGATTCTGTTCTTCGCCGCCACGTTTATTATGACGTTGATAAGCCCATCGATGATCGCTGATTTTACTGCCTGCGGCGGTATTATTATGCTGGCGACCGGTTTTCGGCTTTGCGGTATGCGCCATTTCCCTACCGCCAACATGCTACCGTCACTGCTGCTGGTGATGCCATTTTCTACCGCCTGGCAGCAGTTTGTCGCCTGAAGCGTTAGCCCTTTTTCGCCTTCGCCAGCATCGCCTTGATATTCGCGACGTTGGCCTGGCCTTTATGCATACGTTCTTCCGCAGAGATGACTTTCCGCTCCTGCTCCCAAATCAGATCGTCTTGCGGGAGCTCAAGCAGAAAACGGCTCGGCTCCGGGCGCACCAGCTCGCCATACTGACGACGCTCCTTACAGAGCGTAAAGGTCAACTCTTTCTGCGCGCGGGTGATACCCACATAGGCCAGTCGCCGTTCTTCATCGACGTTATCTTCATCGATGCTGCTCTGATGCGGTAGCAATCCCTCTTCCATTCCCACCAGGTAAACATACGGGAACTCCAGCCCTTTTGAGGCATGCAGGGTCATCAACTGCACCTGATCCAGCTCTTCATCCGATTCGCCGCGTTCCATCATATCGCGCAGGGTAAAGCGGGTAACCACCTGCGTCAGCGTCATCGGCTCATCTATCTCGCTGCCTTCCAGCATTTCGGTCATCCAGGTGAATAGCTGGTTGACGTTTTTCATCCGCATTTCCGCGGCTTTCGGGCTCGGCGAGGTTTCATATAGCCATGACTCATAGTCAATCCCACGAATTAAATCCCGCACGGCATTAACCGGTTCACGCTCGGTCAATTGCTGAATTTCCCGCAGCCAGTGGGTGAAACGAGTGAGGGATTCATACCCGCGCCCGGTCAGCGTCTGGCTTAACCCCATATCAAAGCTGGCGGTGAATAAGCCTTTATTGCGGCTCATCGCCCATTCACCCAGTTTTTGCAAGGTCGCCGGACCAATCTCTCGCTTTGGCGTATTGACGATACGCAGGAAGGCGCTGTCGTCATCCGGGTTGGTGAGTACGCGCAGATAGGCCAGCAGATCTTTAATTTCCGGACGCGAGAAGAACGACGTGCCGCCCGAGATTTTGTACGGGATACGGTTCTGCATCAGCATCTTTTCAAAGACCCGCGACTGGTGATTGCCGCGATAAAGGATGGCGTAATCTTTGTAGTTGGTTTTATTAATAAAGTGGTGAGCAATCAGTTCGCCTGCGACGCGTTCCGCTTCATGATCTTCATTGTTAGCGGAGAGCACCTTCAGTTCAGCCCCGTAGCCTAGTTCAGAGAACAACCGCTTTTCAAAGACGTGCGGATTATTGGCGATCAAAATGTTGGCGGCCTTCAGAATACGCCCTGATGAACGGTAGTTCTGTTCAAGCTTGATCACCTGCAGCGCCGGAAAATCCTGGCTCAGTAGTACCAGGTTTTGTGGCCGCGCGCCGCGCCACGAGTAGATCGACTGGTCATCATCACCCACCACGGTAAAGCGCGCGCGCTGCCCCACCAGCAGCTTCACCAGCTCATACTGGCTGGTGTTGGTATCCTGATACTCATCCACCAGCAGGTAACGGATCTTGTTCTGCCAGCGTTCGCGCACCTCTTCATTACGCTGCAGCAGCAGCGTCGGCAGCAGGATAAGATCGTCAAAATCGAGGACGTTACAGGCCTTCATATGCGCATCATAGAGGCCATAGCAGTGGGCGAAGATGCGGTCCCGTTCGCCTTTCGCGCCAGCCGCCGCCTGCGCCGGCGTTTTCAGATCGTTTTTCCAGTTGGAGATCGTCGAGATCAGCTGCTGCAACACCACTTTGTCATCTTCGATCAACCCTTCGGTGAGCTCTTTCAGCAGCGCGACCTGGTCAGTATCATCGAACAAGGAAAAGTTAGATTTCATTCCCAGCGCGGCGTATTCACGTTTGATGATATCCAGCCCCAGGGTGTGGAAGGTGGAAATCATCAGCCCGCGCGCCTCTTTACGCCCCAGCGTTTGCCCGACGCGCTCTTTCATTTCGCGCGCGGCCTTGTTAGTAAAGGTGACGGCCGCGATATGGCGCGCCTGATAACCGCAGCCGCGGATCAGGTGGGCGATTTTATTCGTAATAACGCGGGTCTTACCGGAACCGGCGCCCGCCAGCACCAGGCACGGTCCGGTAACAAATTCGACGGCTTGTTGTTGGCCAGGGTTTAAACGCATGGGAATATTGCTCAATCTTCGAACGGGGTGTGGATTGTAGCAGAAAGCGAGGCTGAGATTTACCGGCTGATGGTAAAGTGTCAGCCACGCAATTTATCCTGAGGCTCCGGTTATGGCAAAAAGCGCAGCGGCCCTGCATATTCTGGTCAAAGAAGAAAAACTGGCACACGAGATCCTCGCCAAGCTGGAACGAGGCGTCAGCTTCGATCATCTGGCGAAGCGCTACTCAAAATGTCCGTCCGGACGTCATGGCGGCGATCTGGGGGAGTTCCAGCAGGGCGCGATGGTCGCTCCGTTTGATAAAGCCGTGTTCAGTTGTCCGCTGCTCAAACCCTATGGCCCGGTACAAACCAAATTTGGCTACCATATCATCAAGGTGCTGTATCGCCGCTAGCGCGTGTTACTATGGCGCCCTGATTTATCCCAACTCAATCAAGGCGCAATCATGGCTAAAACAGCGGCAGCACTGCATATCCTGGTAAAAGAAGAGAAACTAGCTCTCGATCTGCTTGAGCAGCTTAAAAACGGCGCCGACTTCGGCAAGCTGGCGAAAAAACACTCTATCTGCCCGTCAGGAAAACGCGGCGGCGATCTGGGCGAATTCCGCCAGGGCCAGATGGTTCCGGCATTCGATAAAGTGGTCTTCTCCTGCCCTGAACTGGAGCCAACCGGCCCGCTGCATACCCAGTTCGGTTACCACATCATCAAAGTGCTGTACCGGAAATAAACAACAAGGCCTTCTCAAAGAGAAGGCCTTTAATGTTTGCCCCCTCTCCCTGTGGGAGAGGGGTGGGGTGAGGGCATCCGCCCGCACCTTTTGTTTTATCAGCCGGCAACCGCGATACGCTTCATATCGGTCATATACCCGCGCAGTTTTTTACCCACCGCTTCGATAGCGTGGCTGCGAATTGCTTCGTTCACGTCACGCAGCTGAGCGTTATCTACCGCGCCTTCGGCAATCGCTTTACCCAGGTCGCCGGTCTGCAGGGTAGCCATGAACTCTTTCAGCAGCGGTACGCAAGCATAAGAGAACAGGTAGTTGCCGTACTCCGCGGTATCGGAGATAACCACGTTCATTTCATACAGGCGCTTACGGGCGATTGTGTTGGCGATAAGCGGCAGCTCGTGCAGTGATTCGTAGTAAGCGGACTCTTCGATGATGCCGGAATCAACCATGGTTTCGAAGGCCAGCTCAACGCCCGCTTTCACCATCGCAATCATCAGAACGCCTTTATCGAAGTACTCCTGCTCGCCGATTTTACCTTCATACTGCGGCGCGGTTTCGAACGCGGTTTTACCGGTCTCTTCACGCCAGGTCAGCAGTTTTTTGTCGTCGTTCGCCCAGTCAGCCATCATGCCGGAAGAGAATTCGCCGGAGATGATGTCATCCATATGTTTCTGGAACAGCGGCGCCATGATCTCTTTCAGCTGTTCTGACAGCGCGTAAGCACGCAGTTTCGCCGGATTAGACAGGCGATCCATCATCAGGGTGATGCCGCCTTGCTTCAGCGCTTCGGTGATGGTTTCCCAACCGAACTGAATCAGTTTTTCCGCGTAGGCCGGATCGGTACCTTCAGCCACCAGCTTGTCGAAGCACAGCAGAGAACCCGCCTGCAGCATACCGCAGAGGATGGTCTGTTCGCCCATCAGGTCAGATTTCACTTCCGCCACGAAGGAGGATTCCAGAACACCCGCACGATGGCCGCCGGTCGCTGCCGCCCACGCTTTAGCAATGGCCATACCTTCGCCTTTCGGATCGTTTTCCGGGTGTACGGCGATAAGCGTTGGCACGCCGAAACCGCGTTTGTACTCTTCACGAACTTCGGTACCCGGGCACTTCGGCGCCACCATCACCACGGTGATGTCTTTGCGGATCTGCTCGCCCACTTCAACGATGTTGAAGCCGTGGGAGTAACCCAGCGCCGCGCCGTCTTTCATCAGCGGCTGTACGGAACGCACAACGTCAGAGTGCTGTTTGTCCGGAGTCAGGTTGACAACCAGGTCAGCCTGCGGGATCAGCTCTTCATAGGTACCCACTTTGAAGCCGTTTTCCGTCGCTTTACGCCAGGATGCGCGCTTCTCGGCGATCGCTTCTTTACGCAGCGCATAGGAGATATCCAGGCCGGAGTCACGCATGTTCAGCCCCTGGTTCAGGCCCTGCGCGCCACAGCCGACGATGACTACTTTTTTACCCTGAAGATAGCTCGCGCCATCGGCAAATTCATCGCGCCCCATAAAGCGGCATTTACCCAGCTGAGCCAGCTGCTGGCGCAGATTCAGTGTGTTGAAGTAGTTAGCCATGGTGATACCTCGTGATGTTGTGTTGTCGTGCTTATTGTTCGGTTCGCGTTTTGCGAGAATGAACCCACTATATGACAGGAATTTTGTTGCGAAAATTGATATATTCACAACATCACATTGCAATAACTGCAACGTTATTCTCAGGGGATTGAGCCATGGATTTACGCGATCTGAAAACCTTTCTGCATCTGGCGGAAAGCCGCCATTTTGGCCGCAGCGCGCGGGCTATGCACGTTAGTCCCTCGACGCTTTCGCGACAGATTCAACGCCTCGAAGAGGACCTCGGCCAGCCGCTGTTCGTTCGCGATAATCGTACCGTGACCCTAACCGAGGCCGGCGAAGAACTTCGCACCTTTGCCCAGCAGACTTTACTGCAGTATCAGCAACTGCGCCACGCCATCGACCAGCAGGGGCCGTCGCTCTCCGGCGAGCTACATATTTTCTGCTCCGTGACCGCCGCTTACAGTCACTTGCCGCCGATTCTCGATCGCTTTCGCGCCGCGCATCCCTCAGTAGAGATAAAGTTATCGACCGGCGACGCCGCTGATGCGATGGAAAAAGTGGTCACTGGAGAAGCCGATCTGGCCATTGCCGGTAAGCCGGAGACGCTGCCGGGCTCGGTGGCGTTTTCGATGCTGGAAAATCTTGCGGTGGTGCTGATTGCCCCGGCGTTGCCCTGCCCGGTGCGCAATCAGGTCACGGTCGAGCATCCCGACTGGGCAACGGTGCCGTTTATCATGGCCGATCAGGGCCCGGTGCGCCGCCGCATCGAGCTGTGGTTCCGTCGCCATAAAATCAGCAATCCATCCATTTACGCCACCGTCGGCGGCCATGAAGCCATGGTATCTATGGTCGCCCTCGGCTGCGGCGTGGCGCTACTGCCGGAAGTGGTGCTGGAAAACAGCCCCGAGCCGGTGCGTAATCGCGTGATGATCCTCGATCGCAGCGATGAGAAGACGCCATTTGAGCTGGGCGTCTGCGCACAAAAAAAGCGGCTGTACGAGCCGCTTATTGATGCGTTCTGGAAAATCCTGCCTAACCACTAGCCCGCGAGGAAAAAGCGGAACGCCGGGTTATGGGTTTCGTCATGACACTCGTAGCCCAGTTCATTAAGACGGGTTTCGAAGTCCGGCTCATGCTCGCCAAGCTCAAACGCCGCCAGAACGCGGCCAAAATCGGTGCCGTGGCTACGATAGTGGAACAGCGAAATATTCCAGTGGGTGCCGAGCGTGTGCAGAAACTTGAGCAGCGCGCCTGGTGATTCCGGGAACTCGAAGCTAAACAGGCGCTCCTGCAGCGGTTTAGACGGCCGTCCGCCGACCATATAGCGCACGTGTAGTTTCGCCATTTCGTCATCGGAAAGATCGACCACGCTGTAGCCGCCTTCGCTCAGTAAATCGAGGATCTCTTTACGCTCATCCAGCCCGCGGCTCAACCGCACGCCAACGAAAATACAGGCATCTTTGGCATCGGCAAAACGGTAGTTGAACTCGGTAACCGAACGGCCGCCCAGTAGCTGACAGAACTTAAGGAAGCTGCCTTTCTCTTCCGGTATCGTCACCGCCAGCAGCGCTTCGCGCTGCTCCCCGAGCTCGCAACGCTCAGAAACGTAGCGTAGTCCGTGGAAGTTGACGTTGGCGCCGGACAGGATGTGAGCCAGACGCTCGCCGCGGATGTTATGCTGGGCGATATACTTTTTCATCCCCGCCAGCGCCAGCGCGCCGGAAGGCTCCGCCACCGCCCGCACATCTTCGAACAGATCTTTCATCGCCGCGCAGATAGCATCGCTATCGACGGTGATGATATCGTCCAGATACTCCTGGCATAAACGGAACGTTTCATCGCCGATGCGCTTCACCGCCACGCCTTCAGCAAACAAACCGACGCGCGGTAGATCCACCGGATGACCGGCATCCAGCGCCGCTTTCAGACACGCCGAATCTTCCGCTTCCACCGCTATCACTTTAATCTGCGGCATCAGCTGCTTGATCAGCACCGCCACGCCTGCCGCCAGACCGCCGCCTCCAACAGGGACGAATACGCGGTCAATGTGGGCATCCTGCTGCAGCAGCTCCAGCGCCAGCGTTCCCTGACCGGCGATCACCATCGGGTGATCGAACGGCGGCACCCAGGTAAAACCCTGCTGCTGCGCCAGCTCAATCGCGCGGGCTTTCGCTTCGTCAAAGTTGGCGCCGTGCAGCAGCACTTCGCCGCCGAAGCCGCGAACGGCATCGACTTTGATATCGGCGGTCGCTACCGGCATCACGATCAGCGCCTTAACACCCAGCCGGGATGCGGAAAACGCCACGCCCTGCGCATGATTACCCGCCGAAGCGGTGATCACGCCATTTGATTTTTGTTCCGCCGTCAGGCCGGACATCATCGCGTAAGCGCCGCGCAGCTTAAAGCTATGCACCGGCTGGCGGTCTTCGCGTTTCACCAGAATCACGTTATCCAGCCGCGAAGAGAGCTTATCCATTTTTTGCAGCGGCGTTTTCTGCACCGCTTCATAAACCGGCGCGCGCAGTACCGCCCGGAGATACTCCGCCCCCTCAGGGGCGGCGGATAGGGGTTGCGATTCGGCCATGATTAACCCCCAAGTTTTGATTTATCGCGCACGGCGCCCTTGTCGGCACTGGTCGCGAGGCTGGCATAAGCGCGCAGCGCGAAGGAGACCTGGCGCTCGCGGTCTTTCGGCGTCCACGCCTTATCGCCACGCGCTTCTTGCGCTTCGCGACGGGCGGCGATTTCGGCATCGCTGAGCTGCAGCTGAATACCGCGGTTAGGAATATCGATAGCAATCATGTCGCCATCTTCGATGATAGCGATGTTGCCGCCGCTCGCCGCTTCCGGCGATACGTGGCCGATGGAAAGCCCGGAGGTGCCGCCGGAGAAACGGCCATCGGTGATCAACGCGCACGCTTTGCCAAGACCCATGGACTTCAGGAAGGTGGTCGGATAGAGCATCTCCTGCATTCCTGGCCCGCCTTTCGGCCCTTCATAACGAATAACCACGACATCGCCTTCCACGACTTTGCCGCCGAGGATGGCCTCAACCGCTTCGTCCTGACTTTCATAAACTTTCGCCGGGCCGGTAAATTTCAGGATGCTATCGTCCACGCCGGCGGTTTTGACGATACAGCCGTTTTCGGCAAAGTTACCGTACAGCACCGCCAGGCCACCGTCTTTACTATAGGCATGCTCCAGAGAACGGATACATCCCTCGGCGCGATCGTCATCCAGCGTATCCCAACGGCAATCCTGCGAGAACGCTTGGGTGGTACGGATCCCCGCCGGGCCGGCGCGGAACATTTTTTTCACCGCGTCGTCCTGAGTCACCATCACATCGTACTGTTCCAGGGTCTGCGGCAGCGTCAGGCCAAGAACGTTTTTAACATCGCGGTTGAGTAACCCCGCGCGATCCAGCTCGCCGAGGATCCCCAGCACGCCGCCGGCGCGATGCACGTCTTCCATATGGTATTTCTGCGTACTCGGCGCCACTTTACACAGCTGCGGCACTTTGCGGGACAGCTTGTCGATATCACTCATGGTGAAGTCGATTTCGGCTTCCTGCGCCGCCGCCAGCAGATGCAGAACGGTATTGGTTGAGCCGCCCATTGCGATATCGAGAGTCATGGCGTTTTCGAATGCCGCCTTGCTGGCGATATTGCGCGGCAGCGCGGAGGCGTCGTCCTGCTCGTAGTAGCGTTTGGTCAGTTCAACGATACGTTTACCGGCGTTGAGGAACAGCGCTTTACGGTCGGCATGGGTCGCCAGTAGAGAACCATTACCCGGCTGCGACAGGCCTAATGCTTCGGTCAGACAGTTCATTGAGTTCGCGGTGAACATCCCCGAGCACGAACCGCAGGTCGGACAGGCGGAACGCTCCACCTGTTCGCTTTGATCGTCAGAGACTTTCGGGTCTGCCCCCTGAATCATGGCATCAACCAGATCCAACTTGATAATTTTGTCAGACAGCTTGGTTTTCCCGGCTTCCATCGGGCCGCCGGAAACAAAGATTACCGGAATATTCAAACGCAGGGAGGCCATCAGCATCCCCGGGGTGATTTTGTCGCAGTTGGAGATACAAACCATGGCATCGGCGCAGTGGGCGTTAACCATGTACTCGACTGAATCGGCGATGAGCTCGCGGGATGGCAGTGAATAGAGCATACCCCCGTGACCCATGGCGATCCCATCATCCACTGCGATGGTGTTGAATTCTTTAGCGACGCCGCCCGCAGCTTCAATTTGCTCGGCAACCAGTTTGCCGAGATCGCGCAGATGCACGTGCCCAGGTACAAACTGGGTAAAGGAGTTAACAACGGCGATGATCGGTTTGCCGAAATCGGCATCGGTCATCCCGGTTGCGCGCCACAGCGCGCGGGCGCCCGCCATATTGCGGCCATGTGTGGTGGTGGCGGAACGGTACTTAGGCATGCTCTTTTTACTCCCATCTCTGTTTATGCAATGGGACGGTGCGTGCCGTCCCATTTTTAATCACTTACTTACCGGATCCAGCCAGCCCCATTTATCTTCCGTTTCACCGGTGAAGAGGCCAAAGAAGGCTTCCTGAATGCGTTTGGTCACCGGGCCGCGGCGGCCTGCGCCGACCTGGATACCGTCAACGCTGCGTACCGGCGTGATTTCCGCAGCGGTACCGGACATGAACACTTCATCCGCCAGGTACAGAGATTCGCGGGACAGCACCTGCTCGCGGACTTCGATACCGAGATCTTTCGCCAGTTTGATGATGGCGTCGCGGGTGATACCCGGCAGCGCGGAAGAGGTAAACGGCGGAGTAAACAGCACGCCATCTTTCACCTCAAACAGGTTTTCGCCTGCGCCTTCGGAGATATAGCCGTTAACGTCCAGCGCGATACCTTCCTGATAACCGTGACGACGCGCTTCGCTGCCGACCAGCAGAGAGGAGAGATAGTTGCCGCCCGCTTTCGCTGCGGTTGGGATGGTGTTAGGCGCCGCGCGGTTCCAGGAAGAAACCATCGCATCGATCCCCTGCTCCAGCGCTTCTGCGCCAAGGTATGCACCCCACGGGAACGCCGCGATGATAACGTCGGTTTTGTAACCGTCCGGCGGGTTAACGCCCATGCCAACATCGCCAACAAACACTAGCGGACGGATATAAGCGCTGGTCAGTTTATTGGTACGAATAACTTCGCGGCAGGCTTCCATCAGCTCGTCAACGCTCTGAGAAACCGGGAAACGGTAGATTTTGGCTGAATCATGCAGACGCTGCATGTGTTCACGATGGCGGAACACCACTGGCCCTTTGTGAGAATCGTAGCAGCGGATACCTTCGAATACCGAAGTCCCGTAGTGCAACGCGTGGGACATGACGTGTACTTTCGCCTCGCCCCATGGGGTCATCTCGCCATTGAACCAAATGTAATCAGCTTTCTTCGTCGTCATTTTTTTTATTCCTCTGCGCTCAGGCGCGGATTTGTTGTGATGTGGGTTGCTGGATCTCGACGCAGGCGACGTCGACCAGTTTGCGTAACTGACTAAACAGTAATTCGACGGGCCGCTGGCTGGCAACGGTCAGCTCGATATTTATGTTTTGCGCATCCGACGCGGTTTCCATATTCATTGAGCAAATTTGAAAACCGCGATGGCGCACCACGCGCAGCACGCGTTCTAAGGTTTCGGGGTTGAAGCGAGCCTGTAAAGCGACCTGATGTTGCATCATGATAATTTCTCCAGCATTTCTGCATTACTGGCGCCGGGCGGCACCAACGGCCAGACATTCTCAAGTTCATCGATTGAGACATGAAGCAGGTATGGCCCCTGGCTCGAAAGCATGGTGTCGAGTGCCGCTTCAACCTGGTCTTTACGGGTGATGTGCTGGCCTGGAATGCCGAAGGCGCTGGCCAGCGTAAGAAAATCAGGATTATCGGTAAGCGTGGTTTCGCTGTAACGCTCCTGGAAGAACAGCTGCTGCCACTGGCGAACCATACCTAGACGTTGGTTATCCAGCAGCACGATTTTCAACGGTAACTGCTTACGTTTAACGGTGCCCAGCTCCTGCACGTTCATCATGAAAGAGCCATCGCCGGAGATACAGATAACCGTATCGTCCGGGCGGGCCACCTGCGCGCCAACGGCTGCCGGCAGACCAAAGCCCATGGTGCCCAGGCCGCTGGAAGTGATGAAATTTTCCGGGCGGGTATAGGTCATGTGCTGGGCCGACCACATTTGGTGCTGGCCGACATCGGTCGTCACGACGCAATCCGCCGGTTTGCGATCGGAAAGCTGCTTGAGCAACAGCGGCGCGTAGATTGCCTCGCCGGGATGATCGTAACGCCAGGCGTGCTCCGCGCGCAGCTGTGCGTTGTGCTCGCGCCACGCATCAATGGCCAACGGCTGCTGCAACGCTGGCAGCATGGCGTTTAAATCTCCAGTTAAAGCGACGTGCGCCTGGCGCAGCTTGTTCAGCTCGGCCGGGTCAATATCCATATGGATTACTTTGGCGTGCGGGGCAAAGGTATTCAGCTTGCCGGTCACCCGGTCATCAAAACGGGCGCCGACGGCGATCAATAAATCGCACTCCTGCACTGCCAGGTTTGCCGCCTTGGTACCGTGCATACCCAGCATGCCGAGATAATAGGGATAATCTGCGGCAACGGCGCCCAACCCTTTCAGTGTGCAGGTGACAGGCATCTGCGTCACCGCCAGAAATTCGCGCACGGCCGGCACCGCTTGCGCCATTCCGACGCCGCCGCCCACGTACAGCATCGGCTTATGGGACTGTGCAAGCATCGCTAACGCCTGCTCGACTTGTGTGTGCGGGAACTCAACATCGTCAGGAACGGTAGAGAAATGCGGATCTAATTCGCCTTTAGCCAGCTGGATATCCTTAGGGATATCCACCAGTACCGGGCCAGGACGGCCTGAGTTTGCCACCTGGAAAGCTTCCGCGATCACGCGCGGCAGCTCTTCCAACGACTGCACGAGGAAACTGTGTTTGGTGCAGGCCAGCGACAAACCGAGAACGTCCACTTCCTGAAAAGCATCGGTGCCGATAAATGGCGCCGCCACTTGACCGGTGATGGCGACAACAGGCACAGAATCAAGTAACGCGTCAGCCAAACCGGTGATCAGGTTGGTGGCGCCAGGGCCGGAAGTGGCGATGCAAACACCAGTTTTGCCGGTCGCGCGGGCATAACCGATGGCGGCCATTGCGGCGCCTTGCTCGTGCCGACACAGCAGGTGTTCCACGCCGCCATCATACAAAGCATCGTAAACCGGCATAATCGCGCCACCCGGATAGCCAAATACCGTGTCGACACCCTGTGTTCGCAAAGCATGTACCACCCACTGCGCCCCGTTCATAGTTACTTCCCCGTCATAGATCGGGAGAAACAGAATTTTATGCTAAAACCCATCTTCTGCTCCTCGCTTATGTTTTTTAAGTTATAAAAAAACCCCCGGACCTTTCGGTGCGGGGGTCTTAGTTCGTTAAGGCTTGATTTCTAAGCCTTTCCTCGTCCAAGTGCAGCCCCGCACGGTGGGATAATAATCACCACCACGCTAATCACGACCAGGCTAATCACTCGTAGAAGGGCTGTCATTTTCTGTTCTTTCTGGCTTCTTGTTCGAAGGAATACCTAAAGAGTTACCACAGACATCACATTAAGCACAAGATTTTTTTATGTTCCATTTTCTGATCTTGCTAACGATTTTTATTAAACCAGTTGTTTTTAAAAAGAAAAAAATTAAATGAAAAAAATTCAGCTTATTCTCGCTTTTGCATCCGTGTTTTACGGCATTAAAACGGCGTCATGACGGATTTGCGCGCGCACTCCGAAAACAATGAAAATGCAAAACTTTGCAGACAATTGTCTGGAACAGGCAGCGTAAAGTTAAGCATTCATAGGTTCATGAAACCACAGAAATAGACATAATCATTCCGCTCAGGAGGCGTTATGTCACTCGCAATTGTCTATACCCGCGCGGCGCTCGGGGTCAGCGCGCCGCTAATTACCGTCGAAGTCCATATCAGCAACGGACTCCCCGGTTTGACGATGGTAGGTCTGCCGGAAACCACGGTAAAGGAAGCCCGCGATCGGGTACGTAGCGCCATTATTAACAGCGGCTACAGCTATCCGGCAAAGAAGATAACCATAAACCTTGCGCCAGCCGATCTGCCGAAAGAGGGTGGAAGATATGATTTACCTATCGCTCTCGCGCTCCTGGTCGCTTCGCAGCAGCTTGCCGCATCGAAACTTAATCAGTATGAGTTTATTGGCGAATTGGCGCTTACAGGCGCGTTACGCGGCGTTCCTGGGGCAATATCCAGCGCCATGGAAGCGATAAAAGCCGGAAGGCAGATTGTCGTTGCTGGAGATAACGCCGAAGAGGTCGGCTTGATTGGCGGCAATGAGTGCCTCACGGCCAGGCACCTGCAGGAAGTCTGCGCGTTTCTGGAAGGGAAACATACTCTGCATCCGCCGGCAGGCGAAATAACAGCGGGAGACGACGATTATGACGATCTCGGCGATGTCATTGGCCAACAGCAGGGAAAACGCGCGCTGGAGATAGTCGCAGCGGGCGGTCACAATGTACTCTTGATGGGTCCACCGGGTACAGGAAAGACGATGCTCGCCAGCCGTTTGCCGGGGCTTTTACCGCCGCTAAGCAACCAGGAAGCGTTGGAAAGCGCGGCCATCCTCAGCCTCGTCAATGCTCATTACGTCACGCGTCAGTGGCGTCGGCGGCCTTTTCGCGCCCCTCACCATAGCGCGTCGCTAACGGCGATGGTCGGCGGCGGCTCAATCCCGGCCCCTGGAGAGATCTCTCTCGCGCATAACGGTATTCTGTTTCTTGATGAACTACCTGAATTCGAGCGTCGGGTTCTGGATGCACTACGAGAGCCCATTGAATCAGGAAAAATTCATCTTTCCCGCACTCGGGCTAAGATTGACTATCCTGCGCGATTTCAGCTGATTGCCGCCATGAATCCCAGCCCAACAGGACATTACCAGGGTCAGCATAATCGGGCCACACCGGAACAGACCCTGCGCTACCTGGGCCGATTGTCAGGGCCATTTCTCGACCGCTTCGATCTCTCGCTTGAGATTCCACTTCCTCCACCGGGCGTATTAAGCCGGGGTGGCGTTGGCGAAGAGCGAAGCGCCACCATTCGTCTACGGGTATTCGCGGCGCGCGACAGACAGATCGCACGGCAGAATAAACTTAATGCACAACTGGATAGCGGGGAGATAAAAGTCTGGTGCAAGCTGAAAGAAGACGACGCTATTTGGCTGGAACAGACGCTCTCAGCGTTAGGGCTCTCAATCCGCGCATGGCAACGTTTACTGAAAGTTGCGCGTACTATCGCCGATCTGAATGAGGATAGGGATATCGAACGTCATCATTTGCAGGAGGCGCTAAGCTACCGGGCTATCGACCGTATGTTAAATCACCTGCAGACGCTGATGGCATAAAAAAAGGGCTTTCGCCCTTTTTTTTAATCGTCGCTTTCAGTGTAGTCTTCAGCGCCTTCAACCTGCGGCTTGCCGCCAGATAAAGTATGAAAACGCTTCGGACGTTTGATTCGCGCCATATACTTAATCCAAACGCGTTCCGCTTCGGTTACCGGCTCACGTTCGCCGTGGCATACCGCAACGAATTGTTTTTCATCTTCGGTAACAGGCTCGCGTTTACCCAATTCCAGCTCATTAAAGGCGTAACCATGACGTTCAAGCAGTTGCGCCTCTTTGATGGTGAAATCACCGTGACGGGAGAACCCGCGTGGATAATTTTTATTGTCGAAAAAACGATTAGTCGTCGTAAAGCTTTCCGCCATCCTACACGCTCCTGATTCTTTGGCCGAGCTATTTATGGCGCGGAGTATTAGTTACGCTTGACAGAGCGTCAAACAAAACATTTAAATCATCACGACAAATAATTTTGCGGAGAAGAGTGTGGACACGGAATTGCTCAAAACTTTCCTTGAAGTGAGCAGAACTCGCCACTTTGGCCGGGCAGCGGAAGCGCTTTATTTAACACAATCAGCGGTTAGCTTCCGCATTCGTCAGTTGGAGAACCAGCTGGGCGTAAATTTATTCACCCGCCATCGTAACAATATTCGTCTGACGTCAGCCGGCGAAAAGCTCCTGCCCTATGCAGAAACGTTGATGAATACCTGGCAGGCCGCGCGTAAGGAGGTCGCCCACTCTTCTCGCCATAATGAATTTTCGATCGGCGCCAGCGCGTCGCTATGGGAATGCCTGTTGAACGGTTGGCTGGGAACGCTCTACAAAGATCCCTATAACCTGCAATTTGAGGCGCGGATAGCCCAGCGCCAGTCGTTAGTTAAGCAGTTGCATGAACGCCAGCTCGATCTCCTGATCACCACAGAATCACCGAAGATGGATGAATTAAGCAGCCAGTTATTGGGTCATTTCACCCTGGCGCTCTATTGTGCCGCACCGGGAAAAAATAAGAATGATTTGAACTATCTGCGGCTGGAATGGGGGCCGGATTTCCAGCAAAACGAAGTGGGTTTGATCGGCAGTGATGATGTACCCCTGTTGACGACGAGTTCCGCAGAACTGGCTTATCAGCAACTCAGTACGCTGAATGGTTGTACATGGTTACCCGTTAGTTGGGCACAGCAGAAAACCGGCCTGCACACGGTGACCGATAGCGCGACGCTTTCACGTCCTCTGTATGCCATCTGGCTACAAAATAGCGATAAGCAGGCCCATATTCGCGAGATTCTGAAAAGCAGCATCCTGGAATAGCGATCTGACTCCATGGACGGAGTGACAAAACAACAGGAAAGGCAGAGTAAGAGGAGAAATTAAAGACAAAAAAAATCCTTTGCCGAAGCAAAGGATTATATATGGCAGGGGCGGAGAGACTCGAACTCGCGACACCCGGTTTTGGAGACCGGTGCTCTACCAACTGAGCTACGCCCCTAAATCTTTCTCGCTATTAAGCCCGCTAATATAGCAGGCTTAATATAAATAAGTGGCGGAACGGACGGGACTCGAACCCGCGACCCCCTGCGTGACAGGCAGGTATTCTAACCGACTGAACTACCGCTCCACCGAATTTTT
>NZ_JAQIRL010000009.1:0-94187 GCF_032601985.1 Klebsiella sp. 141203 | reverse complement strand
AGAGACTTGGTATTCATTTTTCGTCCGAGGACGTTAAGAATCCATGTCACTTTGAGTGCCCACACAGATTGTCTGATAAATTGTTAAAGAGCAGTGCCGCTTCGTTTTTCGCTGCGGCGCGGGGTGTGCATATTACGCTTTCCCGCCTCAGAGTCAAGCATTTATTTTGCTTTTCTCCGCGAGGTTCTCACCGGAACCCCGCTGACCCGGCGGCTTGTTTGCCGTTGTTCCGTGTCAGTGGTGGCGCATTATAGGGAGTTCTGAGACGTTGACAAGCCCTGTTTTCAAAAAACTTTTCAACCGTCTTTTTTTTGCGCAAAACGCCATTAAAGCGGTAGTTTTTCCAGCGTTTCAAAGCCGTAACGCTGTAAAACGGGTAAAAGCTGTTCAGTATCCGGGGTAATCGCCATGCAAAAAGCCTTATTGGCATCATTCGATTTGGCATCCGGCGCTTCATGCTCCAGCAGCCAGGCGGTGCGTCGAGCAATCGCCGCGCCGGAATCGATAAACCGCGTTCCTTCCGGCATAACCTGTTGCAGTTCTTCCGCCAGTAGCGGGAAGTGCGTACAACCTAATACGACCGTATCGGGCGGTTCCTGCATCCGTAGCCACGGACGCAGAATTCGACGCAGCTCTTCTAACGGTACCGCTTCGCCGTGCAGCTTCGCCTCTGCCAATTCCACCAGTTCAGCGGAACCCAGCATTTCGATGCGGCATTCATTGGCAAAGCGCTCAATGAGTTCACGGGTATAAGGACGCTTGACGGTACCGCGCGTCGCCAGCAGGCCAACAATGCCGTTTGCCGTTAAGCGCGCGGCAGGCTTAATTGCCGGCACCACGCCGACCACCGGGAAAGCGAACTTTTCACGTAGGGCTGGCAGGGAAACGGTACTGGCGGTATTACAGGCGATGACCGCCAGCGCCAGAGGATAGCGTTGCTGAACGGCAGTCACGATCTCAACAACACGCTCAACGATAAACTCTTCGCTCTTCTCGCCATAGGGGAAAGCAACGTTATCGAAAGCATAAATGTAATGTAGATCCGGCAGAAGCTGCCGAATCTCGTTATATACCGACAACCCACCGACGCCGGAATCAAACACCAGCACGGTGGGACGTGGATCAGAAGGTGTAGCTGCCAGACAAGGTGTATTCCCGTCCTGCAGTTTGGTAGCCATATACTGTCTCGTAATCTTTATCGAACAGGTTGGCTATTTTACCACGAACTGTGAGATGTGAGGTGACTGGATACGAAACTGCGAGATCCCACAAGCTGACGCCGCCCAACTTAACGCTCTCAGGCGCATAGGTTACCGGGTCGTAAGTGTTGTCATAACGGGTGCCAAGATAGTGATAGGTCACACCCCAGTCGAAATCATAAACCTGCCAGTCCAGTTGGTATTTCACCTGTTGTTTTGCCCGGCGCACCAGCAGCTCGTTGGTTTTCGCATCACGCGCATCGACATAGTCATAGCTGATACTGTGCGCCAGCGGCCCGGTATCAAACGACGCCGTCGCTTCAATACCTTTAATACGCGCCTTGCCGACGTTGTAATATTTCATCAGCTGCGAGTCGTAGTCGATCAGATTATCGATGTCATTACGATACCCGGACAGCCGCCATGTCACCCCAGACGTCAGGCCTTCAAAGGCCCCTTCCCACTGCTTGCTCTCTTCCGGGTCGAGATTCTGATTACCATAGAAGCCGTACAGCTGGCCGAGATTCGGCGCTTTGTAGGCGGTGCCATAAGAGGCGATAAAGCGATAGCCGTCGATAAACTCCCACGCGGCGCTGCTCTGCCAGGTACCGTGCTGGCCAAACTGCGAGTTATCATCACTACGCGCCGCCCCTTCCAGGGTGAAATCGCCCAACTTTTGCAAGCCAGTGAGAAACAGGCCGGTATTACGGATTTCGTAGCCTTCGGTCACATAGTTCGTGCCAGGCTCGGTGGTTTGTTTCTGCCAGTCGATTCCAGCGCCAACGTTGCCGTGGCCAACATCGACCGTGTTCGCCCACTGCACGTTGTACTGTTTCACTTCATCCAGCGTCGCCGAGATGTCATAGCGCCCCAGTCGCGGATCGTAATTGTAGTCCTTGCTGTGGCTATAGCTGGAAGTCAGCTGCGAGTGGAAGATATCCTGATTAAAACGCAGGCCGGCATCCCAGGTCTGGCTGTACAGCTGGCGAGTGTCGACTAATACGCCGCCATAAGGAGAGCCGTCGTAGGCCGTCCGGTTGTCATAGCCGTACCCGCGCACAAAGCCGCTCCACTCATTGGAGAAGCTATGCTCCAGCGCGCCGTAGATCGTTTTGCTCATAAAGCCATCGCGATCCGGCTGGCGAACGCCGCCGGTATTGCCTTCCGCAACCACATCAAAGCCTTTGGTATAGGTATAGTCTCCCGCCAGGGTGACGCGGGTATTACCGCCGAAAGTCTGCTGCGTGCTGCCGCCATAGTTCTGGTAGCCATTTGAGCCCACGCCGGCATTGAGCGTTGTGCCGTCCTGGTCACGAGTGGTAATAATGTTCACCACCCCGCCAATCGCGTCTGAGCCGTAGACCGCCGAGCGCGGGCCGCGAACGTATTCAATGCGCTGCACCAGAGCGATAGGGAACTGGCTTAAGTCGGAAGAGCCGCTGACGCCCGCCTGATTCAGACGTACGCCATCCACCAAAATTAAGACATGGCTGGAGTTGGTGCCGCGTACGAAAAGAGAGCTCTGCTGCCCCATGCCGCCGTTTTGCGCGATGTCCACGCCCGGCAGGCGGCGCATCACATCGGTGAGAGAAGTTGACTGCCAGCGATCGATATCCTGCCGCGTCACCACGCTCACCGGCGCCAGCACGGTCTCGATAGGTTGCGCCACACGGTTTGCCGTCACCACTAACGTATTTGAATTGCTGTCCTGCGCCCAGCCGGAAAATGCCGTGACGGATAAAGCCGTCATCAGCGAAGCTTTTTTAATCATTGTAAAAGCATCCATAATATAGAGAGGATGCCGCCGGCTCTATCAGTAGCTCGCGATGATAGAAACCAAATGCGACGTATCCGGCAGGTCTTCGGGCTTGGAGGCTGCTTTAAGAAATAATGACTTCCCACGGCTAACCGCAGTGTCTGCACCGAGTGCGCTTATTTCTCGCCTTTCCTTACCGCTGCGCGTCAGCTCCAGATTCGCACTGGATTCCCTATTAACTCAGAGGACCGGTTGCAAGATGCTACAATTAGAAACATATAGATGTCCAGACTGCTATAACGATATTTCATCCGCAACGAGGGCTGGACATCCCCAATGCTTTCCCTACAATCCCCGCGTACTTATTTTATTCAGGATGCATCATGACCCCCGAACACCTTCCTACCGAGCAATACGAAGCGCAACTGGCAGAAAAAGTCGTCCGTTTGCAGAAAATGATGGCCCCTTTTGCCGCGCCGGTTCCGGAGGTATTTCGTTCGCCGGTCAGCCACTACCGGATGCGCGCTGAATTTCGCCTGTGGCACGACGGCGACGACCTCTATCACATCATCTTCGATCAGCAGACCAAGTCGCGTATTCGCGTCGATACCTTCCCGGCCGCCAGCGAGCTCATCAACCAGCTGATGCCGGCAATGCTCGACGGCGTGCGCCATAACCCGGTCCTGCGCCATAAGCTTTTCCAGATTGATTATCTGACGACCATGAGCAACCAGGCCATCGTCTCGCTGCTCTATCATAAAAAGCTCGACGACGAGTGGCGCCAGCAGGCGGAAGCGCTGCGCGATGCCCTACGCGCGCAAAACCTCAACGTGCAGCTGATTGGCCGCGCCACTAAAACCAAAATTGAGCTCGATAGGGATTATGTCGATGAACGTCTGCCGGTTGGCGGGCGCGAAATGATCTATCGTCAGGTGGAAAACAGCTTTACCCAGCCAAACGCGGCGATGAATATTCAGATGCTGGAGTGGGCGCTGGACGTCACCAAAGGTTCCACCGGCGATCTGCTGGAGCTCTACTGCGGCAACGGCAACTTCTCGCTGGCGCTGGCGCGTAACTTCGAGCGCGTGCTGGCGACGGAAATCGCTAAACCGTCAGTCGCCTCCGCGCAATACAATATTGCCGCCAACCATATCGATAACGTGCAAATTATCCGCATGGCGGCGGAAGAGTTTACCCAGGCGATGAACGGCGTGCGGCAGTTTAATCGCCTGCAGGGCATCGATCTGCAGAGCTATCAGTGCGAAACCATTTTTGTCGATCCGCCGCGCAGCGGGCTGGATAGCGAGACAGAAAAAATGGTCCAGGCCTATCCGCGAATTCTCTATATCTCCTGCAACCCGGAAACACTGTGCCAGAACCTGGAAACCCTCAGCCAGACGCACAATGTCACCCGCCTGGCGCTATTCGATCAGTTCCCGTATACCCACCATATGGAATGCGGCGTCCTGTTAACGAAGAAATAAACGCATAAAAAAACCCGGCGAACGCAACGTTGCCGGGTTATTGCCTGGCGGATTACTCCGCCGCGGTATCTTTGCGGTTGCGCATCTTGTAACCGATCCAGAACACCATCACGACGGACAGCACCGCCGGGAAGAAGTTAGAGCCGATATCCGGATATTCTGCGCGCACCACGGTGCTATACAGCAGGACGCCGAGAATAAAGCAGGCGGCGGAAAGCCCCGGCAGCCCGACTGGCATACTGCGGTTCTGATAGCGCTGATGCAGGCAGTACACCGTCAGCAGCAGCGACAGAACCGGGAAGATGGAAAAGGGAACGATTGAGCTGAACAGCGCGGCGAAGGTGCCATTAATGGACAAACCCGCGATCAGCGCCAGCAGTAGCGTACCTTTATCTTGAACTGAGTGTTTCATTGCTCGTCCTTCACGTTATTCGGAATGATGTGACATTTTTTCTTGTTCACGGCGATACCAGTAATACGCGCCTTTTGAAATCATTCTGAGCTGCAGTACCAGCCGCTCTTCCAGCTGTCGGCGCTGCTCCGGACTAACGTCCAACGCTTCCGCACCGGCGTTGAATACGATGGTGACCATAGCTTCAGCCTGCGCTTCAGTAAAGGCGCGCGGCATATGGTTTTCGAGTTCTAAATAGTCGGCAAGTTCCGCGATGAAATGCTGGATCTCGCGCGCTACAGCGGCTCGAAACGCCGCGGATGTGCCAGAACGCTCACGCAACAGCAGACGGAAAGCGTTCGGGTTGTTACCAATAAACTCCATAAAGGTAGAGACGGAGGTGCGGATCACGCTGCCGCCTTTCGCAATGCGCTGGCGCGCCTGGCGCATCAGCTGGCGCAACATTAGCCCGCTTTCGTCTACCATTGTCAGGCCTAACTCATCGACATCGCGAAAATGACGATAAAAGGACGTCGGCGCGATCCCTGCTTCCCGCGCAACCTCGCGCAAGCTCAGGCTGGCAAAGCTTCGCTCAGCGCTAAGTTGGCTAAATGCCGCTTCCACCAGCGAGCGGCGGGTTTTTTCTTTTTGTTGTGCTCTTACGCCCATCACGATGTATGAATCCTTCCAATAGCCCTGTCGGCACTATACCAGAGATTAAAACTAATCGGTTTGTACTGGATTGTGAATGATTGTTTATGAGCCGTTTCTGCTTTTATGCCGCAAAAAAGCACAACGATAATTGGGTTAAAGCTCGCCAAATGTTATCATCGTGTTTATTTTGTGTATAAAACAGGTGAGTAATGCCATGTCACACTCTTGGGATTATGATGCAATAGTGATTGGTTCCGGTCCTGGCGGCGAAGGCG
Source organism: Klebsiella sp. 141203 (assembly GCF_032601985.1). Classification (NCBI taxonomy): domain Bacteria; kingdom Pseudomonadati; phylum Pseudomonadota; class Gammaproteobacteria; order Enterobacterales; family Enterobacteriaceae; genus Klebsiella; species Klebsiella sp. 141203. Next base: position 88,428 of record NZ_JAQIRL010000009.1, on the reverse strand, counting down.
CCGCGATGGGACTGGTGAAACAGGGAGCTCGTGTTGCCGTTATCGAGCGCTACCATAACGTCGGCGGTGGTTGTACCCACTGGGGAACCATCCCGTCAAAAGCGCTTCGCCATGCCGTCAGCCGTATTATTGAGTTTAACCAAAACCCCCTCTACAGCGACCATTCCCGTCTTCTCCGTTCTTCCTTCGCCGACATCCTCAACCATGCCGACAGCGTCATTAACCAGCAAACCCATATGCGTCAGGGTTTCTATGAGCGCAACCACTGCGAAATTCTGCAGGGCAACGCCCACTTTGTTGATGAGCACACGCTGGCGCTGGAGTGTCACGATGGCACCGTAGAAACGGTCACCGCCGAGAAATTCGTTATCGCCTGCGGCTCGCGCCCGTATCATCCGGCCGACGTCGATTTCCACCACCCGCGTATTTACGACAGCGATTCCATTCTTAGCCTGCACCACGAACCGCGCCATGTGATCATTTACGGCGCCGGGGTGATCGGCTGCGAGTACGCGTCGATCTTCCGCGGTATGGAGGTGAAGGTCGATCTGATCAATACCCGCGATCGTCTACTGGCGTTCCTCGATCAGGAGATGTCCGATTCGCTCTCCTATCACTTCTGGAACAGCGGCGTGGTTATCCGCCACAACGAAGAGTACGAGAAAATCGAAGGCGTTGATGATGGCGTGATCATGCATCTGAAATCCGGTAAGAAGCTGAAAGCTGACTGTCTGCTGTATGCCAACGGCCGTACCGGTAACACCGACACCCTGGCGCTGGAAAATATCGGTCTGCAAACCGACAGCCGCGGCCAGCTGAAAGTGAACAGCATGTATCAGACCGCTCTGCCGCATATCTATGCCGTCGGCGACGTTATCGGTTATCCGAGCCTGGCGTCAGCGGCTTACGATCAGGGGCGCATCGCCGCACAGGCGCTGATCAAAGGCGAAGCCTCCGCGCATCTGATTGAAGATATCCCGACCGGGATCTACACCATTCCAGAAATCAGCTCAGTGGGTAAAACCGAGCAGCAGCTAACCGCCATGAAGGTGCCTTATGAGGTGGGTCGCGCGCAGTTTAAACATCTGGCGCGGGCGCAAATCGTCGGTATGAGCGTAGGTACGCTGAAGATTCTGTTCCATCGTGAGACGAAAGAGATCCTCGGTATCCACTGCTTTGGTGAGCGCGCGGCCGAAATTATTCATATCGGTCAGGCGATTATGGAGCAGAAAGGTGGCGGTAACACCATTGAGTACTTCGTTAACACCACCTTTAACTACCCGACCATGGCCGAAGCCTATCGGGTAGCGGCGTTAAACGGCTTAAACCGCCTCTTTTAACGCCTTATCAAAGTGGCCATCCATAGTACTGCGGATGGCCTCCGCCAGATGCTCATAGCGGCTACGCAGCGGCGAACCAGGACGATAAACCAGCCCGATCGTACGTCTTGGTTCCGGCTTAATGCACGGAATATAGACCACGCCATCGCGTTTTCTCTCCTGCGGCACCGCCAGCGCCGGCAGCAGCGTAATACCACTTCCGGCGGCAACCATGTTGCGCAGCGTTTCAAGGCTGGTCGCCCGGAAGTGGGTATCTTCATCCGCACCCGCTTCAAAGCAGAAGCCCATCGCCTGGTCGCGCAGACAGTGTCCGTCTTCCAGCATCAATAGCTTTTCACCCGCTAAATCCGCCATCGGAACGCGATCGCGCTCTGCCCACGGATGGTCTTCGTAGATAGCCAGCATCATCGGCTCATCGAACAGCGGCACTTCGATAAAGGCTTCACTCTCTTTGACCAGCGCGAGGATCGCGCAGTCGAGCTTACCGCTATCGAGCTGCGCCAGCAGCTGATGGGTTTGCGCCTCATGCAGATACATTTCCAGCTTCGGGAAAGTCTGATGCAGCATCGGGATTATGTGCGGCAGCAAATATGGCCCCACCGTCGGGATCAGGCCGATATGCAGCGGCCCGGACATGGTTTCCCCTTGCTGGCTTGCCATCTCCTTGAGCACTTTTACTTCGCGTAGCACGGTACGCGCCTGATCCACCAGCAGCAAACCCGCCTGAGTGAACAGAACCTTACGGCTGGTGCGCTCCAGCAACATCACCCCAAGTTCATCTTCCAGCTTGCGAATTTGTCCGCTGAGCGTGGGCTGACTGACGTGGCAGGAATCTGCCGCACGTCGGAAGTGGCGATGCTCAGCCAGCGCTACCAGGTATTCAAGATCGCGAATATTCATTATTCATCCTCCATCGCCACGATAGTCCATGGCGATAGATAGAATAGCAACGAACGATTATCCCTATCAAGTTTTCTGTTCAATAATAACCACAGAAACGAGGAGAACATCTGAAAATCATTGAGTCGCCTCACAGTTTCCCTACCCGAACAACTAAAGCCAACGTGAACTTTTGCGGACTTCGTGTCCGCTTTTTTTTACGTAAAAAAGCCCGGGAGTACCCAGGCTCATTCAACACCGGTGCAATCTCTTACACCAGGCGCTGTCTGGCGTCGGCAATCGCCTGCGCCACCTGCTGCGGCGAGACGCCGCCTTTGGCCGCACGTTTATCAAGGCAGGACTCCAACGACAGGATCGGATAGACGTCATCGCCGATAACGTTGCTGAACTTTTGCAGGTCGCTTAACGGTAAATCTTCCAGCGCTTTGCCCTGAGCAATCGCTTCAACCACCGCTTCACCGACGATATGGTGTGCTTCGCGGAACGGAACGCCTTTTGCCACCAGGTAATCCGCCAGCTCGGTAGCGTTGGCGTAACCCTGCTGCGCCGCTTCCGCACAGCGCGGACGTTTCACCTGGATACCGTCCAGCACCAGCGCCGCCATGTGCAGGCAGTCGAGCCAGGTGTCCAGCGCATCGAACAGCCCTTCTTTGTCTTCCTGCATATCTTTGTTGTAGGCCAGCGGTAGCCCTTTCAGGGTCATCATCATGCCGGTCAGCGCGCCCTGCACGCGGCCGCATTTACCGCGGATCAGTTCCAGCGCATCCGGGTTTTTCTTCTGCGGCATCAGCGACGAGCCGGAAGTAACGCGGTCAGACAATTCAACAAAACCCGCTTCGCCGGTATTGAAGAAAATCAGATCTTCGGCAAAACGCGACAGGTGCACCATGCCGATAGAGGCATCGGAAAGCAGCTCCAGCACGTGATCGCGATCGGAGACGCTATCGAGGCTGTTACGGGTCGCCGATGCGAAACCCAACCAACCGGCCAGCTGTTCACGGTCGATTTCATAAGCGGTTCCCGCCAGCGCGCCGCAGCCCAGCGGGCTGACATCAAGGCGCTTGAGCGCATCCTGCAGGCGGCTTTCATCACGGGCCAGCATTTCAACGTAGGCCAGACACCAGTGCGCAAAAGTCACCGGCTGGGCGCGCTGCAGATGGGTATAACCCGGCATCACCGCGTCCTGATTGTTGCCCGCGGTTTCCACCAGCGCGCTTTGCAGTTGGCGGGTCGCGGACAGCAGCTCGGTGACGGTCTCTTTGCACCACAGCTTGAGATCGGTGGCGACCTGGTCATTACGACTACGTCCAGTATGCAGTTTTTTGCCCAACTGGCCGACTTTATCGATCAGTTTTCCTTCGACCCAGCTATGGATATCTTCGGCATCGCTTTCAAGGATTTGCTGCGGGTTGGCGCGTACCTCTTCCAGCAAGACGTTCAGCGCCTCTTCCAGCTGCAGCTGCTCATCGGCGGTCAGTACGCCTACGGTTACCAGCGCTTTGGACCAGGCGACGGATCCCACGATATCCTGTTCCGCCAGACGATAGTCAAAGCGTAAAGAGTCGTTGAATTGTTTGAACCGCTGATCTGCTGCCTGTGTAAAACGCCCGCCCCAAAGTGCCATAACATGCTTCCTTAATTCGTGAGTTCTGCCGGGTCGCGCTACGCTTACCCGGCCTACGGTCTTGTTGCCCCGGCAAGCAACGCGCCGCCGGGCATTCAATCTTAAGCCAAAATACGCGTACCGATCGGGGTACCGTTAAATAATGCCGGCAGCTGCTCGGCATGGCGCCAGGAGGCGATATCTACCGGACGGCCCAGCTCGCGCGCCGCGTCCAGCGCCGCGTTCACTTTCACGATCATGCCGTCGGTAATAATGCCTTGTTCAATCAGTTGCTCGGCCCTGGAGGCGGTCATTTCCGCAATCCGCTGACCTTTACCGTCGAGAATGCCGCTAACATCGGACAGCAAGATAAGATCCGCGCCCAGCGTCGCCGCCAGCGCCGTCGCTGCCTGATCGGCGTTGACGTTCATCAGTTGTCCTTGGTCGGTGACGCCGATCGAGCTCACGACAGGCAGGTAGCCGCCCGCCAACAGCGTATTGATAAGCGTCGGCGAGCCTGCCTGCGCTTTACCAACGTGGCCCAGTTCTTCATCCAACTGAGTCACCTTCACGCTATCGCCATCGCCGAGGAACAGCCCTACCGAAGCCAGACCATGCTTTTTCGCCCATGCCAGCAGCGTTTTGTTGGCGGTTCCCGCCAGCGCGCCGGTAATGATGTCAATCTGATCGGCAGGCGTTACGCGCAGGCCATTTTTCTTTTTCACCGGCAGATTAAGCTGTTTCATCAGCTCATCCACCACGCAGCCGCCGCCGTGGACGATAACCAGCGGACGCTGGTGTGTTTCGCGGTAGTGCACCAGCGCGGTAAACAGACGTTCCAGCGCTTCTTCGCTATCCAACAACACGCCGCCAAGTTTGATAATCAATGGATTGTTCATCATCACACCTTAAATTAAAGACTGCGTCTCAGCGAAGCCGAAACGAATGTTAGCGCACTGCACGGCCTGCGCTGCCGCGCCTTTCAGCAGGTTATCTTCTGCGGCCACGACGATAATATGTTCATCCTGGACGGCAAAACCGATATCACAGAATGGCAGCCCAACCACATTTTTCAGCGCCGGTACGCCTTTATCGTATAAACGGACCAACGGCTTATTGGCATAGGCCTGCTGGAAGACCTCTGCAACCTGCTCTTTACCGACGCCCGGCTTCAGGCGACAGGTAATGGTTTCAAGAATACCGCGTTTAAAATTGCCCAAATGGGGAGTGAAGATCACCTCTGCGCCCAGATGGGTGGCAATTTCTGGATGATGGCGATGATTGAAAACGCCGTACGGCTGCAGGCTGACTTCACAGAAGCTATTGCTCATCGCCGCCTTACGACCGGCGCCGCTGACGCCGCTGGTGGCGTTGATCACCGGCCACTGCTTCAGATCCAGCAGACCGGCATCGATCAGCGGTTTTAACGACAGCTGCGCCGCCGTCGGGTAGCAGCCAGGCACCGCGATCAAATTCGCCTCTTTCAATGCTTCGACGTTCCACTCCGCCAGGCCGTATACCGCCTGTTTGAGCAGGTCCGGATGCCGATGAGTGAAACCGTAGTATTTTTCGTAGAACGCGCCATCGTTGACGCGAAACGCGCCGGACAAATCGAACACCACGCAGCCCGCGGCCAAAAACTGCGGCGCCAGATCGTGGCTAACTTCATGCGCGGTCGCGAGGAACACCACATCCGCGCCAGCGCTAAATTCGCTGATATCAGACATCGCCTGCAGCGGCAGGTCGACAATACCTTTCAGCTGCGGATGTATATCGGAAATGAACTTTCCAGCATCATTACTTTGCGCGGAGACGGTCAAAGCGGTTATGTTCATATGAGGGTGGCGATTTACATAGGCCACCAGCTCTGCGCCGGCATAGCCGCTAGCTCCCACGATCAGCGTATTTAGCATTGGAAGAGCATCTCCTTACATTCGATGGGTTTTATTGCGCTCAACGATATTGTATTTTTATTCACAAATACTGCATGAATATTGATACTATCATGACCAGAGGTGTGTCAACAATGAAAAACAATTTACCGCCCTTTATCGAGATTTACCGCGCATTGATCGCCACACCTTCCATCAGCGCGACCGAAGAAGCGCTGGATCAAAGCAATGAGTCTTTAATCAATTTACTCGGCGGCTGGTTCCGCGATCTGGGCTTTAACGTCGAGATCCAGCCGGTACCTGAGACGCGTAATAAATTCAATATGTTGGCCAGTACCGGCCACGGCGCTGGCGGCCTGCTGCTCGCCGGGCATACCGATACCGTGCCTTTCGACGATGGCCGCTGGACTCGCGACCCGTTTACCCTTACCGAGCACGACAACAAACTCTACGGGCTCGGCACCGCCGATATGAAAGGCTTCTTCGCGTTTATCCTCGATGCCCTGCGCGACGTTGACGTCAGTAAATTGAAAAAACCGCTGTATATACTGGCTACCGCTGACGAAGAAACCAGCATGGCGGGCGCGCGCTACTTCGCCGAAACCACACAGCTGCGCCCGGATTGCGCGATCATCGGCGAGCCGACCTCGCTGCAGCCGGTACGGGCGCATAAAGGCCACATTTCAACAGCGGTACGCGTACTGGGCCAGTCCGGCCACTCCAGCGACCCGGCGCGCGGCGTGAACGCTATCGAACTGATGCACGATGCGATTGGCCGCATCATGCAACTGCGCGATGACTTAAAAGAGCGTTACCACTACGCCGCCTTCACCGTGCCTTATCCGACGCTCAACCTGGGCGCTATTCACGGCGGCGATGCATCCAACCGCATCTGCGCCTGCTGCGAGCTGCACATGGATATTCGTCCATTGCCGGGTATGACGCTTAACGACCTGAACGGCCTGCTGGATGAAGCGCTGGCGCCGGTGAGCGAACGCTGGCCGGGGCGTCTGACGGTCTCTGAGCTGCATCCACCGATCCCTGGCTATGAATGCCCTCCGGACCACAAGCTGGTAGAAGTGGTTGAAAAACTGCTCGGCGCGCAGACCGAAGTGGTGAACTACTGCACCGAAGCGCCGTTTATCCAGACGCTGTGTCCTACGCTGGTGTTAGGTCCGGGCTCCATCAACCAGGCCCACCAGCCGGATGAATATCTGGAGACGCGGTTTATTAAGCCGACGCGCGAGCTCATCACCCAGGTTGTCCATCACTTCTGCTGGCATTAATCGCTGCTATTTTCCCGCCTTCGCGTCCGGAGGCGGGAGAGTGACGATCGTCACACTTCCATAAGTAATGCTTATCCGCCGACCGCTGAGTTAACTTTCGCAAATTATCGCTATTTATTCGTTTGCTGAAGCGATTTCGCAGCAATTGACGCGGGGGTATTTACGTGGCTTTATAAAAGACGGGTTGCTTATCCACTGCTCAAATCACGGAGCGCCGGATATAACAAAATAAAATGAGATGGGGTGTCTGGGGTAACATGAACGAACAATATTCCGCTTTGCGTAGTAATGTCAGTATGCTCGGTAAGGTGCTGGGCGACACCATCAAGGATGCGCTAGGAGAAAACATTCTTGATCGAGTCGAAACTATCCGTAAGTTGTCCAAATCTTCTCGCGCGGGCAATGAGGCCAATCGCCAGGAGCTGCTTACCACGCTGCAAAACTTGTCCAACGACGAGCTGCTGCCGGTAGCGCGCGCCTTTAGCCAGTTTTTGAATCTGGCTAATACCGCCGAGCAATATCACAGCATTTCGCCCAACGGCGAAGCCGCCAGCAATCCGGAAGTTATTGCTCGTACCCTGAGAAAACTCAAAGACCAACCCAATCTCAACGAAGACACCATTAAAAAAGCGGTGGAATCCCTGTCGCTGGAGCTGGTGTTAACCGCTCACCCGACCGAGATCACCCGCCGGACGCTGATCCATAAAATGGTGGAAGTCAACAACTGCCTTAAGCAGTTGGATAACAAAGATATCGCCGACTACGAGCACAATCAGCTGATGCGCCGCCTGCGCCAGCTGATCGCCCAGTCCTGGCATACCGATGAAATTCGTAAGTACCGTCCTTCTCCGGTCGATGAAGCCAAATGGGGTTTCGCGGTAGTTGAAAACAGCCTGTGGGAAGGCGTGCCGAACTATCTGCGCGAGCTGAACGAACAGCTGGAAGCCAACCTCGGCTACCAGCTACCGGTTGATTTCGTCCCGGTACGCTTCACCTCCTGGATGGGCGGCGACCGTGACGGCAACCCGAACGTCACCGCCGATATCACCCGCCACGTGCTGCTGCTCAGCCGCTGGAAAGCGACCGATCTGTTCCTGAAAGATATCCAGGTGCTTATCTCTGAGCTGTCGATGGTCGAATGCACCGACGAGCTCCGCGATTTGGCCGGCGCGGAAGGCGCGCAAGAGCCGTATCGTTATCTGATGAAAAAGCTGCGTAGTCAGTTGATGGAGACCCAGGCCTGGCTGGAAGCTCGCCTGAAAGGGCAAAAACTGCCGAAACCGGCAGGGCTTATCACGCAAAACGAACAGCTGTGGGAACCGCTGTATGCCTGCTATAAATCGCTCCAGGCCTGCGGCATGGGCATCATCGCCAACGGCGAACTGCTTGATACCCTGCGCCGGGTGAAATCTTTCGGCGTACCCCTGGTGCGTATCGATATTCGTCAGGAAAGCACCCGCCACACCGAAGCGCTGGGCGAAATGACCCGCTACCTCGGGATCGGCGATTATGAAAGCTGGTCGGAAGCCGACAAGCAGGCCTTCCTGATCCGTGAACTGAACTCCAAACGCCCGCTGCTGCCGCGTCAGTGGGAGCCGAGCGAAGAGACCCGCGAAGTTCTCGACACCTGCAAAGTGATCGCCGAAGCGCCGCGTGGATCGATCGCTGCTTATGTGATCTCAATGGCCAAAACGCCGTCCGACGTGCTGGCGGTTCATTTGCTGTTAAAAGAAGCCGGTATCGGCTTCGCGCTGCCGGTTGCGCCGCTGTTTGAAACGCTGGACGACCTGAACAACGCCAACGACGTCATGACTCAGTTGCTGAATATTGACTGGTATCGCGGCTTTATTCAGGGCAAACAGATGGTCATGATCGGTTATTCCGACTCGGCCAAAGATGCTGGCGTCATGGCCGCCTCCTGGGCCCAGTACCAGGCCCAGGACGCGCTGATCAAAACCTGCGAAAAAGCCGGTATTGAACTGACGCTGTTCCACGGTCGCGGCGGCTCCATCGGTCGCGGCGGCGCGCCGGCCCACGCGGCGCTGCTCTCGCAGCCGCCGGGCAGCCTGAAAGGCGGCCTGCGCGTCACCGAACAGGGCGAGATGATCCGCTTTAAGTACGGCCTGCCGGAAGTGACCATCAGCAGCCTGTCGTTGTACACCAGCGCGATTCTGGAAGCCAACCTGCTTCCGCCGCCGGAACCAAAACCGCAGTGGCGCGAAATCATGGCCGAGCTGTCCGATGTCTCCTGCAAGATGTACCGCGGCTACGTGCGGGAAAACAAAGACTTCGTCCCTTATTTCCGCTCCGCGACCCCGGAACAAGAACTGGGCAAACTGCCGCTTGGCTCGCGCCCGGCGAAGCGTCGCCCGACCGGCGGCGTCGAGTCACTGCGCGCCATCCCGTGGATCTTCGCCTGGACCCAGAACCGCCTGATGCTGCCGGCCTGGCTGGGCGCCGGCGCCGCGCTGCAGAAAGTGGTCGAGGGCGGTAAGCAAAGCGAGCTGGAAAGCATGTGCCGCGATTGGCCATTCTTCTCGACCCGTCTCGGAATGCTGGAGATGGTCTACTCAAAAGCCGACCTGTGGCTGGCGGAGTACTACGATCAGCGGCTGGTGAAACCGGAACTGTGGAAGCTAGGCGAAGAGCTACGTCAGCTGTTAACCGCCGATATCAAAGTGGTGCTGGCTATCGCTAATGACTCCCACCTGATGGCCGACCTGCCGTGGATCGCCGAATCCATCCAGTTGCGTAACATCTATACCGACCCGCTTAACGTCCTGCAGGCCGAACTGTTGCACCGTTCGCGCCAGGCCGAAGAAGCAGGCGAAGAACCGGATGCGCGCGTTGAGCAAGCGCTGATGGTCACCATTGCCGGCGTCGCGGCAGGGATGCGTAATACCGGCTAGTCACCGTTTCCCCCGGCCGCCCGGCCGGGGGATTTTCCCTCTCATTTTAGTGATGCAACATCTCATCGACGATCTGCTCTTTATGCAGCGCATAAGGATAATAGGTCGGCCAGTTATCCATCTCTTTCAGCAAGGCTTCCTGAGATTCATTGCCCATAAATATATGGAAATGCTGTGATTTACGCGGGCTAATAATGTGGTCGCTGAATTGGACGAATTTCGGCGCGTTACCATCGCCCTGTTGGCACTCAAACAGGTAACGAACCCCCTTCTTGCCGGAGGCGTATTGCAGAATTTTGTAGCCTGAGTAGGTATATTTGCAGCTATTAACGGTCTTGCCGACGTGGAACTCTATCACCCCATCTTCGATGCCAATCTGCTCCACATCGGTGGCGTAACCTTTCTTGTAATAGGCGCGATACTCTTCCACGCTCATGGCGCCGGGCTTTTTCGCCTTCTGCTCCAGCACCGGATCAAGGTCGCCATTCAGCAGATACGGATAGACTGACTGCCAGACGCCATCCCAATCGCTCAACGCGCGATCCTTCACATCTTTATCGGCAAAAATGCCTTCGCTGGCCTGGCGTTCTGTTTCAGTTAACGCCGGGCCATGACTATGATTACCGTGGGCAAAAGCCTGAGCGCCGGCAAGCGCTATGCCGAAACCAAACGCGAGCATGGGGATCTTTCGGGTCATTACTCTCTCCTGAGTTAAATATCGATTGCGACAAAATGTTACGATATAACATATCTTAACCGAGAAGCAATAACGATGAGTTCGTACTTTTACCGCTGGAAAAATGTCCGGTATGATGAAATGCGTGGCGTTTTGGCGGGGTAAAGATGGATAACAGCATCAATCAGCTCATTGATTCATTAGTGAAAAAACAAACCTGCATTGCGGAAGTGCATTTTGCCGGAGAATCACGCCCGCCAGCCGACGCCGCGATCAAGGTTGATTTTCCACGTCTGAATATCGTCATTGAGGGGCAGTTGTACGATCTCGCCCTCGGCGATAACGCCGCGCCGCTGCAGGCGCGTGACGTACTCTATATTGCGAGCGATAGCTGGAACTGGCCGCGATGGCAGACCCCATGCCTGCTGCTAAGCATCTTATTCGGCAAACAGCAGCTGGAATTTTCGCTGCAGCGCTGGAACGGAGAAGCGCTAACCCTGGTCCAGAAGATTCAGGTACCGCGCCGCGGGCCGCGCGTGGGTTCATTTCTGCTACAGGCGCTAAATGAAATACGCATGCAGCCGCAGGAGCAGCAAACCGCCCGCTGCATCGTCATTAGCCTACTCAGCCACTGTACCGATCTACTGGGTAGCCAGGCGCAAACCTCATCGCGCAGCCAGGCGCTATTCGAGGCGATCCGCCAATATATCGATATTCATTTCGCCGAGCCGCTGAGCCGGGAATCCGTAGCACAGGCGTTTTATCTCTCTCCCAACTATCTCTCGCATCTGTTTCAGAAGTGCGGACCTATGGGCTTTAACGAATACCTCAATCATATCCGTCTCGAACAGGCGCGCATGCTGCTGAAGGGTCATGATATGAAGGTAAAAGATATCGCCCACGCCTGCGGCTTCGCCGACAGCAATTACTTCTGCCGCCTGTTTCGCAAGAATACTGAACGTTCACCTTCCGAGTATCGCCGCCAGTACCATAGCCAGCTGACGGAAAACCCCTCTGCGCCGTAAAACTAGATTTTTGTAAGTTACTGATTTCTACCTGCAGGCTATTTCAGCCTGGAGGCACTATCACACGGACAAACGTGATCTAAATCACTCTTAACCGTAATGCGTACATTTATCCAGTTTTTGGCAAATTTGTCATCTGGCGGGCAGGCAAACGGAAGCCGTATCCTTACCTCAACATCATTGAATTACACATCGAGGAATGGTTATGGAACTCTATCTGGACACCGCGAACGTCGCTGAAGTTGAACGTCTGGCCCGCATTTATCCGCTGGCTGGCGTCACCACCAACCCGAGCATCATCGCCGCCGGCAAAACCCCGGTTTGGGACGTTCTGCCGCGCCTGCAAAAAGCCGTTGGCCCGGAAGGTATTCTGTTCGCGCAGACCATGAGTCGCGATGCGCAAGGTATGGTGGCTGAAGCCAAACGCCTGAGTAACGCCGTACCAGGAATCGTGGTTAAGATCCCGGTGACCGCCGAAGGCCTCGCCGCCATCAAAGTGCTAAAAAAAGAAGGCATCCCTACGCTTGGCACCGCGGTCTATAGCGCTTCCCAGGGGCTGCTCGCGGCGCTGGCCGGCGCGAAATACGTCGCGCCGTACGTCAACCGCGTCGACGCCCAGGGCGGTGACGGTATTCGCATGGTGCAAGAACTGCAATCCCTGCTGGAAATGCACGCCCCGGAAAGCAAAGTCCTGACCGCGAGCTTCAAAACCCCGCGCCAGGCGCTGGATTGCCTGTTAGCCGGCTGCGAAGCTATCACCCTCCCCTTAGACGTAGCGCAACAAATGCTCGGCACCCCTGCGGTAGAGTCAGCCATAGAGAAGTTCGAGCAGGACTGGAATAACGCATTTGGCACGTTGAACCTGTAATCCGATCGTCGGCCGCCAACAGGCGGCTTGCACGGTCATCGAGGAGGAATCGAAATGGATCGCATTATTCAATCACCCGGTAAATACATCCAGGGCGCTGGCGCCATCAAGCGCCTCGGCGAATATCTCAAACCGCTGGCTGAACGCTGGCTAATCATCGGCGACAAGTTCGTTCTCGGCTTTGCCGAAGAGCAGCTGCGTACCAGCCTGAGCGGCGCTGGTCTGGTGGCCGAAATCGCCCCGTTCGGCGGTGAATGTTCGCAAAATGAAATCAACCGCCTGCGCGATATCGCCAGCAGCGCCCAATGCCATGCGGTGCTCGGCATCGGCGGCGGCAAGACGCTGGATACCGCGAAAGCGCTGGCTCACTATATGCATCTGCCGGTAGTAGTAGCCCCAACTATCGCCTCCACCGATGCGCCGTGCAGCGCGTTGTCTGTTATCTATACCGATGATGGCGAATTCGAAAGCTATCTGATGCTGCCGCACAACCCGAACATGGTGGTTGTTGATACGCAGATCGTCGCGGCCGCGCCAGCACGCCTGCTGGCCGCCGGGATTGGCGATGCGCTGGCGACCTGGTTTGAAGCCCGCGCCTGCTCGCGCAGCGGCGCGACCACTATGGCGGGCGGTAAGTGCACACAGGCGGCGCTGGCGTTAGCGGAACTCTGCTACAACACGCTAGTTGAAGAAGGCGAAAAGGCGATGCTTGCCGCCGAGCAGCATGTGGTCACTCCAGCGCTTGAACGGGTGATCGAAGCCAACACCTACCTGAGCGGCGTCGGCTTTGAGAGTGGCGGGCTGGCGGCGGCGCACGCGATTCACAACGGCCTGACCGCCATCCCGGACGCCCATCACTTCTACCACGGCGAGAAAGTCGCATTTGGTACGCTGACGCAGCTGGTGCTGGAAAACGCGCCGGTGGAAGAGATTGAGACCGCGGCGGCGCTTTGTCACAGCGTCGGCCTGCCCATCACGCTGGCGCAGCTCGATATTAAAGGCGACATCCCGGCTAAAATGCGCACGGTCGCGGAAGCCGCCTGCGCCGAAGGCGAAACCATCCACAATATGCCGGGCGGCGCCTGCGCCGATCAGGTTTACGCCGCGCTGCTGGTGGCCGACCAATACGGTCAGCGTTTCCTGCAAGAGTGGGAATAACCTTTCCCTTTACGCCCGGCGTTTGCCGGGCGTGTTCTTTCATGTTCCTTTTATCGCCAATTGCCCGCACGCTGGATGTGTTTTATAGTGCGTTTTTCCTTTGGGCGAACCGTTGTTATGCAATCATCAGATAGAAGAATGAGCATTTACGCCATTCTGCAGCAGGACAAAAAAGTCGTTGTGAACGAACTGGCCGAGAAATTCGGCGTCACCAAAATGACTATCCGTCGGGATCTGTCATTCTTTGAAAAACAGGGAATCGTCAAAACGACCTACGGCGGCGCCTATCTGACCAGCGGCGCCAGCGTCGAGCCAAGCTTCCAGCTTAAATCCGTGCAGATGGTTGACGATAAACACCTGATTGGCCGTAAAGCGGCAGAACTGGTTGAAGACGGCGACACGATCATCATCGACTGCGGGACCACGCTGCTGGCGCTGGCGCAATCTATTTTCGATAAAAAAATTATGGTGATCACTAACTCAGTACCGGTAGTGAATCTGCTAAAGGGGCGAAAAAACATCAAGCTAATCGTCGCCCCGGGGGAATATGAAGATGATACCCAGGGGATGATCTCTTTCAGTACCGCGGAGTTTTTCAGCACCATTCATGCCGATAAGGTCTTTATCAGCACCCAGGGTATTAACCAGCATGGCGAGCTAACGGTCCCTAAAATGACCGATGCCCACGTCAAGCGGGCGCTGTTACGCGCCGGACGACAAAAAATCCTTCTCGCCGATAAAAGTAAATTCGAGCAAACTTTCCTTGCCGGGCATGCCCGACTGGACGATTTTGACATCGTTATTAGTCAGGATGGCCTCCCTGCCGACATCCTCTCCCTGCTGACTGCGCAAAAAACCGAGCTGCTGTTGGCCGACAGCGCAGCGTAACCTCACGCCCGGCAACGGGCGTTTGTTCTTTTCCGTTTTTTCTAAATGTTCTTTTTAGATTTATTAATGATAAATAGAACACAAAAGATCATAAATGAATTGACAAAAGAACACCTCAGGCGTGGAATAGCGATACCCCCTCCAGAATTGAGGTCTTTATGAACGGATTACTGAGCTTCAAACCTACCAACGACGATTGCGACTTCGCGCGTATCGCTAAAAAACAGGATCAGATGTTCCATCGCGTAGCGACGCTGTGTCCGGAACGAGCAGAGATCATCACCGAGTCGTTTAAACGCTCCGAAGGCCAGTCCATCGTGATTCGCCGGGCTTTGGCGTTAGCCGATATTCTGGAGAAAATGACCATCTATATCGAACCGGATATGCTGATTGTCGGCAACCAGGCGAGCGCCAATTTTGCCGCTCCGGTGTTCCCGGAATTCTCCTTTAACTGGGTTATCGATGAACTGGACGAATTTGATAAGCGTTCCGGTGATAGTTTCCGCGTTTCCGAGTCCACTAAGGCCCGTCTGCGCGCCCTGCAGGATTACTGGCAGGGAAAAACCCACCAGGATGAAGTGCTTGCCAACTTGCCGCAAATTAACCGCCTCGCGGAAAAACAGGGCGTGCTGCACCGCGGCGGCATCAGCATGTCCGGCGACGGCCATATCATTCCGAACCACGATTTCGTACTGGAAGTTGGCTATGGCGGTATGCGCGATATCGCCAAACAGCACCTGGAAAATGACGACAACCTGACCGACGAGCAAAAAGATTTCTATCAGGCGGTTATTATTACCATGGAAGCCGCGCTGAAATACTGCAAGCGCTTCTCCGCGCTTGCTAAAACCGAAGCGGCGAGAGTTTCCGATGCCAAACGCCGCGACGAACTGCTGGCGATGAGCGACATGTTCGCCCATCTGATGGAAGGGAAAGCCCGTAGCTTCTATGAAGCCGTGGAAACCGTCTACCTTACCCATTTGCTGATGATGATTGAAAGCAACGGCCACTCTTTCTCCTTTGGCCGCTTCGACCAGTACGTCTGGCCGTATTACGAAGCCGATGTCAAAGCCGGGAAGATCAGCAAAGAGAAAGCGCTGGAGATCCTGACCCACTTCTTCATCATGACTAACAGCCTGAATAAAGTGCGCCCGTGGGGTCATACTCAGTACAGCGGGGGCTATCCGCTTTACTCCAACCTGATGGTTGGCGGCATGAAGCCTGACGGCAGTGACGGCACTAACGATCTTTCCTATCTTTCGCTGGAAGCTATGGCGCTAACCGGCCTGCCGGAACCAAACCTCAGCGTTCGTTTCTCAAAAGATACCCCGCATTCGCTGATGCAGGATTCTGCAAAGCTCATTCGTAAAGGCTTCGGTATGCCGTCGATCTTCTGCGACGAAGTGGTTATCCCTGCCATGATGACGCTGGGCCTGACGGAAGAAGTCGCCCGCGAATACGCTTCAATGGGTTGCGTAGAAACCGCGATCCCAGGCCGCTGGGGGCATCGCGCCACCGGCATGACCTACGTGAACTTTGGCAAAATCCTTGAGCTGGTGATGAACAACGGCTGCGATCCGGCAACCGGCGTGCAGTTAGTTAAAATCAACGGTAAAGAAGGCCGCGAGATAAACTATCAGTCTTATGATGAAGTATGGGCGGCATGGAACCAGCTACTGGAGTTTTACTCCGATCTGGCGGTAGATTGCGATCTGGTCTGCGACCGGGCGCTGAAATATCACGATGCCGATGCCTTTGCCTCCGCCACGATTAACTGTTCACTTGAACGCGGTAAGACGTTGAAAAACGGCGGCGCGGAATATGATTTCGTGAGTTCCTCCAACATCGGCCCTTCCGTAGTCGGCGACAGCCTGGCGGCAGTGAAAAAGCTGGTCTTCGACGATAAGGTCCTGACGCTTCAACAGCTGCGCGACGCCATGGATAGCAACTTTGCAGGTCTGGAAGGCGCGCGCGTGCGCAAACTGTGCCGCAATGCGCCGAAGTTTGGTAACGATATCGACTATGTCGATCATATCGTCGCCGATGTATTCGAGTCCTATCTCAAACTGCTGCCGAAATACAAAACCGATCGCTATGGTAAGGGGCCGAAAGGCTGCGGCTATACCATGTCGACCTCTAATATTACTTCATACGTGCCGAATGGTTTTGACGTCGGCGCCACGCCGGATGGTCGCCTGGCAACACTACCGCTGAACGAAGGCGCCTCTCCGTGCCTCGGCGCGGATAAAGAAGGCCCGACGGCGGTCATTAACTCGGTTGCGAAACTGCCGAACCAGAAAATCGCCGGCGGCCAGTTGCTGAACATGAAGTTCACGCCAAGCGCGCTGGAAGGCGATGATAATCTGGAGAAATTTACCGCCTTTATGGAAGCCAGCCGTGAGAAAAACATCTTCCATAACCAGTTCAACATCATTGATTCCAATATTCTGCGCGCCGCAAAGGCGAATCCGCAGGATTACCCGAATCTGATGGTGCGCGTTGCCGGGTATTGCGCGCTGTTCTCAACGCTGATGCCGGAAGCGCAGGATGCGATTATCGCGCGCACCGAACTGAGCTGGTAAGAGAGGAAACGCGATGAGAACTGGCCTGATTTCCCGAATTCAACGTTATTCCACCAAAGATGGCCCAGGAATACGCAGCACCGTCTTTATGCAACAGTGCAACCTGCGCTGCCAGTGGTGCGCGAATCCGGAAACCATCGGGCCAGGCCACAACGTTTTCTGGTTTAAAGAACGCTGCCGCCAGTGCGGTACCTGCGTACAGGCGGCGAACAACCACGCCATTACCCTTGCTGAACCGGGCAATGGCGTCAATATAGACCGTAGAAATTGCAACAATTTGCTGGATATGGTCGATCTCTGTCCCTACGACGGCTATGAAAAAGTCGCTAAAGAGATGACCTCGCACGAGTTGGCGGAATTACTACTGCGCGACAAAACATTTTACGACTCAAGCGCAGGCGGCGTGACCTTTTCCGGCGGCGAGCCGGCGCTGCAGGCGGAGTTCGTCAAAGAAACAGCGCAAATATTGAAAGCGCAGGGCGTACACGTATGTCTCGATACTGCAGGCAATATCCGCTGGGAAAAGCTGCGCCCGCTGATTGAAACGGTCGATCTGGTCTCTTACGACTTTAAAGCTTTCAACCCCGAGACTCATCTTGCCTGTACCGGCGTAGACAATCGGCGGATCCTCGATAATGCCAAAGCGATCGCCGCTATGGGCAAGCCGATCCTCGCGCGAATGGTGATCGTGCCGACACGTAACGACGATCCTGAGGATATTCGCCAGCGTCTCGACTTTATTCGTAAACTCGGTCCGGCGGTTTTACAGGTTGATATTCTCGAATACCATATTTATGGCATCGGTAAATATCAAAAGCTTGGTATGCCCTATTTTCTGCACAACATCCCGGCATGCCAACGCGAAGTCACGGAACAAATTAAACAATACGCTGAAGATATTGGACTAAAAGCCACCATTGGCGGTTAAGGATTAACATGTTGAACTTTATTATTACCGACACCTACGAAAAAATGAGCGCTCAGGCGGCAGAACATATTGCTCAGGTGCTGAATAAAAAGCCGGATTTAGTGATGGCCTTACCGACTGGCGGAACTCCGGTCGGCCTCCTGGCTGAAATGAGTCGAATGGCGAAAGATGGCGAAGCCGATTTCTCCTGCGCCCTCTCGTTTAATATCGACGAATATATCCCGCTGGCCAAAAACGATCCGCAAAGTTATTATTATTTCCTGCAACAGCACTTCTATCAACATGCCAACATTGCTGACGAAAATACCTTTGTACCGGATATTCTGGCTCCCGACCTGCACGCCGAATGCGTTCGCTACGAACGTCTGATTCAAAGCCATGGCGATTTTGATATTACCGTTCTCGGCATTGGCCACGATGGCCATATTGGTTTCAATGAACCCCATACTACCCATAGCCCGGTATGCCATATCATCGACCTTAACGAAGAGACCATTGCGGCGAATGCCCGCTTCTTCGCCAGCCAGGATGATGTTCCCCGGCAGGCCATCACTTTAGGTATGGGGACCATCTTGCGCAGCAAAAAGATTGTGCTGATTGCTAACGGTCAATCAAAAGCCGAAGTTATCAAGCAGTTGCACCAGTGCACGCGCATCGATCCGCAATTCCCTGCCTCCTTCCTATTGATGCACGCGGACGTCACCATCATTTGCGACCGTGAAGCGGCATCGCTTATCAGCGCCTAAAGGTGAGCATATGATAATCCAGAGCGAAAGAGTGTGGCTGGCCGGTGGTTTTTATCCGGCGCAAATAACCATTGAGGATGGACTTATCAGCGCTATCACTCCCGGGCTTAGCTCCCGCGTGGATAAGGATTACGGGGCACGGCGTATTATTCCCGGCCTTATCGATAGCCATGCGCACGGCGCCTGGGATTACGACACCAACGAAAATGATCCGCAGGGGCTACGCCGTTGGGCCTCACGCCTACCGGAAGAAGGCGTCACCGCCTTTTGCCCAACTACCGTTACCGATGAAAACGCGACGCTACTGGCGGCGCTGGACAATATTTCCCGCGTCATGGACGAAGGATATAGCGGCGCGGAAATTCTGGGCATCCATCTCGAAGGCCCGTTCCTGAGCCAGCTTTATCGCGGGGCGCAGCCGGAAAAACAGATTCGCCCTGCCGATGTCACCCAGTTTCAGGCCTTTGAACAAGCGGCGCGCGACCGTATTATCGCCATTACCCTTGCCCCGGAAGAAGACCATCAGTTTGCGCTGACCCGCTACTGCGCGCAGAAAGGGATTGCGGTCAATATGGGCCACTCGGATGCTTCTTTCGAGCAGGCGCTGGCGGCGGTCGCCAACGGCGCTAAAAATGTCACCCACGTGTATAACGGCATGGCGAAATATGTCAATCGCGAGCCCGGCCTGCTTGGCGCCGCCCTGAATCTTGACGGCCTGTACGGCGAGGTGATTGCCGACGGTATCTTTGTCAGCCTGGTTGCCGCCGCCCACCTTTATCGTAGCAAAAATGATAATGACATCATCATGATAAGCGACTCGATGAAGGCGAAAGGCTGTCCTCCGGGGCGCTATATGTTCGGCGGCGAACCGATGGTGCTTGGCGATGATGGCGCGACCCGGCGGGATAACGGCGTCCTGGTCGGCAGCACGCTACAGCTCAATCGCGGCTTATATAATATGGTCGAAAGAGCAATGGTGCCGTTTAGCGCAGCGTTAAAATCCTGCACCATTAACCCGGCACGGTTATTAGGTTTTGATAGTCGAAAAGGGAAATTACAGCGCGGATACGATGCCGATATTGTTGTACTTGAAGATAATTATCAGGTGAATACAACCTATTGTCGCGGTACGGTAGCCTGGTCAATAAATTAATTAATTCATCTCCATATCATTTAACAATGGCGGTTATTGAAAAATAACCGCTACTTTGTCATTTCTTCTATTTATTAACATCCTAAGTCCTTTTTAATATTTATTAAAATGCGACCTGGCTAACATTAAACACCTCCTGAAATCCTTTAAAACTAATCCACAATAAAAAATAAGCCTAATTAAATTCACTGCCCATCGTTATACAGGTCAGTCGCTTTATTACATGCGGCTTCAGGATTTATTATTTTAAGGGAATTCATATGAATATTTTGGGTTATCTACAAAAAGTCGGCCGGGCATTGATGGTACCCGTCGCCACTTTACCTGCCGCCGCCATTTTAATGGGCATCGGTTACTGGATCGATCCCAACGGCTGGGGCAGTTCTAACGCGCTGGCGGCACTGTGTATTCAGTCCGGTTCAGCCATTATCGATAATATGGGCGTCCTGTTTGCCGTCGGGGTAGCTTACGGCATGTCGAAAGATAAAGACGGCGCCGCCGCGCTGGCCGGGTTTGTCGGCTTTCTGGTATTAACCACGCTCTGTTCGCCAGCAGCTGTCGCCATGATCCAACAGATCCCAATCGAGCAGGTGCCTGCGGCCTTTGCGAAGATTAAAAATCAGTTTATCGGCATCATGGTCGGCATTATTTCGGCTGAACTCTATAATCGCTTTAGCAGCACGGAGTTACCGAAAGCGCTGTCGTTCTTCAGCGGACGTCGTCTGGTGCCGATCCTCACTTCATTTACCATGATTGTCGTGGCGTTTGTCCTGATGTTCATCTGGCCGGTGGTCTTTAGCGGACTAGTTAGCTTCGGTGAACATATACAGAAACTGGGTTCATTAGCCGCGGGGATCTATGCTTTTTTCAACCGCATGCTCATCCCGGTCGGCCTTCATCACGCCCTGAACTCGGTATTCTGGTTCGACGTCGCCGGGATTAACGACATCCCTAATTTCCTCGGCGGCGCGCAGTCCATCGCCTCTGGCAAAGCGGTGGTCGGTATTACCGGTCGTTATCAGGCGGGCTTTTTCCCGGTCATGATGTTCGGTCTGCCGGGCGCGGCGCTGGCCATGTACCAATGCGCCCGCGCGGAAAATAGAGCGAAAGTGATGGGGATTATGATGGCTGGCGCGTTTGCCGCCTTCTTCACCGGCATTACCGAACCGCTGGAATTTTCCTTCATGTTCGTGGCCCCGGCGCTGTACGTCATCCACGCCTTTTTAACCGGCGTTTCCGTCTTCATCGCCGCCAGCATGCACTGGATTGCCGGATTCGGCTTCAGCGCCGGTCTGGTCGATATGGTACTGGCATCACGCAATCCGCTGGCAACCCACTGGTATCTGCTTATCCCCATGGGACTAGTGTACTTCGCGATTTATTATCTGGTTTTCCGCTTCACCATCACCCGCTTCAACCTGCTGACGCCGGGCCGCGAGCTGGCCGTTGCCGGCAGCGCCGCCGACGGCGAAGATGTAAACCTGAGCGCCGCAAAACAGCAGGATATCAGCGCGCTGGCGCGCCAGTACATTGCCGCCATCGGCGGTTCCGATAATCTCACCAATATCGACGCCTGCATCACCCGCCTGCGCCTTGGCGTTAAGGATGCAACGCTGGTCGATGAAGCGCTGGCTCGCCGCCTCGGCGCCAGCGGGGTCATTCGCCTCAACGCCAGCAACGTGCAGATAATCGTTGGCTTCGTGGCGGAAAAAATCGCCACCGCCATGAAAACAGCGGGCCATGTCGATGCCGCGCAGGCCCACAACAGTCCACGCAAGGCAGCGAATGCATTGCGAGTTATCGAGCTCGTCGCACCGGTAAGCGGTGAGCTGATCGCGCTGAAGCACGTCCCAGATGAAGCTTTTGCCAGCGGCGCCGTCGGCGATGGTGTCGCCATCCTGCCGGCCAGCAACATTGTGGTTTCACCCGCGGCGGGTACTCTCATCAAGATTTTCAACACTAATCATGCCTTCTGTCTTGAAACCGAAGATGGCGCTGAGATCGTGGTGCATATGGGGATTGATACCGTTGCGCTGGCGGGTCAGGGCTTTACCCGGCTGGCGGAAGAAGGCGCTACCGTTGTCGCAGGTCAGCCGATTCTCGAAATGGATCTCGTGTACCTCGAAGCTAACGTGCGTTCGATGGTAAGCCCGGTGCTCTGCAGCAATATAGAGGAGTTCGCGCAGCTGGAAATCAAAGCGCAGGGTCAGGTGAAAGCGGGTGAACCGCTGTACCACATCAAGGGATAAAATTAATAGACAATGTGGCCGCGCCCTGCGGCCACATTGAATGATTACTTTGCCGCCGTCGCCGGCCGCTCAACAGATTGCCCCTGAGCGTGGCGCTTTTTAAGGCTGATAATCGCCAGCGCAGCGACAATCAGCACAATGCCGGCGCCTTCCACCAGCCCCGGATTTTCACCCAGCAGCCACCAGGAAAACAGCACGCCGCAGACCGGTACCGCCAGCGTACTCAGGCCGGCGACGCTGGCAGGCAGGTTACGCAGGACATACAGCCACAGGCTCCAGGCCACCGCCGTAGCCAGGATCGCGCTATAGCCAAGCGCCCAAAAAACCCCAGGCTGCCAGTCAATGCTGCGCTGCGGCACCAGCCACGCCACTACGCTCATCACCAGCGCGGCATATAGCATCTGCCAGGCGGTTAATGATAGTAAATCGAGGCGCGGATAGCGCCGATACATGCGTTTAGCGACAATGGCGCTCGCTCCCCAACTGATGCCGGAGAGGATCGCCAGCAGCGCGCTTTTCATCGAGGAGAAATCCAACTGCCACGGCTGCAGCACCAGCAGTAGACCGCACGCCGCCAGTACGATAGCGGCATACTGCAGCCGCCGCATGCGCTCGCCTAAAAACAGCGCCGCCATGATCACCACCCAGAATGGCATGGTGTAGCTGAGAATAGCGACTTTACCGGCGCCGCCGCTCATCAGCGCCCACTGCGCCAGGCCGACCATGCCGCAGGTTTGCAGCAGCGCAATCGCCAGGGTATAGCCAAACGGCGTCGGCCGCATGCCGCGCCCGCGCAGCGCCAGCACCGCCATCAGCACAATCGCGCCGAAGATGCAGCGCAGTGCGGTAAAATCGAAGGCTCCGATATAGAGCGTTACCTGCTTCATCGCAATCCAGCTGTAGCTCCAGATAAGCGTCAGCAGGACGAGGCCGCAACCGGCCAGGAGATTGCTGTTCCTTGCAACCGTCATAACTTCTCCACCGTCATTATTTTTGCGGGCACTATACTCGCTTTGGCGGCAGGTTGCTTAAAGGCAGAGCGCACTTTTCGTGCTAAAAAAGAGGGCGGCGAATTGCAGTTCGCCGCCCCGGGAAGGATGAAACAAGAGGTAAAGCAGGAGATTACGCCGGACGCACGCCCAGAGTATGGCAAATGGCATAGCTCATTTCGGCGCGATTCAGGGTGTAGAAGTGGAAATCTTTCACTCCTTCGCGGCTTAAAATTTTCACCATGTCCATGGCGATATTCGCCCCTACCAGCTGGCGCGTTTCGGCATCGTTATCCAGTCCTTCGAACATTTTCGACATCCAGGTCGGAATACGCACGTTCGTCATATCGGCAAATTTCTTCGCCTGCTTGAAGTTAGAGACCGGCAGAATGCCCGGAATAATTTCCACGTCGATACCGGCGGAGACGCAGCGGTCACGGAAACGCAGGTAGCTTTCGACATCAAAAAAGAACTGAGTGATCGCGCGATTAGCGCCGGCTTCTACTTTACGTTTCAGGTTTAACAGATCGGCCTGCGCGCTTTTGGCTTCCGGATGGACTTCCGGATAGGCAGCGACGGAAATGTCGAAGTCACCCACTTCTTTCAGCAGCGTGACCAGATCGGCGGCGTACATCTCCGGCTTGCCGCTACCCGGCGGCAGGTCGCCGCGCAGCGCGACGATATGGCGAATACCGTTGTTCCAGTAATCCTGGGCAATCGCGCGCAGTTCATCGCGGCTGGCGTCGATACAGGTCAGGTGCGGCGCCGCTTCCAGACCGGTGCGGTCTTTAATGCCTTTAATAATGCTGTGGGTGCGGTCGCGCTCGCCGGAGTTTGCCCCGTAGGTGACGGAAACAAACTTTGGCTTCAGGCTGCTTAAGCGATCGATGGATTTCCACAGGGTTTGCTCCATTTCACTGGTACGCGGCGGAAAGAATTCAAAGGACACATTAATCTGGCCCTGGACTTCCGCCAGGCTCTGATTCAGGGCTTCCCGCTGATTGGCGTGAAAAAAGCTCATACCTTACCTCATCAATCGCATTATATTTATCAGTCGTGTTGCGAACTTCTATACGTTTAGACGTCCAGATGTAAAAATGACGGAAAAGCGGGCGGGCGTCAATAGAAAAATCTGCGTAAACAGTGAGGAATTTTCAGTCAAAGTGAAAAAAGTTCATCTGGCGTCAGGCCAGGCGCGCCCTGGCGTTGTTTTCAGATTTTGTCCACAACGTAATTTGAAGTAGTTCAAAAAATCGCACATCTCCCCCCTTGGCACGCCGATTACTATTGCAGCAACGTCAACCTTGATCCACATTAAGTAGAACGTTCTAGTAGAACGTTCTACTTAACATATCATCGCCAATAATATCTATTCGGGGTAATCAGCATGAGTCTGTGGTCAGGGTTCATAAAATCATTATCAAAACTGTCGATGATCGGCCGCGCCTTAATGCTGCCGATTTCGCTCCTCCCGGCCGCCGGCTTGCTGTTGGCCTTCGGGGACAAATTCCATTTACCGCTGATGATGAATGCCGGCGGTATTATTTTCGATAACCTACCGATGCTCTTCGCTATCGGCTCCGCGGTCGGCCTGGCGTCAGAATCCGGTATCGCCGCGCTATCGGCGGCGGTCTCCGTTTTCGTCACCAACATCACCATCGGTACCGTGCTCGGTATCACGCCGGAAATGGCCGCACAGGGCGGGAAATACGCGATGGTGGTCGGCATCCCGACGTTACAGATGGGGGTATTCGGCGGGCTAATCTGCGGGATCCTCGCCGCCTGGTGTTATAACTGCTTCCATACGTTGCAATTACCGGAATTCCTCGGCTTCTTCTCCGGTAAGCGCTTTGTGGCGATCGCCACCGCCTTCTTGTCGTTCATCCTCGGCCTGCTGCTACCTTATGTCTGGCAGCATATCCAGGCCGGTATTGATTCCCTGTCGATGGTGATTAACGGCGATAACCAGGCCGCCTCAACCTTTATTTTCGGCCTCGTTGAACGCGCGCTGATCCCGCTTGGCCTGCACCACATCTGGTACCCTTCCTTCTGGTACTCCTTCGGCGATTACACTACCCAGGCAGGCCAGATGATCCACGGCGACCAGACCATCTGGTTTAAGATGCTGGAAGAAGGGGTGAAATCCTTTAGCACCGACAGTTATCAAAACGCCGGCAAATTTATGCAGGGTGAATTCCCGCTGATGCTGTTCGCTCTGCCGGCCGCCTGTCTGGCGATGTATCACGAAGCGCATACTAAAAATAAAAAAATCGCGGCCGGTATTCTGTTCTCCGCCGCGCTGACCTGCTTCCTGACCGGCATCACCGAACCCGTCGAATTCACCTTTATCTTCGTGGCGCCGATTCTGTACGTCTTTAACGCCATTATGGCGGGGCTCTCGTACATGACCATGTACCTGCTGCACGCGCATATCGCCAAGTCGTTCTCCGCCGGGCTTATCGACTATATCTCCTTCGGTATTTTGCCTTCCATGAACGGCTATCAGACAAACTTCCTCAGCGCGGTGATTGTTGGCGTGCCGATGGCGCTGATTTATTATTCCACCTTCCGTTTCGTGATCCGCCGCTTCGATGTGAAAACACCGGGACGTACCGATATCACCGTAACGGCCAATGATAAAACCGACACCGAACTGGCAACCGAAATAGTCAGCCTGCTCGGCGGTTCGCAGAATATCGACTCGGTTGGCGCCTGCATCACCCGCTTGCGTCTGGAGGTTGCCGAACGCGATGCGGTAGATAAAGACGGCCTCAACAGTATCGGCGCGCGCGGCGTAGTCTTCGTCGGTGATAACGGTATCCAGATAATTTTTGGCGCCAGGGCGCAATTTATCGCCCAAACCATGTCGGGGATGATTGGCAAATAAGCAGAAGATGTTATGGTGTGGAAGATCGCTTGTCCCGGAGAAGCGATCTTCTGCTATCTGACTGTCATACAACAGTTTTCATGGAGCGATTTTGAAGAAAGTCAGCATTATAGATGTGGCGAAACTGGCCGGAGTTTCCGTTTCTACGGTCTCGCTGGTATTACGTCAAAAAGGGAAGATTTCCGACGCCACCATCGAAAAAGTCAATGCTGCCATCCAGGAGCTCGGCTATGTGCATAACGTCGCCGCCGCCAACCTTCGCGCCAACACCACCAATCTGATCGGCCTGATTCTTCGCGATTTCAACGACAGTTTTTCCATCAAAGTGATGGCCAATATCGTTCAGGAACTGGAGAAACAGGGCTACATGGTTTTTCTCGGTCAGCCGCTTAACGATAGCGACTATCTGGATCGCTGCCTGCTGTCATTTAAACAACAAGGCGTCGCCGGCGTGATTTATCTTGATGCTGATACCACCAGCAATACGCTGCCAGCAGCGCTGCTGCGTTGCCCGCTACCGCTAGTGGCCGTCTCGCAAACGCCGTTAATCGACAACCGCGATCGCGTGGTCCGCGATAACCGTCAGGCCGCGAGCATCGCC
Source organism: Klebsiella sp. 141203 (assembly GCF_032601985.1). NCBI lineage: Bacteria > Pseudomonadati > Pseudomonadota > Gammaproteobacteria > Enterobacterales > Enterobacteriaceae > Klebsiella > Klebsiella sp. 141203. The sequence goes on along the minus strand of NZ_JAQIRL010000009.1, from coordinate 61,748 downwards.
GCGCGTTATCTGATCGAGCGCGGCCATCGCTACATTGCCTATATCGGCGGTCAGGAAAACGATCTCATCCGCCAGCAGCGATTGCTCGGCTTTTACAGCACGCTGGAGAAAAACGGCATGGCGGTGCGCGAAGAGTTTGCGCCTGCCTGTCACGACAACACGCAGGCCGCGAGTATCGCCACCCGTCAGCTACTGGAACAGAACAACGCTATTACCGCGCTGCTGTGCCATTCGCCGGACGCGATGATTGGCTGTCTCAACGGTATTCATCAGGTGGGGCGGACGGTAGGTAAAGATGTTTTTCTTACCCAGCAGGTGGCGCTGGTGGGTTTCGAAGATATGATGCATGTGAATTTGACCTCGCCGTCCTTTACCTATGTCTCCTCCGCCAGCGAAGAGACCGGCCGTCAGGCCGCCGCGTTAATTATCCGCAAGATCAAAGAACCCACGCTGCCGACGCAGCATATCACCCTCTCCGGGCAGCTCGTCGCGCGGGAATCCGCATAATGAAGGCCGGCCCAGCGGGCCGGCTTGAGAGATTACAGCAGTTGCGCCAGACGGTTAATATCTGACTGAATCGCCCCGGCGGTAACATCGCGACCCGCGCCTGGCCCACGAATCACCATTGGGTTATCGCGATACCAGCGACTCTCGATAGCGAAGACGTTATCGCACGGCAGCAGCGCCGCCAGCGGATGTTCCTGACGCACCGCTTCGACCCCGACGCGTGCTTTACCGTTGGCATCAAAACGCGCCACGTAACGCAACACCAGCCCCATTTCACGGGCGGCTTCAAGGCGCTGCAGCATCTGTTCGTTCAGCTCTTCGCCGTTCTCAAAGAAGTGGTCAACCGAGCCCTCTTCGCAATGCGCCGGAACCAGCGATTCCACGCGCACCTGATCCGGCTCGATATTGTAACCAGCTTCGCGCGCCAGGATCACCAGCTTGCGCATCACGTCTTTACCTGACAGGTCAACGCGCGGGTCCGGTTCGGTCAGCCCTTGCTGCCAGGCCTGATCCACCAGTTCGGTAAATGGCACCGTGCCGTCAAACTGCAGGAACAGCCAGGAGAGCGTACCGGAGAAGATACCGCTCAGCCCCAGGATGGTATCGCCGCTATCGATGAGATCGCGCACCGTATGGTTAACCGGCAAGCCTGCGCCGACGGTGGCGTTATACAGCCAGTGACGGCCGGTTTTTTCGAAGGCGTCGTGGATCTGGCGATATTTATCGCTGCTGCTGGCGCCCGCCAGCTTATTGGCGCTGATCACGTGGAAGCCGTGGCTGGCGAAATCCAGATACTGATCGGCCAGCTGTTCGCTGGCGGTCACGTCCAGCACCACTAAATCATCATAAGGGTGCGCGCGCATCCACAGGAATAGCGACTCTTCATCCTGCTCAACCGCTTCATCTTCAAAGAATGCCAATGCGCGACTGGCATCCAGGCCTTCATAGTTCAGCAGGCTACGGCGGCTATCCACCACCCCGGCCAGCAGGAATTCAAAGCCGGTACGGGCGGAAAGCGTGCTCTGCTCGCGCGCGAACAACTCCAGCCAGCGGGAACCGATATTGCCTTTGCCGAACAGCACCAGACCGATGCGTTTTTCAGCACGGAACACGGAATGATGCAGCCCCTGAATCAGGCTCTCGGTTGGGCCGGCGCGCAGTACCGCCACCAGGCTGATACCCTCTTCCGATTGCCAGGTAAACTCTACCGGCTGCCCTTTCAATTGCTGCCAGAAACGGTGGCAGTGCAATGGATTGCGGGTCACGCCCGCGCCGACCATCGCGACCAGCGCCAGCTTCTGGCGCAGACGCAGCTCGCCCGGCAGGCCCGCCTCGTCCAGCAGCTTCAGCGCGCTATCGGCCACCTCAGAGGTGTAACAGAACTGCAGCAGCTTACGGTCGGCATGCACGCCCACCGCCAGCGGGCGCAGCTGCGCGCGTTTGAAAATCTGATCCAGCTCTTTATGCGCCAGCTTGAAATCCTGCCCGGCAGGCACCTGGAATTCAATCAGGCAGACGTCGTCGTGACTGGTGACAATACGCGCGCCGGTGCCGGATGCCAGCACGCGCTCAATGCGCGTCGAACCCTGGTCGGGGGTGTAGCTGCAGCGCAGCTGTAAATCGATATCGCTGCCGGAAACCGGCTGTAGCGTACGCGCGTGCAGTACCGGCGCCGCCAGGCGAGCCAGCTCGCTGGCTTCATCAAGACGCAGCAGCGGCAGCAGGCATGCATCTTTCACTTTACGCGGGTCGGCGCTGTAAACCCCGGCCACATCGCTCCAGATGGTGACGCGGGAGACCCCAGCCAGCGCGCCAATTTGGGTGGCGGAGTAGTCGGAACCGTTACGGCCCAGCAGTACGGTTTCCCCGGCATTGTTACGAGCGATAAAGCCGGTCACCACCAGCCGTTTGTTGGGGTGCTGCGCCATCAACTGTTGTAACAACGGGTAGGACAAGCCTTCATCAACCTGCGGCTGCGCGGCACGTTCCGCGCGCAGGAAAGCGCGCGCGTCCAGCCAGGCGGCTTCAACGCCAAGGTGGTTCAGTACCGCCGCCATCAGGCGCGCGGACCACACTTCGCCATGGCCGACAACTTCGGCATATACCGCATCGGTGACGCCGCTATCCAGCAGACCCGCCAGACGTTCAAGATCGTGAATAAACGTCGCGATCAGCGCGTCAGCGGCGTCCGCCGGCAACAGGCCGGCGATCAGATCCATTTGATAGCGACGCAGCGCTTGTTGCACCTGATGCGCAGAAAGACGATCGGTCTGGCTTAGCTGCAGCCAGCTAATCAGCTGGTTGGTGGTGCTACCGGCGGCTGAGACGACCATCATATCGCCTGCCTGCGCATAGTCCGTCATGATCCCGGCGACGCGCAGGTAACATTTCGCATCCGCTAAACTACTCCCACCAAATTTGTGCAGCTGACGACCCTTCGCCCCTGCCTGCGCAATCACACTCATCTTTATTCCTCGTTTGCTGCCCGGAAGCCATTTTCCAGGTCGGCAATTAAATCTTCACCATCTTCAATACCGGTCGAAATACGCAGGAGCGTTTCCGAGATCCCTGCCGCCGCACGCGCTTCCGGCGCCATGCCCGCATGCGTCATCGTCGCCGCATGGGAAATCAGGCTCTCAACGCCCCCCAACGATTCCGCCAGCGTAAAGAGCGATAAACCGCTCAAGAAGCGACGCAGCGTCTGCTCATCGCCATCGAGCTCGAAGCTTAGCATCGCTCCAAAACCTTTTTGCTGACGCGCTGCAATCTCGTGCCCCTGATTCTCCGGCAGGGACGGATGATACAGCTTTTTCACCAGCGGCTGGGTTTTCAGATAGTCGACTATCGCCTGCGCGTTGCGCTGCGCCACTTCCATTCGTGGAGAAAGGGTACGCAAACCACGCAATAACAGATAGCTATCAAACGCCCCGCCGGTGACGCCGATATTATTCGCCCACCATGCCAGTTCGGTGACAGTCTCAGGATCTTTGGCAATCACCACCCCGGCGACCACGTCAGAGTGGCCGTTGAGATATTTGGTGCACGAATGCAACACCAGATCGGCGCCCAGCGCCAGCGGATTTTGCAACGCTGGGCTCAGGAAGGTGTTATCCACCACGCTCACTGCGCCGGCTTCACGCGCCAGCCCGCAGATTTTCGCAATATCGACCACCCGCAGCAATGGGTTGCTCGGGCTTTCGACCAGCACCAGCTTCGGTTGTTCCGCTAATGCTTCACGTAATGCCTGCTCATCGCTTTGATCGACAAAGCGCACGCGATAGCAGCCGCGTTTCGCCAGGCTGTCAAACAGACGATAGCTGCCGCCATAACAGTCGTGCGGCGCCACCAGCAGATCGCCCGGTTTCAGGAACACCGTGGTCACCAGCAGGATAGCCGACATTCCGGTATTGGTCAGTACCGCGCCCGCGCCGCCTTCCAGTTCCGCCAGCGCGCGCTGTACGACATCGCGAGTCGGGTTGCCGCGACGGGAATAATCGTGGGCGCGAGGTTCATTGAAACCGGTGAAATTATAGGTGCTGGAGAGGTGAATCGGCGGGACAACGCAACCGTACTGTTCGTCGTCATTTAAACCGCTACGCACTGCAATGGTGGCCTGTTTACGCGTCATGTTTGGACAGTTCCTGGGCTGTTCGGTGAGAAGTCAGGCCTCAGAGTAATCATTGTCACAATAGACGTCAATACATCTGGACATCTAAACTTCTTTGCGTATAGATTGAGCAAAAGACAAATAGCCGTTAAAATTATATGCATTAGCGCACGTCGGCGGCGGCTTATCTCATGTCGGAAAGCGCGCTCATACGGTAAACTACGCGCAATTATGGCCGGGCGTAATGTTCTGGCCCTTAACTAATAAACAGAGGATTAAGGTATCTCATGGCTGAATGGAGCGGCGAATATATCAGCCCATACGCTGAGCACGGTAAGAAGAGTGAGCAAGTAAAAAAAATTACGGTTTCCATTCCTCTGAAGGTGTTAAAGATCCTCACCGATGAACGCACGCGTCGTCAGGTGAATAACCTGCGTCACGCCACGAATAGCGAACTGCTGTGCGAGGCGTTCCTGCATGCCTTTACCGGTCAACCGTTACCTAACGATGAAGACCTGCGTAAAGAGCGCAGCGATGAAATCCCGGAAGCGGCGAAAGAGATTATGCGTGAACTGGGTATCGACCCGGATACGTGGGAATACTAAGACATAAAAAAAGCGGAAGACATCTTCCGCTTTTTTTATCCCTCGGCGTTGCCAGACGAAGGATACAAAAAAGCCGCCCTGAGGCGGCTCTTTCTGGCAACTTACTTGCTGCCCGGGATGCTGAAGCGCTTGTTGAAGCGGTCAACACGGCCACCGGTAGCAACATCACGCTGTTTGCCGGTGTAGAACGGGTGGCATTTACCGCACACGTCGAGGTTCAGGTCGTGACCAACGGTGGAACGGATTTTCATGACATTACCGCAAGAACAGGTAGCAGTAATTTCTTCGTAATTTGGGTGAATACCTTTTTTCATGGGAGAACCTCAGTTAAGGCCGCGTCGCTCTTCCAGCCCTAACGCCAGACACCACGCGATATTAATAATTTCCCGACGACCTTCGCACAGCTGGCGCATACCAGCTTAACGAATTTCCCGGGTTTTGGGATGTTTGATGCGGCATAAAGCGCACCAAAGGCGGCGAATCATACAGAATTTGACCAGCAGATGCAAACTTATCCGCGTCGCCTTCGGTAATGTGTATACTATCCCGCCAGATTTCAAGTCAGGAAGATTCCATGTCCGTCGCTCATGTCGCCCTGCCCGTTCCGCTGCCCCGCACCTTTGACTATTTGTTGCCTGAAGGCATCCTGGTCAAAGCAGGCTGTCGCGTACGCGTGCCGTTCGGCAAACAGGAGCGAATCGGTATCGTGGTGTCGGTCAGCGAGCGTAGCGAACTCCCGCTCGCCGAACTCAAACCGGTCGCCGAAGCGCTGGATAGCGAACCGGTTTTTTCCTCTACCGTCTGGCGCATGTTGCTATGGGCCGCGGATTACTATCATCATCCCATCGGCGACGTGCTGTTCCACGCGCTGCCGATTATGCTGCGCCAGGGCAAACCGGCCAGCGCCGCGCCAATGTGGTACTGGTTTGCGACGGAACAGGGACAAGCGCTGGATATCAACAGCCTTAAACGCTCGCCGAAGCAGCAGCAGGCGCTGGCGGCGCTGCGCCAGGGCAAAATCTGGCGCTATCAGGTCGCAGAGCTTGAATTCAATGACGCGGCGCTACAGGCGCTGCGCGGCAAAGGGCTGGCGGAATTGGCCAGCGAATCCCCAGCCATTAGCGATTGGCGGACCAGCTTCGCTGTGCCCGGCGAACGGCTGCGTCTGAATACCGAGCAGGCGACCGCCGTCGGGGCAATTCATAGCGCCTCGGACCGTTTTTCCGCCTGGCTGCTGGCGGGTATTACCGGCTCAGGGAAAACGGAAGTCTATCTTAGCGTACTGGAGAACGTGCTGGCGCAGGGTCGGCAGGCGCTGGTAATGGTGCCGGAAATCGGCCTGACGCCGCAGACTATCGCCCGCTTCCGCCAGCGTTTTAACGCCCCGGTGGAGGTCCTGCATTCGGGTCTCAACGACAGCGAGCGCCTCGCATCATGGTTAAAGGCGAAAAATGGCGAAGCGGCGATCGTCATCGGCACCCGCTCGTCGCTGTTTACACCGTTTAAAGACCTCGGCGTTATTGTCATCGACGAAGAACACGATAGCTCCTATAAACAACAGGAAGGCTGGCGTTATCACGCTCGCGACCTGGCGGTATGGCGCGCCCATAGCGAACAGATCCCGATTATCCTCGGCTCGGCAACCCCGGCGCTGGAGACGCTCTATAACGTACGCCAGCGTAAGTACCGTGAGTTAAAGCTGACGAAACGCGCGGGCAATGCCCGTCCGGCACAGCAGCACGTGCTGGATTTAAAAGGCCAGCAGTTGCAGGCGGGCCTATCGCCTGCGCTGATTAACCGCATGCGACAGCATCTGCAGGCCGACAATCAGGTGATCCTGTTTTTGAACCGCCGCGGTTTCGCCCCGGCGCTACTGTGCCACGACTGCGGCTGGATAGCGGAGTGCCCGCGCTGCGATAGTTACTACACCCTGCATCAGGCGCAGCACCATCTGCGCTGCCACCACTGCGACAGCCAGCGCCCCATTCCACGCCAATGTCCTTCCTGCGGATCGACACACCTGGTGCCAGTGGGTCTCGGGACCGAACAGCTGGAGCAGGCGCTGGCGCCGATGTTCCCTGATGTGCCAATCTCACGTATCGACCGCGATACCACCAGCCGTAAAGGGGCGCTGGAGCAATATCTTGCCGACGTCCATCGCGGCGGCGCGCGCATTCTGATTGGCACCCAAATGCTGGCTAAGGGACATCATTTCCCGGACGTCACCCTGGTGTCGCTGCTGGATGTCGATGGCGCGCTGTTTTCCGCCGATTTCCGCTCGGCGGAGCGTTTTGCCCAGCTCTATACCCAGGTCTCCGGCCGCGCCGGGCGCGCGGGCAAACAGGGTGAAGTAATCCTGCAAACCCACCATCCGGAACACCCGCTGCTGCAGACCCTGCTGTATAAAGGCTACGATGCGTTTGCCGAGCAGGCGCTGGCGGAGCGGCAAACCATGCAGCTACCGCCGTGGACCAGCCACGTGCTGATCCGCGCCGAAGACCATAATAACCAGCAGGCGCCGCTGTTTTTACAGCAGCTACGTAACCTGCTGCAGGCCAGCCCGCTAGCCGATGATAAACTGTGGGTACTCGGCCCGGTTCCCGCGCTGGCGCCGAAGCGCGGCGGGCGCTGGCGCTGGCAAATTCTACTCCAGCACCCTTCCCGCATACGGCTACAGCATATCGTCAGCGGTACGCTGGCGTTGATAAACACCCTGCCGGAAGCGCGTAAGGTGAAGTGGGTACTGGATGTCGATCCTATTGAAGGCTAAGTCTTCTCTTGCGAGGCGGATCGAAAAATTCAACAACCGTCACGTTTTTCATGAAAATTCTGTAACTCTCAGGCTGTACTATCTGTTAAAAATGTTGCTGATGTCAGCACGCAAGGGATGTGTCTGCGCAGTCAGCGAGGAGAAACCAGGTGAAGCCCAAAAAACAAATGGTTGCCGCCACCATGAAAGACGTCGCCCTGAAGGCAAACGTTTCAACGGCAACCGTATCCCGTGCGCTAATGAATCCCGACAAAGTGTCGCAGGCAACCCGCAGTCGGGTGGAGCAGGCGGCGCAGGAAGTCGGCTATTTACCGCAATCGCTCGGGCGTAACATGAAACGCAATGAGTCGCGGACGATCCTTGTGATCGTGCCGGATATTTGCGATCCCTTCTTCAGTGAGGTGATTCGCGGCATTGAAGTGACCGCCGCCGACGAAGGCTATCTGGTGCTGATCGGCGATTGCGCCCATCAGAATCAGAAAGAAAAAACCTTTATTGATCTCATTATCACCAAACAAATTGACGGTATGGTGCTGCTGAGCTCGCGCCTGCCGTTCGACGCCAGCGTCGAAGAGCAGCGTAATTTGCCGCCGATGGTCATGTCGAACGAGTTTGCGCCGGAGCTGGAGCTCCCTACCGTGCATATCGATAACCTGACCGCCGCGTTTAATGCCGTTAATTATCTCCACGAACTGGGGCATCAACGTATCGGCTGTATCGCCGGGCCGGAGGATATGCCGCTGTGCCATTACCGGCTGCAGGGATACGTTCAGGCGCTGCGCCGCAGCGGTATCACCGTCGATCCGCACTACATCGCCCGCGGCAACTTTACCTTTGAAGCCGGGGCCAACGCGCTGGAGCAACTGCTGGCGCAGCCGGTGCCGCCGACGGCGGTCTTTTGCCATAGCGACGTTATGGCGCTGGGCGCGTTGTCGCTGGCCAAACGTCGCGGCCTGAGGGTGCCGGAAGATTTATCGATTGTTGGGTTTGATAACATCGCGTTGTCTGAATTTTGCGATCCGCCGTTAACCACCGTTTCACAGCCGCGTTTTGATATCGGCCGTGAAGGAATGCTGCTTTTACTCGAGCAAATGCAGGGCCGTAACGTCAACAGCGGCTCGCGTCTGCTCGATTGCGAACTGATCGTTCGCGGCAGTACGCAAAAAATCAGACGATAACCATCAGGCTTTCGGGCCTGCTCTTCTGGTCAAAGGCCCGCCGCTTAAGTAACATGGCGGGCTGACGAACGAATATAAGACAGCGAAACGATAGTGGCACAACGAGATTATGTACGCCGCAGCCAACCGGCTCCTTCGCGGCGCAAAAAGAGCAGCTCCCGAAGCTCAAGGAACAAGCAAAGCAGCCTTCCGGCGATTTCACCGACTATGGTTGCGATCGCAGCGGCCGTGCTGGTGGCCTTTATCGGTGGTCTGTATTTCATTACCCATCACAAGAAAGAAGAAGCGGAAGCGCTGCAGAACCGTCAGGCGGCAGGCAATGGTCTCCCGCCGAAGCCGGAAGAGCGTTGGCGCTATATTAAAGAGCTGGAAAGCCGCCAGCCGGGCGTTCGCGCGCCGACTGAGCCAACCGCCGGCGGCGAAGTGATGAAACCCGAGCAGCTTACCGACGAGCAGCGCCAGTTGCTGGCGCAAATGCAGGCGGATATGCGTCAGCAGCCCACGCAGCTGACCGAAGTGCCGTGGAACGAACAAACGCCGGCGCAGCGTCAGCAGACGCTGCAGCGTCAACGTCTGGCACAGCAACAGCAGCAGGCGCAGCAGCAACAGTGGGCGCAGACTCAGCAGCAAACTGTGCAGCAACAGCCGCGCGTCCAGCAGCCGAAGCCGGTGCAGCAACAGCAGCCGAAGCAAACCGCGTCCAACCAGCAGCCGTACCAGGATCTGCTGCAGACGCCGGCGCATAACACCACCGCGCAACCGAAAAGCCAGGCCGCCGCGCCGGTCGCCCGCGTGGAGGAAGCGCCGAAAGCCGCAGCCGCCGAAAAGAAAGACGATCGCAGCTGGATGGTTCAGTGTGGTTCCTTTAAAGGCGCTGAGCAGGCCGAAACCGTACGCGCTCAGTTGGCCTTTGAGGGCTTTGCTTCGCATATCACCACCAACAACGGCTGGAACCGGGTGGTGATTGGGCCGCTGAAAGGCAAAGAGAACGCCAACGATATGATCAACCGTCTCAAGATGGCCGGGCACGCAAACTGCATTCGTCTCGCCGCCAGGGGTTGAAACCCCAAAAATCCCCCCCATCTATAATTGCATTCTGCCCCGCGTAACGCGCGGGGCCCCTATTCCGCTTTTGCAACCAAGGGGTCTGCTCGTGACAACAATAGTTAGTGTTCGCCGTAACGGCCATGTCGTTATCGCCGGTGATGGCCAGGCCACGCTGGGCAACACCGTGATGAAAGGCAACGTGAAGAAAGTGCGTCGTCTGTACAACGACAAAGTGATCGCTGGTTTCGCTGGCGGCACCGCTGACGCCTTCACCCTGTTCGAACTTTTCGAACGTAAGCTCGAGATGCATCAGGGCCATCTGGTGAAAGCCGCCGTTGAGCTGGCGAAAGACTGGCGTACCGACCGCATGCTGCGCAAACTGGAAGCGTTGCTCGCCGTCGCTGACGAAAACGCGTCGCTTATCATCACCGGTAACGGCGACGTGGTTCAGCCAGAAAACGATTTGATTGCGATTGGCTCCGGCGGGCCATATGCCCAGGCCGCCGCTCGCGCGCTGCTGGAAAACACCGAAATGGGCGCTCGCGACATCGCCGAGAAAGCGTTGGATATTGCAGGGGATATCTGCATCTATACCAACCACTTCCACACCATCGAAGAATTACCTTCTAAAGCGTAAGGATCTCCCATGTCTGAAATGACCCCACGCGAAATTGTCAGCGAACTGGACAAACATATTATCGGCCAGGACGCAGCCAAGCGTTCTGTTGCTATCGCCCTGCGTAACCGCTGGCGCCGTATGCAGCTTAATGAAGAGCTGCGTCATGAAGTCACGCCGAAAAACATTCTGATGATTGGCCCGACCGGCGTTGGTAAAACCGAAATCGCCCGTCGTCTGGCGAAACTGGCCAACGCGCCGTTCATCAAAGTTGAAGCGACCAAGTTCACCGAAGTGGGCTATGTTGGTAAAGAAGTGGACTCCATCATCCGTGATCTGACCGACGCCGCGATCAAAATGGTCCGCATGCAGTCCATCGATAAAAACCGCTATCGCGCCGAAGAAATGGCCGAAGAGCGTATCCTCGACGTACTGATCCCGCCGGCGAAAAACAACTGGGGCCAGGCTGAACAGCCGCAGGAACCTTCCGCTGCGCGCCAGGCATTCCGCAAGAAACTGCGCGAAGGCCAGCTTGACGACAAAGAGATCGAAATCGACCTCGCCGCGGCGCCGATGGGCGTTGAAATCATGTCCCCTCCGGGCATGGAAGAGATGACCAGCCAGCTGCAGTCCATGTTCCAGAACCTGGGCGGCCAGAAACAAAAACCGCGTAAGCTGAAAATCAAAGACGCGATGAAGCTGCTTATCGAAGAAGAAGCGGCGAAGCTGGTTAACCCGGAAGAGCTGAAGCAAGAAGCTATCGACGCCGTTGAACAGCACGGGATCGTGTTTATCGACGAAATCGACAAAATCTGTAAGCGCGGCGGCAACTCCTCCGGCCCGGATGTGTCTCGTGAAGGCGTTCAGCGCGACCTGCTGCCGCTGGTGGAAGGCTGCACCGTCTCCACTAAACACGGGATGGTGAAAACCGATCACATTCTGTTTATCGCCTCCGGCGCATTCCAGGTCGCCAGCCCATCAGATTTGATCCCGGAACTGCAGGGCCGTCTGCCGATCCGCGTTGAGCTGAAAGCGCTGACCACCCATGATTTCGAACGTATTCTGACCGAGCCGAATGCTTCCATCACCGTGCAGTACAAAGCGCTGATGGCCACCGAAGGCGTGAATATCGAATTCACTGAAGATGGTATCAAGCGTATCGCTCAGGCGGCATGGCAGGTTAACGAAACCACCGAAAATATCGGCGCGCGTCGCCTGCACACGGTGCTGGAACGTCTGATCGAAGACATCTCTTATGATGCCAGCGAAATGAACGGCCAGACGGTGACCATCGACGGTGATTATGTCGGTAAACACCTGGATGTTCTGGTGGCAGATGAAGATCTGAGCCGTTTTATCCTATAATCCGGTTCAATGCATTTTCATCACACACGATGGGGCTATGATAGCCCCATTTTTTTGGCTGAAAGAAATGACTGAACAACCGATAACACGCACCAGGGCCTGGCTTGAAAGCCTGCGTCCCAAAACATTACCTCTGGCGTTCGCCGCTATCGTCGTCGGCACCGCGTTGGCGTGGCAGCAAGGCCACTTCGATCCGCTGGTCGCGCTGCTGGCGCTTATTACCGCTGGTTTGCTGCAAATTTTATCTAATCTCGCCAATGATTATGGCGACGCCGTTAAAGGCAGCGATAAACCTGACCGTATCGGGCCGCTGCGCGGAATGCAAAAAGGCGCCATCACCCAATCGCAGATGAAACGCGCGCTGATCGTAACGGTAGCGCTGATTTGCCTTTCCGGCCTGGCGTTGCTGTTCTCCGCCTGGCAGACAATGGCGGACTTCATCGGCTTTATGGTGCTCGGTGGGTTGTCGATTATCGCGGCTATCACTTATACCGTCGGCACGCGTCCTTACGGCTATATTGGCCTTGGCGATATCTCGGTGCTGGTTTTCTTCGGCTGGCTGAGCGTCGTCGGCAGTTGGTATCTACAGGCGCACAGCATCGACGCGGTTATTTTCCTGCCCGCTACCGCCTGTGGTCTGCTGGCCGCCGCGGTGCTGAATATCAATAACCTGCGCGATATCGATAGCGACCGTCAGAACGGTAAAAATACGCTGGCGGTCCGTCTGGGGCCGGTGAACGCCCGCCGTTATCACAGCGTCCTGCTGCTCGGCGCTCCGCTGTGCCTGGCGCTGTTTAACCTGCTGGCGCTGCGCAGCCTGTGGGGCTGGCTGTTTATTCTCGCCATTCCGCTACTGGTGAAACAGGCGCGTTTCGTCATGCGTGAGCGCGAACCGGTGGCGATGCGTCCGATGCTCGAACGCACGGTCAAAGCGGCATTATTAACCAACCTGCTGTTTGTCATCGGGATTATCGGCAGTAAGCTGGCGGCATAACTGACAAATATCAATTAACAATTGATGATTTTGCAAACAATGCAGTTCACGGGATATACTAAAAATTCTCGCAGCAACTGAACGTTAAGCCTATGAAATACGATACTTCCGAGCTTTGCGACATCTACCAGGAAGATGTCAATGTCGTGGAACCGCTGTTTTCCAACTTTGGAGGGCGGTCGTCGTTTGGTGGACAGATCATTACGGTAAAATGTTTCGAGGATAACGGGTTGCTCTACGATCTGCTCGAGCAGAATGGCCGTGGTCATATTCTCCTTATCGACGGCGGCGGTTCCGTACGACGCGCGTTAATTGACGCAGACCTGGCGCGTCTGGCGGTACAGAACGAATGGGAAGGGCTGGTGGTCTATGGCGCGGTGCGCCAGGTTGACGACCTGGAAGATTTAGATATCGGTATCCAGGCGTTAGCCGCCATTCCTGTGGCCGCTGCTGGGGAAGGTATCGGCGAAAGCGACGTGCGCGTCAACTTCGGCGGCGTTACCTTCTTCTCCGGCGATCATCTGTATGCTGACAATACCGGTATCATCCTTTCCGAGGATGCGCTGGATATCGAATAACGCTCCGGCTACGCCGTAATAAAAAAGGCCTTCTCAGTGAGAAGGCCTTTTTGTTATGCCGAGAAACTTAGTACAGTTTCTTCGCGCAATCCATCCAGTCAGACTTGAACGGACGCTTCATATTTTCGATAGCATCGATGATGTCGTGGTGAACCAGCTTCTCATTCTGGATACCAACACAGCGGCCGCCAAAGCCCTGCAGCAGCAGTTCAATGGCATATGCGCCCATACGGGAGGCCAGAATACGGTCGTAAGGAACCGGAGAGCCGCCGCGCTGAATGTGACCCAGCACGGTCGCACGAGTTTCACGGCCCGTTTCTTTCTCAATGAAGCTCGCCAGTTCGTCAACGTCGCACATGTGCTCGGTGATGGCCACGATCGCGTGTTTCTTACCTTTCGCGATGCCAGCTTTGATTTCGGCCACCAGATCGTCGCGGGTATATTCTACTTCCGGCACCATGATGAACTCACAGCCGCCGGCAATCGCCGCCGCCAGAGTCAGATCGCCACAGTAGCGGCCCATCACTTCCACCACAGAGATACGCTGGTGCGAAGAGGAGGTGTCACGCAGGCGGTCAATCGCTTCAACAACGGTGCTCAGCGCGGTAAAGAAACCGATAGTGTAGTCAGTACCTTTGATGTCGTTATCGATGGTGCCCGGCAGGCCGATGCAAGGGAAACCCATCTCGGTCAGACGCATCGCACCCATATAGGAACCGTCGCCGCCGATAACAACCAGCGCGTCCAGGCCGCGCTTTTTCATATTTTCAATGGCGACAGCGCGAATATGCTCTTCACGGAATTCCGGGAAGCGAGCGGAGCCGAGGAAGGTACCGCCACGGTTGATCATGTCGGACACGCTGTAACGGTCAAGCTGAACCATACGATCTTCATACAGGCCGAGGTAACCGTCATAGATTCCAAAAACTTCCAGACCTTCCGTTAATGCCGCGCGCACAACGCCGCGAATTGCTGCGTTCATGCCCGGCGCATCACCGCCACTTGTCAACACACCGATTTTCTTAATCATGACTACCTCTGAACTTAGGAAGCAAAAAATAATCCTGTTGCCTGAAGCGCTCCCATACCAGGAGTGCACGACGATAATTGCAATAGTATATCAAACGCTTCTGGCTGAATTGATTCAGGTCAGACCAAATGGCGGTAATTTATACAAAAAATGCCTACCCGCCCCACATTTTTACATCGAGTTTACAGACTATAACCGAAAGCTCAAAAAACGCCCTGCCGCGCCGGCGGCACCACAGAACAGGGATCCTGATGGATGATGACATCCGATCCCGGGAAACGGCGCAAAATAGCCTGCTCCACCTGGTCGGCAATCACGTGCGCCTGTACCAGAGGGAGGTTATCTTCCATTTCCAAATGTATTTGAATAAAGCGAGTCGGCCCTGACTGCCGCGTTCGTAGATCGTGCGCGCCGCTGACGCCGGGCCAGCTATTCACGATACTGATGATTTCCTGACGTTCCTCATCCGGAAGCGCGCGGTCTAATAACGATTGCACCGCGTCGTAACCCATACGCAGGGCGCTATATAAAATATAGATGCCAATCCCTAATGCAAACAGCGCATCGGCACGGTGCCAGCCGTACCAGGAGAGGCCGAGGGCGATAAGAATAGCGCCGTTCATCATAACATCAGACTGATAATGAAGCATATCCGCACGCACGGCCTGGCTCTGGGTTTTTCTGACCACCCAGCGCTGAAAGGTCACCAGCATCAGGGTGCTTATCAAGGCGATCAGCGTCACCACCATCCCGACGCCCGCCGCCTGCATCGGTTCAGGGCGAATCAGATGCTGGATCCCGGTCAGGAACAGAAACAACGCCGAACCGGAAATAAACATGCTCTGCGCCAACGCCGCCAGCGATTCCGCTTTCCCATGGCCAAAAGTATGTTCTTCATCAGCAGGTTGTAGCGAGTAACGCACCACCAGCAGGTTGGTCAGCGAGGCGGCAATATCCACCAGCGAATCCACCAGCGCCGCCAGAATACTCACCGAACCGGTATACCACCACGCAAAAATTTTGATCAAAAGTAACACGGAGGCCATCGCCGTCGCGGCAATAGCCGCGCGACTTACCAGCCGCCCATAAGATTGATTCATAAACGCTCCTTTTCCGGCGATGCGCTTAGTATAACCTGAACTTTTACCCGGAAGATGAACGGGCATGCGGCGGCTGAGGCGAAAAAAAGACAAAAAAAACCCCCACATCATGTGGGGGAAGACAGGGATGGTGTCTATGGCAAGGAAAACAGGGTTTGTTACTTGGGTTGCACGGTACTGCTACTACTGGAAAGCATCATGGCTGAGCCTTTCTGCATCCTTGCAACCTCACGCAACTGATCCATACGCTGCTGGTGCTTAGCATTTAAAACCGCTTGCTGCTCAGGGGTTAGCAGGTGATACATCTGGTTGCGGACTTTCGCCATTTCTACCTGGCGGGCAACCTGTTCCTGCGCCATCTTTTCTGCCTGAGCGCGCACAGCGCTTTCATCAAATTTATCTGCGGTGACAAGGCTATGCATTGTCTCCAGTTCGCTAACATTAACAGGGAGCCGGTCATGGCGCGCCCGTTGCATAAGATCCCGTAACTGCTGTCGTTGCTGTTCGGTTAGACTTATGCCGTCAAACATATGGCTCTGGCCGCTGCGCTGGGCTCCCTCTTCACCGTGGAGCCAGTTAACGCCGGTAACGACTTCAGCGGCTTGGCTAGTAGCACTTAGCGCCAGCGTTGAGGCCATGACGGCAGCGATAACATTGCGCATCACATACTCCCAAAACGTTTGTGTCGCGATTCAACGAGAGACAGTTTACGATTCAGGCTGCAAACATGCGTCAGGGGGTGTAAAACAACGTAAAGTCATGGATTAGCGAGCCTTGATGACGTAATTTCTGCCTCGGAGGTATTTAAACAATGAATAAAATCCTGTTAGTTGATGATGACCGGGAGCTCACCTCCCTGTTAAAAGAGCTGCTCGATATGGAAGGTTTTAATGTGCTCGTTGCCCATGACGGTGAACAGGCGCTGGCGCTTCTTGACGACAGCATTGATCTCCTTTTGCTTGATGTGATGATGCCGAAGAAAAACGGTATCGACACGCTTAAAGAATTACGTCAGACACACCAGACCCCGGTTATCATGCTAACGGCGCGCGGAAGCGAGCTGGATCGCGTTCTCGGCCTCGAACTCGGGGCGGATGACTATTTGCCTAAGCCGTTTAACGATCGCGAGCTGGTGGCGCGTATACGCGCGATTCTGCGTCGCTCCCACTGGAGCGAGCAGCAGCAGACTACCGAATCCGGTTCTCCGACCCTGGAAGTGGATGCGTTAAGCCTCAATCCGGGCCGTCAGGAAGCCAATTTTGATGGGCAAACGCTGGAGCTGACCGGCACCGAGTTCACCCTGCTGTATCTGCTGGCGCAGCATCTTGGTCAGGTGGTGTCACGTGAACACTTAAGCCAGGAAGTGTTGGGCAAGCGGCTGACGCCGTTCGACCGCGCTATCGATATGCATATTTCCAACCTGCGGCGTAAGCTGCCGGAGCGCAAAGACGGCCATCCGTGGTTTAAAACATTGCGCGGACGCGGCTATCTGATGGTTTCTGCTTCATGATTGGAAGTTTAACCGCACGCATCTTCGCTATCTTCTGGCTCACGCTGGCGCTGGTGTTGATGCTGGTACTGATGTTGCCCAAGCTGGACTCGCGCCAGATGACCGAGCTGCTGGAAAGCGAGCAACGTCAGGGCATCATGATTGAGCAACACGTCGAGGCCGAACTGGCGAACGATCCGCCGAACGACTTAATGTGGTGGCGACGTCTGTTTCGCGCCATCGATAAGTGGGCACCGCCGGGGCAGCGACTGCTGCTGGTCACCAGCGAAGGCCGCGTGATCGGCGCAGAACGCAACGAAATGCAGATCATTCGTAACTTTATCGGCCAGGCCGATAATGCCGATCATCCGCAGAAGAAGCGTTACGGACGCCTGGAGATGGTCGGCCCGTTTTCCGTCAGGGATGGTGAAGATAATTATCAACTTTATCTCATCCGCCCTGCCAGCACTTCACAATCCGACTTCATCAACCTGCTGTTTGACCGTCCGCTATTACTGCTTATCGTGACGATGCTGGTCAGCGCCCCGCTGCTGCTCTGGCTGGCGTGGAGCCTGGCGAAGCCGGCGCGCAAGTTGAAAAACGCCGCCGACGAAGTTGCCCAGGGTAACCTGCGGCAGCATCCGGAGCTGGAAGCCGGTCCGCAGGAGTTTCTGGCCGCCGGGGCCAGCTTCAACCAGATGGTGACCGCGCTTGAGCGAATGATGACCAGCCAGCAGCGGCTGCTGTCGGATATCTCGCACGAGCTACGCACGCCGTTAACCCGCCTGCAGCTAGGCACCGCGTTGCTGCGCCGCCGCAGCGGTGAAAGCAAAGAGCTGGAGCGTATCGAAACCGAAGCACATCGGCTGGACAGCATGATCAACGACCTGCTGGTGATGTCGCGTAATCAGGCGAAAAACGCGCTGGTCAGCGAGACGGTGAAAGCGAATCAGCTGTGGGGCGAAGTGCTGGACAACGCGGCATTTGAAGCCGAACAGATGGGGAAATCATTTACCGTTGAGTATCCGCCGGGCCCCTGGCCGCTGTACGGTAACCCCAATGCGCTGGAAAGCGCGCTGGAAAATATCGTGCGCAACGCGCTGCGCTACTCGCACACGAAAATTTCCGTCAGCTTCTCGGTGGATAAAGACGGGATTACGGTCAACGTCGATGATGACGGCCCGGGCGTCAGCCCGGAGGATCGCGAACAGATTTTCCGTCCGTTCTATCGTACCGACGAGGCTCGCGATCGCGAGTCCGGCGGCACCGGTCTGGGGCTGGCGATTGTCGAAACGGCGATTCAGCAACATCGCGGCTGGGTTAAAGCCGACGATAGCCCGCTGGGTGGGCTGCGTTTAACAATCTGGCTGCCGCTGTATAAGCGTACTTAACCCTGTCCCGGCTTGCGCTACGCTGAGCCGGGCTACGGGTTGCAACGTTCAATATGGGGGAATTATTTCCCCCATAATCTGCGCGAATTATCCTCGATCTGCCCGCTTAAACGCCGTTTCTGCATGGTTCTGCTCCAGCTTACCGACAGGCCCGCCGCCGATAGCAGACGGTGATACTGGTCGTCATCAAACGGCATATGCCAGGCAATCGCACCAGCCTCATGCACGCTCACGTCGCTCAGACGCGATACCAGCTCCAGCGGCGCATCGCTGGAAACCCGGCCGCCGGCGATAATGCGGTAGAGCCAGCCAACCTTGCCGCTGTTCTGCATCAGTTGCGCCATATCGCTAATGCCGAAATGGTAATTCAGTTTGAAGCAGGGAGAGCGCGGCTGAGTGACCTGAATCAGCGCCTCGCCCCAACGAAAGATATCGCCGATATAGACATTTTTTTCCGTTAGTCCTTCGGAAGAAAGGTTTTCACCGAATGCGGGGGCGCAGAACAGATCGGCCTGCTGCGGGAATTCGCGGATCCAGTCGAGGTAATGCTCGCGGGGATAGTGGCACAGCGCGCGATCCGGCCCGCCGTGAATTTTCTTTTCCGCCTGCTCGTCCCCTTCCAGCCCGAGATCGCCGAGCTGCAGCTCGCCATCGACCTGGATTTTGCCAATTGCGCTGGGGCGGCTACCGTCGTAGTCCCTGATTTTGCCGACAAAGACATTCACCGGGTAATGCATTGCTGCTCTCCTTGCTACGGATATAAAAAAAGCGAGTCATCAGACTCGCTTCTCTCTTAGCACAATGCAACCTTATTTTTTGGCGGCAAAACGCGCTGCTGCTTCGTCCCAGTTAACCACGTCCCAGAAGGCTTTGATGTAGTCCGGACGGCGGTTCTGGAATTTCAGGTAGTAAGCGTGTTCCCACACATCCAGGCCGATAATCGGGAAGCCGGAAGCGCCGGAAATGGCTTCGCCCATCAGCGGGGAATCCTGGTTTGCGGTAGAAACGACGGCCAGTTTGTCGCCTTTCAGCACCAGCCACGCCCAGCCGGAACCAAAGCGGGTTGCTGCCGCTTTTTCGAATTCAGCTTTGAAGTTGTCCACGGAACCGAAATCACGCTCGATAGCGGCTTTCAGGTCGCCCTGCAGGGTAGTGCCGGTTTTCAGGCCTTTCCAGAACAGGCTATGGTTAGCGTGGCCGCCCGCGTTGTTACGCAGTACGGTTTTTTTGTCAGCCGGCAGTTGATCCAGTTTGGTGATCAGCTCTTCCGCGGACAGGTTAGCGAATTCCGGCAGGCTTTCCAGCGCTGCGTTAGCGTTGTTAACGTAGGTCTGGTGATGCTTAGTATGATGGATCTCCATCGTCTGCTTGTCGAAATGCGGTTCCAGAGCATCGTAAGCGTACGGCAGGGATGGCAGTGTATAACTCATAATCATCTCCATTATTATCGGGCGGCAGAGGGTGTTAACGCCGCGTAAGCAGTCGGTTCATTATAGTTAATTAAATGATATTGAAAATGATTATCAATGCCGTAGTTTTACTAAGGTTATACCCAAAATAGATACACGCCGGTTTGTGAGCCAAAACAACCCATTAAGCCCCTGATTGCCAGAGTTTCGTCTGAGGTGGCAACAGCTCAAAGGCGTAAAAACTGCGCAATTTTTACACTCATCGCATCGGAGAGAGTCTATCCAACCCAACACAGATGAGGGTAAAGGCAATGAATCATGCGATTACGATGGGAATTTTTTGGCATTTAATCGGCGCCGCCAGTGCCGCCTGTTTTTATGCTCCTTTCAAGAAGGTGAAACACTGGTCGTGGGAAACCATGTGGTCGATCGGCGGGATTGTCTCCTGGCTGATTCTGCCGTGGGCGATAAGCGCCATGCTGCTGCCCGATTTCTGGGCCTACTACCGCTCGTTTAGCGCCTCCACGCTGCTGCCGGTGTTTTTGTTCGGCGCGATGTGGGGCATCGGTAACATCAACTATGGCCTGACCATGCGCTATCTGGGTATGTCGATGGGTATCGGTATCGCTATCGGCATTACGCTTATCGTCGGTACCTTAATGACGCCGATCCTCAACGGCCACTTTGATGTGTTGATTCACACCAAAGGCGGACAAATGACCCTACTCGGCGTTCTGGTAGCGGTGATTGGTGTGGGTATCGTCACCCGCGCCGGCCAGCTTAAAGAGCGCAAAATGGGCATCAAAGCGGAAGAGTTCAACCTGAAAAAAGGGCTGATGCTGGCGGTAATGTGCGGTATTTTCTCCGCCGGCATGTCATTTGCGATGAACGCCGCTAAACCAATGCATGAAGCCGCCGCGGCGCTGGGCGTCGACCCGCTGTATACCGCGCTGCCAAGCTACGTGGTGATCATGGGCGGCGGCGCGCTGGTTAACCTCGGCTTCTGCTTTATTCGCCTCGCCAAAGTGAAGGATTTGTCGCTAAAAACCGACTTCTCACTGGCAAAACCGCTTATCATCAGCAACATTCTGCTTTCCGCATTGGGCGGGCTAATGTGGTATCTGCAGTTCTTCTTCTATGCCTGGGGCCACGCCAGTATCCCGGCGCAGTATGACTACATGAGCTGGATGCTGCATATGAGCTTCTACGTACTGTGCGGCGGGCTGGTTGGGCTGGTGCTGAAAGAGTGGAACAACGCCGGACGCCGCCCGGTCAGCGTGCTCAGCCTCGGCTGCGTGGTGATTATCATCGCCGCGAATATCGTCGGCCTGGGAATGGCTAACTGATTTCCCCTTCACGCGGCGGCGCGACTGCGCTGCCGCCACTGTCCCGGCGTCATGCCAATTTCCCGATTAAACACCACCGAAAAGTAGTTACTGTCCTCAAACCCGCACTGCATGGCGATCTCGCCGATTAGCCGCTCGGTATGCTGCAGTAAATACTGCGCATGGCAGATCCGCAGTTGGCGCAAATAGTGAGTTATCGTCATTCCCGTTTGCTGGCGAAACTGCTGGCGTAGCGCGCGTTCGCTGCAGCCTTCACGCAGACAGAAGCTATCCAGATTAAAGGGACGATTAAGACTACCGGCCAGTTCGGTCAGCAGTTTGTCGAGCAGAGTTTCGCTTTGCGTCGCCGCCAGGTTATCAGTGGCGTAGCGATAGCGCTGGAGCGTTAGCGCCAGTTGGGCAAACAGCAGTTCCGCCATGCTATCCGCCTGCGCATCCTGCCGCGCGCTTTCGTGTTCCAGCTGGTTAATCACCTGCCTGACCTGCGCCATGCCGCTGCTGCCGATCCGCCAGTGCGGCTGCCAGGTCGTGCCGAATAATCCCGGAATATGCGCCGCCCAGTCAAAATTGAGCCGCAGTCGATCCGGGCAATAAATAATATTCTGCAGCACCAGGTCGTTGACCGAAGCATAAGAGTGTTTATCTTCCGCGCGGATATAAAAGAGATCGCCGCGGGTAATCCGCCACGGGCGATCGTTGAGGATATGCAGGCCGTTGCCGCGCCACACCAGCACCAGCTCGCAAAATTCATGGGTATGCTCGGCGAAGACGTTTTGCGGGTAGCGGTCAGCCACCGCGACCGCCTGCGAGGGGGAAGCAAAAAACTCATCTTTGCGAAGCACCAGCTGACCTGCCACAACTTTTACTCCCGACGCGGAAACCAACCATTATTCGCATTTTGGTCAGGCAATACGTTGACTCTTCTCGCGTTACTGAAGAATAGCGTCGCGCCCCTGGCGAATATCGCGCGGCGACCAGTCGAATTCACGGCGAAATAGCGTCGAAAAATGGTTACTGTCGCCAAAACCGCAGCGATAAGCGATTTCTGTCACGCTATCATCGCTGTGGCGCAGCAGGTGCCGCGCCTTCATCAGGCGCACCCGGTTGAGATAGCGCTGGGGCGTCAGCCCGGTTTGCAGCTTTAACTGGCGATGCAGGGTGCGTAAAGAGAGCGAAAACTGCGCCGCCACCTCCTCCCAACATATCTCTTCGGCAAAATGGTCTTCCAACCAGGCCATCAGCTGATTCAGCCGCGCCTCGTGGTTGCCGGCGCCTTCCGCCAGGCTGTTGCTGTGCAGTAGCACCAGTAGCTGCATAAACAGGATTTCACGGCTGGCGATGGTATGGGGTTCGATGCCCTGCCCGACCTTTTCCATCTGACCGACGATTTGCCGCACCTGCTGCAGTACCGTCTGGTTGACCCGCCAGTGTGACAGATAGTTGCCGTCCTGCTCCTGCGGCAGCAGCTGGTTCACGCCGGTCAGAAAACGAAAAGCATCCGGCGCGCGGTAGAGCACGTTGGTCAGACACAGGTTATTAGTGTGTTCGTAAAGATGGCGATCGTGATCGCGAATAAAGCAAACCGAACCGCCGCTGATGGTATAGGGCTGGCCGTTGAAAACGTGAATGCCCGTACCCTGTTCAACGATGACAATCTCATGAAAATCATGGTGATGTTCTGGAAAGGCCGCTTGAGGAAGGCGCGGTTCAATCGCCACCGCCGAGACGCCGGCCTTAAAAAAATCCGTACTGTGCAACACGGTCATAGCAGCCTCCACGAATGAGAAAAATTATCAACCGTCGCCGCAAATAGTAATTAAGGGCCGGCAATCCGGCCTTCAATTTTTGACCGTGAACCGCGTAAAACCTGCCGTTTTTTCAAGAACCAGCCGGAAATTTCCGGAACTGCGGCCAACATCACACCGCACCTCGCGCCGCCCATAAAACGAAACTGTGACGCTTCTCACGGTCACCTTTGCTGTGTTGCCAGCCGTCCGTTTTCTCTGTCAGTAGCGAGAAGGTGACGCAGAGACGCCTTTTTTAGACTGCCTGTAATGATTTTAAGAAGGGTCGTGCCATGAGTATTCGTCATTGTGTCGCCGTTGATTTAGGCGCATCCAGCGGTCGGGTCATGCTCGCGAATTATGCAACCGCGACGCGATCGCTGACGCTGCGCGAGGTTCATCGTTTCACTAACCGCCTGCAGAAAGTGGATGGCTACGATTGCTGGGATATCGATAGCCTGGAAGCGGAAATTCGTTGTGGGCTGGTGAAAGTATGCGAACAGGGGATCCTGATCGACAGCATCGGTATCGACACATGGGGCGTTGATTTCGTCTTGCTGGATAAACGCGGCCAGCGCGTCGGCCTGCCGGTTTCCTATCGCGATAGCCGCACTCACGGCCTGATGGCGCAGGCAATCGAACACCTCGGCCGCGCCAATATCTACTGCCGCAGCGGCATCCAGTTTCTGCCGTTCAACACCCTTTATCAGCTGCGGGCGCTGGTCAGCCAGCAGCCGACGCTGGTGGAACAGGTCGCCCATGCGCTGCTGATCCCAGACTACTTCAGCTACCGCCTGACCGGCGCGATGAACTGGGAATACACCAACGCCACCACCACGCAACTGGTTAATATCAATAGCGATAACTGGGATGACGAGCTGCTCCGCTGGAGCGGCGCGCAGCCGGACTGGTTCGGTACGCCGACGCATCCGGGCAATGTTATCGGCCACTGGATCTGCCCGCAGGGTAACCGCATCCCGGTGGTCGCCGTCGCCAGCCACGATACGGCCAGCGCCGTGATCGCCTCGCCGCTGGCGGATAAAAATGCCGCCTATCTCTCATCAGGCACCTGGTCGCTGATGGGCTTTGAAAGTAAAACGCCTTACACCAGCCAGCAAGCACTGAAGGCGAATATCACTAATGAAGGCGGCGCTGAGGGACGCTATCGGGTACTGAAAAACATCATGGGCCTATGGCTGCTGCAGCGGGTACTGCAAGAGCAGAACATTAGCGATCTGCAGGCGCTGATTGTCGACACGGCGATGCTGCCAGCCTGCCGTTACCTGATTGATTGCAATAACGATCGCTTTATTAACCCGGCCAATATGAGCGCCGAAATTCAGGCCGCCTGCGCGGAGACCGCCCAGCCGATTCCGGTCACTCCCGCCGAACTGGCGCGCTGCATTTTTGACAGCCTGGCGCTGCTGTATGCCCGGGTATTGGGCGAGCTTGCAGCACTCCGCGGCCACCCTTTTAGCCAGTTACATATCGTCGGCGGCGGCTGCCAGAACGCGTTGCTTAACCAGCTGTGCGCCGATGCCTGCGGCCTGCCGGTGGTGGCGGGCCCCATTGAAGCCTCCACGCTTGGCAATATCGGCATCCAGCTGATGACGCTGGATGAAATGCACAACGTCGATGAATTCCGTCAGGTGGTACGCGACAACGCGTCGCTCACCACGTTCACCCCACATTCAGATAGCGAAATTGCCCGCTTCGTCGCGCAATTTCAGCCACAACCTACAAAGGAGCTTTGCGCATGACCACTCAACTTGAACAAGCCTGGGAAATTGCTAAGCAGCGCTATGCCGCCATCGGCGTAGATGCCGAGGAAGCTCTGCGTCAGCTGGACCGTCTGCCGGTGTCAATGCACTGCTGGCAGGGCGATGACGTGGCGGGCTTTGAAAACCCGGAAGGCAACTTAACCGGCGGCATTCAGGCCACTGGCAACTATCCCGGCAAAGCGCGCAATGCCCAGGAGCTACGCGCCGACCTCGAACAGGCGCTAAGCCTGATACCGGGGCCGAAGCGCCTTAATCTGCACGCGATTTATCTTGAGTCCGCCACGCCGGTCGCGCGTAATGAAATCAAGCCGGAACACTTTAAGCACTGGGTGGAATGGGCGAAACGCCACCAGTTGGGGCTCGATTTTAACCCTTCCTGCTTCTCGCATCCGCTAAGCGCCGACGGCTTTACGCTGTCGCACGCCAACCCGGAGATTCGTCAGTTCTGGATCGATCACTGTAAAGCCAGCCGCCGCATCTCCGCTTATTTCGGCGAGCAGCTTGGGACGCCATCGGTAATGAATATCTGGGTGCCGGACGGCATGAAAGATATTACCGTCGATCGCTTCGCCCCGCGCCAGCGGCTGCTGAACGCGCTGGATGAGGTCATCAGCGAAAAGCTCGATCCGGCGCACCATATCGACGCCGTTGAGAGCAAGCTGTTCGGTATCGGCGCCGAAAGCTATACCGTGGGCTCCAATGAATTCTACATGGGCTACGCCGCCAGCCGTCAAACCGCGTTGTGCCTGGATGCCGGCCACTTCCATCCGACGGAAGTCATCTCCGACAAAATCTCCGCCGCCATGCTCTATATCCCGCGCCTGCTGCTGCACGTCAGCCGCCCGGTACGCTGGGACAGCGATCACGTGGTGCTGCTGGATGACGAAACCCAGGCCATCGCCAGCGAAATTATCCGCCACAACCTGTTCGACCGCGTGCATATCGGCCTCGACTTCTTTGATGCCTCCATCAACCGCATCGCGGCGTGGGTTATCGGCACCCGCAACATGAAAAAAGCCCTGCTGCGCGCGCTGCTGGAGCCGACGGCGCTGCTGCGCCAGCTGGAAAACGACGGTGATTACACCGCCCGTCTGGCGCTGCTCGAAGAGCAGAAATCTCTGCCGTGGCAGGCCATCTGGGAGATGTACTGTCAGCGTCACGATACGCCGGCAGGCAGCCAGTGGCTGGAAAACGTGCGGACCTATGAAAAAGACGTGCTGAGCCAGCGCGGCTAATGCCTGACTTTCCCCGGATTGCGCCGTACAGGGTTTATCCGGGGAAACACCTATTACGAATCAACAGGAAAGACAAGACTATGCACAACATCATCAATTCATGGTTCGTTCAGGGCATGATCAAAGCCACCTCCGACGCCTGGCTTAAAGGCTGGGACGAGCGTAACGGCGGTAATTTGACGCTGCGCCTGGATGAAGCGGATATCGCGCCATTCAAAGCCGATTTTCACGCTCAGCCGCGCTATATCGCCTTAAGCCAGCCGATGCCGGAACTGGCTAATCAGCCGTTTATCGTTACCGGTTCCGGTAAATTCTTCCGTAATGTGCAGCTCGATCCCGCCGCCAATCTCGGAGTGGTGAAAATAGACAACGACGGCGCGGGCTACTTCATTCTGTGGGGGTTAACGGAAGAAGCCGTGCCGACGTCGGAACTGCCGGCGCATTTCCTATCGCACTGCGAGCGCATCAAAGCCACCGGCGGCAAAGATCGCGTGATCATGCACTGCCATGCCACCAACCTGATCGCCCTGACCTACGTGCTGGAGAACAACAGCGATCTGTTCACCCGCAAGCTTTGGGAAGGCAGCACCGAATGCCTGGTGGTGTTCCCGGACGGCGTCGGCATTCTGCCGTGGATGGTGCCGGGCACCGACGAGATTGGCCAGGCGACCGCCGGTGAAATGCAGAAACACTCTCTGGTGCTGTGGCCATTCCACGGCGTCTTCGGCAGCGGACCGACGC
This sequence comes from Klebsiella sp. 141203, assembly GCF_032601985.1. NCBI lineage: Bacteria > Pseudomonadati > Pseudomonadota > Gammaproteobacteria > Enterobacterales > Enterobacteriaceae > Klebsiella > Klebsiella sp. 141203. The sequence goes on along the minus strand of NZ_JAQIRL010000009.1, from coordinate 35,175 downwards.
TGGATGAGACTTTCGGCCTAATCGATACCGCCGAGAAATCCGCCGAGGTGCTGGTGAAAGTCTATTCGATGGGCGGCATGAAACAGACGATTAGCCGCGAAGAATTGATTGCGTTAGGCCAACGCTTTGGCGTCACGCCGCTGGCCAGCGCGCTGGCGCTCTAAGAAAGCGAGTCGCTTTGTAAGGAGAATAATCATGAGCTTTATGTTGGCACTGCCGAAAATCAGCCTGCATGGCGCGGGCGCGATCGGCGATATGGTGAGCCTGGTGGCGGACAAGCAGTGGGGAAAAGCGCTGATTGTCACCGACGGCCATCTGGTGGAAATGGGCCTGCTCGATAGCCTGTTTCAGGCGCTGGAAGCGCATCAACTGTCTTATCATCTGTTCGATAACGTCTTTCCGAACCCAACCGAAGCGCTGGTTCAGCAAGGTATCGCCGCATTCCGTGCGGCGCAGTGCGACTATATTATCGCCTTCGGCGGCGGCAGCCCGATCGATACCGCTAAGGCGGTGAAAATTCTCAGTGCTAACCCGGCGCCATCGACCGCCTATTCCGGCGTGGGCAAAGTGAAGAATGCCGGCGTGCCGCTGGTGGCAATAAACACCACCGCCGGAACCGCCGCTGAAATGACCAGCAACGCGGTGATTATTGATAGCGAACGTCAGGTGAAAGAGGTCATCATCGACCCGAACATCATCCCGGATATTGCCGTCGACGACGCCAGCGTGATGCTCGATATTCCGCCGTCGGTTACCGCCGCGACCGGTATGGATGCGTTAACCCACGCTATTGAGGCGTTTGTCTCCGTCGGCGCCCATCCGCTGACCGACGCCAACGCGCTGGAAGCGATTCGCTTAATTCACCAGTGGCTGCCGCTGGCCGTTGATGACGGGCACAATCTGCAGGCCCGCGAGCAGATGGCATACGGTCAGTATCTGGCAGGAATGGCGTTCAACAGCGCAGGTCTTGGTCTGGTACACGCGCTGGCGCACCAGCCGGGCGCGACCCACAATCTGCCGCACGGCGTTTGTAATGCCATCCTGCTGCCGATCATCGAAAACTTTAACCGCCCGAACGCGGTAGCGCGTTTTGCCCGCATCGCCCAGGCGATGGGCGTCGATACGGGCGGCATGAGCGACGAAACCGCCAGCATGGCGGCGATTAATGCGATTCGCGCGTTGAGCAAACGAGTCGGTATTCCTGAAGGCTTTAGCCAGCTTGGCGTCAGTAAGGCCGACATCGAAGGCTGGCTGGATAAAGCGCTGGCCGACCCCTGCGCGCCCTGTAACCCGCGCAGCGCCAGCCGCGACGAGGTGCGCGAGTTATACCTGGAGGCGTTATGATCCGCAAAGCCTTCGTGATGCAGGTTAATCCCTACGCCCACGAGGAGTATCAGCGCCGTCATAATCCCATCTGGCCTGAACTGGAAGCCACGCTGAAAGCGCATGGCGCGCATCACTATGCGATCTTTCTCGACAAACAGCGCCATCTGCTATTCGCCACGGTGGAAATTGAATCGGAGGCCCGCTGGAACGCGGTGGCGGAAACAGAGGTCTGCCAACGCTGGTGGCGGTATATGCGCGAGGTGATGCCGACGAATCCGGATAACAGCCCGCTAAGCGTTGAACTGAGCGAAGTGTTTTATCTTGCGTAAAAAAACGGCCTGTTTTATCAGGCCGCTTGAATTACTACTATTAGTTTTGCTCTGCCACCAGCAGCGCCTGGGTATCCGGCTCCAGCGCCTGAAAGAGGTGTTCCCGATCGGCCGGGTAGCAGATGTAATCCCCTTCCCCCAGCTCTTCCGGCGCTTCGGTAAGACCAACGCGCGCGCGCCCCTGAGTGATAATAATATGTTCGACCGACCCGGGCGGGTGCGGGTGCGAGATCCGATCGGCGCCGGGCTGCGTCAACAGCAGATAGATGTCGCGACGCGCGCCGGGGGGACAAGCCGCCAGCAAAATGGCCTGATAGTTGGCCTGCTCAGCAACCACTTTAGTGCCTTCGCCGCGGCGAATCACCTGGGTCTGGTTGGCCTGCGGCTCCAGTAAGCGGGCGAAGGGAATGTCCAGCGCCACGCACAGCGCCCACAATGTTTCCAGGCTAGGGTTGCCATTGCCGGACTCCAGCTGTGACAGGGTCGATTTGGCTATCCCGGCGCGGCGCGCCACCTCCGCCAGTGAGAGCCCGGTGCGCGAACGCTCGCGCGCCAGGCTTTTAGCAATTACGCTGATGGGCTGTGTCATACACCGCTCCTCGTATTTTATATCGAACGAATCGTTCGTCTTGAAAAACTATTCTGTTGCGTTCATTATAATGGAAATTCGTTCGATATGGCTAAAGCGTATGCGTTACAAATTTTCCTGTCTCAGTGGAGACACCATTAAAGCAATCGTTCTGGTATGCCTGGCGGTGGGCGTGGTTGGCATGTCGTACGGTTCATTAGCGATGGCCTACGGTTTTCCGCTGTGGGTGCCGTTTGTCCTTTCCATTACGGTGCTGGCCGGTGCCTCTGAGTTTATGTTTATCGGTATTGTCGCCAGCGGCGGTAACCCGCTCGCCGCGGCGGCGGCAGGTTTACTGGTGAACGCCCGCCACGTTCCTTTTGGCGTCACCGTGCGCGATCTGGTCGGCGCCCGCGCCGCCAGCCTGCTCGGCTGCCACATCATGAATGATGAGAGCGTGGTGTTCGGCCTGTCGCAGAAAACCCAGGAGCAACGTAAAGCCGCCTACTGGCTCTGCGGGCTAGGCGTGGCGCTCATCTGGCCGCTCGGTACCCTGCTGGGTGCCGGCGTCGGTAAATTATTACCCGCACCGGAAACCATCGGCCTGGATGCGGTATTCCCGGCTATTCTGCTGGCGCTGGTGGTACCGGCTTTTAAAAAACGTACCACACTGATTCGTGCCTGCAGCGGCGCGGTTATTTCGCTTGCCGCCGTGCCCTTCGCGCCGGTTGGATTACCGGTTCTGCTCTCATTGTTTGGCTTACTGGCGAGGAAAAAATAATGGCTAATATGACGCTGTTTATCGCCGGGATCGCGATTCTGTCGATCGGCACATATCTGATGCGTTTGGGCGGGGCAAAGCTTGGCAGCCGTTTAGCGTTTTCCGAGCGCTCGCAGGCGCTGCTTTCTGATGCCGCGACGGTATTGCTTTTTTCCGTGGCGCTGGCGACCACCTTTTATGAAAGCGAGCATTTTTCCGGCATGGCGCGGGTACTGGGCGTCGGTTTTGCCGTGTTCCTTGCCTGGCGCAAGATGCCGCTTATCGTGGTGATTATCGCCGCGGCGGTGGTGACGGCGCTGCTGCGCCTGGCGGGTATAAACTAAAAAAGCGCCCTGAGGCGCTCTTTCGACGGTAGTGGGTTGCCAGCTTATTTATTCAGCTCAGCGGTCATATGCACGCGGTTACCGTTAAATGCTTCGGTAATGGTGTAAGAAGACGCGCCGGCAGCCTGCGCCTGAGCGGCGATTTTCGCTTCCGCGGCGTCCATGGTGGAAGCGGTGGCGGTCACGGATTGCGCGGCGAAAGAACCGAAAGAAGCGGCCAGAGCGATAACAGCGACAAAAGTTTTGATGCTTTTCATGATATAAACCCTTTCATTTAGTTGTTTGGATAAGGCGCCGTGCCTTGATGTGATAAATAATAGTCTTCACATCCCGTAACTAAAAGCGGAAGGATTTGCTGTCATCTTTCAAAAAAACTGATCAACAATTAACCTGCAATCAGGCGCTGCGGATGAGTATAAATCGTCGCTCTGCCTGGCCTGCAGAAGCCCACCAGCGTCAGATTACAACGCTCGGCGACTTCAACCGCCAGGGTCGTCGCCGCGGAAACGGCAAACAGAATTTCCACCCCACACATTGCGGCCTTCTGTACCATCTCATAACTGGCGCGGCTGGAGACTAAGGCCGCGCCCTGCTGCCAGCCCTCTCCTTCTTCACTACGGCGCCCCAGCAGTTTATCCAGCGCAACGTGACGACCTACATCTTCATGCCCGCCCGCCAGTTCGCCATCAGGGCGCACCCACGCGGCGGCGTGCGTACAGCCGGTCAGACGGCCGATAGGCTGAACCTCATTTAACTGTTTGAGCGCGCGATCGAGATGAGAGAGCGCAAAGGTCTGGCTAAAGGGCAGCGGCTCGACGGGCTTACCGATATCATTTAGCTGCTCGACGCCACATACTCCACAGCCGGTACGCCCGGCGAGCGCCCGGCGGCGCTCTTTCAGCCCCATAAACCGGCGGCTGGAGAGTTCGATTTGCACTTCTACCCCGTTACAGGCCTGCACCACGTCCATCCCGTAGATCTCTTGTCGACTTTGAATAATCCCTTCCGACAGGGAAAAACCGACGGCGAAATGTTCCAGGTCACGTGGCGTCGCCATCATGACAACGTGCGAGATGCCGTTATAGACCAGAGCGACGGGTACCTCTTCAGCTACCTCGTCTGGCTGAGGATGTTGTAAATCCTCGCGTTTCCAGAGGGTAATCTGGCGATAACCTGTGACATCTGTCACATTTTTGATTTGTTCAGGAAGGTTCTTATTCACTTTCATTTAACCGTATTGGAACAGGCATACACACAATGTGGTATTCTGTTTTTATATCCCTCCAGGACCGAGGGAAATTAACTCAATTCTGAACCTTTGCGGCCTTCACCGCAAAGTAAATAACTACATGTGACAATGTCGAAACAAGGAGCGAACCATGCAGGTCAGCAGAAGGCAGTTCTTTAAGATCTGCGCTGGCGGTATGGCAGGCACGACGGCAGCAGCGCTGGGCTTTGCCCCGGCTACTGCGCTCGCGGAAACACGGCAGTACAAACTGCTGCGTACTCGCGAAACCCGCAACACCTGTACGTACTGTTCCGTTGGCTGCGGGCTATTGATGTATAGCCTCGGCGACGGTGCGAAAAACGCCAAAGCATCCATTTTTCATATCGAAGGCGATCCGGACCATCCGGTAAACCGTGGTGCGCTCTGCCCGAAAGGGGCCGGTCTGGTGGACTTTATCCATTCTGAAAGCCGCCTGAAATTCCCGGAATATCGTGCGCCAGGTTCTGATAAATGGCAACAAATCAGCTGGGATGAAGCGTTCGATCGCATCGCGAAGCTGATGAAAGAGGACCGTGACGCCAACTTTATCGCCCAAAACAGCGCCGGCACCACCGTTAACCGTTGGCTGACCACCGGTATGCTGTGCGCCTCCGCTTCCAGTAACGAAACCGGCTATTTAACACAGAAATTCACCCGCGCCCTCGGGATGCTGGCGGTGGATAACCAGGCGCGTGTCTGACACGGACCAACGGTAGCAAGTCTTGCTCCAACATTTGGTCGCGGTGCGATGACCAACCACTGGGTTGATATTAAAAACGCCAACCTGATCGTGGTGATGGGCGGTAACGCCGCAGAAGCGCATCCGGTGGGGTTCCGCTGGGCGATGGAAGCCAAAATTCATAACGGCGCCAAGCTCATCGTTATCGATCCGCGCTTTACGCGTACGGCGTCGGTGGCTGATTTCTACACCCCGATTCGTTCCGGTACCGACATAACCTTCCTGTCGGGCGTCATCCTGTACCTGCTGAATAACGAAAAATTCAACCGTGAATACACCGAAGCCTACACCAACGCCAGCCTGATCGTGCGTGAGGACTACAGCTTTGATGATGGTCTGTTCAGCGGCTACGATGCGGAAAAACGCCAGTATGACAAAACCAGCTGGAACTACGAGCTGGATGAAAACGGCTTCGCCAAACGCGATACCACGCTACAGCATCCACGCTGCGTCTGGAATCTGCTAAAACAGCACGTTTCCCGCTATACGCCGGATGTGGTTGAAAACATCTGTGGTACGCCGAAGGCCGATTTCCTTAAAGTTTGCGAATATATTGCAGAAACCAGCGCGCACGATAAAACCGCGTCGTTCCTGTATGCCCTCGGCTGGACCCAGCACTCCATCGGCGCGCAGAACATTCGCACCATGGCGATGATCCAGCTGCTGCTTGGCAACATGGGGATGGCAGGCGGCGGCGTCAATGCCCTGCGCGGTCACTCCAACATCCAGGGTCTGACCGACCTCGGCCTGCTCTCAACCAGCCTGCCGGGATACATGTCGCTGCCTAATGAAAAACAGGTCGACCTGCAAACCTACCTGAGCGCCAACACGCCGAAACCGCTGTTGAAAGACCAGGTGAACTACTGGGGCAACTATCCGAAGTTCTTCGTCTCCATGATGAAAGCCTTCTTCGGCGATAAAGCTACGGCCGAGAATAGCTGGGGCTTTGACTGGTTGCCGAAGTGGGATAAGAGCTACGACGTTCTGCAGTATTTCGAGATGATGAATCAGGGCAAAGTGAATGGCTATATTTGCCAGGGCTTTAACCCGGTCGCATCGTTCCCGAACAAAAACAAGGTAGTGGCTTCCCTGTCGAAGCTGAAGTTCCTTGTAACCATCGACCCGCTCAACACCGAAACGTCCACCTTCTGGCAAAACCACGGTGAGTCCAACGATGTTGACCCGTCAAAAATCCAGACCGAAGTATTCCGTCTGCCGTCCACCTGCTTCGCCGAAGAAAACGGTTCTATCGTGAACTCCGGCCGCTGGCTGCAGTGGCACTGGAAAGGCGCGGATGCCCCGGGGATCGCCGTGACCGATGGCGAAATCCTCGCCGGTATCTTCTCGCGTCTGCGTAAGATGTATGCCGAAGAAGGCGGCCCGACGCCGGAGCCGGTGCTCAACATGACGTGGAACTACTCCACGCCGCACGAGCCAGCATCTGAAGAAGTGGCGATGGAAAGCAACGGTAAAGCGCTGGCGGATATTACCGATCCGGCAACCGGCGCGGTAATCGTTAAGAAAGGGCAGCAGTTGAGCTCCTTCGCACAGCTACGCGATGACGGCACGACTTCCAGCGGCTGCTGGATCTTCGCCGGAAGCTGGACGCCGGAAGGCAACCAGATGGCGCGCCGCGATAACGCCGACCCGTCAGGCCTCGGCAATACGCTGGGCTGGGCCTGGGCATGGCCGCTAAACCGCCGCATTCTGTATAACCGCGCCTCCGCGGATCCGCAGGGTAAACCGTGGGATCCGAAGCGTCAGTTGCTGAAATGGGACGGCGCGAAATGGGGCGGTGTGGATATTCCGGATTACAGCGCCGCCGCCCCTGGTAGCGACGTCGGTCCGTTTATCATGCAGCCTGAAGGGATGGGGCGTCTGTTCGCTATAGATAAGATGGCTGAAGGGCCGTTCCCGGAACACTACGAACCGTTTGAAACGCCGCTGGGGACTAACCCGCTGCATCCAAACGTGGTCTCTAACCCGGCCGCTCGCGTCTTTAAAGGCGATCTCGAGCAGATGGGCAAGGCCGAGAAGTTCCCGTACGTCGGCACCACTTACCGCCTGACCGAACACTTCCACTACTGGACCAAACACGCGCTGCTTAACGCCATCGCGCAGCCGGAACAGTTTGTGGAGATCGGCGAAAAACTGGCGAATAAGCTCGGCATCGGCCACGGCGATACCGTGAAGGTCTCCTCTAACCGCGGCTATATCAAAGCCAAGGCGGTGGTGACCAAGCGTATTCGTACGCTGCAGGTTCACGGTAAAGAGGTGGATACCATCGGTATTCCTATTCACTGGGGCTACGAAGGCGTGGCGAAAAAAGGCTTTATCGCCAATACGCTGACGCCGTTCGTCGGCGACGCCAACACGCAGACGCCGGAGTTTAAGGCCTTCCTCGTGAACGTGGAAAAGGTGTAACGGAGACGACTTATGGCTTATCAATCGCAAGATATTATTCGTCGTTCCGCGACTAACGGTTTCACTCCCGCGCCTCAGGCGCGGGACCACCAGCAGGAAGTGGCGAAGCTTATCGACGTGACCACCTGTATCGGCTGTAAAGCCTGTCAGGTGGCCTGTTCCGAATGGAACGACCTTCGTGACGAAGTGGGTAACAACGTCGGGGTGTATGACAACCCGGCGGACCTGACCGCCAAGTCATGGACGGTCATGCGCTTCTCGGAAGTGGAACAAAACGACAAGCTGGAATGGCTTATTCGTAAAGATGGCTGCATGCACTGCGCTGACCCGGGCTGCCTGAAGGCCTGTCCGTCAGAAGGCGCGATCATTCAGTACGCTAACGGCATCGTCGACTTCCAGTCTGAGCAGTGTATCGGCTGCGGCTACTGCATCGCAGGTTGCCCGTTTGATGTACCGCGTCTGAACCCGGAAGACAACCGCGTCTACAAATGTACGCTGTGCGTAGACCGTGTGACCGTCGGCCAGGAACCGGCCTGCGTGAAAACCTGTCCGACCGGCGCTATCCACTTTGGTTCGAAAGAGGATATGAAAACGCTGGCCGGCGAGCGCGTCGCAGAGCTGAAAACCCGCGGTTACGACAAGGCGGGCCTGTACGATCCGGCTGGCGTCGGCGGCACCCACGTGATGTACGTGCTGCACCATGCCGATAAACCGAATCTGTACCACGGTCTGCCAGAGAATCCGGAAATCAGCCAAACGGTGAAATTCTGGAAAGGTATCTGGAAACCGCTGGCGGCGGTCGGCTTTGCTGCGACCTTCGCAGCCAGCATCTTCCACTACGTCGGCGTCGGTCCAAACCGCGCAGATGAGGAAGAAGACAACCTGCATGAAGAGAAAGACGAGGTGCGCAAATGAGAAAACGTGACACCATCGTGCGCTACACGGCGCCGGAACGCATCAACCACTGGATAACCGCCTTCTGCTTTATTCTGGCGGCGGTAAGCGGGTTAGGCTTTTTCTTCCCGTCGTTTAACTGGCTGATGCATATTCTCGGTACGCCGCAGCTGGCGCGTATTCTCCACCCGTTCGTCGGGGTGGTGATGTTCGCGTCGTTTATCATCATGTTTTTCCGTTACTGGCACCATAACCTAATCAATCGGGATGATATCTTTTGGGCGAAGAATATTCGTAAGATCGTCGTCAACGAGGAGGTAGGCGATACCGGGCGTTATAACTTCGGCCAGAAATGCGTATTCTGGGCGGCAATTATTTTCCTGGTGCTGCTGCTGGTAAGCGGTGTGATCATCTGGCGTCCGTACTTTGCGCCTGCATTCTCAATCCCGGTGATCCGATTCGCGCTGATGCTGCATTCTTTTGCCGCAGTCGCGTTAATTGTGGTTATCATGGTGCATATCTACGCCGCCCTCTGGGTGAAAGGCACCATTACCGCGATGGTGGAAGGCTGGGTTACCAAAACGTGGGCGAAGAAACATCACCCGCGCTGGTACCGTGAAGTCCGCCAGAAACAGGAAAAATAGACTGCATGAGTATTCGCATAATCCCGCAAGACGAGCTGGGTTCGAGCGAGAAACGCACGGCGGAAGCAATTCCGCCGCTACTGTTCCCCAGACTGAAGAATCTGTATAACCGCCGCGCGGAGCGCCTGCGCGAGCTGGCCGCCAATAACCCGCTGGGCGATTACCTGCGCTTTGCCGCGCTGATCGCTCATGCGCAGGAAGTGGTGCTGTACGACCATCCGTTGCAGATGGATCTGACTGCCCGCATTAAAGAGGCCAACGATCAGGGCAAGCCTCCGCTGGATATTCACGTATTGCCGCGTGATAAACACTGGCACAAACTGCTGCATTCGCTGATCGCCGAGCTGAAACCGGAGATGAGCGGCCCGGCGCTGTCGGTTATCGAGAATCTGGAAAAAGCTTCCGGGCCGGAACTGGAAGAGATGGCCAGCGCGCTGTTTGCTTCCGATTTCGCCTCGGTCAGCAGCGACAAAGCGCCGTTTATCTGGGCCGCGCTGTCGCTGTACTGGGCGCAAATGGCCAGCCTGATCCCGGGGAAAGCGCGCGCCGAATACGGCGAGCATCGCCAGTTCTGCCCGGTTTGCGGCTCGATGCCGGTCTCCAGCATCGTGCAAATCGGCACCACTCAGGGGCTGCGCTATCTGCACTGCAACTTGTGTGAAACCGAATGGCATGTGGTGCGCGTAAAATGCAGCAACTGCGAACAGAGCCGCGACCTGCACTACTGGTCGCTGGATAACGAGCAGGCGGCGGTGAAAGCCGAAAGCTGCGGCGACTGCGGGAGCTACCTGAAGATTATGTATCAGGAGAAAGACCCGAAAGTCGAAGCCGTTGCCGACGATTTAGCCTCGCTGGTACTCGATGCTCGCATGGAACAGGAAGGCTTCGCCAGAAGCTCAATTAACCCGTTCATGTTCCCCGGCGAAGGGGAGTAAGTTCTGCGCTCCTGTAACGGGCGACTCAGGTCGCTCGTTATCATTCATACGGCGTGACCACGCCGGAAATGCTCTCCTTATCCCGATCCTGCGTCTCCAGATATTGTTCAACAGAAGAAGCAGATCTTTGCTGAGAAATACGCTTTTGCGAGCCGCTTTCCACAATGCGATCGCGGCTTTATTCGGTATATCTTTTTCGCAAAAACCAGGCTATAACACTGGATATTAATCCAGTAAAAGGGACTTGCCATGACGTTGGAAAAAGGTATTGCTTCGCTGGTTGAGGAGTTTATTGCTGCGGGGCGGCCATCAGCACGAGAACAGAGTATTGATGACCGGAGAAACGGCTATCTCGCCAGCGCCGTTCTCGCAGGGGAAACGGAAACGCGTGTGCAGGTTGAAGACATCACGCTCGATGGCATAACCTTTCGCGTCGTCTCGCCGCCAAAAAGCAACGGCTTGCTACCCACCATGGTGTATTACCACGGCGGCTGTTTTGTGAGCGGCGGCTTTGCCACCCATGACAACCAATTGCGCCAGCTTGCCTGGTTCAGTGGGTGCCGGGTGATCGCCGTGCAGTATCGCCTGGCCCCGGAGTACCCTTTTCCGACGGCGCACGATGATGCGGAACGAGGCGCCAACATTATCCATCGGTATGCGCGGCGGCTTGGCGTTGACGCCGCGCGCATCACGCTGGCCGGCGACAGCGCCGGCGGCCACCTCGCCCTGGTCACGGCTCTGCGCCTGAAAGCGGCGGGAGCATGGCAACCTGCGCAGGTTATCCTGATTTACCCTATGCTCGACGCTACCGCCAGCATGACAAGCTACGCCAGCAACGGCGAGGATTACATCATTACCCGGGGTACGCTGCTTAGCGGCTACGAAATGTATTTAGCGGCCACACCCGCTACCCATCCGGAAGCCAGTCCGCTGTGGCGGGAAGATTTTAACGGGCTGCCGCCGGTTCATATCCTGACGGCCGAATTTGACCCTTTGCGCGATGAGGGAGAAGCGCTGTACCGGCGGCTAATAGCACAGGGGGTAGAAAGCACCTGCCAGCGCTATCTGGGCGTCATTCACGGTTTCTTTCAGTTAGGCGGGATAAGCCTCGCGGCAAGACAGGCGATGCGCGATATCGCCTGGCGTACGCAAACGCCAGGCCAATAATAATGCCGGAGGCGGGTTACTCTTCCTCGTTCCCGCCCTCTTCATACGAACCGAACGGCTTCGCGGGCAATACGATATAGGTACCCTCAAAAACAGCGCCCAGCTTATCGTTACCGAACAGTTCGACCTGAAGCTGTACGCGAGCCTTGCGCCCTCGCGCCAGGCGATCGAGATCGCCGCTTAGCGAGCCCAAATCGGCCACCGCATTCGGGCGTCCGCTAATAGGCTTGCTGTAACGGATATGCGCATCGGCAAGGATAATCGTGCCGCCAAGGTGCCGCTCGCGCAGCATTAACCAAATAAGCCCCCAGCCGGTTAAGGTGGCGAGCGAAAACAGGCTGCCGGCAAACAACGTATGGTGCGGATTCTGATTCCCCGCTTCGGGCATGGTGGTGATAAATTTTTGCCCGGTGTACTGCTGAATGCGCACGCCCATCTTTTCGCTCAGCGGAATGTGCTGATACCAGGCCTGCTGCAGCTGGCCGCACCAGTCACCGCGGTGCAGGATATCATCCAGTGAAGCAATGGGTTTAATCATCAAAAAGTGGCGAATCGGCGTGGTTGTCGGCGTGGTGATTTCTCCCTGGTTCACAAAGCCCAGCTTAGAGAAAAACTCCATCGCGTCTTCACGGGCGCTACAGGTCACCCGCTTCACCCCTTCCTGACGGGCGACTGACTCAAGGGTCATCGCCATAAGGGTGCCTAAACCTTTATCCTGAACGGAAGGATGAACGGCCATAAAACGGATCGAGGCTTCATTCTCCGCATTGATATACAGCCGACCGACGGCAACCAGATTGCCCTCTTCATCGACGACCATCTGGTGATGCGCCATGGCATCCCAGGCGTCGCGTTCCGACCCTTTAGGCTGATGCAGCGGCTTACGCAGCATCTCCCAGCGGAACTGATAATAGCTTTCTAACTCTTCTTCTGTTTGCGGTACACGAAGGTGATACATAGCTGTACTCTCTTTTGTTACCCGCAGCCTGCCCGGAAGCTGACTCATACCTGCAACCAAAAGGTCACGGGACCATCGTTTACCAGCGAGACCTGCATATCCGCAGCGAATCTCCCGGTCTGAGTATTCATCTCTTGCTGACGGCAGCGCTCAACAAAGTATTCATACAGCGCTTCCGCTCTGTCCGGCGCCGCGCCTTTGGAAAAACTCGGGCGCATGCCGCGCTCGGTATCGGCCGCCAGCGTAAATTGCGAAACCACCAGCACGCTGCCGCCCGCCTGCTGGACATTAAGATTCATTTTGCCTTCGGCGTCGCTGAAAATGCGATAGCCGAGCACCCGTTCACACAGACGATTGGCCTTCTGTTCGTCATCGTCTTTCTCGACGCCCAGCAGCACCAGCAATCCCGGACCGATTTCACCCGTCACTTCACCCTCCACGGTAACGCTTGCACGGGATACGCGTTGAATTAATGCAATCATGGTTGTTCTGTTTCTTCTTTTTTGAGTTTGCGGTATTCACCGAGAGTGACAGTTATTTCAGCGCCAAGCAAGACGATACACCAGGTCCAGTAAACCCAGACAAACAAAATGGGTACTACCGCAATCACGCCATAAATCAGCTGGTATGACGGAAACATGGTGATATATAAAGCAAAAGCCTTTTTACCGGCTTCAAAAAGCAGTGCCGCCACCAGCGAGCCGATTACCGCATCGCGATTGCGTACCTGGGTGGTGGGCACAATGCTATAAAGCATCCAGAACGCCGCCCACGATAAGATTAGCGGGAATATACGGAGTACATCATCAATGACGCTATTGAGATCGCTGGCCCAGCGTAGTGAGAGAAGATAGGAACTGATTGCCAGACTGGCGCCGGCCAACAGCGGCCCGAGAGTCAGGATCATCCAATAGACCGCAAATGAATAGATTTTTGGCCGCGTCCGACTGCTGCGCCAGATGGTGTTCAGCGCGCTATCAATCGAATACATCAGCAGTAATGAGGTGACAATTAACCCAAAGGCGCCGACGGCCGTCATCCTGCTGGAGTTCGCCACAAACTGTTCGATATATCCCTGAATGACATCCCCGGTCGCCGGAATGAAGTTGGCAAAGATAAAATGGCGGATCTGCACGCTGACGTCGGAGAACATCGGAAAGGCGGCAAACAGGGCAAAAACCACGGCGATCAGCGGTACCAGCGCAAGTAAAGACACGTAGGCCAGATTCCCCGCCAACGTCGTCATGTTGTCTTCTTCAATTCGCCGCCACAGCAGCTTAAGCCAGGCCACCAGCGGCCTGGTATGGTATTTGGTTTTTTGATGAACGCTTTTTAGCATAGCTGCTTCGCAAAGTAGTTGGGGATGGTCTCCTTATCCGTGACCAGAATACTGGTGATCCCCAACTGGTTAGCCCCAGCTATATTATCGGCGTTATCGTCGAAAAAGACCGCGTCTTGCGGCGAAAATCCTTCCGCCTGCAGCACGCTTTGGTAGATACGCGTTTCGGGTTTGCGCATCCCCATTTCTTGCGAAAGATACACATGATCTGCGGCAGCACGTACTTGTGGATATTCGCTTGGCCAGAAAGTGGTATGTAATCGGTTGGTGTTCGAGAGTACGACCACGCGGTGCCCCTGGTCGCGAAGTTTTTGCATAATGTCGGTGACTTCTGGACGCAAGGCGACAAAAACGGCCTGCCAACCGTGGGCAAACTGTTCATAGCTCAGCGGCATGTTCATTTCGTGGCACATCGCGGCGGCAAACTCTTCATCGCTGATCTCCCCGCGTTCATGCTGGTGGAAGACATCGCCCATAACAAAGTCTTGCTTTAGCGTCGCCAGCGGGATGCGGGTCAAATCGCTCCACGTTCCGAGCACCCGGTTGAAGTCAATGTCGACAATCACATTACCTAAATCAAAGATATAGAGCATTTTTGTCTCCTTCCGCGCCGTTGAAGATTAACTGTAGCGGGAAAGCAGAGGTTTGACTATGAACAAACCGGAAACGATTCAAGACATCTCAGGCGCAAAAACGACCAAAGCCGCATATCTGCGGCTTTGGTGAAATGGCAGATCCCTTAAAATCAGACCAATGCGGTTTCCAACATATTCTTTCTGCGGTTGATGCGTTTAACCAGCATCACCGAAACGAACGCGCCGGCGCAAGCGAAGCAGGCCATGATGCCAAAGACTATCTTGTACCCCACCAGACCCGGATTGAGATCGAGAATGTAGCCGTACAGGCTGTAGCAAAACATCGCCGGTGCATAGCCAATGAAGCTCCCCAGCGCCATCGCCGCGCCCGTCTGGTTTTCAGCGATTTTCGCTTCCCCAATCGGGGCAAAAAACACGGCTCGTTGCGTAAAAACAATTGCGCCGAACCCGAGAGTACACACCATACCCAGATAGACCGGCATACTTTCGTGCGGTAACAGAATTAACGCGACTAAAGCCATCGTACTGATACAGAAGGTATAAAAGAGATATTTACTTGGCGATTTGAGGATCTTATCGGCAATTAAACCGCCAATTGGACCACCGATCATTTTTAAACAGTACTGGTTAATAATGCCGTAGGCGCCAACCAGGGCTACCGGCAGCATGTAGATGTTCTTCAGGAACGGGATAAAGAAGGTGAGTCCACAGTAAACGGCGTAAACAAAAAACACATTGAAGGCAATCAGCCAGATAGTTTTGTCTTTCAGCACCGAAGAGATGCTGGTTTGTTGCCTGGTGGCGCCTTCATCAGCGGCGGGTGTCGGCTCATCCTTCTGCTTAAGCATGAAAAACAGCAAGACGCCTACAACAATGACAATAATGGCATAGAACCAAATCCCGGCTTTAAAACCCAGTAAGCCACTGCCAAACCAGGTGAAAATAGCTAATGCGGAAAATGCGATAACGGTATCGACAATTCCGCGCCCCGTTTCGAAGAAGCCAAATAAACGCCCCTGCTGTTCGCTATTCCCCAACCGACTCACCGATTTTAACAATACCGGCCAGTTCATCATGTCGCAGGTCACGCCAAATAATGCCCAGACAAATAGAATGCCCCAATAGCCGGGCATCGTCGTCAGATAGATACCTAATAATCCCGTCGCTATCAATGAAAATGACATGGTATAGCGACGCGGTAGTTTATCGGCAAAGTAAATTGACAAGAAAAAGCCGATGGTTGTCACTACTGAGTTTACCGACATGGCATTACCAATCTGACCGTTGGTCAAATGAAAATAATCCTGCATCGGTATATAAAATGCGTCTTTTAATGAAGGCAGTTTATAAATGGTACCACCACAAAGCGTTAACAGGCTAAATATAGCCCATTTCTTTCTTGTGAGCATAAGATCCCCTGATGACTTAACATCATTTTATTTAAGGACATGGAACATTTCGCCATTCTAAAAAATAGCGATCATAAATACCAAATGTAATTAAAAGTTAGCGTGCAAGAACTTTCAGTGCATCATTTTTTATATCGCGTAAAGTGTCCATGACAAAATTTAACTGGGCGATCGCATCCTGTTTTTCTTTATCCAGCCGGGCTTCGAGTTGCGTTGTGTCAGGCAGAGGCGTTTCGCTCATTTGTCGCCACGGGATCCACGGGTTATCGCCTTCAGTCGCAAAGCGGAAAGGTGGCGCGTAATAATCAACTTCTTCTTCCAGTCCGTACGCCATCACCTGTGGTTGCTCCTGGCCCAGACAAATTAACTCAGTCAGCAGCGCCTTAAACGGCATATCACCCAGACCTGAGTTACAGGCCCGGTGCCCAAGCCCACCGTTTTCCGCAATGATACAGGCATCTTTAATGTGAACCTGAGTGACATAGGGTGACATCACTGCCAACGCCTCAAGCGGTCGTTCATTGGCATTGATCATATTGGCAAAATCAAAAAGCAGCGATAGCGACGGCATCTCGCTTTGTTTAATCAGATTGACCAACTCGGCGCTTTTTAAATCTTCATGTTGTTCAATGGTAAAAGTGAGTCCAGATTGACTATATGTCTCTTTAATATATTGAATATCAGCCGTAATTCTTGCTAAAACTTCTTGTAAAGGCCCTTCGTAACGAGGATAAAAACGAACGGAGGTTGCCCCGGTCTTTAATGCGATAGCGACGGTTTGATCGATGGTCTCTTTATCGGAGGCGCTGGTTTCTATATGGATATCCAACCGTAACGCTTTTGCCTGCTCGCCAAAAGCGGCCAATTGCATATTATCCATACAGCTAAGAGAGTAACGCTCGCCATCGAGGACATGAATTTTCACACCTTTTAAATGATGGCTATTCGCAATTTTCAGTAAATCAGCCGGTAAAATTCTCTCCAGCCGCATATTCAGGTGATATGCATAAGCATGAAGATAAAGAGGAATATTATCAATGCGAGAAAGGATCTTCTCAGCGTTATCTTTAGTGAGCATAAAATACCTACAAGTTAATAAAGAGATCCACAGCCTCAAATCGCCAATACTCGAGATCTATTTGCACGATATTACCTGCACTATCGGCACGATGTTTTTCTATCAGAATAGCGGGCATACCAGCAGAGCCGCCAATGAATTTACTTACATCGCCGGGCATTCTTACTGGCCTGAAGGCTAATTTTTTAATAACAACATTTTTATGATAATTCTTCTCCCAAACGGAAGAAAAAGATTGGTTCTTTAGCCTGGTAATAAACTCTGGCGCAACATTCGGGTTGATAAACGTTTCATGATAAAAAACTTTATGTCCTTCTAATGCCCCCCAGCCGGTTATCAGATATAAATCATGCGCAGGACAGGTGGCCACAAGAGCTTCTGCGACGTCGGGATACTCCTTCGTCCGTACCTTTTCGATAAAACCCCACGACGGTTCTCTGCCCTGTTCAATCGCTGCCCGCTGAAAGCTGGCGGAAAGCTCCGGGCTATAGTTAAAACGCGGCTGGGCGACAAACCAGCCTTTACGGTCTTTACGAAATATTCTTGATTCCGCCTCCAGGCTGAGCAGCGCCTGGCGCAGGGTCATACGCTTGATACCGAGCAACTCGCCCAGCTCGCGCTCGGACGGCAATTTTCCACCCGATACCGTCAGCCCCTGCTTTAACCACAGGTCCAGTTTCTCTTTCGCATTTTCCACAGTGGATGGGTTATTCGTCATTGTTTAATCCATTTGGTTTAAACCAGATAACTCATCTTACTCTTGAGCAAAAAAAGAAAGCAATTGCTGTCGCAAGCTTTAAGAATAATTGTGACCGAGCTCTCTCCCGGAGCGACACTGGCGCCGCCCAGGTGATAAGCATGAGGAACAGGCATAAAAAAACCCCGCCGGAGAGGCGAGGTTTGAAGGGTAGCAAGAAGGGTAATTACTCTTCTTTTGCACCGCGCATAGCGCGTTTACGATCGTTCTCGGTCAGGTGACGTTTACGGATACGGATAGACGTCGGAGTAACTTCTACCAGTTCGTCGTCATCGATGAACTCCAGAGCCTGCTCCAGGGTCATCTTAACCGGCGGAACCAGAACCGTTGCTTCGTCAGTACCGGACGCACGCATGTTGGTCAGTTTCTTACCGGTCAGGCAGTTTACCGTCAGGTCATTAGAACGGCTGTGAATACCGATAATCTGACCTTCGTAAACTTCAGCGCCGTGGCCGAGGAACAGCTTACCGCGATCCTGCAGGCCGAACAGTGCGAACGCAACCGCTTTACCCTGACCGTTAGAGATCAGTACGCCGTTGTTACGCTGGCCCACTTCGCCCGGACGAACGTCGTCGTAGTGGCTGAAGGTGGAGTACAGCAGACCGGTACCAGAAGTCATGGTCATGAACTCTGAACGGAAGCCGATCAGACCACGGCTTGGGATCACGTAGTCGAGACGTACGCGGCCTTTACCGTCTGGATTCATGTTTTTCAGGTCGCCTTTACGCTCGCCCAGCGCCTGCATGACAGACCCCTGGTGCTGCTCTTCGACGTCCAGCGTTACGTTTTCGAATGGCTCTTGTTTACGGCCATCGATTTCGCGGAAGATAACTTTCGGACGGGAAACCGCCATCTCGAAACCTTCACGACGCATGTTTTCAATCAGAACGGACAGGTGCAGTTCGCCACGGCCAGAAACGCGGAACGCATCGGCGTCTTCGGTTTCTTCGACGCGCAGCGCAACGTTGTGCACCAGCTCTTTGTTCAGACGGTCCAGGATCTGGCGAGAGGTAACAAACTTACCTTCTTTACCGCAGAACGGAGAGGTGTTGACGTTGAAGAACATAGATACGGTCGGCTCATCAACAGACAGTGCCGGCAGCGCTTCGACGTTCTGCGGGTCGCAGATGGTGTCGGAGATGTTCAGTTCGCCCAGACCGGTGATCGCGATGATGTCGCCAGCTTCGGCTACGTCGCTCTCGATACGCTCGAGACCCAGGTGAGTCAGTACTTTACCGACTTTACCGTTGCGGGTTTTCCCTTCGCTATCGATGATAGTGATCTGCTGGTTCGGCTTCACTTTACCGCGCTTGATGCGACCAATGCCGATTACGCCAACGTAGTTGTTGTAGTCGAGCTGGGAGATTTGCATCTGCAGCGGACCGTCAAGGTCAACGTCCGGCGCCGGTACACGGTCAACAATCGCCTGGTACAGCGGGGTCATGTCTTCAGCCATGTCTTCGTGGTCCAGACCCGCGATACCGTTCAGCGCGGAAGCGTAAACGATCGGGAAGTCCAGCTGTTCGTCGGTCGCGTCGAGGTTAACGAACAGGTCGAATACCTGGTCGACAACCCAATCCGGACGCGCGCCCGGGCGGTCAACTTTGTTGATGACCACGATCGGCTTCAGACCGTGAGCAAACGCTTTTTTGGTAACAAAGCGCGTCTGCGGCATCGGGCCGTCAAAGGCATCAACCACCAGCAGCACAGAGTCAACCATGGACATAACACGCTCAACTTCACCTCCGAAGTCGGCGTGCCCTGGGGTATCAACGATGTTGATACGGTAATCATTCCATTTGATTGCAGTGTTTTTAGCGAGGATGGTAATCCCACGCTCTTTCTCCAAATCGTTGGAGTCCATCACACGTTCTTGTGCTTCAGTACGTGCGTCGAACGTACCGGATTGCTGTAGCAGCTTATCAACCAGGGTAGTTTTACCATGGTCGACGTGCGCGATGATGGCGATATTACGCAGATTTTCGATCACAACTTTGCCTCAGGCATTAGAAATAGCGCGTTATTGTACACGTATTAAGCGAAGGACTGAACAGGATCACAAAGATCCTCCGCAAACAAGTATTGCAGAGTTTGTTTGTGACCGCTTTCACGGAGCGATAAAAGGGCACCGTAATAAAAATTGCACCAAAATGGTGCTCAACGTTCACATTGAAGCACTATTTTGGTGCATTATCTCCATCATGGTGCAGTCCTTTTGCACTATGGTGCGCATGATACAGCGTTTTACCGTACTTTTAAAAGTTGGCACAGATTTCGCTTTATATTTTTTAAGGCAACAACGCCACTTTTAAGCAGTAAGAAGTTCGTTACCACGACGACAATGACCAATCCGGGAGAGTTTAAGTATGTCCGCTGAACACGTTTTGACGATGCTGAACGAGCACGAAGTGAAGTTTGTCGATCTGCGCTTCACCGATACCAAAGGTAAAGAACAGCACGTCACGATTCCTTCCCATCAGGTAAATGCCGAATTCTTTGAAGAAGGCAAAATGTTTGATGGCTCCTCGATTGGCGGTTGGAAAGGTATTAACGAATCCGACATGGTCCTGATGCCGGATGCCACCACGGCGCTGATCGACCCGTTCTATGAAGAACCGACGCTGATCATCCGCTGCGATATCCTGGAACCAGGCACCCTGCAGGGTTACGACCGCGACCCGCGCTCTATCGCCAAGCGCGCTGAAGAGTACCTGCGCGCCACCGGCATCGCCGACACCGTGCTGTTCGGGCCGGAACCAGAATTCTTCCTGTTCGACGACATCCGCTTTGGCGCATCCATCTCTGGTTCCCACGTGGCCATTGACGATATCGAAGGCGCATGGAACTCTTCTACCAAATACGAAGGCGGCAACAAAGGCCACCGTCCGGGCGTGAAAGGCGGTTACTTCCCGGTTCCGCCGGTAGACTCCTCTCAGGACATCCGTTCTACCATGTGTATGATCATGGAAGAGATGGGCCTGGTTGTTGAAGCTCACCACCACGAAGTGGCAACTGCAGGTCAGAACGAAATCGCTACCCGCTTCAACACCATGACCAAAAAAGCGGACGAAATTCAGATCTACAAATATGTTGTACACAACGTCGCTCACCGTTTCGGTAAAACCGCGACCTTCATGCCAAAACCGATGTTTGGCGATAACGGTTCCGGCATGCACTGCCACATGTCCCTGTCCAAGAACGGCGTAAACCTGTTCTCCGGCGACAAATACGCGGGCCTGTCTGAGCAAGCGCTGCACTACATCGGCGGCGTTATCAAGCACGCTAAAGCGATCAACGCCCTGGCGAACCCGACCACTAACTCCTACAAGCGTCTGGTCCCGGGTTACGAAGCGCCGGTCATGCTGGCTTACTCCGCCCGTAACCGCTCTGCTTCCATCCGTATTCCGGTGGTTGCCTCGCCGAAAGCGCGTCGTATCGAAGTGCGCTTCCCGGACCCGGCTGCTAACCCATACCTGTGCTTCGCCGCGCTGCTGATGGCCGGCCTGGACGGTATTAAAAACAAAATTCACCCTGGCGATGCGATGGACAAAAACCTGTACGATCTGCCGCCGGAAGAAGCGAAAGAAATCCCGCAGGTTGCAGGTTCTCTGGAAGAAGCCCTGCAGGCTCTGGACGCAGACCGCGAGTTCCTGACCGCAGGCGGCGTCTTCACTGACGAAGCTATCGATGCT
Source organism: Klebsiella sp. 141203 (assembly GCF_032601985.1). Taxonomy (NCBI): domain Bacteria; kingdom Pseudomonadati; phylum Pseudomonadota; class Gammaproteobacteria; order Enterobacterales; family Enterobacteriaceae; genus Klebsiella; species Klebsiella sp. 141203. The sequence continues at coordinate 13,949 of NZ_JAQIRL010000009.1, read as the reverse complement.
TACATCGCCCTGCGCATTGAAGAAAACGACCGCGTACGTATGACTCCGCACCCGGTTGAGTTCGAACTGTACTACAGCGTCTGATTTTGCTGTAAATCCATGGTGTTCCCGTGTTGTGGCACGGGACACCAGGGATGTTTTGTTGCCGTGGAAACTTTCAGCCCATCTCAGGATGGGCTTTTTTCACCAGCAACACGCTGATCTCTCGCGCTTTTTACCAATAAAAAGCTATACTGCACTAAAATAGTGCAACCATTTCAGGAGACTGTCAGATGGCAACAGGCACACAGCCCGATGCTGGGCAGATCCTCAACTCGCTGATCCACAGCATTTTATTAGTCGATGACGACCTCGCGGTGCATTATGCCAACCCGGCTGCCCAGCAGTTGCTGGCGCAAAGTTCGCGTAAATTATTCGGTACACCGCTGCCAGAATTGCTGAGCTACTTTTCGTTAAACATTGGCCTGATGCAGGAGAGCCTGCAGGCGGGTCAGGGCTTCACGGATAATGAAGTGACGCTGGTGATTGACGGCCGCTCGCACATTCTCTCCCTCACCGCTCAGCGCCTGCCTGAAGGCTATATCCTGCTTGAGATGTCGCCGATGGATAATCAGCGACGTTTGAGCCAGGAACAGCTGCAGCATGCTCAGCAGGTGGCGGCGCGCGATTTAGTGCGCGGTCTGGCGCATGAGATTAAAAACCCGCTCGGCGGCCTGCGCGGCGCGGCACAGCTATTGAGTAAAGCGCTACCGGATCCCGCGCTGATGGAATATACCCAGGTGATTATTGAACAGGCAGACAGGTTACGTAACCTGGTCGATCGCCTGCTGGGGCCGCAGCATCCCGGTATGCACATCACAGAAAGCATTCATAAAGTCGCGGAGCGCGTGGTGGCGCTGGTCTCCATGGAGTTGCCGGATAACGTCAAACTGATCCGTGATTACGACCCGAGCCTGCCTGAGCTGGCCCACGACCCGGAACAAATCGAGCAAGTGTTGCTGAATATCGTGCGCAACGCGCTGCAGGCCCTGGGGCCCGAAGGCGGCGAAATCATCCTGCGCACCCGTACCGCCTTTCAGCTCACGCTCCACGGCGTACGTTACCGTCTGGCGGCGCGTATCGACGTGGAAGATAACGGGCCCGGTATCCCGCCCCATCTGCAGGATACGCTGTTTTACCCCATGGTTAGCGGCCGCGAAGGCGGCACCGGTCTTGGGCTTTCCATCGCCCGCAGTCTTATCGATCAGCACTCCGGCAAAATTGAATTTACCAGTTGGCCTGGCCATACCGAGTTCTCGGTATACCTGCCTATTCGGAAATAGAGGTGTTTATGCAACGAGGGATAGCCTGGGTAGTCGATGACGATAGCTCCATCCGTTGGGTGCTTGAACGCGCACTCACCGGAGCGGGTTTAAGCTGCACCACGTTTGAGAGCGGCAATGAGGTGCTTGATGCCCTCACTACCAAAACGCCGGACGTTTTACTTTCCGACATTCGCATGCCTGGGATGGACGGCCTGGCGCTGTTAAAGCAGATTAAACAACGCCATCCGATGCTTCCGGTCATCATTATGACCGCGCACTCGGATCTCGATGCCGCCGTCAGCGCCTATCAGCAGGGGGCCTTTGATTACCTGCCGAAACCTTTTGATATTGATGAGGCTGTAGCGCTGGTTGACCGTGCGATTAGCCATTATCAGGAGCAGCAGCAGCCGCGTAATACGCCGGTCAGCAGCCCGACGGCCGATATTATTGGCGAAGCGCCGGCGATGCAGGATGTGTTTCGCATCATTGGCCGCCTGTCACGCTCCTCAATCAGCGTACTGATCAACGGCGAATCAGGTACCGGTAAAGAGCTGGTCGCCCACGCGCTGCATCGCCACAGTCCACGCGCCAAATCGCCGTTTATCGCCCTTAACATGGCGGCCATTCCGAAAGATTTAATTGAATCGGAACTGTTCGGCCATGAAAAAGGGGCTTTTACCGGCGCCAATACCGTCCGTCAGGGGCGTTTTGAGCAGGCCGATGGCGGTACGCTATTCCTTGATGAAATTGGCGATATGCCGCTGGATGTTCAGACGCGACTGCTGCGCGTGCTGGCTGACGGCCAATTTTATCGCGTTGGCGGCTATGCGCCGGTGAAAGTCGATGTGCGGATTATTGCCGCGACTCACCAGAACCTTGAGCTACGCGTGCAGGAAGGAAAGTTCCGTGAAGATTTGTTCCATCGCCTGAACGTGATTCGCGTGCATTTGCCGCCGCTGCGCGAACGCCGGGAAGATATTCCGCGCCTGGCGCGCCACTTCCTGCAGATTGCCGCCCGTGAACTGGGCGTCGAAGCCAAGCAATTGCATCCGGAAACGGAAGCGGCGCTGACGCGACTGGCCTGGCCCGGTAACGTGCGACAGCTGGAGAACACCTGTCGCTGGCTAACGGTGATGGCAGCAGGCCAGGAGGTACTGACCCAGGATCTGCCGTCCGAGCTGTTCGAAACGTCGATTCCCGATAGCCCAACGCAACTCCAACCGGATAGCTGGGCGACGCTGCTGGGGCAATGGGCCGACCGCGCCCTGCGTTCCGGTCATCAAAACCTGCTATCAGAAGCGCAGCCGGAGATGGAGCGTGCACTGCTCACCACCGCGCTGCGCCATACGCAAGGGCATAAGCAGGAAGCCGCTCGTCTGCTAGGATGGGGGCGAAATACGTTAACGCGGAAGCTAAAAGAGCTGGGAATGGAATAACACCGGACTCAGCGGTGAAATGAACGCCCGGTGAGCTGGCTCACCGGGATTCGCTTAAATAACGCGAGAGAACTGCTGCAGGCGCGCTTTCTGCCGCAGATAGGCATCGAAGCACATACAGATATTACGAATCAACAGACGGCCTTTTGCCGTAACCTGTATTCCTTTTTCATCCACATCCACCAGCCCGTCTTTCGCCAGCGGCGCCAGCAATTTCATATCTTCGGCAAAGTAATCGTTGAAGATAAGATCCCACTGCGTTTCAACCGCCGAGAACTCAAGACGGAAGTTGCAAATCAGGGCCTTAATGATATCCCGGCGGATACAATCATCGCGGGTTAACGCAATACCCCGCCACAGCGCGGTGCCGCTTTCATCGACCTGCTGATAATACTGTTTCAGCTCTTTCTGGTTCTGCGCATAGCAGTCGCCAATCATACTGATCGCCGACACGCCCATTCCGAGCAGGTCGGTATCGCCCTGGGTGGTGTACCCCTGGAAGTTGCGGTGCAGCACGCCTTCGCGCTGGGCAATTGCGAGTTCATCGTCCGGCCGGGCAAAGTGATCCATACCGATAAACTGATAGCCAGCGTCGGTAAGCGAAGCGATGGTTTCCTGCAGGATATCCAGTTTCTGCTCTGCGCTCGGTAAATCCGCGTCTTTAATTTTGCGCTGCGCAGCAAATAACGTGGGCAGATGCGCGTAGTTAAATACGCTCAGACGGTCCGGATTCAGTTCAGCGACTTTCTGCAGCGTGAAGGCAAAGCTTTCCGGCGTTTGCTTCGGCAGACCGTAAATCAAATCGATGTTGGTCGATGTGAAGCCAATCTCACGCGCATGACGCAGCAGCGCAAAGATGAATTCTTCATCTTGTTCACGGTTCACCAGGCGCTGTACTTCTTTATTGAAATCCTGCACCCCCATGCTCAAACGGTTGAACCCTGCGGATCGTAAATGATCCAGTACATCCAGTTCGATTTCACGCGGATCGACTTCGATGGAGATTTCCGCATCGGCGTTAAAGCTGAAGTGGCCACGCAGCAGATTCATCAAGCGGCTGATTTGCGCTTTGTTGAGATAGGTCGGCGTACCGCCGCCCCAGTGCAGTTGGCTAACCTGACGGCCGGCAAAAAGTGGCGCGCGGTGAATAATTTCCTGCTCAAGGACATCAAGATACTGGTCAGCCTTATGCTGCTGACGGGTGACAATCTTATTACAGCCGCAAAAATAGCAGAGCTTATGGCAGAACGGGATATGGACGTACAGCGACAGCGGGCGCTGCGGGTAACGGGCGACGGCGGCGGCAAAATCAGCAGCGCCGAACGCCGGAGAAAACTCCAGCGCGGTGGGATACGAGGTATATCGCGGCCCGGAATAGTTATATTTCTGGATAAGGGCCAGATCCCAGTCGATTAACTGCTCAGACATGCTCACTCCTTCCGATGATGCCGCCGACGGGTACGCCGTGCCGGCCCAACCGCACCTCGGGTCATGAGCCGGTTGCGCAGCCATTTTTGACGCCGCGACAACCGTCTTAGTTTAACGAATAACCACAGCAGATAACATATAACCAGAAGGGTTATAAGCAGGACCGGGAATCCGATGGGATGCAAACGTTAGTTTCCACCCTTCAGCAGACGCATCATATCTTCCTGACGCTCTTCTTCTTCCTCGTCCTCGTCGTCATCATAGGAGAGGCCAAGCTGCTGCATCAGCGCGTCAATACGATCCAGTTTAGCATCGACCCAGGCCTGCTCTTCAGCATTCAGGGTACCGCCCTCTTCCAGACGTTCCAGCAGCGCGTCCAGGCGCTCATCATTCTCCAGCAAATCCAGCTCAGCCTGCGGTGAAAGCATAGGTTTCTCGCTCTTTGGTTTGTGCTGCTTAACGGCCGGGGTGCTTTCAGTCACGCCCAGCGGGATCGGTTTTTTGCTGCCAATGCGTGGGTCCAGCTGCTGGCTGCGGCCTTTGCCTGCTGAAGCAGCATCGCCGCCGCTGGCGCGGCTGCCTGCGGCATGGCCGCGGTGTTTTTTCTGACGTTTACGGTCGCGTGCTTCCTGGTTCAACTCTTCACGCGACTTACCACGTGCTTTACCGCGCGATGCGGATGCCGGTTTTTTCATGATGTGTGATCTTCAGACAGTTTTCTTCAGTATAGAATTGAGGCGGAATCTAGCAGAAAGCAAGCAAAGAAAAAAGGCGACAGATTAATCTGTCGCCTTTTTCCGCACTCACAACCCTTAACGGGTTTCCACTTTCCATGTCAGCTATCGACTTACCCTGTCTTTCCCTTAGCTTCCAACGGTCCTTGTTCTGTCCCTTTCCCTTTTAAAACGTCTCCAGACGTTTGTCATCCTGACAATCCTGGTCTTCGCCTCCTGGCGCTCCTGACCCCTCGTCCTGAGTCGTAATCCTCCGGCATCCTCGCCTTTGCCCACTACTTTACCGCTTTGCCGAAAATCGACAACCACCTGTAGGATGAAAAGCCAGCTTAAGGATATAGAATTTCCTGTAACAGCATGATTTAACGATAATCAATGAATTTGGCGTCAGGTTTTTCTCACAAATTTCGTATAGTCCTTATGGACAATGTCTCACAAACCGCATGGTTTTTACTTACAACGCCGACGTGCGGTAAAAACAGTCTTTTTCTCCCTTTCAGGTATAATCCCCGCCATAGCCTGATTTTACGGAGACGACAGTCTTGACCAACTGGAATTATCAACAGACGCATTTTGTCACGAGCGCGCCTGATATCCGCCATCTTCCATCCGATACCGGAATCGAAGTGGCATTCGCTGGCCGCTCAAATGCGGGCAAATCCAGCGCCCTTAATACGCTGACTAACCAGAAAAGCCTGGCGCGTACGTCAAAAACGCCGGGTCGTACCCAGCTTATCAACCTGTTTGAAGTCGCGGAAGGTAAACGCCTGGTCGACTTGCCGGGGTATGGCTATGCGCAGGTGCCGGAAGAGATGAAAATTAAATGGCAGAAGGCGCTGGGTGAGTATCTTGAAAAACGTCTGTGCCTGAAAGGCCTGGTGGTATTGATGGATATCCGTCATCCGCTGAAAGATCTCGATCAGCAAATGATCGAATGGGCGGTAGAAAGCGATATTCAGGTGCTGGTCCTGCTAACCAAAGCCGATAAGCTCGCCAGCGGCGCGCGTAAAGCGCAGGTCAATATGGTGCGTGAAGCGGTACTGGCCTTCAATGGCGATATCCAGGTTGAGCCTTTCTCTTCGCTGAAAAAAACTGGCGTGGATAAATTGCGTCAGAAGCTGGATAGCTGGTTTAACGAAATCCCGCCACAAGAAGCCGCCGAAGACGTAGAGTAACCCCCGCTTTTTCCGGATAATGGCGCCCAGCGCCCTATCCGGACGTTCATTTTACGCTGTTGTCAGCGCGTAAAACTTTTCTTTCGCGCAATAAAAAACGCCCCGGTCATAAATGACCGGGGCGGCTAAAATATTCAGCCAAATCCGATTACGTGAAGTAAAAGGTCTGAAAGATAGAACATCTTACCTCTGTACCCTACGCGAATAACTTTACTCTTCTTTCGGTTATGGATAAAGCACTTTTTGTAGTTTTTTTTCACTATTTACATAACAAATTCAAATGACCATCACAAAAATCTATAAGTTATGTTGCTAACTTACAAAAAAGAGCCTTACAGATTGCCCACTTAGTGCGCTTGATCCCAGTTTTCACCGCTACCGACTTCCACCAATAACGGCACTGCCAGCGTGGTGCTGTTTTCCATCAGCTCATGCACCTTCTTCGATACGCTGTCCAGATCGTCTTTGTGCACTTCAAACACCAGTTCATCGTGCACCTGCATGATCATCCGCACGCGCGGTTTTTCGCTCAGCAGCCAGTCATCAACGGCAATCATCGCCCGCTTAATAATATCCGCCGCCGTTCCCTGCATCGGGGCGTTGATAGCCGCTCGTTCCGCGCCCGCGCGGCGGGCGCCATTGCTGGATTTGATATCCGGCAGATACAGACGACGCCCTTCCAGCGTTTCAACATAGCCCTGCTCTTTCGCCTGCGCGCGGGTACGTTCCATATAGTCCAGTACGCCCGGATAGCGCTCGAAATAGAGATCCATGTACTTCTGCGCTTCTTTACGCGGGATATTCAGCTGACGCGCCAGACCAAATGCGCTCATACCGTAAATCAGGCCGAAGTTAATCGCCTTCGCGCTACGGCGCTGTTCATTACTGACGCTTTCTAACGGTAAGCCAAATACCTCTGCCGCGGTGGCGCGGTGAATATCCTTACCTTCCGCAAACGCCTTCAGCAGCCCCTCATCGCGCGACAGGTGCGCCATGATGCGCAGCTCAATCTGCGAATAGTCGGCAGACACAATCAGATAGTCCTGAGGCGCAATAAACGCCTGACGAATACGACGACCTTCGTCATTACGTACCGGAATATTCTGCAGGTTAGGATCGGTCGAAGAGAGACGCCCGGTCGCCGTCACCGCCTGATGATACGAAGTATGAACACGACCGGTTTTCGGGTTAATCATCAGCGGCAGCTTATCGGTATAGGTCGATTTAAGCTTCGCCAGCCCACGATACTCGAGGATCACCTTCGGCAGCGGGTAATCCAGCGCCAGTTCCTCCAGCACCTCTTCAGAAGTCGACGGCGCACCGCCAGGCGTTTTCTTCAGCGGCTTGATGCCCTGCTTTTCAAACAGGATAGTTTGCAACTGTTTGGTAGAAGAGAGGTTGAACTCCTCACCGGCAATTTCATGGGCGCGTTGTTCCAGTTCAACCAGACGCTTAGCGATCTCCTGCGAATGCGCGTGAAGCACCGCCGGATCGATTTTCACGCCGTTGCGCTCAACCCGCGACAGCACCGGCACCAGCGGCATCTCGATATTTTTAAAGATATTCAGCGGACCTTCATGCTGCTGCAGTTGCGGCCACATCTTCAGATGCAGTTGCAGCGTCACGTCAGCATCCTCCGCGGCGTAACGCCCGGCCTCTTCCAGCGCGATCTGATTAAAGGTGAGCTGATTTTTCCCCTTACCGGCAATCTCTTCAAAGGTGATGGTTTTGTGTTTCAACCAGCGATCGGACAGGCTATCCATATCATGTCGACCCGCGACGCTATCGAGGGTGTAGGATTCCAGCATGGTGTCGAAGGCAATACCACGCAGTTCAATGTCATAGTTGGCCAGGATGCCGCGATCGTACTTCAGGTTTTGCCCTACTTTTAGCACCTTGTCATCTTCCAGCAGCGGCTTGAGCAGCTCCAGCACGCGTTCACGTGGGATCTGGTCCGGCGCGTCGAGATAATCATGGGCCACCGGCACATAAGCCGCGACGCCAGGCTCAATCGCGAATGACAGACCCACCATATTGGCGGAAATGTTATCGAGGCTATCCGTTTCGGTATCAAAAGCGAATAGCGGCGCTTTCTTCAATCTGGCAATCCATTCAACCAACGTCGCTTCATCCAGGATTGTCACATAATGCTCAGCAGAGAGCGTCGCGGCGACCTCTTCTTCCACAATCACCGCGGCTTCAGCTGGTTTCGCCGCTGGTTTAGCGCCTTTCCCCTGTAGCCATTTGCCGGATTCGACATCGGTGATCCAACGTTTGAATTCATATTGCTTAAAGAGCGCCAGCAGTTCATCAGCCGCCGGCTGCGCAACTAACAGCTCTTCGCAACCCAGATCCAGCTCCACATCGGTTTTTATTGTGGCGAGTTGATAAGAGAGGTAGGCCACCTCTTTGTTCTGCTCCAGCTTCGCCGCCATCGTTTTCGCGCCGCGGAAGGTCAGCCCGGCGATTTTTTCTGGTTCCGCATAGAGCGTATCCAGACCACCCAATCCCTGCAGTAGCGCCTGCGCCGTTTTTTCCCCAACGCCCGGAACGCCAGGTATGTTATCTGAGGAGTCGCCCATCAGCGCGAGGAAATCAATAATCAGTTCCGGCGGTACACCGTACTTATTCACGACCTCTTCCGGGCCGAGGATAGTGTTGGTCATGGTGTTGATTAAGGTAATGCCCGGCGTCACCAGTTGCGCCATATCTTTATCACCGGTGCTAATCAGTACCGGACGGCCCACTTTTTCCGCTTCGCGGGCCAGCGTGCCGATAACGTCATCCGCTTCAACGCCAGGCACCGCCATCAGCGGCAGGCCCATCGCCTTCACCATCTTGTGCAGCGGTTCGATCTGCGCGCGTAGATCGTCCGGCATTGGCGGACGATGTGATTTGTAGTGCTCAAACAATTCGTCACGGAAGGTTTTCCCTTTGGCATCAAATACCACGACGGCATGCGTCGGCTGATACTGCAGGATCAGGCTACGCAGCATATTCAGCACGCCGTACATTGCGCCGGTAGGCTCCCCTGCGCTATTGGTTAGCGGCGGGAAGGCGTGGTAAGCCCGGTATAGGTAAGAGGAGCCGTCGACGAGGATGAGAGGGTTTTCTGGGATCTGAACCATAATTTCCGTGCCTGTTTATCAGATTATGGGTAAAGGATGCCACAGACGGGCATGAAATCCTGAATTTTTCCCGCATTTAGCCGAAAAGATTCATCGCAGAGGTGAATCGCTGCACAATATTATCTGTGGATAACTTTGTGCATAGTTTTATCGCCTCAGCCAAAAAAGCCTAAACCATGTGACAAATAATCTTATAAATCATTATATATCAATGTATTAAACATACACCTAAGTCTATATATGCTTCATGATGACTCAATGTTCCATGTGGATATAAGATTCGCATTTTTTTCTGTTCTGGTAAGACCCGTTATTTGCCGCGTTTTCTGGTAAAATCAGCCCCTTGCGCGGTTTAAGAACGTTCTTTGCCGGCCTAACTTTCTGAATAAACTAACTATGTCGAGATTACTCGCTGCGATAACACTCCCGCTGAGTATCGCCCTTACCATCTTAGTCACCATTATCTGTTCCGTACCGATTATCATCGCCGGACTGATTAAACTGCTGGTACCTATTCCGGCGGTTTGGCGTTCTATTTCCGTTTTTTGCAATTTTATGATGTATTGCTGGTGCGAAGGGCTGGCGCTGCTGCTGCATCTCAACCCATGGTTGAAATGGGATATTCAGGGGCTGGAAGGGCTGAATAAAAAGAACTGGTATCTACTTATCAGCAACCATCACAGCTGGGCGGACATCGTGGTGCTCTGCGTTCTGTTTCGCAAGCATATCCCGATGAATAAATACTTCCTCAAGCAGCAGTTGGCCTGGGTACCCTTTATCGGCCTGGCCTGCTGGGCGCTTGATATGCCTTTTATGCGCCGCTATTCGCGCGGCTACTTACTGCGCCACCCGGAACGCCGCGGTAAAGACGTCGAAACGACTCGCCGCTCATGTGAAAAATTCCGTTCTCATCCGACAACCATCGTCAATTTCGTTGAAGGTTCAAGGTTTACCGTAGAAAAGAAGCGCGAGACGCGCTCGCCTTACCACAACCTACTGCCGCCTAAAGCTGCGGGCATAGCAATGGCGTTAAACGTCCTCGGCGCACAGTTCGATAAGCTACTGAACGTTACGCTGTGCTATCCGGACAATAATACCAGGCCGTTTTACGATATGTTAAGCGGTCGCCTGACGCGTATCGTGGTACGTATTAATCTGGTGCCGATTGGCGAGGAACTACACGGTGATTACGTCAATGATAAAAACTTTAAGCGTGGTTTCCAGCGCTGGCTGAATGGGCTTTGGGAAGAAAAAGATCGTCAGCTCACTGACATTATGCAGGGTAACGAAAAGTCGTAACTATTTAGTCGATAAAAAAAGCCGGTCAGTGACCGGCATTTTTTTTATTTCTTTTCAACCAGTTGTTTCACAGTATCTGCGTACTGAGAAACAAACGCGTCCATGTTGCTGGTATCCATACCCTGCGGGTTCAGCTGGTATTTACCATTAACAAACATCGCCGGAACGCCCTGCAGCTGTAAATCGGCTGCGGCTTTCTCTTGCTGTGCGACCAGAGACTTCACCACAAAGCTGTTCCATGCCGCGTCGTAATCTTCACCTTTAACGCCCGCATCAACGAAGACTTTACGGATGTCAGCAGTGGACTGAACGGTTTGAGTTTTCTGTACCGCTTCAAACATCGGTGCGGTAATTTTATCTTCAACGCCCAGCGCGATCGCCACAGCCCACGCCTGGGTCAGGTCTTTACCCAACGGGCCCAGGAATTCAACGTGATACTTGGTCATTTTGGTGCCTTCCGGCAGTTTCTGACGTACGTTGTCGGAAACGTGCAGCACTTCTTCAAACTGATAGCAGTGCGGGCAGTAGAATGAGAAGAACTCAAGGACCTGAGGTTCGCCTGCAACCGGCTTATCAAGGGTGGTGTACTGCTTGCCGTCGGTGATCTGGGCAGCGGATGCACTGAAAGCCAGAATCATACCAGCCAGCGCCAGCCAAATTTTTTTCATGATTATTTCTCTCCTGATATATCACATTAATACATTGGCGTTAACTGAAGAGGGGGTTCCTGCAGAACCTTCACCTGCTCAAGAAATGTTGCAGTCTGCCCGCGCCAATAATCTTCCCCGGTTAACCATGGGAAATTTATAGGGAAAGCAGGATCGTCCCAACGCCTGAGCAGCCACGCCAGATAATAAACTAAACGCATGGCGCGTAAAGGTTCGATGAGAGCGATTTCGTCCGTGTTGAAGGGACTGAATTCTTCATAGGCCTCAATGATGGTCTCCAGCTGCATGCGCTGTTCGGCTTTACCGCCATTCAGCAGCATCCAGAGATCCTGTACTGCCGGGCCGGTGCGGGCATCATCTAAATCAACAAACAGCGGCCCATCGCGCCACAGGATATTGCCGGCGTGGCAGTCGCCATGCAGACGAAGCGTATCCGCACGCCCGTGCCACTGCGACCGGACGGCATCGATGAGTTTATCAGCCGCACCCAGGAAATCAGCCTTCAGGCCAGATGGAATAAGCGTCGCCTGTTCAAATACCTGGCGTGGTTCCAACAGATATTCTTGTACGCCAATTTCCGGACGCGCATTAAAACGCTGCTTACGACCGGTCTGGTGCAGGCGGCCAAGATAGCGCCCGACCCATTCTATTTGGTCAAGATTATCTGCTTCGAACTGGCGGCCGCCGAGGCTTGGGAAGACGGCAAAGAAGAATCCCTGATGTTGATGTAGCGTGCTGTCGTGAAATAAGAGCGGCGCGGCAACGGGCACTTCATCCTCTACGAGCTGAAGCGCAAACTGGTGTTCTTCGAGGATCTGTTCTGCAGACCAGCGTTCAGGACGATAGAACTTCACCACGTAGCGGCGGCGATCTTCGTCCTGAAACTGGTAAACACGGTTCTCATAGCTATTAAGCGGAGTCAGACCGGAGTCGACCCGCATTCCCAGATCGAATAATCCATCAATGATGGTATCCGGGTGAAGCGTCTGAAAAGTAAAAGCCTTATCGTGCATCCTGACATCCGATAATCGTACGAATGCTTCAGGATATCATCTCGTAGCCGGTTTCGCGGCAGCACTTACAACCTTTTACTCTTTAATAACCCCGCGCGCACGTAGTAGTGCGGTTTTGAAATCCTCTTCATAATCTTTCTGTATACCTGGGATGACGGCCTCTTTCGATGAATCACGCATCTTCAGGTGATAAATCAGAATATCATCAGAAAGATCGGCCAGTTCACCTTTGTAACCTGCTTCAGCCGCCAGTTTCTGCAAGAATTGCATCAGGTTCAGCTCAGGTTCTTTTTGCCAGGCAGGCTGGAGAAGCTCAATTACTTCATTCAGGCGTTTACATTTCATAGTCATGCTCCTTACTCTTGATAGGGACAAGTTAACAGGGTCAATCCCACAATGAAAGAGGCGATATTAATATGCAAAGCGAGGCAATAACCGGCGTCGTGCTGGCGGGTGGAAGAGCTACGCGCATGGGCGGTGTTGATAAGGGATTGCAGCTGCTGAATGGTCGTCCTCTCTGGCGTCACGTTGCGGATACATTAGAGCCGCAGGTAGCAAGGTTAGTGATTAGCGCTAACCGTCATCTTGAGCGCTGGCATGCCAGCGGATATCCGGTATATCGCGATACGCAGAATGATTACCCAGGTCCACTGGCCGGAATGCTTGCCGTTATGCAGCAGGTAGATAGCCCCTGGTTTGTTTTTTGCCCCTGCGACACGCCGTTCATCCCCTCTTTTCTGGTCGAGCGTTTTGTACAACAGAAAGCCTCGTCACCGGTGGTTTGGGCACACGATGGCGAGCGCGATCATCCCGCCGTTGCATTAGTTCATCGTCAAATCATACCGGAACTGGAGACTTATCTTGCTCATGGAGAACGCCGGGTGATGGTCTTTATGCGCCAGGTGGGTGGGCGCCCGGTGAATTTCAGCGATGTGAAATCAGCATTCATCAATGTGAATACGTTGGATGAGTTGCAGCAGATGCAGGAGCCATCATGATCCCCTTACTGGCGATCGCCGCATGGAGCGGTACCGGGAAAACAACACTATTAAAACGCCTGATCCCTGAACTCTGCGCCAAAGGATTACGCCCGGGACTGATTAAGCACACTCATCATGATATGGATGTCGATAAGCCAGGCAAGGATAGTTACGAATTGCGCAAAGCTGGCGCTTCGCAAACTATTGTCGCAAGCGCGCAGCGTTGGGCGCTGATGACAGAAACCCCTGATAAACCCGAATTAGATCTTCAATGGCTGGTAAGCAGAATGGATCCGGAAAAGTTGGATTTCGTTTTGGTGGAGGGTTTTAAGCATGAACCTGTACCGAAGATCCTGCTTTTCCGGCAAAACAGCGGACATCGTGTAGAAGAGTTAGTGATTGATGAACATACGATAGCAGTGGCCAGCGATGTGCCCATCGCGACGTCACTTCCGCTGTTGGATTTAAATAATATTCCACAGATCGCGACGTTTATTGAGAGTTGGTTAGAGAGGCAATAGCGGTGATATAGGTGGGATTTTCCCGGAGGCGGTGCGAGGCGCCTTTCCCGGGCTACGGGTTGCTACGCGGTCTGTAGCCCCGGTAAGCGCAGCGCCACCGGGGGAATGGCGGCGCGTCTGGCCGCAAAACACAAAAACAAAAGGCCCAGTCTTCCGACTGAGCCTTTTGTTTTATTTGATGCCTGGCAGTTCCCTACTCTCACATGGGGAGACCCCACACTACCATCGGCGCTACGGCGTTTCACTTCTGAGTTCGGCATGGG
>NZ_JAQIRL010000008.1:0-138391 GCF_032601985.1 Klebsiella sp. 141203 | reverse complement strand
AAAGGAAGAAATTTGGAGCGGGAAACGAGACTCGAACTCGCGACCCCGACCTTGGCAAGGTCGTGCTCTACCAACTGAGCTATTCCCGCTTACATTGGTTTTCAATCTACCTGTCGGTAACCTGAAAACTATGTTTTGGTATGGTGCTGCTTTCAAATTTTGGAGCGGGAAACGAGACTCGAACTCGCGACCCCGACCTTGGCAAGGTCGTGCTCTACCAACTGAGCTATTCCCGCGTTACTGCTTTTTTGCCATATTTCGATGGCGTCGTAATTTGCATTTCTGCGTCGTTACGGGAGGCGCATTATACGAGAATTCGATTCACCTGCAACCCCCTGGCGAGCACTTTTTTTCGTTTTTTGTTTGAATGGACATTTTCTCGCCACACAGCCCACTGAATTGTATAAATAACCGCCATAATTAGCAAAATATCTTTTTCCCCCCGCGCGAATGGCGCAAAATCGCCCGCATGACACCGCGGTGGCTATCCGCGAAAAGGTCCACCATGACGACTATCAGGGATTCAGAATGAAAAAAGCGCTTTCCGTCCTGCTGCTGACCACATCAATCATCGGAACAGCTTCTGCCGAGACGCTCCATTTTGGCACCACAACCGCCAATCCGCCGTTTGAGACCGTCAAAGGCAAAGGCCAACCTACGGGTTTTGACATTGATTTGGCCAATGCGCTGTGTAAACAGATGCAGGCGGAATGTAAATTCACGCCGCAGCGCTTTGATACGCTCATCCCGGCGCTACGCTTTAAAAAGTTCGACGCTATTATCGCCGGCGTTGAAGTATTGCCGATGCGTGAAAAGCAGGTCGCCTTCACTCAGCCTTATCGCCAGGAGCTCTCCGGGGTGGTAGTCACGGCAAAAGACGCCGCCCACGGCTTTGCCGACCTGCAGGGTAAAAAGCTCGCCGTGGTCAAGGGCAGCGTTCATCAGCGTTATCTACGCGATAAACAAAAAGGCATTCAAACCGTCGCCTTTGGCAGCGATAGCGAGGCGCTGACGGCGTTGAAAAGCGGCGAAGTCGACGGCGCGATCGGCGATTTAGCGACGATGGACCAGTGGCTGGCGGATAATCCTGATTACGCAGAGATGAAAGAGCGCGCCACCGACCCGGCCTACTACGGCAAACAATATGCGATCGCGGTACGCAAAGACGACCCGGAGTTGCTTAAGCAGATTAATAACGCGCTGGAGGTCGTGAAGGCGTCGCCGGAGTTCCAGCAGATGGAACAAAAGTGGTTTAATTAACGCAGTAAAACGACGAGGCCATGATGGCCTCGTTTATGCTTCAGAGCTTAATAAAATGCTCGCGATAATAGGCTAACTCGGCGACGGATTCGCGGATATCGTCCATGGCCTGGTGAGTGCCCTGCTTTTTAAACCCATCAAGGATTTCCGGCTTCCAGCGGCGCGCCAGCTCTTTTAGGGTGCTGACGTCGAGATAGCGATAATGGAAGTAAGCTTCCAGTTCCGGCATATATTTGAACAGGAAGCGGCGGTCCTGACCGATGCTGTTGCCACAAATTGGCGATTTCCCCGCCGGCACCCACTGCTTGAGAAACTCAATAGTGGCCAGTTCCGCTTCACGGTCGCCCACGGTACTGGCCTTCACGCGATCGACCAGCCCGCTGCCGGTATGAGTGCGCACGTTCCATTCGTCCATTAGCGCGAGCTGAGCATCAGACTGGTGCACGGCAATGGTCGGGCCTTCTGCCAGAATATTAAGATTCGCGTCGGTGACCAGGGTGGCGATTTCGATAATGCGATCGCGCTCGGGATCCAGCCCCGTCATCTCAAGATCGATCCAAATCAGGTTGTTTTCATCTGCACTCATGCTATTTTCCACCCTTCTTGCGTGACTATATTCATCTAAAATAGCGTGTATCATAGAGGTTTTGCCCCATCAGGGCGACCAGGAGCCAGTTCGATTGAGTAAAAATAAGCTCTCCAAAGGCCAGCAGCGCCGCGTTAAGGCCAACCACCAGCGCCGCCTGAAAACGACTTCGGAGAAGGCCGACTACGATGACAACCTGTTTGGCGAGCCTTCTGAAGGTATCGTCATCAGCCGTTTTGGTATGCATGCCGATGTCGAATCCGCGGATGGCACGACCCACCGCTGCAACATTCGCCGAACCATTCGTTCTCTGGTAACTGGCGACCGCGTGGTCTGGCGGCCAGGCAAAGACGCCGCCGACGGGGTCAACGTCAAAGGCATCGTCGAAGCGGTACATGAACGCGTCTCGGTGCTGACGCGCCCGGACTTTTACGACGGCGTGAAGCCTATCGCGGCAAATATCGACCAAATCGTGGTGGTTTCGGCCATTTTACCCGAACTGTCGCTCAATATTATCGACCGCTATCTGGTGGCCTGCGAAGCGCAGAATATCGAACCGCTGCTGGTACTGAATAAGATAGACCTGCTGGACGAGGAGGGTATGGCCTTCGTCAATGAGCAGATGGATATCTATCGCCAGATCGGTTATCCGGTTTTGATGGTGTCCAGCCATACTCAGGACGGCCTGAAGCCGCTTGAAGAGGCCCTGACCGGGCGCATCAGTATCTTTGCCGGCCAGTCCGGGGTGGGTAAATCCAGCTTGCTGAACACGCTGCTGGGACTGCGGGATGAGCAAATCCTGACGAACGACGTCTCTGATGTTTCAGGGCTCGGCCAGCACACCACCACCGCCGCACGTCTTTATCACTTCCCGCACGGCGGCGATGTGATTGACTCCCCAGGCGTGCGCGAGTTCGGCCTGTGGCATCTTGACGCGGAACAAATCACCAACGGCTTTGTCGAATTCCATGATTATTTAGGCCATTGCAAGTATCGCGACTGCAAGCACGACACCGACCCAGGCTGCGCCATTCGCGAAGCGGTAGAAAAAGGCGCCATCGCCGAAAGCCGTTTCGCCAACTATCACCGCATCCTGGAAAGTATGGAACAGGTGCAGGTAAAAACGCGTAAAAGCTTTTCATCAACCGACGACTGACATTTAAGCTGTCGTCGCTATACGTAATCGCTTTGCCGGCAAGACGGCGCGGATACAATTCGCTGAAGTTTACGTATAGAATCGTCCCCCTTTTCAGTACCCCGCGCCAAAGCGGGGTCAGGAACGACAATTAACGGCCTGGAGGCTACCTTGTTAAACTCGTTTAAACTCTCACTGCAATACATTCTGCCTAAACTGTGGCTCACCCGCCTCGCAGGCTGGGGGGCAAGTAAACGAGCAGGCTGGCTGACTAAACTGGTTATCGATCTGTTCGTCAAATACTACAAAGTCGATATGAAAGAGGCGCAGAAGCCGGATACTGCCGCTTACCGCACCTTCAACGACTTCTTCGTCCGCCCGCTGCGTGACGATGTTCGCCCGCTGAACACCGATCCCAACGTGCTGGTAATGCCGGCTGACGGCGTTATCAGCCAGCTTGGCGCTATCGAAGATGACAAAATTCTGCAGGCCAAAGGCCACAATTACACCCTGGAGGCCCTGCTGGCGGGTAACTACCAGATGGCCGACCTGTTCCGTAACGGTAGCTTCGCCACCACTTATCTGTCGCCGCGCGACTATCACCGCGTGCATATGCCGTGCAACGGCATCCTGCGCGAGATGATCTATGTCCCGGGCGATCTGTTCTCGGTCAACCACCTGACGGCGCAAAACGTACCGAACCTGTTTGCCCGCAACGAGCGCGTTATCTGCCTGTTCGATACTGAATTCGGTCCGATGGCGCAGATTCTGGTCGGCGCAACGATTGTTGGCAGCATCGAGACCGTCTGGTCCGGCACCGTGACGCCGCCGCGGGAAGGTATTATTAAACGCTGGACCTGGCCTGCAGGCGAAAGCGAAGGCTCCGTTGCGCTGCTGAAGGGCCAGGAGATGGGCCGCTTTAAGCTGGGCTCAACGGTGATTAACCTGTTTGCGCCAGGCCAGGTGAAGCTGGTTGAACAGCTGCAAAGCCTGTCAGTCACCAAAATCGGCGAACCGCTGGCGACGGCCGTAGAAGCTGATATCTCCGTGGAACCTGCGCCGTTGCCGGAAGAAGAGATCCGCGCCGAACACCGCGCCAGCCCGCTGGTTGACGATAAACAAGACGAAGGTTAATTCCTGACGACAAAGGGTTACGCCGTGCGCCTGATATACACTTTTCTGTTGGCCTTGAGCCTCAGCTTCGGGGCGTACGCAGCGACGGCCCCGGACGTCAAACAAATTACCCAGGAACTGGAACAGGCGAAGGCGGCGAAACCCGCCCAGCCTGAAACCGTCGAAGTCCTGCAAGCCGCGCTGAATGCGCTGGAGGAGCGCAACGCCTCCGTTGAGCGCGCTCGCCAGTACCAGGACGTTATCGATAATTTCCCCAAACTGTTTCAAACGCTCCGCGCTCAGTTAGCGAATGTCAGCGAAACGCCGCACCAGGTATCTACCGCCCTCACCGCCGACGCGCTGAATCAGGAGATCCTGCAGGTCAGCAGCCAACTGCTGGAAGCCAGCCGCCAGGCGCAGCAGGAGCAGGATCGGGCGCGGGAAATCGCCGACTCCCTTAATCAATTACCACAGCAGCAAACCGACGCCCGCCGCAAGCTTAATGAGATTGAACGTCGCGTCGGCGCGCAGCCCGGCAATACGCCGCTGGCGCAGGCGCAAAATCTCGGTCTGCAGGCGGAATCCGCACGTCTGAAAGCGCTGGTCGACGAGCTGGATCTGGCCCAACTCTCCGCTAACAACCGCCAGGAACTGTCGCGCATCCGCTCTGAGCTGGCGCAGAAACAGAGCGAACAGCTCGATGCCTACCTGCAGGCGCTGCGTAATCAGCAGAACAGCCAGCGCCAACGCGAAGCGGAAAAGGCGCTGGAGAGCACCGAGCTGCTGGCGGAAAACAGCGAAAACCTGCCGCCGGGGATCACCGACCAGTTCAAAATTAACCGCGAACTATCGCAGGCGCTTAATCAGCAGGTTCAGCGCCTGGATCTGGTGGCCTCGCAGCAGCGGCAAGCAACCAATCAAACGCTCCAGGTGCGCCAGGCGCTGAACACCCTGCGCGAACAGTCGCAGTGGCTGGGATCATCGAATCTACTTGGCGAAGCGCTACGCGCCCAGGTCGCCCGTCTGCCGGAGCGCCCGCGCCCACAGCAGTTAGATACTGAAACGGCCCAGTTGCGCGTGCAGCGCTTGCATTACGAAGACCTGCTCAGCAAGCAGGCGCAGCTACGGCTGATTCGCCAGGCCGACGGCGAGCCGCTCACCGCGGAACAAAACCGCATCCTGCAGGCGCAGCTGCGTACCCAGAGCGAGCTGCTTAACTCGCTTCTACGCGGCGGCGATACCTTGCTGCTCGAACTGACGAAACTGAAGGTCGCCAACGGCCAGTTAGAAGACGCGCTGAAAGAGATTAACGAAGCAACCCACCGCTATCTGTTCTGGACCTCGGACGTCAGCCCGATTGGCTTCTCCTGGCCGCTGGAAGTAGTGCAGGATCTGCGTCGTCTGATCTCGCTTGATACCATCAACCAGCTCGGCAAGGCCAGCGTCATGATGCTGACCAGCAAAGAGACGCTGTTCCCGCTGTTTGGCGCGCTGGTACTGGTGGGCTTCAGTATCTATTCGCGCCGCCACTTTACCCGCTTCCTTGAGCGCTCCAGCGCGCGGATCGGCAAGGTGACTCAGGATCACTTCTGGCTGACGCTGCGTACCGTGTTCTGGTCAATTCTGGTGGCATCTCCGCTGCCGGTATTGTGGATGACGCTCGGCTATGGATTGCAGGCGGCCTGGCCCTTCCCGCTGGCGGTCGCCATTGGCGACGGCGTGACCGCCACCGTGCCGCTACTATGGGTGGTGATGATTTGCGCCACCTTCGCCCGGCCGAATGGATTGTTCATCGCCCACTTCGGCTGGCCGCGCAACCGCGTCGCCAAAGCCATGCGTTACTACCTGATGAGCATCGGGTTGATCGTACCGCTGATTATGGCGCTGATCATGTTCGATAATCTCAACGACCGTGAATTCTCGGCCTCTCTGGGCCGCCTGTGCTTCATGCTGATATGCGGCGCGCTGGCGCTGGTTACCTTGAGCCTGAAGCACGCCGGGATCCCGCTGTATCTTGATAAAGCAGGCGACGGCGAGAACATGGTGAACCGTCTGCTGTGGAACCTGCTGCTCGGCGCGCCGCTGATCGCGATGCTGGCGGCGGCAGTGGGCTATCTTGCCACCTCGCAGGCGCTACTGGCGCGACTGGAAACCTCGGTCGCCATCTGGTTCCTGCTGTTGGTGGTTTACCATATTATTCGCCGTTGGATGTTGATTCAGCGTCGGCGTCTGGCCTTCGATCGCGCCAAACACCGCCGTGCGGAAATCCTCGCCCAGCGCGCCCGCGGCGAAGAAGATACCGCCCACTCCACCAGCACCGAAGGTTCGGTCGAAGCGGAAGTCAGCGAAGTCGACCTCGACGCCATCAGTACCCAGTCCCTGCGCCTGGTCCGCTCGCTGCTGATGCTAATCGCCCTGCTGTCGGTGATTATTCTGTGGTCGGAAATTCACTCGGCATTCGGCTTCCTCGAAAATATCTCGCTATGGGATGTGACCTCCACGGTACAGGGCGTCGAAAGTCTTGAACCCATTACTCTTGGCGCCGTCCTGATCGCCATTCTGGTGCTGATTATCACCACCCAGCTGGTGCGCAATCTCCCGGCGCTGCTGGAGCTGGCGATTCTGCAACATCTGGATTTGACGCCGGGTACCGGCTACGCCATCACCACCATCACCAAATATCTGTTGATGCTAATTGGCGGGCTGGTCGGCTTCTCGATGATTGGTATTGAGTGGTCGAAACTGCAGTGGCTGGTGGCGGCGCTCAGCGTCGGTCTTGGTTTTGGTCTACAGGAAATTTTCGCCAACTTTATCTCCGGCCTGATCATCCTGTTTGAAAAACCGATCCGTATCGGCGATACGGTCACTATCCGCAGCCTGACCGGTAGCGTGACGAAAATTAATACCCGCGCCACCACCATCAGCGACTGGGACCGTAAAGAAATCATCGTGCCGAACAAAGCGTTCATCACCGAACAGTTCATCAACTGGTCGCTGTCGGATTCGGTCACTCGCGTGGTGTTGACTATCCCGGCGCCCGCGGAGGCCAATACGGAAGAGGTCACGCAGATTCTGTTGACCGCCGCTCATCGCTGCTCGCTGGTGATTGATACTCCGGCGCCGGAAGCGTTTCTCGTTGACCTGCAGCAGGGGATACAGATTTTCGAGCTGCGTATTTACGCCGCCGAGATGGGCCACCGTATGCCGCTGCGTCATGAGCTGCATCAGTTGATTCTGGCGGGTTACCGCGCGCACGGCATCGACATGCCGTTCCCACCGTTCCAGATGCGTCTGGAAAGCCTGGATGGTCTGCGCAGCAGCCAGCCGCTGAACTCAGCGGGTAAAAGCAGCCGTACGCCAGGAAGTTTGTAAGCACTAACTAGCCCGGTGAGCGCTTCACCGGGCATTCTCTTTCTTAACCCTCCGCCAGCGCTACCTGTACCGCCGTTCTCTGACGATAGTTCTCGTAGATCCCTAATGCCAATAGCGAGAAGAAAATCGGCCCGCCGACCATCCACAGCGTACTGTTCCAGTCACCGGAATCCATCACCGGCTGAATAACGGTAAAGATATTGGCGAACGCTACCACCAGTACCACTATCGTCGTCGCCAGCAGCGTGCTCACCCGGCTTTTAAACATCACAAATGGACGATCGAGATCGGCTTTGGCCTTAAAGAACGGGAACGCGATCGCCAGGAACAGATACGGCAAGGTCATCGAGACGTTAGCCATCAGCGTTAGCTTGTTATAAAACGCTGAAGCGGTATCGCCGCCGAAAGAGACCAGCAAAATAAACAGACTCACCAGCAGACACTGCAGCCACATGGCGTTAGCCGGCATGCCGTTAGCGTTGACTTTGGTCATCATCGTCGGCCACAGCGCTTTCGGCGTCCCCTGAATGATCGCCTTCAGCGGCGAATAGCTCAGGGTGAAGAATGCGCCGGTATAGGCAAGGAACATCGACAGCCCGGTAATGCGCGCAAACCATACGCCGGTCAGCGCCGCCGCCTGCGGCGACAGATGAAGCGCTTGTCCAAGCGTCGCGCCGAGGCTGGTCATCAACACGTAGGTGATATTGCCAAGGTTGGTACTGTGGTTGCTCAAGACCTGCTGCCAGTTGGCGCTGACGCCCCACAGCACAATAGCCAGCGAGTAACCGATCGAAATCACCAGCGCGGCGATGATAATGCCTTTGGCAAAGTTCTTTTCCGGCTTCTCGGTTTTATCCACCAGTCCGCCGACCGCTTCAATCCCGCCATAGGCAAAAATGGCGAACACCACGAAAGACAGCATCGCCAGCCCCGATTGATATCCCGGGTTCGGCGACGCGGTGAAATCCAGCGATTGTGCGAAATGGCCGCCGTTCAGCAGCAGAATCGCCCCGCTCACCAGCAGCAGTACCAGATTAAGGCACATCACCGCGATGCCGCCCACGGCGGTAATTTTGGCAATCTTATTTATCCCTTTCGCCGCCACCAGCGTCACCAGCACCATCCAGCAGGCGGCCAGTACGCCGACGGTTTGCGTCGAGGTTAAGCCGGCAAAAGCCCAGCTCTGGGTTTTATCCGCGCCGAAGAGAAAGGTCGAAAACGGGACCCAAATTTTCGCCGCGGTACTGACCATCCACACCACATAGGATGAAAACCACATAAAGGTGCCAATAAATGCAAAGCGCGGCCCGACGCTACGGTTCATCCACGAATAGATCCCGCCCTCTTCCTTACGATAGGCCGAGCCCATCTCCGCCATCATTAAGGCAAAAGGAATAAAGAAAAACAGCGCCGAGAAAAGATAAAACGGCATCGCGCTATAACCCATCAGATAAAACGCCGAAGGGCTGTTGGCAAAGCCAAACACCGAAGTGAAGATCATTAATATCAGCCCAATCAGGCTCATCTTCTTGATTTGTTGAGGCATAAATCGATCCAAACGTGAGCGTCGCCGAACGGCGTCGCCAGGTAAGCAGAAATTGAACGCGGATCCTAGCAATAATCCAGTTTGAAATTGTGGTTATTAGGGCTAATGCAGCGGAGAGAACTGTAAAAATCTTTGAATGAAGGGGATAACGCTAACGGCGGGAAACGGCTTCCCTCTCCTCATGAAAGGGAAGCGTAATTAATCAGGCGCGATCGACGGTGAATGAGATCACTTCGCCGATGGTCTCTACACCTAACGCCAGCATCACCAGGCGGTCTACACCCAGCGCGACGCCGGAACAATCCGGCAGTCCGGCTTCCAGCGCGGCCAGCAGGTTATAATCGATGGGCTGCTCCGGCAGGCCGCGGGCCGCACGTTTGCGGTTGTCCTGCTCAAAACGCTGCTGTTGTTCGCGTGCGTCGGTCAGCTCGTGGAAGCCGTTCGCCAGCTCCATACCCTTGTAGTAGACCTCAAAGCGCTCGGCGACGCGATGATCTTCGGTGCTGATCTGCGCAAGGGACGCCTGGCTTGCTGGGAAGTGATAGACGAAAGTCGGACGTTCTTTACCGATGTGCGGCTCTACACCCATGGCGAACAGCAGCTGCAACAGCGTATCGCGATCTTCTTCCGTATCGGCGATATTACTGAGATCGAGCTTTGCCGCCACTTCACGCAGCTGGGTTTTGTCTGCCGACAGCGGATCGATCTCCAGATAGCGCTGGAAGGCCTGTTGATAAGAGAGGCTTTCCGCGGGTTGGCACTCGAGCACCTGCTGCAGTAAATCGTCAACTTCGTTAATCAGACGGTACATGTCGTAGCAGGGACGGTACCACTCCAGCATGGTGAACTCTGGGTTGTGGTGGCGGCCCATCTCTTCATTGCGAAAGCTACGGCACAGTTGGAAAACCGGCCCGCATCCGGCGGCCAGCAGCCGCTTCATGTGGTATTCCGGGCTGGTCATCAGATACAGATTCAGACCCTGAGAGTGGCCGGGGCCGACGAAACGGGTTTCAAACGGGAACATGTGGATATCGGTCACCGTTGCCTGACTCATACAAGGCGTTTCCACCTCCAGCACGCCGCGGTCGGTAAAGAAACGGCGAATTTCCGCCATTACAGCCGCACGTTTTAACAGATTTGGAATGGATGCGCTCGGCTGCCAGGTTGCCGTCTCGCTCATGGTACTTTTCTCCGATTTCATACAAGGGCACGAAGTCTACTCGCAACCGTCGAGTGAAACAAATTTTGTGCAATCCGGCGGCGATATTACATCCTGATAATTTATTGCTAACTTAATTGCATAAATAAAATTGATAAATCAGCGCACGGATTGATAAAAAAATCGAACGCGTCAATTTTCCCCAACATCCCTATGGCTATACTCATTTACCTATAAAGGAGCAGTGATACTTTTTCGCCAGCCCGGCGGCGAAATACACAAAAACTGGAGGAATGTCGTGCAAACTTTTCAAGCCGATCTTGTCGTCATTGGCGCAGGCGGAGCAGGTCTTCGCGCAGCCATCGCCGCTGCGCAGGCTAATCCAAAAGCCAAAATCGCACTGATTTCAAAAGTCTATCCAATGCGTAGCCATACCGTCGCCGCCGAAGGCGGTTCTGCGGCGGTCGCGCAGGATCACGATAGCTTTGAATACCATTTTCACGACACCGTCGCCGGCGGCGACTGGCTCTGTGAACAGGATGTCGTAGACTATTTCGTACACCACTGCCCCACGGAAATGACCCAGCTTGAGCTGTGGGGCTGCCCGTGGAGCCGCCGTCCGGACGGCAGCGTCAACGTTCGCCGCTTCGGCGGGATGAAAATCGAACGTACATGGTTCGCCGCCGATAAAACCGGCTTCCATATGCTGCATACCCTCTTCCAGACCTCCCTCCAGTTCCCGCAAATTCAACGTTTCGACGAGCACTTCGTGCTGGATATTCTGGTCGATGACGGCCAGGCCCGCGGCCTGGTGGCAATGAATATGATGGAAGGCACGCTGGTGCAAATTCGCGCCAATGCGGTCGTCATGGCTACCGGCGGCGCTGGCCGCGTCTATCGCTATAACACCAACGGCGGCATCGTCACCGGCGATGGCATGGGCATGGCGCTGGGCCACGGCGTCCCGCTGCGCGACATGGAGTTCGTCCAGTATCACCCAACCGGCCTGCCGGGTTCGGGGATCCTGATGACCGAAGGCTGCCGCGGCGAAGGCGGTATTCTGGTGAATAAAAACGGCTACCGCTACCTACAGGATTACGGTATGGGGCCGGAAACGCCGCTCGGCGAGCCGAAAAACAAATACATGGAACTCGGCCCGCGCGATAAAGTTTCTCAAGCCTTCTGGCACGAGTGGCGCAAAGGCAACACCATTTCGACGCCGCGCGGCGACGTGGTTTATCTCGACCTGCGCCATCTCGGCGAGAAGAAACTGCTTGAACGCCTACCGTTCATCTGCGAACTGGCGAAAGCCTATGTCGGCGTCGATCCGGTAAAAGAGCCCATTCCGGTGCGTCCGACCGCCCACTACACGATGGGAGGCATCGAAACTGACCAGCAGTGCGAAACCCGCATCAAGGGCCTGTTCGCCGTCGGCGAATGTTCCTCCGTCGGTCTCCATGGCGCCAACCGTCTGGGATCCAACTCGCTTGCCGAGCTGGTGGTCTTTGGCCGCCTTGCCGGTGAGCAAGCCATGCAGCGCGCGATGGCCGCGGGCGAAGCTAACAACGCGGCGCTGGATGCGCAGGTCAACGACGTTGAAAACCGTCTTAAAGACCTCGTTAACCAGCAAGGCAATGAAAACTGGGCCAAAATCCGCGATGAAATGGGTATGTCGATGGAAGAAGGCTGCGGTATCTATCGCACGCCGGAGCTGATGCAAAAAACCATCGATAAGCTGGCCGAGCTGCAGGAGCGCTTTAAGCGCGTGCGTATCACCGACACCTCCAGCGTATTCAATACCGACCTGCTCTACACCATTGAGCTGGGCCATGGTCTCAACGTCGCCGAATGTATGGCGCACTCCGCTATCGCGCGTAAAGAGTCCCGCGGCGCTCACCAACGTCTCGATGAAGGCTGTACTGAACGCGACGACGTCAATTTCCTCAAGCATACGCTGGCCTTCCGTGAGGCCGACGGCAGCACGCGTCTGGAGTATGGCGATGTGAAGATCACCACTCTGCCGCCGGCTAAACGCGTGTATGGCGCCGAAGCGGAAGCCGCTGAGAAGAAGGAGACGACCCATGGCTGAGATGAACAAACTGAAAATTGAAGTGGTGCGCTACAACCCGGAAGTCGATACCGCGCCGCACAGCGCTTTCTATGAAGTCCCCTACGACGAACAAACCTCGCTGCTCGACGCGCTGGGCTATATCAAAGACAACCTCGCGCCGGATTTAAGCTACCGCTGGTCGTGCCGCATGGCGATCTGCGGTTCTTGCGGCATGATGGTCAACAAGGTGCCAAAACTGGCCTGTAAAACCTTCCTGCGCGACTATACCAAAGGGTTGAAGGTAGAAGCGCTGGCCAACTTCCCGATCGAGCGCGATCTGGTGGTCGATATGACCCACTTTATCGAAAGTCTGGAAGCGATTAAGCCGTATATCATCGGAAATAACCGCACGCCGGAGCAGGGGCCGAATAAGCAGACTCCCGCGCAGATGGCGAAATACCATCAGTTCTCCGGCTGCATCAACTGCGGTTTGTGCTATGCCGCCTGTCCGCAATTTGGTCTGAACCCGGAGTTCATCGGCCCGGCGGCGATCACCCTCGCCCATCGCTACAACGAAGACAGCCGCGACCACGGCAAAAAGGAACGTATGGCGCAGCTTAACGGCCAGAACGGCGTGTGGAGCTGTACGTTTGTCGGCTTCTGCTCCGAAGTTTGCCCGAAGCATGTCGATCCGGCGGCCGCCATTCAGCAGGGCAAGGTAGAAAGTTCGAAAGACTTCCTGATCGCCACCCTGAAACCACGCTAAGGAGTGCACTATGACGACTAAACGCAAACCCTACGTGCGGCCCATGACCTCCACCTGGTGGAAGAAGCTGCCATTTTATCGCTTCTATATGCTGCGTGAAGGGACGGCGGTGCCGACGGTCTGGTTCAGCATCGTGCTGATTTACGGCCTGTTCGCCCTTAAGCACGGCGCCGAAAGCTGGGATGGCTATGTGGCATTCCTGCAAAACCCGATTGTGGTGATCCTCAACCTGATCACCCTGGCAGCGGCGCTGCTGCACACCAAAACCTGGTTTGAGCTGGCGCCGAAAGCCGCCAACATCATTATTAAAGGCGAGAAAATGGGGCCTGAGCCGCTGATTAAAGGGCTGTGGGCGGTAACGGCGCTGGTTAGCATCGTGATCCTGTTTGTCGCGTTGTTCTGGTAAGGAGGCTGATATGATTAATCCCAATCCCAAACGTTCCGATGAACCGGTGTTCTGGGGGCTGTTTGGCGCAGGCGGCATGTGGGGGGCGATTATCGCGCCGGTGATGGTGCTACTGGTCGGCATTCTGCTGCCGCTGGGACTCGCCCCTGGCGATGCTTTCAGCTACGAACGCGTTTACGCCTTCGCCCATAGCCTCATCGGCCGCCTTTTCATCTTTCTGATGATTGTTCTGCCGCTGTGGTGCGGCCTGCACCGTATCCACCATGCGATGCATGATCTGAAAATCCACGTACCGAACGGCAAATGGGTCTTCTATGGCCTGGCGGCGATTTTAACCGTCGTTACCCTGGTCGGCGTGTTATTTATCTGATGCGACATCTCGCCCGGTAGCAATCTGTTACCGGGCTCGCTTATCGACAAAATCTCCCTACTTTTTTCCTGCCGCTATCTACACTTAGAGAAAAAGCGGTAAGGAAGGTACCTATGCGTCTGCTGCCAGTGTTAACCGTGGTTATCGCGTCGTTGCTGAGCGTTGCGTGCAGCAATCCCGTTCCTCCCGCTGGCGTGACCGTCGTCAGCCCATTCGAAAGCCAACGCTTCCTCGGCACCTGGTATGAAATAGCCCGCTTCGATCATCATTTCGAAAGCGGGCTGGAAAAGGTTACGGCGACTTACAGCCTGCGCGGCGATGGCGGCATTGATGTGGTCAATAAAGGTTATAACCCTGACCGCGGCATCTGGCAGAAAACAGACGGCGTGGCCTGGTTCACCGGCGATCCGAACCGCGCGGCGCTAAAAGTCTCGTTCTTCGGCCCTTTCTATGGCGGCTACAACGTGATTGCGCTGGATAAAGAGTACCGCCATGCGCTGGTTTGCGGGCCGGATCGCGATTACCTGTGGCTACTGGCGCGTACGCCGAAGATTTCGCCGCAGGTAAAACAGCAGATGCTGGATATAGCCACCCGGCAGGGCTTCGACGTGAGCAAACTGATTTGGGTTAACCAGCGCTATTAATGTGCGCTGATTTTCAGCCCGATAATGCCGATGACAATACAAGCCAGGCTTGCGATACGCATCGGGCTTGCGGATTCACCCAGCAGCACGATGCCGGTTATCGCTGCGCCTACGGCGCCGATCCCGGTCCACACCGCATAGGCGGTACCCACCGGCAGTGATTTCATCGCCCACGATAGCAGCGCCATACTGACGACCATAGCGGCAATGGTAATCACGCTTGGCAGCAGACGGCTAAACCCATGGGTGTATTTGAGGCCGACGGCCCACACGACTTCCAGCAAACCGGCGATAAAGAGAATGATCCAGGACATATGGCTCCAGTAATGGGGCCGTCCCCGAATGAGATACGCTCACGGGTCGTCCCGCAAGGTGGTTGAAAACGCCGGGATTATAAACAACGGCGCCGTGAATGTGAAGACCGGTACGGCGCGAGGCCGTACCGGTAATGTTTAATTCTGAGCTTTGGTCGCCGCACCAGAGATAGCGCTGCCGCCGTCAGAAATGTCTTCACCGATACCACGCGTGGTGTTACATGCGGTGAGCACGGAGGAAAGGACCAAAACAGTAAAGAACGCCGCAATCGTTTTTTTCACCATAATATCATCCTTATAAACAGTTTTTGTTTTCTTGCCCTATAAGCATAGCCAAACTGATTCAGAATGAAGGGATAGTCGCGTTTTTTAAGAGAAAAAGAGGTTCAGACTGAACTGCGCAAAATGAATTGCAGGGAAGGCAGATGAAATGAGACTAGCTGACGGCGTGAGAAATCGCGTGCCCTAACCCCTGGATATCTTCGCCAAAACCGCGGGCGGTATTACATCCAGTAAGCAGCGCGCCGCTGAGCAGCAGCAAAATGAGAAATTTGAGCGTCCGGTTCATGTTAATCCTGACATGAAACTGGAGGCGCAGCAGCATGGCTGCGCCCACCGTCTCACAGCATGAATTACTTCACGCGAGATACGTATTCGCCGGAGCGGGTATCTACTTTGATGACTTCGCCAATCTGAACGAACAGCGGAACTTTAACCACAGCGCCAGTGGACAGAGTAGCCGGCTTGCCGCCAGTACCTGCGGTGTCGCCTTTCAGACCTGGATCGGTTTCAACGATTTCCAGTTCAACGAAGTTCGGCGGCGTGACAGCGATAGGCTGACCGTTCCACAGGGTCACGATGCACTCAGCCTGATCCAGCAGCCATTTCGCGTTGTCACCGATAGCTTTAGCATCAGCGGACAGCTGTTCGAAGGTTTCGTTGTTCATGAAGTGCCAGAACTCACCATCGTTGTACAGGTAAGTCAGGTTCATATCGACAACGTCCGCGCCTTCTGCAGAGTCGGTGGACTTGAACGTTTTTTCTACACGGGTGCCGGTCAGCAGACGACGCAGCTTAACGCGTGCGAATGCCTGACCTTTACCTGGTTTAACGAATTCACTGGCTTCAACCGCATACGGTTCACCATCCATCATGATTTTAAGACCAGCACGAAAATCGTTGCTATAGTAAGTCGCCATAAGGCCCTCTGAAATTGTTTAACTTGGTAGCTAAGCCACAAAATGGCGCATATTGTAACCCTAAATACCCCATCCAGAGAAGATTGGATCACGCAACTTGCCGATGTTGTGACCAGTCCCGATGAACTATTGCATCTTTTAGATCTGGAAACAGATGCAAACCTATTGGCGGGACGTGATGCGAAGCGTCTCTTCGCGCTGCGCGTACCGCGCGCGTTTATTGCACGTATGGAAAAGGGCAACCCAAACGATCCCCTTCTTCGTCAGGTGCTTACCGCACAAGAAGAGTTTGTTGCCGCCCCTGGTTTTTCCACCGATCCGCTGGAAGAACAACACAGCGTTGTACCAGGCCTGCTGCATAAATATAGCAACCGGGCGCTATTGCTGGTGAAAGGAGGCTGTGCAGTCAACTGCCGCTACTGCTTCCGCCGCCACTTCCCCTATGCCGAGAACCAGGGCAATAAACGCAACTGGCAGGCAGCGCTCGAGTACATTGCCGCCAATCCGCAGCTTGATGAAATTATTTTTTCCGGCGGCGATCCGTTGATGGCCAAAGACCACGAACTGGATTGGTTACTGACGCAACTGGAAGCTATCCCGCATATTAAACGGTTACGCATCCATAGCCGCTTGCCGATTGTCATTCCGGCGCGGATCACCGAAGGGCTGGCGGCTCGCTTTAACGCCTCCTCGCTGCAGATCCTGTTGGTTAACCATATCAATCATGCCAATGAGATCGGCCCGGAATTTCGGGCGGCAATGGCGCTGCTACGGCAAGCGCGCGTGACGCTGCTCAACCAAAGCGTCCTGCTGCGCGGCGTTAACGACAACGCACAAACCCTGGCGGACCTCAGCAACGCGCTGTTCGATGCCGGGGTGATGCCCTACTACCTGCACGTGCTTGATAAAGTCCAGGGCGCAGCCCACTTCATGGTCGAAGACGAGGAGGCCCGGGCAATCATGCGTAAGCTATTAACGCTGGTATCCGGATATATGGTGCCAAGGTTGGCACGTGAAATCGGCGGCGAACCGAGTAAAACGCCGCTGGATTTAGGTTTAAAGCAACAAAACTAAGTTTTTCTGCCGGCCCTGTCCGGCAGATACTTAAATGACAAGTATGTTCGCCTGGCAAATAAAAGATATAACATTTTTCACCAGCGTTATCCAGAAAGCGGTGTTTGCTTAACATTTATAATTATATATACGCGTATCTATTAAATGATGCGCTAATAGAGCATCTAAAAAAGCAGTGAAAGTATATTAGTTGCGACCATAACAATAAACATCACCACGATCCATTTAGGTAATTTAAACGTAGTTCCTCTGCGACTTTCGCTTCGATTAGCATTAACGGTATTTTTAACTTCGTACATTTCGCTCTCTATGCTCTCCCTATCACTTGCAGAATCATCTACATTCGTTGATGGGCTCGCTATTATCTCTTGCGTTGTGGTAACTGGAGTGATTACCGCATCCGTGGCAAGGATAAACCCGCGCTGCCTGACGGTAATAATGATATCCTGAGATAGTCCGGCCTTTACCAGTGATTTTCTGAGCAATGAGATATTTTGGTAAAACGTGTTTTGCGCAACTATTACCCCCCTTGTTTTCCAGACAGTTTCCAGAAATTCCTCACGTGAAATGATCCTGCCATTACTTTCTATCAGCAACAATAAACAACGCGCCGTTGGTCCATTTAAGTTAACGGTAGTGCCATTTTCATTAACAGTTCGCAACTCACTCATATTCACGTCAAAAATAACTTCATCATTAATGATGAATTCACTAAATGCCATAATGTCTTCCCTTTTTCATTAGCTATGTGAAATAAACATGAAATTAATGAAATCCCATCTTTAATGTTGCGCGAATAGCCTTGAACAGGCCTGCTATTAGATGGCTTCATATATCAATCATTGAGTCTCGATTTTGCATCAAAGATAAGACTAACATGATATTTAAACTGAATGGAAGCCAGAGATACCGCACAACATTCATCGAATCAACGCTATCACTTATAGTTCGAATAAAAATGTGAATCGTTCCTTTAGTCATTAAAAAGATTATTCAATTAAAATTCACATGCATTTTCACCAACGGCGAATTAGATTCCTCAGTGCTCCCGTCTTAAGCTAAATGCAGGCTAACACCTGCTTATTAGCGTAAGGGACAACAAGGAGTACAGAGATGGGATAGTGTAGTTCTTGGGGCAATTATTGAATTATTAGACCAACCAATAATTAGCAATTAGAGCGATATCTATTTCAAGGATTACGTATTTATACATGGACAAATAAATGAAAAAAACAATCGTAGCTGTAATGGTTGCTGCATCTGCAGTTCTGAGTGCTCAGGCAATGGCCGCTAACACTGCTGAAGTGACCGTTCTGGGTGAAGTCAATGACTCCTCCGCTTCTTGCGTAGTCACCCCGACTGGTACTCTGAACAACGGCATCGTTCGTCTGACTTCTGTTACCACCAGCGAAGCGAACGCTCAGGCTGCAAACACCCTTTTCAAAAGCCAGAAGTTTGGTTTTGATGTTTCTGATTGCGCCCAAGGCAGCAAAGATCCGGCAACTGGCCTGACTGTTGCTGTTACTGGTACCACCAGCAGCAACGCGACCATTCTGGACAACACCGCTGACGACGGCGCTGCCGGTATCGGTATCGGTATCGCGAAAGTCAGCGATGGTTCTCGCGTAGCCTTCGATGGTTCCCAAACCATGTCCGAAACCTACACTGACGGTTCCGTCACTTCCCTGAACTACTACGCTGGTTATGTGAAAGTAAATGCCACAACTGCTGTAACCGAAGGTCCGGTTAAAGGCGTTGCAACCTTTACTATCGACTACACCATCTAATTCTATTTTAGAGGGCTCGCCAACTGGCGAGCCCTTTTTCCGTTTAGAGAAATGCTATGTCAAGCACCTTATTTAAACTTTTCATTCCCTTTTTTTTATTGATTAGCGGTATTGCACATGCTGGTATCGTTATCGAGTCAACTCGCTATCTTTACAAAGAGGGCGCTCGCGAAATCACCGCGCAGATTGAGAACAAAGACGGTATTCCTTACTTAATTAAGTCGTGGATTGAGACCCCAAAAGGGCAAATACCCTCTTTCACGGCGACTCCGCCACTATTCCGACTCGAAGCAAAACAGCAAAATACCGTGCGTTTGTTTTCAACCAATAATGTTACTGCGCCAACAGATCGAGAATCTATATTTTATTTCAATATTATGGCTATCCCGCCAGCTGATGACACCAATGCCAAAAACAATACGATTCAGCTAGCGGTTCGCCACCGTATGCGTCTGGTATACCGGCCAAAATCGCTGTTTGATATGAAGCCAAATACAGAAGCGGCAAAACTCCAATGGCGTAAATCAGGCAATAAATTGTTCATTAACAATCCGACACCTTTTTTCTATTACTTCAACACAATAAAAATAGGTAACACCGAAATAAAAAATGAAGTAAACACCGTCCCTCCGATGGAAACAAAAGAAGTCACGTTAAAGGAAAGTGTCAATGCATCAAGCGTGACATGGAAAATAGTTAATGATTATGGTGGGGCCGGATCGCTCTATTCATCACCGTTGTAATTTGGAATTTTTATTAACGTTATAGGGATGTGTCTATGCAAAATAAAAATAAAGAGCTATTCAAACTATCAACGCTCTGCATCACGTTGTTGCCAGCGTTTTTTTGTGGTTTGGATAATAAAGCGCAAGCACGTGATTTCTTCGATCCCTCATTCATCAATTCATTGAATGGTAGCGATCCTTCAAACGCCCCAGACTTATCTGTTTTTGAAGCCAGGAACGCTCAGGCGCCCGGAGATTATCGGGTTGACATTGTTTTCAACGGCCAATATCTGGATACCCGTACTATCAAATTTGTTATTGATAGTCATAGTGCTGATAAGAGTGATGATATCAAATTAACCCCCTGTTTCACGCTTAAAGACCTGGCGGAATATGGTGTCAGAGTGAAATCCTTCCCAGCTCTGAAAGAAGATACCAATAACTGCGTTAACCTAACGGTCATACAGGATACAAAAGCGGATTTCGATTTTACTGCACAACGGTTAAATATCTCCATACCACAAGCGGCATTATCCACCGTCGTGCAAGGATTTATTCCGGAAGATCAATTTGATGAAGGTATTAACGCGCTGTTAATGAATTACCAGTTCAGCGGCTCGAATGATTTCGAATCAGAAGATGAATACTATAGCCTTAACCTCCAGTCCGGTTTAAATCTTGGTCCATGGCGTATCCGAAATCTGAGCACCTGGAATAAAACGAAAGGAGAATCCAGCGACTGGGAATCAGCTTACCTGTACATGCAGCGCAGCATTCGCCCTCTTAATAGTAATCTGGTAATGGGTGAAAGCTCCTCGCTCTCCGGTATTTTTGATAGCGTGCCGTTTACCGGGATTCAAATGGCAACGGATACCTCCATGCTGCCGGAGAGCCTTCGCGGCTATGCGCCAATTATCCGAGGGATTGCAAAAACCAACGCTAGGGTGATTGTTAAGCAGAATGGCTACCAGGTATATCAGACCTACGTCGCCCCCGGCGCCTTTGAAATTACCGATATGTACCCAAGCGGCGGTAGCGGCGATCTGTACGTAACGGTAGAAGAATCGGATGGCTCAAAGCAAGAATTTATCGTGCCGTTCGCTACGCTGCCGGTCATGGTGCGCGAAGGCCAGCTACAGTATGAAATCACCTCTGGTAAATATCGTCCTTATGATGGCGGAGTTGACGAAACGCCATTCACCCAAGCGACAATAAGCTATGGTGTATCCAGTAGCCTGACGGCCTACGGCGGGATGCAAATGGCCTCGCACTATCAAGCATTATCATCCGGTCTAGGCTATAACCTCGGTGATTTTGGCGCGGCTTCAGCAGACGTCACTCAAGCCTGGTCAAAGATCCAGGATCAAGAAAAGACGTCGGGTCAGTCCTGGCGTATCCGCTACGGCAAAAACATCCTTGATACCGGTACTAACATTACTATCGCGGGTTACCGATACTCTACCAAAGGCTTTAACACCCTGTCAGAGGTGTTCGATAGTTATTCAAACGACGGCAGCTATACCACCCGCTCACTGCGCAACCGTACCAACCTGACGCTTAATCAAAGCTTAGGTAAAGGGCTCGGTAGTCTCTCTATTAGCGGTCTGGTAGAAGATTATTGGGATGATAAACGCACCAATAAATCCATCAGCGTTGGCTATAACGGTGGCTTTAAAAACGTGAACTTCTACCTGGGTTATAGCTATAGCCGCTATACCTGGAGCAGCAATAGCGCGAATAAAGATGCCCAGGACGATCAACGTATCACCCTAACGGTTACTTTACCGATCGGCAACTGGCTTCCTGGCACCTATACCAGTTACCAGCTCACCAATAGCAACCCAGGCTCAACGGATCAATCGGTTGCTATCGGCGGCGTCGGGCTGGAAAACGATAGTCTGGACTGGAGTATTCAGCAAGGATACAGCAACCGCGAGTATTACAGCGGCGACATGCGCGCCACCTATAACAGTTCTCAGGGGAGTGTTAACGCCGGTTACAGCTACGATCGCGATAGCCAACGCATTGATTATGGCGCCAACGGCAGCATTATCGCGCACGCTGACGGCATCACTTTAGGTCAGGACATCACCGATGCTGCCGTACTGGTTAAAGCTCCGGGGCTGGATGACGTCAAACTGACGACCGATAACACCATTTCGACCGACTATCGCGGCTATGCCATCGTGCCTTACGTTACCCCTTATCGTCGCACCGATATCACTCTCGACACCGCCACGCTTGGCGATGATATGGAACTACCGGAAACAACGCAAACCGTGGTGCCGACTCGCGGCGCTATTGTGCGGGCCAACTACGACGGCAAGATTGGGCAACGTGCCTTTATTCATCTTAAAACCGCCAGCGGTCAGGACATTCCCTATGGAGCGATGGTCTTACTGGCTGGTGATGCGAAAAGCCAGGCAAGTATCGTTAGCGATGCCGGGATGGTCTATATGTCCGGACTGCAGCCAACCGGGACGCTCAACGTTCAGTGGGGAAAAAGTAGTTCCCAGCAGTGTCATGCCCCCTTCACGTTACCGCCGCGGGAAGGCAAAACCGCTGGCTTAAACCAGGTCGAAGCGGTGTGTCGCTAGCCATCATTTAAGGACAAATATTGATGAAGAGAATATTTATTCTATTAATGCTTTTAGTTATCGGTGGTGAGACGGCTGCAAAATGTAGTTACTCAGGTAGCATCCAGCGGCAAGCATTTACTATTAGAGCAAAAATACCGACAGACGACTCAATTCCAGTGGGCAGCATATTATATTCGACTAAATACGGCACTGGTAACTATAAAAACTTCACATGCAGCCAGAAAGATAACGATCAGTATATTACGACTATCAGTACCGCTGAGGTCGCCGGCGTTACAGGAATGCATGGAATGCCGGTGTATGAAACCGGAATTGACGGTATTGGATTCCAGGTATCCGATCTGCTGGAAAGTAAAAATGGCGCACTGGTTCCTGCCGTTGCGGGTTCGGTACTGGTACCGTTTGAAAAAACCTCAGATAACTACTATAAGTTTGTCACCGTGTGGTTTATCAAAACAAAACAGGTCATTGATACTTCAGGGTCGGATTCAAACCCGTCAATAAGTTTCTCTGTCGGCAACCCTACAACCAACCCAAGCGCCAGTGATAGACTTTTATATACTACGACTATCAAACTGAAAAATACTACCTATCAGGCAACATCCTGTGATATATCGCCCTCCAGTTCACAGATAACGCTCGGTCGGATTAAAAAAAGCACGCTAATGTCGGTCTCCCGCGGCGGCGTGACACCAGAGCAAAAAAACATCTTATTAACCATTAACTGCCCAGCCGGTTCAATCGGTAATACGTTAATGTACTGGTTTAATCCGATAGGCACCGCCAGCGCATCTGGCGATGGCATCATTGATAATATGATAACCGATGATAGCGGCGCCAAAAATGTCGGTATCATTTTCAAACAAACTGGGACGCCTTTAGTTTTCTATGATATGGATAGCTATAGCTTCAACAGTGCAGCGACTTCGCAGGTCATCAACCTTACCGCTGACTACTATCGCCAAAGCAATAGTGTTGACGATATTACTAACGGTAAAGTTAAGGCAATGTTAGAGGTAGTTATACAGGAACAATAATATTAAGAAAATAGACATGAATTCACAAACAATTCATGTCTATTACATTGCTTAAAAAGCAATCGTCGCTTACATTTCTGCCCGACCCGTAATTAGGTCAATCCGTAATAATATTAATTTAAAGGAATAAATATGAAGCAATTAACAGTATTTGAGATGGAAGAGATCTCCGGAGGCTATTCATGGGATTTCTCTTCAATTTCTTCTACCGTGACATCTTTACTTGGTAATGCGGCTGAAGCCGCAGGCTCCGCAATCCTCGGATCCGTTATTGTCGGTGCAATTGGCGCCTCTGTTGGGGGAACATTAGGTGGGACAAATGGTGGGCTTTTAGGTTTCGGCCTGTTGGGTAACCTGGTTGGATTATTTGCTGGTGCAGCCGTCGGTGCAATTGCAGGTGCTGTCGGCGCCGTGGCAGTAGGCTGGGATAAGTGCATTGATTATTTAAGTCAACTTATCGACGCCGGGCTTGATGGTACCTTTGTACCTTGGCCATCATCGTAAATATCTTTTTACATAAACAAAGGCCATATTGGCCTTTGTTTCCCCGACTACTATAATCAGAATCATCATTCATGAATAATAAGCTTTATCGCAAGGAAGCGATCGAATACAAAAGAAATCACTGGAAAGGTAAAGCCTTATTGCTCGCTGGCTTACCTGCATGGTTGATTGCATTGTTATCGGCACTATTTCTCATTGCGCTTATTTGCGCACTCATTTTTTGTAAGTTCACCCAGCGCGTTGACGTTCAGGGCGAAGTCATCACCCTCCCTCACTCGATTAACGTCTTTGCGCCGCAGCAAGGATTTGTCGTTAAGCAATTCGTGAAAATTGGTGACGTCGTTAAAAAAAACCAACCGCTCTACGAAATTGATGTGTCCCGCAGCACCACCAGCGGCAATGTCAGTGCGGCGCAGATAGAAGTCATCAATGAAAAAATTGCCAACTCTGACGACATCATCAAAAAGCTGGAAGATAATAAAAGTCAGACATTAAATGCGCTAAATGCGCAGTTGAAAACCACTACTGACTCTCTGAAAGAGACCAACCGAATGCTGGTCAATACCCAGGTCGGTCTGAAAAAAATGCATGATAACCTTTCCAGCTACGATAAATACCTTAGCAATGGCCTGATAACAAAAGATCAGTATAACTATCAGCACTCTTTATACTTTCAACAGCAAAGCGCGTATCAATCTCTGGTTAGCCAGAAGATGCAACTGGAATCACAAATCACCCAGCTTAATAGCGATAAAATCACTAAAGCTGCTGATTTTGATAACCAAATATCCAGCCAGTACAACCAATCCAACGATTTTAAAAATCAACTCGTTGAATCCAACGCTAACGGTAACATTATTATTAAATCCACCAGCGATGGCAGAATTGAGTCACTTTCAGCTACCCAAGGACAAACCGTTGATAACGGCAGCAGCCTGGCACAGATAAAACCCACAGGAAACGTTGAGTATTTTCTTATCCTTTGGCTACCAAACAATACTATCCCCTATTTAAAAACTGGGGATACCATTAATATTCGCTATGATGCTTTCCCATCAGACAAATTCGGGCAATTCCCTGGAAAAATCATATCAATATCCTCAATGCCGGCATCACGACAAGAGATGTCTGAATATACCAACGTCAACAATGGTGGTAATCAGCAACAAGAACTGGCGCTGTATAAAGCAATCGTCAAAATTAAAGATAAACAGTTCGAATATGACGGGAAAAAGCTGAGTCTGTCCAACGGTCTTAAAGCACAAGCCGTTGTTTTTCTTGAAGAACGCCCTCTCTATATGTGGATGTTTACTCCGGTTTATAAGATTACTCAAAGCGTGAGCGGCCCGATTCATGACTAATGAACTGTTTGAGAAAATTACGGCGAAAGTTAATTTTTCAATACTGAAAAAGACGCCGGTCATATTACAATCCGAAGCCGCCGAATGCGGCATTGCCTGCCTGGCAATGATTTGCGGCCATTATGGCCTCGATATCGATCTCTTCAACTTCCGCCAGCGTTTTGGTAGCCCTTCTCAGGGGGTCACGCTGATGTCATTGAGCAAAACGGCGGAACATGCCGGCTTAAAAAGCCGGGCGCTGTCGCTCGATCTCGACGAAATCAGGCAATTAAAGCTACCCTGCGTTATCCACTGGGGAATGAACCACTACGTCGTGCTCACCAAAGTGCGAAAGTCCAGTTTTGTCGTCCACGATCCGGCGCTGGGTAAACGCATTATCGGCATTCAGGAAATGTCGAATAATTTTACCGGCATCGCCTTAGAGCTATGGCCCGATCAGAACTTTCAGCAGGAAAAAGCCAAATCTCGCCTGCGTTTGTTAGATCTGATGCGCAATATTGTTGGCTTAAAATCAGCGCTGCTGAAAATTTTCGCCTTCTCGGTGGTGGTTGAAGCTATCGGCTTACTGCTGCCGATAGGCACGCAGTTAGTCACTGACCACGTGATCATGGCCCACGATCAAAGCCTGCTCTCGGTTATCTGTATTGGCCTGGTTTTCTTTACCCTCTTCCGCACCTTTATCAGTATGCTGCGCGCATGGACTTCGCTGACGCTCAACACGCTGACCAATATTCAGTGGAAAACGACCCTTTTCGATCATTTGGCCAGCCTGCCGCTCTCTTTTTTTGAAAAGCGCCATCTGGGGGATATTCAGTCCCGTTTCTCATCGCTGGACACCATTCGCTCCACGTTCACTAATAGCATCGTCAGCGGCATTATCGATTCGATCATGACAATCGGGCTGCTGATTATGCTCACGCTGTACGGCGGTTGGCTAACATGGGTCGTCGTTGGCTTTACCTTATGCTACGCCATTATGCGTCTGGGAACTTATCGCTTCTATCGCCGCGTTGCTGAAGAGCAGGTAATCAAAGGTGCGCGTTCCAGTTCGCATTTTATGGAGTCGCTGTACGGTATTTCGACCATCAAAGCGCTGAATCTGAAAGAACGCCGCTCCCAGCACTGGCTGAATATCAATATCGATGCCTGTAATGCGGGGATCAAGCAAACCCGTTTCGACATGATGTTTAGCGGTATTAATACCTTCATTACCGCTATCGATCAGGTGGCGGTACTGTGGTTGGGCGCCATTATGGTTATTGATAATGAAATGACCCTCGGTATGTTTATGGCCTTTAACGCCTACCGCGGCCAGTTCTCCCAGCGCGCATCCAGCCTGGTTGACCTGACCATGCAGCTGCGCATGCTATCGCTGCATAACGAGCGTCTTTCAGAAATCGTCTTCAGCGAACCCGAGCAAGAATTACCATCACGGGACGTCTTCTCAAAAGATGCCGGCGCAAGACTTGAAGTCAAAAATCTCAGCTATCAGTACGATCCCTTTTCACAGCCGATTTTCTCAAACCTGAACATCACCGTTGAGCCGGGGGAATCCGTCGCGCTGGTCGGGCCGTCCGGCGTCGGTAAGACCACGCTATTGAAAGTGATGTGCGGGCTGCTCTCCCCCACCAGCGGAGACGTCTTCGCCGATAATCTCGATATCCAGAAGATAGGTCTCAATAACTATCGCCAGGGAACGGCCTGCGTATTGCAGGAGGATAGACTCTTTTCCGGTTCGCTTATCGATAATATCAGCGGCTTTGAAGACAACGCCGATGTGGATTTTGTTGTCGAATGCGCTAAACGCTGCAACATTCACGACGAAATTATGAAAATGCCGATGGGCTATGAAACCATCATC
Organism: Klebsiella sp. 141203; assembly: GCF_032601985.1. Classification (NCBI taxonomy): domain Bacteria; kingdom Pseudomonadati; phylum Pseudomonadota; class Gammaproteobacteria; order Enterobacterales; family Enterobacteriaceae; genus Klebsiella; species Klebsiella sp. 141203. The sequence continues at coordinate 111,522 of NZ_JAQIRL010000008.1, read as the reverse complement.
GGTGAGTTAGGCTTAGGCATTTCCGGGGGCCAGAAGCAACGTATTTTGATTGCTCGCGCGCTTTACCGTAAGCCGAGCATTCTGTTTATGGATGAGGCCACCAGCCATCTCGATTTAAGAAATGAGTCGGTCATTAACCAATCGATTTCAGGGCTCAGTATTACCCGCATCATCGTTGCCCACCGCCCGTCAACTATCGCCTCTGCCGATCGGGTTATTGATTTGTCGCAGTCCAAAATACCAATGCCAGCGTAAGGAGAAGAATATGCAAGGAACGTTTATTGGTTTTAACACCGCCGGAATTACCTATGAAGACCATTTCATGGCGCTGCTGCTGAAAGTACAAAACCAGAATGGCCTGTGTCGGACGTTCTATTTACAGGCGCCGGCGCTGGCTGACCTGCTCATGGTCCTGACAACTCGAATGTCTGTTTTCTTACAGCGCTTGCAGCAAAGCGACGATACGCTGAAAGAGGAGCTTATTGCCTACAATAATGAGCTCATCGCCAACACCCCGGCAGTCGATATGGTAGAGGTACAAAACCCCAATCCGGAGCTGCGGATCATGTCGATCACGTTGAAACCGGGGGTAAATGAGTCAACGCTGATCCTGATGCTGCAGAACGAGCAAATCGCGACATTACGGATTGACGACCGGCAGGTAGAGGCGTTGATTCTGGGTATCAATCAATCACTAAAAATGGTTGCTGATACGAAATTAAATGAGTACCTGGCGCTGGCTTTGGATTATGTACTGCTGTATACCGTCGATTTAACGACCCAACCTAACATTGAGTACCAGCAATATGCTCAGGAAGAGTGGAAGCTGAATTTGTTTAGCCACCATCTGGCCGTGTTATACAGCTACGAGCAGGAGGAGGGTAAAAAAGTACTCTCCGGTGCGGTGATTAAAACCAGCGCCGCGCATCAGTCCGATGTTGAAAAGAGTATCGTGCTGCGTCTGCTTGAAAAGAGTCAGAAGCTAAAACAGGTCCACAGCCAGCATACGCCGTATCAAATCTTCAGTAAGGTAATTCCATCCTCACCGGGACAAATGCTGACCAGAGATGAATGTATGCTGTCGCTGCGTGAATTCTACGTGGCTACCAAAGCAGCGCTTGAGGCATAAGTTGTTAAGCACTCTCTGCTTGTGCAGAGAGTGCTTAACGCATCAGTTCGGGCACTTATAAACCTGGCCGTTCATCTGGCTATCGGTCGGAACAAAGCTCGACAGCAGGTTTTGCGTCGGGCTGCTCACGCCATAAATGACGTTACCGCCCATGGCCGCAGCCTGGTTACGTAGGGCATTCGCCGCGCCGCGCATCGAGCCGCCTTCATCGCCATTCTGGCCTGACAGCCAGTTGCTTTGCGTACCGGTTGCCGTCCCTAACAGCTGGCATTCCGTTCCCGGTTTATCTTCAACAAAACGCACGCTCTGGCCGCCTGCGGTTAATTCGTTGCTGGAACTGCAACCCGCTAACAATAATGCTGCGCCGACAATCCCTGCTAAATATTTTACCTGCATGTTATTCCCCAATGAGCTGGACGCACTGGCCCGGATGTAAACCTTATACTAAAAAGCCAGCAAAAAGAAAAACCCCCAGCCATTTCTGACCGGGGGTTTCTGCATTTTTATGCCGTATAGCGCACGATTACATCATGCCGCCCATACCGCCCATGCCGCCCATGCCACCAGCAGCACCTAAATCAGGCGCGTCGCCTTTCGGCAGGTCGGTCACCATGCACTCGGTGGTGATCATCAGACCAGCAACGGATGCCGCGTACTGCAGCGCAGAACGGGTGACTTTAGTCGGGTCCAGGATACCGAAGTCGATCATGTTGCCGTACTCTTCGGTAGCCGCGTTGTAACCGTAGTTACCGTCGCCTGCTTTCACGTTGTTGGCAACCACAGACGGCTCTTCACCGGCGTTGGAAACGATCTGACGCAGCGGCGCTTCCATTGCGCGCAGCGCAACTTTGATACCGACGTTCTGATCTTCGTTCTGACCGGTCAGGCCAGCGATTTTCGCCGCCACGCGGACCAGCGCTACGCCGCCGCCAGCTACCACGCCTTCTTCAACCGCAGCACGGGTCGCGTGCAGGGCATCGTCAACGCGCGCTTTTTTCTCTTTCATTTCAACTTCGGTAGCAGCACCGACTTTGATTACCGCAACACCGCCGGCCAGTTTAGCCACACGCTCCTGCAGTTTTTCACGGTCGTAATCAGAGGTCGCTTCTTCGATCTGCTTACGGATCTGAGCAACGCGGCCCTGAATTGCGGCTTCTTCGCCAACGCCATCGATGATGGTGGTGGTGTCTTTGTTGATAACAACGCGTTTCGCCTGACCCAGGTCTTCCAGAGTCGCTTTTTCCAGCTCCATACCGATCTCTTCAGAGATAACGGTACCGCCAGTCAGGGTCGCGATGTCCTGCAGCATGGCTTTACGACGATCGCCGAAGCCCGGCGCTTTAACCGCAGCAACTTTAACGATGCCGCGCATGGTGTTAACCACCAGGGTCGCCAGCGCTTCGCCTTCAACGTCTTCAGCGATGATAACCAGCGGTTTGCCAGCTTTCGCTACAGCTTCCAGGACCGGCAGCATTTCGCGGATGTTGGAGATTTTTTTGTCAGCCAGCAGGATGAACGGGCTTTCCAGTTCAACAGCGCCGGTATCCGGCTTGTTGATGAAGTAAGGAGACAGGTAGCCACGGTCGAACTGCATACCTTCAACGACGTCCAGTTCGTCTTCCAGACCGGTACCGTCTTCAACGGTGATAACGCCTTCTTTACCGACTTTATCCATCGCTTCAGCGATCAGTTTACCTACGGTTTCGTCGGAGTTAGCGGAGATAGTACCAACCTGAGCAATGGCTTTAGAGTCAGAGCACGGTACGGACAGCGCTTTCAGTTCTTCCACAGCGGCAACGACAGCTTTGTCGATACCACGTTTCAGATCCATCGGGTTCATGCCCGCGGCAACGGCTTTCAGACCTTCGTTAACGATAGCCTGAGCCAGTACGGTTGCGGTGGTGGTACCGTCGCCTGCAGCGTCGTTCGCTTTAGAGGCAACTTCTTTCACCATCTGCGCGCCCATGTTTTCGAATTTGTCTTCCAGTTCGATTTCACGAGCAACGGAAACGCCATCTTTAGTGATGGTCGGCGCGCCGAAGGATTTGTCCAGAACAACGTTACGGCCTTTCGGGCCCAGGGTGACTTTAACTGCATCTGCCAGTACGTTTACGCCGCGCAGCATTTTTACACGAGCGTCGTTACCGAATTTTACGTCTTTTGCTGCCATTTCTTTTATTCCTCAAATTCGTTCAGGGTCGTGCGAATTACGCTTCAACAATTGCCAGGATGTCGCTTTCGGACATGATCAGCACTTCTTCGTTGTCGATTTTCTCAGACTTCACGCCGTAACCATCGTTGAAAATCACGATGTCACCAACTTTAACGTCCAGCGGCTGCACAGTTCCGTTTTCCAGGATGCGGCCTTTACCGACAGCGATGATTTCGCCACGAGTTGATTTAGCTGCCGCAGAACCGGTCAGAACGATGCCGCCTGCAGATTTGGTTTCAACTTCTTTACGTTTGACGATCACACGATCATGTAACGGACGAATACTCATTGATAGCTCTCCTTCGAGAAAGTCATTATCAGTTATGGATGGCGCCGGGCCGTAAACGGTTTCCGACTAGTGCAGAGAGAGATGGGGATGGCCATTTACCGCTTCAAGGGGAAAATTAAAAAAAAATTTCCGCCTGTGCGCTGACGCGCAAAAATATTCGCGTGGCGGCTGCGCTTTCTGGCGCAAAGGGTTGTGATAACATCGTTTTTTTGCCGCGCGCAGGGTTGAGTCATGAGTGGTTTAAAACAGGAGCTGGGATTAGGTCAGGGAGTCGGGTTACTTTCAACATCACTACTGGGAACCGGCGTATTCGCCGTACCGGCGCTGGCGGCGCTGGTCGCAGGCGATAATAGCCTGTGGGCGTGGCCGGCGCTGATTCTGCTGGTCTTTCCCATCGCTATCGTGTTTGCCGTGCTTGGGCGCCACTTTCCCAGCGCTGGCGGCGTGGCTCATTTTGTGGATATGGCGTTCGGCCCACGTCTGGCGCGGGTAACCGGTTGGCTGTTTTTATCGGTGATCCCGGTGGGCTTACCCGCCGCCCTGCATATCGCCACCGGTTTTGGCCAGGCGCTGTTCGGCTGGCACGATACTCAGCTGCTGCTTGCCGAGCTCGGCACGCTAGCGATCGTCTGGTGGGTGGGCTCGCGCGGCGCCAGTTCCAGCGCCAATCTACAGACGCTGGTTGCGATATTGATTGTCGCGCTGATCGTCGCCATCTGGTGGCGCGGTGGCATAAACCCGGCGCAGATCCCTTTCCCGGAGCCTAAAGATGTCGACACGTCACAGCTGTTTGCGGCCCTATCGGTGATGTTCTGGTGCTTCGTCGGCCTGGAAGCCTTTGCTCATCTGGCATCAGAGTTTAAACGTCCGGAGCGCGACTTCCCTAGAGCGCTGATGATTGGCCTGGTGCTGGCAGGAACCGTTTATTGGGGCTGTACGGTAGTCGTTCTGCATTTTCACGCCTTCGGTGAGGAAATGGCGGCGGCGGCTTCGCTGCCAAACATCGTGGTGCGACTGTTCGGCGTGCAGGCGCTGTGGGTTGCCTGCGTAATCGGCTATCTCGCCTGCTTCGCCAGCCTCAATATCTATATCCAAAGTTTTGCCCGCCTGGTCTGGTCGCAGGCGCAGTTCAAGCCGGAGAGCTACCTGGCCCGCCTGTCGCCGCGTCAGGTACCGCGCAATGCGCTGAATGCGGTCTTAGGCTGCTGCGTACTCAGTACGCTGTGCATTTACTGGCTGAACATTAATCTCGATGCGCTGATCGTCTATGCCAACGGCATTTTCATCATGATTTATCTGCTGTGCATGCTGGCGGGATGCCGACTCCTGCACGGTAAATACCGCGTGCTGGCCATCGTGGGAAGCGTGCTCTGCATTTTGCTGTTAGCAATGGTCGGCTGGAAGAGCTTGTACGCCATTATTATGCTGGCGGTGCTGTGGTTCGCCTTACCTGCACGCTCACCTTCAGCAAGCCGATAACAAAAAACCGGCGCAGGCCGGTTTTGTCGTTTTAGCGGTCGTCTTTGTGATCCAGACGGTCGCGTTCGTCGTCTTTACGCTGGAACTCCCCTTCGAAGGTGTCTCCGTTGCCAGCGCCGGCGCTAAAACCGCCGCCAGGCATCCGGCTAAAGCGCAGATACGGCATCAGTTTTAAGGTCATCAGCTTTTGCACCGGCGGCAACAACAGCAGCAGACCGAGGAAGTCGGTAAAGAAGCCCGGGATCAACAGCAGCAGCCCGGCGATAATCAGCGACACGCTTTTAATCATTTCTGCGGCAGGGCTTTCGCCAGCCGCCATTTTCTGCTGCATCAGCATCAGGTTTTTGAAGCCCTGGTTGCGGACCAGCGACATCCCTACAACCGAGCTAAAGATAACCAGGATCAGCGTCAACAGCACGCCAAGCACGTGCGCGACCTGGATAAAGATCGAGATCTCGACGTAAACGTATAAGAAAAAAGCAATAAATGGGATCCAACGCACCGGCGTCTCCTTCAATCGGCCGTCGTAGCAGACGCCCGTAGTGATAAATTTGCTATTCGCGTCATAGGAATGTGGGGTTGGCGCGCCATTTTTCAATCAACGACAACGGCATTTTTTTCAAAAATAGTAAAGCGGTGACTCATTTCACAGATTAATAATTCTTATCCGCCGCGCTATATAATAAGTGATCAAGGTTACTGAACTTCGCTATCATCAGCATATGATCGTGGGCACCGGGCCGGTTAAGGAAATAATCTTCGGTCTGAAAATACGCTAAATCCTATAAATTCTGTGTATTTGGTGAATTCATTGGCAGCTTGAAAAAGAAGGTTCACATGTTAAACAACATTCGTATCGAAGAAGATCTGTTGGGCACCAGGGAAGTTCCAGCTGACGCATACTATGGCGTTCATACTCTGAGAGCGATTGAAAACTTCTACATCAGCAACAACAAGATTAGCGACATCCCTGAGTTTGTTCGGGGCATGGTGATGGTGAAGAAGGCCGCCGCGCTGGCTAACAAGGAACTGCAAACCATTCCTAAAAGCGTAGCGAACACCATTGTCGCGGCATGCGATGAAGTGCTGAACAACGGTAAATGCATGGACCAGTTCCCGGTTGATGTGTTCCAGGGCGGCGCGGGCACTTCCGTCAATATGAACACCAACGAAGTGCTGGCGAATATCGGTCTGGAACTGATGGGCCACCAGAAAGGTGAATACCAGTTCCTCAACCCTAATGACCACGTCAACAAATGCCAGTCCACTAACGACGCCTACCCCACCGGTTTCCGCATCGCGGTCTATGCATCGATTCTCAAATTAATCGATGCTATCAAACAGCTGGGCGAAGGCTTCCAGGCGAAAGCCGTTGAGTTCCAGGACGTCCTGAAAATGGGCCGCACGCAGCTACAGGATGCGGTGCCGATGACCCTCGGCCAGGAATTCCACGCTTTTAACGTACTGCTGAACGAAGAAACCAAAAGCATTCTGCGTACCGCAGAGCTGCTGCTGGAAGTGAACCTCGGCGCGACCGCTATCGGGACTCGCCTGAACACCCCTGATGGCTACCAGCAGCTGGCGGTACAGAAACTGGCGGAAGTCAGCAACCTGCCGGTCGTTCCGGCGGAAGACCTGATTGAAGCGACTTCTGACTGCGGCGCGTATGTGATGGTTCACAGTTCGTTGAAACGCCTGGCGGTCAAACTGTCCAAGATTTGTAACGACCTGCGCCTGCTCTCTTCCGGCCCGCGCGCTGGCCTGAATGAAATCAACCTGCCAGAGCTGCAGGCTGGTTCCTCAATCATGCCGGCAAAAGTTAACCCGGTGGTGCCGGAAGTGGTTAACCAGGTGTGCTTCAAAGTTATCGGCAACGATACCACCGTGACCATGGCCTCCGAAGCCGGTCAGCTGCAGCTGAACGTTATGGAGCCGGTGATTGGCCAGGCGATGTTTGAATCTATCCACATCCTGACCAATGCCTGCTACAACCTGCTGGAAAAATGCGTGAACGGCATTACCGCTAACAAAGCGGTATGCGAAAGCTACGTCTACAACTCCATCGGTATCGTTACCTACCTCAACCCGTTCATCGGCCACCACAATGGCGATATCGTCGGTAAGATTTGCGCCGAAACCGGTAAGAGCGTACGTGAAGTGGTGCTGGAGCGCGGGCTGCTGACCGAAGCCGAACTGGATGACATTTTCTCCCCGCAAAACCTGATGCATCCTGCTTATAAAGCAAAACGGTATACCGATGAAAGCGAACAGTAAGCTTTCAGGGTAAACTAACCAAAGGCATGTCAGTGATGACATGCCTTTTTGCTTTTTTGGGTTTACGAAACGACAACAATTCAATATCAACTTGTTAAAAAACAAGGAAGGCATATATGTTTGGTGCAGAGCTCGTGGTTGTCCTGCTGGCAATCTATTTGGGGGCCCGACTCGGGGGCATTGGTATCGGCTTTGCCGGTGGCCTCGGCGTCCTCGTCTTAACCTTAATTTTTCAAATTCCACCCGGGGCGATCCCCTTTGACGTCATTGAAATCATCATGGCGGTTATCGCCGCTATCGCCGCGATGCAGGTCGCCGGAGGGATGGACTATCTGGTCAGCCTCGCCGAACGTATGCTACGCCGCCATCCCAAGTACATTACCTTCCTTGCGCCGCTGGTCACCTGGTTTATGACCGTGCTGGCAGGCACTGGTCATACCGCGTTTTCTACCCTGCCGGTCATCACCGAAGTGGCGAAAGAACAGGGTATTCGCCCTTCCCGCCCGCTCTCCATCGCCGTTGTCGCTTCGCAGATTGCGATTACCGCCTCGCCTATCTCCGCGGCAGTGGTCTTCTTTGCCGGTATTCTCGAACCACTTGGCGTCAGCTACCTGACGCTGCTGGCGATCTGCCTGCCGGTTACCCTGATTGCCGTCATGCTGACCGCCGTCGTCTGTAACTTCCTCGGCTGCGAGCTGAAAGACGACCCGGTATATCAGGAACGGCTGGCAAAAGGGGAAGTGAGCCTGCGCGGCAGTCAGGTCTTCGAGTTGAAGCCGCATGCTAAACGCGCCGTTCTGCTGTTCCTCGTCGGCATCGTCGCAGTCATGTTCTACGCTACCGCCATCAGCGACACCGTCGGCCTGATCCAGAACCCGGTGCTGCCGCGTAACGAAGCGATCGTGGTCTTCATGCTGACCATCGCCACGCTGATTAGCATCACCTGTAAAATCGATACCGGCGAAGTGCTGAACGCCAGCACCTTTAAGTCAGGAATGAGCGCCTGCGTCTGCGTGCTCGGCGTCGCCTGGCTCGGGGATACCTTCGTTAAAGCGCACATTGCCGATATCCAGACGGTAGCGGGCGATCTGCTGCAAAACTATCCGTGGTTGCTGGCGGTGGTGCTGTTCTTCGCCGCTACGCTGCTCTATTCACAGGCCGCCACGACCAAGGCATTGATGCCCGCCGCGCTGCTGCTTGGCGTCACCCCGCTGACGGCAATTGCCTCATTCGCGGCGGTCTCAGCGCTGTTCGTGCTGCCAACCTATCCGACCCTGCTGGCAGCGGTCGAAATGGACGACACCGGCTCCACGCGTATCGGCAAATATGTCTTTAACCATGCCTTCCTGATCCCGGGCGTCATCGCCATTACGCTTTGCGTGATCCTCGGATTCATCTTCGGCGGCCTCATGCTTTAAGATCGTTAAAAAGGGGCCAGTAAAGTAACTGGCCCCTTTGGTTAATCTCCCCGCATCATGCATGCTATAGTGCCTCTTTTCGCTGATACGAGGTTCACGATGACTACGCCTGATGCTGTTGTTGTACTCTGTACCGCGCCGGATGAAGCGACCGCCCAGGATCTGGCGGCCAAAGCGCTCGGAGAAAAACTCGCCGCCTGCGCCACCATCCTGCCGGGAGCGACGTCGCTCTACTACTGGGAAGGAAAGCTTGAGCAGGAGTATGAAGTCCAGATGCTGCTCAAAACCAACCTGGCCCATCAGCAGGCGTTACTGGACTGCCTGAAGTCCCATCACCCGTATCAAACCCCCGAACTACTGGTCCTGCCGGTTACTCACGGAGACAACGATTACCTCTCATGGCTCAACGCATCATTACGCTGATCCTGCTACTGTGCAGCGCATCCGCCAGCGCCGGGTTGTTTGACGCCCCCGGGCGTTCAAACTTCGTGCCTGCCGATCGGGCTTTCGCCTTTGACTTTCAGCAGAATCAACACGACCTCAACCTGAGCTGGCGCATCAAGGATGGCTACTACCTCTACCGTAAGCAGATTACGCTGACGGCAAAGGACGCTGCGATCGTCGCCCCTTCGCTACCGCCTGGCGAATGGCATGAAGACGAGTTTTATGGCAAAAGCGAAATTTATCGTCAGCGTCTGACATTACCGATTAGCCTCACGCAAGCCAGCAAAACAGCCACGCTGACCGTTACCTATCAGGGCTGCGCCGACGCCGGGTTCTGCTACCCGCCGGAGACCAAAATCGTGCCGCTCAGCGCGGTGCTCGCTGACTCCGGCAAGGCGCTGGCAGACCAACCTTCAGCACCCGCCAGCGGCAGCCAGACCGGCGCGGAACCCGCGTCGCTGCCGTTTTCAGCGCTATGGGCGCTGCTGATTGGTATCGGTATCGCCTTTACGCCTTGTGTTTTACCGATGTATCCGCTGATTTCCGGGATTGTCCTCGGCGGTAAACAGCGCTTATCAACGGCGCGCGCCCTGCTGCTGGCATTTATTTATGTCCAGGGGATGGCGGTTACCTATACCGCGCTGGGGCTGGTCGTAGCCGCCGCCGGTCTGCAATTCCAGGCCGCGCTGCAGCACCCTTACGTATTAATTGGGCTGTCAGCGGTATTTATCGCGCTGGCGCTGTCGATGTTCGGCCTGTTTACGCTGCAACTGCCTTCATCGCTGCAAACCCGACTGACGCTGATGAGCAACAAGCGCCAGGGTGGTTCGCCGGGCGGCGTGTTTGCAATGGGCGCCATCGCCGGGCTTATCTGTTCCCCTTGCACTACGGCCCCGCTTAGCGCCATTCTGTTGTATATCGCTCAAAGCGGTAACCTGTGGCTCGGCGGCGGCACGCTGTATCTGTACGCGCTGGGAATGGGGCTGCCGCTGATCCTGGTGACCGTGTTCGGTAACCGTCTGCTGCCGAAGAGCGGGCCGTGGATGGCTCATGTCAAGACCGCGTTTGGCTTCGTGATCCTCGCGCTGCCGGTCTTTTTACTGGAACGCGTTATCGGCGAAGCCTGGGGTTTACGTCTGTGGTCGTTGCTTGGCGTCGCCTTCTTTAGCTGGGCGTTTATCACCTCGCTTGGCGCCACCAAACCCTGGCTACGTCTGGTGCAAATCATCATGTTGGCCGCCGCGCTGGTTAGCGCGCGTCCGCTGCAGGATTGGGCCTTTGGCGCACCGGCCGTCCAGCAGCAGGCGCATCTGGAATTTACCCGCGTCAGCACCGTTGATGAACTCAACCAGGCGCTGGCGCAGGCCAAAGGGAAACCGGTCATGCTCGATCTGTATGCCGACTGGTGCGTGGCCTGCAAAGAGTTCGAAAAATATACCTTTAGCGCTCCTGAAGTGCGACAGGCCTTAAAAGAGACCGTTCTGTTGCAAGTGGATGTCACTAAGAACAGCGCGCAAGACGCAGCTCTGCTGAAACATTTACAGGTGCTCGGCTTGCCGACGATTCTGTTCTTCAACGCGCAGGGAGAAGAACAGCCCGCGCAGCGCGTCACCGGGTTTATGGATGCTACGGCATTCAGCGCCCATTTGCGCGATTGGCAACCGTGAACGACACTTGAGGAGGATAAATGGAGGAGACTATCGTGCAACGTGAAGATGTCCTGGGTGAGGCCATACAAATTCTTGAAATCGAGGGTATCGCCAACACCACGCTGGAAATGGTCGCCGAACGCGTCGCATACCCGCTTGATGACCTCAAGCGCTTTTGGCCCGACCGCGAAGCGCTGCTTTATGACGCCCTGCGTTATTTAAGTCAGCAGGTTGATGCCTGGCGTCGCCAGCTGTTGCTGGATGAGACGCTGAGCGCAGAACAAAAGCTGCTGGCGCGCTATAGCGCGCTGACCAAATGCGTTAGCAACCACCGCTATCCGGGCTGCCTGTTTATCGCCGCCTGTACATTCTATCCGGATGCCCAGCACCCAATTCACCAGTTAGCGGAACAGCAGAAGCAGGCTTCGCTGGCCTACACGCACGAGCTGCTGACCCTGCTTGAGGTGGATGACCCGGAAATGGTCGCTAAGCAGATGGAATTAATTGTCGAAGGCTGCCTGAGCCGCATGCTGATCAAACGCAGCCAGGCCGACGTCGATACCGCCCAGCGTCTGGCGGAAGATATCCTGCGCTTTGCCCGCTGCCGGATGGGCGGCGCGCTCACGTAATTCGGATTTCCCAAGCCCTGCAAGGCGCATATAATTCCCTGACACTTTCTGTGGCAGGGATCTATATGCGTCCACTTCTCTGGGCCGCCGTAATGGGGCTCTGTTCGACCTCGCTGATGGCCGCCCCTCCTCGCGGTTTCTCTTTCGCCTACAAAGACTGGGAAGTCGCCTGCGATAATACCGGCACCTGCCGGGCTGCGGGCTATGGCGCGACAATGGGCGAAGTCAGCGTCCTGCTGACTCGCAGTGCGGGCGCAGGGCGGCAGGCAACCGCGCAGGTCACCTTTGCGCAGACCGAGCACGATATTCCGCCAGATGCCAGCGTAAATCTTTTTATCAACGATAGCGATCGCGGGACGCTTGAGGCTATCGACGACAGCCATTTTCATTTCGACAGTACGCAAACCAGCGCGCTTATTACCGCCCTGGAGCAAAACGCGAAAATCGAGCTATCGCTCAATGGCCAGCGCAAGCGGCTGTCGAACGCAGGCAGCAGCGCGGTGTTCCTCAAGATCGATGAATTCCAGCGGCGGATCGGCACCGCCGATGCGCTGTTACGTAAAGGCGACGGTGACGACAGCACCGTTCTGCGCGCCATTCCCGCGCCGGAGATCCTGAGCGCGCCGTTTATTCACAGCGCCCAGCCCGTTGCGCTCAACGCGAAACAACAGCAGAAATGGCTACCGCAATTGGAAATCGCGCTCAACAGCCAGTGTGATGACAGGCAAAACGCCGATATTCCGACCAGCGAACGACAAATCACCCTCACTTCGCTGGATAAAAATCACTCGCTACTGCAGACTCTGTGCTGGCGCGCCGCCTATAACGACGGCTACGCGATGTGGGTTGTCGATAACACACAGGCCGCCAGGCCACAGCTCATTACTACGGATGCTTCCAGCTATAACGATGGCGTAATCGCCTTCTTCAACAAGGGACGCGGCGTCGCCGACTGCGTCAGCGGAGAAGAGCGAGTGTGGGATGGCAAAGCTTTTGTGCAAAGTCTGAAATACAGTACCGGCATGTGTCGGGAAATCACCCCAGGCGGAACCTGGCAGCTTCCTACCTTCGTCAGCAAGGTTATTCCCCGCAAGCAACGAGAGGCCGATATACTCGCGCTGAAGACGTTGCACGACGCGGTCCTAAAAGAGCAAAAACGCAACCCGGAACTTGCATTAGAGAACATTGCGGAACAGTTTCCGCTCAGCGGACACATCAGCCACTTTACCCTCACCTATGCCGACGACGCGCCGGTCTCAACCACCAAGCCAGCGGCGGATATCAGCGACGATGAGTGGCAGGCGTTTTTACATTCCGATATCAGCGCCGATTCGGAAAACGGCAAAGTCAGCTTCACGCTTATCGACCTCGACGGCGACGGCAAACGCGATCTCATCATCGATAGCTATGTTGGCGGTACCGGCCTGTTCAGCTATACCGGCGTGCTGAAACGCGGTGATAACGCCTTTGAATCGGTGAACGATGCCGACAGCAATGACGACGATAACTTCGATGCCGGCGTGCCCGGCGCCCTTTACTCTATTAACGATCGCGGAGCGAACCAGTGGGGCCGCTGGGTCAGAATCAACGGCCAGGTTTACGCCCTGTGGTTTAACGGCGTGTTTGGGGAAGATAACCTCTATCTGCTGCGTCCGTTTAACCAGAGCGACCTGACGCCGGCCATCACCATCCGCTACCGTTATAACCTCAATATCATTAGCGCTGCGGAAAACGGGCAGTCACCCACCCCAGCCTTAAACGATAAAGATAAAGCGGGCTTATTGAAGTCATTGGACGTCATGCAAGGTAGCCTGCTAAAGGATAAACCTGCTGACGATAACGATGAGCCGATTTGCCCTGTTCCCCCCGGTACCGCTAAAGATGATGTGGACAGCTACTATGGCGGCGCTGCGGGGCACTACACCGTTGAAACGGTGGCGTGGATCCCGGTGTGGCTCAACGATAAATGCTTTATCGGCACCATTTTCAGCCATCATGGCGCTTACCGCCACGGGGTGGATGCGATCTTAACCATCAATTCGCCACGAGATGACGAAGAGATCGTTGGCGATTATGACATCTCCGGAAAACGCCATGCCATCGCCATCACCCGCGGCTGGAGAGTCCGCGAAGGCGATAACGGCGTGATGTGATTTTAAGCAAAACGCGCCTTTTGGCGCAGAATTGCCGCAAAGATAAGCAATCAAACAATAAATAGAGAAATTTCATTGACGCAGTGGGCGGATTACGGTTTAATGCGCCCCGTTGCCCGGATAGCTCAGTCGGTAGAGCAGGGGATTGAAAATCCCCGTGTCCTTGGTTCGATTCCGAGTCCGGGCACCACTAATTTGCATCAAAGCACGCTGGTTAAGAGATGAGATCCTTAACGGGCGGAAAATGCAGGGTCCGGTCATACGGAATGTCCTCCGGTGTTTTCAAGAGCGTTTGCACTGGTTGATATATCCAGAACTTGTCCCTCAAGTAAGGGAACCTGCCCTACAGGTTCCCTTTTCTCGATCACCGTTAATCATCCCAGTCAACTACGCTTGTGTCAACAGGTGTAAATTTCTTTCGCCTGTAACATCTGTGTGAAGTGACAGCTCAGCTTCAAGTGTTTTTCCGACGATATCCATCTTCAGCTCCACATATTCCATGGTTGTACTGACGCTGCGGTGCCCCAGCAGGTCCTTTACCAGCTGAAGATTTCGTTCCGGTGATTTCATCAGCTCCGTCGCCAGCGTATGGCGAAAACGATGTGGCGACACGGTAAAACCACACTCTTTCGACAGACGCCGGAAAAATGATCTGATCTTCTGATGAACCTTAGCGGCATCCCATGCCACATGACGGTTAAGGTAAATTCTGTTCACATCAAACAGATAATCTCCATTTCCCGCCCCCAGTTCCGTTGATTTTTCTATCAGGTGATGCAGCCGCGGCTTCAGCGCACTGACAATGGGAACCCGCCATTCGCGGTGTGTCTTACTGCCTTCCAAGCAGAGTTCCAGATACCCTTCACTGAGATTGATGTCACCCAACCGGATATGCAGCAGCTGATTTAGCCGCATTCCCGTATATCTGAACGCATCCAGAACCGTCAGCCAGTACCACGCCGGCCAGAGCGCATTACGCCCTCCTCTGATACCGCGCCCTGCCCGTTCAGCTTCTTCAAATTGCTGCATGACCAGATAAACACGAATCAGCTGCGATCGTGTCAGCGTTTTTTTCTTCCTGGTATCCCGCTGAACATTGCTTTTATTGAACGGATTTTTCCCCGGGGGAAGGATTTCATGTTCCATCCCGTAATTATACAGCGCCCGCAGATGTGCGATTTTGTTGTTCCACGTCTGCGTCGACTGCCGTTTCTCCTGAAGCAAATAGCGCCGCCACTCCAGCACCTGACGGTGCGTAATTTGCGCAGGCAGGGTATCACCAGAATAACGTCTGAACCCTCTGACAACCTTGTTGTAGCTCCATTCGGTAGCGGGTCTCAGCCGGTGAGCAAAAAAGTATTCTTCAAGCAGTTCATCCCAGGTTATTTCATTAGGCATCTTATTCTTCTCCAAAAAAACCAAAACAGATCCCTGTAGAGATCCCTGTGTGTATCATCCCTATGGAAAGAAAAGGAGTTTGCTGTCCTCCGGAGGTCTCACCCCTTTCAGGCGGACAGCCTTGATAAGATAACCATTAACCCTGCTGAACCGCCCCTGTTTGTTTTCTGAGCAGCACAGTTTCGCCCGGATAAAACGTTCCCCCCTGTGAACACGGTGGAGCTGGAGTTTCTCAAACGAGGTCTGAATCTCCTCCCTGTGGCTGTCACTTCCGGTATCTTTCAGAAAAAGAAAGAAAATATCCGGCACCAAAAGGTAAATAAAACCGGCAACGGAATGCACCCGTGAATCATGCTGGTTGACGGTGATCCTGCCGGATGCCACGCCGTCAGACAGCCAGGCGAGAAACACCTCACCCGACCGTCGGGCATCAGCACCGACATTAATCGGGTGGCTCTGCTCTTCATGTGTGCCAGACAACCGACCACCGGAATCGGTATCGCTATGCCGGAAGGACTCTTCCGGCTCAGCAGACTTTTCAGGAGCGTCTTTCCCGATGACCACCACGGTTTCATCCGGCGCTACCGTGGCTGGCGTATTCACACTGGCGTGATCTACAACCTCCGGGACTTCTGCATCCGCCACTGCGGAAAAAAGACTGAGCAGCATATCGGCATCCCCCTGACCCGGGCTGGCGTTATCCGGTTCTTCCGGCGACTCCACTGTACTTGCCCCGTCCAGCGGTGGCTGACAGTCCCCGCCACCGGTATCGTTGAGTGACGTCATCAGCTCCGAAGCGGCCAGCTCTACCGCAGAAGAGGATAAGTTATCGTCCGTCTGAACGACCAACGACCCCTCCTGTGACGTTACCGAATCTGGCGGCGCAATTACCACAGAAGATCCACCTGTCTCTTTCCGGAGTACTGGCGAATCAACCTTCTCTGCCGCCTGGTCGAGCAACGTCCTGATGAGGGGCATATCAGGAGAACCATTGCGAAATGCACAGGCAAGACTGAACAAAGCTGCCGGGGTACCTGAAAGCCAGTTTATCGCTTCAGTGGGGAGCAACTGACCGGCGGCCAGCGCCGCCAGAGCAGAAGCATCATGCGCGTTCGGAGGAGAATGACGAAACCGGAAGCGATAAGGCGCATCCGGCACAGATATGCCCGGCTGCCAGTTAACGCCGCCGGTGGTTTCGCCTTCAATACTGGCCAGTAACGGCAGGTGATAACACAACGCAGCCCAGAAAATAACGGCCTGCCAGATAACACCCTGAGCAGCCTGTTCTTCCGGCATCGCGCCAGGCGGAAACATATACCCCCGGGCAAGCCTGACGGCATAAGCGGTAAAACGCAGGCTTAAATCACCAAAACCTCCGGCATACGCCCACTCGCCATCAGGTGCCGCCGGCACGTTCTGGGTCCGTTCAAGTATGTGGTACACCGGTGACAGATAAAGACGCTGGTATACTCCTGCCGACAGCGCATTATTTTCCCGGATTTTCTGCAGGGCATCCTGGCGTAATGCGGTAATGACCAGTTCTTCAGCCTTAACCGGAGAGAAATACCCCGTCGGCACCGAAACAGAGAGTTTATCGAATGGTTCTGTGACAGCTGGCGTAAGGGAAAATAAGGCTTTGATTTTATTTAACATGGGAAAATCGCTTCTCCCCCATCGTTCTCAACATCATCCGTTGCAGGTTGTTCGCAATCTTTCTGCTCTTCACCAGCTTTCAGGCACTGCATCAGGTCATTCAGCACCAGGATCTTACGGGCGCGGGTCACGGCCACATACAGCAGATTTGTTTCGTCCTGTCGCTCTTCTGCAGAGAGTAACGGGTCGGTGATGTCACAAAAATCCTCATTCAGTACGACCACTTCCCACTCCAGTCCCTTACTGCGGTGCGCTGTGGAAACTGTGACCTGCGCATCCTTTTCATGCGTCACAACCTGCCGACGCATGATGGCCAGCTTTTGCGGCAGCGGAAAATACTCGTCGAGCAACCGGATAGCCTGATTCATCTCCACGTCCTGCGTCGCCTTTGCAATAGAGCAATATTCTTCAAAGTCCCGGTAATCCTGACGGAGACGGGGGGACTGCATCCGTTCAGGCATATCGGCGGAGAACCAGTAAAGATCTTCCAGCTCTTCCGTTTTGTACCCTTCAATTCCGCCCACCCAAAAGACTTTTTTCTCCTGCAGGCTGGCAGAGAGCGCAGCACCAATGACACCGGATACCGTCCGGCAGAGAACGGAGTAATGAGGAACGTCAGCAGGCAGATGAGCAACCACTTCATCATCCCCACCGCTGCCGGTGACTTTCATCTCCTCGCCGGACATGGCCAGCAGCAAGTTCGCCATTTCTGCG
The DNA here is from genome assembly GCF_032601985.1 of Klebsiella sp. 141203. Lineage (NCBI taxonomy): Bacteria > Pseudomonadati > Pseudomonadota > Gammaproteobacteria > Enterobacterales > Enterobacteriaceae > Klebsiella > Klebsiella sp. 141203. The sequence goes on along the minus strand of NZ_JAQIRL010000008.1, from coordinate 94,081 downwards.
ACCGCAGGGCCAAACCGGAAGCTGGTCGTCAGCCACAGTCGATCGGCCTGTTCCAGCCGGGGAGAACTGAGCGCATTATCCGCACCCCGGAAGCGATATATCTGCTGGTAGCGATCGCCAACCAGCACGACCCTGCAGGGCTGGCTGAGGACAAAGGCACTGGTGACCGGATTGGCATCCTGGGCCTCATCAAAAAGAATGGTGTCCCACTTACTGGCGAGACTAGGGCCGGACAGCTGAAAAAGCTTCAGGTAGACGTCATGCGTGATTGGGAAATCAGATTCGGTACGACTTACCTCATACCAGAGAACCTGTATGGCCCCCAGAATTTTATTTGCAGAGAAGCCATGACGATCATCCTCTGCTGGCAGATGGATAATACCGGGTTCCGGTTCAGCACTACAAAGAAACGCATTCAGCCCCACCAGCGCCAGGCGCACCAGCGGCCAGTGCCGGGTATTCAGCTTCCGGGCCACATCGGTAATACGCAGATTTGCCGTCAGCCGGTGCCTGAAATGTCGGCCGAAATGTGACCAGGCCAGTTGGTGGGAGGTTTTGCACTCAACGTTAAAGGGAAACTTTTGTTCGGCTTCGTCGCGGATGGCTCTGTTGTAGGCAAGGTACAACATTTTGCTGTCCGGGTTCGCCTGCGCAAACTGTACCAGCGTCGTGGTTTTACCAGTACCGGCAAATGCGTTGACCACAAGCTGATTGCCCCGCCATTCGATGATGGCACTTTGTTCTGGTGTGGTTTTCCAAGTCATTGGGTTCTCCGGGAGAGACAGTTAAAGCCACCACACTGTCACTCGGAGAAGCTTGCGGCGACAAAAAACCAGATATCCATTTTCAGAAATAAAAAACGCTTCCAGGCAGGAGCTCGATGGTGTAATTATGCTGCTTTATTTCGTTGCAGATAGAGGTTCCACAATAAAAAGCACAAAACTTAAGAAAAAGCCACGACGCAAATAATAAATTGCCGCAGCTTTTTAAAGAAATCTAACACGATTAAAGTCTACTCATGTTTCGAGTAAACTTTGTATCCATGAATAGTGATTTGTTTCTCTCTCTCCTCTCAACAGATATCGCATATCACCACTAAAAGAACTATTAGCATGAATTGCTTTTAATATTCTTGCTGCAACGCGTTTAAATGCTACTTTTTGTGTGGCATCAGTTTGTGTAGCTATAAATAATTCTTTTGCTTCTTCAATATCACTTAATAGTTTTACTGCTTCTAAATGTCGGAGTTTACACGTTGGCTCATGGTGTAAATGATAAATATCGATTGAAATGTTTGCACGTGCTTGTTGTTCCGCATCAGTGCTTGCTGCACAAGGCTTTCCATTCTCTTTTTGACATCCTAAAAGTTGCCAATCCCCAATATCACAAGGATCAAGTAAAGTAGGCATCTCATTTATTACCGAACCTGCTTGGTAAACTCGTTGAGCTTCATTTTGGAGAGGGAATCGATCTGCTTTTCCACCAACAGTTCCACCATCTACGTCCTTACGACGGGAATTACAAAATGTACAAGCATAACGGAAATTTGAAGGTTCAAATGCTAGCCATCGGTACCCATCATGAGGGTTCGTTGCATCGCTAACCCTACCTTTAGGCCGAAAATGGTCAACAGCATTATCTGAACGAGGGATAGGAAGTTCACAATACCAGCATTTATCATTGGAAAGGTTAGCGAGCCCATTTTTCAAACACCGCCAAATATCTGAATAATTGTTAGGGTCTTCCCCTTGAGATACAGCTTCTTTTGCATTTGTTGCACGAGCTAACCAGCCATCAGGCAATTGAAGAAGGGTTGAGTCTATATATCTCATTTTTTATTCCCCGGTACATCGTTTTGCTCAGAAAGTAATTCCCGGATAAGTTGCTGTCCTAATGCCTCGCGTTCTTCTGGAGCCATAACTACTGAACGGAGGGCAAGCTCCTCAGGCTCATTGGTTTCGAACTTAGCACTTAATACAATATTTCTGAGACGGAGATAGCGTGAAAATTCTTCATCTGGATGGAAAAATCGAAACCCTAAGCGTTCAAGTTTTGTATTAATATCTGACAAAACCTCCAGTTCTTCTGGGGTGAGATGCTCTTTCCCTGCATAAGCTCTCTGTCGCTCAAGAAGTAGGTGGGTTGGATTATCGAGTGTCGATGCTATACCAAACATATCGCTAGTAACTATGGCGGCGTATCCTAATCCACGAGGATCAAGTTCAGGGTGTAATGCGATAATCCCAGGTGAATCTGAACTCTTCGATAATTGTAAGATTTGCACCTGTTCTTTAACCAGTTCAGCAATTGCTAGAGGGTTATGTGTGGTCATCAAAATATGGCTATTTGCCCGTTCACTATCACCTTGTCCGGCAAAAGTACGCAAATAACTTAGGTAATCGACTGCCCACCGTGGATTTAGATGTGTATCAGGTTCGTCAAGCAAAAAAAGGCTCTCGTTTTCTGCAGTAAAACGAAGTAATCCTAATACAGTAAGTAATTGTTGTTCACCTTCACTTAACTCTCGAAATGTGACCGTTCCATCGTTTTTTTTCAAACGAACTCGAATTCTGACCTCATCAATCAATTGTGAAACGTGTGTACTTTCCATGTCCCGAAAAAACTCGGCTGGGCGCTGCAAACCAACGAGCTTACGAAGCGAACTTATATCCTTGATATATAAATATTTGAAGTTAAGTGCTTTTTCATTCCAAAATGAAACAGGAACACGTCGATTTATTTCAATCGGTGCAACTGCAATATCGTATAGACGGTCTAAAAAAGATGCGACAACGCCTTTAGCATTCCAAAAACGAGGGTCACCTTCTTTTGATTTCCATGGTGGCTCACGTAAGATAAATAAAACTGACTCAATACCCTCATCTGGATCTATGGCTAAATGGTTAGCCAAGAAATCTCTAACATCTTCTGATTGTTGTATTAAAAATGCCAATAATACAAACTGGCTATGCACAGGCATAGCATAAAATAATCGTTTAAGACCAGGATCTTCTCCTCGCCTTAATTTTTTATCAAATTCTTCTAAGTAAGGCCTAAATACTTGATATAGTCTATCGCTTTCACCTGAATAATAGGAAAATACATAACGGGGAAGTAATCCAGAATTGACATCTAAAAATTTCTTTAGTGAAATCCTTTTCCCTCTTAAGGCTGATGTTATTATCTCTTCATCATTTGAATATGATAGAGGTTCATTACCTCTTGCCTCGACATCAGTTGCTATATGAACGATGATGGAATCACGGAGCCGGTCTGGATCTGCATCAATATTAATATGAAATAGCTCAGAACCTACTAAAATACGATATTCTAGATCGAAAGCAAATGCTGGTTTTCTTATGCCCTGAATCAGATCGCGAAAGATCGTTGCAAGGGCCTCAAGGACATTAGATTTTCCTGTTCCATTCCAACCAATAACCACGGTGATCCAATGTTCTTGGTCAAAATCTATTGAAACGTTTTTTAAATTTTTAAACTGATGGGTAGGGCTATCCTTAGGACTTCCTATTATAATTTTATCGAGACGCATATCTCACACCGCCTTTAATTTAATACGGTCATAAACTTTACGGCCTTGCTCATCTTTAACTGTCTGCACTTCAAGTTTTCCAGATTTATCTAGGTCGCGCAATTCTGCATAGATTTTCTCAATTTCTTCTGTCGTGGAACCATTATCTATGCCACACCGTTGAAAAGCGCTTTTCGCTGAAAGCCAATCTTTAGCAGCCACCAATACATCTTCCAATTTTTTTTCAGAAACCATAGATTCCTCTTTATTTTTTTCTTTCTGTTTGTAACTTTGATTTCTCTTTGGTTTTTTACTCAGGTTAGACTTAACTCTCTTTAACAGCAGACTTGCAGGTTCATCAGATGGATTTTGTGACACGAGCTTTCCACAAAATGCTTTTGTTATGATAGCTTCATCAAGTTTTGGTAACATGTTTACTACAGCAGTAAATTCATTCGTTATCCGATCTAGCCAAGTCAAATTGGCTTCAATGCGCCGGATTATTTCCTCTCGCTCATCTTTTCTTGGCCAAGGCATTGAAATTTCGAGGAGGTTACGTTGACTAATATTCCGCATAGACTGCTGATTGCCAGATGCTATAGCTTCGATAGCAGCACGACCTTGTGGGGAACGTAAGAACCATAAAATCCAAGATTTATATTCATCTTTTACTTCAAGTCTTAAAACCTTATCGCTAAGATAAAGGTTTGAAGGTGAATTTTTGACTATAACTACCGCACCAACCAGCTCTTGAGTGTTTGCTCGTGAAATAAGTAAGTCGCCTTCTGCAATACGCGTTTTTTCAGGAGGTATAAAGCTGGAAGGAAGTGTTTTTGTTTCTTGAGGATCAAAACTCCCCCATGTTACTGCACTAACTTTAACTACTCCTTTTTCATCCTCACGAGGAGGGCGTTCTTCACATCGAAGATTCTTTCCAGCAACGATGTTAGTAACCAGTTTACCTAGAGTAGTATTTTTCCATTTCGATTCATTACCAACCTGCTCACGCCAAGCGATAGTTAAGCCTCCCCCAAATGCAGAAGATAGTAAATGTTGTTTATAGAGAGTTATAAATCGTGGAATATGGTTTAGCTGCTCACGAGCATATAAGGTTCGATAATTTAGTTTATCAAGTTTTCTAACAATTCTTTTTTGTTCAAGTAAAGGTGCTAATGGTATAGTAGCATCACTGACATCTTTTTCTTTTACTGCTGGATAAAGCGTTCCATCTTGGGCTTTGGATATTTCGGTAATAAAGTTATTTGACCGCACATAATTAAACAAGTAACGACTTTCAACGGCTTTATTTGGGCGGAGGACCGCAATTCCTGTCGAAGTATATTGTCCGTGAAGTTCATCCGGCACAACAGCTATATTCTTCAAATATGTCCGGACAGTTGAAAAAAGTACGTCACCAGCAGCAACGATACGCCTTGCTCTTGAGGGGGCATCTCGTCCTAAAATATGCTTAGGTGTACTGATTACTTGTATTTGATTATCAATCGAACCAATATCAATATAAACGATAGCGATGTGACGCATAGCCAGCCTGATTAAGAACATCAGCAAAAGCCAGTACCATACAGCCCGCACCGCAGGCGGGCTCGCTGAGAGTGATGAAAGGCTTTTCATCAAACATAGCCTTCACATCCCCCAGCTGCAGCTGCGCCATCATTCTGGCCACATCCCAGGGGGTGAAGAACTGGCCGCGATACTTGTCGCCCAGTTCCAGCTGCATAAACACGTTACCCAGAAAATCACAGAACCCATTCTGCAGCCCGTTAACCACATGAGCCAGCAGTTGCGCCATACGGACAACATCCGGCTTTTCATAACCACCGATTATTCGAAGATATTTAGCTTCCCGCTTTTCACTGAAACAGAGACGGTTCTCCAGCGCAATAACGCTGCAGCTGACAAAATCTTCGAATACCTTATGGCGGTGATGATATCGTGCGGTCTGATTAAAAAGTGAGATAAACGCTTTTTCATGGTCAATAAAACCGGCCATACGCATTCTCCATAAAAAAGAGGAACACGTATCCCGGGCAGGAGAACAGTGTTCCCCTGAGGGTAAAAAAGCCGCAGCCGGTGAAGGCTGCAGCGCGGTTAAATGGTCAGAAACCGGTTATCCACGGACTTCGCTGTAAACAGCCTTCTCCGGTTCAGGATGCGGCTGTTCACTACTGACCAGATACAGAGCCGGTACGGGCTGTAGCGTGCCCACCGGCAACCCCTGATGGCCATCCACATGCGCCCCGAGGTCATAACAGTCATAACCACTGAGGCCGCTGACCGGTTCGCTGTACGTATGTCGCACTTCACACTCAAAGAGAGCGGAAATACCGGCCACCACCTCACCTGACGGCGGATACCATGGAGAATCCAGCCGCAGCGTTAACCCGTTAGCGGCATGGCGGTGCAGGTTTACATTATGCCCGGCTGGCCACTCCATCCCGTAAATGCGGCTGTAGAAGCTTAACGTTGTGGATACTCCCGTCAGCAGCCCACCGGAGCCGTTAAGCTCTGTGGCCAGCCGCGTCGGAATAACCATCAGCATATCGCAGGGCTGCGACCGTTCCGGGTATTCCCGCAGACGTTCCCAGCAAACCGCAGCATCAGGCTCGTCGTTCAGGCCGGCCAGACCGAACCAGTCCGCATACTGCCTTTTCATCAGCATAGCCATGATGTCCCGTGACGCCTGAGGGATATTTTCCCACTTCAGCGCCCCCAGGCAGGACTGGTGATACAGCCGGTCAATCTGGCGTATGGTCTCCGTATCCAGCGCCACGTCTTTCTGCAGCAGTTCCAGCCACTGCTCAAACGCGAGGTTAGCAGCCGTCGCCTGCCCGACACCGTGTCGAACCAGCCCCTGAAAGGGGATATACGAGACAGTTTTCACCGGTTTCAGTATTCCCGCGCACCCGGCCAGGAACAGCTGTATACTCTGCAGTATTGCGTGGCGATAACGAGGCGTGTCTGCGCCGTTTATCCACTGCAACAGCACATCGATACAGACAGATTTACCGGTAATTTCAAAACGGTTCTGGCACCATTCAGACATAAGTTGATACTCCTTTTTTCAGTAAAAAAAGAGGGCATCGTCCCGTGAGGAACAATGCCCTCACGGGAGAGTGACGGTGGTATTACTGCCGTCACCCGGTAGATTAATTACGCCGTTTCAGCCTGATGGCTGAGTGGCGCGAGCAAATATTCCGACGCTTCCCGGGCCTGCCGGCAGGCGCTGAACAGCGCCTTTTTGTCGGACTTCAGTTTTGACAGCCAGCCGTCAACATAACTTTCATGCTGCAAGTCACCGGTTATCCCGAGATGTGCGCACAGAAAGGCACTGCCAATTTCGGCTATCAGCTCCTCGAAGGCATACACCGGGTCGCCGAATTTCTTTGACGCCTGCGTTATCCCTTCCCGGTTCAGTCGCTTCGCATGGCCACTGGCGTGCACCAGCTCGTGAAGCACCGTTGACCAGTAGTCACCCTCAGCATCAAACTGCGATGTCAGGGGCAGCACTATCTGGTCTGTGGCGGCACGGTAATACGCCCGGTTCTGCGGCCGAGGTGAAAACTGCACGCCGGTGGCATTCACCACCGACAGGACCTGCTGCAGTTGTGCCGGACTGACACCAGCGAAATCCTCCTGCGGCCGGGTGACGGTGGCAGTGCCACGCATCTGGTCGGGAAGAGCATCGCACTGTTCGGCATTGAACAGCGGAAACTGGCGCAACATCGGCACCGTTTCCATCTGCGGCTTGCCGTCAGCATCAAACAGCTTATTGCCGTTGCTGTCTTCAGCCTGCTTTGTCCAGTCGCGGTATATCACCGCAAGCGTGGCGGTTTCGCCCTTGCGGACCTGACCGCCGGCCTCCTGCGCTTGGTTGTATGTCAGCCAGCGGTCGCTGGTAAAACCACGCTCTTCAGCCGCCAGCCACAGCAGCAGAACATTCACGCCGCTGTAGCCCCGGCCGGTAAGCGCATTGACCGGCATCAGGGTGTTTATCCCCTGCTGCGCATTTCGCCACGGCCGTCGCCAGGGGGGTATACCGTTTTCCAGCGCGACAATTATCCGGTCAGTGACCAGACGATAAATATCGCCGCTGCCAGTAAGCGTCGCGGCCGTTCCTGCCTGGCGTCGTTTGCCGGAGGAGGAGGTTTTGCGTGCCGCCGGCTTTTTACAAACCGTGGCAGTGGTTTTGCGGTTATCGGTTTTCATGGAGCACTCCTTAAAACAGGCGTGCCCCTCCCCTGCGGGCGTGAGGCACGCCGCAGGCGGGTTGTCGTTAAATCAGGCGTTCAGAAGCAGTAGCGCCCCGTCAGGTGAAACACATTCTGTTCGGCGTTGCAGATTATGAGCGGCTATCAGAAACCGGTTATGATCTGCTGGCCTGGCATGACGGCACGCGACGGGATGAACATCCTGAAGCAACCGTAATGCAGTCATACGCCAGTATTTCAGCTCACTGCGACTGCTGCAGGCACCGAAATGCCCGACGGCTGTCACATGCAGTCTGTCCGTCAGATCACGGTAACCGGCCACCGGCACATAATGCCGTTCACCGCTGTAGACCACGATTTCGTTCTCTGACAGCATCAACGTCAGTTGATGGTTCTTCGTCAGCATGTCCCAGATACGTCCTTCTGTCAGAACGAGAGGTTTAGTGAAAACAGCATTGTCGACCAGCACAGGGGCCAGCGTAGCCCATCCCTGATCCCTGTCGGGATGACAGCCATCTGCAAATGTCTGGTGCCGTAACTGGTCTTCACGTCCTGGGGCCGAACGGAAACGTTCGCCATCCTGAACGGACAAAGACACGGTTACGTCACAGGTGAGTACCACAGGCCTGTCGTTAGTTAAGGACTCGGTCAAAACAGCTTTCAGGTCTTTTCCGTGAAAACGCAGCATATTCGCACTCCTGAAAGACAGGGGCCTCCGGCAGGAGGTCTCCCTGCCGGGTTGGTGTTATTCAGGCGGCGTTACAGCACCGCTGAAGAGTTAAGACGAATCAGCACTTACCAGATCGCAAACAGGAAAACACTTTCCCGCTCCATATCCAGCGTACGGATGCAGTATTCCGCCCACACGGCAATCAGTTGCAACTCGGTACAGAACATCTCTCCGTAGGTCGGATCGTTGTTGTACGACGAGAACCAGCCGTTGCGGATATCATCGCGCAGTAATGCGAGATGATTGCGGGACAGAAATATCGGTTCCTGATCCGGAACGCCTTCCGCATAGTCCGGCATATTGACGCTGACCCAGTAAAGCAGAGCGTCTAAACCACTCAACGTCACCAGATCAGCGGTACTGGAGCCTAAAATGAGTTCCAGCGAAGGGGCTTCCGGATCGGCTGAAAGACACGCCTGGGGTTCATACAATCTAAACTCCAGAGCGGCAATATCCTCCCACTGCTCGCGGGACAGATTTATTCCCGGGCTCAGGGTCAGACTGCCGGCAATAGCCTGTTCAGTCAGCCGGGCATTTTCCTGCGAAAACGATGTGGCATACTGCACCGGATCAGGGAGTTCCCAGGCTGAGAACTGGTCGTCACGGGCCCGGTTCAGGATGGCCAGCGGCAGCGCCCATGAACAGGCTCCCGCCGTGGAATGAACAATAAAATGTGCAGCACAGATATTATGAAGGGCCAGCATCACCATGCGGGTAAACAAATCTGCCGACATCTGATGCTCTGTTTCAATCTCATCCACGCTCAGGACATCCCGGGTACGCTCACGCGATATGGTAATGATACGATGCCTGTAACCTTCGCCCGTTTTACCGCTGAAGACCAGCTCGTCAGCTTTTGGACTACTGTCGGGATGGAAAAGTGAGAAAGCACCGGTTTGCTCATTGTTCCGGCGCGGATTCACCGGCCGCATGCAGCATGGCAGGCAGTGGTATATATCGATAATCGCTGAGGTAAATTTGTTCCAGGTCTCGACCGGAACGGTACTCCGCTGCTCGATGGTATAAACAACAGGGCGGCCTGCTGGTAAGAAACGTTCAGTCATGGATAAATCCTCTTTAATAGTTAACAAAAAAGGGGATTTATCCCCCGGACGGGAAATAAATCCCCGTCAGGGTGGGTCACAGACTACAACTGTTAAGCTGACATCAACTGCTCAGATATATAAGGTAATGGATGGCTGTTATGGCTGGAAGCGATAACGAAAGTGAGCAAGATGCTCGGCCTGCCGGCATGCAAGCCGGTAAGCTTTACGCCATCTGGCATTTTCAGGAACCGGGACAGCTAAACGAGAATAAACATATTCACCGCTGTGCCAGCCTCTGCGTAGCGTGAGCCATACCCGCAGCCCCTTCTCTGTCGACGCGACATGAGCGCGAACGGCAAAATTACCGGACACATTGGTAAACCACTTACTGTCATGGGGTAACCGTCTGCCCCGGATTATTCGCTGAATGACCGTTTTTAAGCGATAAGGCCAGTGAACAATGAGGGGAAGTGCTAAACCGGATGATTCGGACATCGTGTTTCTCCTGTAAAAAAACGGGAAACACCTGTCCGATCGGGAAGATATTTCCCGTCGGGGAGTCAGAAACGACATTGTTCTGACTGTCTGGTTAGTTTAAGAAACCTTCATCGTCGCGTCATAGTGCGCTTGTATTGACGATATCTGCTTCCAAAGGTGCGCAGATGTACCACATTCGATATGCTCTCCCTTTCAGGCTGGGGGAGATTTCTTTGCAGTCACCCGAAGGCGTTTCTCACAGACTGCTGAAACATTGGTGGTCGCTTAAGCGACAGGTTAGCGTTTAAATAATAAGCACACCCGCAAGGTGATTTCAAGTCACCGTCGCCTATTGTGAGCGACGGTGACAAACGTCTTCAGTCATCATACGGAGACGGTACGTCGGGTTGATTATCATTACGCACATAAACACGTCCTGTATACGAAGCACCACCCATCGTCTGCCAGCCCCACTCAGGCTTTACTGCGTCCCCTTCAACAAGGTGGTGGAGCCGATGAATATTACTTTCAACATCGCTGATCCATTTGTCAGGGTTTTCAAGCCAGAATTTTCCTTCGCGATATCGACTGATCGCATCCCGACATTCAGCTATCATATTTTGCAGCAATTTTTTGTACGCATCTGGTCTGGCAACCTGAATAATCTCATGCATATATTCACCCAAACGGCCACCACAGTATTTATTCCAGTCATCATGAAAATCCAGTGTTTGTGAATATTTTTCCTCTTCATAAACAGACTCAGCATTAAAGATGGTTTTAAGTAATTTCTCTCCATGATCCTCTGCGATGGTATCTTCTACGCCATCAATACGGGGAAGTTCAAAATGTAACAATTGCAGATATGCGCACAGGATATTCAGTTCGTGAAATGTCAACATTGTACGCACACCATAAAACTTATGCGAGCGGGAATACTCATGCTCTAACTTATAAACATTCATTCATCCAAACCCTCTTTAAAATACACTTGCTTTATATAACGTCCTCGTCCATCTCCATGACCTAAATCCATCGATACTAAAGCCTCCGCTTCATTCCGACTCATGCCATTATTGACATGAAAATTCACAGCATCTTTTGCATAGGCATAGCGCAAAGAATGCGGCGCATTCTCCCCTGTCATTCCGGCATCACGAAGAATATTACGATAGCGTTCTATTGCAGTATGCAAGGTTGGCTTATTGATAAGTTTTCCGTTACTATCGTCACAATACGTAATAGCTTTATTTAAAAGCGTCAGAACTTTTTCCCTGTCAAAAACTGTTGTCTCTCTCGGACGCCCCCCTTTTGTTCCGAATACAACCCGAACACGTTCATTTCCACTTAAAAGCGACTGCTGCCATGTTTTTAATGATTTAGCTGACTGAACAGTTTCTTCAGTTCTAAGTCCAATATAACGAGCCAGTTGAACCGCGAGGGCCACACCTTCGTCTTTACTGGAAGAATAATTAACGATCTTCCGAAGCAATTCATCAGATATTGGTTTTTTAGTGCCATCCCTGCTTGCCCCAGAAATACCAAGCGCTTTGTTACTCAACATTTCATGCTGCGGATCAGCCAGTTTATTCCTGCCGGCGACAGACATGATTGTACGCACAGCCGCCATTTCATTTTGAAGCGTGCGACTTGATATATTTTCACTCTGTCGGCTATGAATATATTTTTGAATATGTACCGTCTTTATATGCTTTACATCCCGAATTTGGATATTTAACTTTGCAAGACGTTCAGAGAACCGCTCTGCAATTCTGGAACGATCTGCTACGGTTTTAAAACTACCCTGTCCCTTACGAGCAAGTGTGACAAGCTGTTTTTCAAGTTGTTTGCTGAATCTGGACATCGCTATATCTCCATATGACATACACAGCCTTCTGCTTTTCACAAAACGGACGGATCTGTACCCCATTATTTCAACCCCGACGACACGGTTACTTTTGCGCTTCCTGCGTCTCAACTGATATCTGTGCATCGGGGCGGCGAAATGTTGAGTTCTTGCGAGGCACCTCAGGTCTCTGACCTGTTTGCTGCTGATGCAGAGCTGACATTCGTCAAGCTGCCTCCAACACTACTTCCGTAGTGTCGCCATCGATATCAAGCCGATTTTCTCCTTATTAGGTTGGGACGTTCAGACGGACACTCCGTCATACAAACGTTGATGTGAAGACGTTTTCCCGTGAATGACACGGACTACGTATGTGCCAGATGGTACGAAAACGATGAAAACCACGTTGTACGTGCGTTTAAATGGTATGCGCTGCGCGCGTCACTTGGTGTTCGCTTCGCTTGCACACAAGTGACGCCGCGCAGTTTCGTGCTCGTAATGCAACGCCGTAAGCGGCCAAATGTACCAAATGGCCTTATCCGGTCGATGCAAAAGTCGTACGAAACTCAGGACGTATCACTGAAGAAACGAAATGTTGATGCGACTTCCACAGACGATATTCGTCTGACTGGAAGTGGCCAGCCCGTTGTGCAACACCCGAACCGGTGTGCAGCTGAGCAAAGAGAAAGAAACCCTCATCGCCGCGTCATAGTGCGCTTGTATTAACGATATCTGCTTCCAAAGGTGTGCAGATGTACCACATTCAATATGCTCTCCCTTTCAGGCTACGGGAGAATTCTTTTGCAGTCACCCGAAGGCGTTCCTCACAGACTGCACGGAACATTGGTGGTCGCTTTCGCGACAGTAGCCACCCGAAGGCGCTCCTCACAGGCTACAGGAGCATTGGTGGTCGTCATTGACGACATTTACAACACTTAAAGCCTACCAATAGAGGCTGGCTTAGGTCAATATTTTCATGTCAAGATGTTTTACTTTATTTTGATCTTCATATCAGCATTCATTTTTTTAATTTCCTGATGATACCCTTCCCACTTAACACCTGGAAAAACATTAGGCTCGCCTCTCAGCCATTTTTTAAAAAGCAAAGGACTATCCAGAGCAATATATAAAGACTTACTCATCTCATGACTATCTATAAATAGGTCATTGTTATGTGCTGCAAGAGCCATATAAGAAGAAAGAATCCCAGTTGAATAAAACACCGCACCATCCTGAAGTGGTGAACCATTACTTTCAATGCAATCTTTTTCATCATTAGTAAAGAAACGTCTGCACGCTTCCGGACGGTAATTATAGATAACACACTGCCCAGAACTTTTTCCGAGAAAAACACACTCCATTCTATAGCTATCATCAATATATTCCTCAACCTTATCAGCTCGAAGTTTTAGCCTTTTTTTAATGAAAAACAACTTTGACTCACTCAAATTCTTTGTTAAATTCTCAGCTATAAAAAACACATCCGGCGTAATTAAGGAAACATGTAAAGAACAGCAACGCGAGCATCCTTTATGGCATATAGAACTTATCCCTTTTTCGTTTTTCGTTTTTAATTTTATCCGCCACCCCCTCAGAACATTTATGCCAACTCTCCATAGTTAAAATAACTTGTCTCTTGCTTTTAACTTTAAATGAATTGTAACATGATGAATAAAACCAATCATGAAAAGATTTCATTTCTTTCCCCTTTCCCAAAAACCAACATAAGCAGCTATTCCATTATTATTCACATCGCCAGTCTCTGGTTGTAACCATGAAAACAAAGATAAGAAGGAGGCTATTCTTCTTATTTTCCTCATAGATTAACGAACCTTGCCCTCTGCAACACCTTTCACTTGCGTATACAAATTACCTAAATAGGCTTCTGTTAAATGTTGTGGGTTTGAAGAAAAAAACTGAATATAGACACGACTTCCAACACCATTCTTTTCAACCTCCAGAGTAATATGATCTTTGCCGTCCCCCCAGTTTCGCCCCATTTTATAATAACTTCCTGCCGATGCCGACCATTCAGGCCTTTGTTCCTCAATCGCAGCAGCAGCCAAACGGGCCGAAGTACTTTCTCTATTTTTAATACTATTTAACTCATCTGTCGTCATAAATTTATAATAACGGCGCAAACGAGCAGCAGCAGTATCGACATCAACTGGAATAGATAAATCTTTTGATGTGGAATCCTGACTGGCTTCAACTTTAGGTGCTAACTTAGGCATGCCTGATTCATTCTGCGATGACTGATTTCCTGCTATTGACGATCCAAAATCACTGATTTTCTTATTTACCGAAGATAACTCATCCATGGAACATGCTGTTATAAACATAGAGACAATACAAACAACCAATACTTTCTTCCTGAACATGCTTTCCTCCTTAAAAATTATTTACAATCCAATTAATGTCGCTATCTCCAGCCACGCTGAGGTTGCGCACTTCTTCAACAATCCTTATGATACAAGGATGATTCGAACAAAAAAACAGCCCTCAGTCAAACAGGAGAAAACTGAGATATGAATATTTTCATGAAAAAGCTACTGGATGCGGTGCTACCTGACCCTCAACCAGACAATCACGCTGACGACAGATCTTTACTGACAAGTTTCAACGATGATGAAGCGGAAGAAACGCCGGCATTGTTTGATACACGCCCTTACTTAGATTTTGAGCAATGGCATAACGATAACAACTAACAGCGCTGCTCATACCAGCGCTGTGTTTCAGTAGTTATTTGTTCATTCCCTTACTCATTCCCGCCTGGAAACTGCTAATCCCTCCTTTCACAAGATTTCCACCATTCTGAGCTGCCTGATGTGAACTGCCAGTCCCTTCTTTAGATGCATTACTGATAGCTACACCAATATTTACACCCGCCCAGGACAATGCACCGATCCATACGGTTGGCAGCACGATAAACATCGTCCCCATAACCAGATTCATAATCAGATCATCCGATGTATTCTGGAATCCCATCATATTAAAGCGTGAGTGGGTATCAGAACTGTATAGCGCCGTCAGCAACCAGCTGTCGAGCCAGCGGGCCAGTTCCCACCAGAACGTCAGGAAGTTCACGGCAAAAATGACAAACGTCAGGGTGATCACCGTCTTGAACTCATAGGCCGCAAAGGCCAAGATTAATGGCACCATAATATAAATGGCCATCAGCATAACGGCCTGCACCATCGGCAATGCCTGACGCATCGCGTCCAGAGCCGGGAACGCGCCCAGTGAGGCCACCGAAGCGCCTGCCGTTCCGGTGATGCGGGAAATCGCATTCATTGCCGTCATATCCGCATTACCACCATAGCCGTTATATACTTCACCACCATGCGATACCGTCAGGTTCGCCGGGCTGACGAGCCGGCGTATTACCTCCTCCTGATAATCAGTCTGGCTGCTGCCAATCATCTTCATCGCCGCAGATAACCGCAGCCAGTAGCTGTCATCAACCTGCTTCATCACCCTGGCCTTCAGGCCGGTATCTGCTGCCGACCACCACTCAGAACAGTAAGGATATCCACCATTACCGGTATTCGGCCGACCACTGTCACGGGCATCACTCCAGGAGAACATCCCGCGCGGCAATTTCGACTGCAGGGTGGTGTAGTCTCCTTTAAGAAAGGTACTGCTGCCTATCCAACTGAGGTCTGACAAAGCCGCCTTATCTGTTGTCTGCCCCTGATCGCGCCGTTTCCACTGGTAAAGCGCAAGCGAGTAGCAATCGTTGGTAAAATCCTGCAACTCATCAGCCAGCGCACGGTTCTCAATGAACGTCCGCTGCACCTCAAACCGCAGTTGCCGCAGATCCGGCCGGCAGGGAATGCTGGCCACCGCTGCCTGAGTCACACCTTTGGATAACTTATGGACCAACACCCACCAGACCGGCGCAGCCGCGCTTTCGCCGTCCATACTGGAGATAATGTTATTGTAACCACTTTCATCAGGCGCTTTTGGTGTCCAGGTTCCACACGTTTTCGCCCGGGTTTTATCAAACTCCAACGTAGTCAGGCTCACCTGAATCAGCGGAACGCAACAGGCAATCATCACGAAGAACGCACCATAAAGCGCATTCTCGATACGGGGTAGCGACAGCATACCCTTGTTACCTTCATCTTCCCCTTCTTCGCGAACCTTCAGCCAGATACCCACGACCTTAAAAGCCATTGGCAGCGCAAACAGTCCGGTACTGACAAGGACGTCCCAGAGGCCATTATTGACCAGCCAGCCCAGCAGGGTCAGGAAATACTCCAGATAGCTGTTCGTTGTCATAGTGAATCAGCCTCCCACGCCGGAAAAAATGGAGTACTCGCAGACCAGAAAGAATAATGTGCTGGCGCCGGCGATGCGCAGCAGTGGACGACGATATTCCTGCCGAAAGCCCGGTGCATGCCAGATTTTCCACAGTCCCCACCCGACGGCGCAGTAGATAACCAGCCGCCACGCCAGCCAGCCGTAGCGCGTTGCGTGCATCCATCGCTTCAGGGATGCCACGCTCTCCGGATGACGCATTCTCGTATCGGCCAGCCAGAATCCCAGGACCATTATCAATGCCAGAACCAGCAGATAAAGCGTCCCAACTTTTAACCCTTTTCCTGTTTTACGCAGCAGGTCGCGGTGACTGTTTTTCATAATCACAATTTCCTTACTCTGCATCAGGAGTATCAAGTTTCTGGAACCGGCTGTCGGCATTGTCCGTCTGCTGAATCATTGGGTTTGTGCCGACTCGTTCGTTGTCCCGCTCGATGATGGTCAGTACAGAGTTCCGCGCCAGTTCTCGCTTCAGGTCCATTTCATTCTTCAATGCCATGATTTCGCGATCGAGTGCATCAATCCGGCGAACACCATCTTCCAGTGCAATAGGTTGATCCTGAGCATTTGGCTCACTCATACCTGTTGTCAGCATCCGGCGCATCAACAAAGCGGTTTCGACCGTATCAGACATGGCAAGCTCACTGGCGAGACGAACTGTCAGTGCGGTATTATCCGGGTCACGTTGCAGTGCCTTAATAACATTGGCCGTTACCGGCAAACCACCCGTTTTCAGCTTCGCCAGTTCATTTGCCGTGGGTTTTACGGCACCATTAACCAGTTTCACCAGTTGCTCTGTATTGTTCTTTGTGGCTTCTTCCAGCATCGGGGCAAATCCTGTACCAGCAACGGACAGACCGGGCTGATCATCGGTATCTCCACTGGTGCATTGCGACGCATTGCTGCAGGTGCGCATTGAGCGATCACCAAGAACTCTCACCACGGCTTGTGCAGCTTCTTCAGCATTACTGAACTTACTGCAGGCACCACCGTTACAACTGGTGCTACTCACGGTTTCTGAACTTAGTACGTTGAGGCTGTTCATCATGTTGTAACCAGCAGATGCCAAATCATAGGTCGGCCGGATCGCCTTCTGCCCTTTTCCTCCTCTTATCTGACCACCAATCCATTTTTTGCCAGCGGTTCCATCTGCATCCTGATATTTTTGGTCTGCACGTATTGCGTCCGTTTCCCCACTATTGACGAGCGATTTATATTCTTCAGCTATAGCTGCCTGGCTCCACTTGCTGGTATCACTGAAATCCATCATTTTCTTCGCCATGTTCTGGCAGTTCAGTTGTGCTTTGTCGAACGAGACATTCGCCTGCAGTACACCGTTGGTCAGCATGTCATACAGTCCCGGGTTGGCCCGCTGAATAAGCATTGCTGGCAGGCTGGCCACCGCGCCAGTTGCCCCCTGAATAACGTCACCCATCAGGTTTTTAAAACCATCGGTTACGCCGTTTAACTGGTTGCCAATTGTGGTTTTGAGGTCAAAGTTGCCGCACATCAGGTCACTGCTCCACCCCACATCCAGACCCATTTTTTTCATATTGCTGCGCGTCGCCGGCTGCGATATCACCGACCCACCGCCCAAGGTATAAAACAATTTATCGGATACCGCGCCGTCAACGGATTTGCCGTAGCCAAAAGCGCTGTCATTAACCTGCGGTAGCGAAATTTCAGCCCGGACAGGCAATAGGGTACCCACAGTTCCGGCAAGCAGTAGCACTGCGCCGGTTGCTGATTTAAATGTATCGATGTTCATGTTTTACCTCGTCAAAAATCCGTGCTGCTCAGGAATCTCTGCCCCATACGCTTGCAGCAGCTGTAGGGCTGCCACAGCGCAAAGGCCTCGTTATTATCAGTAGCCGCGCTGTGGCTCCCGTCCGGAAATACCGCGCAGCTTTGAGTCATCTGAGGCGCCAGACGCTGCCACTTATGGTTCTTAGTGCCGGTGTTTTCCGTGACTTCTCCCGGTGGCCAGTACCCGTCGCGGCGGGTCCCTTTTAGCACCTGATAAACGTGCGGCTGGCCTGTCCGGGTGATAATGTCCGCCACACGCTGCGCCACCACCGCCGACGCTTTGTCATCATCGGTCTGGCTGACAAACCCGGAGCGCGGGTAGACGTTGCCCCACATGTTGCCGGATGCCTGGCTACCGATTTCCCGTCGACCGGGGATCAGTGCCTCGGGATAAAGCGATTCCGGAACACCCGTTCGCCAGGCAATCGAGTCCAGCGTGCTGAGGAAATACGGCATCAGGGGAGCGGCGGCGCTGTCGCAGGAATACCCGGCGATACTGCCCCCGATAAGAGACGTGGCCGGATGCCCAATGGCATCGGCGTATTTGAAGCGAATATTAGATTTACGCTGCCCCGGGTTCTTCATATCTGCGGGGTTGGCGCCACCGGCTGTCACCCCTGACAAAGCGCCAGTAACGACATTTTCCAGCCCGCCCGCCGTCTGGCTGACAAAAGCCATCTCTGTCCAGGGATTTCCACCGGGCGCAACGTAGGTCGAAACCACCGCTTCCGGGATAAAATGGGTGACCTTTACAGAGGTTTTTACGGTGCAGCCGAATGCAGTACAGAACAGCCAGTAACAGATACCGCTTACCCGCCAGCTAATGCAGTCCTGCGTCACTGCGCTGGCCACTATCTGCGCCGTATTCAGCGCAGCAAACGCTGCAGGTATTGACGCTGTGGCCAGAACGGTGGCGACAGCGGCAGAGCAGAACGTTTTTCTGAGTCGGGAAGGAGGCTGATTCACTGACCACCTCCTGCCTGCAGCCGTAGTGCCTGAGCCCGCGCTACATCAGTTGTGCCATAAACCACATCCCGGTCGTCAAAAACGACAGCGGGCACCTTGCGAATACCGAGTTCCCGGGCATGCACTACCTGGCGATATGCCGTGACCAGTTGCTGCTGCTTTTGTTGCCACTGAGGGGAGGACATCACCTGCCTGGCCTGCATTGCTGCCAGCTCCGGGTCAGCCGGAAGCTGGCCAAACACTTTCACCTGCAGGCGTTCAGGTTCATCCAGCAACACAACCACGACATCCGGGGAAAGATTTTCAGGCAAGTGCTGGCTGTCGGTATATACTACCGTGCTGGCCAGAACGGATACCGGCAACAATGCCGGCAGAAGGATAAAATCACGTAATTTCATTAGGGAGGCTCCGTCAGACTGAATCGCCTGACAGCGTGCTCGCCAGCAATGAGAAAAGCTGCGAAAAACTAAAAATGCAACGCCAGAAATTAACGACAGGAATCGCAGCCGCCATACAGCGGCTGACAAATAAAAGACGTGATATGTTAAAGGCCGGAGAGTGGTCCCCCCGGCCTTAGCTACGTTTCCACCATCATCAATCGATGAACTGGCGGATCAATTCCAGGACGGCAATCAGCGCATTTGCAAGTGCCGCGACCGCCCGCAGAACGATGATTAACAGGTTAATCATCCGTTTCTCCATGAAGATGGAGAGAGAACACCACAGCTTACCCTTCCATTGCCTGTCACAGCGGCTCTCTGCATGTTAGATGTAGAGCGTTCCCCTCCTGCCAGAGCACCGGACACAGCACCACCTGTTTGTTCGGCCAGGACTTCAAATCGTTCACACCCGGTTACGCTGGGTTTAAGGGCTGGAGTGGCGCAAAACAGAGCTAACCCGCTGATTATATCTACTCAATGATTATTATTCACCTCGTTTTCAGTCACTTGACCAAGGCAGTCAAGTGATAATTGACACAGGATGCCTGCGGCCATAATATTACAGCGTTAGATGTAGAGCGTTCCCCTCCGGCCAGAGCGACCAACTCAGCACCGGAAAGCATAAAGCCCGATCTCACCAGTCGGGCTTTTTGCATCTCAGCCCGGCCAGAGTCATCATTGATTAATTCCTCGCGGGCTTGAAAATAACCGTCCTCGCCAGTCATTTTTTGCATCTTCGACAGAGGGAACTTCCCTGCCCACTGACGGTAAGCAAAATATTCACTGTTGTTTGATTACATCGAATTCGTAACTAAGTCTTGCTGTGTTCGATTTTGTTAAGTATTTGACTAAGATATACTTCCCTCTTCGCATCGATAGTAGAAGGGGAAGCTATGATTGACGACACGAATAGCAGTGATGACCTGAACGGCTGGCTCTGGAATGCTGTTAAAAACAGAAGCCAGCTTTTAACGCCTGTAGGGTTAACTGAAGAACCCGCGAAAAAACTTCTTCTCGTCCATTATTCAGTAAAAGAAGGTATCCGACCCGACTTCACAAGCAATCGTTACCACTGGACAACACACATATCTAACCGACATCTGAACACGGCGAATAGCACAGGTAATGCGTTGTGGTATACGGACCTATTTTTCCTCAAATTGTGGCTTCCGGCAGAATGGGACGATTTGGACATTTTTAACGGCGAACATTTCCCGCCGATCAGGGCAGGAAGAACAAAAAATGGTTCGGAAATTGCGCTGGATTTCACCAGGGGATGGCTTGGTGAACATGGCATCAGCCTTCCCTTAGGGAAGCGCTATATGGGACATATCAAACTAGGAATAGACGAGAACACCGGATTATTCTACGAACGTGTTTAATCAGAATAACAACAAGTGAAAGAGTCGGCATAAACAACCGGCTCTTTCCGGTCTCATCAAAACTCAATGGACAATTAAGCTGTTGAGCCACAGCACCAGGTAAACCATATCAGCCGCGTCCATCACTGTGATATACCAGCGGGGATGTTCATACTCTTCCTCTGCTGGCCAGCTTCCCTGCCCGCTAACGGTGATAAGAATATTAACCGCTCTGCGGAGTCTGCCCTCCACCGTCACCGCCACACAGCTGCTCAGACCCACCCGATGAGGGTGACAGGTCACGGTCACCGGGCCATTCAGTCGCTGTCGGATGTGTTCGCTCAGACGTTGCAGATTAGCCTGCGTCACCACAGACATCCCGGGTTCACCCTGCGGTGGCAGGGTGAAAACAGTGTTATCCGGGCTGTCATTACCGCCGACACAGGGTACCGGAAACTTCAGCGTCATCATGCTGCAGTGCTCTCCTCGTCGTGTGCGTCAGTCAGTCCGCGCAACCGGTCCAGTTTACGGGCAATCAGCTTCGCCGCGTCCAGTTCGCTACAGTGATGCTCACGCATCAGCGCCCGGCGTTCCGCCTTTTCCTCTTTCTCCGTCATGCCCAGAGCAAGATACAGACTGGGGGGAACAGCACGGAACAGCGCCTCAATACGTTTGGCCAGCACCACCCCTTCTGTATAGCAACCTGACAGCTTACGGGCGGAAAGCAGCACGGCTTCCTGTTCAGGTGTGAGTGCACGGAACCGGCTGATGTCTTTCACCTCTTCCGGTGGCATGGTGAGGCAAATCCACCATTCCGCCATATTCAACATTTTCTCCGCAATATCCGGAAAATCCTTCAGGTTCTGCGTGGCCAGCCACAGCCAGGCCCCTAGCTTTCGCCACATTTTGACCACTTTGGTCATATACGGCGACAGCAGTGGATTAACCGTCACAATATGCGCCTCATCCACCGCGAAGACTATATCGCGGCCGAGATACTGATCCCGCTCCGCAATATTGTTAATCATGTTGGTCATTGACACCATGGTCAGCGCCATCTGAGCTTCATAACCCTCACGCGCCAGATGACCGAGATCCACCAGGGTCACATCCGCTTCAGGCCACAATTCCCCCTCGCGGTTGAACAGCTCCGCCTCAAAGCTGCCTTCCTGAGTGAACATCCCCAGCGCCTCCGCCATCTCTGCGGCTTTCGCCTTACGCTGGGCATTACGGACATTCTGCCCCTCATCGCTGTCATCGCCGGCAATGCTGTATAACGCTTTCTGCAGGTCAGAAGGCAGCATCTGCCTCCCTTCTTTATATGTTGCATGCGCGGCCATCAGCAGCGCTTCACGGATCATAGCCCGGTCGGCACGCTTCATTTCGGCTTCTTCTTTCGGATCGCCGCCCGTTATCATCATCCGGGCTGAAATCTCCATCTCACCGAGAATATCCCGCTTATCCTCGTCTTCACCCTCTCCATCGCTGTCAGCATCAATATCGGGGAGGTCGCTTTCATCAACGGCATGTGCTGCCAGCCCTTCTTCGACCAGTTTATGCGCGTCGGCAAAGGGTGGCAGGCTGACACCACTACCCGGTTTGACGCTTATCTTGTTGACAGAAAGTCCAAGGCTTTCAAAATAATCGGCCTGCAGGCCGAAACTGTTCCCGGCTTCAGCGATAAACAGACGTGGCCGGTGAACCGCCATCAGTTGAGAAAAGGCATAACACAGCGTGGCCGACTTACCTGCCCCCGTCGGTCCGAACAACAACAGATGCGCATTCTGGGTACGGTCATACTTGTTCAGTGGATCAAACGTCAGAATATCTCCGCCACGGTTAAAAAAGCTGAAACCCGGGTTGCCGGTACCGGTTTCTCGCCCGGTAACCGGCAGCAACCCCGCCAGGTGTTGTACCCAGGTCAGACGGGTGTACCAGTGTTTTTTATCGCTGTCCGGGTTAAAGCACATTGGCAGCGCCCGCAGCCAGGTATTCAGCGGCCCCACCTCAAACTCCGGGCGAACCGGCTGCAGACCAGCACCCAGCAGTACAGTAGTCAGGTCAAGTCGTTTGCGCTTAAGATTATCCATATCATCACCGCGCAGCAGGAAGGTGATCCCGGCGCGGTACAGCTTATGCCGGTTTCCCAGATACTCTTTCACTGTTTTCACATCCTGGCGGACACGGCCGGATTCGGTATTTTCCCCGACGGCATTTTTCGACAGGCGGTTGAACTGTTCTTCCAGTCTGTCCTGCGGCTGCACAACAATCGTCATGCACAGCAGCGTCCCTTCCGGAAACATATCCATCAGCGCGTTAATTTTTTTCTCACCGCGGGCCTGTTCACCGGTGATGGTACCCGGCTCCGGTGGAGTACGCAGTCTCTCAACCGGCAGCGCACAATGTGGTTTATTATCTATCCACCATACGCCGTTCTCCGGATCCGAAACGGGTGGCGTAAACCACAGCGTTTCAGCAAAATCATTGCTGACCGGCGCCACGCCCGCCGGGAAGTCGCGCGGATCGGCATACGCCGCCTGACGATAGAGTGTGGATTTATCCACCCAGTCCGGAGACGGATTAAACAGGCGCAGCAGCCAGCTGTGCACCTGCAGGCCATTCTGACGGGTACAACGAATACCGGCCCCACCCAGCGCACTTACCACACGTTCACACGCCTGGTTGAGCATCGCCACTGGCGGCATCGGGTCCCGTGACGCGGATTTCCCGATCCAGCGATAAATGACCATACGAGTGCGGCGCTGCTGACCGCGCCACGGCTGCCCTGTGATCAGCGCATCGGTAAACAGTCCTTCCGGCCGCGAGATACTGCGGATATGGCGCGCCATTTCGCCCAGCCAGGCTTCCGTAAATGCCGTGCGCTGCGCATGCGGTTTCACGTAACCGCGTAAGTGGTCCAGATACGCTTCGGCATCATCTTCATCCTGGCAGAAGAACTGCACCACCCAGGGATTCTCATCATATTCATCAAAGCTGTCCTGCAGGGCATCTTCCACCGTATCGCGGATTTGCTCCAGCCGATCATCCGTGCGCCCCTCCGTGGCCACCGGCGTTACGTCATAAATGGCACCGACGGAGATACCGTCCTCAAGCAGAAGGCACTGATCTTCATCCAGGAATTCCACCCAGGGCAGATAATCAATGATGGACGGGTTAGCGTGATAGACTTTTGTCTCTTCCTGCCGGTTCATCCGGCCCGGTCGCGTCAGCGGCTCCCGGCCATGAATAACCAGAGGAGAAGCCTCCTCCTTTAGTTGCTTTGCCGTACCATCTGGCTTCGTTTCATTTTTACGACTGAAAAGAGAGAACATTACAGCGCCTCCGTACGTTCACCAGGCATTGCATACTGTGTCTGGTTGTAAAAAGGAAATACTGTGCTGTAGCCAGGCACTGGCGTATTACCGCCAGCCAGATGGGGATACAGGTACATCACCATATCCGGGTTGGGCAAACGGGAGAATTGTTGTGAAATTTCGCTCTCCTGCGTGCGGCTGTAGCTGCGATCGTCCTGTGTACCTTTCCGGTGTTCATCGTCGGTTAACGGGCGGCGCAGTGCATCCCTTGCAGCAGCAGACTGTCGTGCTGTTCCCCCCTCTCCGTCCGCCCCGTTCCACAGCTCAAGCATGGTATGCTCGCCAGTGGGCAGCATCTCCTCTTTTGTCGTTGAACAGCCGGTCAGTAAAATAACCGTCAGAATAAAAAGGCAGACCAGGAAAATGCGATACGGAGGATTTATTAAAGAAAAGCCCGCGTTCTTTTCCTCCGGCACAACTGTGGACACAACATCGTCGCCCTGCGGACCCAACCGGGTCGCCTTACATGAAATCAGCTCAAAAGAAGCATATTCAGGGCGGCAGAAAAGAACGTCTGTTGTCTGAAACAGTGACTTCTGGATACCTCCAGACTCATTCATCAGTGGACCGGCAATAAACCTGTCGTTCTCAACCGGTATCATCTTATATGTGGTACTCAGATCCAGCATCAGGCTCGCATCCACCCAGAGCAACTGTGCGAACGGTGCCAGACTCATCACCTGTTTTGCTTCTTCCATGGTGTCAAAATAACCGCTGGTGAACTGGATCCCCCACTCACCCTGTCCACGAAACAGCCAGGTCAGGGTAAGACCCTGTGTGACATTCTGATTCATCATCTTCCCCTTCAGTCCAGACCGCCGTTGTCGCTGACACCACCCGGGAGGGTGAAATCGTAGCGAACCCTGCGGCCGTTATCTTCATAGTCAATGGCAAGCTGGCGGGTAATATGCACGGCCAGCTTCGCACCCGGCGGCACGTAAATCGCGTCAAACGTCTGCCCGTAGCGCTGCTTAACCCAGTCAGTGGTCTCACTCATGCCACCTGAGAGAGCTTTCCCCAGCGCCGCTTCGCCGGCACTGCCGGTCAGCGTGGATGAAATCCCGTTAACATTATTCTGCGTGGTGTATTGCCCCTCGCTGAGTGCTTCCCCGGCAGCGCCGGCAGCAGAGAGCGCAAAGAGAGTAGGCAGATACGTTGACGCGTTAGACTTGCGGGTACCGCTGATACACGGAATACCGTCATTATCGGAAATCCAGCCGATGCCGCCGTCGGTACCGGTTTTATTCTGCGTATTACCGTTACCGGTGTTTTTCCCGCTGGCATCTGGCTGGGGCACGGTACGGACCGTACCGTCAGCAAAAACGAAGGTGATGCTGTTCACCTGCCCACGAACGCAGGAGAGTGTCCAGTCACCGCTGGCACTGCCAGAGACAATCGCCCCCTCCACATCCGGCAGTTCAATCCCATTGGCGGTCAGGTTGTCTTTGCCAATCAGGATCTTGAAAGGATAGGGATCAGTCACCGTGCCGTTAATCGGGATGCGGCCCAGTAACGCCGTCATCGCCCGGCTGCCCACCAGGGTGGAGTTTTCCGGCAGGGTGTAGACGGGTTCAGCGCTGTCCTGCGCCCCCTTCTCGTTCGTGTGGCCCTTAACCTGCTGCTCATAGGCTGCTTTCTGCCGGGTCAGAGGGTTGTTGTCCAGAAATGAGGTGGGGAACTGCGGCGAAGCCTTACCACTGGCAGCATCGCGCGGATCGATAGCTTTTTGATCGCCTGGCGTCACCCACATCAGCCCATCATCGCCCCGGATGGCGGTACCATGGATACTGCCACCCAGACCATCCAGACCGAGGCCCAGCGGAATATCGCTGTCAGAAGCCGGTTTTGCGCCTGCGGAACCACTGCCGGTGGTTTTCAGCTGTTCAGACAGTGCCTGCACTTTTGCCAGCAGGCTGGTCTGTTCGTTCTGTAGTTGCTGCTGACGTTTGTCATACTCCTTACGCAGCCCCTGCACAGCCTCGTCAACCTG
The DNA here is from genome assembly GCF_032601985.1 of Klebsiella sp. 141203. Lineage (NCBI taxonomy): Bacteria > Pseudomonadati > Pseudomonadota > Gammaproteobacteria > Enterobacterales > Enterobacteriaceae > Klebsiella > Klebsiella sp. 141203. Next base: position 67,964 of record NZ_JAQIRL010000008.1, on the reverse strand, counting down.
CCCGGATACATTAGTGCCGCGCTTACGCAGTTGCTCATTCTCTTTCAGCAAATCAGCATTCTGCTTGTCCAGTGTTTTCTGGCGATCGCGAACGTCGTTCAGCCGACCTATCAGTGTGCGCAGAGTATCTTCCGGCGTATCACCTTCCACTCCGAGCGCCTTAAGCTCATCCTGTGAGAGATTTTTCAGTACTGTCGTCACATCACCCGATGAATTCTCTGGTGGTCGCTCTCCTTTACAGCTTTTCAGGCCCACAGCCAGCCCCGCCACCACCACTGCGGGAACAATGAATTTCACCATGGCATTGGACTTAATCTGCATGGTTGACCCCCTTCTTCGCGGTATGAACAGCCTTACGTGCCACGGAAGGTTCAGCGATGAAAGCGCTCTCCGGCCGCGAGCCCGTCACGATATAGGCTGTGGTGGTATCTTCCGGCGTGCCCACCGGCCCCAGCCAGCGGTGCTGGAACGTCGCCGCGACAAACTGTCCCTGCAGGGCCCGGGGATCCAGTACAATCCTGCGACTGGCGGTGTTTTGCAGACGGACAGCCACGACGGCGCGATTTGCCACACCCCAGGCGGCCAGCGGCGTGGCCGTTATGGCTTCAGACGGATACAGTGTTGTCAGGCGTCTGGGCAGATGCGGATTCACCGGGCGGATGCCCGGCACGGCTTCGACCGTACGCAGCGGCGCGTACAGACTTTGTGCAGCATAACGGGTCAGCAACACCGGGATGGGAGCGCTGTACTGCACCTTTTTACGCTTCGCCTGCGTACCGTCATCACTTCCCGGCTGGACGCTGCCGCCGCTGTTTTCCGCCTCTCGACGGGTATCGGTCGTCTGGCTTACCGTGTTCACCTCGCCGCTGTAGACCAGACGAACGGGTTCGGAAGGGCCTTTTTCACCGGCGGTGACATCGAGAAGAATAACCTCGCCACTTTCCACATCCTGCAGTTGTACCCGCGTCTGAGGAAAAGCGCTGTCGGCCTTCAGGTAGACAGCCCCGCCGGTACTCTGCACACGCAGCTTACCGTTGAGTGCCGGAGGAAAACCTACCCGGACATTTTTATCCACAAATACCACCCGTTCCTGCCCCACCTGCAGCGGGATTTGCAACGGGATACGCTCCCATTTCATAAATTCATCAGCTTTAGCCGGCTCGATGTTCAGAGAGACCAGCGGCAACAGCAAAATGGACAGCGCCATCAGCCCGGCGCGGGTATCATTACGGGTATTCATCACTGAAATACTCCTGATTTCGCGGGAATTTCCGTCGGCAGTGCCGCTTCCAGACGCTGCGGTACACCGTCATAACAGTCCAGCGCCAGGCCAAACGGATTGCGTTCAGCATCCCCCTCCCAGCGCACTACTTTCAGTGGATAGCGGACCAGGGCGCGTTTTACCGGTTCAGCATGAAAATACTCATCCGCCACCAGGTCGAGACGCACCACCCAGTTATCTCTGCTGATAACGCTGACGCTCTTCGACTGGTATCCACGGCCGGGAATTTCATACACCACGCGAACACGATCAGTCAGCTCGCCGGCGTTGCTTCTTTTCCGGGCCTCGGTATTCAGATAGTCCTGGCAACCCGGCGTCAGATAGGCTGACAACGCATGAATTTTTGCCGGATAATCCACTTCACCATTTTTCGGCCAGGCGTTGAGCTGCTGGAAAATATAGAAGGCAAAGGAGTAGACCGACGACGCCGGTACTTCCCACCAGGGTCGGGTACTGCCGGTACGTAAATCCGGCGGGTTATGGACAGTCAGTTTGTTTGGGGCCAGCATCCAGCCGGCGCAGGTTATTAACAGGAAAAAGGCCAGCACACCGCAGGCAATACGCAGTGTCAGAATATGCTGATCCCGGTCTTTGACCGCATGACGAAAACGGCTCATTTTTCTCTCCCGGTTCGTTTCAGGGACCATCCCCGGGCATCAACGATCAGTGTCGGGTTGCCCAGGCTGTGACGACGTTTGAACGCCTCCAGCCGCTGCCAGATATAGTTTTCCGGCTTGCCGCGTTTAATGCGGCTCAGCCACCGGCCACCGAAACCGATAACCAGTAACGGCGCCAGTAACATGCCGGTCGGGATAATGACCCAGCCGGCAAGAGGAATAAATGGCAGAGACAGGAGCAGACCCACGCCCAGACCGGCCAGGGCGGCAAGCCCCATCTCCGGTGTAGTGAATCCGCGAAACACCACCGGTTCACTGTTCAGACGGTCAGGTAAAAAGCGAATGGTCTGCATGGGGTCGCCTCAGAGAATAATGTCGGCGGACTTGCCCAGCAGCCAGATAACGGCAACCAGTAACACCACACCCACCACGATGATGGAGCCAAACTTCGTCCAGGTTGACTTCTCATTCCGGACCTCGGTAAAGGTATGGACTGCAGCAATCGCCACATTAATGAACGCAATGGCCGCCACCACCAGTCCGCCAATAACGACACCATCCTGCAGATAGCCTTTGATCTGTCCCATCAGACCAGATCCGCCATTAGAGGTTGGCGCTTCAACCGTTGGCAGGTCAGCAAATGCGGGTTTACAGGTCAGCCAGACCAGAAGCGCCAGCGTGAACGTACGGTTAATAACGCGGTCAATACCACGACGTACGCGGGTGGCAACAGACGCAAAGTGATACATAAATTTTTCTCCAGAAATTGATTGATTAATTCAACTGGCAAACATCCAGATACTCACAACCAGCAGGAGCACGGCCCGGATAGCAAAGCGACCCAGCGCAGCATTCCGAACTTTCTCGTTACTCCAGCCGGTCCACACATCGGACAGTGCCCATGCGGCCCACAAAAACAGAAAGGCCAGCAACACACCGATGCAGACCAGGTGCAGAATGCTGACCTCGACATTGCCGGAGGCAGCTTTAAAGGCTGTGGATTGTGCGGAGGTCATTCCCATCAGGGACGCTCCCGACGATAATTGCCGCTGACAGATGAAGCCCGGGGTTGGGACCGGGATGGCTCCAGATAGCGGTCAATACCAGCACGAATGGTGTTTAAATCGGATGTGGCCTGACGGTAGTCAAAAAAGAAACGCCCTTGCTCAGCAGGATCGGCCTGGGCCGCCGCTACGCGGGCACGTTCAAGCGAGGCCTGCACCTGATCCAGCTGACGCTGGGCTGAGGCAAGCTCGTCTTTTTCTGCCGCCTGTGCCGTTGTGGACAATGTTGCCAACAGCAACAGACCGGCAATGCCCGGTATGCAGGCAATATATCGCCAGGCCGGACGGGGATGATTCATACGCACCTCCTTGAGGATTAAAAGGTGCGTACAGAATGCGCAGGACAAAAAGACTCGTCAGCGATAAACTCTATTTGTGTTTCTGCAAATTAGCGCATGCGGGTTTAGCCGTAAGCGTCCAGCGAGAACCGTATTGACGGGGATGTGTTATTCAGTTGGCAGTGCTACGCGCCAGGGGAGCAGTTCATTCACCCGATTGATCGGCCAGTCTGCTATGACGTTAAGCACATGACGGAGGTAGCTTTCTGGATCCACGCCGTTCAGTTTGCATGTCCCGATCAGACTGTACAGCAACGCTCCTCGCTCTCCTCCGTGGTCTGAGCCGAAGAACAGCCAGTTCTTTCTTCCCAGACTGACCATCCGCAGCGCATTTTCAGCGATATTATTGTCCGCCTCAGCCCAGCCATCATCTGCATAGTACGTCAGTGCCGGCCACTGGTTCAGGGCGTATGCGAACGCTTTCGCCAGTTCTGAGTGTCGCGACAGGGTTTTCATCTTTTCACGTAGCCAGCTTTCCAGGGATTTCTGCAGCGGTTTCGTTTTCAACTGACGTTCGGCAAGACGCTGCTCCGCCGGCATTCTCCTTATCTCCGCCTCGATGGCGTACAGTTCGCCGATCCGTCTCAGGGCTTCCTCCGTCAGGGCTGACGGGGTACGAACGTGCACATCGTGGATTTTACGGCGGGCATGAGCCCAACAGGCGGCTTCCGTTATCCGGCCATCCCGGTACAGCTCGTTGAACCCGGCGTACGCGTCCGCCTGCAGCACACCGCTGAACCCCGCAAGATGGGTCTGCGGATGGATGCCTTTTCTGTCCGGGCTGTAGGCGAACCAGACCGCCGGCGCCAGCGCTGACCCGGCGTTGCGGTCGTCACGAACATACGTCCACAACCGCCCGGTCTTCGTCTTCTTATTGCCCGGCAACAGCACCTGGACGGGGGTATCATCGGCATGGAGTTTGCCGTCGGTCAGGACATAGTCCTGAAGCGCCTCTTCCAGTGGGGACAGCAGCCGACAGCATGCATCCACCCAGCCCGACAGCAGTGAACGGCTCAGTTCCACACCCTGACGGTCATATATTTCAGACTGGCGGTACAGCGGGGTGTGCTCTGCATACTTTGAGCTCAGCACTCGGGCCAGCAGCCCCGGTCCGGCGATACCCCGCTCGATGGGGCGTGAAGGCGCGGGGGCCTGCACGATAGCGTCACATTTTGTGCAGGCATGTTTTTCCCGCACCGTGCGGATAACCCGGAAGACGCTGCGCATCAGCTCCAGCTGTTCGACTGCATCTTCACCCAGGTATCTCAGCACACCGCCACAGTCCGGGCAGCATGGCTCCGCAGGTAGCAGCCGTTTTTCGTCACGAGGGAGAGATTCGGGGTGAGTTAAAACGTGACGGTCGTGGGTAAAGCCAAGCTGCGTTTGTTAGCTCAGGCCATTGTGTCATCTTTTTTGACTTTTCGTATCAAACCTTTCTCGTGCTGCCACCATCAGTGGCCGCCGATCGACCGCCCATTGGAGCAGAGTTTGCAGTGGGCCAAGCAGGCTCCATCCCAACTCGGTTAATTTATATTCGACACAAGGAGGAATAGTGGGATACACGGTCCGTTCGATAATCCCATCTCGCTCCAGCCCCTTCAGGGTTAGTGTCAGCATCCGTTGTGAGATCCCGCTTACGGCACGGCGGATCTCACTATAACGTAGCGTTCCATCCCGCAACGCATAAACGACCAGTACCGTCCATTTGTCGCCTATGCGAGAAAGCGTTTCAGCCACCGCCCGGCAGTTGGCATTAGCATGTAGTGCTGTTTCATTACTAACAATATTGTTCGTATCGCTCAAAAAAGTGCCTCCTTGTTAAGGTTCGTTTTACTCCTATATTATAGCCTCAGGAACAAATTGTTCGCTACAGTTGTTATGTTCCTGGCGCTATACCAGCAGTTACCGTTAATTGAAACAACAAGGAGTTTTGATCATGCAACTTTTACACATTGATTCCAGTATTCTGGCCGGTAATTCAGTGAGCCGTCCCTTATCTGCTGCCGTTGTAGCACAAATGAAAGTAAACGTACCTGATATCAACGTGACTTATCGGGATTTATCCGCAGATCCCATTCCTCATCTGTCTGGTGCCTATTTGGCCGCCGCCACCCAAGGGGCTGCAGAACAACATGATTCAGCGTTGCAACAGGATCTGGCACTTGGTGCACGGGTGCTGGAGGAGTTTCTTGCTGCTGATATCGTTGTGATAGGTGTTGCTCAATATAATTTTAGCGTACCGAGCCAACTTAAATCCTGGATTGATCGGGTGGCGGTGGCAGGTAAAACGTTCCGCTATACAGAGAAAGGTTCAGAAGGTTTAGTGGGCAATAAGCGCGTTATTCTTGCCGCTGCCCGTGGTGGTTTTTATGCTCAGGGTTCGCCTACCGAGAGTTTTGAACACACTCTGACTTACCTCAAAAGCGTACTGGCTTTCTTCGGTATTACCAATCCTGAAATTATCACTGCTGATGGTGTTGCTATTAGTGCTGAGCAACGTGAGGCCTCTGTCTCTGCCGCTTTGGAACAAATAGCTGCATTACGGTAATCGATTAATAGAAATATCCCATTATTAGCGTAGATATTTTTTGCAGCCGCATGCAAAATTATATTGAGAAACGTTAATCCTATTTTTAACTATACATCACTATATTTTTAGGAAATTATATATGCGAATGCTCAAAGTGGAAAATTATACCGAACTAAATCAGCTGAGTGTTACGGAGGGGGACAAACCCGTTGTGCAACCCGGTGAATTATTAATTCGAGTGGCGGCAGTCGGCGTTAATCCTTTGGATTGGAAACTGCTTGTAGGTAGCATGAAAGATCACATGCCTACTCCTTTCCCATTTACTCCAGGGTTAGAAGGTTCGGGTATTATTGAGGCTATTGGTGCGGGAGTGACGGGCTACGCTTTAGGTGACAGGATCTATGGCCGCTCCCGAGCTATGGTTGCGGAGTATGCGGTGATGCAGCCAGATATGGTGGCTAAAGTTCCCGAGAATATCAGTTTAATTCAGGCTGCGGCCATTCCAAGTAGCGCACAAGTGGCTTATTCTGCATTGCATGATGTGGCACAGATACGTGCTGGGCAAAAAATACTTATTCATGGTGCTTCTGGTGGTGTAGGTCAATACGCAGTTCAACTGGCTGCGCTTGCGGGCGCTGAAATATGGGCGACTACCTCATCTGTAAATGTTGATACTGTGAAACATATGGGAGCTGATCATGTTATTGATTACCAACAGCAGCCATTTGAGGATGTCGTACAGGGGATGGATGTTGTGCTCAATATGGTTAACGACGATTTGGAACAACGTTCCTGGTCTGTTTTACGCAATGGTGGTTTACTGATCAGTTTATTACGCCAACCAGTTATCCCTGATGCCGCAGTTCTGCAAAATAAAAAAGGTCTTTTCATGCGAGGGGTGCAAGGTTCACATATGGGTACCATCAATCAACTTGTAGATGCAGGAAAAATAGCGCCGAATATTGACAGCGTATTTGATTTAACTGATGTGGCGGCGGCCTATCGCAAAAGCAGGGGCGGACATGTGCGGGGTAAAATTCTGTTGCGCATTGCATCCGATTTGGCGTAGCGCACGATGAGGTTGCGTATTATTTAACTTCATCGTGCCGCATATTTTTTTAATTTGCAGTTAATCCTAAATGCGCAGTAATAGGAAAGGAGAATATTATGAGTAATTTGATCCTGCAGGTGGGCGATTTTAACCACCCTTGGAAAGGTAATGATCCTTTTCTGTTCTGCGCTTATCATGTGGATAATTATCCTGAGGGTAATGGTCGTTTGGGTATTAATGCTGAGTTACTGAATGGCCGTTCACTTGGGGGGATTTCAGTCATTTACATGGCTACAGTATGTATCACGGCAGCTCTGTGCCAGGGTTCCCTGCTCATCCTCATCGCGGTTTTGAAACCGTTACCATAGTGCGTTCTGGTTATGTGGATCATGCTGATTCGTTGGGCGGCGCGATATGGCGTAGGGGATGTACAGTGGCTGACTGCGGGTGAAGGTATACAACATGCGGAAATGTTCCCCTTAGTGCATACCGATAAGCCTAATACGGTTCTATCAGTGATGCCCCCTGATTACGTACGTTTCCGACCGCAGGCGAAACCGGATGCCATGTGAAAGCATCAGCAGGTACTGCACCGACTTCTGCAGTCTTCCCCGCCTCTTCACCGCTGAGGCTCTCCCGCAGCCAGTCCCGGGCCGCATCTGGAGTCAGGACGAGAGGACGCCGATCGTGAATGTCAATAAGCCCCTTGTCCGCTTCTGCCGTGAGAATGACAAATCCTTCAGCATCATCGCGCAGGACAAAAGGCCGCGCGCCAATTGCGGCCATAAATACGGGCTGGCTATCCTTGCGGTAAATAAAATATGGCTGTTTCTTGTTTCCTTCCCGCACCCATTCATACGTAAGCGTCCAGCGAGAACCGTATTGACGGGGATGTGTTATTCAGTTGGCAGTGCTACGCGCCAGGGGAGCAGTTCATTCACCCGATTGATCGGCCAGTCTGCTATGACGTTAAGCACATGACGGAGGTAGCTTTCTGGATCCACGCCGTTCAGTTTGCATGTCCCGATCAGACTGTACAGCAACGCTCCTCGCTCTCCTCCGTGGTCTGAGCCGAAGAACAGCCAGTTCTTTCTTCCCAGACTGACCATCCGCAGCGCATTTTCAGCGATATTATTGTCCGCCTCAGCCCAGCCATCATCTGCATAGTACGTCAGTGCCGGCCACTGGTTCAGGGCGTATGCGAACGCTTTCGCCAGTTCTGAGTGTCGCGACAGGGTTTTCATCTTTTCACGTAGCCAGCTTTCCAGGGATTTCTGCAGCGGTTTCGTTTTCAACTGACGTTCGGCAAGACGCTGCTCCGCCGGCATTCTCCTTATCTCCGCCTCGATGGCGTACAGTTCGCCGATCCGTCTCAGGGCTTCCTCCGTCAGGGCTGACGGGGTACGAACGTGCACATCGTGGATTTTACGGCGGGCATGAGCCCAACAGGCGGCTTCCGTTATCCGGCCATCCCGGTACAGCTCGTTGAACCCGGCGTACGCGTCCGCCTGCAGCACACCGCTGAACCCCGCAAGATGGGTCTGCGGATGGATGCCTTTTCTGTCCGGGCTGTAGGCGAACCAGACCGCCGGCGCCAGCGCTGACCCGGCGTTGCGGTCGTCACGAACATACGTCCACAACCGCCCGGTCTTCGTCTTCTTATTGCCCGGCAACAGCACCTGGACGGGGGTATCATCGGCATGGAGTTTGCCGTCGGTCAGGACATAGTCCTGAAGCGCCTCTTCCAGTGGGGACAGCAGCCGACAGCATGCATCCACCCAGCCCGACAGCAGTGAACGGCTCAGTTCCACACCCTGACGGTCATATATTTCAGACTGGCGGTACAGCGGGGTGTGCTCTGCATACTTTGAGCTCAGCACTCGGGCCAGCAGCCCCGGTCCGGCGATACCCCGCTCGATGGGGCGTGAAGGCGCGGGGGCCTGCACGATAGCGTCACATTTTGTGCAGGCATGTTTTTCCCGCACCGTGCGGATAACCCGGAAGGCGCTGCGCATCAGCTCCAGCCGTTTGGTCAGCAGACACAGCCCGTCGCCGGTAGACCACAGCAGTTTGACCTGGCTGCCGCTGCGGCCGCGGAAGATGAAGACATGGCCGGACGTCGGATCGTCTTTCAGCGCCGTCTGCACTTTTGCAGCCAGCCCGTTGAAGCCGTTTCTCATATCGGTAATACCGGCAATCAGCCAGATTTTTGTCCCGGAAGGTAACGGGATCATCGCTTCAGTTCCTGTATCAGCAGAGTCAGAAGCTTTTCGCTGACAGTGCTGTTGAGGCGGAGCGTCCCGTGCCGGAACGTTACCTCACAGCTGATACTGAGGGTTTCCGGGTCCTCTGCGGGCGGCTCTGGCTGTACGGCAGCTGCATCGAGAGTCACAGAAAGTAGCTGAGGGCTCTCTGAAGAAGGTAATAGCAGCTTTCCCTCGCGCCATTGTTGGCGCCATTTGAACAACAGATTGGCGTTGATGCCATTTTCGAGCGCCAGTTTTGAGATGGATATCCCGGGTTCGCAGGAGGCAGCAACGAGCTGCTGCTTAAACTCAGGAGAATAATTAGGGCAGCCTTTACGCCTGCCGGGAGTCATATTTTTCTGCATATCTGACACTTTGGTTCCCACTACTTATTTGGTGGACACCACTTTGTCGGATGCTTCAGATTATGACCAGACGGCTTTCGCTGGACGCTTACGTTTAGCCCAGCATGGTTATCACATAGAGAAAGATAGAAATGTCATGGTCAAATGAATGGGAAATAATGCACTTGACTCCTGGGGGATGGACCAGGGGTACATCAAAATCAGATAACGAACCAAGAGAAGATATACCTGCACCTGCCGATACTCTTATCAGCGTTCAATACACTGATTATCGTGGTGGAATATCAGATTTACCATCTGATACTAAGTGGGTTCCAGAATTAATATTCATCCATGAAAAACTGAGTCCACTTGATATTATGATCCTTATGTCTCGTTATCCTCTTTCAGGTGGGTTCGTTGGTATGCCTGAAAAGATCAATGTTGAAAGATATATAAGAAGTAGATATTCGCTGCCGCGCCTGTAACTGTCGTTAATGGCTTGTCTGCTGACGAAGACGCACAAAAACAAGTTTTGTACGCCTTCGTCCAGCGCCGATAACTAAAGATATTTCTTGAATGAAGCCGTGGTGACCGTGATAGCGACACCCAGCAATATGGCAGCAGGCAACAGCAACAGGTTGGGGTATACCGCCGTCGGCCAGGAAAGATACAGCATCATGGGTACCACGATCGCTGGTTTCACCATCTTTTTAGCATGGTGATAAACAAACGAACTTTCATAACCCGCCCCATAGCGCCGAAGATCCCTGCGTCCCAGCCCTTCAACCAGCGCAACCAGCACCACCATCAGAAACAGCGGGACTGACAGAACCAGTATGGTTACCCGCACCAGGGTAATCACGCATATCCATACGGTCGCCATCAGATATTCATGTAGATAGCCCGCGAGCCACCCACTCCAGTTGTTCAGATTACGGGTCAGCTCGTTATCGCTGCCCGTCTGCAGTACATTCTGCTGCTTTATCCAGCCAGTAAACCCACTGTCAACAAACAGCCACTGATACGCGACTGTTACCCATCGAACAACAGTCACAGAAGGCTCAGACAGCAACAGGCTACGGGTGAATTCTGTCGACAGCCAGCCCAGTTCGGTATTCATCACCGCCTCGCTGTGGGCTGCCCCCGCTTCCGGCCAGAAGAACGCTATGCCAGTGTACTCAATCAGCAGGCTCAACATCAGCGAACCCAGTAGCATGCCGATCAATGCCCAGGGCCAGCCCCAGAACACATTATAAAGCAAACCATGTGGCTTCTCCGGCCGGGACGGAGGAGGACTGGTACGCTGAGGTTCAGCCACGTTCACCTCCTGCTGGCACAATGACCGGCGCATCATTCCACCACGCTTCACCACTGTGATAATTCCGGCGCATTTCCTCGGCAATTTTCGCAATGCTCTGCGGCATCAGTTTATCATCCACATCGCCGGCAGGCAGCGGCATGCGGATTTTCCACAATTGCCCGCCTTCCAGCAGGGCGAATGCCTGCCCTTTCGGTAGTGTTACCACATCAGCCGGCTCCAGCAACGGCACCTTGACCGTCCCGACACGATCCTGCGTACTGGAGGTAAAATCCTGGCCCGCACTGATATCGGTATCCTGATGACCAGAGACCAGCGTCTTGGTGTAAATCTCCACCTGCGGCAGTTGCGTGGTCAGGAGTTCGGCGGTACGGTTCTCCCTGACACGTAACATAATCAGATTGTTGAAGTTGCCCTGGACCTGAGCCGTTTTAGCCGCATTGCCGATCCGGGCCTCAATATCCGATGAGGTCTGGGTGTAGGCCGTCACCTGCATGCCGGCGCCGCCCCCTTTGTTAATCAGCGGGATAAATTCATCACCCATCAGCTCATTGAACTCATCACAGTGCAGGTTAATCGGGACCTTGCTATCCCCCTCTCCCGGTAGCCCGGCCTGAATACCGTGCTTGTAGATATGACCCGCCACGCTCACCAGATCGGCAAACATGGAGTTTCCCACGGCGCTGGCCACTTCACTGTCGCTGAGTGCATCAAGGCCGATATACACCACGGCCTTTTTGCGGATTATCTGCTCCCAGTCAAAAATCGGTCGTGAATCGCTCATATCCAGATAGTCCGGTGCCAGCAACTCCGCGGTTTTCCCGGTTGTCAGTTTCTCCAGCAAAGGCAGCAGGGAAGCCACAATCTTATCAAAATAGGTACGGTCATAGCGTACTGCGCTACGCAGGCCATCCAGAATGGGATCATACAGCTGCTTCCCCTCTTCTGAACTGAGTGCCACCTCAATGGACCAGATACGCACCGCATCCGGCTGCCCCTGCATATTCCGTGGAACATCATCATCCCCCAGAACCTGCTCGTTATTCTGAATTTGTGCCTGTAACGAGGGAAGCTGCTCACGGATAACCTTCTCAGCGTAACGGATATACAGATCGGCAATATTATTCACATAGCGCATAATCAGCGTGTAATCCGGACGCTCCCCCAGTGCCACCAGAGCCCGGGCGATTATGTTGACGAACCGCCAGGCAAACTCGCGAAACGCCGCACTGTTCCCTTCGCCGGACAACTGCCCCGCCACGCGGGACGCCACTTCGGAAACACGACCAAAACGTCCTACTGCGTTATAGCGGGCGGAGATTTCGGGCCAGCCCAGGTGGAAAATATACAGCGCGTCGCCCCGGCCAGCACGGTGTGCTTCAGCCCAGACGCGCTTCATCAGATCGGCATCGCCCTTCGGGTCAAAAACAATGGTAACTTCACCGCGACGAATATCCTGGGTAACCAGCAGCTCTGCCAGGCGTGTTTTTCCCACGCGGGTAGTGCCATAGACGATGGTGTGCCCCACACGCTCCAGCAGCGTCAGCCAGACATCCTGCTCATTCGGCTCAATGCCATGCAACACCGGATTACCACCAACCGGCGGCAATGGGCGAACCGGGTTCAGGGGTGAATCCGTACGCAGCAGTTTTCCCAGCCCCGGAGCTGAATGCTCCGTCCTCATTTCCAGCCAGCGAGCGGTCTGATACAGCCAGCCCGGCTGCAGGTACTTCGCCACTTCCGGACGAAGCGTATCCTGCAGTCGCTGGGTGTGTTTTTGCGTCCAGCGAAACCCCCGCCCGAGAAACAGGCGCTGACGGCTGACCGGTATCTGTCCGGCGCTCATGACGTAGCGGGGGAGCCGGGTCAGATTGCGGCGATAACGAAGGATCTTCATCCCCTGCCGGGCACGCACAACGGATAACACTGCGAAGCCAGACGCGGTCACATAACTGACTGAAGGTGCCAGCGCCACAGCCCAGGGAGCCTGTACACAAACATATGCCGCCATACCGGCCACGACAGCAGTATTCAGCTCAACCGCCGGACGCAGCAGGGCTTCAATCACGTAGCGGTTACTCATTATCTTCCTCCCTGACGATACGGACGCCGCCCTTTGCCATGCGAACATGCGCCACCGCGCCACTGTGCCCCCTTCCCCTACGAGCGCGAACCGTCATAAACAGTTCGAGGCAAACGCTGATCACCAGAACAATTTTCATCAGCAGGTGTAATGCACGTATATCGTTTTCAGCTGCCTGTTCAAACGGTTCCGCCACTGTCGGGCAGTCAGTTTCCCTTGCTGCCATCACACGCCACTCATCCCCGCTCAGCGGTGCAACAGGGAATACGGCATTGTCCGTAGCGGCATCGATGCAGCGCCGCACCATAAAGCTCCCTTTCGGCGCGTTGCGCCAGCGGGCAGCCTCATATGTGTAATAATCCAGTCGCGATGTGACGCCCCCCTGATACGACAGGAAGGCCATCACCAGCATCACGGCTCCGGTCAGTAACGCCGGCCACAAAAAAAGTAAACGGGCGAGGCTGAGACAGCCGGTCCGCAGTAAACGCTGTAAAGAAAATGTCATACAGATGTCCTCTGAAAATATGAACAACCTGACAGCCAGCCATGTCGGCCGGCAAGCAGATCCAGCAAGCGCTGGCCGCTGATGATAAAAAGACGCGGAGAGGTGGAGCAGACCGCCCGACTCATGTTTCCGGTCCGCCCGGTGTGAATGAAAAAACCGCAGCAGGTACGCTGTTCAAGAAGCTGGTCAAAGTCGCGAATATGGGCAGGTGTAATCGCCCGGCTGTAGCGTTTGGCCTGGATCAACCAGCATTCGTCATCAATAATGACCTGTCCGTCAGTGCCGCCATCCCCGCTGTAAGACGCATTACGAACGACCGTCAGCCCCTGTCGTTCCAGCGCCAGCAACAGCAATTCCTCAAATACATAAGGGTTAATTTTGCGCAGGTACCGCATACGCTGGCCGTCCCCCGGCAGAGTGCCCAGTTTTTCCAGCACCCGTGCCGCCGCAGCCTGATAGCGACGGTGGCGACGAACGCTGGCTTTCTCCCGCTGGCGAAAGCTCAGACGCAGCATCACCATGATAAACAGCGCCGCCAGAAGCAGGGCCGGCAACGGGTTGACCAACAGCGCAGCACTCAGTTGCAGTGCGCTCATCACGGCCGCACCTGTCGGGACAATCCGGTATCGGTGATCAGCACCGGGTAATGCCGTAACTGTAAACGACGGGCCAGCTCAGAGCCGGATGCCGGCGCCATCGGAACACCGGGAGCCAGATCCCGCAATGACTCAACAGCCGACGCACTGTCAACACTGACAATCATGCCTGCCGCATGTCGGGCAATTAGCGCCTGCGCATTCTCCGCCAGCCAGTACCGTGACTGTTCGTCATCACCGATAAGGAAAAGCACACCAATGCCCGGCAACTGCAGCGGACGATCCTCCACCGTCCCCGGCGTCATCTCCGGCGTGCTGATCGGAAACATTGCTGCCATCGCAGAAACTGGCGGGGTTGCCGGTGACGCCTCCGGCAGGCCGGGTTGTTTATTAATGCCGTCAAAATAAGGCGTGGCATCCTCCCCACCGAGGTCAGCGAGGACGTTCAGTCCGGCATGGCCCGTCAGGGGCAGAAAAAGACACATCATTAAAAACAGTTTTTTCATCAGGGTTCACTCCCGGGCTCAGTCCAGATAAAACCAGGTTCAGGGGCGATGGCTGCCACTGTCTGCGGTAATAAAGAAGGCGGCAACAAAGAGGACTGGCGGGGCGTGCCGCTGAGACGGACAAGATGACGTTTCACGATAGTTTTGTATCGTGCTGCAGCTTGCCCACCCGCCGGATGGTGATAACAACCGGCCGCATCCAGCCAGCTACCCGGTTTACGCTCCCAGCACTCGCGCAGAATGCTGGCTGCAGCATTGAGGTTGGTGTACGGGTCAAACGCCGCCCAGGTCGACACAAAGTGATGCCCGTTCCAGCCCAGGTTTACCTGAGCCAGACCGACATCAATACGTTTAAGGGAATAGCGTGACATAAAAACCTGCAGTGCCCGCCAGGCCTCCAGACGGCTGGCGTAGCGGTATCCCTTACCCGCCACATTAATCGTCCACGGCCAGGGACGACTCACCGCAGGCAGATTTGTCTTCTGCCTGACCACCGCAGCAATTGATCGTGGCGCCATAGCGGTTTCCGTTAGCGAGACAGAATAGAGCGCTTCCGGCGGTACTCCATGCGCAACGGCCACCCGGATATATCCTTCCGGTACAGTCTCACTTGCTGCCGTTGCACTGCCACTTACAGCCAGCATCAGGGCGATCAGAATGCGGCGATATGCCATCCTTTTTCTCCCTGTTGCAGCAATACCGGCATCATTCCGTCGCCAAAGCGCAGCCAGCGGCCACCGTCATGGTTCAGCGTAATCTGGCGGGAACGGACTTTTTCCGCCGGGATACGGTGAGCACGGGCCCACTGGCGTAACTTTTCGTCACTCCCCTCACTGTCGACCAGGTAAATATCAACCGGACGATTGTCACTGAGCACCGCAGACAGCCGCGCATCGCAGGTCGGACAGTTCTTCGACTTAACGAACAACGCCAGACGCCCCCCGGTATCCCGGGCAACACCGGCAGCATTCCCCAGATTCACCGGCAGTCTGTCCGGATAAAGCCGTTGCCATGCCGTATTGATTTCCCGCTGGAAATCCAGTTCTTTTTGCGTACGGGCAAACTCCTCTTTAACCCATTTTTCCGCATACTGACGGCGCTCTGCCGGCGTGCGGGCCTCAATCCCCAGCGCCGAGAGTGGGTCCAGCCCCGGGGACTGAATCCCCCTGGGGCCATTCATCAGTTGCTGATACCGCTGGTAATCCTCCGGGCTTAGCCCCCATTCGCCAGCTTTCTGCTGCAGGGACTGCGTCTGGCTCTGTGTGGTTTGCGAGTTTTCAACGACGGAGATATCTGTGCCCGCCAGAGCCTGCGAACTCAGCATGACCAGCGCCAGAAAAGTCAGTTTCAATTGCATGATGGCTTACTCCACCTTAAGGGCAGTCAGGCGCCCGTTGACACGGAAAGTCGCTTCGCTGTAACCGGCACGAACCAGCGTCCAGCCGGAGACCGTTTCCCCTTCCCCGATAAGCGCTATCTGCGACAGGCTGTGGTAACCGCGGGGGGCCACCGCCGCCCAGGACTCCGCGCCTCGTCTTTCCACGCCGGTCAGCACAAACGGCGCATGACGTGCAACAACAGCCGTCGAACGGGGTTTAACGGGTAACTGTTTTTTGACTTCTGTCGGTGTTTTTTCCGGAACCGGAGTCGCAGCAGCCGGTACCGCTTTCAGGGCATTCAGCTGGTCAGCAAGCGCACTCAGCCGGGTCTCCATCTCCTGCTGCGCCTGTTGCAGCCGTGCTGCAGATGCCTGCAGAGTGGCCAGTTCCTGCGAGGGCCCGGTCCGGGCTTCTGTCTCTTTCTGTAGTGCGGCCACGCGCTGCTGGTTATCGGCCAGCCCGGCCTGCAGCGTTGAGACCTGCGACTGAAGAGTGGATAACATCGTGCTGGTTGTGGCTGTATTATCCTGTGCTTCCAGACGTGAAAGACGCGTATCCAGGTCAGTCACGCCGCTGACCAGCACGTACAATACAAAGCCGGCCGCTGCCATCATCAGACAAAGACAGACGCCGGCAACAGACCACCATGACCACAGACGCCTCTTTTCCCCGGCGGGAAAAGACTCAGTGATTTTCTTTTCGCTCATTTTTTCAGAAACCCTCCCGTAGCCGGGGTGGGTACCTTCCGGGGAACCTGGACAGGCGGTAACTGACTGGCCGGTAACTGATACCCGTCACGCAGACTGTGGCAGACCACTCGCTGAACATCATCAACCTCCAGTTGCCAGGCCGGGCCAGCCATCACCTGCAGTGCGGTACGCAGGCGCATGGGCCCCAGTTGATACTGCACGGCCGGTAGCGGCTGGCGATACAGCACGCCGTTTGCCGGTCCCGTGGCGCAAAGTGAATAGCCGGACTGCTTCAGGGTATAGCGCAGGGCATCCGCCACTGTCGGATGCAGGGATGACGGGATACGGATATCAATAATCTGCGACAGCGGATCTCGCTGGGCAGCCATCGGATCCGTGCTGACCAGCAGATAACGGTCATAACGCACCACCTCCGGCGTTCTGGCATATTCATCAGGCGCGACGGTCTGAACATTGCGGGTGACAGCCACGGAAGGCGTGGGTACAGCTGCTTCACGCTGTTGTAGTTTCTGAGGTGGAGAGGAGCAGCCGGCCAGTAAAAGCAGCGGCAGAACAACAGACAGGGTCTTATAACGGGGTTGAAATTTCATCCGGGGTTTCCTTTACAGTGATTAACAGGCCTCACTGTGCGAAATCCCCCCGCATTCACTCAATTAACAACTGATTTTCCACAGATGAAAAAAAACGCCGACCGTAAGGTCAGCGTTCTGTTTGTCAAATTACACCGGTTAATGTCGTGGAATCGCACCTTTAGCACCACGAAGCAGCCCTTCGGTACTCAGGTCCTCATCCAGTTCAGGCCAGTGGATACCATAACCAGCACCACACAGCTCCCAGTTTTGTCGCTGCTCAGTTGTACCAGCAGCAAGGCGCGGGAACCAGGCAACGGGCACAGAGATACTGCGTCCATCCATGAGATCAACCGTCAGGCGATCATCATCAATACAGACATTCATTACGCGAATATCATTCTCACTTTGTAAAGTAAGCATCCCAGGCCTCCCGGAGTGTTATCTGATATTCTTTAACCAGACGTTGTAATTCACGAAGCTCGTGCGAAGCAAATCCCACACTACGCGCGACACTGATATCATGTAACCATATTTTAGCGGTTGCATTGCCTTTATCAATATGGACATGCGCCGGTTCATTAGGTTCATGGCTGTATAAGTAGAATCGATAAGCGCCGATCCTTAATACTGTAGGCACAATATTCTCCCTGTCAGATTGCGTGTATGGTCACGTGATTAACGCCATAGCCACACCCGATAAAGGGGATGTCGTCGTCAAAATCCATCGGCATGTCGGCAGCAGAGCTTCCGGTTGACGACGGCCCAACCTGGGGCGGCTGACCACCTGATACAGGCTGCTGAGGTTGTCCCCATCCCTGCTGTTGAGAGCCCTGGTGTTGAGAGGAGGAGCTGCCCGAGTGCTGACGACTACCCAGCATCTGCATGCTACCGTTCACGTTGACCACCACTTCGGTAGAATAACGATCCTGGCCATGCTGATCCTGCCATTTACGGGTACGTAACTGGCCTTCAATATACACCTGTGAGCCTTTACGCAGATATTCACTGGCCACTTCCGCCAGTTTGCCGAACAGCACAACACGGTGCCATTCGGTCTGCTCTTTCATTTCGCCGGTTTGCTTATCGCGCCAGCTCTCTGAAGTCGCGATCGATAGCGTGGTCACTGCGTTACTGTTGGGCATATAGCGCACTTCAGGATCCTGGCCTAAATTTCCAACCAGAATGACTTTGTTAATTCCACGTGAAGCCATGATGCTCTCTCCTTATGCCCACTCACGTTGAGTCCAGGCACCAGTGGTGAACGCCTGAACCGCTTTTTTATGGGTACTGAAGTATTCTTCAGACTCACGGGAAACAGGTCCCTCATGATTTGCCGTACCGATATAATAACCGCGACCGCTTTTGAGCACCTGCAAAGGTAAAGTAAAACCGGACTCTGCTGCCAGAATTCCTGTTGAATTATTCATGATGTGTTTCCTTAATAAAGAAAACAGACCTCCCTGAAGGAAGGTCCGTTATTCAGGGAGGTGAGGGTAAAAATAACTCAGAAAGAATTTTCAGCGTATTCGGGCTGAGCAGTACCGTTCTGAGGCGGCATGGAGTCCGGTTTTTCAGTCTTATAAACCATATCCTGGCCTATTTTTATCCAGTCCACTTTTATTAAGCGGGCTTTCAGGCTGACACGCTGCTCGCCGGCATGATCGCCTTTGTTAAGCGTAAAGATATCCGTGGACGGATTACTTAAGGTGAAGCCGATAAGGACTTTTTTATCCTCATCAACGGCTTTCTGACAGCGACCAATCAGGCTGGTCGCTTCTTTGCCGGCAACGGAAACATCAAAGCGAACATATACCGGGTTATCCGTCGGACCACTCAGCGCGTTAATCACACAACTGAGAAAAGAGCCGTTCTGAAGATTGACCTGGCGAATATTGCTGAGATATCCCAGACCCTTAATGGTCAGGTTGAAATATTCCGTTTTGCCGGAAGCAGGATTATTTGCAGACATGATGTTTTCTCCATGGAGGTAAAAATAAGATACGACGGAGAAAAACATCTGCCCGGACGGGAGTGTATTTCCCGTCGGGGAGTCAGAATCAGCTAAATTCCGACTGTCTGGTGAGTCATTAAGAAACCTTCATCGCCGCGTCATAGTGCGCTTGTACTGGCGATATCTGCTTTCAAAGGTGCGCAGATGTACCACATTCGATATGCTCTCCCTTTCAGGCTGCGGGAGAATTCTTTTGCAGCCACCCGAAGGCGTTTCTCACAGACCGCTGAAACATTGGTGGTCGTAAAAACGACAATTAAGCACGACCATCATTAAACTGCCCGGCGAGAATGTCAACCAGAAACCAAATGAGGTGCTGCTGCGAGTTGCAGAATAAAAAAAGGCGCCGTTGCCGACGCCCTTATGGCCAGTACCAGAACCTGCGGTGTCTCATCATTCTCCGGGGATTAAGGACATTATCCCGACGCGGTTTTCACGGAGTGCATGCGTCTTGCAGGCCAGTCGGAACGTACAATTCACTGCCTGCCGGGCCTGGCTATCATCAGACCCCGTTAAAGTCCGTGACAGCCCCGTAGCCTGCGGGGTACCTTTGCATCAAAGCGGGTTTACAATAGCAGAACTTACTGCCCTGGTGTACCCAAAACCATTATTGCGGTGCAGAGAATTCCGCTGTCGTCTTTGCTGCCGTTTTTTTGCCCCGCGCGGTTTTCCGGCCCTTCCCGCCATTTTTCCCTGCAACAATACCGCTACACTCCGGATAACGAATACATCCCCAGAAATCACCATTCTTTCCCTTACGCTTGCGGGTCGGCCCCTTACAAACCGGACAGGGGGGTGTCACAGGCGCAGTAATTTTCACTGTATCACTTCGCCCTTTATCAACCAGATGGCGGGTCCACTGCAGCTGTTTTTGCATAAAGGTATCCAGCGGCATTTTTCCCTGAGCGATATCGTCCAGGGCCTGTTCCCACAGCGCGGTCATACCGGGACTGGTCAGCGTTTCAGGCAACGCCGCTATCAGTTCCCTGGCCAGCAGCGTGGCATGGATATGTTTGCCTTTTTTCTCCAGGTAATGACGGGAGAAAAGCGTCTCCAGCACCCCGGCCCGGGTCGCTTCGGTTCCCAGTCCCGCATTATCGCGCAGCACTTTTTTCAGCTTCGGGTCGCTGACAAAACTGGCAGCATTTTTCATCGCAGCAATCAACGTTCCCTCGGTAAACGGGGGAGGTGGACTGGTTTTTTTGTCTTCCACCGCTGCGCCATTGACAATACAGTTGTCACCTTTGTTTAACGGTGGCAGCGCCATGTCGGCATCGTTATCACTGGTATCTTCAGATTGCTCATTCTGATGGTCCTTCTGAAATAACAGTTTCCAGCCCGTGACAACATTGACTTTCCCTCTGGCCCGGAACAACTGCCCGCCTATGTTAAAAGAGGCGTCGGTCACATCAGACTCCTGCAACGGCAAAAACTGGGCAAAATAATGCTGTCGGATAAGCTGATAAACCTTCAGCTCATCCGCGCTGAGGCGCGAGAGATCAAATGCCTGGCGTGTGGGAATAATGGCATGGTGTGCCGTGATTTTTTTATCATTCCAGACCCGGGAGACAAACCCGCGGTCCAGTTGGGCCAGCACCGGTGCAACTGACGGATCGGATTTGGCGACGGCGGTCAGTACATCAGGAATTTCCTGCTGCATCGATGTCGGAAGATAACCGCAGTCGGTTCGCGGATAGGTCGTCGCTTTATGCGTTTCATATAATGACTGGGCAACAGCCAGCGTCTCTTTAGCCCCCATCCCAAATTTACGAGAGCAGACCTGCTGCAGCGTTCCCAGATCGAAGCAAAGTGGCGCCGGTGTTTTATCGCGCTTCTGATTCACGTCCAGAACCGTTGCACCTTTCTGCTGCTGGCAGAGTTGTCCAACGGCTTTCGCCGCCTGCTGATTCACACAGCGCTTTTCGTCATCGCAGTACTGCGTCGCCGCCTGCCAGGTCGCCCTGAAACGCACGCCGTCTTTCTCAAGGAGAGCCTGCACCTGCCACCATGGAACCGGGACAAAATCAGCGATTTCTTTATCACGGTTAACCACAATGGCCAGCGTCGGTGTCTGAACCCGCCCAACAGACAGTACATCGGAAACACCGGATTCACGAGCTATCAGAGTATACAAGCGGGTCAGATTCATGCCGATAAGCCAGTCCGCCCTGCTGCGCCCCAGCCCGGCGTCATACAGTTTTGCCGTATTTTCCCCGGGAAGAATACCGGCCAGCGCCTCCCGGACGCTGGCTTCGTCCAGCGCAGATAACCATAGCCGACGTACTTTGCCACGATATCCACAATACGCCAGCAGCTCACGGGCAATAACCTCACCTTCCCGGTCAGCATCGGTGGCAATAATCACCTCTCCGGCCTGCTTCAGCAGCTTACTGATAACCGTAAACTGATCCCGGGTCTGGGGTTTGACGACCATTTTCCAGTTATCAGGTAAAACCGGGAGCACATCGGCCCGCCAGGGTTTACCAAACTGTTCGCCATAAGCATCCGGGCTGGCCTGCTCCAACAGATGACCAATGGCCCAGGTGACGGTGATATTGCCACCGCTGATAAATCCCTGTCCCCGTTTACTGATGCCGAGAACCCGCGCAATATCTTTCGCCTGAGACGGTTTCTCACACAGATAAAGCTGCATGTCTCACCCCCTCTCAGCGCTTTTCGCTCTGGCGAACAGAGTGTTCCCGCAGAGGCGATGAAAAAGAAGATCGCTTTTTACCGGAGAAAATATCCGGATCGGGTTCACCCAACCGCGCCAGGGCCTCTTTCCCGCGGGCGGTCAGATTAATAATGTCACTCCGGTTAACCGCCACGGTGTAATAAGGCTGAATAGCCCCATAAACCTGTCTGACCGCATGTCCGCCTCTGTTGAGATATTGATCGCGCTGAGCGCGTGAAATCAGCCCATAATGGAAAGCCTGAAACGCTTTCATTGCCAGTTGGTCGTAACCGACCAGAAGCCATACGCACCGGTACCCCAGGGGGGAACGACTGTAAACGCTGATATTCAGAGGATGCGCAGACGCAATGTCAGAAAGCGTTATCCCTTTGGGAACAGCTGTCAGAATCACATCCAGTTCATTCACTATCGTACTGATCTTATTGGACGCCATGTGAAGCGTAGTTTCCAGCTTCACCAGTACCATATCAGCATAAGGGTTATCTGCTGCTGAATCCCGGGAAGCCACCCCGGCACGCTGAATGGCCTTTGGCATACTAATGATTTCAGGCCGTTTTTTCTCATGGAGACTACGGGAATTACTGTCACTTTGCTTACGCCCTTCCCATAATCTGATGGCATAGTGAGTATGAAGCTCTACCGAGAGTGCGGACTGTAGTGCGCCTGCCCGCGGTGAAGATGCTTCATTACCGACCTTCGCATCCGCGTTCTTTTTACCCTTTTCCATATATAGCCCCTTGCTGTTGCGATATCTCAGTCAGGGTTGAGATAGTCCCCAGCAAGAGGAAGCAGGACAATTGAAAACCAGATCGCCAGATGATGAAATTTTGATTTATCCATTGCCAGTATGTACCGCACGCTTTTTGACCACTGTTGGCAGTGCCAGCATCGTACACTTTTTGACCACTGCTGGCAGTGCCAACACCGTACACTTTTTGACCACTGCTGGCAGTGCCAGCACCGTATACTTTTTAATCATCGGGTATTATGTCTCAGTTGTTCCCGCAGACTGGTGACGTAATTCCTGACCTGCTCTTCAGAAGCTACCACAGGTCGCGGAGGCGCGGAAAAAGGCTGTTGTTCAGGTCGGCATGGTCGCGTCTGAGTCTCCGGCTGAACCGATTGCGGTTGCTTAACGGGCCTGAAAGTCCCTTCCCGGGCTTTTTTCATTACCGCCAGCATCCAGCCGAGCGGATTGTCTACTCGCTGCCTGGCCATCAGATTCTGCAGGGCAAACAGGACCTGTTGTGCCTGTTCTTCAGGAAGAGCCTGAAGCTGGCGAATCAACATCGCCTGGTCTTCCTGCGACACTACGGCTTTCAGCGCATCAGGCAACACAACCGGATTGTCCACATACGTTTTTTTATTCACACTGTGTGTGAAACTACGTACGTAATGGTTCGGTTTCCGAACTCTGTCGTAATCCACTGATTTTACTGGCAGTTCGGAATCCGAACTCTGTATTATTCGCATCGGATTCTGACTGAGTTCGGTTTCCGTACTCAGTTCTTGATGGTTGTTTTTTATTCGATTTACACTGAGTTCGGATCCCGAACCCGGCTTCGGGGTTAATAATGAGGAATGCTGCCGCGCTGCTAACTGACCGGCATTTTGTGGGCGACCCAGACGGGTTTCAAGCAGAGACAGATGGCTGTGATAGTGCCGCATGGTGGGATCGTTTTTAATCTCGTCCAGCACATCCCGGGCAGTCTGACTGACCGTCCGGTTTTTACTCAGGCAGGCATCGGCAACAACATCAAGAAAACGCGGGTCCAGTGATTCTGCATCCCGGAAAGTCAGGGGCTCGTCATGTTGCGCGTAGATATTGCCGCGAACCCGCCCTTTATCGTCGCGAACCCGCTTACACAGGCTGAGCCAGCCGGTTATTCGTAACATCAGCAACACCCGGCTAACGGTTTCACGGGAGGCTTTACCTTTACCCGGGGAAGCCAGTTGCACCTGCAGCTCATCATAACTGGGGAATATCGCGCCTTCATTATTCTGCGCATACAGGCGGATCATCATCCAGCCCATCTTATCAAGGGGGGAAAGCCGTGGATCCAGCAACAGCCTTCGGGGGATGGCATCATGCATGTTCCCCGTAAACAGCAGGCCGCTGCGTACCCGTCCGTCATCGAGCAGCGGATTAGCCACCAGACGGGCATTCATTTTTTCCAGCGTAAACGCTATCAGGCTGTCCGCAGGCAGCGTCATATCCTCTTCCTTATGATGGCTCCCATCAGGCCATTCTGTTCTGTCAGTATGCTTATGCCTGCATCCGCGTACAGATGCAGGGTAAACATACTATTTGCGGATCGCTGAGTTGTACCGCCCGTGACTCAGCAGTAACCAGGTTCTGCCCCCGTTACGACTGAGCAGACGCCAGAACGGACTAATATTAATCTTGACGTATCCACAGCCCCGGTCCTCAAGCCGGGTATAATTACGATCGCCACGATGATACTGACTGACCAGCCGTAAGGCTTTACGACAGCACTGCGATGGCACACCGGGAGAAGCCCACAGGTCGGGGCCAACGATTTTCATCCTCATGCACGCTTCCTCACTGAGGGTTTCGGGGACTGACCCACAGACCGGCGGGGTGCGGTTCTGTGCCATCCTTTCACAGCATGCCAGACAGAGGTAAGAGGGATATTCAGTTGCTCTGCGGCCAGCATCATGACGTCAAGCCCGTCCGGGCTTTCCACTTCTTCAACGCCTGATTTCTGCCACAGCCGCCAGATTTCTGCATTGTCTTCATCCCCGAGCGTATTGCCCCGTCCGGATCGGGCTTCGATACCGGCGATCCTGCGACGGGCCGCCACATCTGTACTGGAAAGCCCGAAAAATGTCTGCATCAGCTCTATCGAACTGCCCAGCGCCAGCGCCCGGTCGATGCGTTGCATGCGCTTTTGCTCCATTCTGGCCCGTTGCAGCATGCTGACCAGATTGCTGTGATCGATGCTGACGCTGACCACAGAAACTTCGCTGTTCGCGAGATAATGCAGCTCCTCAAGGGAGAGTCCCTGCAACATCTGCATCTCTTCTCGCTTGATCCCCAGCGACTCACAGCGACGGAGATAGCCACTTTTCAGATCCATCACCAGCTGCATCAGCAGCCCGTTGGCAGCCTGAGATAAACCACCGGAATTAGTCACTCAACACCTCCGGGAGACAAGATAAACAAAAAGATAAAGGGGACTATTAAGAAGTTACATGCTCCCCACACAAGGAAAACAACTGGCAGAACCGCCTCCCGGATGAAGAGAGCAAAATCATAGTCCCATTTCCAGAAAATAAAGCTGTAACCCAGCCAGCCCACATGACAGAGGAGTAATGCGGCCAGCGGAGGCAGGAACATCGCCCCCCAGATATACGTCCAGGAAACGTCCTCCAGGTAACTCACCATCATCCACAGCAGGACAGAAATGAAGCTGGCAACAGCCAGCCCCCGTAAAACGGCCCCGGAAAATGCCGGAACGACACCGGGATACATATCTGCGGCCAGCAGCCCCAATACCACACCGCACCACAGACAATGGGAGGTACCCGACAGCAACACCCGTTGATGCTTCGTCATGACGTACGTTCCTCCCGGTGACCAATGGCGGCCGTATTTTCACCTTCAACACCATGATGCAACCTGGCGTTCTTACCCGCCTCATAACCCCGGTGGCGGGCAATATCGCCTCCGCGGCAGCTTTTCAGTTCCCGGATGGTCGCCGCCTTCATATTCTGGTTATCCATCCAGCGGGTCATCAGTTGCGTTTCCCGTTCTGTAACCCGGAAAACCGTGATGACGCGACGCATGCCGTCAACCCACCCGGCACGAAAAAGCTCTGCCCGGTTTCGGCGGGTCGACAGCTTCAGCTTTTTACTCTGGGTTTTCAGGTATACCGCAGTGGCATCTTTCAACTGGCGGGTCAGCACATCAAAAGCATAAGCCGCCACGGCAGGCCGTTCACTGAAACCATAAAATGTTACGGTTCGTCGACAGTCGCCCGATGATGTATTGTGCCATGAGAAGTAAGGCCGACAGCCAAAGGCATGACCAACCGCCCATGCCAGACGGGTCATCCACTCAGGCACCTTTTCGGCCTCTGATGGCGCGCTCTGAGAGGCAACGTCACGAACTGACGAAAGAGTGGCGTCCAGCTCGCTGATACCATATTTTTCCATCAGGCGCTGCGCCCTTGAAAGCGCCAGTCCGGCTTCATGCGCATTGCTGTTGCTTCGGCTCAGTTCCAGCAGTTTCCTGACCAGACTGACCAGCCGCTCCTGGCGTTTGTCATTATTCATCATGCGCCTCCTCTACCGCCGTTACGCCACGCTGCAGCTCCCGCAGGCGGCGCATGACACGCATCAGCCTCAGCAGTTTTATGGCATTTTCATCATCAAGAACTGGCACATCCTGCTGTGCAGAACCGCCGATCAGCACAACATCCATCCCGGTTGTCGGACACTGTGCCGGACAACACCCCGCAAGGGACAAAAGGAAGGCGGCCGGTGCGCTGCAGCTGTCACCCGCAGCGCAATAGCCTGGCGACAGACTACTGGCGCGGTCTGGCAGGATTTCATCTTCACACCCCAGCTTTTCCCCCAGTTCCCACGCCATGATGAAGGCCATATTCTGCAGATGTTCGATATCATCCTGATAAGCCGGAACAGACCAGATCGCATCTCCGGCAATGTGACAGGCCGGATGCAGGGCCTCTCCCTCATCCTCCAGCCCCGGCGCCAGCATGGAGATAAGCGTCTCATCATTGTCCGGAGAAAGCCCCGGCCCCATGCCGTCACCCGAAATAACCGGGGAACCACCGTACATATCGGGCTGTACCTCTGTGCGCGGAAGAGACAAAGGTGCCTCTTTATTGTCCTCTGGCGATACCCGTAAATTTTCATCTTGCTGCGGCCATTCCTCCGTAACCGCTGGCGTGGCAGGCGGCGACTCAGTTAGTGCTTTCGGCAGGGCAAAATCTGGCTCGGGTGCAGTATCCTGAATGCCGTCAGTGAACGGTGATGGCACCACTCCCTGAAGACGGGTAGCCTCTTCTGGTTCGCCAAAGTGATAGCGCCGGTTACGCTCGCCAGGATCCAGTTCCATCACCCAGCGGTCATAATTCAGATCCGGATGCGGTAGCGCCAGCAGCAGATCACCAATAAATTCATCGCGGAACATTTCCGGTGACCACAGTTCGGGGGAATTAAACTTGCGGCAACATTCACCAAATACATCGGTAAAGCATTTATCGCTTCGTTCAGACAGAAGGCAAAACTGATCCCAGACTTTCTCCGCATCCTGGCGCAAGGCAAGCAATAGCCTGATTTGTGGAGCGCCAAGCCCGGATTCAAGGAGGTCCGGCATCCAGGGGAAGAGGTACTTCAGGGCATCTTCCATCCGGCTGATTGTCGAATTATGAACAGGCAGGCCTTCACTGGTTAACAAAGTGGATAATTCGCGCAGAGAAACTGATTTTCCCAGTTGTTCTTCATAGATAATCCGCGCCTTATGGATCCCCCTGGCCTTTTCAATAAAGGACAAATCGCCACGGACTTCATTCTCAGCAAGATGACCAATCACACACTGGAGCCTTCCGGGCCAGGGTTTCACGAGCACATGGATGCGGAAAAATCGCTCTTCCCCCGTTTCCTGCCACAGTTCCGTCAGTATCTGATAACGGGTGTTACCGCCATCACTGAAAATGTATTTATTCGGATCGCCATCCGGATCGCGGGTGACTTTTGGTACCGTGTCCAGCCCGCGGGCTTTAATTGACGCTTTTATCTCGTCATAACGTGGATTACGCGATGTTCGCGGGTTATCCGGGTTCGGCTCCAGCTGTTCAATCGTCAGTACCATCGGCATTTCAACCACCGGTGTACTCTCAACGCTCCCTGAGGCTCTGCGGCCCGGCTGGAGCATGGACGCCCCGATATTCGTGCGGTTACGGCTCATGCCCGACCTCCTGTCCTGTGGTACCCGAGGTCATATCCCCCTTCCTGATATTCGGAAAAAAGCGTATAGCGGCCGTCAAACTGCACTTTCACCGTTCCGGTTGGCCCCTGACGCTGCTTACCGATAATGATTTCTGCCACACCCGGCGTCATTGTGCCCGGGTTATACACCTCATCCCGGTAGATAAACATAATGAGGTCGGCATCCTGTTCCAGTGCCCCCGAATCACGCAAATCGCCGTTATTGGGACGTTTATCCGCCCGCTGTTCCACCTGACGATTGAGCTGAGAAAGCGCCAGCACGGGACACCCGAACTCCTTGCCCATCGCCTTCAGGGAGCGCGATATTTCGGCAATTTCCTGCGTCCGGTTTTCCTGTTCGGGGGAGCGGATCAGTTGCAGGTAATCGACCATAATGAGGGCGGGATTGCCGTACTTACGGACATAACGGCGGGTACGGGCGCGTAAGGTTGCCGGTGTCTGATAACTTGTGTCATCAATAATCAGACGATTGTTCCACTGAATAATCTCCTTCATAGCCTGTGAAAGACGGACCCATTCTTCATCACCCAGTGATGCACTACGAAGCCTGCTGAGTTCAACCCGCCCTTCCATAGACATCAGACGCATGGAGAGCTGTTCTTCCGGCATTTCCATGCTGTAGACAAAAACGTAATCATCCGGTTTTCCCCGTACAGCTGCGGCACATGTCGCCAGCGCCAGAGCGGTTTTCCCCATCGATGGACGTGCGGCCAGTAAAACCAGATCGCCCGGCTGAAGGCCGCAGGTCATCTCGTCCAGTTGACTGAAACCGGTTGGCGTACCGGTCAGACCATCCAGCGCCATCATGGCTTCAAGCCGGCTGACCAGCGTGTCCATGGCATCGTTTATGGTGGTTTCAGTACCTGCCTGCAGCATGCCCTGCTCAGCAATGCAGAACAGCTGGTTCTCAGCTACCTCCAGAACGTCAGAAGAACGCGCATTCAACGCCTGCACGTCAGTGACCAGCATATTGCCGACGCTCTGCAGCTTGCGTAGCCGGCTTTTTTCCGCCACCACCCCCGCATATGCCAGAATATTGGCAGCGGATGGCGTGTTCTTGCTCAACTCTGCCAGATAAGCAAAGCCGCCAACCTGCTCCAGCAAACCAGCATTCTCCATCCGGTCAGAGAGCGTAATCAGATCCAGCGGCAGGCTTTCACCGACCAGCTCAGCCATTGCCCGGTAAATGGCGCGGTGCCAGCCCACAAAGAAATCATCCGGTGCCAGCAATAAAACCACTTCATCCCAGCGGTCGTTATCCAGCATTAATCCGCCCAGAACGGCCTGCTCTGCTTCTGCCGAGTGGGGAATATTTGTTTTATCCATATCCCCTCCTCAGTCGAAATCTGGCGTGCAAGGGTGGCTCAGGAACTCAGGACAACAGGAACAAACCCCCAGTCCTGTTTCACGATTCACCTTAAGCCAGTAGCAGGTTTCACGGTATTCGTTCACGCAGGCGTTATTGTCTGTACAACCGCATCCAACACAGGTTGCTGGTTCAGTTCCAACGGGCTTATCGTCATAAGGCTGTCGCTCCAGAAGCTGCGTCAGAATGGCATTGATAGTCATGTTGCTCATGCTGGCACCTCCTGCAGCGCACACTCCAGTACTTTACGCAGGCGGGCAGACGCAACCAGAATCAAAGGCTCCCGATCGTAATACACCTCTCCATTCCCGCCTCCAGACTCCAGCAATGGCAGCCCGGCAGGTTCGGGGGATCCAATGGACATATCGCGAAGTTCTGATTCATTCCACAGGTTGTATATATCAATAAACCCCCTCGGAAGACCCCATTCCTCAGCCAGACGCTCGTAAATACGCTCATTTGCTGTTTCGTAATCAGGAGCATCAACAAACACATGAACCTCTTCATGCCCCTTGTATGTATCAGTGGAATAAGCAACGACACGCCAAATTTGATTACGGTTCATACGCGAACCTCCCGGGAAAGGACGTCATCAAAGAACGCTTTCCACTCAGGAAACAATTCGCAGGCAAGGCTGTGCATGGTATCTGCCGCCGCAGGTCCCTTACGTCGGGTTTTATATTCAAGCCGGTGAACCGGCTGTGACTTAACATGGCCCAGTTTGAAGATATCCAGTTGCTCAATACAGGTATCGAGCAGACTGAACATATTTCGCTCTCCCAATACACTGCTGTCATACAGCTTCTCGCTGATAATTTTTGAGAGACTGTCCATCGCCTCCCGGTCAAGAAGCGTATTTTCGAAGCAGTTCACGAGAATAGAGATGTCGGGCAGGTGTATACCGTAATTTTCGTAGGTTTTGAGGCGGGAAAACATATGCAGGGAACCGCGAATAAACTCGCGAACGTCGGGAAGTATGGGTTTCACAACGCCCATGACGCGGCCGGTTGACGCAAGTATAGAAAGCTCAGTCATCACCCCGGTAGCACCTTTGGAGTCGACAATAATTGCCCCATAGCGGGCAAAGGCAGGATGCTGAAGAATATTCCTTAAGCGGATACGACCGTCTGCCGCGTGTAGCATCGCTGTCGGCAGAAGTTCATCCGGATCGTTTGAATAAATAAGGTCCAGATTATCAATTGAGGTCTGAGAAATAGCCTGAACTGGGTCGGGGATCGTCTGCATGAGAAGCTCATACAGTCCGAACGGCGCTTCTTTATTAAGAGCAAAAATGCTGCTGGCCGTTGGCTGGGTCCAGTCGGCATCAATAAGAAGTGTCTTCACACCAGCATCGGCAAGAAAACCAGCGAGGTAAGCAGCGAAAGTCGATTTACCTTCACCGCCTTTTGGGGAAATAACGGGTAAAATTTTCATAGTTTGTACGTTCACTCATGTAACGTACAAACGCTCTTTTACATCCGATTAACACCTGCGAAGGGATTGAAAATCCCCGTGTCCTTGGTTCGATTCCGAGTCCGGGCACCACTATTTAAAGAACCCGCCCAAAAGGCGGGTTTTTGCTTTTCTGCGACCGGACTCTCCATCGAACTGCGTTCGATTATTCGCCGCAACGCGGCTCACCCCTTCGGGGCCAGCGCGACAAGCGCGCTGTTCAACGTCGACTGCATACCGTAGGCCTGATAAGCGCAGCGCCATCAGGCATTCAATGTCCATCGCTTATGGTATTCTCCAATTATCTCACTTCATCCGACGATATTGACAGCCTTTCCTCTACCCTGAACACGGTTTGTACATGACAAAAATGAACCTGAATGAACTTAACAGCTTTATCACGGTTTACTTCGGGCAGGATTATGACCTTATCGATGATAGTGATGAGATCGCCCCCAAAATTGACGCATTTATCGCCGATAGTCATCTCGCCATGAAGTATGGTCTTATCGCAGACATTGACCTTCTGCTGAAAGAAGCAGATAACCCGGAAGAGGAATTCAGGATGCGCTATGGTTCAGACTTTGACCCTCACCTGTGGGGAACAGATGCCCTTAGCTTCCTGAAACGGGTAAGAGATAGAATTAGTCATTCCCTGAATGAGGCGGAGCCGACAGGCCATCAGTAACCCGCGGCTTCCTCACCACACTATCGGTTTGGTCTGATTCAGCAAGATGTCGCTGAAAACGCTAGCGCCGCGTCGCTTTCTTCTTAGCGGGAAGGCGGAACACTTCCCCATTCGGCTTGGCAATTCCCATACGGTACTGCGTTTCTCTGGCTGCCTTGTGGATGTCAGCAAACTCTTCTTTACGCGCCGGCGGCAGCTTCGCTTTTTTCAGGCATTTATTGCGGTGCATCCTAATCCATTCACGGTCATTATCATCGACACACGTCTGCATCACATCCACCCAGCGCGAAGCGGCCCGACGGTACAATCCACGGGCTTCCAGAGACTCGGCAATACTGTCCTTGATCATTCGATAATTTCTCTCACATATGCTAGCTAATTTGCGTATATAAATATAACCACGCCATCCGAAGAAATAATGAAAGAAAACCCCGATAATTTGATCCACGATAAATCTATGCCAGCTCAATATTGAGGACATTTATAATATTAATTGCTGTGTGCATTAAAACTGCCGAAGCAGTAAGTACTTCCAAAGAGCATTTTTATCATATACCGCGGATTATCATCTGAGTTATTCCTGAACTACGGTTATACCTATCAATGATTGATTAAATTAACATAATACCGTTGTTGAGTAGCTTGTAGTAGATACCTTACTCTGTATTCATTTCCCTTTTTATCGCTTCTGCGCGGGACACTCCAGCAGTCTATTTTTAAAGATAAACAAACAGGCCTCATTAAAGTTGGCCAGTCCCAGACGTTCATAAAGCTCAATGCGTTTACGATACAGGCTTTTCACTGAAGTATTAAGCACCCCGGCAATTTGATCCATGGTCATTCCGGCCCTGAGCAAAGTCAACGTCATATGTTCCTGTGGTTTCAGGCTGAAATTCTTGAGCCATTCTCGGGTCAGCCGCTTACTCTTCACATCAAGAAACAGGCTAAATAAATTAGCCATATCCGTAGGCGTCAAAGACATGTTGAGAAACCACTTTAAGCTCAGCAAATGCTCTTCCCGATGGCGCATATCAAGCATAATACAGCAGATACGTTTACCCGCTTCCGCTGCGCCAGGAATAAGATAATCATAAAAACAAAGCGGTGCCCGACTATCCACCAGCACCGAAAACTCCTCGGCATCACTCTCAAAAAGCTTATGCTCAATCGAATGTAACTGGATGATATCTGGAAAGAAAATTCTTACCCCTTCAAAGAGATAGTGATCCTGAGTAACTAAAAACATTGTCGTTGCCACAAATCATCCCTTTAACAATAAAGCAACAAAACCCCTCCAGGGAGAATATGCACAGCGCCTGGTGGCGTGCTGACTATGGCGAGCAAAATAAAGCATGTGTTTGTCGTTTTAGTAAACCTCCAACCTCTCCATCTATAGTGAATGCTCCACTCCACGACTCTTACGTCATTTCCTAATTATCTGCCCTTCGGCTAATTATAAATAAAAAACTCGCACAAAAAAGAAGCTTTTCCACTATTGAGAATTTTTGTCAAAAATCGTCTTAAATATCTACAGCAACAGCCTAACATTATGCATGGAAAAGCGAACCAAAAACATTAAAACAGAATTTCGGACTCACCTTAACTTATTCCAATTCAGTTAGTTATGCGTAACATCAGACAATTAATTATTGTATAAAAGGACAATTTCCAGATTTATCTTAAAACCACAGGTCTATTATTTGACATATTTTCAGGCAAACATATCAGGTGTACATTAATCGCCACCCCGTTATCGCGAGGAGATATTTTATTACCTTAAATAAGTAATCGCAGCCGCGTACCGTCAGGTAAAAACTCATTACCCCATCCTTTTGCATTCAGCTAAAAGGCCGACGTGTTGTGCAATGGATTCTTGATGGACATATGGTAAATAGTTATGGGAAGATCAACTCGTTTCAATAAGTTATTCTTTTATCGCCGCACGACATTCTCGCTTTCAATTAGTTTATTGTTGTTAACGCCTATTCTGGCTCAGGGGGCTGAGTCGATATATGAACAGCATGTACTACAGGCGCGTGAAGGTAATTACTCTCCTTTTCTCGATTATCTTCAGCAGTATCAGCAACAACATGCCTTGACGCCTGAGCAAGTCGCCGACTGGCTACAAATTGCCTCCTGGGCTGGACGTGATGAAGAAGTTATCCAGGTCTGGCAGCGTTATCAGGTTTATATGGCGCTACCGGCACGCGGTACGGCGGCAGCGGCGCAGGCTTACCGTAATCAAAAACGGTGGTCTTCGGCGCTGGCGCTTTGGGATCAAGCGCTCAGCCAACAGCCGAAGAACGACGATTATCTTATTGGCCGGATTAAAACGCTGGCCGATGCGCGCCATGACGGGCAGGCGCTAAGTGAAGCCCGCCGCTTAGTCGCCACCACACCCAGCGCCGCTCACCTGCAGACGCTCTCCTACGTCTATTTACGTCAGGGAAAAAGCTGGGACCAGCTGCTCACCGATATGCGCGCGCAGGAGCTCGCGCCGCAAAACAGAGAGACGCTCAATAGCCTGATTGAAAGCCTGAGCAGCAATCGCATCAATTCGCCTGCGCTGCAATGGTCAGCCAAAACCACCTTAACGCCCGCGCAGCAGCGAAAGCTGGAAATGGACGCAGCGGCGGAGTGGGTACGGCTGGCGGACACCCCTGCCCGCGGTGAACAGGAGCGCTTTCGCCTGGCGCAAATGGCGCTCAACCGCTACGACGCGCTGTTCGCCCGCTGGCGTCAGGATCCGCAGGCCGCAGAGGATCTTGCCCGCGCGCGTATTGACCGCCTCGGCGCGCTATACACCCGCGGCTATTACACTCAGGTCATCAGTGAATATCAGTCGCTGACCGCCGCTCAGCAGCCCGTTCCTGACTGGGCCATCGGCTGGGTTATCTCCTCTTATCTTGCGCAACAGAACGTCGGGGCCGCGCAGGCGATCGCCCGCCAACATCCCCTTTATCGCCCTGATCCGCAAGATGATCAGCATGAGTTATTTTACGCGCTGCTGGACAGCGGCCAGTATCAGGCCGCCCGCGACTATCTCGCCAAAGTGACTAACGGTGTTCCCTACACCCGCCGCCTTTACGGCTCGCCGACGCCGCAGCCAAACGACCCGTGGCTAAACGCCCAATCGCTGAAGGTACAGTATTTACTGAGTACTAACGCATTGCCGGAAGCCGAGCGTCTCTCCCGCCGACTGGCCGCTACCGCGCCCGGTAATCAGGGGCTGCGCATTGACTACGCGGCGATACTGCAGGCGCGCGGTTTACCCCGCGCCGCCGAACGGGAACTGAAAGCGGCGGAAGCGTTGGAGCCGTCGAATATTCCCCTCGAACGCCAGCAGGCCTACGTGGCGATGGATCTTCAGGAGTGGCGGCAGATGGAGCTATTAACCGATGACCTGCTGGCGCGCAGCCCTGAAGACCTGAGCACGCAAAAATTAGCTCGCGCTCGCGAGGTGCACCATATGTCGGAATTGCGTCTCAACAGTATTCAGGGGATCCACTCGGATAACCCGGTCAGCGGTAGCCACGACTTTAGCTGGGATGCAGCGATTTACGGCCCGCCAATCGCTGATAACTGGCGGCTTTTCGCCGGTAATCGCTTCGCCAAAGGGAATTTTGATGAAGGAAAAGGCTCCAGCCGCCAGCTCTTTGGCGGCATCGAATGGCGCCCGCGTGATGCCTGGGCTGAACTGGAAATCTCCAACAACAATTTTGCCGGCGACAACAAACCCGGCGCCCGGCTTTCCGCCTGGCAAAGTTTCAACGATCGCTGGCAGATTGGCGGCGAGGTCGAACGCCTGTCGCGCCAGACGCCGCTGCGCGCGCTGCGCAATGGTATCAGCGCCAACCGCGGCGAGGGATGGGTTCGCTGGTATCAAAACGAGCGACGCGAATATCGCTTTAGCGCCGCCGCCAGCCGCTTCTCCGACCACAACCGTCGTCAGGAATACACCTTCACCGGCAAAGAGCGGCTCTGGCAATCGCCAACCATCACGCTCGATCTGGAACCTGGGCTTTCCGCCAGCGCCAACAGCCGGACGGATACCCTGTACTACAACCCGAAACGCGACTTCGCCGCCACCTCGGCGCTGGTCGCCGATCACGTCATGTATCAGCACTACGATACCGTCTGGAGCCAGCAGCTTGCGGCAGGCGGCGGCGCCTACTGGCAAAAAGCATATTCGGCCGGCGCTATCGCCATGCTCGGCTACGGCCAGCGTATTCGCTGGAACAACGTGATCGACACCGGCGTGATGCTGAACTGGGACAAGCGCCCTTACGACGGCAAACGCGAAAGCAATCTCTCCATTGCCCTTGATGCGAATTTACGGTTTTAAGGATAAACATGGTCAACAAAAGTATCCGCATCAGCCTGATGGTTATCGGCTGGCTCCTGATGACCTGCGCGCTTCGCGCAGAGACGATTCCTTTTCTGCCGCCGGACGCGCGGCCGCAACCGGAGGCGAATAAGCCCTGGCCGCATAATAAGTTTTTGGTACTGGCCTATCACGATGTAGAAGACGATGCCGCCGATCAGCGCTATCTGGCGGTGCGTACCAGCGCGCTCAACGATCAAATCGGCTGGCTGCTGCACAATGGTTATAAGGCCATCAGCGTGCAAAATATTCTCGACGCCAACGCGGGGTTAATCACACTGCCGCCGAAGGCATTTCTGCTGAGTTTCGATGATGGCTACAGCAGTTTTTACACCCGGGTCTGGCCGCTGTTAAAAGCCTGGAACGTCCCGGCACTGTGGGCGCCGGTAGGCAGTTGGGTCGATACGCCGGAGCAGAAAAAAGTCGATTTCGGCGGTCTGATGACCCCGCGCGAACGTTTCGCCACCTGGGAGATGGTGCGCGAGCTCGCGCAATCACCTCTGGTTGAAATCGGCGCGCATACCTGGGCTTCGCACTATGGTATTCAGGCCAATCCACAGGGTAGCCGCGAACCGGCGGTTGCCAACCGCTTTTATGATAAGGCCAGTGGGCGCTACGAAAGCGACCAGCAGTTTCACCAGCGCATCGATGCCGACGTGCGCAAAGTGAGCGACAAAATCGCCGACGTCACCGGCAAAGCGCCGCGCGCCTGGGTATGGCCCTACGGCGCGGCCAACGGCACATCGCTGGCTATTGCCAAAAATCGCGGCTATCAACTGGCGTTTACCCTAGGCGATGGTCTGGGCGACGTGCGCGATCTGGAT
The DNA here is from genome assembly GCF_032601985.1 of Klebsiella sp. 141203. NCBI lineage: Bacteria > Pseudomonadati > Pseudomonadota > Gammaproteobacteria > Enterobacterales > Enterobacteriaceae > Klebsiella > Klebsiella sp. 141203. The sequence goes on along the minus strand of NZ_JAQIRL010000008.1, from coordinate 31,403 downwards.
AACATTCCCCGTCTGCTTATCTCCGGTAACCCGTCGATCAAGGCCTTCGCCAGCCAGGTGACGCAAATCCAGGAGCGTGAACCGGTTCGGGTGATGCACGTCGATCTCGATTATGTCTACGATAAAGACCCGGCTCAGCAGCGCAAAAATATCGATAAGCTGATCCAGCGCGTCTATGACATGAAAATCACTCACGTTTTCCTACAGGCCTTTTCCGATCCGCTCGGCGACGGCACGGTGAAAGCGCTCTACTTCCCCAACCGCCGCCTGCCGATGCGCGCCGATCTGTTTAATTTCGTCGCCTGGCAATTGCAGACGCGCGGCGGCGCCAAAGTGTATGCGTGGATGCCAGTGCTGGCGTTCGATCTGGACGGTTCGCTACCGCGCGTACAGCGCTGGGATGCACAAAGCAACACGCTGCGCCAGGCTACTCACCCCTATGTACGTCTGTCGCCATGGAATAGCCAGGTGCGCGACGAGATCCGCGATATTTATCAGGACCTTGCCCGCTACGCGACCTTTGACGGCGTGCTGTTCCACGACGACGCGGTACTGACGGATTACGAAGATGCCGGCGCCGGGGCGATGGCTGCCTGGCGTGCGGCGGGCCATCGGGAGGATATCGCGCAGATCCGCCAAAACCCCGCCACGCTGCACGCCTGGACGCGATTTAAAAGTCAGACGCTTATCGACTTCACCCGCACGCTCAGCCAGAGCGTGAAAGCGATTCGCGGCCCGCAGGTGAGAACCGCGCGCAATATCTTCGCCCTGCCGATCCTGCAACCGGAAAGCGAGGCCTGGTTCGCGCAGAATCTGGATGATTTTCTGACGGCCTACGACTGGACGGTGCCGATGGCGATGCCGCTGATGGAATCCGTTCCGGTTGCGGAAAGCGATGCGTGGCTGGCGCGTCTGGTGCGCGCCGTCAGCGCCAGGCCGGGCGCACTGAAGAAAACCATTTTTGAGCTACAGGCTAAAGACTGGAGTCTCCCGCAGCAAAACGCCATCCCTGACCAACAGCTGGTCGACTGGATGCGGACATTACAGCTCAACGGCGTCAACAATTACGGCTACTACCCCGACGATTTTCTTAATAATCAGCCTGATATCTCAAAAATCAGGCCCCTGTTTTCATCGTACTGGTATCCCAACAATGACTGATCGCATTATCGCATTTTCGATTTTATGCCTGGTTTTCGGGCTACCGCTGGGCGTGGCCGCCGTTTTCACCGGCGAGTTGATACTTGATTTCGTCTTCTTCTGGCCGCTGTTTATGTCGGTGCTGTGGATAACCGGCGGGCTCTACTTCTGGTTTCAACTGGAACGCCACTGGCCGTGGGGTAAAGAGACGCCGCCGCCGAAACTCGACGGCGATCCGCTGATCTCTATTTTGATTCCCTGCTTTAACGAGGAGAAAAATGCCCGCGAGACCATCGAAGCCGCGCTGGCTCAGCGCTATCGCAACATTGAGGTGATCGCCATCAACGACGGCTCCTCCGACGATACCGCCAGGGTGCTGAATCAACTGGCGGAAGAGTACGACCTGCTGCGGGTGATTCATCTAGCCGAAAATCAGGGGAAAGCGGTAGCGCTGAAAGCCGGCGCTGCCGCCGCGCGTGGGGACTTGCTGGTGTGCATCGACGGCGATGCCCTGCTCGACCGTGATACCGCCGCCTACCTGGTAGCGCCGCTGATTCAGTATCCCCACGTCGGCGCGGTGACCGGCAACCCGCGAATTCGTACCCGCTCGACGCTGATTGGCCGCATTCAGGTCGGCGAATTCTCTTCGATAATCGGGCTGATTAAGCGCACCCAGCGTATTTACGGCCGGGTGTTTACCGTCTCCGGTGTGATTGCCGCTTTTCGTCGCCAGGCGCTGGCGGACGTCGGCTACTGGAGCCCGGATATGATCACCGAAGATATCGATATCAGTTGGAAGCTGCAGCTGCGCCATTGGGCGATTTTCTTCGAGCCGCGAGCGCTGTGCTGGATCCTGATGCCGGAGACGCTGAAGGGGCTGTGGAAACAGCGGTTACGCTGGGCGCAAGGCGGCGCCGAGGTTTTTCTGGTCAATCTGCGCCGCCTGTTTCGCTGGGAGCATCACCGGATGTGGCCGCTGTTTCTCGAATATGCCCTCTCCACGCTGTGGGCCTTCGCCTATGCGGTCACCATTTTGCTGTTCATCGCCAGCCATTTTGCCCCGCTGCCGGAGAATCTGACCGTCCGCAGCCTTTTTCCGCCGGAATTTACCGGGCTGCTGCTGGGGGTGATGTGTCTGCTGCAGTTTATCGCCAGTCTGTACATCGAACGGCGCTATGAACGCGGCGTCGCCGGCTCGCTGTTCTGGGTGATCTGGTTTCCGATGGTGTACTGGATGATTGGCCTGTTAACCACCATCGTTGCCTTCCCTAAAGTCATGTTGAAACGTAAACGCGCCAGGGCTCGCTGGGTCAGCCCCGATAGAGGTAAAGGAAGAATGTCATGAACGAACAAACCCTGATCTTAACCGAGCATCGCGTGTTGCCGCGCATCTTTGACGGCGTATTAACCGCTATCGCGTGGGCCGGCTTCGCCTTTTTTCTGTATGCCAATTTGCTGATGCAGTTTACCCAGCACGGTAACGACAGCTGGGACGCGATTATGGCGTCGTTTAATACCGTACTGGTCTATTTACTGGTAGCAGCAATTAACGGCTGGCTGCTGATTTTGTGGTATCAGTACAATCTACGCCGTTATAACGCCCGGCGGCACGGCAGCATGGCCTCGCTACGTCATGAAGAGCTAGCGGAGAGCTTTAATATCGCACCGCAAATCATTTCCGAGATGAGCCAATATAACCTGCTGACGGTATATCACGACCAGATTGGCAGAATCATTGATTTAAAAATCAATCAGAGCGAGGAAGACGAACGCTAACGGAACCACAAAAAAGGCCGCATCGCTTGCGGCCTTTGTGCTTACGGGACGGTGAAATTAGTTACCGCCGGCTTTCTTAATCGCCGCATCCAGCGAGGCTTTGTCGGCCAGTCCCGGGAAGACGGTAATGGTCGCTTCGGTTGCGCCGGTTGTCGGCATGACTATCACGCCAGGCGTACCGCTTAAGCCAATCTCCTGCGCCAGCTGGTTAATGTTTTCCAGCGCCGGTTCGACGTCCGCCGCTTTTTTGGCGTCAAAGTTCACCTTTTTCGCCTGCTGTTGGATGTCCGCCGCCGTCAGTTTGCCTTCGTTATGCCCGGTGGCGTAAACGCCGTTGTGGTAAGTCAGATAGGCTTCTGCCCCTTTCTGCTGATAAATCTGCAGGCCGGTTTTCGCCGCATCCAGCGAAGTTGCCCAGCGGCTGCCGAAAATCGGCCACTCTTTGAAAGCAAAACGGGTTTGCGGATGGTCTTTAATCACCTGCTCCATAACCGGCGCGAGGCGGCTACAGTAGATGCATTGATAATCGAAGAACTCGATAACGGTGACTTTACCGTTAGCCGGGCCGTAGGTTGGCGTGGCCTTATCCTGCGTCAGCTTGTCGGCATTCTTGATTACCGCCTGGGTAGCGGCGCTGGCCTGCTGCTCCGCCTGAATTTGCTGCAGCTTTTGGCTGGCCTGCAATAGCACTTCCGGATGGGCGACCAGGTAGTCAGCGGCGATTTTGCCGATACGCGCTTCCTGCTCCGCGGTGAACGTCGCGGCCGGCGCGTCAGCGGCGCTGGCCAGCGCCGGCAGCAGGGAAGCGCCCGCCAGGGCGAGAATAAGTAGATTCTTGATGCCAGACATATTGAAAAGTCCTTACGAAAAAGTAGACGGCAGGTGAGCCTAATCGGACAAAATATCATCCTTTGGCGGCGAATCATTGTCAGTCTATGCATTGATTCGTAACTTTATTTGTCAGACGCCGCGATTCCCCCTACGGCCTGAAGGGTGGTCAGGGGCGAAGAACGGGAGTACCCTGCGCCCATCTTTTTTGATCGACATTATTTGCAATACGAGCCAGGCATGAACGAAATATTGAGTCAGTGGGACTTCGCCGTTATTTTGCTACAAATCATCGCCATCGATTTGTTATTAGGCGGCGATAACGCGGTGGTCATCGCCATGGCCTGCCGCAAGTTGCCGGCGCATCTGCGCACCAAAGCCATTGTTATCGGTACTCTCGGCGCGATTATCGCCCGGGTCGCGCTGCTGGCGGTGGCGATTTATTTGTTGTCGTTGCCGTGGCTAAAAATCGTCGGCGCGTTACTGCTACTGTGGATTGGCATTAAGCTGGTCGCCAACGAGGAAGAAGAGAGCGATATCAGCAGCTCCAGTAGCCTGTGGCGCACCGCCGTCACCATCACCGTCGCCGATGTGATCATGTCGCTGGATAACGTGCTAGCCGTGGCAGCCGCCGGTAAAGGCCATCTCCTGCTGGTGGCGCTGGGGGTATTAATCAGCATCCCGATTATTGTCGCGGGCAGTAAGCTGGTGTTGGCCATACTGACTCGCTTTCCCTCGGTCGTATTGCTGGGCGGCGCGTTGATTGGCTGGATTGCCGGTTCAATGATGATAACCGACCCGACCTTTGTTCAGCTGTTCCCCAACTCCCCGAATTATCTACATTTTGTTGCCGGGGCCATTGGTGCGGCGCTGGTGCTGCTGGAAGGATGGCGGCGCAACTACCGCTCCGGCACCCCAGAATAATCACTGGATGCCGTCATCCCCGACGGCGTCAAGTTTTTGCCACTTTTCTCCGCCACCCTTTCTCATTTGCCCTACTCTTAATAGAGCCGCCTGATCCAGGGATTCTGTGACCAGATTTTTGAGCATAAATGAGATAACACCATGGAATTAAAGGATTATTATACCATTCTAGGGGTTAAGCCAACGGACGATCTGAAAACCATCAAGACCGCCTATCGCCGTTTGGCTCGTAAATATCACCCCGACGTCAGCAAAGAACCCGATGCCGAAGCAAAATTCAAAGATCTCGCCGAAGCATGGGAAGTTCTCAAAGACGATCAGCGTCGCGCCGAATATGATCAACTTTGGCAGCACCGCAACGATCCGCAGTTCAACCGCCAACAGCACGCCCACGAACAAAGCTACAGCCAGCAGGACTTCGACGATATCTTCTCCTCGATGTTCGGCCAGCAGGCGCATCACGCCCGCCGCCAGCGCGCCGAGCGCGGTCACGATGTCGAAATCGAAGTGGCGGTGTTCCTCGAAGAAACCCTCGCCGAACAGACTCGTACCGTCAGCTACAAGCTGCCGGTCTATAACGTCTTCGGCATGGTTGAGAGTGAAACGCCGAAAACGCTGAATGTGAAAATTCCGGCGGGGGTCAGCGATGGCCAGCGAATTCGCCTGAAAGGTCAGGGGACGCCAGGCGAAAACGGCGGCCCGAATGGCGATCTGTGGCTGGTGATTCACATCGCGCCGCATCCGCTGTTCGACATCAACGGTCATAACCTGGAGATCGTACTGCCGCTGGCGCCGTGGGAAGCCGCGCTGGGGGCGAAAGTCACCGTACCGACGTTAAAAGAGAGCATTCTGCTGACAATTCCGGCGGGTAGCCAGGCGGGACAACGGCTGCGCATCAAGGGCAAAGGGTTGGTAAGCAAAACCCACACCGGCGATTTGTTCGCCGTCATCAAAATCGTTATGCCGCCAAAACCAGATGAAAAAGCGCGTGAGCTCTGGCAGCAACTCGCCGAAAGCGAAGCCAGCTTCGATCCGCGTAAGACATGGGGGAAAGCCTGATGGCTAAAGTAACAGTGACGTTTACCATCACCGAGTTGTGCCTGCGCACCGGGGTGTCGCAAGAGGAGCTGACGGAGATCGTCGGCTTAGGGATGATTGAGCCGCACCAGCCGCAGGCTGAAACCTGGCTGTTTGACGACAGCGCGGTGACGATTGTGCATCGCGCTGTGCGCCTGCGTAACGAGCTGGAGCTGGACTGGCCGGGGATTGCGGTGGCGTTGACGCTGCTGGATGAAAATGCGCGACTCACCCGCGAAAATCGGCTACTGCAGCAGCGTCTGGCCCGCTTTTTGACCCACAGCTAAGCGGAGTTCCCGGGTCGCGGCGTTCCGCCTTGCCCGGCCTACAGGTCACTCACAGCGCAAACCGTAGCCCGGCTGCGCGTAGCGAAAGCCGGGATAAGCGCTTAATCCGGCAGCGAGCCGGCGAGATTACGCGCGGAGACGCTCTCGCTCACCGGTGCAGGCGGCTCGGGCGCCTTAACCGGCGCGGCCGCTGGCGTAGATGCCGCAGCGGAAGAGGCTGGCTGAATCTCAAGAAACGAGGCCAGCATTCTACGCAGTGTCTCCGGTGGCGTATCTTCCGCCAGCAGCGCCGCCAGCATTGACGGCAGCCGGCTATCTACTTCACCCAACGCTAACCCTGCCAGCAGCGCTGTACGCGACATATCCCCGCGATCGCCACGATGATGGGCTTCAATTTTCGCGTCCGCAAAGCGCTCGCTGGCGCTGATATCCGGGCGCAGGTATATCAGAACCTTTCTGCGATCCAGAGTCATAGACGCTCCTTAACCAATAATTTTCAGACCACGCACGAGGGCGAACTGCGGCTCGTCGGCCACCACAAAGCGATCTTCGCGCAGACCCATACGTTCGCGAATCGCATCGGCAACCAGCGGCGCGCCGCCGCCAATCACGATGGCGTGAGAATAGCCTTTAAAACTATCAATCGCCGTCAGAACGCGAGTCGTCAGGCGTTCGATGCTGTTGGAGATAACCTTTTTCACTTCAGATACCGCATCCGGATCGTTGATGTTATCGGTCAGATACTCTTCGTCGTGGCGGTTGATGATTATCTGGTCAACGTTATAACTGGAGGTATCGGTATTCGCCCGCGCCAGCGCCAGCTTAACGGCGTCGGTCACCAGCGATACGCCCAGCTTCGGGTCGCCGTAAATACGCGAAACCGAGGTCATTTGCCCGGCCACCATCGAAATATCCAGCGTGGTGCCGCCGAGGTCGACAATCAGCACCGAATGCGACGGTTTCAGCTCATCGCACAGGCTGATACCCGCCGGAATGGATTCCGGACGCACGGTGACTTTGGTGATATTGAACACCACGCCTTTATTCAGTTTAACTTCGCGCAGCAGGCTCTTTTTCTTACGATCAATGTTATCAAGACGATATTGCGCATCTTCATCATAAAATTCAGTCAGCGGCAGGGTGACCACAATCTCGACATCCTGCGGTTCGAGGCCGCTGGTCAGCAGAGCATGGTGAACAGCGATGGAGTTCAACGGGCTGTATTGCCAATCAATATTGTTGGTGGGTAACGCATCGGGGGTGATCAGGTCGAAAGAGTACTTTTCATCATCCACGGTGTAGTTAAATGGCTTCCCGGCGCCGAAGGTGGCAGACCAGCCGCGCTTGAAACTATTGGGGCTGATATGGGTGAAAGTTTCGCCATCTTGCTCCCACAGCATTTTGATATTGGTTGAACCATCATCGATAAAAATGCGCATCGCATTGCTCCATCACTGAGACAAATAAGAGAAAATGTAAGACCCAAAAAGAGTAGCAAGAGTTAAAAAGCAGCGCAAGAGCACGAAAAAGAGACAATTCTGAGTTTTATTTGAGAAACAATGGAGATTTCAATTAACTCATTGAGTTCAAAGAGAGAACTATAAGAGACAAATAAGAGAACTAAAAGTTTTCATTTCTGTCTATTTTAAACGCTTTTTTTGTGCAAAAAGAGAGCATCCCTCCCCTCTTTCGCCAGCGGTTTTCGCACGCTTTTTACACCTGATTGGGTACCACGATCGGCCGTTCCGGCTCGATGACATTTTCCGGTACCCGACGATATTTATCCAGCAGGTGAATCTGAATACGTCGCAACATATCGCCATTCAGTTTGTAATAGCGGAAATAGAGAAACTGCGTCAGAGCAAAAAAGATCGTCGGCAGCGCAATCATAATCGCCTGCATCCCCAGCAGCGTGTGGGATGATTGCACCACATTCGGCACGTAACCGATGATACCGAGCACGATGGCGATAAACCAGGCCGCAAACGCCGAACCGGCTTTGACCACCAGCGTCTGTACCGAGTAGGCGATACTTTCGCAGCGGATATTCATCGTATATTCGCCGTAGTCAACGGTATCGGCCACCATAATGACCTGCAGCACCCAGAACAGCGCGGTTCCAATATTCAACAACACTCCAGCCAGCGAAATCAGCGCAATGTTGTAAACCCCGCTCAGCGCCATCAGCAACAGTACGCCGCAGCCCAGCACCGGCATGATCGATGCCCCCGCCCACAGAATGCGTCGCGACAGACCTTTCACCAGCCGTGGGAACAGGATTAGCGTCAGCAAATTCGCCGCCCCCGCATAGGACATGTAATACGGGAACATCTCCGCGCTGCCAATCACGTAGGTAAAGTAATAAATCGCGAAGCCGGCAATGATATTCGCCGCCGTGTTATAGGCCAGCGCCATGCCCAACAGGCAGGCCAGCTGATCGTTTTTATAGATGAGCGCCACCATCTGGCGCAGTGAGAGATGGCTGGAATCCTCGCTTACGCCGCTATCCGACGAGTAAACCTCATGGACGTTGCGCAAGGTAACGAGGGTGGAAATTACGAAAAAGGCAATCAGCACCAGGGTAAACATCTGGAAACCGAAGCCGCGATCGGCGCCGCCGACGGCGCTGACAAACGGCAGCGTGACGCCGGCGGTCACAAACCCGGCAAGGCTGGCGAAAAAGCGCGGGTAAGGCACCAGTTGTTCACGTTCGCGTTTATCAAGGGTAATGGTCGGCACCAGCGACCAGAACGGCACATCCATGATGGTATAGGTGAAGCCCCACAGCAGGTAGGTCAGCCACACCCACGCCAGTAGCGCCCCGCCGCTGAAGTGATGGGCGCTGAACAGCATATACAGCACCACCGAGTTGGTGATAGTGCCGATCAGGATCCACGGCTTGAACTTCCCCCATCGCGATCGCGTGCAGTTGACGATCCATCCCATGATCGGATCGGCTATCGCATCGAGGATCCTTGCCACCAGGAACAAGGTGCCAACCACCCCAACCGATAAGCCAACAATATCGGTGTAGTAATACATCAGATACATGTAAACGATACCGATAGCGAAATCTTTACCAAAGGCACCAAATCCGTAGCTGAGCTTTGTTGTCATTGAAATACTCATAGGGTACAGGTCGCTGTCGCCAGCGCCTCCTTTAGCGTTTGATAGAGCATGGCAGGCGCCGCCGGGCCAGATCCCCCGGCGGCATGAGAAGATTAACGGTGCAGCCAGGCCGGCAGCCAGTCGCCGTGGCTGGCGATCAGATCGTCCACCAGCGCGTAGATCTCTTCGATCCCCAGCACCGCGGCGGTGTGCGGATCCATCATTGTGGCGTAATAAACGTAATCGCGATTTTCCGTCAGGATGGCCTCCGTTAGCAGCGTCTGCACGTTGATGTTGGTCTGCATCAGCGCCGCCAGATGCGCCGGCAGCGCGCCTACTTTCGTCGGCTGGATGCCGTTGGCGTCCACCAGGCAAGCAGCTTCCACGCAGCAACCCTGCGGCAGGTTGTCGATAAGATTATCGTTGCGCACGTTGCCGTACACCACGCTTGGCTCGCCGGTCCAGATGGCATTCATGATGGTGCTGGCATACTCGCGCGAAGGTTTAACCTCGATACGCTCGCCGCTCTTATAGCTCTCCAGCTCTTTATGCCAGTTGGCCAACTGCTCGACGCAGCGTTTAGGGTACTCATCCAACGGCACTTTATAGCGGGCGATAAGATCGTCGCGCCCCGGCTTGATAAACCATGGCGTGTATTCGGCGAAATGCTCCGACGATTCGGTGACAAAGTAGCCCAGCTTTTTGAACATCTCATAGCGGACGATGTTCTCGCAGCGCGGATTGCCATGCAGGTTCGGCTTCGGCGCCCGCCCTTCGGCGTAGGCCTGCAGCAGGTCGGGGTAGATACTGACGTAGCTGCCGTCCGCGAGCTTTTTCTCCAGCGACAGATAGAACGCCATATGGTTAATGCCCGCGCAGCGGTAACGTAAATCCGCCGGGTCGAGGTTAAGGTCGCGCGCCAGCTCTTCCGCTGTGCCTTGCACCGAATGGCACAGACCCACCTGCTTGATATGCGGGTAGCGGGCGTACATCGCCCAGGTGTTCATCGCCATCGGATTAACGTAGTTAAGCATGGTGGCGTCCGGGCAGACCTCGCTCATATCGTCGCAGATAGCCCACAGGTGCGGGATGGTGCGCAGCGCGCGCATAATGCCTCCCGGCCCCAGCGTATCGGCAATGGTCTGCTCAAGGCCGTGGCGTTTACAGACTTCAAAGTCAGTCACGGTGCAGGGCTCGTAGCCGCCAATCTGGAAAGCGACAACAACAAAATCGGCGTTCCGCAAGGCGGTTTTACGATCACGATGGCAGCTAATTTCGCCATTCGCGCCGACGGAATCCATCAGCTTTCGTACCACGGTATGTGACTCTTCCAGCCGGGTTTCATCGATATCCATCAGCGCGATATGCGCCGATTTCAGCGCCGGGCGCTGGAAAACATCACCGAGAATATTTTTGACGAACACCGTCGAACCGGCGCCGATAAAGGTAATTTTTGGGGCGGACATCGCGCTCTCTCCATCAGGTCATTGAACACTTTCAGAGTGGCATGCCGCTCGCCGCTGCGCTGCCCCGTTCCCGCCGGAGCATTCCCGGAAACTCAGATCGGCCATTGAACGCCACAAAATCTGAGTTTTTGGGAATAGATCGGCTTAAAAGGAGAGAAAACGGGCCGATGATTCCACTAAGCTGTAATCAGTTCAGGCTAAAAACGCAGCCACTCTGACGATCCAGGAATCCGCCCATGATGGAACACCGCTTCACTTCCCTGCCCCCCGACCCGCACATGTGCAGCAGCGATGAAAAGCAGAGCCGCAGCCCGCTGGCGCTCTATTCCGAGTATCAGCGCATGGATATCGAACTGCGCCCCCCGCACGCCATGGCCACCAGCCACTGGCACGGCCAGGTAGAGGTCAACGTGCCGTTCGACGGCGACGTGGAGTATTTGATTAACAATGAAGTGGTGCGCATTGAGAAAGGCTATATCACCCTGTTTTGGGCCTGTACGCCGCATCAGTTGACCCGCCCCGGCGACTGCCAGCAGATGGCGATATTCAACCTGCCGATGCATCTGTTTCTGTCGTGGCCGCTGGATCGCGAACTGATAAACCACGTCACCCACGGGATGGTGATTAAATCTCTTGCCGCCCAGCAGTTAAGCGCTTTTGAAGTACGCCGTTGGCAGCAGGAATTGAATCACGAGAATGAACAGATTCGCCAGTTGGCGATCGATGAAATCGCCCTGATGCTCAAACGGCTGAGCCTCGCCGGCTGGCAGCCGATTCTGGTCAATAAGACCTCGCGCACGCACAAGAACAGCGTCTCGCGCCACGCGCAATTTTATGTCAGCCAGATGCTGGAATTTATCGCCGCCCATTATGACCAGGCGCTGACCGTCGATGCCGTCGCCGAGCACGTTAAACTCAACCCAAACTACGCGATGGGCGTTTTTCAGCGGGTAATGCAGCAGACCATGAAGCAGTACATCACCGCCATGCGCATCAATCACGTGCGCGCGCTGCTGAGCGACACCGATAAGACCATCCTTGATATCGCCCTCACCGCCGGGTTCCGTTCCAGCAGCCGCTTCTACAGCACCTTTACCCGCTACGTCGGCATGCCGCCGCAGCAGTACCGTAAATTGAGCCAGCAGCGCCGCCACAGCCTCGCGCCGCCGCAGCCATAAAAAATGCCGCTTGGGTCTCCCCAGGCGGCATCGTGAACAGTGAAAAGCGGTTAGTCGTTGATACGCGGGTGCTGCTGTACCAGACGGGCGCGTTTTTCCTGCAGGTCGGCGATTTCCTGATCGATATCTTCGATTTTATGTTCGATGTTATCGTAGTGCTCGCCCAGAATTTCTTTCGCTTCCTGGATATCGGACGCCGCCGGCGTCGCCCCTTTCAGCGGACGGTTAGCGGTCTCTTTCATCGACAGGCCGGTAATCAGGCCAATCACCGCAATCACCATCAGATAGTAAGCCGGCATCATCAGGTTCTGGGTGGTTTCCACCAGCCATGCCGCCAGCGTCGGCGTCAGACCGGCGATCAGCACCGAGATGTTAAAGGCGCTGGCCAGGGCACTGAAACGGATGTGGGTCGGGAACATCGCCGGCAGCGATGAGGCCATCACGCCGATAAAGCAGTTCAGCACCACCGCCAGCAGCAGCAGACCGGCGAAAATCAGGCCAATCACGTTGCTGTTAATCATGATAAAGGCCGGGATAGACAGCGTGAACAGCGCGACGCTACCCACCAGGATAAACGGGCGACGGCCAAAACGGTCGCTCAACATGCCGATAACCGGCTGGACAAACAACATGCCGACCATGATGGCGATAATAATCAGTACGCCGTGATCTTCCGAGTAGTGCAGGTTATGCGACAGGTAGCTCGGCATATAGGTCAACAGCATGTAGTAGGTCACGTTGGTGGAAATCACCAGGCCAATACAGGTCAGCAGGCTGCGCCAGTGCTTGGTGGCAATCTCTTTAAAGGAGACCTTCGGACCTTCCTGCAGGCCTTCGCGATCGCCCTGTTCAAGGGTATCCACGTGCTGCTGGAACGCCGGGGTCTCTTCCAACGCGTGACGCAGGTACAGGCCGATAATCCCCAGCGGCAGCGCCAGGAAGAACGGGATACGCCAGCCCCAGTCGAGGAAGTTCTCTTCACCCACGACGCTGGAAATCAGTACCACCACGCCTGCGCCCATTACGAAGCCGGCAATCGAACCGAAGTCCAGCCAGCTGCCCATAAACCCGCGTTTACGGTCAGGCGAGTATTCGGCCACGAAGATCGACGCCCCGGTATATTCGCCGCCCACCGAGAAGCCCTGCGCCATTTTACACAACAGCAGCAGAATCGGCGCCCAGATACCAATAGTGGCATACGACGGAATAAGACCGATACAGAATGTACTTATCGACATGATAACGATGGTGATCGCTAAGATTTTTTGTCGACCGTATTTATCGCCGAGCATCCCGAAGAACAGGCCGCCGAGCGGACGAATCAAGAAGGGAACCGAGAAAGTACCGAGCGCGGCAATCATCTGCACGCTGGGATCGGCATCGGGGAAGAAGACTTTACCAAGGGCATAAGCCACAAAACCATACACACCGAAATCGAACCACTCCATCGCATTACCGAGCGAGGCCGCGGTGATGGCTTTTCGCAACTTACCATCATCGATGATGGTGACATCCCTAAGCGTGATCGGCTTTATTTTTTTCCTTTTAAGCATACTTTTCCTCTGTGCTATCGCCTTGAGCGCACGACTCCTCGCCAAATGACGAGGTCATTCGCGACGTACGTTGGGAGCGGCGAAGTGCTGTGCTCCACATTTCAAGCGTAGCAGGTTTGCCTGCACTGTCTTTCTGACAGAGTGTACAACCGAACCTGTTGACGCCTGCTCTGGCCTTAAATTAATAATTCACTTACCAAATAAGCAGTGACGAATTTACTTACATCCCTTTTTACCCTACCAGCGTTTAAATTTGGGATCAACTTCACGAAAAATTCGCCCAGCTTAATTACAGAGCCAAATAAAATGAATAAGTTCAATCTCTGTTTCGCCGCCGATGTTTATTTATGGACTTTATTAACGTCCATTTTTCAGCATATTCTCCGCAAAGCCAAAATAATTACCCTGCGTTATTTCCTGGAAAAAATACCCGACAAAAGTGCGGAATTGCGCTATAATCAGCCGCACTTTCGGCTAATAGCCGCTGTTTAACGGACCAACGTCCTATTTTTCCCAGTAATCACGAGGAACGCCATGCAACTTCCACACTGCCCAAAATGCCATTCTGAATACACATATGAAGATAACGGCATGTACATCTGCCCGGAATGCGCCCACGAGTGGAACAATGCCGAGCCGGCCGACGACACCGACGCGCTGATCGTAAAAGACGCTAACGGCAACTTACTTGCCGATGGCGACAGCGTGACCGTGGTGAAAGATCTGAAGGTAAAAGGCAGTTCCTCCATGCTGAAAATCGGCACCAAAGTGAAGAATATCCGTCTGGTCGAAGGCGATCACAACATCGACTGCAAAATTGACGGTTTTGGTCCGATGAAGCTGAAATCTGAATTCGTCAAAAAGAACTAATTAATTTTTTTTACGCCAGCGCCATTATTTTTCCGGCGCTGGCGGCAACCTCGCCGGCGCGTCCGAATATCAGCGGCGGATCGCGGCGAAATTATTTTGCTAATTTCGCGAAAATTATTCCCGAAATCTCCAGACCGAACCGCGCGATCAATTCTCATTTCGTCTCTGCCTTCCCGCCACGCGGCGACGCATTTTCAGAAAAATTCACCCCGCTTTGCCGCCTGGCTTCTTTTGCCCGTCACCAACTACGCTTTATGGGTCATTGGTTATCTGAGGTCATGCTTATGTCCCTGAGTCCTTACATTGCTTTTAGCGGCAACTGCGCTGCCGCCATCGCCTTCTATCAGCAGGCGCTGGGGGCGCAGCTTATCCACCAAATCACCTACGGCGAGATGCCGCAGAGCGCCCAGGATGCCGACGATGGCTGCGCCTCCGGGCAGCATCTTGCCGCCGACTGCATTGCCCACGCCAGCCTGCAGGTCGCCGACAGTATTTTGATGCTTAGCGATAGCCCCAGTAGCGACATGGAGCATTACGCAGGATTCGTCCTCGTGCTGGAGCCAAAAGATATTGCTGAAGGCAAACACTGGTTTGAGGCGCTGGCCGATGGCGGGCGCATCGAAATGGCGTGGCAGGAGACCTTCTGGGCCCACGGTTTCGGCAAAGTGGTCGATCGCTTCGGCGTGCCGTGGATGGTTAACGTCGTCAAACAACCCTAATCTTCTCCACAGGGCGGCTTCTCCGCCCTGTCATCTCACCGGCATCAACTCTTCATCCTGCGGTCATCGTGACTTAACAGAAATGTAACAAAAACGCGTCAGTATCAGCCCACGCTCAACGGGGATCCCCAAGGTGCTTAGTGAGGCTCGATAACCATGTACTTATCCAGACATCCGACCAGTTACCCCACCCGGTATCAGGAAATTGCCGCCAGGCTTGAACAGGAGCTGCGCCATCACTATCGCTGCGGCGATTATTTGCCTGCGGAACAGCAGTTGGCGGCGCGCTTTGAAGTCAACCGCCACACCCTACGTCGCGCCATCGATCAGCTGGTGGAACGCGGCTGGGTCCAGCGCCGCCAGGGCGTCGGCGTGCTGGTATTGATGCGCCCCATCGACTACCCGCTCAACGCCCAGGCGCGTTTCAGCCAGAACCTGCTGGAACAAGGCAGCCACCCGACCAGCGAGAAGCTGTTGTCGGTGCTACGCCCGGCCAGCAGCCATGTCGCCGAAGCCTTTGGCATTGCCGAAGGTGAAACCGTCATTCATCTGCGCACCCTGCGCCGGGTCAACGGCGTGGCGCTGTGTTTGATTGACCACTACTTCGCCGACCTGCGCTTCTGGCCGGTGCTGCAAACCTTCACCCACGGTTCGCTACACGACCTGCTGCGCGACCAACTCGCCGTCGAACTGACCCGCGTGCGCACCAAAATCAGCGCCCGCCGCGCGCAGGCGAAAGAGAGCAAGCTGCTGGAAATCCCCAATATGGCGCCGCTGCTGTGCGTACGTACGCTCAATAGCCGCGAGGGCGAGACAGTCACGACGGAATACTCCGTCAGCCTGACCCGCGCCGACATGATTGAATTCACCATGGAGCACTGAATGCACTTCGATACCGCCACCCGCCAGCGCTGGATGTCCGTACTGGCCCACAGTGAACCGCAGGACCTTCTGGCGCGCATGCAATCGCTGCGGCTGGCGCCGGAGTATGAATTAATTCGCGCCCCGGAAACCGGACTGGTACAGCTCCAGGCGCGCATGGGCGGCATCGGCGATCGCTTCTTTGCCGGCGACGCCACCCTGACCCGCGCCGCCGTACGCCTGGCCGATGGCACCCTCGGCTACAGCTGGATTTTGGGCCGCGACCGCCCCCACGCCGAGCGCTGTGCGGCGATCGACGGCCTGCTGCAATCGCCTCACTATTTTCACACCTTAATGGAAACCCTCATTACCCCGCTGGAAGCACAACGCAGCGCGCGCCTTGATGCTCGCCGCGCCGAAGTCAACGCCAGCCGGGTCGACTTCTTTACTCTGGTTCGCGGAGATAACGCATGACATTACAAACCGCCTTTACCCTACCGGTGCAGGATGCCCAACACAGTTTCCGCCGCCTGCTGAAAGCAATGAGCGAGCCGGGAGTGATTGTCTCCCTGCAGCAGCTTCAGCACGGCTGGCAGCCGCTGAATATCGCCTCCACCAGCTTGCTGCTGACGCTGGCCGATCACGACACCCCGGTGTGGATGGCCGCCGCGCTGCATAACGATCTGGTCAGCCAAAATCTGCGCTTCCATACCGGCGCGACGCTGGTGGAACAGCCGCAGCAGGCGGTATTTGCCGTCACCTGCGACACCATCAGCGCCGAACAGCTTAATGTCCTTTCCGCCGGTACCGTGGCGGCGCCGGAAACCGGCGTCACGCTGATTGTTCAACTAGCCAGCCTGAGCGGCGGACGCATGCTGCGCCTGACCGGCGCGGGCATTGCCGAGGAGCGAATGATCGCCCCACAGCTGCCGGACTGCATCATCGACGAATTAACCGAACGCCCGCACCCGTTCCCACTGGGCATTGACCTGATCCTGACCTGCGGCGAGCGCCTGCTGGCTATCCCGCGTACCACCCACGTGGAGGTGTGCTAAATGTATGTTGCCGTCAAAGGCGGCGAGAAGGCGATTAGCGCCGCTCACGCTTTGCAAGAGCAGAAACGACGGGGCGATGGACGGCTTCCCGAACTGAGCGTTGACCAGATAAGCGAACAGCTCAGCCTGGCGGTGGACCGGGTGATGACCGAAGGCGGTATTGCCGACCGCGAACTGGCGGCGCTGGCGCTGAAGCAGGCCAGCGGCGATAACGTCGAAGCCATTTTCCTGCTGCGCGCCTACCGCACCACCCTGCCGCGGCTGGCGGTCAGCGAACCGGTTGATACCGCCGGTATGCGCCTGGAGCGCCGGATCTCCGCGGTGTACAAAGATATCCCCGGCGGCCAGCTGCTGGGCCCCACTTACGACTATACCCACCGCCTGCTCGATTTTGCCCTGCTGGCCAACGGCGGACCGCCGTCGGTGCAGAAAGCCGGTAGCGAAACGCAGCCGACGCCGCACGTCTTCAACCTGCTGGCGCAGCAGGGGCTGGCCAAAGCGGAAGCGGACTGCGGCGCGCCGCCTGACGATATCACCCGCACCCCGCCGGTCTATCCCTGCTCGCGCTCCTCGCGGCTGCAGCAACTGGTACGCGGCGATGAAGGCTATCTGCTGGCGCTGGCCTACTCAACCCAGCGCGGCTACGGCCGCAACCACCCGTTTGCCGGCGAGATCCGCAGCGGCTACGTGCAGGTGGAAATCGTGCCGGAAGAGCTGGGTTTTAGCGTCAATATTGGCGAGCTGTTGCTGACCGAATGCGAAATGGTCAACGGCTTTGTCGATCCAAAGGATGAGCCGCCGCACTTCACCCGCGGCTACGGCCTGACGTTTGGCATGAGCGAGCGTAAAGCGATGGCCATGGCGCTGGTCGACCGCGCCCTTCAGGCGCCGGAATACGGCGAAGAGATAAGCGGACCGGCCCAGGACGAAGAGTTCGTGCTGGCGCACGCCGATAACGTTGAAGCCGCCGGTTTCGTCTCGCATCTGAAACTGCCGCACTATGTCGATTTCCAGGCCGAACTGGCGCTGTTGAAACGCCTGCAACGGGAGAACGAACGTGGCTAACCCACTGACTGGCTATAACTTTGCTTATCTTGATGAGCAAACCAAGCGCATGATCCGCCGGGCGATATTGAAAGCGGTGGCCATTCCCGGCTATCAGGTGCCCTTCGGCGGCCGCGAAATGCCGATGCCCTACGGTTGGGGTACCGGCGGGATCCAACTGACCGCCAGCGTTATCGGCGAGAACGACGTACTGAAGGTCATCGATCAGGGCGCCGATGACACCACCAACGCGGTGTCGATCCGCCAGTTCTTTAAACGCGTAACCGGCGTCGCCACCACCGAACGCACCGAAGACGCCACCCTGATCCAGACCCGCCACCGGATCCCGGAAACGCCGCTGGTGGAAGATCAGATCCTGATCTATCAGGTGCCGATCCCGGAGCCGCTGCGCTTTATCGAACCGCGTGAAACCGAAACCCGCACCATGCACGCGCTGGAAGAGTACGGCGTAATGCAGGTGAAGCTGTATGAGGATATCGCCCGCTTCGGCCACATCGCCACCACCTACGCCTATCCGGTGAAGGTGAACGGCCGCTACGTGATGGACCCTTCGCCGATCCCGAAATTCGATAACCCCAAAATGCACATGATGCCGGCGCTGCAGCTGTTCGGCGCCGGGCGCGAAAAGCGTATCTACGCGGTACCGCCCTATACCGCAGTCGAAAGCCTCGATTTCGACGATCACCCGTTTAGCGTGCAGGAGTGGGATGAACCCTGCGCCATTTGCGGTTCGCGTCACAGCTATCTTGACGAAGTGGTGCTGGATGACAGCGGCCAGCGGATGTTTGTCTGCTCCGATACCGATTATTGCCGCCAACAGAGCGAGGCGCAGAAAAAATGAGCCAGCCGTTACTTGCAGTCAATCACCTGACCCATCTCTATGCGCCGGGCAAAGGTTTTAGCGATGTCTCTTTCGAGCTGTGGCCGGGCGAAGTGCTCGGTATCGTCGGTGAATCCGGCTCCGGCAAAACCACGCTGCTGAAAGCGATTTCCGCTCGTCTGGCGCCGCAACAGGGTGAAGTGCGGTATCAACAGCGCTCGCTGTACGCCATGAGCGAAGCCGAACGCCGCCGCCTGCTACGCACCGAATGGGGCGTCGTGCATCAGCACCCGATGGACGGCCTGCGTCGCCAGGTCTCGGCGGGCGGCAACATCGGCGAACGGCTGATGGCGACCGGCGCCCGCCACTACGGCGACATTCGCGCTACCGCCGAACGCTGGCTGCAGGAGGTGGAGATCCCGCCTTCCCGCATCGACGACCTGCCGACCACCTTTTCCGGCGGTATGCAGCAGCGCTTGCAAATCGCCCGCAATCTCGTGACGCAGCCGAAACTGGTGTTTATGGATGAACCCACCGGCGGGCTGGACGTCTCGGTACAGGCGCGCCTGCTCGATCTCCTGCGCGGGCTGGTGGTGGAGTTAGGGCTGGCGGCGGTGATCGTCACCCACGATCTCGGCGTCGCCCGCCTGCTGGCGAACCGTCTGCTGGTGATGAAACAAGGACAGGTGGTGGAAAGTGGCTTAACCGACCGGGTGCTCGACGATCCGCATCATCCTTACACCCAGCTGCTGGTGTCGTCGGTGTTGCAGAACTAACCCTCGGTGCCCTTCCCGGCGGCGCTGCGCTTGGCCGGGCTACAAATTCAGCGTAGCCCGGCCGAGCAACGCGACGCCGGGGAGGCACGAATGCTAATGAGGCTAAAAATGAACGCTATACGCGTTGAAAACATCCATAAAACCTTTGTTCTGCACCAACAACACGGCGTACGCCTGCCGGTGCTCGCCGACGCTTCGCTCACCGTTAACGCCGGGGAGTGCGTGGTGCTGCACGGCCATTCCGGCAGCGGTAAATCGACGCTGCTGCGCTCGCTGTACGCTAACTATCTGCCGGACAGCGGTCATATTCATATCCGCCACGGCGACGAATGGGTGGATCTGGTGACCGCCACGCCGCGCAAGGTGCTGGAAGTGCGTAAAACCACCATCGGCTGGGTCAGCCAATTTTTGCGGGTGATCCCGCGGATATCCGCGCTGGAAGTCGTCATGCAGCCGCTGCTCGACCTTGGTACGCCCCGCGAAGAGAGCGCCGCTAAAGCCGCCCGTCTGCTGAGCCATCTCAACGTGCCGGAGCGTCTGTGGCATCTGGCACCATCCACCTTTTCCGGCGGCGAACAGCAGCGGGTCAACATCGCCCGCGGTTTTGCGGTCGACTATCCGATTTTACTCCTTGATGAACCCACCGCCTCGTTGGATACCAACAACAGCGCCGCGGTGGTGGCGCTGATCCAGCAGGCTAAAGCCCGCGGCACGGCCATCGTCGGTATTTTCCATGATGAAACGGTACGCGGCCAGGTCGCCGACCGCCTGCACCCAATGGGTATCACAGTATGATAATCAATAACGTAAAGCTGGTACTGGAAGACGAAACCATCGACGGTTCGCTGGAAGTGCAGGAGGGACGAATTTACGCCTTTGCCGAGAGCCAGAGCCGGCTGCCCGGCGCCCTCGATGGCGAAGGAGGCTGGCTGCTGCCGGGGCTTATCGAACTCCATACCGATAACCTGGATAAATTCTTCACCCCGCGGCCAAAGGTTGACTGGCCTGCACACTCGGCGATGAGCAGCCACGATGCTTTAATGGTCGCCAGCGGCATCACCACCGTACTCGACGCCGTGGCGATTGGCGACGTGCGCGACGGCGGCGACCGCCTTGAGAATCTGGAAAAGATGATCAACGCGGTGGAAGAGACGCAAAAACGCGGGCTTAACCGCGCCGAGCACCGCCTGCATCTGCGCTGTGAACTGCCGCACCACACCACCTTGCCGCTGTTTGAAAAGCTGGTCGACCGCGAGCCGGTCACTCTGGTGTCGCTGATGGATCACTCGCCGGGTCAACGCCAG
Source organism: Klebsiella sp. 141203 (assembly GCF_032601985.1). NCBI lineage: Bacteria > Pseudomonadati > Pseudomonadota > Gammaproteobacteria > Enterobacterales > Enterobacteriaceae > Klebsiella > Klebsiella sp. 141203. Next base: position 10,596 of record NZ_JAQIRL010000008.1, on the reverse strand, counting down.
TTCGCCAACCGCGAAAAATATCGCGAATATTATCAGGGTAAATATCAGCTCAGCAGCGAGCAGATGCTACGCTTCGAAGAGGAGCAAATGGCGCTGGCGGCGGCCTGGTCGCAGCCTAATCGCCAGGCTATCGCCGCGATGTGCCGGGAGCGCCAAATCGCTCTCGCCAGCCACGACGACGCCACTCATGAACATGTCGCCGAATCCCACCTGCTTGGCAGCGTGATCGCCGAGTTTCCCACCACATTGGCCGCCGCGCAGGCTTCGCGCCAGCATGGAATGAATGTGTTGATGGGGGCGCCAAATATCGTGCGCGGCGGCTCGCATTCCGGCAATGTCGCCGCGCATCAACTGGCCGCCAGCGGCCTGTTAGATATTCTCTCTTCCGACTACTACCCCGCCAGCCTGCTTGATGCCGCTTTCCGCATCGCCGATAGCGACGACAACGCTTTTACGCTGGCGCAGGCTGTCCGTTTGGTCAGCAAACATCCGGCGCAGGCGCTGGGTCTGCATGACCGCGGCGTCATCGCCGAAGGCAAACGCGCCGATCTGGTGCTGGCGCACCGCCGCGGCGAGCACGTCCATATCGACCACGTCTGGCGTCAGGGAAAGAGGGTCTTTTAATGCCTGGAAAACTGATTTGGCTGGTCGGCCCTTCCGGGTCGGGAAAAGATAGCCTGCTGGCCGCGCTGCGCCAGCGTGAGCATCCGCAACTGCTGGTCGCGCATCGCTACATCACCCGCCCGCACCAGGCGGGCTGCGAGAACCATATTGCGCTGAGCGAGCATGAGTTTTTCACCCGTGCCGAGCGTAATCTTTTCGCGCTAAGCTGGCATGCCAACAATAATTACTATGGCGTCGGCATAGAGATCGACCTCTGGCTGCATGCCGGTTTTGATGTCGTCGCCAACGGCTCGCGCGCGCATCTGGCGCAGGCGCGGGAACGTTACGATGACGTACTGGTACCAATTTGTCTCGAAGTCTCGCCACAGGTATTGCGCCAGCGGCTGGAACAGCGCGGCCGGGAAAATGCCGTGGAAATCGCCCAACGCCTGCAACGCGCCGCGCGTTATAAACCGGCCGACTGCCTGACGTTGAATAACGACGGCAGCCTCGGGCAATCGGTAGAGCGTTTCTTCCAGCTGTTGCGCCAGCACGCCGGGCGTGAAGAGAATCAGCATGCCTGAGGGTAAGGTAATACGATGAGCCTGACGATCCGCCTGACCGGCACCGGCGGCGCCCAGCAGGTGCCGGTCTTCGGCTGCGACTGCGCCGCCTGCCAGCGCGCCCGCGTCGATGCGCGCTATCGCCGCCGCCCCTGCAGCGCGGTGGTGCGCTTTAACCATGCGGTCACGCTGCTCGACGCCGGGCTGGCGGATCTGGCGGAACGCCAGCCCGCGGGCAGCTTCCAGCAAATTTTATTGACGCATTACCATATGGACCACGTACAGGGGCTGTTCCCCCTGCGCTGGGGGATGGGCGATCCGATTGCGGTGTACGGCCCGCCGGATGACATCGGCTGCGACGATCTGTTTAAACATCCCGGCATCCTCGATTTTAGCCACGCCGTTACCCCCTTCACGGTATTTGAACTACAGGGGCTACAGGTCACGCCGCTGCCGTTAATCCACTCGAAGCTGACCTACGGCTATCTGCTGGAGTCGGCGCACAGCCGGGTGGCATGGCTTGCGGATACCGCCGGGCTGCCGGAGAAGACGCTGAAGTTTTTACTTAATAATCAGCCGCAGGTGATTGTCATCGATTGCAGCTACGAGCCCAGGGCGCAGACGCCGCGCAACCACAGCGACTTGAATACCGTGCGCGCACTGAACCAGGTACTTGGCTGCCCGCGGGTGATCCTCACCCATATCAGCCATCAGTTCGACCGCTGGATGATGACTAACCCGCTGCCGAAAGGTTTCGAGGCGGGATACGACGGCATGGAGATCGTGCTGGATTAGCATTATCAGTTATGGCTCATGAATCGCTGCGTTAATGGCACCTTCCTCTATTACAAACAGGACGATCTCGGCTTTGTCAGCACTATCAAAAGAGAGCTCCGCTATTGAATTCGTGGAGATAAATAGCCGAACCGTTCCCCCTACTTCTGAGTGTGATATCTCGTAAAACCCGTTTTCATACGTTCAATCTCCAGATAAATATAATCCTAAATTTTTGTTTTAACTTCATTCTCACTTCATAAAACACAATTACTCTGCCATAAAATAGAGTTTTATACAGGATGTTTTCTATGCAGATTGGACGAATATTATATCATGTATGGTGGTTTATATTTTTTGGCCCATTGTTCGGCGTACCGGCAGGGATCATCACTTTGGGGCTCTTTGATACTAACAGTTTCGCCGATTATTTATTTCACATTACGCCACTGCTCCCTATCCTGATATTCTTTGGCTATTACTGGGGGGCTATTCCTGCGTTATTGACCGGAGCTATCGTTGGCTGTCTGCCTCGCTGTATTTATAATTATTGCTGGCTGAGAATAATGTTTAGCGGACTCATTGGCGCGGCTATCGCTTTCTGCTTCAGATACATTATTGATATTAACGGGTACGATATTTTTGCTAATGAAATGTTATGGGTAATGGCTAGCGCAGGTCTTTTTTCAGGGTTGGTTATGGGGTGGTTGATTGTTAAAATATCAAACATTGATGATTTACCCATTCGTAAAGATATTGAAACTAAAACCTAACGAGCAGATGGATACTCTAGAAATATATATTATGTATTGGTTGCAAATATAAAATTCAGGCAATTTTATTCTCGATACTGTTAAAGCAATGATACCAATCACGCCTTTCGGCTGGTTTTTTTTGCTTCATTCCAGCGCGGTTAACCGGTCACATCATCGCCTATCTTCTCACATTTTTACTTGTGACCGGGCTATTCTCCGACGCGCTGATGAGTTGATTATCCCAAGGCTACCGTTCGCTCAAAAATAAGCTTAGTAACTGTCGTCGAGACGGCGCTGATCGCTTTCCAACTGGCGGCGATCGCTATCGAGCTGGCGCTGGCGCTCATCCAGCTGGCGACGGCGGTCATCAAGCTGGCGCTGGCGATCGTTATATTGCTGCTGATTATCCCTACGCTGCTGGCGGCTGCCCTGATAGCTGCCGTCATCGTAGCGTCCGTCGTCATAGCGCCCGTCGTCGTCGGAACGGCTGCTGCCCGGATTGTAGGCATCGTTGATGGCTTGCTGAATATTACCAATAGCGTCATCAATAATATCGGCGTGGGCCAATTGGCTGCTCAGCGCCAGCGTGCAAAAAAACAGAGCGGTTGCGTAACGTTTCATCGGGGCCAGTCTCATCAGGGTACTGGCGGTACCTTAATCAACCGTATGTGCGGCGTGTAGCGGAGGAATCTCAAATCCGCGCCATCGCCGCACGCAACGCCTGCGCCAGCTGCGTACGGGTAAAAGGCTTGCGCAGCCGTTCCACCTCCGGCAACGCCGGGTTATGCGCCGGGCGCAAATCCTGGCCGCTAATCAATAGCAGCGCCACCGCCGGGAAACGGCGTTGCGCTTCGTAAATTACCTCGGCGCCGCTCAGCCCGCCGGGGAGCATTAAATCGCTAATCAACAACGCGATATCCCTGGAGGCCGCCAGCATCTGCAGCGCCTGCTCGCCGCTTTGCGCCTCCAGCGTCAGCCAGCCCAGCTGATGCAACTGCTCGCATAACGTCTGGCGCACATCGGCTTCATCCTCAAGCACCAAAGCCAGCCGCTCGCCGCTCGTCATCGGTTCGCTATCCAACGGCGCTCGTTCATCCTCCGCCGCTGACGTGGCTCGCGGCAGCTGTAAACGTACGGTGGTGCCCTGCCCCGGCGCGCTTTCAATCGCCACACGCCCGCCCGACTGGCGCACAAAACCGTACACCATCGACAGCCCAAGCCCGCTGCCGCTACCGGTCTGTTTGGTGGTAAAGAAGGGCTCGAAGACCTGCGTTTTTATCTCCTGCGACATGCCGCAGCCGTGATCAATCACCTCCAGCGCCACCATATCCTGACGTCGTCCATCGCTACGGGTAACCCGCTGGTTCCAGGTGCGCAGCGCGATAACGCCTGGCCGTCCCTCCATGGCGTCGCGAGCGTTCATCACCAGATTGATAATCGCGTTTTCCAGTTGCCCGACATCGATCCACGCCGGCCAGGCGGGAGACTGCGCTTCAATTTCGAGACGCAACGATGCGGGGAGCGAATGGCGCATCAGTTCACAGACGTTCTCCAGCAATGGCTGTAGCGCCACCGCCTGCGGGTTCAGCGCCTGTTTACGCGAAAAGGCCAGCAGCCGCTGAGTAAGTAAGGCGCCGCGTTCGGCGGCCTTCAGCGCCCGCGATATCCGCGGCGCATCGCGCTCATCCGGCTGTACCAGTTCGAGGCTGCCGATAATAACCGCCAGCAGGTTGTTAAAATCGTGCGCCAGGCCGCCGGTCAGTTGGCCGACGGCTTTCATTTTTTGGCTATGCAGCAGCGCCTCTTCCAGCCCCTGTCGCTCAATGCGGTCAATTTCCATCTGGGTGGTTTTCTCCCGCAGCAGGCGGGTGGTGTGCTCAAGGGAAGCGGTATTACGGGCGAAAACGTTAAAGGCGCGCGCCAGTTCGCCAAGCTCATCGCGCCGCTGCAGAGCCGGCACCGTCACATTCTGCTCGCCGTGCGCCAGCCGCGACATCGCGCCGGATATCGCGTTCAGATTAAGGCCGAGATTACGATAAATATACCAACCGGCGCAGCCGGTAATCGCCAGCGCCAGCAGCGCGGCCAGCAGGATAAATGTGCTGATGGAGCGCAACTGCTGGTGGCTTTGCGCCGCCCGTGCCTCAGATGCCTGGGCTACTCTGGCAACATACTGATTAATATCATCATTAAGCAGCGCAACCAGCGCTTTGATATGAAACATATACCAGCCTATCGCCAGATCGCTCTCTTCAAGCTGCGCCGATAGCGGCGCCAGCCGCGCCAACTCGTCGTTGAAATCCGGCAGGATAAACGCCCGCTCTGAATCGCTATCGTTGCGCGGTAAAAAGCGTCTGATGTCATCGAGCTGCAGGACGATCGAGCGCGGCGTCGCAGTGTGTATCGCGGCGACGATCAACCGGTCCATCTCGTTTAAACGCTGAGGATCGATCGCCGGTTTACCATCGCGATCGTTGAGATCCTGCAAATGGCGCAAATAGCTCTGGTTTTGATACAGCGCGCTCAGCAGTTCATTGCGCTGCAGATGGCGGCGTTGCCCGCGTTCCAGCATGCCGGCGACGCTCTGCTGCAGCTCGTTGCTGCGGCGAATAATGCTCGCCACCAGCGTCTGTTCCTGCCGCGCCAGCGGCGCCGAGGCCAGTTGTCCAAGCGAATGCTTCAGCGCCTGTTGGGTTTCCAGCAGCCGTTCCGCTTCGCTTTTATACTCCAGCGCGCCTACTACCTGCGACAGCCGTACCGCCGCGGTGGCGACGTTCGCGGTATCACGCGCCAGATTCATACTGCCGCTCATGTCGGTAAGCGTTTGCAGCTGCACCTGCTCCTGCAACTGACTGGCATGGCGAAAACCGAAAATCGCCACTCCGGCGACCATTAACGTAACCGCCACCATCAACAAGTTAAATGACAGCAGGCGACCGCGGGCGCTAACGAAAAAGTACGGATGGCGAGAAGACATGGCGACTCCGGTCAGGCGTTTTCTCCCATCATTCCCGCACTATCGCCGAAGGTGAAGAAAATTTCTCGGCGTAATTGTGATCTGCATTAACTATTCAAAAATATGACAATTATGAATGGCCGATGACATCACTCATTTACGTTGCGGTGATGAAGTGCCGACATCAACAACGCAGCCAGGAGAGCAGGCATGCAGGGAACACCGGTGCTATCCATGCGCAACATCGCCAAAGTTTTCGGCAAGTTTTATGCGCTAAAAGGGGTGGATCTGACGGTCTGGCCCGGCGAGATCCACGCGCTGATGGGCGAAAACGGCGCGGGAAAAAGCACGTTGATGAAGATCCTCGCCGGCGCCTATACCGCCTCCAGCGGCGAGATCCTGATCGACGGACAACCACAGACGATCAGAGGCCCGAAGGATGCGCTGGCGGCAGGGATCACCTTGATCTATCAGGAGATGCAGCTGGCGCCTAACCTCACCGTCGCGGAAAACATTTTCCTCGGCAGCGAGCTTTCCCGCGGCGGTCTGGTACAACGTAAAGAGATGGAGTCCCAGGCGCAGGCGGTTATCGACCGGCTCGGCGCGCAGTTCAAAGCCAGCGACCGGGTGATGAAGCTGACTATCGCCGAACAGCAGCAGGTGGAAATCGCCCGCGCGCTGCATCGCAACAGCCGCATTCTGGTGATGGATGAACCTACCGCCGCCCTCTCCTCGCGGGAAACGCAGCGCCTGTTTGAGCTGATTTTGCGCCTGCGCGATGAAGGGATGGCAATCATCTACATCAGCCACCGCATGGCGGAGGTGTATGAACTCTCCGACCGGGTCAGCGTGCTGCGCGATGGCCAGTATGTCGGCAGCCTCACCCGCGACCACCTTAGCGCCCCCGAATTAGTACGCATGATGGTTGGCCGTCCGCTCAGCGATCTGTTCAATAAAGAGCGCGATATCCCGCGCGGCCAGCCGCGCCTGCGGGTGCAGGATCTCAGCGACGGCGGCAAAGTGCATCCCAGCAGCCTGGTGGTGCACGCCGGGGAAATCGTTGGCCTGGCCGGGCTGGTCGGCGCCGGGCGTTCCGAGCTGGCGCAGCTGATTTTCGGCGTCCGTAAAGCGACGGGCGGGGTGATTGAAATCGACGGCGAACCGGTTGTTATTCACTCGCCGCGCGAAGCGATCGACCTCGGGATCGGCTTTCTGACCGAAAACCGTAAGGAACAGGGTCTATTTCTCGAACTGGCGGCGCAGGAGAACATCACCATGGCGACGCTTGAGCGCGACGCCAATTGGGGGATGCTCGACCGTAAGAAGGCGCAAACCATCTCCGATGACGCCATCCAGCTGCTGAACATCCGCGTCCCACATGCCCAGGTACGCGCCGGCGGGCTTTCCGGCGGCAATCAGCAAAAGCTGCTGATTTCACGCTGGGTGGCGATCGGCCCGCGCATTCTCATTCTGGATGAGCCGACCCGCGGCGTTGACGTCGGCGCCAAAAGCGAGATTTACCGCATCATGAATCAGATGGCCCGCCAGGGCGTCGCCATTTTAATGATCTCCAGCGAATTGCCGGAAATCGTAGGCATGAGCGACCGGGTATACGTGATGCGCGAAGGCGCTATCGCCGGCAAGTTGCAGGTTGGCGAGATTAGTCAGGAAAGCATTATGACGCTGGCGACCGGCGTGAACGATTCTCACCTTAAGGCAGGACAAGCATGAGCATACCGAAAGAGACCTCCGCGCCGGCGGCGAAATCCGCCTCGGCAAAAAAAATGCTGATGGGCGACCTGATGCAAACCGTCGGCATCCTGCCGATTTTAATCCTGATCGTCGCGGTGTTCGGCTTCGTCGCGCCGAATTTCTTTACTGAAAGCAACCTGCTGAATATTACCCGCCAGTCCTCCATCAACATCGTGCTGGCGGCGGGGATGACCTTTATTATTCTGACCGGCGGTATCGATCTGTCGGTGGGGTCAATTCTCGGCACCACCGCGGTTGCGGCGATGGTGGTATCGCTCATCCCACAATTCGCGATGCTGTCGATTCCGGCGGCCCTGATGCTCGGCCTGCTGCTCGGGCTGTTCAACGGCGCGCTGGTGGCCTTCGCCGGACTACCGCCGTTTATTGTCACCCTTGGCACCTACACCGCGCTGCGCGGCGCCGCCTATCTGCTAGCCGACGGCACCACGGTGATCAACTCCGATATTAGTTTTGAATGGATCGGCAATAACTATCTCGGCCCGGTGCCGTGGCTGGTGGTGATTGCGCTGGCGGTCGTGGCGGTGTGCTGGTTTATCCTGCGCCGCACCACCCTCGGTATTCATATTTACGCCGTCGGCGGCAATATGCAGGCGGCGCGGCTGACGGGAATTAAAGTCTGGCTGGTGCTGCTGTTCGTCTACGGCATGAGCGGGCTGCTTTCCGGGCTCGGCGGGGTGATGAGCGCCTCCCGGCTGTACAGCGCCAACGGCAACCTCGGCGTCGGCTATGAGCTGGACGCCATTGCCGCGGTGATCCTCGGCGGTACCAGTTTCGTCGGCGGTATCGGCACCATCACCGGTACGCTGGTGGGGGCGCTGATTATCGCCACCCTCAACAACGGCATGACGCTGATGGGCGTCTCCTACTTCTGGCAATTGGTGATCAAAGGGGCGGTGATCATCATAGCGGTGCTGATCGACAAATACCGTACCCGACACCACCAAAGTGCATAACAACAACATCTTACCTGCGAGGAAAAGCGAATGCGTTTAAAACCGATAGTGACCGCGCTGTGTGCCGGCGCGCTGCTGGCCGCCTCCCCTTTTGCGTCGGCCAAAGATCTACAAGCGATAGGCGTGACGGTAGGCGACCTCGCCAACCCGTTCTTCGTGCAAATTACCAAGGGGGCCGAGCTGGAAGCGCGCAAGCTGGCGGGGGATAAAGTGAAGGTCACGCTGGTGTCGAGCGGCTACGACCTGGGACAGCAGGTGGCGCAGATAGATAACTTTATCGCCGCCAAAGTCGATATGATCATCCTCAACGCCGCTGATTCAAAAGGTATCGGCCCGGCAGTGAAACGGGCGAAAGAGGCCGGGATCGTGGTGGTGGCGGTTGACGTCGCCGCCGAAGGCGCGGATGCCACCATCACCTCCGATAACACCCAAGCGGGCGCTATGGCCTGTAAATACATTAGCGATCGCCTGAACAACAAAGGCAACGTGGTGATTATTAACGGGCCGCCGGTTTCCGCGGTGCAGAACCGCGTCGAAGGCTGCGAAACCGAATTCAAAAAACATCCGGATATCAAAATCCTCTCCGCCAACCAGAACGCTAAAGGCAGTCGCGAAGGCGGACTGGAAGTGATGACGTCGCTGCTGGCGGCAAATCCGAAGATTGACGGCGTGTTCGCGATTAACGATCCGACGGCGATTGGCGCCGATCTGGCGGCGAAACAGGCGCAACGCAGCGAGTTCTTTATCGTGGGCGTCGACGGCAGCCCGGACGGCGAAGAGGCGCTGAAGCGTAAGAATTCGCTATTCGTCGCCACGCCGGCGCAGGACCCGCAGGTCATGGCGGCGAAGGCGGTGGAAATCGGTTATGACATTTTGCAGGGCAAGCCCGCGCCGACCGCGCCGGTGCTGATCCCGGTGAAGATGATCGATAAAAATAACGTCAGCAGCTATAAGGGCTGGACGGTGAAATAACGCTGCAAAGCGGCTGACGGGTCTCCCCTTAGGCCGCTTTGTCGTTATGGATAACGTCAGCGGAGAAAACGTAGCCCAGCCCGCGCAGGGTTTTAATCAACGTGGGCTGGTGCGGATTGACCTCAATTTTACGCCGCAGGCGCATGATCAGCACATCGATCGTGCGGTCGAATACCTCCATGCTCTCATTATGGGTCAGCGCCAGCAGCTGTTCACGGTTCAGTACCCGGCGGGCGTTTTGCGCCAGCGCCAGCAACAATCCATATTCCCCCTGGGTTAACGCCACGCTCTGCTGCTGGGGATTAAACAGCTCACAACGGCGGGTATCCAGCCGCCAGCCGTTAAACAACAGGCCATGATCTCCGCCCGGCACGAGGCTTTCCGTGCCGATCGCCCCGCTGCGCCGCAGCACCGCCTTGACGCGCGCCACCACTACCCGCGCGTTGAACGGCTTGGCGATATAATCGTCGGCGCCCATTTCCAGCCCGACCACCACATCCGATTCGCTTCCCAGGCCGGAAAGCATTATCACCGGTAGCTCAGGCCGCGTGCGCTGCAGCTGTTGCAACACCAGCAATCCATTGGTATCCGGCAAGATCATATCCAGCAGCGCCAGCGCAATATCTGCGCGCCGGGCGACCGTCGCCAGCGCTTCGCCGCCGTTCTGGCAGGCCACTACCTCGAACGCGTGGGCGCCGAGCACGTCGCTCAGCAGCTCGCAGATCGCGGCGTCATCATCAATCACTAGAATGACCGGTTTCATGGTTTACCTCTGCCTGGCGGGAATAGTGTCAGTCTGGTCGATTGTGCAAGCAGGCGACGACAAATCCATTTTTCGCTGCCGTTTTTATAATCGGCGTCACATCTCCGGGCTTTTCGTCACGTCAAAACTGACGATGACCTGTTTTTCGTCAGCATTTTGCCCAAAAAAGCCGCGTACTATCCGTCAATACCCACAATGAAAACATGGCATAGAAGATGCATAGTGACGGTCGATTGCGCGTCAGCGCTAATTGATTAACTGGAGCAAAACCGATGAAAAAAGTCGTCACGGTTTGCCCGTATTGCGCATCAGGTTGCAAAATCAACCTGGTGGTCGATAACGGCAAAATCGTCCGGGCTGAGGCGGCGCAGGGGAAAACCAATCAGGGAACCCTGTGTCTGAAAGGCTATTATGGCTGGGACTTCATTAACGATACCCAGATCCTGACCCCGCGTCTCAAAACCCCCATGATCCGTCGCCAGCG
>NZ_JAQIRL010000007.1:0-165019 GCF_032601985.1 Klebsiella sp. 141203 | reverse complement strand
GGCGTATATTACGCTTTCCTCTTTCAGAGTCAACCCTGAATTTCAGAATTTTTCTCTTCAACCGAACCGGCTGTTTGTGTGAAGTGATTCACATCTGCCGTGTCAGTGGGAGCGCATTATAGGGAGCTGCTGAGATATAGCAAGCCTTAAAATACAAAAAACTTATCAAGCGCTCATTTATTAAGCTTTTCACATTTATCCGCGTTAAGACCGAATCGACAAAACCCAGTGTTCATGCGGCCTGCAGCGCATTCCCTACCGAAACCACTTTTTTGCGAAAACGCGATTTTTCTCGTTTCCCCACCGCCGCTATCACGCCAATGGTGAATTAAGCACCACTCTTGACCCATGACAAAGCGCCCCGCTTCGTCATCTTTCTATAATCAGAGCCGTTTCTTCCTATTGGTAATAATCTATGGCTTATCAACTCAACATTAACTGGCCCGAGTTTTTAGAGAAGTACTGGCAAAAGCAGCCGGTCGTATTAAAGAAGGCGTTTCCGAACTTCATCGACCCCATCACGCCAGACGAGCTGGCCGGGTTAGCCATGGAGCCGGAAGTCGATAGCCGGCTGGTCAGCTTGGTCAACGGTAAATGGCAGGCCAGTAACGGTCCATTTGAGCATTTCGACGGGCTGGGCGAAAGCGGCTGGTCATTGCTGGCCCAGGCGGTAAACCACTGGCATATGCCGGCCGCCGAGCTGGTGCGCCCGTTCCGCGTGCTGCCTGACTGGCGTTTAGACGACCTGATGATCTCCTTCTCCGTCCCCGGCGGCGGCGTAGGCCCGCATATCGATCAGTATGACGTCTTTATTATTCAGGGCATGGGCAGCCGCCGCTGGCGCGTGGGCGATAAACTGCCGATGCGTCAGTTCTGTCCGCATCCGGCACTGCTGCACGTCGATCCGTTCCCACCGATCATTGATGAAGATCTGGAGCCGGGCGACATCCTCTATATTCCACCGGGATTCCCGCACGACGGCGTAACTCACGAAACGGCGCTGAACTACTCCGTCGGCTTCCGCGGTCCAAATGGCCGCGACCTGATCAGCAGCTTCGCCGACTATGTGCTGGAAAACGATCTCGGCGGCGAACACTACAGCGATCCGGACCTCACCTGCCGCGACCATCCGGGCCGGGTTGAAGAGTATGAACTCGACCGTCTGCGCAACATGATGATCGACATGATTCGCCAACCAGAAGACTTCAAGCAGTGGTTCGGCAGTTTCGTCACCACGCCGCGTCACGAGCTGGATATTGCTCCGGCGGAACCGGCATATGAAGAAGAGGAAGTGGTCGATGCGCTGCTGGGCGGCGAAAAGCTTTCTCGCCTGAGCGGACTGCGCGTTCTGCATATCGGCGACAGCTTCTTCGTACATAGCGAACAGCTGGATACCACCGATGCCGAAGCGCTGGATGCATTGTGCCGCTATACCTCATTAGGTCAAGAAGAGCTCGGCAGCGGCCTGCAAAATCCAGAATTCGTGAGCGAGCTGACGCGGCTGATTAATCAGGGCTACTGGTACTTCGAAGAGTAAAAGAACGGCAATACTGCGGGCAGCCGCCTGGCGCTGCCCGCTTGCTTTCAGCCGTTATTGCGCATATTTCGGCAGCACGATAATAAAGCGCGTAGAGCGCAGATCGGACTGCACCGCTACGCTGCCGTGATGGGCGCTGACAATCGATTTTACAATCGCCAGACCGATGCCGCTGCCCTCGCCTTTGCGCTGGCGCGACGGGTCGACGCGATAGAAACGGTCAAACAGGCGCGGCAAATGTTCAGCAGCAATCGGCGCGCCGGGGTTCTCCACCACCAGACGGATCTTTTCGGCACTTTCGCTCAACTGAATGGTCACCGCCTGTCCGGCCGGCGTATAGCGGATCGCGTTCGACAGCAGGTTGCTGATTGCCCGCCGCAGCATCAGCGGGTCGCCAATCACCCGGCAGTGGCTACCGACAAAACGCAGCGCCACCTCTTTCTCTTCCGCCCACGCTTCAAAGAACTCAAACACCTTATTCACTTCCTCGGCCAGATCCAGCGCCCGTTGTTCAGGGATTAACTGGTTATTATCCGCCTGGGCAAGGAACAGCATATCGCTGACCATCCGCGACATGCGCGAAAACTCTTCGAGATTGGAATAGAGCACCTCTTCCAGCTCCTGCTGGCTGCGGCTTTGGCTCAAGGCGATTTCGGTTTGCGTCACCAGGTTGGTAATCGGCGTACGGATTTCATGGGCGATATCGGCGGAGAAATTAGACTGGCGGGTAAAGACATCCTCTATCCGCTCCAGCATATGGTTAAACGACAGCGCCAGCCGTTCCAGCTCGATGGGCACCGCCTGTGGGTCAAGGCGTACATCGAGATCCCGCGAGGTAATATTCTGGATCTGGCGGCTGATTTGGCGAATCGGCTTGTGCCCCTGATAGACCACAAACAGCACGATGGCGATAATCAACAGGCTGATTATCGACGCCGCGGAAATCAGCTTCGCTTTGAGTTCATTAATATAGTGCAGGTGAAAGTCGATCGATAAAGCCATCAGCAGATGCCAGGCCGGTTTACCGTCCGACTGCTTGCCCAGCGGCAACATGATTAGCCGCCAGGAGCGGGTCTCCATTTGATGATTATCATGAACCATTTCCCGCGGCTGCGGGTCAGTCCATGAAATCACATTACCGTCGCGCAACTTCATCGCCAGCCCCGGCGTGCTCATAATATGGCTGAGTTCCGGGCCGTCTGGCGACTGAAATAAGATATTGCCCTCGGCATCATCCAGACAGATAAAGACGTTAGCGTAGCCGCCAATCACGTTTTTTAAGATCTCCAGCCGCCGCGCCTGCGGGTAGTCGGCGTGGTTGAGCACCGTCTCAAGCGTGGTGCTGAGCTGCTTGAGATCGTGAACGTCGCGCTCTTCAAAATGGGCCTTCACCGAATGGATCATGATCCAGGTGAAGGCAAAGAAAGCGATGATGGTGGCGAGGCTGATAAAGAAGGTCAGCCGGGTGGCCAGCGAAAAGGGGCGCTTAGCGGCCATCCGGCACCTCAAGCATATAGCCGACGCCGCGCACGGTCTGGATAAGCTTCGGCTCGAAGTCGTTATCGATTTTGGCGCGCAGCCGCTTCACCGCCACGTCGATGGCGTTAGTGTCGCTGTCGAAATTCATATCCCACACCTGCGACGCGATCAGCGAGCGGGGTAGCACCTCGCCCTGATGGCGCAGGAAGAACTCCAGCAGAGTGAATTCTTTACTGGTCAGGGTGATACGAGTCGCGCCGCGCATCACCTTGCGGCTGACCAAATCAACGCTGAGATCGGCCGCCTGAAACTGGCTTTCTACTATTACCGCCGCTCCGCGACGCAGCAGAGTGCGCACCCGCGCCAGCAGTTCCGCAAAAGCAAAGGGCTTCACCAGATAGTCGTCGGCGCCCAGCTCCAGCCCCTTCACCCGATGCTCGATAGTGCCAAGCGCGGTGAGCAGCAGGATCGGCATCCCTTTATTGGCGGCGCGCAGCATGCGCACAATATCCCAGCCGTTGACGTCCGGCAGCATGATGTCGAGGATCAGCAGATCGTAGTCGCTGGTCATCGCCAGGTGATAACCGTTAAGGCCGTTGTCGGCCAGGTCGACGACGAATCCGGCTTCGGTAAGCCCTTTGGTCAGGTACTCCCCGGTTTTCTTCTCATCTTCGACAATCAAAATCTTCACGGCTGGCTCCTTCACGCGCGCTCTGTGCGGGTATTCAATTTTAGAGGAGCCCCTCCGGATAGCAATGAAATATCAGGAAAATGACAGCTTTGTCATTTTCCTGTCACGCGTTGAACAGAGCCCGCTGCGTAAAGTATCCGCCATTGATAAATCGCCGAAAACCGTCTGCCGTCATGCGCCCAATTAAGCTTCTTTCTCTCAGCGTGATATTCGCCTTAACCGGCTGTCTGTCACTTGCTCCGGACTATCAGCGCCCCACCGCGCCGGTGCCGCAGCAGTTCTCTCTCAGCCAGAACAAACTGGTTACTGCGACAGCGGGCTACCAGGAGACTGGTTGGCGCACCTTTTTCGTCGACCCACAGGTAAAAAGCCTGATTAGTACCGCGCTGACCAACAATCGCGATCTACGGATGGCGGCGCTGAAAGTGCAGGAAGCCCGCGCCCAGTACCGGGTCACCGACGCCGACCGCTACCCGCAGCTTAACGGCGACGGCAGCACCACCTATGGCGGCAAGCTCAGAGGCGACACCACCACCAGCAGCGATTATGCCGCCGGCTTAAACCTCAGCTACGACCTCGACTTCTTTGGCCGGTTGAAAAACCTTAGCGAGGCCGACCGGCAGAACTACTTCGCCAGCGAAGAGGCGCGGCGCGCGGTGCATATCCTGTTGATTACTAACGTTTCACAAAGCTACTTCAACCAGCGGCTGGCGGCAGCGCAGCTACAGGTGGCGAACGACACCTTACAGAACTATCAGCAGTCTTACGCCTTCGTCGAAAAACAACTGATGACCGGCAGCACCACCGTCCTGGCGCTGGAACAGGCGCGCGGCATGATCGAAAGCACCCGCGCCGATATCGCCAAACGGCAAGGTCAACTGGCGCAGGCCAATAACGCCCTGCAGCTACTGCTCGGCAGCTATCAACGGCTGCCGGACGATAGCGCCAGCAGCGCGGTGGACCTGAAAGGCGTAACCCTGCCGCCGTCGCTCTCCTCAGAGATCCTGTTGCAGCGGCCGGATATTTTAGAGGCCGAACACAGCCTGCTGGCGGCCAACGCCAATATCGGCGCCGCGCGGGCGGCCTTCTTCCCATCGATTACCCTGACCAGCTCGCTCTCCGGCAGCAGCAGCGAGCTCTCCAGCCTGTTTAACGCCGGCAGCGCGATGTGGAACTTTATCCCCAAAATTGAACTGCCGATTTTCAACGCCGGGCGTAATCAGGCCAACCTTGACCTGGCGGAGATCCGCCAGCAGCAGCAGGTGGTCAACTATGAGCAAAAAATACAGTCCGCCTTTAAAGAGGTGGCCGACGCGCTGGCCCTGCGCCAGAGCCTGGCCGATCAAATTGCCGCCCAGGAGCGCTATCTCGCTTCACTAAATATCACCCTGCAGCGCGCTACTGCGCTCTATCGTCACGGCGCGGTCAGCTACATCGAAGTCCTGAGCGCCCAGCGCGACATTTTCACCACCCGACAAACCCTGCTGGAACTCAACTATTCCCGTCAGGCTAATGAAATCACCCTGTTCACCGCCCTCGGCGGCGGCTGGATGGAATAACCCGAGGAGTCTTGATTATGAATTCACTGTCTAAATTCGCCCTGTTCACCCTGTTCTCTGGCGCAGTGTTCGCGGCCCAGGCCGCCGACCCGCACGCCGGTATGGCAATGCACGAGCAGCCCGCAGCCACTCAGACGCAAAGCATCACTGGCAAAGGCATCATTAAAGCCATTGATATGGATAATAAAAAAATCACTATCGCCCACGAAGCCATCCCGGCGGCGAACTGGCCGCCGATGACCATGCGCTTCACCATCACCCCGCAGACACAGCTCAACAATGTGAAGAACGGCGACAGCGTGGATTTCACCTTCGTTCAGCAGGGCAATCTGTCGCTGTTACAGGATATCCGCGCCCAATAACGGCCCGGCGACGGTAGGCTCCTCAACAACTGAATGGACGACACATGGCATCCCTGACACTGAAAAATACGGCGCTGATCCTCGGCAGCATGGTAATTGGCGGCGCGCTTACCGCGGCGCTGTATACCCGACTGACGCCGCCCCTGAATAGCGCATCCGCGACCGAGCAGCAGCGCAAAGTGCTGTTCTGGTACGATCCAATGTACCCGAATACTCGCTTTGATAAACCGGGTAAATCGCCGTTTATGGATATGGACCTAGTGCCGAAATACGCTGATGAGGAGAGTGCCGCCGCCGGTGCGCCGGGGGTGCGTATCGACCCGACGCAGACCCAGAATCTCGGCGTAAAAACCGCCGCGGTCAGCCGCGGGCCGTTGCGCTACGCCCAGACCTTCCCGGCCAACATCAGCTACAACGAGTATCAGTACGTGATTATGCAGGCGCGGGCGGCGGGCTTTATCAATAAAGTCTATCCGCTGACCGTCGGCGACAAAGTCAAGCAAGGCACGCCGTTACTCGAGCTGACCATCCCGGACTGGGTGGAAGCGCAGAGCGAATATCTGTTGTTGCAGGAGACCGGGGGTACCACCACGCAGGTTGAGGGGATCCTCGAACGCCTACGCCTTGCCGGGATGCCGGATGACGATATCCGCCGCCTGAAAACCACGCGTAAAATCCAGACCCGCTTTACCCTCAAAGCGCCGATCGATGGCGTTATTACCGCCTTCGATCTGCGTGCCGGAATGAATATCGCCAAAGATAATGTGGTGGCGAAAATTCAGGGCATGGACCCGGTGTGGGTCAGCGTGGCGGTGCCGGAATCCATCGCCTGGTTGATTAAAGACGCCTCGCAGTTCGCCATTCAGGTTCCCGCCTGGCCGGGCAAAACCTTCAACATCAACAAATGGACCATTCTCCCCAGCGTCGATAGCGCCACCCGTACCCTGCAGCTGCGCCTGCAGGTCAACAACCCGGATGACGCGCTGAAGCCGGGGATGAACGCTTATCTGAAACTGACCAGCGAAAGCGCGCCGATGCTGCTGATCCCATCAAAAGCGTTGATCGACAGCGGTAGCGAGCAGCGAGTGATTACTATGGATAACGAGGGGCGCTTCGTGCCGAAGCTCGTGCAGGTATTCCATGAGTCCGCCGGCGTTACGGCCATTCGCAGCGGGCTACAAGAGGGTGAGCAGGTGGTCACCAGCGGCCTGTTCCTGATCGACTCGGAAGCCAATATCTCCGGCGCGCTGGAGCGCATGCGCGCGCAGGATCCCGATACAGCGGCCCCCGCCGCCCACGCGCACTGAGGAACGGAACAATGATTGAATGGATTATCCGCCGCTCGGTGGCCAACCGTTTCCTGGTGATGATGGCGGCGCTGTTTCTCAGCATCTGGGGGACCTGGACCATCGTCCATACCCCGGTGGATGCTCTGCCGGACCTCTCCGACGTACAGGTGATCGTCAAAACCAGCTATCCGGGGCAGGCGCCGCAGATCGTCGAAAATCAGGTTACCTGGCCGCTGACCACCACCATGCTGTCAGTCCCCGGCGCCAAAACGGTGCGCGGCTTCTCGCAGTTTGGCGACTCCTACGTGTATGTAATATTTGAAGACGGCACCGATCCTTACTGGGCGCGCTCGCGGGTGCTGGAGTATCTCAACCAGGTGCAGGGCAAACTTCCCGCCGGGGTCAGCGCCGAAATGGGCCCTGACGCCACCGGGGTTGGCTGGGTCTTCGAGTACGCGCTGGTCGACCGCAGCGGCAAACATGACCTCGCCGAACTGCGCTCGTTGCAAGACTGGTTCTTAAAATATGAGCTAAAAACCATTCCTAACGTCTCGGAAGTGGCTTCGGTAGGCGGCGTGGTCAAGGAATATCAGATTGTCGTCGACCCAATGAAGCTGACCCAGTACGGCATCAGCCTCGGCGAGGTGAAATCGGCGCTGGACGCCTCTAACCAGGAGGCGGGCGGCTCTTCCGTCGAACTGGCGGAAGCCGAATATATGGTGCGCGCCAGCGGCTATTTGCAAACGCTCGACGACTTCAAAAATATCGTGCTGAAAACCGGTGACAACGGCGTGCCGGTCTACCTCGGCGACGTCGCGCGGGTGCAGATTGGTCCGGAGATGCGCCGCGGTATCGCCGAGCTTAACGGCGAGGGCGAAGTGGCCGGCGGCGTGGTGATCCTGCGCTCCGGCAAGAACGCCCGCGAGGTGATCTCGGCGGTCAAAGAGAAGCTGGCGTCGCTGCAAAGCAGCCTGCCGGAAGGGGTTGAAGTGGTCACCACCTACGACCGCAGCCAACTTATCGACCGCGCCATCGACAACCTCAGCCACAAGCTTCTGGAAGAGTTTATCGTTGTCGCGCTGGTCTGTGCCCTGTTCCTGTGGCACGTGCGCTCTGCGCTGGTGGCGATTATCTCGCTGCCGCTCGGCCTGTGCTTCGCCTTTATCATGATGCATTTCCAGGGGCTCAACGCCAACATCATGTCGCTGGGCGGGATCGCCATTGCGGTGGGGGCGATGGTCGATGCCGCCATCGTGATGATCGAGAACGCCCACAAGCGGCTGGAGGAGTGGGAACATCAGCACCCGGGAGAGAAGCTCGGCAACGACAGGCGCTGGAAAATCATTACCGATGCTTCGGTGGAGGTCGGCCCCGCGCTGTTTATCAGCCTGCTGATCATTACTCTGTCGTTTATCCCGATTTTCACCCTCGAAGGCCAGGAGGGCAAACTGTTCGGCCCGCTGGCCTTCACTAAAACCTGGTCGATGGCCGGGGCGGCGCTGCTGGCGATCGTGGTGATCCCGATCCTGATGGGCTTCTGGATCCGCGGCAAGATCCCTGCGGAGAACAGCAACCCGCTGAACCGCTTTTTGATCCGCATTTATCACCCGCTGCTGCTAAAGGTGCTGCACTGGCCGAAGACTACCCTGCTGATCGCGCTCCTGTCGATCCTGACGGTGATTTGGCCGCTTAACCGGGTCGGCGGCGAGTTTCTGCCGCAGATCAACGAGGGCGATCTGCTGTATATGCCGTCAACGCTGCCGGGGATCTCCGCTGCGCAGGCGGCGGATATGCTGCAAAAGACCGATAAGCTGATCATGACGGTGCCGGAAGTGGCGCGGGTGTTCGGCAAAACCGGCAAGGCCGAAACCGCCACCGACTCGGCGCCGCTGGAGATGGTAGAGACCACGATTCAGCTTAAGCCACAGGACCAGTGGCGACCGGGGATGACCATGGAGAAGATCGTCGAGGAGCTGGATAAAACCGTGCGTTTGCCGGGGCTGGCGAACCTGTGGGTGCCGCCGATCCGCAACCGCATCGACATGCTCTCCACCGGCATCAAGAGCCCGATCGGCATTAAAGTTTCCGGCACTAACCTGGCCGATATCGACGCCATCGCCGAACAAATTGAAGTGGTGGCGCGCACCGTGCCGGGAGTTACTTCGGCATTAGCCGAGCGGCTGGTCGGCGGGCGCTACCTCAACATTGATATTCATCGTGAGAAGGCGGCCCGCTACGGCATGACCGTCGGCGATGTGCAGCTGTTTGTTTCATCCGCCATCGGCGGCGCGATGGTTGGCGAAACGGTAGAGGGCGTCGAGCGCTATCCGATCAACATCCGCTACCCGCAGAGCTATCGCGATAGCCCGGAGACCCTCCGCCAGTTGCCGATCCTCACGCCGCTGAAGCAGCAGATCGTGCTCGGCGACGTCGCCGAGGTTAAGGTCGTTACCGGGCCATCGATGCTGAAGACCGAGAACGCCCGCCCGACCAGTTGGATCTACATCGACGCTCGCGACCGCGACATGGTATCGGTGGTGCGCGATCTGCAGCAGGCCATCGGCAAAGAGGTGAAGCTGAAGCCGGGCATCAGCGTCTCCTACTCCGGGCAGTTTGAGCTGCTGGAGCGCGCCAATCAGAAGCTGAAGCTGATGGTGCCGATGACGCTAATGATTATCTTCGTGCTGCTGTACCTGGCGTTCCGCCGATTCGGCGAGGCGTTGCTGATTATCACCAGCGTGCCGTTCGCCCTCGTCGGCGGGATCTGGTTCCTCTACTGGATGGGATTCCATCTGTCGGTGGCTACCGGTACCGGCTTTATCGCCCTGGCCGGGGTGGCGGCGGAGTTTGGCGTGGTGATGCTGATGTATCTGCGCCACGCCATCGAGGCGGAGCCATCGCTGGAGAACCCACAGACCTTCAGCGCCGATAAGCTCGACGAGGCGCTGTATCAGGGCGCGGTACTGCGCGTGCGGCCAAAGGCAATGACCGTGGCGGTGATTATCGCCGGCCTGCTGCCGATTTTATGGGGCACCGGCGCCGGTTCGGAAGTGATGAGCCGTATCGCCGCGCCGATGATTGGCGGGATGATCACCGCGCCGCTGCTGTCGCTATTTATCATTCCGGCGGCATATAAGCTGATGTGGCTGTACCGGCATCGGGGCAAGCGTGGAGAATAAATAAAGGCAGGCCCGTTGGTATTTCACCGGCGGGCTTTTTTATTATTAGTCCCACAAGCAATTACCTCATTTAACCCTCACCCGCTCTCATATTATCTCATCCTCTGCGCCACTCGGCCTTCACTCGACGTTATTCCCTTTAGCTTCATTGATTTTCTTGCTCACCCTGGCTGCGTATTTATCACGCGGAGAAAAGGTGGGCCTTAATTCAATGAGCGCTATCGATGAACCTGAATCCTTTTCCACCTTGTTTATTTTTGCTGTTATTACTTTCCGCCCTGAGCACGATATCCCCCTGCCATGCCGCGACAGTAAAGATGGATAATTGTGAAGTTGGCTGCCCAACCGGCAGCAGTCAACAGACGCTCTTCCGCGCGGCCTACACGCTGAACAACAACCCTCACCGTAAGCTGGCCAACTGGGTAGCGTATAAAATCACCCGCGCCAGCGAGGCAAGCAACCGTAAGAGAGTGTGGAAACAGGACCCCGATCTCCCCGCTGCCGATACCCTGGCGCCCGCCGACTATCGCCGGGCTAATACTTTACTGGCGGTCGATCGCGGCCATCAGGCGCCGCTGGCGAGCCTCGGCGGCGCGGCGGACTGGCCTGCGCTGAACTATCTGTCGAATATCACCCCGCAGGAAGCGGCGCTGAATCAGGGAGCATGGGCGCGGCTGGAAGACGCGGAGCGCGCGTTAGCCGAGCGCCCGGGGGTGACGGCGGTTTATGCGGTTACCGGGCCGCTGTTCGAGCGGCATATCGCCACCCTGCCCGCCGCGCCGGGCGTGGAGATCCCCAGCGGCTACTGGAAGATTATTTTCCTCAATGATGGTCCGCAGAGCGGCCAGTACGCGGCATTTGTGCTGGACCAGGCGACGCCGCGCGATGCTAATTTTTGCGACCATCAGGTGACGGTGGCGGAGATTGAGCGCCGTACCAGTCCGCATTTGACGCTGTGGTCGGCACTGCCGGCGGCCATTGCCGCAACCTTAAAAACGCAGCCGGGGAGGTTGGCGCGGGAAATGGGTTGCAGGTAGGGAACGGAGGGGTAAAGTTGTCGACCTGTCGCGATTAACAATCGGCGTCTTACCGCCAGCCAGCAAACCAGGTATAGTTGCCGTCTCTGCCACCGCTAAGCGCTGTTGATATCGTATGAAGCTCGGTTATTTTTGTTACTTCCTGCTGGCCATCGCCGCCGTCGGCAGCGTGTTACTGCCCCATTCCATCGCCATGTGGTTCCTGCTGGCGAACGTGCTGACCTGCTTATCTACGGCATCGACAAATTAGCCGCCCGTAAAGCCTGGAGCCGGATCCCGGAATCCACCCTGCTGACGTTCGGCCTGCTTGGCGGATGGCCGGGCGCGATTGCCGGGCAGCAGTGTTTTCGCCACAAAACCCAGAAGCAGCCATTCAGAACGTATTTCATTATTAGCATCGTGCTGAATGTTGTGGTGCTGGTTGGCGGGTATTGGCTGTACCGGGGATATGGGGTGTAGGGTTGGTGTAATTTATTATCACTACATATACGCTCAATATGCTCAACACCAGGTCTGCAAACGCAGCGTTGAGCAATATTTTTTACTACCTATTGCTCTACTTTTTCAATAATAAAACCATCGCGTCGTAAAAAATCAATTACACGCTGGATATTACCAAGCCCCCATTGGTTCGATATTGCGATAACTTCGCCAGATTGAAGCTCAATTACCGCATCTTCACTCAAATGATATCGATTCTTTCGCCCATCAGGAACTTGATCAGCCAAAACAATTGTTCGATTTTTGAGAATATCACCCAGCTTAGTATAAATGTCCTCAAGGCTGTGGGGATTATGCTTATTTATCCAATCAGTAAATAATTCAAGGGCTAACTTACGCTTATTATAAATACCACCATTATACCTATATTCAGAGTAATCTTTTTCAGACTTCTGGCTACTTATATTTTGCTCAACCAGTTTTTCTCTGAACTTAACTTGATATTCTTCTAATTCAGGAACCGGAATTATTTGCTCTGCATTTATTAGTATATCATCGTTAAACTTGTAAGGTGTAAGACGAACACAACGAATATCAACACCTTTATCTCTCAGCCAAATCGCTGTAGTGGTCAGTTCTTTCCCAAAATCAGCTGAAGCAAGAACAATTCTAACATCCTTACCAAAGTCAGAGAGCTCATTCTCCTCAAGACCAATAAATTCTAATATTTTTGCTTTAGCATTAACATCTGAATCAGTACCTAAATATGACTGATAATATTCGCATGCTTTTGTAAAACTCATTGTAGAAATCATAGCTGCATAACGCAATGCTTGTAATTCCATATGAGCGCCGATTTCATCTCGCTTTAACTCTATTACGACAAGATTAGCCTGCTTATCAATCGCTAATAAGTCAATCCGTCTTCTGCTGTCCTCCCAATCTGAAAATTCCTCAGCAATGACAAGACAATCAGGTGCAAGGATATCAATATTATTTTTTATAGCTTCTTGCAAATCGTAACGTTCCTGAAACCCTCTATTGAGTAGGTAGTTTTTTCCAGCGCAACTAAATTTTTATCAGCAATATTAAATAATGCCATTTTTCAAATCCGTTTATGAAAGTATTACTATGATTGTATCAGAGTTTTTAATTCATCTGGCGTATATGGCGGGTTTCGCCGATGCAGCATCGCGTGACAGTTGGGGCAAACTGGGATCAGGTCAGTTTTCGGATCCAGACGATAGTCCTGTTTAATCTCCGATAGCGGCACCAGATGATGAATGTGGATAAAGCCCTGGCCGATATCACCGTAGCGCTTAGCCATATCAAGGCCGCACACCTGGCACTGGGGGCCGTGATAGCGCAACGCCGCCTCGCGGGCCTGGCGATCGCGCTCATAGCGGTTAACCATAACCTGAACCGCAGCCCCTTCCACAAACTCACTTTTCGTCTGTAGCTCGTCGGGAAAAAGGGTAATGCCGGCATCATCTACTCGCTCCTGAACGATCTTGAATCCTTGTTCCAGCAACAGACGGACGCATTTGGATTTGATCCCACCGCTGAAATCCGCCGGCGTGAACTCCGTTTTTGTCGCCATGGTGGCCGCTATCCCAACGATAGCTTTAGAGGGATAACGACGTCCCTCGAATTCGACTTCATACAGACGCGCGTCTTTAAACTGATGCGCTATACCCTCGTCGTACGCGCGGATGGCTTCGATGATGCATTCTCGCGATAGATGATCTGGCAACCGTTTCATATGGCTGAGCTATTTGATGATGAGTGACCTCATTATAGATAGAAAGCGGAATAAATTTCGAATAGATAAATCATGGTGATAGTTGAAAAGAGACTTGGGTTGGATATCGAATCCCGGTGGCTTGATCGACAGCAGTTTTGCGAGCATCATCGCAATTATTTAGCAAAATACGTAACGCGATGCCTTCTAGTAAAACTCTGCAACAAGCGATCGCCAATATCACTATCTGGCGCAAAGGCGAACAGCGCGCGCCGCATAAACCTCTGCTGTTGTTGCACGTGCTGTCGCATTACCAGCACGGACATCCGCGGATGTTCGATTACGCCTCAGAGGTTCGTGATGAGTTACATAGCCTGCTGGAGCGTTTTGGTCCACAGCGCGCGCAATACCGCCCCGATATGCCTTTCTGGCGTCTAAAAGGCGACGGCTTCTGGGAATTACGCAACGCTGAGCAATGTTCAACTGAAGGCAGCAGACAGCCACCCTCTAAAGAACTGGAAACCTATCACGTCGCGGGCGGCTTTGACGAAGAGCACTTCGCGCTGCTGAGCAAGAATAAGAGGCTGATTAACACCCTGGCGCATCAGATCCTGCAGGCCCATTTCCCGGAGAGTATTCAGGAAGAGATCGCCGATGAGATGGGGTTTGATATCCAGCAAATTCGCAAAGAACGCGACCCGCTGTTCCGCCAGCAGGTGCTACGCGCTTATAACTATGAATGCGCTATCTGCGGCTTTAATATGCGCCATGACAACACCTCCGTCGCGCTGGAGGCTGCGCATATCAAATGGAAGCAGCACGGCGGCCCATGTGAAATTCCCAACGGCCTGGCGCTATGCGCCATTCACCACAAAGCATTTGATAAAGGTTCGATTGGCCTGGATGAGCATATGCGGGTACAGATTTCTCCCGCGGTTAACGGCGGCGGGATTGTCGGAAAGCTGTTCTGGGATTTTGATGGTAAGCAAATTGGATTGCCTCAGGGGAAGGACTGTTACCCGAAAGAGGGATTTGTGGAGTGGCACAGGAGAGAGGTATTTAGGGGGTGAGGTAAGGCACGCGACTATATGTCACGGAGTCACCCCTCCGCTATTTAGTCAACGTCCCAACACTATCAATAAAGAATTCATGAACATATTTTTTATTATTTAAACCGTAGTTAATGACATAAGTATGATTCTTCTTCCATTCAATATCGATGCAATTGTCAGGATATGATGACATTAACTTGTCATAACCAGAACTCATTACCGTTTGCGTCTTACCGTTTTCGCCTGAATCAATAGTGTAGTAATTCAATACATCCCTTTTATCCAAACTAAAGCAAAGATGCTCTCCATTAATAATGGTATCTCTTGGGTGTGGCGCAGGATTACCACCAGGACAACCGGAAATAAGAAAAGTTAAAGGTAAGATAGCGAATCTCTTCATTGTGGAAATCCCTTCATAACTAATTTATATTTTTGAAGCAATGTATAGTCAGATTCTTTATGATCATAATCTCGTAATGCAGGCAGATACAGATAATTTTTAAAACCGTAAGCTTGCAACAACCAGTAATCACTAACTAATGAAGCCTGCTGTTCTAAGCTATAATGTCGTATGTTCTCCTTGTCTAAACTGTAACTGTAACTGTAATCAGCAAATCGGGAGAACAACCCTCTGGTTCTAACAAACATTCCGTGCTGCGCTTGCCATACATGCATTAACTCATGCATGAATCTATGTTTTTTCTGCACATCAACTTCCATTGAAAAATCATGGGAGTAGGTGTCTTCCCTAAACCACATTTCTCCGTTAGGACTCATAGCAATATCAGTAGGCTGCAGATTGAACGGCAAATAACTTTCCCGATGAATCCACACTGTATTGTACCGGAGACCGTAGCTAAATAGCGTTCTTGCTAACCCAATCTCACCAGTGGTTATAAGCCTCGTTCCACCGGGCTTAATACGTGTCCCGGATGTCGCGTTAATCCTCTCGTTTACAGGCATTCAAAATCCCTCTGAATTGCAGCGGTATTGTTTATTTATCGTACGCCAATGCAATCGACAAGGGAAAGATTTTTATCCGAAAAAAATTGCAGCCGACTTAGCGTATTTGGTGGGAATGCAGTATTCGCATTCGTTACACGGAGTGTTTAAACAGATACTGGTCTTTAGACAAAAAAGAGGCGATTGGACGGTTATGTGATCGGTTTGGTGCGAAGGCCGAACTCGAACATCGCATTTACCTCATTGGTTTGTATACCATTTTCAGATTGCATTATAATCAATACCATCATAAATACCATCACGCAACATAGTTATTTAAACGCATAACGCAATATCCAATCAAAGTAAAGATAAAAATTGAACCACCGATGAAATGATGGTAATCTATAGGATGGTTTTCAATTCTAACATGGATTTAGGAAGCACTAATGCTTAACTTTGAACAAGTGCTAAACGACATCGAAAATCTTCTTTTTGGCAAACAGTTACAGCCAATTAACCCTGCTACGCCTCCATTATGTATTTTAAGCATTGAACGTGAGAACGGTAAATATAAAGTTTCATCTAATTCTGAAACTAAGACACGTTCATTATCTGAGCTTGAAGCTATTTATGCCAATTTAAATATTAGAGGTTTTTGTAATGTAGAGCAGGTACTTTACGGTAGTTCTTCAAGCAGGAACCAACCAGAAACAATATTTGCTAACTTGCCCTACATTCAACATTTTAAGTATGAAAAGAAAAAACATCTATTATTACGTAGTCATAATGTCCATGACGCAGCAACCTTATCAGAAGTTCAAGGTTCTGAATTTAGGGTTCTGAGAAAAAAGATTGATAATTTTCTCAATTTGAATCTTGGAAAAATTTATGAACAGCAGGTTGAATTAGTTAAAAGCCTTGATGACGCTTATCAAATAGTTTTGAAGAAATTCCCATCCGAAATTGCCTCAAAAAAGGTTGAGGTAACTCTCAATAGCTTTAAAGAGCTTTCCGCTGATATGGCTAACTCAGTTGTAACTCTTGATTATAATATCGAGGTGCCAACATTAAAAATTAGCAATAACACTACGGTAGAAGAACTTATAGAGTCATCCAAAACTTATGGAGTAGATGATGGTGAAAATGATACAACATCGTCACAATTGAATTTGGAATTAAAAACTCTACAAGCTAAACTTGGTGTAGCAAGAATCACCTCAAAGACTCCTGTTTTATCTCTAATTTTTGATCGAGTTCATTTTGGCGATATTGAGTTGCAACCCGATTTTCAGAGAAAAGATCGTATTTGGAATAATGAGAAAAAGTCTAAGTTAATTGAATCTATTCTCTTAAAGCTTCCCCTCCCTGTATTTTATTTTGGGGACAGAATTACTGAAGATAGATGGGTCGTCGTTGATGGTTTGCAACGAATCACAACAATCTACGATTTTATGAGTGGAGAATTCAAACTTTCTAAGCTTGAAATCCTTGAGGATTTGAATGGTAAAGATTTTGGTGAACTGACTCGAACAGAACAAAGAGCTATAAGAGAATATGAAATCACGGCTTACTTTATTGAAATGAATAAAGATAGCACTGATCTCATTGTTGAATTATTCCACCGTATCAATACATATGGTGTTAAGTTAAGCGACCAAGAAATTCGTTCAGCCCTGAATCAAGGATCAAGTGTTAAGTTTTTACGTTACTTATCCTCGAAAAAGGAATTTAAAAAAGCAACCCATGGTAAGGTTAAGTCAGATAGACAAAAGGATATGGAGCTTTGCCTTTCTGCTCTTGCATTTATAATTCTTGGCTTTAAAAATTATAATTTTAACTCCTATGATAAGTTTTTATCAAAAGCCATGGGAAATCTAAATCTATATAAATTAAACTTAATAAATGAAAAAGAAGTTGATTTAGGGAATGCTTACATTTCGAATGAATGTATTGAGTATCTTCAAATAGAAAGAAAATATTTGAGGGCTTTAAACCTTGCCTATAAAGTTTTCGGTGATTTAGCTTTCATAAAAGAGATTGGTTCTAATACATCGCCTATAAGTAAGCAACTTTATGAAGTGATAATTTACTACTTTTATCATCTAACTGATGAACAAGAAAATTCATTGTTGAAACAATCTGATAAATTAGTCGATGCCCTATATTCTGCTATTGAGAGCAATTCAAAAGACTATGCTACATGGGATTCTCAAACTTACATTGAAGCAGAACGAGGCTTCAAGGATTCTATATCTACATCAACTGGGAAGAAAATAACCATATTATATAGATTCAATTCTTTTGCGAAAATTCTTGAAGATAGCACAGACATTAAAGTTATTAGTACCAATGAGGACTATGTGTAATGCTTCCTATCAAATCGATAAAACTTAAAAATTTCAAATCATACAAAGAACAATCGTTTAATTTGTCAGGTTTGAATGTATTTTGTGGTAACAACTCTGTGGGTAAGAGTACAGTCATGCAAGCCATAGGTATGGTATTGCAGTCTGATTTTGGAAGTAAAAATGATTTAAAGCTAAATGGTGAACTAATAAATATTGGTCGTATTGAAGATATTATTAATGATTTTATTTCCGATGATGATCAACTGAAAATAACTTTATCCACTAAAGAATGTGAAGTCAGTTGGGGAGTGACACAAGAGGATTCTGCAAATCTTCGTAATGAACTTCCATGTATTTCGGGTAATGATAGCATCAACACAATAAAAGGCTTTATAGATTCAATTAATTTTCAATATATTGAAGCTGAACGAATTGGTCCACGAGATAATATTTCCTTGTCACAACACAATTTCCACAGCGATTGGTTAGGGAAAAAAGGCGAATATGTTATTGAAGTATTAGACACTATAATGAACAGACAAGATAGACTGATACTCAAAGATGATTCGCCAAACAAGAATGACCCAAGAATACATCATAAGTTTAGTAATGTCAGGGTTGCAAATAATATTCAGGCTTGGATGGATGAAATTTCTCCAAATTATAAAATACAGCCTAAACTGGAAGTCAATGCAAACATTGCTTATAACACAATACAGGCTGAGTCAGGAAAACAAACTAAACCCAAAAACATTGGTTTTGGTTATAGCTATGCTTTGAGTATTGTTTCAGCATTGCTATTAGCAAAACCGGGCGAATTAGTAGTTTTAGAAAACCCAGAAGCACATTTGCACCCCAGAGGACAAAGCTATATGGGTAGATTGATAGCTTACACCGCTCAAGCGGGAGTACAGGTATTGATAGAAACTCATAGCGATCACCTTCTCAACGGAATTCGTGTCGTAGCAAGAACATCTCCTGACTTTTCACCTGACCTAATTTCATTATTTTATATTTCTCATGAGAATAATGAATCTACTGCAGAAAAAATAGCTATTGGCAAAGATGGCAAACTTTCAAGTTGGCCGAAAGGATTCTTTGACCAGCAATCAATTGATATGTATACAATTATGACAGGATCATTTAATACTCCTGATATTGAAAATTAAGGGGATTTCATGAAAGCAGGTGTTTGCTTGTTCATAGATAGTTTTTCTCTTGAAGAAGAACAAATTAAGATTTTTAACCAGATTAAAGATCTTAAAGCACTTGTAGAGAGAGTGGATTCAGATTTTATAAAGTTTCTTCGCTCCAATGAATTTGATGGCAAATTTGTCACTAAATTATTTTCAACAAACCCTGATTACGGTGGCCTTGTTAATGAGTATTATAAAATAGGCCAAATTAGTTTATTGGATGAAATAGGCTGCAATGAACTTCTAAATATTATCAATACATCCCCATCGATACTTGCCGAAAGAAAACTCTGTGCCTATCAATCTCCAGACATACCTTTAAAAAAGGATAATACAGTTTCTAGTGAAAGTGAAATAATTGATCTTTCTAAGAAAATCCTTGATGAATTCCCAGCGGATTGTGATGAATATGCTGACAATATTAAAAACATTTTCAAGAATGTCATTTTTTTGGATAACCCACCACAATCCTTTAATTTTATTAGGAGAATTGAAGGTGGATATGAAAATTTTTTGAAAAGCATCACTGAATTTCTTTATTTTGTTAATAACTATACAATTATACCTAATGACTCACAACATAACATTAGAATTATGAATTCATCGTTACCTTATCTTGTAACACCAGAAGGTGGAGGCAAAAATAAACGAGCCATAGGGGAATTAAAACGTGATTTTAAAGTGGGTGATTGTATCTATAAAGACGTGAATTGTGAATTCCATTATAAACTTGAATACATGGACAATACTAATCGAAAAGGAACTTATTACTACAATAGAATATACTTTGGCTTCTTTAATAGAATTCCTGATAGACCGGCACAAATCGCTATTGCTCACATTGGAGATCATTTATAAGGTAGTGATATCGCGAGCCCATTGAAATAAACCATCATTATCAAGGAGAATAATAATGAAATTGTACGAAACAGTAAATGAAGTTTATGATATCTATGAAAATGAAGAAAATGGTATACTCACTTACCATATATTTTTGAAAGGCTCAGGCGTGTTTTTAGAATCACCATTTAGCACACCTGTAGAAGCATTATCAGTCATTAATATATTGACTGATAATATCAATCAAATAAATGCAAATATTAAAACCATCATACTTAATGCAGAGCCCCCACAACCTAAGAAAAAAACATTTGGTGGTTAACTAACCTCTGAATATTGACAACCTCCTTTTTTCAATATACATAATGATAAAAGGAGGTAAAATGCACAATAATTTATCTAATATATTCATAGACAATGGTTTAATAAACTTAAAGGATAATTGTGGTCGTACACCATTATTTTATTCTAATGACTATTTACTTACAACATCTCTTTTAGCTGCAGGAGCCGACCTATATCATTTAGATAACTATGGAAGGACACCTTTATTTTATAACTGGATACATAGCAAAGCAATAATCGATTTGTTTATACAACTTGGTATCGACTTGAACATAATAGATAGTCATGGTTTAACATTCATGTCATATGATATGGCACTGCTCAACCCTCACATTATTATAAACCATAAGCATCTAATTACTAATAAAATAATAAAAATCAAAACATTTACGCCAAACTCATTTAGCTACATAAAACTACTGTTGAATAGTGGTTTTATTGTTGAATTTACTCCAATCGTAAAATTAGAGTTTCCACAAGAACGGCAAGAACAGATGCTATTGGATCTCTTATATTTTATTAGCAAACACAATATATCTTTAAACAATGTAAAGTTGATATATAAAACCTCATCGTCCATAATAAATATAGTAGATGAAAAGAAATACAAATCATATGAATAAGCAAGAGCTAATTTATAGAAGCGGTTGCACCGTTCTATAAAGCTCTTGCTTTTCTTGCTTCCTTTCAGTCAGACAATAAAAGAACACCTACACAATCAAGGTTGCTGATTGACAAACTACTAATTAATTGTATAAATGATATATGAAGCATACGGATTATGCTTATCAATCAGTAACATATAAAATGGAGTTTATATGAAAGAGAGTTTTTATACAGATAACATAGATCTATCCAAAACTTCCCGCCGTGGTAGTTTTAATAAAAGTAAAATTCCTTCAGAAGCAGTAAGAAGCTATTGTGTCAGTGTCCGATTGAATGTTGAAGAACTGCAACTCCTGAATATAAAGCGAGGCTCTTATAAAAAAGGAGAGTGGCTTCGTATGGCTTCCCTTCAAAAGTTACCTCCCGTTATACCTGCGATTAATACCAAAGCATGGATAGCTTTAACCGACATATCGCAAAAACTAAATCGCATTGCGGCCCACATAGATGGTAAGAGCAAAGATAGTCACCTTACTCATACAGAGCTTTTCGCTGTGAAGCGACAACTTGAAGAGCTTCGCACGAATCTTTTAAGTGACAGTATATGGAGCCTCCCGAATGAAGGGTATGCGGAAGATTCGCAGGGGTAAGAACTTTGCTGGTGTGGTCCAATACGCATTGAAACCGGGAGCACACCACAAAAGTGATCCAGTCGTCATTGGCGGGAACATGTTAGGTGATTCAGCCCTTGAACTGATCACTGAATTCGATAGCACCAAGCATCTTCGCCAGGATGTCGCAAAACCAGTTTGGCACAACTCGCTTCGCTTACCTGATGGTGAATCACTATCGAATGACCAATGGGCAAAGATAGCTGACGACTATATGAAAAAGATGGGGTTTAGTGATACTCACCTCTGTTGCTATGTGCTTCATGACGACGAAGGCAAGCATATACACATTATCGCCAGCAGAATCGACATTGCCAGTGGGAAGCTCTACTTAGGTAGGAACGAAAATCTTATAAGCACACGGATCATCAGTGAACTTGAAATTACTCATAACCTGACAGTGACCAAGACAGCACCATCCCTCTCAAATAAACAACCGAAGCGGAAAAGAATCTCTCGCAACGAACAAATGCTATCAGAACGGACTGGTGTTCCCTGTCCCAAGAAATCCCTTCAGCAGATCATTGATAAAAGTATGACTGATAAGCCCGACCTTCTTACTTTTATTAAGCGACTCGAAGATTCAGAAGTCGGCTGTAAGGCCAACATTGCTTCTACCGGTAAGATGAACGGCTTCTCTTTCGAATACCGCAATATAGCTTTCAAGGCATCTCAACTTGGAAAGGCATACTCATGGGTAAATCTTCAAAAGCAGCTTAACTACAAACAAAGCCACTTAGAAGTTCTTCGAGCGACAAAGGAAGCTATCCCTATCCCTGCTCCTGCTCCTGCTCCTGCTCCTGCTCCTGCTCCTGCTCCTGCTCCTGCTCCTGCTCCTGCAACAATTTTGGAAACCAGGGAGCAAAAGGAAAGTATCAGTGAAAAAATTGCTGAACTCGAACTGCGACTCAGAAAAGACAGACGAAACGAGATCGTTGAGAAGATTCTCCAAAAGAATGCGGTTAACCAGCAAAAGCATCTCAGGCTTATCGGCTGGCTTCCATTTCTTAGAAGGCTTGCAGAGCTTCTCCGAAGCTATGGTAAGAGCATTCTTCACAAGCCCCTCCCCCCTGGATTCTCAAATCTCTATGCCGCCCGACCTTTACATAAAGAAAGGAAAATTCATTTATAAACAAAATCTTACCGCTTATCCCTGACAGCAATATCGTTTGGGTAGTGGTTAATTTAGGATAAGTCAACAATAAATTGATCGTTATTACAGATCGATAAACTATTTATGATAGCTTTTACCTATCACGATTCAAACATCGATCGGTACAAGTGATTTTACTTTAGCCAGCCAGCCATCGAGAATCCCTACAAACACGCAGTAAATCTTCCACCCTGGGGTTGCTATGAAAAACGAAACAATAAAGTGCCCGTTCTGCTTTACACAAAGTCCTCACGGTGTGCGGATTTGTAAAGGCTGCCATGCAAAGATCGCTTACGGTGAAAGCCCGCTCAGTGTGGCATTCCTGTTTCAATTCGTTGCATTTGGTCTCGCGTGGTTAGCATTTTCGTGGACTGGCAGCACTCTTGTATCAGTCATTACGTTTTTCGTAAGCATCATTATTCTTATCTATAAAATTAAAAAAACGTATGCAGACAGAGTTGTTTTTATACGGTGAAATTAATTTCACACAACCGCAAACCTAAAATGAGAAAGTAAATGAACCGATTTATAAAGTCATCTTTTTTTATTATTGTCTTCCTGCTTTCTGGCTGTTCAACATCAGGGAACCAGAACCTTAAAAACGAAACACCTCAAAGCCTCCAATCAAAGATCATTAAAAACAAAACAACTAAGACGGAATTACTCACTAAATTAGGTGAGCCTGATACAAGAACCACACTCGATGACGGAAATGAGCAGTGGAGATACTTTATGTATAACAATCAGTTCAATGCAACAACTTTCATTCCAGTTGTAGGGCTGTTTACTGGCGGTTCGCAGACTCAGTCTAAAACTCTTGAAATAGATTTCAAAGGCGAAATTGTCAGCAAATGGACGTTCTCCACTGACAATAACAACACCAAAACGGGCGTTCTTAACTGACTATTCCTGGAAAAATAAAAATGAAAACATACTCAATCCTTACCGTTATTCTTACAGCGTTTCTTCTAACCGCATGTAACAGTGAACCCTCAGAAAAAGATATTTATACAGCTTTAAGTAAATGGACGGAAAGCCATCTTACATCAGTGAAAAAAGTTGATTGCACAAAAGAATCTGATAAAAGTTATAAGTGTAATGTAGTAACGGTAATTGATGGTAATCTCAAGCAAGCAGCATCCATTAAACTCCTAAAAACAGATGACGGCTGGCAGTTTGTAGGGAATTAAAATTGATTACTGAAATGAAGCTCCCGTAGGGAGCTTTTATAATCTAACATTTCTTACTCTGACTACTTCATGGGTTAACTCTTTCTCGATAACCTTCACTTCATACTGTGTTCTTACAACCGTATAAATTCCTTCTGCTTTTTCTTGATTGTTGTCAATATAGTTCACGAGAGAGTTTAGCTCTCTGATAACAGCCCCCTTATTGTTCAATCGCTGCAACAAAGTACTTGTAAGGCATTTGTATACAGAACTGAACATCGTCATAATGTTGTCTATGTTACGATTAGAGCGAGTGTATAGCTGTCTTGGGTAGAAATACTTTAAATGATAGCCAACAAAAAGCAGGTATAGCTGGTATGAGAAACTTTTATCGCCTGGCTGGTACCTTTTTGAGATATATTTATCAACAATAATAATAAGCTGTTCTTCCAGTGTCTCCACTGCAAAGTTGTTTTGTTTGTCCATAAATTGCATCCTTGCAAGTTAGTTTTGTCTTCCTGACTATATATATAAATACCATATTAACATCACCTGTCAATAGGTAAAACCTATCAAAATATTATTTCCTTGCTCTCTGTGGAAATTCTTCTTCAAGAATAGAAGCCAATATATTATGCCTGTAAGCATTTTCGTGCATTCTTTGAATCATAAGCAGTAAATTATTATTTTCATATTTTAGTGCCGAATTATCATTTTCAAGTCGTTCTATTCTTTTCGCCGCAAGGCTCAGGCTACCGGGTAACTTCGCATTTTGACGTTTAACCATACCAGATCTTTTTCTGGTCCTATACGCAACGACAATCTCACTATGCTGGCTTAATGCTTGCCGTGTAGGTACTTTACCTAAAATTTTTTTGCAAGCCACGCATAAAGAATCCCAAGTGAAATCAGGCTTACTCCA
Organism: Klebsiella sp. 141203; assembly: GCF_032601985.1. Lineage (NCBI taxonomy): Bacteria > Pseudomonadati > Pseudomonadota > Gammaproteobacteria > Enterobacterales > Enterobacteriaceae > Klebsiella > Klebsiella sp. 141203. Next base: position 140,457 of record NZ_JAQIRL010000007.1, on the reverse strand, counting down.
GGTTTCAATAAGTTTAACAATAGCTTTTATTTCTTTATCATAAAACTTTCTTGCCATATAATCTCCTCACATTAATATGCATTCAATTTCCATTCTTAAATCTTTAATTTTTTCCAGAATATATTTTCTTTTTCTTGGATCTGAATTTTGTATTTTTAATTCTAGTTTTTCAAATTTATCTTTAATCAAATTCATAATAATCGATTGTTCATTAAATGAAGATTCTGAAATTTTTGTTTCTTCGTAGGTGTTTCTGTTCAATAGTTTCCTTGATAGTTCTGATAACTCGTCGTGAGACATATGATCATATACTGAATTCTGCTTAACACTCCTTCTCCCAGACCATTGGGCAATTTGTATCTCTGACAATACGCTTCGTTGAGCTATAGTATTAAGTAAATGTCTAATTTGATGGCTGCGGAAAATTAAAATAGGATCATCACAGTTAAAATGTATATTCCTATGAAATATGTTATTCATATTATCAGTGCGAAAATCCGCTCTAAAATACTTTGAAGATGCCTTAATTGTTGTGAAAATATCAGCACCCTTGATAGAGTCCAATAAATTATGATTTATGGAGCATAAATTATCATTAATATTTTCAGAATTAACATTCTTTCGCTTTATATAAATCCAAAATGCTTTTACACTGACTGTGCCATGTTTTATCTTAGACAAGAATTTTAGATTTTCTTGGGAGATATTTGATTGATTTATAACAAAGCCAAGTTTGTGGAGATCTTCAATTGTTAAACAATCAAATGCACTTCTGTTTAATGACTCGTATAAATTAATTTCCCCTGCTTTTATCAACCGTGAAACAACCCTTGCATTCCTTGTAAGTTTTTTCAATCGCATGATAGCCTTTGAAGCTACAGGAACCATACAGTCTGGAATCCATTTGGTATTGTATCCAAAGCCCTTCAGAGAAAGAAATCGCAAACCATATCTTGATATGCCATTACTATCTTCAACTATAACTTCACAGTCCTCTTCCAAAAGCATAATTTCACTAATTCGAGATGGAGCACATAAGAGCAATGCAAAAATAGAAGATGTAAATATGTCCCTTTCATTAACTGGATTAGAACTAAATATTTTACCAATAAAATCTATAGCCTTTTCATCAGGAAGTTTTTTCTGCTTGGATAAATTTCCCATCGAATCCATTGTGCTATTTGTGTAGGCATCATATGCCTTAAATGGATATGACCATCGTGTAATGGATTCTGGCAACATTTCGTTCTTAGACATAAAAGAACATAATACCCTAAGATCTAAATATATTTTATAAGAAGTGGATATTGCGAAATTTTCTTTAACAATAGTCATAACTTCATCTAATACTTTATGATCTATACTTGAAACCTTAACTTCTTTATTTGTTTTAACCATGGCAATTTCTAATATCCTAAATAATCTCAGCACTCTGAAAGCTACAGATAAATCATGAAAGCACTCATGCCATACATATGCTTTTGCGAACTCTGCAATGTTATAATTCATTAATTTCTTATTCTTGTTCCCCATTCTAACCTTGATTCCGCTAAAAAATGTAATTCCGCCTCCCCAACTTGAATTATCCCACTCAAAATTTCCAAATTTTTTCGCATGAGCCTTATTAGCGATAATGAAGTTATTGATCATTTTATCATGGATTTCTTTCATCACTTTATCCTTGTTTTAAATGCTATTGATTATATCGTCGATAGAATTAGTTACTAACGATATAGATGTATTATCAAAAGAGTTAGTTTTATATCCACCGCAGTATTCTTCTATCAAATGCTTCAAAGAATCTAACTCTTTCTGAAGCTCTTTTCCCTCAATAAATTTGTTAGCCAGTGGCTTCATTAGTTCGTTTACAGCTTCATTAATCCTCTTGCCATTTTCCGCTGTATTTTCTATATAACTCATAACAGAATTGATTGAAGAATGGTCCAAAACATTTGCTATCAGTGAAGGACCATAACCCAATTGTGCAACCTTGGTGCCTAATGAATATCTAAATCTGCGCGAATTTATACACCCCATATAGGCTTGATATTCATTTATTGAACGATTTATAGTGTTCCTTATTTTTAGTGTTATGGCATAGGGGTTAAGTTTTAATCCACCACTTTCAATCATGTTTAGCTCAACACATCCTTTTTTGAATGGATATGTGTTTATAAAAATTGGTAGTTTTCTCTTTTGTTTTTCACTTAAATCGATTTTTAATGTGTCACTGACCAGCGAATTCACAGCTTCAACGAGATATGTCAATTGGCCGAAAAGCTCTTCTGGAATTTGTAATTTTCTAAACTCTTTTCTATATCCATTTCGTTGTTTAATTCTTGGGATATTGAGAAAGTACTCTCCATTAAAAGCCAAGAGATCACCAGCTTCAAGTTGAGATATTTGCATAGGTCGCCGCCCGGAATATGCAACAAGGAAAGTTAGCAGATAGTTTGACAGACTTACCTTTTCTTCCTTATAAGCTATCGCTACAGAATCTATAATTACATTTAATTGCGAGTCACTAAAGGGACCTTTTTTATAATCATGTGTTTTTATAGACTTGTTTGCATTTGTTTTTTTAACTTTAATATTTCCTAAAAATAGGATTGCTTCTTCCGAAAATAAGGATGGGTAAAGACCACTCATCTTCATAAAAAAATATTTTACTGTCTCTGCATGTGTGTAATCTAATGAGCTCACAACTTTATAGTAATACTTTATACAATCTTTAGAAAACAAGCTATCATTCGTATTACAGGCCTTAATGTAATGCTTTACTGCATAAAACATTTTCTTAGTATAACTGGCACTATAATTTATAGCGAAATATGCCAAAGTGGTTTTGATAGGTATATATGCACTGATGACTACTCTTAAAGAATCAATGTTCAATGTTATACTTTCACTTATCTTCCACTTGGAATAAGAAAAGTTCACTTTGAAATTACCATCTTTGGTTTCAAAAACCGAATATTGACTTTCTTGTAGCTTTCTTAGCGTTTGAAACATTGGATTTGTCCTCTACTATGTTTTTGAGTGGGTTAATAACAGCCATTATTTTTCGGCTTTCTTGTGCTATAAATGCTTGGTTATAGATATCTGAGGTTGTACTATTCTTTTTCCACCCCATAAGATAATTTCTTACTTTCTCATAAGTAATATAATCCTGAGAGTTCGAATTCATGAGCATCATTTCTGAGAATTTCACATTCCAAGTATGTCTTAGCGAATGCCCCACAATATCGCTCAATACATTACTATTTTTCCTAATTTGTTCGAAAATTTTCTGATAACCTGAAATAGTCAATGCATAACCTAATTGACCTTTACTGCTATGAGTAACAAGCAGATAGTCATGCTCCCCTGCATGACACTGCTTACTTCTGAAATCACTAATATAATTCTGTATTAACTCAGTCAATTCTATACTCAATGGTATTTTTCTTTCTAAAGTTTTAACCAATGGTTGCCTTAATCGTGGTTCGTTTTGATCATCTGGCCTTCTTACTATGCATAGACTTTTGTGGACATAGTCAAAATCAACCAACTTAATATTAAGTAGTTCCCCTCCCCTAATACCTGTCTCTAACAACATTTCAATTATTAGATTATTTCGGAACCTTACATGCTCCGAAAATGGATTAATCTTAGATTTAACACTTACCATATCAGTCAAAGTTGTAACTTGTTCATTTGTCAATGATTTGCTTTCACTTTCAATATTGTAATTCTTTCCGTTTTCTATTCTTGGCTTTATAAAATCAAATGCTCGACTGATTGTTTCATAACGAGAAGAATCAATATTATTGATAGCAATGTTATCAAAAAACCATTTGACGTAATTTTCAATTGTCATTATCTTGAAATAAAGGGTTCTTTTAGAGACATGTTGTTCTTTAAGAATGCTTGTAACATTCTCTAAGTCGTTTCTGTAAGTGAGGGCATTCATTAACCCGAATAAATATCCTTTGTTCGAGACAAGTTTTTCGATATCATGATTTACCATTTCAAAAAAAACCACATTCATGTCATCATTATATCTTTCAAATAAAAGCAAAGCATTTGCTATTGCTTCCATTGTTGAAAATGAATAGCTATTTGTTCGTGAAACAACACTCATATATAAGTTAGGATAAACCAAGGGTAATCCGTTGCTCTCATTAATAATAATGCAACTTCTGATACCATCCTTATTCTTCAATCTTTTTATTCTATATTTCAAAGTCATATCACCTCTATTTACATTTAATCGTCAGTGAAAATAAATAAAGCATATAACATAAGCAATTTACAAATATATTTTCCTGAATTTAACATTATTCCCTTTTACAATGACGCATCCCGGTCGAAAATTTATAATATCCCTCTAGAGGGATATTATAATCCTTTCTTTTCACTTGAAATAGTTAACCCATTATTTTAAAAGGAATTAAAGGTGTTTTGTAAATTAAAAAGTAAATAGCACTATCATTTCAACAATGCAATTTACAAAATAGTACTAAATATTGATTCATTCAAAGAATGGTTTTCAACCCAATCTGATATCGAATTATCCGTTTCGATAAATTTCTAATTTCATCAGGGCATTTGATTAGTGAGAACCATGTCTCGTAAACATAAAACTGTTCGAAAATATTAAGCTCAGAGATCGAATCTAACGGTTCTCTTAGATTCCCCACTAAATACTGGCTTAACCAGTAAACAATCTTTCTGTTAAACTCATTATCAGGTAAATCGTAAATCGCTCCGGGTTCGAAAATTTCACAAAAAAGTTCCTGACCCAGATTACACATATGGTTATCTTCACTCACAAATTCTTCGATATTCATAACATGTCTCCCCAAATTAACTAAGCAACATTATTTCGACTTGTTTCGATAACTGATTGAATCCACTCGTCAACTTCACTCTCGATAAAAGCAACGGCACGAACTCCGATCTTAACGGGTGCCGGAAACCGACTTTCACTGATCAGACGATAGATCCAGGCCTTGCCGAAACCAGTTCGTTTCAAGACTTCTGGTAAACGAATTAAGCTTTGATTGGTTGTATTCATTTGGCTGTCTCCTCCGCTTCCGTTAAGGAGATATTAGCCACACAGATTTGTATCTATGAAGGGAGTGCTGATAACTGAAAATTTAGATGAGGGAAGAATGGAGAGAAATTTAGGGGAAGAAAAATATTTTCACCATCCCCTTGACAATTGCATGATGATTTATAACTAGAGAGATCCGAGTTCTGAAATCGGTATGTTGATGAGATGACTGTTTTTACTAAGAAAGTACTCCAAACTACGAGTTATCTCTCCATTTAAAGCCTTCTCAGCAACGGGCCTATCTGTATCTTTAATGTGATCTTCGCCTCTAATCTCGTGAGTGAAATCAGGATACAACACACGAGACAAGACCATATTTGAGATTTTTGCTTTTTTGAATTTTGACCAAATTAGTAGGTCCATCATAGGAATAATGTTGTAATCGATAAGTTTTCTTATTTTTGCGAGCCCTATCTTTTCTGTTTTTACTGGATCAATCTCGTATTCTTTCCTTAGATTTGGAAGCATAGTTTGCAGGGCTGATATAATTTCTTCATCACTAGATAATCCCAAATCAAATGATACATACATCTTGCTGCTATTTTTGTTGAGAAAAAAGTCTCTCATGGTTTGTGTTATGGGTTTATTTTTTAATTCTTTCTTGAAATCACCATTCTGTTCAAAGAAATCCATATCAAACATTATTAGTTTTTTCTCTAATTTTTCTATATCACCGAAACTTATCTGTACAACATGTTTTTGTCCCTTAACATAGGGATCATGATAATTTTCTTGTCTACTTAAAATAGGATTACCGTCAAGGATTGACTTCAAATTTTGATTTTCATCTTCCCATTCAAAATTTATACTATCAAAAATCACTTCTCTAAAGACAATTTCTCTATGCAGTTCCTTGATTGTAAACGATTTTATCGGTTCGTAGTTATCAAGATCAAACCAGTTCTTCAATTCCTCAAAGGGGCTAATTGCTCTCATAAACCGCTCTTAGAAATAATCATTGAAAATAACATTAAATTTGATATTTATTTATAAAATAAACACCTTCATATTTTAATACTAATTTTCAGTTAACCAACCAGAGCAAAGTAATTTGCTCCGGTAACTGATTATAGAGTACTAATGTGTCACACACTTTTCCATGAATGCATCGAGGAAATCGTCTGTAATTCCTTGAGGATTCCTTCTTGCACATAATGAGTAGAGTTCCTCTACAGCAGAATAGGGGAAGAATCGAGTATCTAATTCTTTAAACTGTGGCATATTAGAAAACTCTATAACTTTATTTCTATATTCGTCAGGTGCCACAACGGTCCAACGTATATTCTTTAACTGTGGTGCATAATCATAAAATTGTTTCATTCTTACCAAACCACTTTTAATACCAGTGCTATGTTCAATCTCCATAACTGCAGGCATTAATTTTCCATTTCGAAACCAAATGCAATCTATAAGCCGAGCTTCCTTGATAGCTTTATCATATGATTGAAGCACTTGTTCATTTCTTAAATTATCTATGACCCCATCCATTTGGGCTATAGATTTTCCATTATATTGGAGGCCTCGATCATTTGCTGCAACCCATGTTCGATAACCTAAGTAATGACCTATTTTTACTAATGAGATTTGAATTTGTGCATGACGTCTTTTTTCCTCAATCGTCATTCCTTTAGTAGGTAAGATTGTCTCTATATCAACTGATTGATGGACAACATCTAAATTCATCTCAGAAATTATAACATTAGTAATATGTTCTATTGCTACACCATTTTCATGTGGGTCATTTGGTCTATAAATAAGGTGCTTGTGACCTTTTTTAATGTTTTTCTGAGTGTTCATTACCTCAAGGCGATCAAGCTTACACCAATAAAACTCAGGAGTATGGGCCAAAAGGCTTTCGAGAACAGCACGTGTATTATAGCTTGCACCAAAAATACGATCCAAATTGACAGGGACATCTTCCTGTAAAGCATTAGCCAATCTCCACAACATTTGTGTGGAGATGCTTTCCGATTTAGAACTATGTAGTGTCTCGCCCTTTTTTGGATCGAATCTTTTAAATTCTATTGGGCCTTCGGGAAGTTGGACATTCGTTACAATGATTCTTCCCGAATTTCGCACATTTACATAATTAAACTGCGTGTTTCTTGGTAGATTGGCAATCGCCTGTGCTAAGTTCGCCGCAGTTACTCTCATATTCGATTCCTAAATGCTCTATAATAGATTTGGCAATACCGGCCGCTGCTAAGTAGGGTACACCGTTACCGACTGTTTTAAACATATTAGACAGAGTCATATAAGCAGGTAATTCAAATTCTTTTGGTAAAGACTGAATTGCTAATGCTTCGGCAACAGTAATTCTTCTTGGTTTATAAGGATGTAAATGTACCTCATTATTACCATAAGCAGCAGTTGGTGAAAATCTCCATCTATGCAACCTTTTATAGGATTTTTTACTATCGTCCCCTTCTTCGACAGTCAAAAACCTCGCAAGCCCTGCTCTTGCCGCGAATACATGCTTTGCATTTGGATGATTATCAACCTGGTTTTTCTTGAACCAATGCTCTACTGTTAACTCTTCTGGGATACCCTTTGGTTTTATAACAGAAGTGTTTTCTGAAAATTGGTTTGTCGTCGGCCAATTATATTCAAATGCAGTTCTTTCAGGGTAGACTCTTTGCCCCCAATTGAACTGACTTGCATATTTTTCATCAAGGAAACCAATCAATATGATTCGTTGCCTATCTTGAGGAGCACCATACTCAATAGAATTTATTAGTTTTTCATGCAAACAATAACCAACCGATTCTAATTGAGTTTTTAAATGGTCAAAAAACTCCCTATGTTTACTGGTACGGTATAGACCTTTAACATTCTCAAAAAGAAAGAAATCTGGTTTCATTTCAAGAATGATATCAATATAGCTTTGTGAAAGCCGACCGTTTTCACCATCTCGACCTTTATTTTTACCCGCTACAGAGAAATCCGGGCATGGTGGACCACCAATAAATCCAGTCAATCGCCCCTCATTTTTAAGTTGAAGCATAGAAGACTTAATTTTTTCATGTTCTACATCTTCAATACTGCACTCTGCATACCCAAAACGAGGTGGTGCTATATTTAATTTTTTCCTCGAATGTTTATATGCATCCATAAACGGAGCATGGTATTCATTCACGAAAACCACTTCATAACCATTTTTTTCAAATCCAAGATCAAGAAATCCTGAACCAGAGAAAAAAGAAAAAATTGCGGGGTTAATTGTGGACATTTTTTACCTATTAAATTTAAATTAAAAATATAGCCATTGTAATCATATCACACGGCTATGCCAGTGGATAGTTAATCGTTGATCAAGCTACTTTGTTGTAAAATCAAAGGGACTGATAAACCTATCTTTCAAGGCATTAAGGTAATCAGCCCACCACTGCAACATAAGCCTTCTTTCATCAAGGTGTTCTGCTTTATGAATGTAGGCAGCACGAACGGAGTTTCGCTCTTGGTGGCTCATCTGCCGTTCAACAGCATCCCTTGACCATTTTCCCGATTCGATCAACGCACTACATGCCATCGCACGAAAACCATGTCCACATACTTCAACAGTAGTGTCGTAGCCCATAGACCTTAAAGCCTTGTTTACCGTGTTTTCACTCATAGGCTTTCTAAAATCATGATCACCAATGAACACAAGTTCACATTCACCGCTGATTTCTCTGATAGCTTTGAGGAGTTCTAAAGCCTGACAACTTAACGGCACGAGGTGTGGGGTCTTCATTTTTGAGCCTCGATGAGAATGTTTGACCCCTGGCAATGGCTCACGTTCCCCAGGGATAGTCCACATGGCATTGTCGAAATCTATCTCTGACCAACGAGCAAACCTGAGTTCACTTGACCGAATGAAAATGAGCAATGTGAGTTTCACGGCTAACTTCGTGAGTTTTCTACCCTTGAAACTATCAGTTCGTTCTAAAAGTTCTGAGAATCGTTCGAATGGTAAAGCTGGCCTGTGGACTCTTTTAGCTACCGCAATAGCTCCTGCCATCTCCTGAGCAGGGTTGTAATCTATCAGCCCATTCTGGACAGCATATCTCATTACTGCCGTTGTTCTTTGCTGTAATCGGGCAGCAACTTCCAATCGCCCGGAAGCTTCAACAGCCTTGATAGGGGCAAGAAGATCTCTGGTATTAAGTTCGGATATTTTTCTTCTACCAATAGCAGTAAAGAGACCATCTTCCATGCTTTTTAGAACTCTCTCGCTGTGGGAATCAGACCATTTCCTTTTACAGGCAGTATGCCAGTCCCTTGCGACAGACTCGAATGTCAGAGCTTCGCTCTGCTCGATCTTGTCTGCTTTTTTCTTCTCGGAAGGGTCGATACCATCAGATACTAACTTTTTGGCCTCATCTCGTTTCCTGCGAGCTTCACCAAGAGAGACCATTGGGTAGACACCCAATGCTAAAACTTTCTGTTTACCGTCGAAACGATATTGAAGTCGCCAGTATTTTGAGCCATTGGGGTTGATCAGCAAGTGCATCCCCTGCCCATCAGTGAGTTTGAAAGGTTTGTCGGAGGGCTTGGTAGTTCTAACTTTGATATCGGTGAGAGCCATCAGTTGATACCTCCAGTGTTGGTATCAAAATCTATCGAACCGGGAATACCAACAGTTATACCATCATCAGTTGGTATATGTTCAAGGAATTGAGTAGACGTGGACAGACTAAGGAAAGCCAGAAACCTTCTTAACTCGCTGTTTTTATGGAATAAAGTAGACGTTAGTAGACTTGAAAAAAGCTTTGTATGGTGCCGAAGGCCGGACTCGAACCGGCACGTATTTCTACGGTTGATTTTGAATCAACTGCGTCTACCGATTTCGCCACTTCGGCACTGAAGGGATACGGAAAACGTTTTGGATTATACCTGTCGATAGCCGCCATGCAAGCGACAGCATGCATCAGTCGTGCTAAGTGTTGAAAAAAACAGCGTAATCCCATAAACGAGCGGTGTGGCGTCACATTTTTCAGCCATCAATGCGTAGCAAACCGGCTCCCTGGCCTTCACTTCCCTGCCCCAACTACCGACACATCGCCAATTCCGCGCCAATTTTTCTCAAATCCATCTCACATTACACTCTCATCGCGTCAACGTTTTATCGCCGCCAACCATAAGCATTTACGCTTCCTCGGGCACCCAATATAAGATTCCAGAATAATTAATGTAATTGATTTATATATTCCATAAAAAACTACCCCATCACTTTTTCTTATTACCTCAATACTTAAGGATTTATTAATTACGTCAATATTTTTATAACTTTACATTAATGAAAAGTTTTGTTTTCGCTCTTTATTCCAGGAATTTCCTCAGGCGTGAAAGTTCCGGTAAATACTATTTTTACTAGTCGCTGTACGAGTCTCGATGGACATCTTCACTCGGTGAATTTAATCAGGAGAAAGACTGTGACTACCTTAAAACCTTTACTGGCGCGTAACCGCAGCTGGGCGCTGCAGAAGTGCCAGCATGACCCGGAATATTTTGAAAAACTGGTAGCCGGGCAGCGGCCACACTCGCTATGGATTGGCTGCTCCGATAGCCGCGTTCCCGCCGAAGTGCTCACCGGCAGCCATCCCGGCGAACTCTTCGTCCACCGCAATATCGCTAACATGATTGACCCTGCCGACGACAACTTTATGAGCGTACTGCAATATGCCCTCCACTATCTCGAGGTCGAACGGGTGGTGCTCTGCGGCCACTACGGCTGCGGCGGCGTACAGGCGGCGCTCTCGTTGCCGGAGATGCCGCTGGCCCACGAGTCCTCGGCGCTGGCCCGCCGCATCGGCTCGCTGCGCGATACCCTGCAGGGTGATATCGCTAATCTGACACCCACTGACACTGACACCGACGCGGCCGAAGCGCTCAACGCCCTGGTGGAGGCCAACGTTCGCGCCCAGTTCAGCCGCCTGCTTGACTGTGACCCCGTACAGACGCTGCTCGCCAGCGGACGGCCGCTCAGCCTGCACGGCTGCGTCTACGATCTGGCATCCGGCCATCTGACCACTCTCGTCGAACACCTCTCACCTCAGGAGCATGCCCCATGAATACTCTTCGTCAGGACTCTCTCGCAGGCATTGTCGTCTTCCTTGTCGCCCTGCCGCTGTGCCTCGGCATCGCCCAGGCCAGCGGCTTACCGCCCTTTGTCGGTCTGCTAACCGGAATCATCGGCGGCCTGGTCGTCACCGCCCTCAGCCCTTCCCGCTTCGCCGTCAGCGGCCCCGCCGCCGGACTGGTCACCATCGTCGTCGCCGCCATTGAATCCCTGGGTTCCTTCTCCGTCTTCCTGATGGCGCTGGTGCTGGCCGGCGTCCTGCAGCTGCTGTTCGGCATTCTGCGGGCCGGGCGTTTTATCTCGCTGGTTCCCGCCAGCGTCATCAAAGGTATGCTGGCGGCGATCGGCATCCTGCTGATTATGCAACAGATCCCCGTCGCGCTTGGCAGCGCAGAAGAGACCGGGCTCGCCGATATCGTGCAGGGTAACGCCACCTTCTCCCTCAGTGCTATCGCCGTCGCCCTGGGCGGCCTGCTGGTGCTATGGCTGTGGGGTTCGCCGCTTATCCGCCGGGTGAAGAGCCTGCGCTGGATCCCCGGCCCGCTGATCGCTGTCCTACTCGGTTGTGCCACCACCGTATTAATGACCCAGGCCGCGCCGCAGCAGCTTGCCGCTCTGCCGCGCATTACCCTGCCGGAGTTCGGTAGCCTCGGCGATCTGCTGGGCGAGCTGGAATCTCCTGCGTGGAGCGCATGGCGTAATCCGTCGGTGTGGGTAGTGGCGTTGACCCTCGCGCTGGTCGCCAGCCTCGAAACCTTGCTCAGCCAGGAGGCGCTGAAAAAACTGCGTCCGCAAAATCCGCCGCCTTCGCCGAACCGCGAAATGGTCGCCCAGGGCGTCGGCAACCTGCTCTCCGGCATACTCGGGGCGATGCCGATCACCGCGGTTATCGTCCGCAGCTCGGTCAACGTCAGCAACGGCGCACAGAGCAAACTGTCGATCTTTATCCACGGCGTGCTGCTACTGATCTGCGGACTGTGGTTTAGCGGCCTGCTGACGTTAATCCCACTCGCCAGCCTCGCTGCCGTGCTGCTGTACACCGGCTATAAGCTGGCGACGCCGCGGCTGTTCATTGAACAGTTCCGCCAGGGCGCCGCACAGTACGTCCCCTTCCTTGCCACCATTGGCGGGATTATCGGCTTCGGCATGCTGGCGGGGATCGGCATTGGTCTCGCCACCCAGGTGGCGTTCAGCATCTGGCGTAGCCATCGCCATTCACTGCAGCTGGCGCGCTACGACGACCACTACGTGCTGCGCATCCAGCAGAACCTGACCTTTTTACACAATCCACATCTGCTGGCGCTGCTGGCGAAAATTCCGGAAAAGAGCGTGGTGATCGTCGAGCACGATAACGTCGGCTATCTTGACCCAGATGTGCAGGCGGTGCTGGATGATTTTGCCGAGAGCGCGCCGCAGCGCGGCATCCGCCTCAATCAGTGGCCGCTTGCCAGCCGCTGACCGTCTCCCGGGCGGCTGGTCCGCCCGCTTATCCACCCCTCCTAATGCCAAGCGACGCCTGTTGCCATGCTCTACACTTTCTTCGTTACTACGCCAACCCCAAGGAAACAAACATGAGCATCATTAAAAGTTACGCCGCCAAAGAAGCGGGCGCCGATCTGTCGCTGTGGGAGTACGATGCCGGCGAACTGTTGCCGGAAGATGTCGAAGTCGAAGTGGAGTACTGCGGGATTTGTCATTCGGACCTGTCGATGATCGACAACGAATGGGGCATGTCGAGCTACCCGCTGGTCGCCGGTCACGAGGTGATTGGCCGGGTGGCGGCGCTGGGCAGCGCGGCGCAGGATAAAGGGCTGAAGATTGGTCAGAAGGTTGGTATCGGCTGGACGGCGCGCAGCTGCGGCCACTGCGACGCCTGTATCAGCGGCAATCAGATCAACTGCCTGGAAGGCTCTGTGCCGACCATCATGAACCGCGGCGGCTTCGCCGATAAGCTGCGCGCCGACTGGCAATGGGTGATCCCGCTGCCGGAGAGCATCGATCTGGCTTCCGCCGGCCCGATGCTGTGCGGCGGCATCACCGTCTTCAAACCGCTGCTGACCCACCACGTGACCGCCACCAGCCGCGTCGGCGTGATTGGTATCGGCGGCCTCGGCCATATCGCCATTAAACTGCTGCGGGCGATGGGGGCGGAAGTGACCGCTTTCAGTTCTAACCCGGCTAAAGAGCAGGAAGTGCTGGCAATGGGCGCCGATCGCGTAGTGAACAGCCGCGATCCGCAGGCGTTAACCGCGCTGGCCGGTCAGTTCGATCTGATCATCAACACCGTGGCGGTGGATCTCGACTGGCAGCCGTACTTCCAGGCGCTGGCCTACGGCGGCAACTTCCACACCGTCGGCGCGGTGATGAAACCTTTCCCGGTTCCGGCCTTTACTCTGATCGGCGGCGACCGCAGCATCTCCGGCTCGGCGACCGGTAATCCGTCCGAACTGCGCAAGCTGATGAAATTCGCCGGGCGTAGCAAAGTGGCGCCAACCACCGAACTGTTCCCGATGTCGCAAATTAACGAAGCCCTGAAGCACGTGCGCGAAGGCAAAGCCCGCTATCGCGCGGTATTAAAAGCCGACTTCTGATTGGTATTTATCGCCGGGCGTCCCGTTCGCCCGGCGCTTTTCTCCTTGCTTCATCAAACCGTCATCTCCCCGCCATTCCTCTGTAGTCATCGCTTCCCACAATCCGGGCTTCCATAAACGCCTGAACGAGACGCCCGTCACCATGAATAAGCGCTGGCTCCCCTGGCTGATACTGTCGCCTTCTCTATTGTTTTTACTGCTGTTTACCTGGTTTCCGCTTGGCCGTTCGGTCTATGACAGCCTGTTTGATACCCGCATGGCCAGCGACGGCGCACAGTACGTCGGGCTGGATAACTTCACCCGCCTGTTTGCCGACGGCGTGTTCTGGCAATCGCTGGTCAATAACCTGCTCTATATCCTGCTGACGGTGGTGCCCGGCGTGACGCTCGCTCTGCTGCTGGCGGTGGCGCTGAGCGAGAATCACCGAGTCAACCGCTGGCTGCGCACCGCCTTTTTCTTCCCGATGATTATCCCGATGGTTAGCGCCGCCGCGCTGTGGCTGTTTATCTTTATGCCCGGCCTCGGCCTGCTCGATCACTATCTGGCGAAGCTATTTGGCCCGCTGAACAACAACTGGCTGGGGCGCAGCAACAGCGCGCTGCTGGCGCTGGCGCTGATTGGCGTATGGAAGTTCGCCGGTTATTACATGCTGTTTTTCCTCGCCGGATTGCAGAGCATTCCGGCCTCGACGCGGGAAGCGGCGCTGATGGAAGGGGCCACCCGCACCCAGGTATTTTTTAAAGTGACGCTGCCGCTGCTGCGCCCGACGCTGAGCTTTGTAATCACCACCGCGCTGATTTACTCCATTACCCAGATTGATCACGTCGCGGTGATGACGCGCGGCGGGCCGGATAACGCCACGACCGTGCTGCTCTATTACATCCAGAATCTCGCGTGGGATACCCACGACCTCGGCAAAGCCTCCGCCGCCACCTTCCTGACGCTGGCCGGGTTGTTTGCCTTCTCGCTGATTAACCTGAAATTGCTGGAAAAAGGAGCCCACTATGAGCGCTGAAATCTCACCGCTGATGGTCCGCACGCCCGCCGCTGCGCGTCCGCTGTGGTTGCGCCTGCGTCGCTCGCAGCCCTTTACCCTGACGGTCATCATGTGCTGCCTGGCACTGCTATGGGTGAGCCCGTTTATCTGGATGCTGGCGACCTCGTTCAGCGCCACCACCTTCGGCGAAGATATGGCCTCATTGCTGCCGCGCCTGCCACTGACTCTCGATAACTTCCGCGACGCCTGGGACAGCGCCGACTGGCTGAGCCTGTACGCCAACACCCTTATTTTTACCTTCGGCACTTTCTTCGTGCAGCTACTCACCATCACCACCGCCGGCTACGTCTTCGCCTGCCACGAATTTCGCGGCAAGAAAACGCTATTTCTGCTGTTTCTCGTCCAGCTGATGATCATGCCGGTGGTGATGATGGTGCCGAATATGCTGACCCTGAAAACCTTCGGCCTGCTCAACACCCTGACCGGCGTGATGATGCCCTACTTCACCTCAGCGTTCGGCGTGTTTCTGATGCGCCAGGCGTTCCTCGCCATCCCGAAAGAGCTGGAAGAGGCAGCGCTGATGGAGGGCTGCCGCTGGTGGCAGGTGCTATTCCGCGTACTGCTGCCGATGTCCTGGCCGTCGGTGCTGGCCTTCGCCACCGTCAGCATTACCTACCACTGGAACGAGTACCTGTGGCCGCTGATGATGCTCAACGATCCTGATAAGCAGGTGCTGACGGTCGGGCTGGTCTCTTTCGCCATGGGCGCTGAATCCGGCGGCCAGTGGGGCACCATCGGCGCCGGGACGCTGATGGTCTGCCTGCCGCTGATGCTGGCGTTCATCCTTTTCCAGAAACAGTTCCTGCGAAGCTTCGGCTTCTCCGGGATCAAATAAGGAGTTATTCATGCTGTTAGCGCACATTTCCGATACCCATTTCCGCAGCCGCGGCGAAAAGCTGTACGGTTTTATCGACGTCAATGCCGCCAACGCTGATGTGGTTTCTCAACTTAACGCGCTGCGCGAACGCCCGGATGCGGTGGTGGTGAGCGGCGATATCGTCAACTGCGGCCGCCCGGAGGAGTATCAGGTCGCCCGCCAGATCCTCGGCAGCCTGAACTATCCGCTGTATCTCATCCCCGGCAACCACGATGATAAAGCGCTGTTTCTGGAGTACCTGCAGCCGCTGTGCCCGCAGCTCGGTAGCGATGCCAATAATATGCGCTATGCGGTTGACGACTTCGCTACCCGCCTGCTGTTTATCGATTCCAGCCGCGCCGGCACTTCAAAAGGCTGGCTGACCGATGAGACCATTAGCTGGCTGGAAGCGCAGCTGTTCGACGGCGGCGACAAACCGGCAACGGTGTTTATGCACCACCCGCCGCTGCCGCTGGGCAACGCGCAGATGGACCCGATTGCCTGCGAAAACGGCCACCGTCTGCTGGCGCTAGTGGAGCGTTTCCCGTCGCTGACGCGCATCTTCTGCGGCCATAACCATAGCCTGACCATGACCCAGTATCGCCAGGCGCTGATCTCCACCCTCCCCGGCACCGTCCATCAGGTACCGTACTGCCACGAAGACACTCGGCCGTATTACGATCTCTCGCCGGCTTCGTGCCTGATTCACCGCCAGGTCGGCGAGCAGTGGGTAAGCTACCAGCACTCGCTGGCCCACTACGCCGGGCCGTGGCTGTACGACGAAAACATCAGTTGTCCAACGGAAGAGCGCTAACCGCCATGCTCAGTCTGCAAAACATCAGTAAACATTTCGACGGTAAACCGGCGCTCAGCGCGCTGTCGCTTGATATCCACGAAGGCGAATTTGTGGTGCTGGTCGGCCCCTCCGGCTGCGGTAAAAGCACCCTACTGCGCCTGCTTGCCGGGCTGGATCAGGTCAGCGAAGGCGAAATCTGGTTGCATGATGAGAACATCACCGACACCACGCCGCGCGAGCGCAATTTTGCGATGATCTTCCAGAACTATGCTCTGTTTCCACATCTTTCGGTGCGCGACAACATCACCTTCGGCATGAAGGTACGCAAGGAAGAGAAAAGCGGCTGGCAGCCGCGGGTAGATAAAGTCACGCAGATGCTGCAGCTGGAGGCGCTGCTCGATCGCAAACCGGCGAAGCTCTCCGGCGGCCAACGGCAGCGGGTAGCGATGGCGCGGGCGATCGTGCGTAATCCGCGGCTGTTCTTAATGGATGAACCGCTGTCCAACCTCGACGCCCGCCTGCGCAGCGAAGTCCGCGACAGCATTATGGACCTCCACCAGCAGTTGAAAACCAGTACCGTCTACGTCACCCACGATCAAACCGAGGCGATGTCGATGGCCGACCGCATCGTGGTGATGAACGGCGGCCACGTGCAGCAGGTGGGGCGGCCAGAATATCTGTATGCCAACCCGGCCAATCTGTTCGTGGCTGGATTTATCGGTTCGCCGGCAATGAATCTGCTATCGCTCCCCTGCGTTGACGGTAACGTTCAGCTTGGCGAACTCCGCCATCCGCTACCGTCGCGCCACCGCAGCCAGACCCGCGTCTGGCTTGGCATTCGCCCGGAACATATTACCGACCGCGTGGAGCAAGGCCATCTGCGCCTGCCGGGCACCGTCCTGCAACGAGAACTGATGGGAGCCGATTATCTGCTCCACGTCAGCACCCCGATCGGCACCCTGCGCTTCAGCCGTCGCCACCGCGGCGCAGTGCCGGAAAAAGGCGAATCGCTGATCCTCGGCTTCTCGCCTGCCGATGTGCATCTTTTTCATGCTGAGACCCAGCATAATTTACTGATGGAGTGTAATCATGTTTAAACCCCTCACCGCCCTGACGGTTGGGCTCAGCCTCGCTCTGAGCGGCGCGGCGCTGGCGAAAGAGAAAATAGACTTTATGTTTCCGGCCCCGGTAGACGGCAAGCTGACGATGGAGATGACCCGCGTTATTAAAGCGTTCAACGACTCGCAGCAGGATGTCGAAGTACGCGGCATCTTCACCGGCAACTATGACACCACCAAGATCAAAGCCGAATCCGCACAGAAGGCCGGACAACCGCCGGCGCTGGTGATCATGTCCGCTAATTTCACCACCGATCTGGCGCTGAAGGGTGAGATCCTGCCGATGGACGAACTGTTTAAATATGGCGATCAAAAGGCCGGCGATTTTCTGCAAAAGGAGTTCTGGCCCGCGATGCATAAGAACGCCCAGGTGATGGGCACCACCTATGCGATCCCATTCCATAACTCGACGCCGATCCTCTACTACAACAAGACGCTGTTCGATCGGGCTGCGATCGCCCAGCCGCCGCAGACCTGGGCCGAGCTGCTGGCCGATGCCAAAAAGCTGACCGACGAGAGCAAAGGCCAGTGGGGGATCATGCTGCCGTCGACCAACGACGACTACGGCGGCTGGATCTTCTCGGCGCTGGTGCGCGCCAATGGCGGTAAATATTTCAATGAAGACTATCCGGGTGAGGTTTATTACAACTCGCCGACCGCTATCGGCGCTCTACGCTTCTGGCAGGATCTGATCTACAAAGACAAAGTGATGCCTTCCGGGGTACTGAATTCGAAGCAGATCAGCGCCGCATTCTTCTCCGGCAAGCTCGGAATGGCGATGCTCAGCACCGGCGCGCTGGGCTTTATGCGCGAGAACAGTAAAGATTTTGAACTCGGTGTCGCCATGCTACCAGCCAAAGAGCAGCGCGCGGTGCCGATCGGCGGCGCCAGCCTGGTGAGCTTTAAAGGCATCAACGACGCGCAGAAGAAAGCGGCCTACCAGTTCCTGACTTATCTGGTGAGCCCGCAGGTGAACGGCGCGTGGAGCCGCTTTACCGGCTACTTCTCGCCGCGCAAGGCTTCTTACGATACGCCGGAGATGAAAGCATATCTGCAGCAGGATCCGCGGGCGGCGATCGCCCTTGAACAGCTGAAATACGCGCATCCGTGGTACTCCACCTGGGAGACCGTCGCCGTGCGTAAGGCGATGGAGAACCAGCTGGCGGCGGTGGTCAACGATGCCAAAGTAACGCCGGAAGCTGCGGTACAGACGGCACAGAAGGAAGCTGACGCGCTAATGAAACCTTATGTTGATAAGACCGCGCTGGGAGAAGTGAAGTAGCACAGGTCTGTAGCGGGGCGCCCGGCTTGCGGCGTAAACGCCCAAGCCGGGTGACCAACCGCCCCCAGCGCAGAATGCGCCGGAGAGTTTTTGCGAAGCCTTAGATTTTATCCGCCTGCGACGAAGCCCAGGATTTACGCGCGTAGGCTTTTCCCGCCGGGCTGGTATCCAGCTTCTCACGCAGATAGTGCTCAATCTGCTCAAGGCTGCGGTTGCGCGTTTCCGGCACGCATTTGATCACGAAGATCGCGCCGAAGATACCGATTGCCGCAAAAATAAAGAAGGTTCCGGAGAGGCCGACCCACGACAGTAGCATCGGGAAGAACAGCGAGATCAGGAAGTTGGCAATCCACATTGAGAACACCGCCCCGCCCATAAACATCCCGCGCATCCGGGTTGGGAAAATTTCCGACAACAGCAGCCAGGTCACCGGTGACAGCGCTCCCTGCTGGAAGCTCAGGAACAGCAGCATTCCCGCCAGTACCATATAGGCGCGCAGCGCATCCGGCTGACCATTGACCGTTTCCGGCAGCAGGTAGCTCACCGCGCCGATAAACACCAGGCAGGCGGTACAGCCGAACTGGCCGATCATGGTCATCGGGCGACGGCCTATCTTCCCCAGCATCCAGATGCCGACAAAGGTCATCAGCACCGAAACCACGCCGTTGGCAATGGTGGCGAACAGCGCAGCGTTATCGGTCATACCGACCGAGGTCAGCACCGTCGGCGCATAGTACATAATGGTATTGACGCCGGTAAGCTGCTGAATAACCGCCACGCCGATACCGATCATGAACAGCTTAAACAGCCACGGGGTCATGATTTCACGAATTTTTGGCTTACCAAGATTGCGCTGCTCGTCGAGAGTTTCCGTAATCTCCATTAGCTCCCATTCGACATCATCTTTACGCCGCGTACGCTCCAGCACCCGGCGCGCTTCCGCCAGTCGGCCTTTCATCGCATACCAGCGCGGGGTATCCGGCATAAACATCATGCCAAACCACAGCAGCACGGCAGGTAGCGTCGCCACCGCCAGCATCCAGCGCCAGGTACTTTCACCGCCCCAAAGCTCATGGAAGGTGGCGTTAGAAATATAGGCCAGCAGTTGGCCTGAGACGATCATCAGCTCCTGCAGCGTGACCAGTTGCCCGCGTTTGTTGGCGGGCGCCATCTCAGCAATGTAAACCGGCACCGTTGCCGCCGCGCCGCCAACCGCTACGCCGAGAACCAGGCGGAAGAAAATCATCCAGTTGACGTCCGGCGCGAGGGCGGTTCCCACCGCGCCGATAGCGAAGATCACCGCCAGCCAGAGGATGATTTTCTTTCTGCCTGCGGCGCTGGCCAGATGGCCAGAAAGCAGTGCGCCGAATGCGGCGCCGAACAGCAGCGAGCTGGTCACCAGCCCGGTGGTAAACGGCGTGAGATGCAGCTCCTTACCCATAAACAGTAGGGCGCCGGAAATCACCCCGGTGTCGTAGCCAAAGAGTAAACCGCCTAAGGTCGCAATCAACGCGACGATCTTAACAAACGGCGTTGCCGGGGCGTCGCTATTCGGCCCCGACGCTTTATTGAGTGTGAGATATTGTTCCTGTGACATAGAAGACTCCAGTAACCTACCTTGTAGGGGGAAGATATGCTCTTGTCTGAATACAGAGGCCTCCTGCCTCACGGACGTGTCGTTCTCGTGTGGTTCTCTTGAGGTTTAGAAAAAGCGGGCCACGCAGCTGTGTGGCCCGAAATGCATCAACGATCAGATTCCTGCCGTTTCGCGGATGTATTTACGCGCCTTTACGGCGTATTCGAAGGGGTTCGCCAGCGCGGGGTCTTGTTCGGCTTCCACCACCATCCAGCCCTTGTAGCCGTAGTCATCCAGCAACTGGAAGACCGGACGGAAATCTATTTCGCCATCTCCCGGTACGGTAAAGGTGCCTTTCTTGACGCCGTCGAGGAATGAGAGCCCTTCGCGACGCACCTGCTCGATCACCGCGGGGCGGACGTCTTTCAGATGCACGTGGTTAATGCGCGGCAGATATTTTTTCAGGATTGCCAGCATCGGCGCCTCGCCGCCTTCCGAATACCAGGCGTGACCGGTGTCGTAGAGCAGGAAGACGCGTTCATCCACCAGCGACATAAACTTGTCGATCTCCGCGGTAGTCTGAATGCCGGTGCCCATATGGTGATGCAGGCAAACCTGCATCCCCTTTTCTGCCGCCAGCTTGCCAAGCGCGTTATAACCTTCGGCTACCCGCTGCCACTCTTCATCGCTAAAGCACGGCTTCGCATCGCCGAGAATCGGTTTATCGAGCCCCTGGATACTGCCGCTTTGCTCAGAGCAGCCAATCACCTTCGCGCCCATCGCATGGAGAAAATTCATGTGATTAACGAATTCATCGATGGTTTTTTCTTTTTGGCCATTCGCGAAGAAGGTGCTGAACCAGGCGTTGCAAATTTGCATGCCGCGAATATCCAGCATCGGCTTCAGCACCGCCGGATCGCGCGGATATTTGCTGCCGACTTCGCTGCCGGTAAACCCGGCCAGCGCCATTTCGCTGACCGTTTGCTGGAAGGTGTTTTCGCTTCCCAGCTCAGGCATATCGTCGTTAGTCCAACCGATAGGGGCGATAGCCAGTTTGACATTGTCTTTGTTCATTTTGATGCTCCTGCCGCCGCGCCTTACCGGCGCAGCAGTTCACGTTCGATAAGTTCACGCGTTTCCACGGCCTGGTATTTCATCTTTTCCGGGTAACCAAACAGCGAGGTGCAGACGATCGGTTCACCGCCAACTTTGAAGGTCTGTTCAGCGAAGCGCATATCGCGCAGGGTGCGGAACAGGGCATCGAAATCGACATCCCCCTCACCGACGCCGACGTGCTGGTGTACGGCGGCGTCAACGCCCGGCGGATTAACGATATAGCGGCAATGTTTGGTGTGGTTGCGGGTATCGGCAATCAGCACGTGCGACAGGTCCTGACCGGCATAGCGCAGCATCTTCTCAACTTCACCTTTGCCTTTGTCGTAGAAGAAGGTGTGCGGCACGCTGTAGACATACTTCACGTTGTCGCTGCGAAAGGACTTCACGATATCCACCGTCTCGTTGTTTTCTTCGCAGAAGTCCCACGGGTGGGCCTGGATTTCGACGCGGATACCTTCACGTTCGAATATCGGCAGTAATTCTTCCATCGAGCGGTAGAACATTTCTTCGCAAATTTCCGGCTGGTTAGGATCGCCGGAAAATTCGGTATTGATAACCTGCACGCCCATCTCCACCGCCACTTCGATTAACCGCTTCCAGTTCTTCACCGCCGCCTGACGACGCAGTTCATCCGGGCCGGACCAGCGATATACGCAGATGAACGAGGAGAGCTCAACGCCGTTGTCGCGCAGCGCCTGCTTGTACTCGGCCATGATCTCTCGGCTGGCGCGCGGATGTTTGTAGAACGGGTTAATCTGCGGGTGCGGCGATTGCTCAATGTATTTGTAGCCCCACTCGGCCACCTGCTGGACCATTCTGGTGATCCCGAGATCGCGAATCACATCGACATCAAAAGCAATTTTCATCGTCGTTACCTGTTTGAAACGTTACGTCGGTGAAGGAGGATTTAGCGTTGGTAGAATGCCGGGCATTCAGGCAGCGTCACGGCTACCGGTTCGTTACACTCCTGCGCTTTCAGACAGGCGTCGGCGGCAACCGATGCCGCATAGCCGTCCCAAGCTGAGGGGCCCTGCAGCTTGCCGGTTTTCACATCATTGATAAATGCCTGCAGTTCGACGTCGTAGGCTTTGATGAAACGGTCTTTCCAGTCGGTGAGGATGGCGGTAGACAGGCTGGCGGCTTTACGCATCTCCACCGCCGACGGTTCCGGCAGGCGCGCAATGCCCGTTTCGCCAACGACTTCGCACTGAATGTCGTAGCCGTACTGGCAATTTACGAAGACTTCGACGTCGATCAGGGTGCCCTTTTTCGTTTCAAACGAGACGATCTGTGGATCTTTCAGCCGCGCATGGGTATGGGAGGTCGAACGCGGGAAGCGTACCTGTACGGAGCGGTAGTCGTCATTTAGCAGCCAGCGCAGCACGTCCAGCTCGTGGATCAGGGTGTTGGTGATCGCCATATCGGTGGTGTAGTTCTCGCCGACCGACTGGTTGCGGTGGGCGCAGCGCAGCATCAGCGGCGCGCCGATATCACCGTCGTCGATGACCTTCTTCAACGCCAGATAGCCTTCATCGTACGGGCGCATAAAGCCGACCTGCACCAGGCGACGCCCGGCTTTCATTTCAGCATCAACGATGCGGCGGCAGCCTTCCGCGCTCATCGCCAACGGCTTTTCGCAAAATACGGGCTTACCGGCCTCAATAGCCGCCAGGGTGTACTCTTCATGGGTTGGATCCCAGGAGGTCACCAGCACGGCGTCAACGTCGCTGGCTTTAATCACATCATGACCATCGGCGTAGACTTCCGCCTGCACGCCCGGCAGCGCCACTGCCGCACGGGCGTTATCGGCATTGATATCGGAAACGGCGACCACGGTCGCCCCCTGTAGGACCTGGGTGCAGCGACGGATATGTTCTTTACCGATGGCGCCTGCGCCGATGACACCTAATTTGAGTGACATGATGGTTCTCTCCGTAGTTCTGTAGGGTTCAGGGTTCGTGTTCTTTGTTAGTAATCCCGCGCCTGGGCGCGTTTTTCATTAATCATTTCAGCGACTTTACGGATACGTTCCGACAGCGCCGTCTGCGCCACGCCGACGTTCCACCAGCTACCGTATTTGTGGACCATAGTTTTCGGCAGTACTTTAATGTCGATGAGCGTGCTGACGGTTTCACGGCGAGCGGCATCCAGCGCGTGGCGTAGCTCTTCAAGGGTGGTGACCCGCCAGGTCTTGCAGCCGTAGCCGGAAGCGATCGTTGCGAAATCCACCGGCACCAGCCCACCCTGCAACCGGCCGTTTTCCGCCGAGCGGTAGCGGAACTCGGTGCCGAAGCTATCCATACCGTGTTCCAGCTGCAGGTTGTTGATGCAGCCATTCGCCATGTTGTCGAGCAGAATGACGTTGATCTTCGCCCGCTCCTGCAGGGAGGTGACCAGTTCAGAATGCAGCATCATGAAGGAGCCATCGCCGACCAGCGAATAGACCTCGCTCTGCGGCTGCGCCAGCTTCACGCCGAGAGCGGCGTTGACCTCATAGCCCATGCACGAGTAGCCGTACTCGACGTGATAGGTATTCACCGCTCGGTTGCGCCAGACGCGTTGTAAATCCCCCGGCAGGCTACCCGCCGCCGCCACAATGACCGCATCCGCCGCCAGCGACTCATTCAGCAGGCCAAGAACGCTGCTTTGCGTCAGGGTGGAATCCGTGATTTGACGGAATTCGCGATATACCGATTCACGGTCAATATGGTCGTCAATTTCTGGTACGAAATCCGTTTCCTGCCAGACAGCCTGGTAGACGCGCTGGGTCTCTTTCATCTGCCGGCTCTGCACGCTTGCAATCTGCGCGCCCCATCCTGCCTGCCAGGACTCGTTCGCCAGCGCAGCGCTGAGCGCGCTTAGCGCCTCGCGGGCGTCCGCCAGCATTGGGATGCCGTCCAGCTTCCAGGCATCAAAATTACTGACGTTAACGTTAAGAAAGCGCACGCCCGGGGACTGGAATATCCATTTCGAGGAGGTGGTAAAATCGCTAAAGCGCGTGCCGATACCGATGACCAGATCGGCCTCTTTCGCTAACAGGTTGGCAGCCAGACAGCCCGTTTCGCCAACGCCGCCGACGTTCAGCGGATGCGATGAAACCACCGTGCCCTTTCCGGCCTGTGTTTCCGCAAACGGAATGCCGTAACGTTCGGCGAAGCTCACCAGCGCTTCGCCTGCCGCGGAATATTTCACGCCGCCGCCGCAGACGATGAGCGGTTTACGGCTGGCTTTAATTGCCGCTACCGCATCCGCCAACTGCGCCGCGCTTGGCGGACGGCGATCCAGACGGTGGACGCGGCGGGCAAAAAAGGACTCGGGATAATCCCAGGCTTCACCCTGCACGTCTTGCGGCAGACACAAGGTGACGGCGCCGGTTTCCGCCGGATCCGTCAGCACGCGCATGGCATTAATGCAGGCGCTCATGAGCTGTTCCGGGCGGGTAATACGATCCCAGTACTTACTCACCGCGCGAAATGCGTCGTTAGTCGTGATACTCAGATCGTGGCTCTGTTCGATTTGCTGCAGTACCGGGTCCGGCTGGCGGGTGGCAAAGACATCGCCCGGCAGTAATAACAGCGGGATACGGTTGGCCGTCGCCGTCGCCGCGGCGGTGATCATGTTGGCCGCCCCGGGACCGATGGAAGAAGTGCAGGCAATGATCTGCCGGCGCAGTGATTGACGGGCAAAGCCTGTAGCCGCATGGGCCATGCCTTGTTCATTACGCCCCTGGTAAACCCGCAGTTCGCCGCTGTTCTCTTCCAGCGCCTGGCCTAAGCCCAACACGTTGCCGTGACCAAAAATAGCGAAAATCCCTTTCACGAATTTCTGCGCTTCGCCGTCCACCTCCAGATACTGGTTATCAAGGAACTTCACCAGCGCCTGCGCCATTGTCAGTCTCAGTTTGCCCATGTTGCCTAATCCTTATCGTTCAGTATTTGTCGTGTGAGTTAGCGCTTTGCTCGCCAGAGAAGATGGCGTAGGTGAGGGAAAGCCGTTAACGTCCACTGGAATATTTTTGGATTATAGGCAAACATTTTTTTCATTAAACACAAATACAGAAGAAATGTTTCATTTTGCGAGAAGGATCAAACTCTCTACCCATTTCACACGTTTCACTTACATCTCCTTCGCGAGCAGGTTTCCAAACGAAAGGGTGAATATAAGATTATCTACATGAAAACTATGGATAATATTAATATTAAAAAAAGGGAAACATGGATAAGCGGGATGCATACAACATGTATGGGTGGGCAGCCGCTCATCCGCGCAGAGTGGTAGATCCTTCACACTTTTGGTTTTTTAATTTCGATTAGATTTGAAAATGAAATATTTATTTCTCAAACTAGAGATAACTAATAACCATCAGGCTGTTCACGGCAGACTGTCACTCATACGACCTTCTCCTGGCAGCAGATTTGCAAAAGGAAACCCTAGCGATGAATGCAGCAGTTAAGCGGCTCGACGTCATCTGTATTGGCCGGGTGGCCGTCGATCTCTACGCCCAGCAGATAGGGGCAAGGTTGGAAGATGTGGCCAGTTTCGCCAAGTATCTCGGCGGCTCCTCGGGCAACGTCGCCTTTGGTACCGCGATTCAGGGATTAAAATCGGCGATGCTGGCGCGGGTGGGCGATGAGCACAACGGCCGGTTTCTGCGTGAAACCCTCAGCCGCGCAGGTGTCGATACCGAATATCTGATCACGGATAAAGAACGGCTGACCGCATTGGTGATGCTGGGCATTAAGGATCAGGATACCTTCCCGCTGATTTTCTACCGCGACAACTGCGCCGATATGGCGCTGACGCCTGACGATATCAATGAAGAGTACATCGCCTCTTCACGCGCTCTGGCGGTGACCGGCACCCACCTTTCACACGCCAATACCCGCGATGCGGTACTGAAGGCGCTGGAATACGCCCGCCGCCACGGCCTGCGTACCGCACTGGATATCGATTACCGTCCGGTGCTGTGGGGGCTCACTTCGCTGGGCGATGGGGAAACGCGTTTCATTGAGTCGGGTCCGGTGACCCGTCAGTTGCAGGAAGTTCTGCACCTGTTCGATTTAGTCGTCGGCACTGAAGAAGAGTTTCATATTGCCGGCGGCAGCACCGATACCCTCACCGCGTTGAAAAACGTTCGCCATGCCACCAACGCGACGCTGGTCTGCAAGCGCGGGCCGATGGGCTGCGTGGTGCTGGAGGGTGCCATCCCGGATAGCTGGGACGAAGTGCCGCTGCAGCAAGGCGTTCGCGTCGAAGTACTCAACGTACTCGGCGCCGGCGACGCTTTTATGTCCGGACTGCTGCGCGGCTGGCTTAATGATGAAGGCTGGGAACAGGCCTGCCGCTACGCCAACGCCTGCGGCGCGCTGGTGGTGTCACGTCACGGCTGCGCGCCGGCGATGCCGACGAAAGTGGAGCTTGATGATTATCTATCGCGGGCCGGTGCCGTTCCACGCCCGGATATCGACGCGCGGCTTAATCATTTGCACCGGGTGACCAGCCGACGCCAGTCGTGGCCGGAACTGTGTATCTTCGCCTTTGACCATCGTAAACAGCTGGCGGATCTGGCATTAGAAACCGGGCGCGACCCGGCCTGTATTCCCGAACTCAAACTGCTACTGTTGGCCGCCGCCGAGGCGGCAGCCACAGAGGCCGGACTGGATCGGCGCAGCGGCATCCTCGCCGATGGAACCTATGGTCAACGTTCACTTAACGCCATTACCGGTAAAGGCTGGTGGATCGGTCGGCCGATTGAGCTCCCCAGCTCGCGTCCGCTACGTCTTGAACATGGCAATATTGGCTCACAGCTGATCGACTGGCCGCTTGAGCACGTCGTCAAATGCCTGGTCTTTTACCACCCGGATGACCCGGCAGCGCTGCGCGCCGAGCAGGACGCGCTGCTGCTGGAAGTCTGGCAGGCCTGCAATAAGTCGGGGCACGAGCTGCTATTGGAAGTGATCCTGCCGGAGAACGGACCGGACAAAGATGAACGCCACTACCACACTATGCTGGAGCATTTCTATCAGTTGGGCATCCAGCCGGACTGGTGGAAGCTGCCGCCGCTGGCCAGCGCCCAGTGGGAGCGGATTTCAGCGCTTATCGAGCGCGAAGACCCATGGTGCCGGGGCATCCTGCTCCTGGGGCTGGATGCGCCATCGGATCGATTGCGTTCAGGTTTCGCCGAAGCGGCCGGGCACCCGATGATCAAGGGTTTTGCCGTCGGCCGAACCATATTTGGCCAGCCTTCGCGCCGCTGGATGCAGGGCGAACTGGATGACGCCGCGCTAATCGATGAAGTGAAACGCAACTATCTACGGCTCATCGGCTACTGGCGCGAAGCGCGCGGCTAACCTCCTTCAGGCCCGCCTCTTCCTTGAAAGCGGCGGGCCTGCGGTTTCTTCGTGAAATGAATCGCGTATTTCATCGCAAAAAATGAAAAATTCGCTTCATTTGGTACACTGGAAGCCATATTCCTTCCATTTTCTCAGAGCGCAACTTATGGCTAATAATCCGACCCAACTGACCATCCTGCAGGATGAAATCAGACGGCGCTACGACACGCTCAGTAAACGTCTGAAGCAGGTAGCGCGCTATATACTGGATAACAGTAATAGCGTTGCTTTCGATACCGTAGCCTCCATTGCGCAACAGGCTGACGTTCCGCCCTCAACGCTGATTCGCTTCGCTAACGCCTTTGGCTTTAGCGGCTTTAACGAAATGAAGCAGATGTTCAGGCAGCATCTGATGGAAGAGACCGCCAACTACACCGAGCGCGCGCGTCTGTTCCGCCAGACCACTAACGACGAAACAACGCCGCCGGAAACGCCGACGGAAATCCTCAACATGTTCAGCATGGTCAATACCCAGGCATTACAGCAACTGGCAATGCAGACCTCCGGCGAAGACCTCAACCGGGCGGTAGATTTACTGGCGGATGCGGAAAATATCTATGTCATCGGCCTGCGTCGCTCGTTCAGCGTCGCCTCTTACCTGACCTACGCGCTGCGCCATCTGGATCGCAAAGCCTTCCTGATCGACGGCCTCGGCGGGATGTTCACCGAGCAGCTCAGTCTGGTGGGGCCGAAGGATGTGGTTGTGGCGGTGAGCTTCTCGCCCTACGCCCGTGAAGTGGTGGAACTGGTTGAGCTTGGCGCCCAGCGCAAGGCGCGACAAATCGCCATTACCGATAGCCAGGTAAGCCCGCTTGCCGCCTTCAGTGATGTGTGCTTTGTGGTGCGTGAAGCGCAGGTTGATGGTTTCCGCTCGCAGGTGGCCTCGCTGTGCCTGGCCCAGACGCTAGCGGTATCGCTGGCATTGAATAGCAGCAAAGAGCCGCAGCAGCACCGCGCCTGATTACCCGTTGCACTACGCTGTATACAACGGCAATCAACAGACAAAAAAGCCGGGGACATCCCCGGCTTTTCTCGTTTATCGCGCACTATGAATAGCGCTCGCTGTTGATCCAGGCGTGATCGTCTTCCCAGGTAAATAGCCACTTACGATCCGGCCCCGCCATTACGTTCAGATAGTAGCTGTTGTAACCGGCGATCGCCGCTACCGGATGGTAGCCGCGCGGCACCATCACCACATCATGGTTATAGGGCGCCATACAGGCATCCAGGCTGCGGTCATCGGTGTACACTCGCTGAAAGGCAAAGCCTTGCGGCGGATCGAAGCGGTGGTAGTAGGTCTCTTCCAGCTGGGTTTCCTGCCCCGGCAGCGCGGTATCGTGCTTGTGCGATGGCCAGGAGCTGGTCGCCCCTTCTTCGGTGTAGACTTCCACCACCAGCAGGCAATCCGCCTGCGCATTATCCGGCAGAATATTATGTACCAGCCGCTGGTTACGCCCTTTACCGCGATGTTCTACGCCAACATCCTCAGGCCGTATCACTCGCGCCGGGAAGCTGCCTTTGCCCGGCGCGCTGCAAACCGCCAGCTCAAGATCGGAATCTGCAGTGACCTCGACCTTATCGTGCGGCGGCACATAGACCGACCACGGCGGCGTACGCTCGAATGGCGACATGCGTTTACCGAGGTCGGGAAAATCGGCGTGCTGAGTTTTGATCGAGGCCAGCCCGGAGACCAGAACCAGACATAGCTCACGATCACCGCTCTCCAGGGTCACGGTTTGCCCCTGTTTTAACATCCAGACATCAAAGCCAATATAATGCCACCCCGCGCTCTGCGGGGTGATGTGCTGGATATGTCCCTCTTGTTGCGCTTTAGCCAATAACGACATAGCGTTCTCCTTCGCCGATTAACCTAACGTCGGCATACTGAATTCAGATACGGTTTGCTGCCCCTGCGGCCAGCGCACGGTGGCAGTTTTCATACGGGTATAGAAGCGGACGCCGTCCGGCCCGTGGACGTTCAGCGCGCCAAATACCGAGCGCTTCCAGCCGCCGAAGCTATGGAAGGCCATCGGCACCGGCACCGGTACGTTGACGCCAACCATGCCGGCCTGTACGTCATGGACGAACTCGCGGGCGGTATGGCCGTTGCTGGTAAAGACGGCGCTGCCGTTACCGAATTCGTGGCTGTTAACCAGCGACAGCGCGCTTTGGTAATCAGCGACGCGGACAATCCCCAGCACCGGACCAAAAATCTCTTCGCGCCAAATGGTCATTTCCGGAGTGACGTGGTCAAACAGCGTACCGCCAACGTAATATCCGTCCTCATGCCCGGCCACGCGCAGCCTGCGGCCATCCACCACCAACGACGCCCCTTCGCTGACGCCCTTATCAATATAGCCAAGTACTTTTTTCTGATGCGCTTCGGATACCACCGGCCCCATTTCGTTTTCGTCTTTGCCGCGCAGGCAGCCAGGACCGACTTTCAGCGACTCGACTAATGGTTTCAGGCGGGCAATCAACTTATCTGCAGTCTCGTCACCGACGGCCACCACTACCGGCAGGGCCATGCAGCGCTCGCCAGCGGAACCATACGCGCCGCCCATAATGGCATTCACGGTCGCATCAAGATCGGCGTCCGGCATCACGATGGCATGGTTTTTCGCCGCGCCAAACGCCTGGACGCGTTTTCCGTGAGCGCTGGCGGTTTTATAGATATATTCCGCCACGCCGGAGGAGCCGACAAAGCTGACGGCGGCAATACGCGGGTCGGTATAAAGCTGCTCGGCATCTTCATTGCTGCAGTGAATGACGTTAAAGACGCCATCCGGCAGACCGGCTTCTTTCAGTAACTCAGCCATGCGTACCGCCGCGGTCGGGGCCAGCGCCGGTGGTTTTAGCACGAAGCTGTTGCCGCAGGCCAGCGCGATGGGGAACATCCACATCGGCACCATCGCCGGGAAATTAAACGGCGTTATCCCCGCCACCACGCCCAGCGGCTGCATGAGCGAATAGCTGTCGACGCCGGTACCCACGTCGGAAGAAAACTCACCTTTAATGAGGTGCGGAATGCCGCAGGCAAACTCAACCACTTCCATGCCCCGGGTCAGCTCGCCCAACGCATCGGACCATACTTTGCCATGCTCGCTAACGATAATGCCCGCCAGTTCATCGACGTGCTGTTCGAGCAGCATTTTGAAATTGAACAGCACGCGGGCGCGGCGCAGCGGCGTGGTGCGGGACCAGCTGTCAAAAGCGTCGCGAGCGACCTGGATTGCATCGGAAACCTCCTGCGCGGTGGAAAGCGTGACTTCGCGAACCACATCGCCAGTAGCCGGATCGTACACCGGCATCGTTTCCTGGCTGCTGCTGGTTACCGTTTTCCCACCAATAAAGTTACCTGTGATAGTCATCTTCTCGCCTCATAGTGTAGAAGGCCGTTCAAGTTACGGCCCGTCGCTGATTGTGCTGTGCTATAACCGTAGTAAAATGAAATTTATATTTCAATAATCAGATAAAATGAAATTCTACTTTGGTGATGGTTGTCGCATTTTTCAGCAAACCACTCTCCATACAATTTCAAATCACAGCAGTAGCGAAGGTGAGATTTTATGCGGTTATCTTTGATGTAAACCATGAAATGGCGCAGCAACTTTTTTGCGATCGTGCTCAAACAACCATCATTTCACCCATTGCCAATGATGAAATAAACATTTTAACTATCTGGCAAGCGAACTAAACCAGTCAACATCTTGTCAGGAGTGTCAAATGGCCATTGCCCTGCAGCGTTTCTGTATCAATCGTAAAATTGCGCCGTCGCTCAGCATTGAGGCGTTTTTCCGTCTGGTGAGCGAACTCGGGCTGCACAAGGTCGAGCTGCGTAATGATTTACCCAGCGGTAAAGTCACCGACGCGCTCACCCACCAGCAGGTGCGCAGGCTGGCCGACCGTTACCAGCTTGAAATTCTGACGATCAACGCCGTCTATCCTTTCAACCGCCACAGCGCTGAAGTACGTCACCTGACGGAGTCGCTGCTGAAAGAGGCGCAGGCTATTGGCGCCAAATCGCTGGTGATGTGCCCGTTAAATGATGCTACCACGGTAGCGCCGCAAGAAACGCTTGCCGCTATGCGCGAGCTGGCGCCGCTGTTCGAACAATATGGCATTCAGGGCCTGGTCGAGCCGCTAGGCTTCCCACAAAGTTCGCTACGCTCGGCGGCGCAGGCTCAGGCGCTCATTCGCGACGCCCAGGTACCGTTTAAGCTATTAATTGATACTTTCCACCATCATCTTTATCCACAAGCAGAAGAGGAATTCAGCCAGCTGGACATTGCTGAGATAGGTCTGGTTCATCTCTCCGGCGTTGACGATTCCCGCCCGCGAGAACAGTTGACCGACGACGAGCGCATCATGCTGACGCCGCATGACCGGCTGCTGACCTGTCAACAGGTGCGGCATCTCGAATCCCGCGGATACCAGGGGGATTACGCCTTCGAGCCTTTCGCTCCGCAGCTGGCGTCATGGCGCGAAGAGGATATTCGCCGCGAGATTGAACAGAGCATTGCGCTGATTCAGCGCCACTGCGCGTAAGATTAAACGTTGAGAGTTATCGATTTCCTCCCTCTTTTTGCTGTCAGGTTGCCTATAATCGACGCAGGATAAATGGAGGAATCGATCATGAGCTCACCCTTGCTAATCGCACGCACGCTGGACAAACAGCTCCATCTGCTGCCAGCAATGGCTAACCGTCACGGCCTAATTACCGGCGCCACCGGTACCGGTAAAACCGTAACTTTGCAAAAACTGGCGGAGTCATTTTCGGAGATCGGCGTGCCGGTCTTTATGGCCGATGTGAAAGGCGACCTGACCGGTATTGCGGAGGCAGGCCAGAGCTCTGAGAAGCTTCAGGCGCGTCTGGAAAAAATCGGCGTTACCGACTGGGAGCCGCACGCCAACCCGGTGGTTGTTTGGGATATCTTTGGTGAAAAGGGCCACCCGGTGCGCGCCACGGTGTCAGACCTCGGCCCCCTGCTGCTCGCCCGCCTGCTCAATCTTAATGAAGTACAAAGCGGCGTGCTGAACATTATTTTCCGTATCGCTGACGATCGCGGTCTGCTGCTACTGGACTTTAAAGATCTCCGCGCCATCACCCAGTTTATCGGTGATAACGCCAAAGCCTTCCAGAACCAGTATGGCAACATCAGCAGCGCTTCGGTAGGCGCTATCCAGCGCGGGCTGTTAACCCTGGAGCAGCAGGGCGCAGAGCACTTCTTCGGCGAACCGATGCTGGATATTCAGGACTGGATGCGTGTCGATGCCAGCGGTAAAGGGGTGATTAATATCCTCAGCGCCGAAAAGCTCTATCAGATGCCGAAGCTTTACGCTGCCAGCCTGCTGTGGATGCTCTCCGAACTCTACGAGCGCCTGCCGGAAGCCGGCGACCTCGAAAAACCGAAGCTGGTGTTCTTCTTCGACGAAGCCCACCTGCTGTTTAACGATGCGCCGCAGGTACTGCTGGATAAAATCGAGCAGGTGATTCGCCTTATCCGTTCTAAAGGGGTCGGCGTCTATTTTGTCTCGCAGAATCCATCGGATATCCCGGATGCCGTGCTCGGCCAGTTGGGCAACCGCGTGCAGCATGCCCTGCGCGCCTTTACCCCGAAGGATCAAAAAGCGGTGAAGACCGCCGCCCAAACCATGCGCGCCAATCCGGCGTTCAGTACCGAGCAGGCCATTCAGGAGCTCGGTACCGGCGAAGCGCTGATCTCCTTCCTCGACGAAAAAGGCAGCCCATCGATAGTAGAAAGAGCGATGGTTATCGCCCCTTGCTCGCGGATGGGGCCGGTCAGCGACGATGAGCGAAATGGCCTGATTAACCACTCGGCGCTGTACGGCAAGTATGAAGAAGAGATTGACCGCGAATCGGCCTTCGAAATGCTGCAAAAAGGGGTGCAGGTCGCCACCGAGCAGCAGTCGGCGCCGCCGGCAAAAGGCCAACAAAGCGGCGATGACGACGGGCTGCTCGGGGGACTGAAAGATATTCTGTTCGGCACTACCGGCCCGCGCGGCGGTAAACGAGATGGTATTGTGCAGACCGCCGCCAAAAGCGCCGTACGTCAGGTCACCAACCAGATCGTCCGCGGCATGCTGGGAAGCCTGCTAGGCGGAAGGCGCCGTTAACGTCAGTGTCGAGCCCCGGATTGCGGCGCGCTGCGTCCGATCCGGGCGACAACAATACAGGGCATTACACTGCGGATCGCCACTCAAACCGCGGGCACAAAAAACCCGGCGTTGCTTGCGCTTGGCCGGGTCATTTATCGAACTACGCTTTTCTCATCATCAGCCAAAGGCTTATCAGGAAGAAGCTTGCGCTTGGCAGCAGCGCGCCGATTATCGGCGGTATGCCGTAAACCAATGTTAGCGGGCCAAATATCTGGTCGAGTACGTAAAAGATAAAGCCGAAGCTAATCCCGGTAACGACTCTCACGCCCATTGCCACGCTCCGCAGGGGACCAAAGATGAACGACAGCGCCATCAGCATCATCACGGCCACCGACAGCGGCTGGAAGATCTTGCTCCACATGTTGAGCTGGTAACGGCCAGGATCCTGGCCGCTGGACTTCAGATAGGTCACATAGTTATGCAGGCCGCTGATTGATAGCGCGTCCGGATCCAGCGCAACCACGCCGAGTTTGTCCGGCGTCAGTTTGGTCTTCCAGGTTCCGCTGACCATTTGCGTGCCGGTAACCTGTTTCGGATCGGTCAGATTAGATTCATCCACCTGCGACAGGCGCCAGATCTTGGCGTCATTATCAAACTTAGCGGAAGCGGCGTAACGGACAGATTGCAGACGACGGTTATCGTTAAACTGGTAGATACTCACCCCGCCCAGCTCATCGTTGCCCTTTACGCGTTCAATGTAGACAAAATTATGCCCGTCTTTCGCCCACAACCCCTGCTGGGTCGACAGCAGCGAACCGCCGTACATCTGCTGCGCACGATAGTTACGCGCCATCTGTTCGCCCTGCGGCGCCACCCATTCCCCCATCGCCATGGTCAACAACACCAGCGGGATCGCCGTTTTCATCACCGCCAGCGCCACCTGCATACGGGTAAAGCCGGAAGCCTGCATCACCACCAGTTCGCTGCGCTGCGCCAGCATACCCAGCCCCAGCAAAGCCCCAAGCAGGGCCGCCATTGGGAAGAAGATTTGCACATCTTTTGGCACGCTGAGAATGGTATAGAGTCCGGCTCCCAGCGCATCATAGCTGCCCTGCCCGGCTTTTTTCAGCTGGTCGACAAACTTAATAATGCCGGAGAGCGACACCAGCATGAACAGCGTCATCATGATGGTGTTGAAAATGGTTTTACCGATATAGCGGTCAAGTACGCCAAACGCCTGCATCACACCGCTCCTTTATTAAACCGGGCACGGAAACGACGCATCGGCACCGTATCCCACAGGTTAAGCAGCACCGCCAGCGCGAAGTAGAGCAGGTTCACGCCCCACATCCAGATGGCGGGGTCCATTTTGCCTTTACCCGCGTTCGATTTGATCGACGTTTGCAGCAGGAAGAACACCAGATACAGCAGCATCGCCGGCAGCATAGACAGCACGCGGCCCTGACGCGGGTTCACCACGCTGAGCGGGACAACCATCAGCGCCATCATGAACACCGCCGCCACCAGCGTAAATCGCCAGTGCAGCTCGGCGCGGGCGCGATCGGTGTCGGTATGCCACAGGGTGCGCATATTCATCTGTTCAGTGTCGCCAGGATCGGCCGCTACCGCCTGATGGCCAATAACCGCCTGGTAGTTTTTGAAGTCGGTAATACGGAAATCGCGCAGCATCGCCGTGCCTTCAAAACGCGTCCCTTGAGTCATCGTGACCACCTGGGAGCCGTCTTTTTTCTGCGACAGCTCGCCGGAATCCGCAACCACCACGGAAGGACGCGCGTTGCCTTTAGGCCTCAGTTGCGCCAGGAACACGTCGTTGAAGCGGTTACCGTTGACGTTTTCGATAAACAACACCGCGCTGCCGTCGCTGGCCTGCTGGAACTGGCCCTGAGCCAGCGCCGCCATTCCGGGGTTAGCTTTGGCTTCCGCCAGCACTTCGTCCTGATGGCGCGACGACCACGGCCCCGCCCACATCACGTTGACCGCCGCGACAGCGCCGGTAAACAGGGCAAGGATCATTGCCGCCTTAATCAATACGGCTTTACTCAAGCCGCAGGCGTGCATCACCGTAATTTCACTTTCGGTATACAGTTTGCCCAGCGTCATCAACAACCCGAGGAAAAGACTCAGGGGCAGAATGAGCTGCGCCATTTCCGGTACGCCCAGCCCTAACAGCGAGAGCACCAGGTTGGTCGGGATATCGCCATCTACCGCGGCGCCGAGGATCCTGACGAGTTTCTGACAGAAGAAAATCAGTAACAGGATGAATAGGATCGCCAACTGGCTTTTCAGCGTCTCACGAACCAGATATCTTATGATTATCACTATAAATACGCCCGTAAAAACCCGTCTTATTGCAGGAAAATTGCTTGTTTCATGGCTTAAACGTCATTTATTCTCTTTTGTCGTCGAAAACATCGCTAAGATTAAATGACTCATCGGTTCTGCGTATCAGGATCTTTTCTGACGAACCAAGGCCGTAATAACGTTAAGATTAACACGAAGTCACCGCAACAGCGGACATGAGTTACGAAAGCTTGCAATTATATACTCAATGGATTTCGAGTTGTAGAAAGGCGGCAGGACTGTGAAGCCCCAAAGCGGCATCAGCCAGCGTCAGGGGTAAGCAGGCGTAGCCAACGCATCTGCAACTGGAAAGGCGACGAGTATAGCCGTAGCCACCACTGTTGTCTTTAAGATTCAGGAGCATAGTGCATGGAGTTCAGTGTAAAAAGCGGTAGCCCGGAGAAGCAGCGGAGTGCCTGTATCGTGGTCGGCGTCTTCGAACCACGTCGCCTCTCCCCCATCGCCGAACAACTCGATAAAATCAGCGACGGTTACATCAGCGCCCTGCTGCGTCGCGGCGAGCTCGAAGGCAAGCCTGGCCAGACCTTGTTACTGCACCATGTGCCGAACATCCTGTCTGAGCGCATTCTGCTCATCGGCTGTGGTAAAGAGCGCGAACTGGATGAACGTCAGTATAAACAAGTTATTCAGAAAACCATTAATACTCTGAATGACACTGGCTCGATGGAAGCCGTCTGCTTCCTGACCGAACTGCACGTTAAAGGGCGCAACAACTACTGGAAAGTTCGCCAGGCCGTTGAAACCGCCAAAGAGACGCTGTACAGCTTCGATCAGTTGAAGACCAACAAAAGCGAGCCGCGTCGTCCGCTGCGTAAAATGGTCTTTAACGTGCCGACCCGCCGCGAGCTCACCAGCGGCGAACGCGCCATTCAGCATGGCCTGGCGATTGCCGCCGGCATCAAAGCGGCGAAAGATCTCGGCAATATGCCGCCGAATATCTGTAACGCGGCTTATCTGGCTTCCCAGGCGCGCCAGCTGGCTGACACCTACAGCAAGAACGTCATCACCCGCGTGATCGGCGAGCAGCAGATGCGCGAGCTGGGGATGAACTCCTATCTTGCCGTCGGCAACGGCTCGCAGAACGAGTCGCTGATGTCGGTCATCGAGTATAAAGGCAACCCGTCTGAAGACGCGCGCCCTATCGTGCTGGTCGGTAAAGGCCTGACCTTCGACTCCGGCGGTATCTCCATCAAGCCTGCCGAAGGCATGGACGAGATGAAGTACGACATGTGCGGCGCGGCGGCGGTCTACGGCGTAATGCGAATGGTTGCCGAGCTGCAGCTGCCGCTAAACGTCATCGGCGTGCTGGCAGGCTGTGAAAATATGCCTGGCGGTCGCGCGTATCGCCCGGGCGATGTTCTGACCACCATGTCCGGGCAGACCGTTGAAGTGCTGAATACCGACGCCGAAGGCCGTCTGGTATTGTGCGATGTGCTGACCTACGTTGAGCGCTTCGAGCCGGAAGCGGTTATCGATGTGGCGACGCTGACCGGCGCCTGCGTGATTGCCCTCGGCCATCACATCACCGGCCTGATGTCGAACCATAACCCGCTGGCTCATGAACTGATCGGCGCCTCCGAACTGGCCGGCGACCGCGCATGGCGTCTGCCGCTGGCCGACGAGTTCCAGGATCAGCTGGAGTCCAACTTTGCGGATATGGCCAACATCGGCGGCCGTCCTGGCGGCGCGATTACCGCTGGCTGCTTCCTGTCACGCTTCACCCGCAAGTACAACTGGGCGCACCTTGACATCGCCGGTACCGCCTGGCGTTCCGGGAAAGCCAAAGGTGCGACCGGCCGCCCGGTGGCGCTGCTGTCGCAGTTCCTGCTCAATCGTGCGGGTTTTAACGGCGAAGAGTGATTGCCGTCTGATGCCCGGTAGCGCTACGCTTACCGGGTCTACGGAATGATGCCGTTTGTAGGCCGGGTACGCGTAGCGCCACCCGGCTTTGCATTTAAATCCACAACAAGAAGCCCCATATATGAAAAACGCAACGTTCTATCTTCTGGACAACGAAGACACCGTCGACGAGCTCAGCGCCGTCGAGCAGCTGGTGTGTGAAATTGCCGCAGAACGTTGGCGCAACGGCAAGCGCGTCCTGATCGCCTGTGAAGATGAACAGCAGGCTATTCGCCTCGACGAAGCGCTGTGGACGCGTCCTCCGGAGAGCTTTGTGCCGCATAATCTGGCGGGCGAAGGCCCGAGAGGCGGCGCGCCGGTGGAAATTGCCTGGCCGCAAAAGCGCAACAGCAGTCCGCGGGATATTCTTATCAGCCTGCGGCTAAACTTTGCAGATTTTGCCACCGCTTTCACAGAAGTGATAGACTTTGTCCCTTACGAAGATTCTTTGAAACAACTGGCGCGCGAACGCTATAAAGCGTACCGCATGGCTGGTTTCAACCTGAACACGGCAACCTGGAAATAATGGAAAAGACATACAACCCACAAGATATCGAACAGCCGCTTTACGAGCACTGGGAAAAGCAGGGCTATTTCAAACCGAATGGTGATGAAAGCCAGGAGAGCTTCTGCATCATGATCCCGCCGCCGAACGTCACCGGCAGTTTGCATATGGGTCATGCCTTCCAGCAAACCATCATGGATACCATGATTCGTTACCAGCGCATGCAGGGTAAAAACACCCTGTGGCAGGCCGGTACCGACCACGCGGGTATCGCTACCCAAATGGTGGTTGAGCGTAAGATTGCCGCTGAAGAAGGTAAAACCCGCCACGACTACGGCCGCGATGCTTTCATCGACAAAATCTGGCAGTGGAAAGCGGAATCCGGCGGCACCATTACCCGTCAGATGCGCCGCCTCGGCAACTCCGTCGACTGGGAGCGCGAGCGCTTCACGATGGATGAAGGCCTGTCCAACGCGGTGAAAGAAGTCTTCGTTCGCCTGTACAAAGAAGACCTGATTTATCGCGGCAAGCGCCTGGTCAACTGGGACCCGAAACTGCGTACCGCCATTTCCGACCTCGAAGTGGAAAACCGCGAATCGAAAGGGTCTATGTGGCACATTCGCTATCCGCTGGCCGATGGCGCGAAAACCGCTGACGGTAAAGATTACCTGGTGGTCGCCACCACCCGTCCGGAAACCCTGCTGGGCGATACCGGCGTGGCCGTTAACCCGGAAGATCCGCGTTACAAAGACCTGATTGGTAAATTCGTAGTGCTGCCGCTGGTTAACCGCCGCATTCCAATTGTTGGCGACGAGCACGCCGACATGGAAAAAGGCACCGGCTGCGTGAAAATCACCCCGGCGCACGACTTTAACGACTACGAAGTTGGCCGCCGTCATCAGCTGCCGATGATTAATATTTTGACCTTTGATGGCGACATCCGCGAAAGCGCGGAAGTCTACGATACCAAAGGCAATGAATCCGACGTTTATTCCAACGAGATCCCGGCTGAATTCCAGAAGATGGAACGTTTTGCCGCGCGTAAAGCGATGGTTGCCGCCGTCGACGCGTTGGGCCTGCTGGAAGAGATCAAACCGCACGACCTGACCGTGCCTTACGGCGATCGCGGCGGCGTGGTTATCGAACCGATGCTAACCGACCAGTGGTACGTGCGTGCCGACGTACTGGCCAAGCCGGCAGTTGAAGCCGTTGAGAATGGCGACATTCAGTTCGTGCCGAAGCAGTACGAAAACATGTACTTCTCCTGGATGCGCGATATTCAGGACTGGTGTATTTCCCGTCAGCTGTGGTGGGGTCACCGCATCCCGGCATGGTACGACGATCAGGGCAACGTCTACGTTGGCCGCACCGAAGACGAAGTACGCCAGGAAAATAATCTCGGCGCCGACGTTGCCCTGCGTCAGGACGAAGACGTTCTGGATACCTGGTTCTCTTCCGCGCTGTGGACCTTCTCCACCCTCGGCTGGCCGGAAAACACCGACGCGCTGCGTCAGTTCCACCCGACCAGCGTGATGGTGTCCGGCTTCGACATCATCTTCTTCTGGATTGCCCGCATGATCATGATGACCATGCACTTCATCAAAGATGAAAACGGTAAGCCGCAGGTTCCGTTTAAGACCGTCTACATGACCGGCCTTATCCGCGACGACGAAGGCCAGAAGATGTCCAAATCCAAGGGTAACGTTATTGACCCGCTGGATATGGTTGACGGTATCACCCTGCCGGAGCTGCTGGAAAAACGTACCGGCAACATGATGCAGCCTCAGCTGGCGGAAAAAATCCGTAAGCGCACCGAGAAACAGTTCCCGAACGGCATCGAGCCACACGGCACTGACGCCCTGCGCTTTACCCTGGCGGCGCTGGCCTCTACCGGCCGCGACATCAACTGGGATATGAAGCGCCTTGAAGGTTACCGTAACTTCTGCAACAAACTGTGGAACGCCAGCCGCTTCGTACTGATGAATACCGAAGATCAGGATTGCGGTTTCAACGGCGGCGAGATGGTGCTGTCCCTGGCCGACCGCTGGATCCTGGCTGAATTCAACCAGACCGTGAAAGCGTACCGCGAAGCGCTGGATAACTTCCGCTTCGATATCGCCGCGGGCATCCTGTATGAATTTACCTGGAACCAGTTCTGCGACTGGTACCTTGAACTGACCAAGCCGGTCATGAACGGTGGCAGCGAAGCGGAGCTGCGCGGGACTCGTCATACTCTGGTGACCGTGCTGGAAGGTCTGCTGCGCCTGGCGCACCCGATTATTCCTTTCATCACCGAGACCATCTGGCAGCGCGTGAAAGTAATCTGCGGTATCACCGCCGATACCATCATGCTGCAGCCGTTCCCGCAGTACGAGGCTTCTCAGGTTGATGAAGCGGCGCTGGCCGACACCGAATGGCTGAAGCAGGCGATCGTCGCCGTACGTAACATCCGTGCGGAGATGAACATTGCGCCAGGTAAACCGCTGGAACTGCTGCTGCGCGGCTGCAGCAAAGATGCCGAGCGTCGTGTTAACGACAACCGCAGCTTCCTGCTGAACCTCGCGCGTCTGGAAAGCATCACCGTGCTGCCTGCCGATGATAAAGGTCCGGTTTCCGTGACCAAGATTATCGACGGCGCCGAGCTGCTGATCCCGATGGCGGGTCTTATCGACAAAGAAGCCGAGCTGGCGCGTCTGGCAAAAGAAGTGGCGAAAGTCGAAGCGGAAATCGGCCGTATCGAAAGCAAGCTGTCCAATGAAGGCTTTGTGGCCCGCGCGCCGGAGGCGGTTATCGCCAAAGAGCGTGAGAAGCTGGAAGGCTACGCGGAAGCGAAAGCGAAACTGATTGAACAGCAGGCAGTGATCGCCGCGCTGTAAAAACTCGCGATAGAAAAAAGCCGGAGCTTGCTCCGGCTTTTTTTACATTATAAGAACGGCAGGTTAGGTAAAAAACCGCTGCACAATTTACCAGCTACTGGCGGCTTACAGGCCTCATCTTGCTGCAGGTCGAGCGTTTCAAAGTCACCAATCACCTCAGTGTTGGCGGCAATATGGCGCATCAAATTAATCTTTAACCAAGGATACGCCAGACCCAATGTCAGCGGAGAAAGAAACGTCAGAGCCAATAAACGCGGAGCAAGGCCAAAAAACGTCAGGGTAGAACGAAAACGAATGCTGTCGCCAAGCACCAAATTATTCCACGCGTGATTACGTAAGGCCACCCGGACAAATGCCATGGCTAATACGATACCAATGGTGAGAGATAAATATCCACTCAATACCGCACTAAGATGCCGCAATGCCATAAACAGCGCTGTATTTTCATTACACATGCCGAACATACATCCTGTGAAAAATTGCATAAATGCGGAAATGAAAAAACCCAAAAACAGCACCATAAACGGCAACAAAATTACCGTTGCCCATAAAAACGCCACGATGCAACGCTTAGTGCTGATATAAATATTAAATTTAGTTTTACCTAAGTTTCCGCCTTTGCCGATCAGCTCAAGCCAGTGACTGTAAACCACCCCACTGGCGGCGGCCATGACACACAGTGCCAGTAAAAGCAGGGCAACGAAACCCACTAACATGCCATTTATGCTAAAACCTAACCAGAGACGGCTTCCGGGAATGAAGAGGATAACCGCCATTAGCACGACTATCAGCAAAGGTAACCCGAGCATAATCCACCATGCGCGCAGTAGATTACATTTAAACCCAAAACGAATATTAGCGAATGAGGTCATATTCGCGTGATAGCTTAACCCCTTCATTACCATGACCGGCAGCAGGATAAGAAATGCCAGCGTCTCGAGCCCTTCACTACCGGGAGAGAAAATGGCAAGCGCCAGACTAAGTAAAACCAGCACGATAAACATCAGCAGCCAGCTAAGTAAAATCGTGAAACCGCGCCCGTGGTAAGCAAAACGGTTACCGTTAACTTCCATATTTTCACAAAAATAACGGCGACTACGTACCCATGCCCAGGGAATGAATATCCCTAAAGTAATTACAGACAGTATAATATTAACCAAACAAATAAAAAAATAACTCTTTGCCCGACCGTGAAAAACAAAAAAATGACTACTGCTTTGTTTTTCCCCTGAAAAAATCTCCATACCTCGCCGTCCTTGCATTTTAAAGTATATATATAAATAATAAGCCAGAATAATTTCCATTAAGCATACAGAATATATTATCTGGAAATTACTCAGCAATATATTTATGCACATCTTGCGTCGATCAAAGAATAATGGTATTAAAACAATGTATGGTTATTTAAGCTAAAATTGAGTGATTCTATGAATCTTGCTGCGCCACAGACCTTTACTTTACGCCGCATTACGGCAGCAGATAATGCCGCCATCGCCCGAGTTATCCGCCAGGTCTCAGCGGAATACGGCCTGACCGCCGATAAAGGCTATACGGTCGCTGATCCCAACCTGGATGAACTGTACGAACTTTATAGCCAACCGGGCTCCGCCTATTGGGTTGTGGAGCAAAATGGCGAAGTGGTCGGCGGCGGCGGCGTGGCGGCGCTCTCATGTAGCGAGTCCGATATCTGTGAGCTGCAGAAAATGTACTTTATGACCTCGGCGCGCGGCAAAGGGCTGGCGAAAAAGCTGGCGCTGATGGCGATGGATTACGCCCGCGAACAGGGTTTTAAACGCTGCTATCTGGAGACCACCGCTTTTTTGAAAGAAGCGATTGGCTTGTATGAGCATCTCGGGTTTGAGCATATCGACGAGCCGCTGGGCTGCACCGGCCACGTCGATTGTGAAGTACGAATGTTGAAACCGCTTTAACGCCTCGCTACCGTAGGCGTCCCCGGTAGCGCTGCGCTTACCGGGGCTACAGAGTCCGGAAACCGCGGGCTACGGCGCCGTCGGTACGCCGCTGTGGAAGCGGAA
This sequence comes from Klebsiella sp. 141203, assembly GCF_032601985.1. Lineage (NCBI taxonomy): Bacteria > Pseudomonadati > Pseudomonadota > Gammaproteobacteria > Enterobacterales > Enterobacteriaceae > Klebsiella > Klebsiella sp. 141203. The sequence goes on along the minus strand of NZ_JAQIRL010000007.1, from coordinate 96,696 downwards.
CTCGGACTCCGGGCGGAGAATCAATGCCGCTTCCGCCTCGCCAAGCTGGCGTACGCGCTCGCTGATATCTTCCCCCGCTATCTGCTGCGCCAGGTCCAGGTAATCCTGATAATGACGGGCCTCGGAGCGCAGCAACGACAGATAAAACTTCTGGAGATCATCATCCAGCCACGGCGCCAGCGCGGCAAACCGCTCACAGGAGCGCGCTTCGATATAAGCGCCGCAAATCAGCTTATCGATCAGCATCACCGGCTCGTGCGATCGCACCTCCCGGCGCATACCGCGGGCATAGTTGCTGGCGGTGATTTTGACGTAAGGGATATCTCGCGCCAGCATGATCTCGCGCACCTGCCAGAAGTGGTGCAGCTCCTCTTTGATAAGCAGAATCATGCTGTCGAGCAACTGTCTGCCCCACGGGTCGTTGGTTCGCGGCATAGCGCTTTTGTTGATCCGCTTATGCAGAGCGACAAAATCCGGCTCCGGCCCACGGCGATAGGTAAAGTCTTCGTACGGTTTCAGGCATTCCAGTAGCTCGTCGGCGCCGTCTTTATCGGCGACGTAGCGGCGCACCAGCAGCATGGCGTTTTGCGCCGCTTTCAGCTCGCATACCATGTGGTCGGTCAGCAGCAGCGGCAGGTTTTCCGGTTTACGGGCTTCGTCAATCCACGCCTGCGGCGTTGGGCAGTGCAGGAATGCTAAAATCGGGGAGAGTATTTGCGGGTAATCCATTGAAGCTCCAGGCTATACCCTAATCAGGACGGGTATATACGGCGGCAGACGCCGCCGTATCCGTTGACGACTTAGTGGCGTACGCCGTTGTCGTCTTCGTCAATTAAATCTTCGTCATCTTCGCCGTCATCGTCTTCGCCGTTCGGGTCTTCGTAATAGGTACCCCAACCGTCGTACTCGACGTTGAATTTTTCCGCCAGGTTCATCAGCTGTTCAACCTGGGCGTCGATCAGATCGGCGTTGAGCGCGCTTTCGCTCAGAATATCGCAGCAGATCACCACTTCGCCTTCTTCGACTTCCAGCTCTTCCGGCTCGGTGACTTCATAACCCATCTTGAAGGCCTCTACCGCCACTTTTTCCAACGTTTCGAAATCGTCGGCAGAGAGATGATGCTCAATGGTATACAGCGCGTCCGGATCGCTGCCATCTTCCAGCAGCTCTTCGATAATCAGACGCGTTTCCTCACGCTGCTCTTCCAGTAGTTCCGGGTTTGCCATGGCTCGTTCCTCATAATGTGCGGCAGATACTCCTATTGTCACATACCGCCGTGATTGCCTCCACCTTCTGTGTAAAAGATTTCTTACTCGGGGTTGCAAATGAATATTCATACATATAAAGTGAATTTTAATTCAATAGTGGCGTTTGCCAGGTGAGGGAATTATGTCCGCGTTATATCAGAAGCATTTCTTGAGATTACTGGATTTCACTGCTGCAGAAATTACCGGCCTTGTCGCTCTGGCCGCGCAATTAAAAGCCGATAAGAAAAACGGCATCGAGGCCCAGAAACTAAAGGGCAAAAACATCGCGCTCATCTTCGAAAAAGACTCAACCCGTACACGATGCTCTTTCGAAGTTGCCGCTTACGACCAGGGCGCCCGCGTGACCTATCTCGGATCCAGCGGTAGCCAGATCGGCCACAAAGAATCCATGAAAGATACCGCCCGCGTGCTGGGCCGCATGTATGACGGTATTCAATATCGCGGCTACGGCCAGGAGCTGGTGGAAACCCTGGCGGAGTATGCCGGCGTGCCGGTGTGGAACGGCCTGACCGATGAATTCCACCCGACGCAACTCCTGGCCGATCTGCTGACCATGCAAGAGCACCTGCCGGGTAAGGCATTTAATGAAATGACGCTGGTCTACGCCGGCGACGCGCGTAACAACATGGGTAACTCCATGCTGGAAGCCGCCGCGCTGACCGGGCTGGACCTGCGCCTGGTGGCGCCAAAAGCCTGCTGGCCGGAAGAGGGTTTAGTGGCGGAATGCACTGCGCTGGCGAAAAAGCACGGCGGCAATATTACCCTGACGGAAGATATCGCCGCGGGCGTAAAAGGCGCTGATTTCATTTATACCGACGTGTGGGTGTCGATGGGCGAGGCGAAAGAGAAATGGGCGGAGCGTATCGCCCTGCTGCGCGGTTACCAGGTGAATAAAACCATGCTGCAATTGACCGGCAACCCGCAGGTGAAATTCCTGCATTGTCTGCCCGCGTTCCACGATGACCAGACCATTCTCGGCAAACAGATGGCGGCGGAGTATGGGCTGCACGGCGGCATGGAGGTGACCGACGAGGTATTTGAGTCGCCAGCGAGCATCGTCTTCGATCAGGCGGAAAACCGCATGCACACCATCAAGGCTGTGATGGTGGCGACGCTTGGAAAATAGCCATTAACCACGGTAGATTCCCGGATAGCGCCAGGCGTATCCGGGCTACCCGTTTTAAGCCATCAATACCTTCACCACCGCTTTGCGCACCTTCGCCGGCGCCCCGACGGCACAGAGCGGTTTATGCACTTCGCCTGGATAAAACACCACAAAATCGCCCTCGTTAAGGATAACGGTTTTCTCCTGCGCGCCCTCGGCGAGGAAGGCGATGTCTTTGTCCGCCAGCCAGTCAATCTGCGGCTCGCCTGCGGGTAAGGTGCTGAAAGTCATCCCTTCCTGACCGCGAAGTACAATCTGGATATCCAGATAGCGGGCGTGAAACTCGGCGCGACGTTCGGCCTGCGGTTCGGTGCTGTCTTCAGAAATCAGATAGAACAGATTATTGCCGTCGATGTCGTGCTTGCCGAGCGGCGTCGACGCGCTAACGTGGGCTTTAACATGCTCAATCGCCTGACGCAGCGCGTCCGGCAGCCAGGATTGCAGATGATGAATGTTGCCGATAATCATAAGAGCCCTCAAATATAAAACAGCTTTTCATTTTGGTTTTATACGCCGCTTACCACTGCCAGACCACATTTTTATCGCGGTTTTTTGCGCTGGCGCAGCCTTCGCAGGCAAACGTTTCCCTGATTGTGGATTAATCGCTTGATTGCTCATCAAAGCTGCGTATAATGCCAGCCGTTTTGCCGGGAGGAAATATGGTCAATTGCGTACGACATTGCTGTGTCTTACCGCGTCTGAAAGCAGGCGCTGGCCTGGCGTTTTTCTTTCCGTTGCTCAATGAATTCTCGAAGCCCCTTATTTAAGGGGCTTTTTTTTTGCTCAGGCGTCAGGAGATAAGCATGGCTAACCCGCTATATCAAAAACATATCATTTCCATAAACGATCTCAGCCGCGAAGACCTCGAACTGGTGCTGGCGACGGCCGCAAAGCTGAAAGCCAATCCGCAACCCGAGCTGCTGAAGCATAAGGTTATCGCCAGCTGTTTCTTTGAAGCCTCCACCCGTACTCGCCTCTCTTTTGAAACCTCCATGCACCGCCTCGGCGCCAGCGTGGTCGGCTTCTCCGACAGCAGCAACACCTCGCTCGGTAAGAAAGGCGAAACCCTGGCCGACACCATTTCGGTGATCAGCACCTACGTCGACGCTATCGTGATGCGCCATCCGCAAGAAGGCGCCGCGCGTCTGGCAACCGAGTTCTCCGGCGGCATACCGATTCTCAACGCCGGCGACGGCGCCAATCAGCATCCAACGCAAACCCTGCTCGACCTGTTCACCATTCAGGAAACTCAGGGCCGCCTTGAGAACCTCAATGTCGCGATGGTCGGCGATCTGAAATATGGCCGTACCGTACACTCGCTGACCCAGGCGCTGGCGAAATTCAACGGCAACCGCTTTTACTTCATCGCCCCGGACGCGCTGGCGATGCCGCAGTACATTCTCGATATGCTGGATGAAAAAGGCATCGCCTGGAGCCTACATAGCGCCATCGACGAAGTAATGGCTGAGGTCGATATTCTGTATATGACTCGCGTGCAGAAAGAGCGCCTGGACCCATCGGAATACGCCAACGTGAAGGCGCAGTTCGTGCTGCGGGCCGCAGATCTCGAAGGCGCGCGCGCCAATATGAAAGTGCTGCACCCGCTGCCGCGCGTTGATGAAATCACCACCGATGTCGATAAAACGCCGCACGCCTGGTACTTCCAGCAGGCAGGCAACGGCATCTTCGCCCGCCAGGCGTTACTGGCACTGGTATTGAATAGCGAGCTGGCACAGTAAGGGGGATTGAGAGATGACACACGACAATAAACTGCAAGTAGAAGCCATTAAACGCGGCACCGTAATCGACCATATCCCGGCCCAGGTCGGCTTCAAGTTGTTGACCCTGTTCAAGCTGACCGAAACCGACCAGCGCATCACCATCGGCCTGAACCTGCCGTCCGGCGAGATGGGCCGTAAAGATTTGATTAAAATTGAGAACACCTTCCTGACCGATGAGCAGGTCAATCAGCTGGCGCTGTATGCGCCGGACGCAACGGTTAACCGTATTGATGATTACGAAGTAGTGGGCAAATCCCGCCCGAGCCTGCCGGAGCGCATCAACAGCGTGCTGGTCTGTCCGAACAGCAACTGCATTAGTCACGCTGAGCCGGTTTCGTCGAGTTTCGCAGTGAAAAAACGCGCCGATGACATTGCACTCAAATGCAAATACTGTGAAAAAGAGTTTTCCCATTATGTGGTGCTGGCCAACTAATTGCGGTTGGTATTAATACCGGCCCTCCCTATAATGGCTACGACCTAATTACTGCAGTTCATCTGGAGATATTATGAGCAAAACTATTGCGACGGAAAAAGCACCAGCAGCTATTGGCCCTTATGTACAAGGCGTTGATCTGGGTAGCATGATCATCACTTCCGGCCAGATCCCAGTAGACCCGAAAACCGGCAGCGTGCCGGAAGATGTCGCCGCGCAGGCGCGTCAGTCCCTGGACAACGTAAAAGCTATCGTTGAAGCCGCTGGCCTGAAAGTGGGCGATATCGTGAAAACCACCGTTTTCGTGAAAGATCTGAACGATTTCGCCACCGTGAATGCCGCGTATGAAGCGTTCTTCACCGAGCATAACGCCACTTTCCCGGCGCGTTCCTGCGTAGAAGTCGCGCGTCTGCCGAAAGACGTGAAGATTGAGATTGAAGCTATCGCGATCCGTCGCTAAGCGCTTCTCTGCCCTCACCCCAGGCGCTTGCGTCATCCGCGGGGTGAGGGAAATGCCCTATTTTATCTTCGTTGCCCGCAGCAGTTTCTCCAGCGGATAGACCGCCGCAATCACCAGCTCATCCTGGGTTTTCGCCGCCGTATCCAGCTGCGCCTGGATTGAGGCGTACTCTTTATCGTCCAGCGTTCCCTGCCGCGCCACCAGATCGGTCAAGCGCAGCCCGAGGCTCGCCAGCTTATCAACCTGCTGCACCACCGGTTTAATCGCCGCCAGCTGATAGTTATTGTCAGTCAGCGCCAGCGCATCGCCGCTGTTGTTCTGCCAGCGGGTAAAGACGTGGCGCAGCGCATCGGCGCTCTCTGTATCTTCAGCATCGCTAATCAGCCGCTCCGCCCACTGGTTCAGGCTGCGTACGGTATCGCTCTCCGCCGGCAGCGCATCGGCCAGTCGGTTCAGCGGTTCAAATTGATGGTAATTGTTCGCCTGGAACTTGAGATGCTGACGGGTGTAGTAATGCGCCGGCTCCAACGCCTCGGCGAGGATCTGTAACGCCAGCGTATGGCTGCTGTTCGCCAGCCGGGTGAACTGCTCCAGCTGCTGAGCGTGCTGCTGCAGGCCGACGGAGACCGTTGACCAGCTGTCCATCGCCTGCAGGCGCTGATACATATTGTCGCTGTCTTTGACGTCTTCGGCCGACCACAACCGCTCCGCCACCGCAAAAGCGCGCGGCCACAGCTTGATATCGATGACCGGCGCGGCGACGTTTTCCGCCCACAGCGCCGCCTCGCCGCCGAGCAGATTCTTCTGTTGCTGCGCGTCGGGCAGCGTCGGCTGAATGCCCTGCGGTACGGCATCCAGCCGCTTGCCGTCAATGGGATAACGGGTGTTGCCAAGCAGGAAGTAGCCTGCGAGCTTGTCGTCGTTAATGGTTAGCACCGGGCGGGTCTCGCCCATCCAGGTATCAACGCGGAACGTGACCTGATTGTCGCCGAGCCATTCAATCTCCTGCACGGCACGCCGTGATTTCCCTTTAAAATCAATGAATCCACGCCAGCCGCTATCGCCTTTTACCAGCGTAAAGCTGCCCTCAACCGCGCTGCCCTTCAGGCGCGGCATCGAAAACTGCCAGCTCTGGGCGCTGTCGTTATCGGTAATCGTATCCACGCCGTTGAGCCCCTGCGGGATAATTTCATTACGATAGTGATAGGCGGTGTACTGCGGCTGGTCGAGATAAAAACCGGTGGAGAGAATGCCGCGATAGCCGTGTTTAGCGACGTCGCCTAATGCGTCCTGCCCCTGCCACGACTGAATCAGAATGCTCTTCGGTAAATCAGGGTGGTAGATTTCATCCCAGCCGACCATCTGCCGGTGATGTTTTTCGAGTAACGTCTCCAGGCGCCGGTTAAAGTACGCCTGTAGCGCGTGGCTGTCCGCCAGCCCCTTCTCTTTGAGGAATTTCTGAATGGCCGGATTGGCGCGCCACTGGCTGTCATCAACTTCATCACCGCCGATATGCAGATACGGATCGGGGAAGATAGCCGCCAGTTCGCTGACCATCGCCTCGGCAAACGCGTAGGTGGCCTCTTTTGTTGGGTCGAGTACCGGTTTCAGCACGCCCCAGTGGCGCTCCATCGCGTAAGGCCCCGGCGCGCTCATCAGCTCCGGATAAGCCACGGCGATCGCCGAGGCGTGGCCCGGCATATCGATTTCGGGCACCACGCGAATACCGCGCTCGGCGGCATAGCGCACAATGTCTTTCATCTGCGTCTGGGTATAAAACAGGCCGTCGCTGGCCTGCTGCTGCAGCTTCGGATAGCGGCTGGAGGCGAAGCGCCAGCCCTGATCGTCGGTCAGATGCCAGTGCAGTACATTAAGCTTCGCCGCCGCCATACCGTCAATCTGCCGTTTGATCGCCGACAGCGGCATAAAATGGCGGGCGGAATCTAGCAGCAGTCCACGCCACGGGAAGCGCGGCGCATCGTTAATGGCGACATAAGGAATGGTGGTGCCGTCAGGGCCGTTTTGTACCAGCTGTAGCAGCGTTTCCATGCCGCGCAGCGCGCCAAAACGCGTATTGGCTTTCAGGGTCGCGCCGTCTGCGTTAACGGTTAGCTGATAGCTTTCGTCGCTATCCGGCTGAGGCAGGAAAGGCACTTTTTTACTGACGATCACGTTAATGGTTGGGCTTTTCGCCGGCGCCGTCTGCGGCTGAAGCGTCCAGCCGGTTTGCCGCGCAAGACGTTCGCGCCAGCGGTTTGCCGCCTCGCCAAGATCGTCGCCGCTGACGTTGATCGTCAGCTGGTTATTCAACGCCAGCGCCCCCTGCGCCTGCGGGCGCTCCACATGGGCGGGCCACGGTATCAGCGGCAGATCGCCCGCCGGGGCGGCAAGCGCCATACTGCTCAGTAATATTCCGCCGGTCAGCAGACTGTAACGCACGGTGTTAATCATCAATGTTCCTTTTTATGACGGGCCAAAAAAAAGCAAAACATTGGGTTAACATGCGCACAAAATTGCGTCAATACATGGTGATGACGGGCTTCACAACTTGATGAGATTTAAGAGAAATACCGGTAAGCCCCTCTGTCGAACGGCAAAGGGGCGAAACCACTACTGCCAGCCGTAACGGCGGCTGTAGAAACCTTTAACGGTCTGGGTCAATACCATGTAACCCGCCAGAATCGCCACCAGCCACGGGAAATAGCTGAGCGGCAGCGCCTGCAGCTGCAGGTAGCCCGCCAGCGGCGAGAACGGCAGCGCGATCCCCACCGCCATCACCAGCAGCGTCATCGCGAACAGCGGCCACGCGGCGCGGCTCTGGACGAACGGAATGCGGCGGGTACGAATCATATGCACAATCAGCGTCTGCGACAGCAGCCCTTCAATGAACCAGCCGGACTGGAACAGGGTCTGCATCTCGACGCTGTTGGCGTGGAACACCCACCACATCAGGCCAAAGGTGAGGATATCGAAAATCGAGCTGATCGGCCCGAAAAAGACCATAAAACGCCCGAGATCGGCCGGGTTCCAGCGCTGCGGTTTACGGATCTGCTCATCATCGACGTTATCAAACGGAATCGCCACCTGAGAGACATCGTACAGCAGGTTCTGAATCAACAGGTGCAGCGGCAGCATCGGCAGGAACGGCAGGAAGGCGCTGGCCACCAGCACGCTGAAGACATTGCCGAAGTTGGAGCTGGCGGTCATTTTGATGTACTTGAGCATGTTGGCGAAGGTGCGGCGGCCTTCGATAACCCCCTCTTCCAGTACCATCAGGCTTTTTTCCAGCAGAATGATATCCGCCGCCTCGCGGGCGATATCCACCGCGCCGTCAACGGAAATGCCAATATCCGCCGCGCGTAGCGCCGGGGCGTCGTTAATACCGTCGCCCATAAAGCCCACCACGTGGCCTTCTCGTTTCAGTAGCGTCACGATGCGCTCTTTATGCAGCGGCGCCAGGCGCGCGAACAGCGTGGTGCGTTTCGCCAGCGCCGCCAGTTCGTCGTCGCTCATGGCTTCAATCTGGCTGCCAATCACCACTTCGCCCGCATCCAGCCCCACTTCATGACACACTTTCGCCGCCACCAGTTCGCTGTCGCCGGTGAGAATTTTCACCGTAATGCCGCTGGCCTTCAGCGCTTTCAGCGCCGGGGCGGTGGTCTCTTTCGGCGGATCGAGGAAGGCGATGTAGCCTTCGAGGATCAGGTCGGATTCATCCGCACGCTGATAGTCGCCTTCCCGCGCCGGCAGGTATTTGGTCGCCACCGCCACCACCCGCAGCCCCTGACGGTTCAGGGTATCGGTCACCCGGCGGATACGGCGCAGCATGGTGTCGTCCAGCGGTACGATTTCACCGTTGTAGCGCACCTGAGTCGAGACGTTGAGGATCTCCAGCAGCGCCCCTTTACAGATCAGCTGATGCGCCTCGTCCTGCTCTTTTACCACCACCGACATGCGGCGGCGTTCGAAGTCGAACGGGATCTCATCCACCTTCTGCCAGCGCTCCGCGAGACCGCGAGCGGCATCCAGCTCCACGCCTTCCAGCACCGCGGTGTCGAGCAGGTTTTTCAGCCCGGTCTGGTAATGGCTATTGAGCCAGGCGGTGTGCAGGACTCTCTCGCTGGATTTACCGGAAACATCGGTATGGTTCTCCAGCACGATTTTATCCTGGGTCAGGGTGCCGGTTTTATCGGTGCAGAGGATATCCATCGCGCCAAAGTTTTGAATGGCGTCGAGGTGTTTGACGATCACTTTTTGTTTTGACAGCTTCACCGCCCCGCGCGCCAGCGTCGAGGTGACGATCATCGGCAACATCTCCGGCGTCAGGCCGACCGCCACCGACAGCGCGAACAGCGCCGCTTCCCACCAGTCGCCTTTGGTGTAGCCGTTGATCAGCAGCACCACCGGCGCCATCACCAGCATAAAGCGGATCAGCAGCATGCTGACCCGGCTGATGCCTTTCTGGAAGGCGTTCGGCTCGCTTTCCTGCTCGCTGACGCGCCCGGCAAGCTGGCCGAACCAGGTGTTGCCGCCGGTGGCGTAGACGATAGCCTGCGCCGAGCCGCTCACCACGTTGGTCCCCATAAAGCACAGGGTGTCGCATTCCAGTGGATTGGTTTGTAGCGGATCGCGGGTGCGCGCGACTTTCTCAACCGGCAGCGATTCGCCGGTCAGCGAGGCCTGAGCGACAAACAGGTCGCGCGCCACAATGATGCGCAGGTCCGCCGGGATCATATCTCCCGCCGATAGCCTGACGATATCGCCCGGCACCAGTTGGTCGATGGGCAGTTCGAGCCAGCGGCTCTCGCCCTGCTCGTTGATAACCCGCAGCACCGTGGCGGTATTGCTGACCATCGCCTTCAGCGCATCCGCCGCTTTGGTCGAGCGCGCTTCCTGGATGAAGTTAAGCAGCGTCGAGATGCCGACCATCAGCGCGATAACGCCCGCGGCGAATAGATCTTCAGTTGAATAGGAGACGATGCCGAGCACCGTCAACAGCAGGTTGAACGGGTTACGATAGCAGGTCCACAGATGAACCCACCACGGCGACGGCTTCTGCGCCGGGATTTGGTTATCGCCGTGCAGGGCGATTTTCGCCGCCACTTCGGCGTCGTTCAGCCCTTCAGGGTGGCTATCGAACGCGCGCCAGATCTCCTGCTCATCCATAGCCGCGACGTCCAGACAGCGCTTGCCGAGTGAATCCGGGATCGGCGCGCTGGCCAGGTTACGGGCATCGGGCAGCGGATCGCGCTGGATCAAACGATGTGGTAAATGACGGCTAAGCTGCGCGAACAGCTGCCGGGTAAAATTTTTCAGCATAAACAGTCCCTCCGCGCTCGCGCGAGCGAACGCAGCGTTGCCAACAGGCGTGGCAAAGCCTTACCTGTCAGGCATTATTTTTATAGGGCAGGGACATCGAGGACGTCACTGCTTTACGCTTTCCGGTAAAGCAGTGCTAAACAGGCTTACCGGAAAGAAAGGTTGCTCCATCGAGGATGAGGAGTGGGATCGGGGTCCATAAAATTCTCCGGTAAGTAACTCAAGACGGCGCGGAGTATACCGCGACCAGGAAACTATTTGTGGCTATTATGGCTATCATACCGTCCGGCAACTAAACCGGACATCAACCAGTCTTTGCTCATTGAGGATTCGTTGAGTAGCATTAGACTCACTCAAATCGGACGACGGCGAGAACCTCGTATGCAAAACCGGCTAACAATCAAAGATATCGCGCGTTTAAGCGGCGTCGGAAAATCGACGGTCTCGCGCGTGCTGAATAACGAAAGCGGCGTCAGCGAGCGTACCCGCGAACGGGTGGAAGCGGTGATGCAGCAGCACGGTTTCTCCCCTTCCCGCTCCGCCCGCGCCATGCGCGGTCAGAGCGATAAGGTGGTGGCGATTATCGTCACCCGTCTGGATTCGCTGTCGGAAAATTTAGCGGTGCAGACCATGCTGCCCGCCTTTTATCAGCAGGGCTACGATCCTATCATGATGGAGAGCCAGTTTTCCCCGGCGCTGGTGGAAGAACATCTGGGCATGCTCGCCCGGCGCAATATCGACGGCGTGGTGCTGTTCGGCTTTACCGGTATTAGTGAGGAGATGCTCGCGCCGTGGCGCGAAACGCTGGTGCTGCTGGCGCGCGATGCCCCCGGCTTCGCTTCGGTGTGCTATGACGATCATGGCGCGATCAAGTTACTGATGCAGCGTCTCTATGAGCGCGGGCACCGGCATATAAGCTTCCTCGGCGTGCCGCACAGCGACGTCACCACCGGGGAACGCCGTCATCAGGCGTATCTCGATTTCTGCGCGCAAAAGAAGCTCACGCCAACCGCTGCGCTGCCGGGACTGGCGATGAAGCAGGGGTATGAAAGCGTTGCCAGCGTGCTGACTCCCGAGACCCGCGCGCTGGTCTGCGCCACCGATACTCTCGCTCTCGGCGCCAGTAAATATCTGCAGGAACAACGTATTGAAACTTTACAGCTCGCCAGCGTCGGCAGCACGCCGCTGATGAAGTTTCTGCATCCGGAGATCCTCACCGTCGATCCCGGCTACGCCGAAGCCGGGCGCCAGGCGGCGCAGCAGCTGATCGACCAGATCGCCGGCCACGCCGAACCCCGCCAAATCGTCATTCCCGCTGCCCTGAATTAATCTCGTTCGGGCGATTTATGTGATCTTCGCCGACTTTCGGGAACGTTCCCATTTTGCATTGCCAACGGAACAGTTAGGATGCATGCAAGTTAAAAACGGCATCTCTCCCCTCTGTTTTTGAGGCTTCATCATGAGCAAAGTAAACCAGCAGGACATCGATAAACTGATCGAACTGGTGGGCGGGCGCGGCAACATTGCCACCGTCAGCCACTGTATTACCCGTTTGCGCTTTGTGCTAAACGATCCGGCCATCGCCAAACCGAAAGACATTGAGCAGTTGCGCATGGTGAAGGGATGCTTCACTAACGCCGGGCAGTTCCAGGTGGTCATCGGCACCGAAGTCGGCGATTACTATAAGGCGCTGCTGGCCACCACCGGCCAGGCGTCCGCCGACAAAGAGCAGGCCAAACAGGCCGCGCGGCAAAACATGAAGTGGCACGAACGGTTGATCTCGCACTTTGCCGAGATCTTTTTCCCGCTCCTGCCGGCGCTTATCAGCGGCGGTCTGATCCTCGGTTTCCGTAACGTCATCGGCGATCTACCCATGAGCAACGGCCAGACCCTGGCGCAAATGCACCCGTCGTTGAAAACGATTTATGACTTCTTGTGGCTGATTGGCGAGGCTATCTTCTTCTATCTGCCGGTGGGGATCTGCTGGTCAGCGGTGAAGAAAATGGGCGGCACGCCGATCCTCGGGATCGTGCTTGGCGTCACGCTGGTCTCTCCGCAGTTGATGAACGCCTACCTGCTCGGCCAGCAGGTGCCGGAAGTGTGGAACTTCGGCCTGTTTACCATTGCGAAAGTCGGCTATCAGGCGCAGGTGATCCCGGCTCTGCTGGCGGGGCTGGTGCTGGGCTTTATCGAAACGCGCCTCAAGCGCATCGTGCCTGACTACCTCTATCTGGTGGTGGTGCCGGTGTGCTCGCTGATTCTGGCGGTGTTCCTTGCCCATGCGGTTATCGGCCCGTTTGGCCGTCTAATCGGCGACGGCGTGGCCTTCGCGGTGCGCCATTTGTTAACCGGCAGCTTCGCGCCGATCGGCGCCGCGCTGTTCGGCTTCCTGTATGCGCCGCTGGTAATAACCGGCGTACATCAGACCACTCTTGCTATCGATATGCAGATGGTACAGAGCATCGGCGGTACGCCGGTATGGCCGCTGATTGCGCTATCTAATATTGCTCAGGCATCGGCGGTGGTCGGCATTATTATTGCCAGCCGTAAACAAAATGAACGCGAAATTTCGGTACCCGCGGCGATCTCCGCCTATCTCGGGGTCACCGAACCGGCGATGTACGGCATCAACCTGAAGTACCGCTTCCCGATGCTGTGTGCGATGGTCGGATCCGGCCTTGCTGGCCTGCTGTGCGGCCTGAACGGCGTGCTGGCGAATGGCATCGGCGTCGGCGGCCTGCCGGGCATCCTGTCAATTCAGCCAAGCTACTGGCAGGTCTACGCCACGGCGATGGCCATCGCCGTGGTAGTGCCGATTATCCTCACCACCGTGGTTTATCAACGCAAGTACCGTCAGGGCACCTTGCAGATTATCTAACGTCTTCTTTCGGGGCGCGGCTTGCGCCCCCTATATTCGCAGGAACGTAATATGAATACCCTTCCCCGCTGGTGGCAAAACGGCGTTATTTATCAAATCTACCCGAAGAGTTTTCAGGACACCACCGGCAGCGGTACCGGTGATTTACGCGGCGTCACCGCCCGTCTCGACTACCTGCAAAAGCTCGGCGTCGACGCTATCTGGCTGACGCCGTTCTACGTCTCGCCACAGGTGGACAACGGCTATGACGTGGCGAACTATACCGCTATCGATCCCTCATACGGCACGCTGGAGGATTTCGACCAACTGGTCGCCGGAGCGAAAGCGCGCGGTATCCGCATCGTGCTGGATATGGTGTTTAACCATACCTCGACGGAACACGAATGGTTCCGCCAGTCGTTAAATAAGGCGAGCCCGTATCGCCAGTTCTATATCTGGCGCGACGGCGAGCCGGGAGCATTGCCGAATAACTGGCGTTCGAAATTCGGCGGTAACGCCTGGCAATGGCATGCGGAAAGCGAACAGTATTATTTGCATCTTTTCGCCACCGAGCAGGCGGATCTCAACTGGGAAAACCCGACGGTACGCGCCGAGCTGAAAAAAGTCTGCGAGTTCTGGGCCGATCGCGGCGTTGATGGCCTGCGCCTCGATGTCATCAATCTTATCTCCAAGGAGCAGGACTTCCCCTCCGATACCGTTGGCGATGGACGCCGCTTCTACACCGATGGCCCACGGGTTCACGAGTTCTTGCAGGAAATGAGCCGCGATGTTTTCACTCCGCGTAACCTGATGACCGTCGGCGAAATGTCTTCCACTTCGCTTGAACACTGCCAGCAGTACGCCGCGCTGGACGGACGCGAACTGTCGATGACGTTTAATTTTCATCACTTAAAAGTCGATTATCCCGGCGGCGAAAAATGGACCCTCGCTCGTCCGGACTACGTGGCGCTGAAAGCGCTATTCCGCCACTGGCAGCAAGGGATGCATAACCGGGCATGGAATGCGCTGTTCTGGTGTAACCACGATCAGCCGCGCATCGTGTCGCGCTTCGGCGACGAGGGCGAGTACCGGGTGCCGGCGGCGAAGATGCTGGCGATGGTACTGCACGGCATGCAGGGCACGCCCTATATCTATCAGGGCGAAGAGATTGGTATGACCAACCCGCATTTCAGCAATATCAGCGATTATCGCGATGTGGAAAGCCATAACATGTTTATCGAGCGCGCGGCGCAGGGGCAAAGCCCCGATGAACTGCTGGCGATTCTGGCCAGCAAATCGCGCGACAATAGCCGCACGCCGATGCCGTGGCACGACGGCGATAACGGCGGTTTCAGCGATGGAAAACCCTGGATCGCGTTGGGTGATAACTATCGCGAGATTAACGTCGAGGCGGCGCTGGCGGATCCGGAATCGGTGTTTTACACCTATCAGCAGCTGATCGCGCTGCGAAAAACCACGCCGGTGCTGACCTGGGGGGATTATCAGGATCTGCTGCCGGACCATCCGTCGCTGTGGTGTTATCGCCGCCAGTGGCAGGGGCAGACCCTGGTGGTGGCCGCCAACCTGAGCCGTGAGTTCCAGCCGTGGCAGCCGCCGGAGATGTCCGGCGACTGGCGGGCGCTGATTGGTAACTATGCGGAAACGTCCAACCGCCCGGCGGCAATGACGCTGCGGCCGTTCGAAGCGGTATGGTGGTTGCAGGCGTAAAGCTTTTCCCCGGTGGCGCTACGCTCACCGGGGCTACCGGTTCGTGGGGCTGGAGTTTACGCGCGGTCAGCGTCAGGAAGGATAACGCTCTCCTGCGGCTGCGCTGAGGCGTGCTCCTCTTTGGCCTTCAGCCGATCCCAGGCGCGGAAGAACGGATAGTAGACCACCAGCGAAATAGTTAAATTCACTACCTGCAGTATGGTGCCGGAAATATGGCCGCCGGTCGCCAGATAGCCGCTGATGAAGATCGGCGTAGTGAACGGCAGCGCGATTCCGGCCGGCGGCGCAACCAGCCCGGTCGCCATTGCGGTATAGGACACGATCACCAGCAGCACCGGCGTTAAAATAAACGGCAGGAAGAAGTACGGGTTCATCACCAGCGGGATGCCGAACACCATCGGCTCGCTGATGTTAAACAACGCTCCCGGCGCGGCAATTTTCCCCAGCTGTTTCATCTGCTGACTACGGCTGCGCAGCAACATAAATATCACCAGCCCCAGCAGCGCGCCGGTGCCGCCGGGCGCAATCCACAGATCGTAAAATTGCTGGGTAATGATATGCGGGATCGGCTGGCCGTTCTGAAACGCCGTCAGGTTCTCTGACATATTCGACAGCCACACCGGCTGGATAAATACCAGCACAATCGCGTCGCCGTGCAGGCCCAGCGTCCACAAAATACCGATCACTATCACCGAAATAATCATCCCCGGCAGCGTACCGCCGACGTGGTGCATCGGAATACCGATCAGGGTGGCAATCATGCTGTTGATGTCGCCGAACGGCGAGGCCTCAACCGCCAGGCGCAGCGCCAGCACCACCGCCAGAACACAGAAGCCGGGGATCAGAGCGAGGAAAGATTTCGCCACTGCCGGCGGCACGCCGTCAGGCATGCGGATAACGAGGTTACGGCTGGCGACCAAACGATAAATCTCCGTCGACAGCAGCGAAATGACAATAGCGACAAACAACCCCTGGCTGCCGACCATGCTCACCGGGATCACCCCTTTAATCACCTCCGCCGCGCCGTGTACCGGGGTAAAGAGGGTGTTCTGCGGGATAGTCATCACAAAGGCCACCAGCGACATCGCCCCGGCGCTCAGCGGGTCGATGGTGCGGTACTTCTCCGCCAGCCGATAGGCAATGCCGAAGCTGGAAATCAGCGCCATAATGTCGTAGGTCGCTTTCACCGGGTACAGCATTTTATCGCGCCAGACCTCGCCAAACAGGCCGCTCATCATGTCGGCATAGCCGGGGATCGGCAGGTAGGCGAAAATCAGGAAAAACGAGCCAATCAGCATAAACGGCATATTCAGAATGATGCCATCGCGTACCGACAGGACGTGCTTTTGCCCGGCGATTTTCAGCGCCGCCGGCATGACGTAACGTTCAATCCAGCTTGTATTCGACATGGTGTGCTCCCGAGGGAAATAGCGGTCAGTTAAATTGCGTCAGCCATTGACGGTTTATCGTTAACACTTCATCCAGCAGCGCCTGGGCATCGGTGACATTACCGACCAGCGGGTTAGCCACTAGCGCCAGCAGCGCGCTCTCGCGGCAGCCGTGTACCGCGGCTTCGATCGTCAGCCGTTCAAAGGCCTTTACCTGCTGCGTCAGGCCGTTCATCGCCGGCGGCAACGGGCCGAACGCCAGCGGCCGCGCCCCTTGCGCATCGATAATACTGTTGGTTTCCACCACCGCATCATCATCAAGGCCGTGAATCGCGCCGTTGTTGCGGGTGTTTACCACCATCTCCGCGCCCAGGTTGTTGTGAATCGCGTTAATAAGCTCAACGGCCACTTCCGAGTAGTAAGCGCCGCCGCGAAAGCTCAGCTGCTCTGGTTTTTCTTCCAGCTGCGGGTCGGCGTACAGCGCAAACAGCTCCTGCTCGACCTTCATCACCTGCTCGGCGCGGGTGCCTTTGGTTTTCGCTGCGGCGATCTCTTCCGCCAGCATCGCCGGCGTCAGCCAGAAATAACGATGATAAGGGCACGGAATCGCCTTTAGCGCGCGGAGGAATTCCGCCGGCCACGGCAGTTCTTTAATGTTGTTCATCGACAGCGCCTTACCGTCGCAGAGCATATCGATCACTTTACCGGTGACATCCTCGCGCCCCTGTAGCACCTTATGCACCCAAACCATATGGTTGAGCCCGGCAAAGCGCAGTTTTACTTCGGACTCCTGCGCGCCCAA
This sequence comes from Klebsiella sp. 141203, assembly GCF_032601985.1. NCBI lineage: Bacteria > Pseudomonadati > Pseudomonadota > Gammaproteobacteria > Enterobacterales > Enterobacteriaceae > Klebsiella > Klebsiella sp. 141203. The sequence goes on along the minus strand of NZ_JAQIRL010000007.1, from coordinate 79,495 downwards.
CATGCCGACGATCATGTGCTGCATGTTGATCGGCACGTTGCACAGGCCGATGATCTTCGCCTTGCTGTAGCGGCTGACCGCCTCGGTGACGATCCCCGCCGGGTTGGTAAAGTTAAGAATGAACGCTTCCGGCGCCAGCTGTTCCACTTTGCGCGCAACTTCGAGGATCACCGGGATCGTCCGCAGCGCCTTGGCGAACCCGCCGACGCCGGTGGTCTCTTGGCCCAATAGATGATATTTGAGACCCAGCCGTTCATCCGCGGCGCGCGCCGCCAGTTGCCCGACGCGTAGCTGCGTCAGCACAAAGCTGGCGCCGCGGATCGCCTCATCGAGCGTAAAGTGGACGCTGACCGCCACCTGCTCCAGCCCTTTATGTTTCAACATCCGCCGGGCCAACGCGGCAATGATCTCAACTTTTTCCCTGCCGGATTCGACATCCACCAGCGCCAGCTCGGTGACCGGAAGCTGCTCATAACGAACGATAATCCCTTCAATAAGCTCCGGCGTGTAGCTGCTGCCGCCGCCGATAACGGCGATTTTCAGTGCTTGCATAGTGACCTCTATTCGCATTTTTCGGCATGCAGATCGCCGCGCGCGATCGCCAGGACCGCGCGTGAGGGTGATAAAAACGGGATTAGAAAATTAGCGTTCGAGCAGGGCCAGCGCTTTATCCAGCACCGCGGCACCGCGCATCATGCCGTAGTCGGCCATATCGATCACCGCCACCGCTTTGCCCTGCGGGGCCGCCAGCGCGGTTAGCCGTCCGGCTTCGTATTTGACCTGCGGCCCGAGGAGGATGACATCGGCGTTCGGCAGTTCGCGTTCAAATTCCGCCACCGCCACCGCGTAGATTTCCAGCGCCAGCGCGCGCTGCTGGGCTTCCGCTTTCATTTTGTTCACCAGCATGCTGGTCGACATGCCTGCGGCACAACAGAGTACGATTCGTGGCATTGCGCTTCCCCTTTGCGTGTTTATCGCTTCAGCCCTCACGGCCTATGCGACTATATTGTTAATATTGTGTGATAGTGAAGGCTATATGAAAATAATTTTCACCGATGTGATCGAGGCTCAATTTTTGCGCACTATTTCTTCGTGCCATTGCGAAATATCGACGCCAGACATAGGAAATCGCCTGCGCAGATGCTATAAAAACGGCTATTCATTAAGTGAAAAATATTTTCAATTCCGGGTACTGCCAAAGGGAACATCAGGATGGATATCGTAGGTCAGCTACAGGAAGGATTGATCCGCTTTAGCGCTCAGGAGTCGCGCGTCGCCGCCTTTATTCTGGAAAATCTTAGCTTTACCGCCAGCGCCTCCATTGATGAGCTGGCCGCCAGCGCGGGGGTCAGCCCGGCCACCATCACCCGCTTCGCCCGTTCAGTGGGCTGTGATGATATTCGCGATTTACGTAAACAGCTGGCGCAGGCCAGCGAACGACGCACCAGCTGGCTCACGCCGGATAGCGCCGCCCTGCCCGTCGCCTGGCGCGACAAACTTAGCAGCCTCGGCGATACGCTAACCCGCCAGCTCGGCCACACCGCCGAAGCGGCGGTGGAGAAGTGCAAATCGCGCCTGCTGAGCGCCCGCGCGGTGCATTGCTTCGCCCTCGGTGCTCAGGATGTGGCGCTGGCGGCGCTGCTGCAGCACCAGCTGCTGCCATCCGGCATCGCGATTAATCTCTGCCAGGATGCGGCGCTGATGCGAATGACCGCCAGTACCCTTAATGACGATCACCTGCTGCTGGTGCTGGCCACCGCCGAAGCCAATACCGTATTGCAGAGCGCGACGCTGCAGGCGCGTACGCAAGGGGTGACGATTATCGCTCTGACCCCGGAACAGCATGCGCTGGCCGATATGGCAAGCGCCGTGCTTCCGCTGCCAGCCAACCCGCTGCATGCCCGCTACGCCCTGCTGCTGCTGGTCGATCTGCTTAACGATACATTGATTGCCTGAATATTCTGCCCGTTCCTTTAGCGTTCGGGCCCAATTTTTGCTTATATTTTAAGCGCCTAAATTTACATTTACGCCAGCGCCCATCATCCGTACTCTCACCTTTTTACCTTGTTCTGGGTCAATAAAATCGCAAACATCTTTGATGCAAATCACTACATATAGAACTTAAAATGCGCCCCGGCCCTACATATTGTATTAATCGTCTATTATGTCACCATATCTTGTCGTTGTTGGGCGGTGATGAGATGTGGATAAAAAGGGCCGGATCCGAAGGCAAACGCCGCTACTCGTAGCGTGGCGCGCTTTTGGGAGACCTTCCGCCTCTGTGGATAACCTGTTCTATATATGGAGTGATCATGACACCGCATGTGATGAAACGTGATGGCTGTAAAGTGCCGTTCAAGTCAGAGCGCATTAAAGAAGCAATTCTGCGTGCAGCTAAAGCAGCGGGAGTCGATGACGCAGACTATTGCGCCACCGTCGCAGAAGTCGTTAGCCAGCAAATGCAGGGCCGCGCGCAGGTCGATATCAACGATATCCAGACCGCCGTGGAAAACCAGTTGATGTCCGGCCCGTGGAAACAGCTGGCGCGCGCCTATATCGAATATCGCCACGATCGCGATATCGAGCGTGAAAAGCGCGGCCGTCTGAACCAGGAAATTCGTGGTCTGGTCGAGCAAACCAACTCATCGCTGCTCAACGAGAACGCCAACAAAGACAGTAAAGTGATCCCGACCCAGCGCGATCTGCTGGCCGGTATCGTAGCCAAACACTATGCCCGTCAGCATCTGCTGCCGCGCGATGTCGTACAGGCGCACGAGCGCGGCGAGATCCACTACCACGATCTCGACTATTCGCCGTTCTTCCCGATGTTCAACTGCATGCTGATCGACCTGAAAGGCATGCTGACGCACGGCTTTAAAATGGGCAATGCCGAAATTGAGCCGCCGAAGTCTATCTCTACCGCCACCGCGGTCACGGCGCAGATTATCGCCCAGGTCGCCAGCCATATTTACGGCGGCACCACCATTAACCGTATCGATGAAGTGCTGGCGCCGTTCGTCACCGAGAGCTTCAAAAAGCATCGTAAAATTGCCGAAGAGTGGCAGATCCCGGACGCCGAAGGCTATGCGCGTACGCGTACCGAGAAAGAGTGCTACGACGCGTTCCAGTCGCTGGAGTATGAGGTCAACACGCTGCATACCGCCAATGGCCAGACGCCGTTCGTCACCTTTGGTTTTGGCCTCGGCACCAGCTGGGAGTCGCGCCTGATCCAGCAGTCGATTCTGCGCAACCGCATCGCCGGCCTCGGCAAAAACCGCAAAACGGCGGTATTCCCGAAACTGGTCTTCGCTATTCGCGACGGCCTGAACCATAAGTTCGGCGATGCGAACTATGACATCAAACAGCTGGCATTAGAGTGCGCCAGCAAGCGCATGTATCCGGATATTCTCAACTACGATCAGGTAGTAAAAGTCACCGGGTCGTTTAAAACGCCGATGGGCTGCCGTAGTTTCCTCGGGGTGTGGGAAAACGAGAACGGCGAACAGGTACACGATGGGCGCAACAACCTCGGCGTTATCAGCCTGAACCTGCCGCGTATCGCGCTGGAAGCGAAAGGCGACGAAGCGGCCTTCTGGTCGCTGCTGGACGAGCGCCTGCTGCTGGCGCGCAAAGCGCTGATGACCCGTATCGCCCGTCTGGAAGGGGTGAAAGCCCGCGTCGCGCCGATTCTGTATATGGAAGGCGCCTGCGGCGTGCGTTTGAAAGCCGACGACGACGTCGCGGAAATTTTCAAGAACGGCCGCGCGTCCATTTCCCTGGGCTACATCGGGATTCACGAGACCATCAACGCGCTGTACAACAATCAGCATATGTACGATAGCGAAGCGCTGCGTGAAAAAGGCATCGCCATCGTTCAGCGTCTGCGCGACGCCGTTGAACAGTGGAAGGAAGAGACCGGCTACGGCTTCAGCCTGTACAGCACGCCGAGCGAAAACCTGTGCGATCGCTTCTGCCGACTCGATACCGCCGAATTCGGCGTGGTACCGGGCGTGACCGAGAAAGGCTACTACACCAATAGCTTCCATCTCGACGTCGAGAAGAAGGTTAACCCGTACGACAAGATCGATTTTGAAGCGCCGTATCCTCCGCTGGCCAACGGCGGCTTCATTTGCTACGGCGAATATCCGAATATCCAGCATAACCTCAAGGCGCTGGAAGACGTGTGGGATTACAGCTATCAGCACGTACCGTATTACGGCACCAATACGCCGATCGATGAATGCTACGAGTGCGGTTTTACCGGCGAGTTCGAGTGCACCAGCAAGGGCTTTACCTGCCCGAAATGCGGCAACCACGACGCCGCCCGCGTATCGGTGACCCGCCGGGTATGCGGTTATCTCGGCAGCCCGGACGCGCGTCCGTTCAATGCCGGCAAGCAGGAAGAAGTGAAGCGCCGCGTGAAGCACCTGGGCAATGGACAGATCGGTTAAAGACCAATGCGCTTTTCCCGGATAGCGGCGCGCAGCGCCTTATCCGGGCTACCACTACTACTGTCGTAGCCTGGCCGAGCGCAGCGACGCCGGGAAATGGCCCCACTCCTCCGTTTTCGCAAAGCAATTAACGTCAGAGCAAGGCGGCAAACGAAGGAATCCCCAGGAGCGTACATTCAGTACGTGACTGGGGTGAGTGAGCGCAGCCAACGCCGCTATGGCGTTAATTGAGAAGCGAAAATGAATTATCACCAGTATTACCCCGTCGACATCGTCAACGGCCCCGGCACCCGCTGCACCCTGTTTGTCTCCGGCTGCGTCCACGAGTGCCCCGGCTGCTACAACAAAAGCACCTGGCGGGTAAATTCCGGTATGCCTTTCACAACCGGGATGGCCGACCGCATCATCGCCGACCTCAACGATACCCGCATCAAACGCCAGGGGCTTTCACTCTCCGGCGGCGATCCGCTGCATCCGCAAAACATCGCGGAGATCCTCAATCTGGTGCAGCGCGTGCGCGCCGAATGCCCGGGCAAAGATATCTGGGTCTGGACCGGCTATAAGCTCGACGAGCTCAATGACGCACAGATGCAAGTGGTTAACCTGATTAACGTGCTGGTCGACGGTAAGTTTGTGCAGGATTTAAAAGACCCGGCGCTTATCTGGCGCGGCAGCAGCAACCAGGTCGTGCATCATTTGCGATAGCGTTTAGAGCCGTTTATTCGCCTGATGATAAACGGCAGCTTTCTCTCTTTTGCCAATGGCAATAACGTAAACCACCACCACACTATCTCGTACTTGATACACCAGCCGATAACCTGACGCCTTAAGCTTGATTTTGTAGCAATCCGGTAAATCGCTCAGCCTGGCCGACTCCATTCGCGGATTCTGCACAATCTGCAGGAGCTTATTTTTGAACTGTTTTTTGACCGTCTCGCCAAGCTTCTGCCATTCGCGCCAGGCTCGTGGATCAAACTCCAGTTCATAGGTCATCCAGACTCACCTTAACCCCCGGCCGTGGGTTTTCCAGCCGCTCGCGAACGGTGCGTAACAACGCCGCTTCGCCATCGCTGATGGTCATACTTTTCACCGGCATGCGGCCATTTTCCGCAATGTATTGAAACAGCAAGCGTACCGCCTCCGTTGGCGTCATATCGAGTTTCTCCAGCACGGCATAAGCCTCTTTTTTGAGTTTATCGTCCAGTCGAACATTGAGCGTGGCCATTATGCCTCCAGAAAGGGGAATTTTGTAATGCAGTATAGCATTACATTTGAATTACATTCGAATCTGGAAAACGCCTCTCAAAACCGGCTGACGCACTCCATCGCCACCGTTTTAAACTCATCGAAGCTGCGGGTCGCGGCGAGGCGGCTCATGGCTCGCTCGCGCAGGAACGTCACGAAAATATCGTAAATCGCCATCGCCTCTTCATACTCGCTCTTACTGATAGCGAGCAGGAAGATGATATGGGCGGTTTCGTCGCCCCAGGCGATTCCCTGCGGAGCAATAACGGTATAGACCACCGTCTTTTTCGCTAACAGGCCGAGGGCGTGCGGCAGCGCAATACCGTCACCCAGCATGGTGCTGACAATCGCTTCACGCTCGACCACCGAATCATGAAACTCCGCATCGACAAAACCTTCTTGTTCCAGCTGCTGGCACAGCTCGGCGAACAATGTTTGCTGATCCATCGGCTTATCGATCACCCGGAAGTGGGCGGCATCGAAGTACTTATTCAACATCCACGGACGGGTACGGTCCACCAGCACCAGCTTGCCAATCTGATCCAACTGGTAATCGGTGGGGAACGGCGCGATGGTCACCACCGGTTTATCTTTTTCGCTAATCCGCACCGTTGAGATAACAAAGTCCTCATCGATCGCTTCTCGCTGTTCGTACTCGCGCTGGGAAATGGTGGCGGCGATCTCCAACTGCGGATATTTGCGCTGCAGGATCGCTTCGATCATCCGCACCATCGCATTGCTGGTATCACATACCAGCAGTACGTGCGGTTGGCGCTGGTAGCCAATGTTGTAGTGGCGTTCCAGCCCGACGCCGATATGCAGCACCAGAAAGCCGATTTCGTTTTCGCTGATGGTATAAGGCGTGTATTTGCCCCAGCTCGATACCGCGGCAAGTGTCATATCCCATGCCATCGGATAGTGCTGTTTGATGTTATCGAGCAGCGGATTGGGGATCATTATCTGATAGCGCACGCGGGTGATCATGGTCTTAATGTGGGTCAGCAGATCGGCGTGCAGCTGGGCGTCGTCCAGCAGGTTGTAGTTATACTGGCTGTTGATGTAACGCAGAATGTAATTGACCAGTGCTTCATCATCGTCGGCGCTGATCGTTTCCGGGTCGACATCCTGTACCTGGCGAGCGGCGATATGCACGCATAGCCACTCTTCTTCGGCGGGCGAGAAGGGTTTTCCGGCCAACCGCTGTAGCTCACCCGCCAAATCACGCGCGGCGTCGCGGACGTTTTGCGCCACATCTTCGGCGCTAAAATCGGCCAGCGGGTAGCCTTCACTCACGCGGCGCACCACAACCGCGCCGTACAGGCAGATAAAGCGCTCGCCGACATCGGTGAGGCGAATATGATGCCGCGTGAGCGTCTCCTGCAGCACCGGTTCCAGTTGCGCAGGAACATCCGCTTCCAGCGCCTCGGCGCTAATCAACGGATTAATGCCGCCCTGCAGCGTCAGCTCCCACAGTAAATCGGTCAGGCAGGCGCGAATCGATACCTCGCTGCCGAACAGCTTCATGCCGTGGCGCGGGCGGGTTTCAAGAGTCAACTGATAACGCTGGAAGCGCTCGCGCACCTCGACCATATCATTTTGCAGCGTGGCGCGGCTGACGAACCACTCATCGGCCAGATCTTCCAGCTTGATGGAGAACGCCGAGGTCAGGAAACGCACCAGCAAAAAGTGGATGCGCTCCTGGGCGGTACGCGGCACGTGCTGCGTCTTCGGCGCCGTCTCCTCCAGCGCCTGAAAACGCGATCGGTCGTCAATCTTCAGCTGATAACCGCTACCGCGGTTGAGGGTAAACTGCGCGCCATACTGCGCCAACAGCGCATTCAGCGCGGTAATATCAGCGCGCACGGTACGGGTAGAAACCGACAGCCGCTGCGCCAGTTCATCCTGCGGCAGCGTTTCATTTCGCAGCAGGGTGAAGAGTTGCGCTAAGCGTTGGTTGGGAAATCGCATGTCAGTTCCTTGTTGTTACGGCTCAGGGTTGGGCGGATATCACCATCTGCGATGGGCTACCGACCGGCGTGTAGTCTGAGGCAAAGGTTAATTTGCCATCCTTCGGCGCCACGCTAAAACGGGTAATATTATCGCTACGCTGGTTCATGACGTACAGCCACTGCCCCTGATTATCCAGCGTCAGCGTACGGGGGTAATCCCCACGCGTCCAGATATCCTCCTGGTGGCTCAGGCTGCCGTCAGCCAACACGCTAAAGTGAGCAATGCTGTTATGCAGGCGGTTGGCGACGTATAGCTGTTTGCCATCGTTGCTCAGCACAAGGCCCGCGGCAAAGCTGGTGCCCTTATACTCTTTCGGCAGCGCGGAGACGGTTTTGCCTTCGCGCAGCAGGCCGCTTTGCTTATCAAGATGATAGAAGGTCAGCGTCGACGCTTCTTCGTTAATCAGCCACAGACCGTCGCCCTTTGGCGTAAAGACGAAGTGGCGCGGACCGGCGCCCGGCGAAGAGGCGGCGATAAACGGCGGCTCGTTTGGCGTCAGTTTGCCGCTGGCGCTATCCAGCCGATACTGATAGATCCGATCCAGCCCGAGATCGGTGGAGTAAACAAACTTTCCGCTGGGATCGGCGGCGATCATATGGGCATGCGGGCCATTGTGATCGCTAATAGCAAAGCTGCCCTCGACGGCCGCCGCCGGACGTTCGGCGCCGGCCGGACCTTCATCCTGATGCACATCCACCGCTTCGCCCAGGCTACCATCTTCTTTCACCGGTAGCACGGCGGTGCTGCCGCTAACGTAGTTGGCCACCAACAGATATTTACCATCCGGCGTCAGGGAGAGATACACCGGCCCGGCGCCGCCGGAGGCAACCTGGTTGAGTTCCGTCAGCTCGCCGTTCTTGTCAATTCGCCACGCCTGCACCACGCCTTTTTCGACTTCACTGGCGGCATACAGCGTTTTGCCATCGCGCGACACGGTTAGCTGCGCGACGTTCGGCAACGAACTTACCAGCGCCTTATCGCGCAGAGCGCCGGTTTTGGCATCGACGGTAAAGCGATACAGACCTTCGCCATTAGGATTATAGGTGCCAATCCAGGCGTAGTGGGTTTGCGCGGCGGCGCCGGCGGCAAGCAAAGACAGTGAAGCAACAAGCAGGTGACGAGCGGTTGGCATGGTAACTCCTTGATGGTTCGGTGGGATAAGTTTCCCCTCACCCCGGCCCTCTTCCAAAGGGAGAGGGAGAAAACCAGATGGTTCCCTCTCCTTCCGGGAGAAAGTTAGGGTGAGGGGCAAAGGCACTACTTCACTAACTGTTTGGTCATCTCCAGCAACTGGCGCACATCGGCCGGGCGGGTGTTGCCGCTGGCTTTATCGATAATCGAGCTGTAAATATGCGGGATGATTTTACTCACGCCGGCATCCAGCGCGATTTTCAGGATCTCGCTGTAGTTTTCCAGATCGATACCGCCGGTCGGCTCCAGCCAGAAATCGTGCGCGGCGCAGGCTTTGGCGACGGCTTCGAACTCAGCGCGGTGCTTCAGGCCGCCCATCGGGAAGTATTTGATAGAGCTGCCGCCCATATCTTTTAACAGCGCGATGGCGGTTTCCAGCGGAACAATCCCATCCGCCGCGCCGCTGCTCAGCGGGCCGGTTGAGATCTTCACCATTCCCGGCGTACCGGTCGGCGAGACCAAACCATTCACCACGGTCTCGTTCTGCCCGAGCAGCGCGCGGCTGGTAGCCACGCCGGTGAAGACCTGGTTGACGTGCTGCGGCTGCACCTGGCGAGAAATCTCGCTCACCATCGCCGACTGGTTTGGATCGCCTGCGCCCAGCCCGACGGAGAGCGCGTTATCAATCAGCTTCGCGTATTCACGCATATCGGCCACCGCGCTGGCGACGTCCGGATAGTTTTTGGAGAGCACGCCAACCAGTACGTGACCTTCCGCCGCGTCGTAAATTTCACGGGCGTTGTCTTTGCTGCCCGCCAGTACGTTCAGGCACACGCGGTCACGGTAAAAGTTTGGGGTCAGTTTCATGCTTTTTTCTCCTTATTCAGAACTTCTGCGATGCGGCGAGCGACCACCTCCAGCTGCTGCGCGTTCACGCTGCGGACATCGGCTTCGATAATGCCTTCATTCGCTTTATAGCCGCGGAAGTAAATGGCGTATTCGCCCTGCTTCAGCGCGTTAACCAGATCGCCGGTATTCACGCCGGTGGTCGCTTCATCAAATTTAATTTCGGCGCGGGCGATATCACGGCCCGCGCTATCCCACACCACCCGCGCGGTCACGCCGTTGAGAGTGTTGAGCTGTTCGATAAACGGCGTCATCTTGTCCACCATCTGCTGACCGCTCTCTTTAGTCGCCGTCAGGTAGTGTTCAATGGCGCAGGTCAGGCCAAGAATGCCCTCTTTACCCACTTTCATCGCCCGGCCAATCCCCATCGACTGGCGCTTAACCCACTCGACGTACTGCGTTTTGCCGATGACCAGCCCGCTGGTCGGCCCTTCAATCGCTTTCGCGCCGCTGTAGATAACCAGGTCGGCGCCCATGCGGTAGTAGCACTGCAGATCTTCTTCCGCCGCCGCATCGACGATCAGCGGCAAGTTATGCTGGCGCGCCACTTCCGCGGCCTGCGCGACGTTAAGCATGCTTTTTTGCACACAATGGTGGGATTTGATGTACAGAATCGCCGCGGTGCGCGGAGTGATCGCCGCCGCCAGCTGTTGGGCAGAACATTCGTTGGCGTAGCCCGCTTCCACCAGCTTACCACCGCCCAGCGCCACCATGGTGCCAACCGGCGCGCCGAAGTTGACGTTGTGGCCCTTCGGCAACACGATTTCGTTATTTTCAATCGGGGTAACGTGCAGGTTTTCCAGCAGCCAGTCGCTGTCTTTCACCAGCACCGCTGCGACCGACTGGGCAATCCCCGCCGACGCGCAGGAGACAACGGTCGCCCCTTCCACATCCAGCAGTTTGGCGATGTACTCGCCGGTTTTATTCACCAGGTCTTTCATTTCAAAGTACTGGTTCATACCGGCCATCGCGGCTTCAACCACTTCCGGGCGCGGCGTGGAGACGCCCAGCGCCGTCATCCGGCCTGAAGTATTAATAACTTGTTTTAAATGGTATTTCTCAAAAATCGAAGGCATGTTCCGCGCTCCCTTGTTCGGTCAGATAGCCCTTGCCCGCGCGAATCGCGGCCAGCGGCACCAGAATGTTGTCAGCCTGCAGGCTCTCTTTTTCGGCATCCACCAGCAACGTGGGCTGATGCTGCAGGCTAAATAGCGTTAAATCGGCATCAAAGCCCGCTTCCAGGCGCCCTTTACGCGCCAGGCGCAGCCCCTCGGCGGCGCTGACGGTCACGCAGTCAATCACCTGCGGCAGGGTCATGCCGATGGCGAGGAACTTCGACATCACTAGCGCCAGCGAGCGCACCGGGCCATCGATACGGTTACGGCAGTAAATATCGGAGCTAATGGTGTGCGGCAGAATGCCCATCGCAATTGCCCGCCGCGCCACTTCAAAGCTGAAACTTGCGGTACCGTGGCCGACATCGAGTCGCACGCCGCGCTGCAGAGCGCGAGTAATGGAGCTGCGCAGCTCGCCGGCAGGATTAAGAATACGGTTCGGCTTGCCGTTATAGCAGTGGGTAATGATGTCGCCGCTGCTCAGCAGATCGGCGATTTCATCGAGGTTCGGCGGGTTATTGCCGATGTGCACCATCAGCGGCAGATCGCCGTTTTCCTGCTGAATGGCCTTGGCGCGCGCCAGCGGCGTAATGCCGTTTTCGCCGACGACGCTGCTGCTCATCCGCGCCTTCAGGCCGACGATAAAGTCAGGATGACGCTGCACCGCCTGCTGCACCGCGGCGGCGTCGATATTGGCCATATTCGCCAGCTCATTCTGCGCAATCAGCCCGACGCGGGAGATGTTGAGCAACGCATAAACTTCCGTCGCCGCTTTGCGGGTCAGTTGATAGAAGTCATCAACGTCGTCGGCGCCGGTGCTGCCGGCATCGATCACGGTGGTGACGCCGGTGGCGATGCCGACGCTATCCGGCTCATCGTGATAAATCGGTGAATTCGGGTAGCAGTGAACGTGAGAGTCAATCCAGCCAGCGCTGACGTAAACGTTGCCGTTCAGCTCAATGGTTTTACGGGAGGGCGCGCTAATCTCGCCCAGCGCCGCGATTTTCCCGTCCTGGATGGCGATATCAGTCAGGGTATCGTCGACGAGGCGCGCACGGCGCAGGAGTAAATCAAACATAGCTATCTCCTGATGAAAGAGTGAATCTGTTGCCGGATGGCGGCGTACCGCCTTATCGGGCCTACAAATCGCGCTGACTTGTAGGCCAATAAGCGCAGCGCCATCGGGCAATTAGCTAATCGCAATCGGGAAGATGGAACCGAGGATCATCGCGCCGAGGATGGCGCCGCCGGTGATCGGTTTCTGCCAGATGTAGAACAGCAGTGCGCCAACCAAAGAACCAATCCCAATAGGAATAGACGCCGTCATCGCGCTGAGGATGATCAATGGACCGAGGAAGCGGCCGGAGGCGTTACCGGCCCCCATCATCACGTCAGCGCCGTAGGTGGAGTCGCTCTGGTTGATGGTGAACTTACGCGCCAGAATGATGATGTAGCCGACCGCCAGGCCGAGGATCAGGCCGGTTGCCAGCGACGCGGCGAAGTTCGCCACCGGGAAGACAAAGCCCGCGCCGAGCAGCAGCGCCGGTACGCCGAGGCCGATACCGGTCTGAATGGCGCCGCCGATATCCAGAATCCCCACCAGCGAACCTTCGATGATGCGGGCGAACAGGAAGCTCGCGCCGAATGCCGCCACCGCGCCGTACGCGCCGGTATCAATCCCTGCCTTCAACATCGCCACGAAGGCCACTTCGTTAAAGGCGCCGATGCCGTACAGATAGTACATGTGCGTCCCGGCGAAGACGCCGGAGGAGAGCAGGCCAACAAAGATCGGGAACGACCAGTCGGCATACCAAAAACCTTTATTCTGTTCCATTATCAGGCTCCCGTTACTTGCCGCTGAGTGAGTTGTGGATCATGTCCAGCCAGTTCGGCACGGTCAGATGGAAGGATTCGAGCATCTTCATGTCGAAGCCGCGGAAGAAGCCGCTGAGGACAAACAGCGCGACAATGGCGATCATCATCACTTTGGTTACCCGGTTCCAGCCGCTCTCTTCTACGCCTTTACCGATCAGGATCCCCAGTACCAGACCCGGTACGGCGTTACCCATAATCAGCTGCGCCGCGCCGCCGAAAATCGTCGCCCAGAAGCCTGATTTCTTACCGGCATCAATAGCCGCCAGCCAGAAAATCACCGGCATCACGGTGTTCACCAGCAGGTTTGCCGCCGGAACCAATACCTTAACGGCGGTGACCTGCAGCGCTTCCGGTACGGAAGAGGCGGTCAGGTTAAGGAAGGCGACGACGATCATGCCGATGATGCCGCAGGCAATCGCCATTTTTTTCGGATCGTGTAGCGTTTCGCCAACGTTACGATTTTTCACCATCAACGCCGCCGCGCCCCAGTTCGGGATAATGCGGTGGTCAACGTCCTGGGTGAAGGAGCCTGCTGCAACGGAAGAGGCCCAGGCGTTAAAGAAGAAGCCGAGACCAAAAGAGAAGTGAGAAGCTGGATCGCCTTCGCAGGAATTCAGCTCGCCCAAGGTACGAAACGCGCCCATCCCTTGCGTGGTGGGCGCGTGAAACATGCGTGCCGCTCCGGCGCCCACGCCGACGCCGACCAGGCCGCCGATGATGAGCGATTTTATTAAAATTATCAGGAACATAATCTGACCCTTTGGTAACAATCAGGTTTGCGTGACGAAATCCACTTTATCGAGATCGATGGCGGTCACGTTGACGGTGACGTCCAGCTCCACGCTGTAGGTCCGTCGTTCACGGCGCAAAAAGATGAACAGAAACGCCTCTTTTCGTACCGCTTCGCGCGCATGAACAACCGTCACGTCCTGTGGCTCAATACGCAGTAGGATGCGCGATGATGACTTCATCACCGCAGCCTGCACATGGTTCAGGGCATCGGCGAAGGCCCGTGATTTGCTTTCGCCTTTGCCTGCAACCCTCACGGTGGTGGTGAATTGCTCTTTCATACTTATGCGCCGTATTTCTTTTTCCAGGCTTCAACCAGACGCTCGCCCAGCTCTTCTTTATCCATGAAGCCGAAGCCCAGCACGTTGCAGCCTTCGTTGATGGCGGTGACGCCCTCTTCAATAGAACGCATGCCGTATTTTGCTTTGTAGCCGTACTTGGTCTGCGCGGTAATAGCGCCTGCGCCGCCGCTGCCGCAGAAGGAGATGCCGAAAGAGGCGTTTTCCGCTTTCATCATGTCGCCAAGTTTCATGTCTGCAGCAACGCCAGGGACGACCACTGCACGTGCGCCGGCTTTTTCTGCGCCTGCCGCGACTTTTTGTCCTTTACCCAGACGGTCGCCAATAACTACGGTGATTTGTTCCATGTTTTGCTCCTTACAGGTTTTCTTTTGCGACTTCGAAGTGGACGGACAACAACCAGGCCTCTTCATCAGGCAGGTTGCCGAACTGTGCGACCACTTCGCGGGCCAGCATCATTGAATCTTCAGAAATTTCTTCGAACAGACTGGCATCCACTTCCGGTAGCGGTTCGCCGCTGATTGACCGGTGGGCCATGGCCCGCACGTGGGAAGTCAGCATTTGCTCCTGAACGTCGTTAGGGACGATGTCGTGACGGCTTAACAGGGCGAAGACCTGCTGTAACATCTTGTCAGCCAGGCGTTCGGTCTGCGCCGCCTGCTCCCCTACGTCGTTTATTACCGCTCCGTTATTCACTTGTGTTACCCCGCTGATGTCTCTGGAATCCAAAGTAGCGCCGGGGGTCAGGAGTTTGTAGCGAGTTGTTTTCCACTTCGAAGTGGAAAGGGAGAAGGCTTAGGTGATCGACTCCACATATTCGCCGGATAAATGTAAAAACAGGCGATATGACGTGATACGCATCACAACAATGCGCGAGGTTGAGCGGAAAAAGACCGGAAAAAGAAAAGGGAAAAATGTGATACAGGTAGGTTTTTAGGCGGGAGACATCGGCTGACGCCTCCCGAAAACGGCGATTAGCGATACTTCTTATGGTAGGTATTGCGGGTAGTTTTGAAGTCCTCCGCGGCGGCCTGCGCCTCTTTCAGCTTACCGGCGTCAGCTAACTTCAGCGCGCCGTCGATCTGGCCGACCAACGTCTCCAGACCGTGGCGGAAATCTTTCATCTCCGGGCTATCGGCCGCTTTGCCTTCCAGTTTTGGCGGCGTCTCTTTCTGGGCGTCAACCGCAGCGGTACGCATCTTATTCAGCGCCGCTTTCAGCTCGCCAATGTCTGAGGTTTTCTGTACCACCTGCAGGTTTTCCGCAAGGGTGTCCATGTCTTCGCCAAGGTCGGCGAACGCCGATGCCGAACCGAGCGCAAAAGCAGAGACGGCCAGCATCGCTAACAGTTTTTTACGCATTGCTCACTTCCTTTTTATTATGAAGATATCAAGCGGGCGCGGCAGGACGCGCCCGGCACACAGGTCATTGACCGGCGATTTTCATTTCCGACAGCAGTACGGAACCACACTGAATATTGCTGCGCGTTTCGATATCGTCGCCGACGGTGACAATATTACGCCACATTTCTTTCAGATTTCCGGCGATGGTGATCTCACTGACCGGATACTGAATTTCGCCGTTTTCTACCCAGAAACCGGATGCGCCGCGCGAGTAGTCGCCGGTCACGCCACTGACACCCTGCCCCATCAATTCGGTGACCACAAGCCCGGTGCCCATCTCTTTAAGCATCTTTGCAAAACTCAGGCCGCGGCCGTTGATGCGCCAGTTATGGATGCCGCCGGCGTGGCCGGTGCTTTTCATACCCAGCTTACGCGCGGAGTAGTTAGTCAGCAGCCACTGGGTCAGCACGCCGTCTTTGATGATGTCGCGACGTTCGGTGCGCACGCCTTCGCTGTCGAACGGCGTGGAGGCCAGCCCCTTCAGCAGATGCGGATGTTCTTCGATGGTCAGCCACTCCGGCAGGATCTGTTTGCCGAGGGAGTCGAGGAGGAAGGTCGATTTACGGTAGACCGCGCCGCCGGCGATCGCCCCAACCAGGTGGCCAAACAGCCCGGTAGCCACTTCGTTGGCGAAGATAACCGGCGCTTTCATCGTCGACAGCTTACGCGGCGCCAGGCGCGACAAAGTGCGGCGGGCACATTCGTTGCCGACCCACTCCGGGGTCTGTAAATCGCCAAGGGCGCGGCCAATGGTGTAGGCGTAGTCGCGTTCCATGTCGCCGTTTTCTTCGGCAATCACGCAGCTAGAGAGCGAGTGGCGGGTAGAGCAATAGCTCTGGAGCATGCCATAGCTGTTACCGAACACTTTAATTCCATAGTGGCTGTTGAAGCTGCCGCCTTCGGTATTGGTGATACGTTTGTCGGCCTGCAGAGCGGCCTGCTCGGCGCGGGCCGCCAGCTCGATGGCTTCATCGGGGGAGACCTCCGCCGGATGGAACAGGTCCAGATCCGGGGCGTCAAAGGCCAGCAGTTCTTTATCCGCCACGCCGGCAAACGGGTCCGGCGAGGTGTAACGCGCGATATCCAGCGCCGCCTGCACGGTACGGGCGATAGCGTCCGGGCTCAGGTCGGTCGAAGAGGCGCTGCCTTTACGGTTTTGATGATAAACGGTGATGCCGAGCGCGCCGTCGCTATTGAATTCAACATTCTCCACCTCACCGTAGCGGGTGCTGACGCCGATGCCGGTGGTCTTGCTGACGGAGACTTCCGCACCGTCGGATTTGCCTGCCGCCAGTTCCAGTGCCGTACTAACGGCTTCTTCCAGCGTCTTACGCTGCTGTGCAACTTGAGAGATGACTTTCATTGCTAATGCCATAATGTAAGAAGGAGTTAACTGAAGTCTAACAGAGAACCGTTTTTCAGTGCGCGCCTTAACTGGTAACATTAGCCTCTTTTTTAAGGAGCCTGAGATGACAAAGCAGCCCGAAGACTGGCTCGACGACGTGCCCGGTGATGACGTTGAAGATGAAGATGATGAAATTATCTGGGTCAGCAAGAGTGAAATTAAGCGCGATGCGGAAGAACTGAAGCGTCTTGGCGCGGAAATGGTAGATCTCGGTAAGAACGCGCTGGATAAGCTGCCGCTCGATACCGACCTGCGCGACGCCATTGAACTCGCCCAGCGTATCAAGAAAGAAGGCCGCCGCCGCCAGCTGCAGCTGATTGGTAAAATGCTGCGTAACCGCGACGTCGATCCGATTCGCCAGGCGCTGGATAAGCTGAAGAACCGTCACAACCAGCAGGTGGCGCTGTTCCATAAGCTGGAACAAATCCGCGATCGCCTGATTGATAATGGCGATGATGCTGTCGTAGAGGTATTGAACCTGTGGCCAGACGCTGACCGTCAGCAGCTGCGCTCACTGATCCGCAATGCCAAAAAAGAGAAAGAAGGCAACAAGCCGCCAAAATCCGCGCGCCTGATCTTCCAGTATCTGCGCGAACTGGCCGAAAACGAAGGCTAATTCCCACGCTAACCGCCATCTCCCGGATGGCGGCGCGTTGCGCCTTATCCGGGCTACCCCATCACCTCACGCCCTAAATCCTCGGCAAACTGCTGATACTGCGCCGCATCGATCGGTTGCGGACAGCTCAACACCAGCAGTTCATGATCGTCGATCCCTTGATGATAGGTCGGATGCCGGTGCGCCCAGGCATTGGCATGGAATCCCATCGACTGATAAAAGCGCAGCCGCTTATGGGCGATTTCGCTGGTGAGTGGATCGATTTCCAGAATAGTCAGCGGCGCACGCGTCAGGATCTGCGCCAGCAGCTGTTTGCCATAGCCGCGCGAACGCAGGGTGTCGTCAATCGCCAGATGTTCGATATAGCTATAACCGGCAAACTGCCAGCAGCCGCTCAGGCCAATAAATATCCCGTCATCAAACCAGGCTTCCAGCGCATAGTGCGGGTTGCTCAGCGCCTGAAGTTTGGCGTCGCTTTCGCGCTGTTCGTGCCATGGAAAGGCGCGGGCGTACAGCGCGTCAAGCGCGGCGAAATGGGGCGAATCGGTAGAAAGTACTCTTTCACAGGTCAGCATCACACAATCCCTGGTGGCGAAAACAAAACTGCCCTCACGCGGAGGGCAGTAACCGGAAGCGTTCGCGCTTACTCTGCCGCGGCCGCTTTTTGCGCCAGTTTATCCAGCAGCTTCTGATGAATGCCGCCAAAGCCGCCGTTGCTCATCACCAGAATATGGTCGCCCGGATGCGCGGTTTTCACGATCATATCCACCAGCGTATCGACGTCGGCGCTCCAGTGCGCCGGCTGTACGCAGGCTTCCGCCACTTCCGCCACCTGCCATGGGATATGCTGCGGCTGCAGCAGGAAGACTTCATCGGCGCGGCCCAGAGACGGCGCCAGATCGTCTTTGCAGACGCCCATTTTCATGGTGTTGGAACGCGGCTCCAGCACCGCCAGAATACGCGCGGTGCCGCCGACTTTGCCGCGCAGCGCCTGCAGCGTCGCGAGAATGGCCGTCGGATGGTGGGCAAAATCGTCGTAGACGGTCACGCCGTTGGCTTCGCCGCGTAGCTCAAGGCGGCGGCGGGCGTTAATAAAGCTGCCCAGCGCGTTAGCGGCATCCGCCGGCACCACGCCAACATGACGCGCCGCGGCAATCGCCATCAGGCCGTTGTGCATATTATGTTCGCCGACCAGCGCCCAGTTCACTTCGCCAACTTTTTCGCCGTCGAGCAGGACTTCCCACTGCGAGGCATCGGCGTTGAGTTTCTTCGCCTGCCAGTGGCCCTGTTCGCCCACCAGCTCCTGTTCGCTCCAGCAGCCCATCGCCATCACCTGCTTCAGGTTGATGTCGCTCTCCGGCAGAATAATCTTGCCTTTGCCCGGCACGATGCGCACCAGGTGGTGGAACTGTTTCTGAATCGCTTTCAGGTCGTCAAAGATATCCGCGTGGTCAAACTCAAGGTTATTGAGGATCAGCGTGCGCGGGCAGTAGTGAACGAACTTAGAACGCTTGTCGAAGAAGGCGCAGTCATATTCGTCGGCTTCAATCACGAAGAACGGGCTGTCGCCCAGGCGTGCGGAAACTTCGAAGTTCCCCGGTACGCCGCCGATAACGAAGCCCGGCTTATAGCCACAGGCTTCGAGGATCCACGTCGCCATGCCGGCGGTGGTGGTTTTACCGTGAGTACCGGCAACGGCCAGCACCCAGCGGTCGCGCAGGACGAAGTCGTGCAGCCACTGCGGGCCAGACATGTACGGAATGTTGTTTTCCAGCACCGCTTCGACACACGGATTACCGCGGGTCATGGCGTTACCGATAATCACCAGGTCCGGCTGCGGGTCCAGTTGGCTGGCGTCGTAGCCCTGAATCAGATCGATGCCCTGGTTTTCCAGCAGGGTGCTCATTGGCGGATAAACGTTAGCATCCGAGCCGGTTACTTGATGCCCGAGGGAACGTGCCAGCATTGCCAGCCCCCCCATAAACGTGCCACAGATTCCTAAAATATGAATGCGCATTCGTTACTTCCCTCATTAATCTGACCCGCATTTTACCCATATGTATGCCCCCTGAGAAATGCATTTCAGGCAAATCTGCATTTGCTGGCGCGATTCACCTGTGCGCAGTTTTTTTATTATTTGTTAAGATTGTTGCGTTCGTTTTACTCAACATAAAAATGCAGGGAACGAGTTATGAAAACGTTAGGTGAATTTATTGTCGAAAAGCAGCACGAGTTCTCCCACGCTACCGGTGAGCTGACTGCTTTGTTGTCGGCAATAAAACTGGGCGCCAAGATCATCCACCGCGATATCAATAAGGCCGGTCTGGTCGATATCCTGGGTGCCAGCGGTGCGGAAAACGTTCAGGGTGAAGTTCAGCAGAAGCTGGACCTGTTCGCGAATGAAAAATTAAAAGCTGCACTGCGCGCACGTGATATCGTCGCCGGTATCGCCTCGGAAGAAGAAGATGAAATCGTGGTCTTCGAAGGGTGCGAACACGCCAAATACGTTGTGCTGATGGATCCGCTGGATGGCTCCTCCAACATTGACGTTAACGTCTCCGTGGGGACTATCTTCTCTATCTACCGCCGCGTCACGCCGGTCGGTACGCCGGTCACCGAAGAAGACTTCCTGCAGCCGGGTAACAAACAGGTTGCCGCGGGTTATGTGGTTTACGGCTCCTCCACCATGCTGGTCTACACCACCGGCTGCGGCGTGCACGCCTTTACTTACGACCCGTCACTCGGCGTCTTCTGCCTGAGCCAGGAGCGGATGCGCTTCCCGGAGAAAGGCAAAACCTACTCCATCAACGAAGGTAACTACATCAAGTTCCCGATGGGCGTGAAGAAGTACATCAAGTACTGTCAGGAAGAAGATAAAGAGACCCAGCGCCCGTACACCTCGCGCTATATCGGTTCTCTGGTGGCCGACTTCCACCGTAACCTGCTGAAAGGCGGCATCTACCTGTATCCGAGCACCGCCAGCCACCCGCAAGGGAAACTGCGTTTACTGTACGAATGCAACCCGATGGCGATGCTGGCGGAACAGGCGGGCGGCAAAGCCAGCGATGGTAAAGAGCGTATTCTCGATATCATCCCGGAAAGCCTGCACCAGCGCCGTTCGTTCTTTGTCGGCAACGACCACATGGTAGAAGACGTCGAGAACTTCATTAAAGAGTTCCCGGACGCTTAATTTCTACCTTCCCTTCCCGCCCTGCGGGAAGGGAGTTCCCTGTTAGCGATTCATCGCCCCGCCCACGCGAGTCACCGCCGCATTCTGGCGATTTTCCCACAGCACCGTCAGCCCGCGCTGCAGCGCGATGAAGATAAACAGCAGGATGCCGATGGCGATCTTCGTCCACCATGAACT
Source organism: Klebsiella sp. 141203 (assembly GCF_032601985.1). NCBI lineage: Bacteria > Pseudomonadati > Pseudomonadota > Gammaproteobacteria > Enterobacterales > Enterobacteriaceae > Klebsiella > Klebsiella sp. 141203. The sequence goes on along the minus strand of NZ_JAQIRL010000007.1, from coordinate 58,883 downwards.
GAGCGTACCGTCAAAGTTGATGTAGGTCTGAATAAGGCCCTGAATCGCCACGCCGAACAGCGTCCCCAGAACCGTTCCGACGCCGCCGCTCAGCAGCGTGCCGCCTATCACCACCGAAGCGATGGCATCCAGTTCCACGCCGACGCCCGCCAGCGCGTAGCCCGCCTGGGTGTAGATAGAGAAGACAATGCCGGCAAGCGTCGCCAGGCCGGTCGACAGCATATAGATGCGAATAGTGGTGCTACGCGTGGAAATGCCCATCAAATTGGCCGACGTGGCGTTGCCGCCGATGGCGTAGACCTGATTGCCAAAGCGGGTACGGTGGGCGAGGAAAATTCCCAGCACCACCACCAGCAGCATCAGCAGCCCCATCGCGCTCAGGCGGCCGCCGCCAGGGATGGTCCACGCCAGCCCGGACAGAGTGTCATACAGCGGGTGGTTAATGGGAATCGACTCTTCCGAGACCAGATAGCTAACCCCACGCAGGAAAAACATGCCGGCGAGGGTGATGATAAATGCCGGGATTTTTAGCGCATCGATCAGTAACCCCATAAACGCGCCGAAGGCGCAGCCCATGGCCAGTACCAGCGGGAAAGCCAGCAGCGGCGAGATCCCCCAAAAGCCGATCGCTTTGGCCAGAAACACGCCGGTGAAGGCAATCACCGACCCGACCGACAGATCGATACCGCCGCTGAGGATCACGAAGGTCATGCCGACGGCGATGATCCCAAGGAAAGCGTTATCGGTCAGGATATTGCAAATCACCCGCGTCGAAGCAAAACCCGGAAACTGGGTCAGGCAGTAGAGATAGCCCAGCACGAATACCGCGAGGGTAATCATCAAAGGTAAATTACGTTTTATCACGGCCGCGTACCCCTTTCAGTAGACCGATAAAGCGCGGCGACTGAACGATCAGTACGCACAGCACCACCACCGCTTTCACCACCTGGTTGAGCTCCGGCGGGAAACCGGAGAGTAAAATCCCGGTGTTCATCCCCTGGATAATCAGCGCCCCCATCACCGACAGCAGCAGATTAAAGCGCCCGCCCATCAGCGAACCGCCGCCGATCACCACCGCCAGGATGGCGTCCAGCTCCAGCCATAATCCTGCGTTGTTGGCGTCGGCGCCGCGAATATCCGCCGCCACAATAATCCCGGCAATCGCCGCACAGATGCCGCTCAGCACATAGGCCAGCATCACCACAATGCGGGTATTCACTCCGGCATTTTTCGCCGCGCGGATATTGATCCCCACCGCTTCAATAAACATGCCGAGCGCGGTCCGGCGGGTAAACAGCCAGAACAGCAGCAGCGTTGCGACGGCGATAATCACCGGCGTCGGTAGCAACAGCAGCGATCCGCTGCCGAGCCAGGAAAGCGCCGGCGAATCAAAGGTGACTATCTGCCCGGAGGTAATCAGCTGCGCGACGCCGCGTCCGGCGACCATCAGGATAAGCGTGGCCACGAAGGGCTGGATCTTCAGCACGGCCACCAGAATGCCGTTCCACAGACCAGCCAGCGCGCCTGCGCCCAATGCGGCGAGCAGCACCACCGGCAGGCTGTGCCCGGCGACGGTCATCGAGGCAGCGGTCGCCCCGGCGATAGCCATCACCGCGCCGACCGACAGATCGATGCCGCCGGTGGCGATGACCAGCGTCATGCCAATCGCCAGCAGTGCCACCGGCGCCGCCCGGTTGAGAATGTCAATCGGGCTGCCAAACAGCCGCCCATCCTGCAGTAGCACCTGGAAGAAATGCGGCGCCACCAGGCTATCCACCGCTAATACCAGCAGGAGAGCGATAATTTGCGGCATCCCTTTCGGCCAGCTAAAGCGCCGTTTTGGCTGTCCGCTTTGTGGTACGGTTCTGGGCATCATGCTGGGCTCCTTATGCCGCAATCGCGTTCATGATCGCCGGGACCGACAGCTCGGCAAGGGGGATTTCCGCCACCTGCTGGCGATCGCGCATGATGATCACCCGGTCAGCGTAGCCCACCAGTTCTTCAAGCTCCGAGGAGATAACCAGCAGCGCCAGACCATCGGCGCAGAGGGTTTCTATCAGGCGAATAATCTCAGCGTGGGCGCCGACGTCGATACCGCGCGTCGGCTCATCGAGGATCAGGAACTGGGGTTTGGTCAGCAGCCAGCGCGACAACAATACCTTCTGCTGGTTACCGCCGGAGAGAAATTCGATCGGCTGTTCGGCGCTGGGCGTCCTGATACCTAACTGGCGAATAAAGCGTTCGGCAATCTCATGTTGTTCGCGGCGCGGGATCGGCCGCAGCCAGCCGCGCTGCGCCTGTAGCGCCAGCACGATATTTTCCCGTACCGAGGCGGCGGCGATGATGCCGTCGGTTTTACGGTCTTCAGGACAAAAACCAATGCCGAGGCAGGAGGCCTGATGCGGCGAGCGCAGCGTTTGCGGCTTGCCCTTGATCCACGCTTTACCGCTGTCGGCGGGCTTGATGCCGAAAATGACCTCCGCCGTTTCGGTGCGCCCGGATCCCAACAGCCCGGCCAGGCCGACGATCTCGCCCGGCCGCACCTGCAGAGTAAACGGCGCAATCGTGCCCTTCTTGCCAAAATCTTCAAATGCCGCCACCGGCTTATCGCTGAGCAGCGTGCGCCCGGCGCGCTGCAGCGCCTGATGGTCCAGCTCGCGGCCGAGCATCATTTTGACCAGTTCGATTTGCGGCAGCTCGCGGGTCTCCCGACAGCCGACAAAACTGCCGTTGCGCAGCACGGTAATACGGTCGCTGACGGCATAGACCTGGTCGAGAAAATGGGTCACAAAAATCAGGCTGACGCCGTTATCGCGCAGCTGACGCATCAGGGTGAATAGCATTTCCACTTCCTGAGTGTCGAGACTGGCGGTTGGTTCATCGAGGATCAACACTTTCGCCGACAGGTCGATGGCCCGGCAGATAGCGACGATTTGCTGCATCGCCACCGAAAAACGATTCAGCGGTTCGCGCACGTCGAGCGAGAAGCCGTAAGAGGCCATCAGCGCGGTAGCGCGTTTTTCCATCTCTTTGCGCCGCAGCAGACCAAAGCGCTTCGGCTCGCGGCCAATAAACAAATTATCCGCCACCGACATATTCGGCAGCAGGTTAACTTCCTGGTAAACGGTACCGATACCCAACTGCTGAGCGTGAGCGGTGTTTTTCGGCGATATTTGCTGCCCTTCCAGCCAAATCGCCCCGCGGTCGGCATGATACACGCCGGTGAGCGCTTTAATCAGCGTCGATTTTCCGGCGCCGTTTTCGCCCAACAGAGCCATGATTTCGCCGCGCCGCAGGCTGAAATTAACGTTATCCAGCGCCTTCACGCCGGGGAAGAATTTGCTGAGTCCTTCGGTACGAAGGATCTCCTGGTATTGGTCGGTGGTCATGGTTCCCCCTGCATCACGCCGGATGGCGCTGCGCTTATCCGGCCTACAAAAGAGCGAAATGTAGGCCGGGCAAGCGTAGCGCCCCCGGCATTTTCATGAAGGCTCAGTAACCCATATTTTTCTTCTTCTCTAACTCTTCTTTTGCCGTATCCGGCAGATAAAGGGTCGATTTGGTAATGGTCAGCTTCTCAGGCAGGGTGCCGTCTTTTTTGTATTTTTCCAGCGCATCAAACGCCGGACCGGCCATATTCGGCGTCAGCTCAACGCTGGCATTCGCCTCGCCGGCGATCATGGCTTTATAGATATCCGGCACGCCGTCGATAGACCCGGTGAGGATATCTTTGCCCGGCTTCAGCCCGGCCTCTTTGATGGCCTGAATCGCGCCGATGACCATGTCATCGTTATGGGCGTAGACCATGCAGATGTTCTTGCCGTTATTCTCCGCTTTGATAAAGCTCTCCATCACCTCTTTCCCCTTACTGCGGGTGAAGTCGCCGGACTGCGAGCGGATAATCTTGATGTTGGACGCTTTGGCAATCGCCTCGGCGAAGCCTTTCTTACGATCGATAGCGACGCTGGCGCCCACGGTGCCCTGGAGCTCCACGACGTTACACGGCTTGCCATCGACGGTTTTCACCAACCAGTCGCCAATCAGTTGGCCTTCCAGCACGTTGTTGGCGGTGACGGTGGTCATATACAGCGACTTATCTTTAACGTCGATCGAACGGTCGAGGAGGAACACCGGGATATTGGCCTCTTTCGCTTCTTTTAGCACCGGCTCCCAGCCGGTCGCCACCACCGGCGCGATAAAGATCGCGTCCACGCCCTGGGCAATGAACGAGCGCACGGCTTTAATCTGGTTTTCCTGTTTTTGCTGACCATCGGCAATCTTCAGGGTGATGCCACGCTTCGCCGCTTCTTCCTTAGCAACATTCGTTTCGGCCGCGCGCCAGCCCGATTCAGAGCCGACCTGCGAAAATCCTACGGTCAGGTTGGCGGCCATCGCCATAGACGACATAGCTGCCGAAACCGCGGTGACGAGAAGTAAGCGCTTCCACATAAGATGTTCCTCGTAGGGTTATTGTTGGTTAAATGCTCACCTGCGAACAAACTATAGACAATCCGTTATGTAACTGAATGCGTTACATCACACTTCGAAAAAGTAAATAAAATGTTAATTAGTGCGATTTGTCTGAGCTGAGCGGCGATAAGGCTTCCCGCCCAACGGCATGCCCTGCGCTAATGACGAAAATTTGCCTTCTGGATAACCGCCGCTCGCAACATTGAAAACGGTTACACAAAATTATTCAGAATGTAGCTATCTTTATGGATTTTAGGGTTATCTGATGAGGAGAAATTCAGACGCTTCCCCCCATAGCCAGGCAAAAAGAAGCGAAGACATTCGATGTGAGTTGGCTATAATACCGGGCACTTGTTTGCCAAACATTTTTAAAGGAAACAGACATGAGCTTACTCAACGTACCTGCGGGCAAAGAGCTGCCGGAAGACATCTACGTCGTTATCGAAATCCCAGCTAACGCAGACCCAATCAAATACGAAGTTGACAAAGAGAGCGGCGCACTGTTCGTTGACCGTTTCATGTCCACTGCGATGTTCTATCCGTGCAACTACGGCTACATCAACCACACCCTGTCCCTGGACGGCGACCCGGTTGACGTGCTGGTCCCGACTCCGTACCCGCTGCAACCAGGCTCAGTTATCCGCTGCCGTCCGGTTGGCGTACTGAAAATGACCGACGAATCCGGAGAAGATGCCAAGCTGGTTGCGGTACCGCACACCAAGCTGAGCAAAGAATACGATCACATCAAAGATGTGAACGACCTGCCGGAACTGCTGAAAGCCCAGATCACTCACTTCTTCGAGCACTACAAAGATCTGGAAAAAGGCAAGTGGGTTAAAGTCGACGGTTGGGACAACGCTGAAGCGGCTAAAGCTGAAATCGTTGCTTCCTTCGAGCGCGCTAAACAGAAGTAATTCTGTTTTTCCAGCATAAAAAACACCGCCTCCGGGCGGTGTTTTTGTATGGGCCTGTTCTGGTTTCAGACGGCCAAAAAACAACGCCACCCGAAGGTGGCGTTGTCGTTTTCAATTACTGGTCTCTGTCCAACCAGTTTCCGCTCTCAATCTGCGCAAACCCCTCGACGGAGCGCTGGTAGACATACATCCACGCGCTGCCGTAAGGCGTTTGGATCAGATGGCGCGCGTATTCACCGCCCTTGGTGCGCAGCGCATCCAGCTCGGCCAGCGTCGATGCGTCGATACGATACACTTCACCATGTACTGTGCCCTCGCCCGGCACCGCGCCTGGATAGTGGCCCAGGCTGTACAGCTGATAATCGTCGACACTATGAGCGCCCAGCAACTGGGCGTTGGTCATCCAGTGGCTGTTGCCTTGTTTGCGTCGTAAACTGCCGTAAACAAATATTCGCATTGCTAAAACTCAAACTGATAGAGCAAATCGAGAGCCTGGTCTACGCCAGACACCGCTTCCATATATAGCTTAGGCATCAGGCGATAACGCAGGGTAAGCGTCGCCAAAGAGTCGAAGATGCCGACGCCGTATTTTACCTGAAGACCCGGCAGCACATAGCCGCTGACCACCACCTGGGAGGAGTCGCCTACCCCCTGGGTATCCAGCGCCAAATTGCTTACGCCAAACGTCTCGCCGATTTTACCCACAACCTGACCACTTTGTGCAACCCCCATTCCAATAAGCATTGAGGTCATCGCCGCACTATCGCTCTGTTCGCTGCCTAATCCCTGACCGCGTAACAGATAAGAAAGCGCTTCCTGCTGCGACATTGCCGGGTCGGAGAAGATCTCGGCCTTCGGCTGATCGGCAGAACCGGTGACGCGAACGCCGGCGATCACGTCGTCTTCGGTGGCTTCCGGGTTACGAATCGCTTCGATATTGAGCAGCGGCTGATCCGGCGGCCCGGAGAACAGCAGCTCGCCTTTACGCACGATCAGATCCTGACCATAAGCGTGGAAGCGACCTTCCGGAATATTGATCTGGCCATTGAGCCCCAGCCCCTGCTTATCCTGCGCCACTTTCAGATCGCCGGTCAGACGCGCTTTCAGGCCGAAAGCGTCCAGACGCACGTTGTTGCCGACGTGAATCGTCAGGTTGCTGTTGATCGGAATACCGGCGCTCTGCGGCTTAATCGGCTTCAGATCTTTATCCAGCATCACCTCATCGGAAGAGACGCCCACCGCGCTCTCCGGCACCTCGTTCACCACGATGCGCGCCCACGGTACGTCAACGCGGCCATCGAGGTTAAACAGGCTTGGCGTGGCGGTAAACACCACATCCGGAGAAACATCCAGGCGGACCATCGGCGGCACGGTAATGCGCACCCGGCTGCCCTTCGCCGCAATCTGCGCGCGCCAGTTGTCGATTTGCGTCCAGTCGGCGTTGCCGCTCAGCGCAATCTGCCCCTGTTTGGTATTCACCGTCCCCTGCAGAGTCGAACGCGTTCCGTTGAAGTTCATCGCCAGCTGACTCGGCTGCATATCAAACGGCATAAAGTTGCCGTCGATATCGACGCCGCTGAGCTGCATTTGACCAAACAGCTGCGGGCTCTGCAAGTTGCCGCCCAGACGCAGACGGGCATTAAGCTTGCCTTCCGCTTTCTCGCCGCGAGCGAAGATCGGGTTAATCATCGCCAGCGAGAAGTTGCTGATGTTGACGTTGCCGCCAAGGTTACGCCGCCCCTGCGGGTCGGTCACTTCCACCTGGCCATCAAGCTGGCCGTTATTGGTCAGGCGTATCAGCCAGCCCAACTGCGCCCGGTTGTTATGCAGGTCGGCGCTGAGGTTAAGCGTATCGAAGGCCACCGGCAGCGGCGCGTCGTTGACCGTCTGGGTAACTTTGACGTTGCGCCCGCTGAGGGTGACTTTGCCCTGAGGCAGTCCCTCTTTGGTGGTGTCCCAACTGACATCGGCGTTACCGCTAAACACGCCGCTTGCCTGGGTCGCGTCCGGCATAAACGGCTTCAGCATCGCCAGATCGAAACGGTTGAGATTGACCACCGCGCGCCCGCTGGCGCCGGCATCAATGGTTTGCGGTACGCACAGCTCGGCGTTCGGGTTGCTCCAGCAGTGCGGCCCGATGCTGATTTTCTGCTCCTGATTACGATAATCCAGCGCGATGTTGCGCGTCAGCGCTACCGGCCCGACCGGTGTCTGGAAACGGGTATTACTCAGGGTGCCCTTCCAGCGCTCCTCTTTACGATCGAAGCTGCCCGCCAGCGTCAGCTGGCCCGACACCGGCTCGCCCTGTACGCGCAGCTGTAAATCATGCTGCTTCTCGGTACCTTTGGCATTCAGCTGCACCAGGCTGATGTTGACGCCCGGCTGGCTGATGCGATCGACGCGTACATCAAGATTACCGCCAATCTGATCGCTGGACTTCACGTCGCCTTTGACGTTGACCTGGGCTACCGTCAGCTCCTGCCAGCGTAAAGCGCGGGCGGTGATATCCGCCAGCAGCTGCGGCGCGTCGATGGTGCCACGCACCTTCAATAGTCCCTTCGCCGTACCGCCGAGCCCCGGCAGCGCATTGTCGAGATGCGGCGCATCGATGGTGGCGTCGAGATTAAGGTCTTTCACCCCCAGCTCGCCTTTCACATCGGCGCTGTTTGGGCCAAGCGCCAGATGCAGTCCCGGCACTTTCCACTGCATATAGCTGTTACCCTGCAGCGAACCGTGAACATCGACTTTATTCTGTTTCACGTTGCCGGTAATTTTCAGCTCGGGAACCGCCATCTGCCAGCTGCTGCCGTACAGGCTCCCCTGGGTTTTGATAATCCCGTTCAGCTTCGACGGCCAGTCCGGCACCTCTTTGGCGGTATTAATGCCATCGAGGGTCAATTCGCCGCGCCAGCTGATCGCCTGCTGCCAGTCGAGCAACGCTTTCAGTTCGGTTTTCCCCTCCAGCGCCGCCACGGTCAGCTTATCGAGATTTACCTGCTGTTCGTTGCCTTTAGCATTAAGGGTAATTTTAGCCGGCGGCAGCGACTGTCCTTTCACCGCGGTACTAAAGGCCATGGTGTAGTCGGTCATTTTGCCGCTGAATTTCAGATGCAGATCATCCGCCTGGAACTGTTTCTCGCCGGTAAACGGCCAGTACAGCTGCTTACTCTTCACTTCCATATTCAGCGGCAGACCGGCTTCCGCCAGCTGCGCTTCGGCGCGCAGGGTCATGGCCACCGAGCCGGCTAAATCAACGCCGACCTGCAGTTTTTTACGCAGCTCGCCGCCTACTTTCAGCTTCACCTTCTCGCCTTTCAGCGGGTCGATGTTCAGCGTGCTGTCGAGAGTAATATCGACCGGCCAGTTATCCTGCAGTTGCGCGGTGCCGGAAGCGGTAACCTTGCCCTGGTCGGAATCGACGTCCAGCGCATCAAGTTTCATCTGCCCGTCGATGCTGCTGACCTTCAGCAGCAGGTTGTAGACGGTCATATCGGTATCGCCGGTCAGGCGCAGCTGTTCGCCGCGGAACTCCTGAATATTAAGATTCAGCGGCAGATGCACATCGACCATTTCCGGCAGCACCGGCTGCGAGAACAGATCTTTCATCGTCTCGCCGAGAGGCTTCTCTTCCGGTTTCGGATGGTCAATTTTCGGCTCCACAACCTGCTCCTGCGCCACTTTCGCCACCTTCGGCAGGGCGATGAGTAACCCCTGCAGCGAGGTCGGCGTCAGGGTCAGGTTTTTCTCCTGCCAGTTCAGGCCGGTGGAGAAATCGCGCAGCGAAACGGCGGTGTCGTCGATTTTGACATTGACGTTATGCAGCGCCACGCGGCTGAGGGTAATGGGATAGGGCGTCGAGAGGTTCAGCGGGCCGGAATCTTCTTCCTCTACCGGCGTCGAAGGCGGCATCTTTTTGGTATCGATAGCGACGTAGATATCGCGCAGCGAGATATCGTTAACGCACAGGCTGCTATCCCACAGACAGCGCAGCTTGACGCCGAGATGGAACTGGCCGGCCGTCACCGCCACGCCCGGCTGTTCGAAGCGTACGTTCTGTAAGGTCAGGTCGCGCCAGCCGCCGGTGACCTTGCCAATCTCCAGCCCCGGCACCCAGCGGTCCGCCGCTTTCAGTACCAGATGCAAACCGGTAGTGGTGCCGACTAAAAAGCCGACCACGCCAATCAGCAGCACTAAAAAGAGTAATACGCCGAGGCTTATCTTCTTCCATAAACTCATAATTCAGGCCCCAGACCGATGTAAAACTGTAAACCGTGTTCTTCTTTGTCGCCGATAGGTCTGGCGATATCCAGCTTGATCGGCCCAACCGGCGATTGCCAGCGCACGCCGACGCCCGCGCCGGTTTTAAAATCGCTTTTACGGATATCGCTCACCGCTTCGCCGCTGTCGATAAACGCCGCCCCCCACCATTTCCCGGTGACGTTGTATTGATACTCCAGCGAGCCCGTCGCCAGCTTTGAGGCACCGATCAGCTTGCCGTCGTCATCTTTCGGCGAGATCGATTTGTATTTATAACCACGAATGCTGCGGTCACCACCGGCGAAGAAACGCAGATCCGGCGGGACTTTACTGAAGTCATCGGCTTCAATCCAGCCGAGGTTGCCGCGCACCACGAAGCGGTGGCGGTCATAGAGGGTGCGGATCCACACGTCCTGCGCCTGCATGACGATAAAGTTAATGTCCGAGCCCCACATGGTGTTGGAGTAGTCCACCGAATAGCGCTGGGAATCGCCCCAGGTCGGCATCAGGCCGCCACGGGAGCGGGTGCGGTTTACCGAGACGCCGGGATAAAGCAGCATAGTGGTATTGGTGACGTTAGCCTGGGTAAAGTGGTCCAGACTCCAGCGCAGGTTAATCGCGCGCTGCCAGCCGCTCGACATCTCCCAATAGCGCGACAGCGCCAGGGTGGTGGAATCGGCCTTGGTATCGTTAAGGTCGGTACGCTTAAAACCGCCCTGCATCAGGTAATACTGCTCAAGCGGGCTTTTTAATAGCGGGACTTTATAGCTGAAATCGAGCTGCTGTTCCGGCGCGGAGAGGCTAACGCTGGAGGTCAGGCTGTGGCCGTAGGAGTTCATCCACGGCTTTTTCCACGTTGCTTTCACGCGCGGCCCGACGTCTGTCGAATAGCCGACCCCGGTTTCCACGGTGTTCTCTTTGCGTGGCGAAACGACGCCCTGCAGAGGCAGCACCTTGGTTTTACGTGATTTATCAAACTGCGGCGCGACGACCACCGAGTTAAACCAGCCGGTCGCCGCCAGGCGGCGGTTCAGCTCCGCCAAATCCTGCGAGGTGTAATAATCACCCTGTTTAAAGGGCACCAGGTTTTGCAGGTACTCTTCGCGGATCTGCGAACCGGTAAAGCTTACCGGGCCAAAGCGGTAGCGCTCGCCGCTGTTGTAGTCAATGTCCCAGAAAGCCTGATGGCGATCGAGCGACACGCCGAGCTGGCTTTTATTGAACTCGCTATCGAAATAGCCTTTACGCAGCGCCACCTTGGTGAGCGAGCTTTTGAAGCCGTCATAATCACTGTGATTGAGCACCGTGCCAATTGCCGGACGCGTTTTCAGCAGATCCAGGTAATCGCGGTCGGTGCGCGCGCCGCCGCGCAGGATCACCTCGGTGCCGCCAATGCGCACCGGCTCGCCGGGAGTCACTTTGGCAATCAGCACCTGACGCCCTTTTTTGGGCGGCGGACGCAGATCGAAATCGATGGTGGGTTCATAGTAACCCAGCGCTTTCAGGCCCTCGCGGATGGCGTCATCGACGCGCGCGCGAAAACGACGGTCCGGCGTGACCTCATCGCTCTGGATCGTGGATAGTTGGGCGCGGACGTTTTTTTCCAGTTCCCCGGATAACCCCTCAACCTGCAAACGCACATTCGCTGCGCTGGCGACCCCGCTGACCAGCAAAAGGCTGGTAACGCATATCTGGCGGATTTGTTGCACGTGTTCTCCTGAATATCCTTGTTTCCCCCCGAAGGAAACGCAAGTGCCGCTCCACGGCTTAACAAAACCCTAACAACTAAGGGTTGAAAAAGTGACGGTAACCCAAATAATTCTTATGTTTAAATTTAGACGTATTGAGCGTGTTTATTGTCTAAAAAGATACGCGACGTTACAACCTTAACCACAAATTGCGAGGCCAACCGTGAGTCTATTTGATAAAACGCATCTTGTCGCCCAGGCGGATGCGCTGCCGGGGCGCAACACGCCGATGCCGGTAGCAACGCTCCACGCCGTTAACGGCCACTCAATGACCAACGTTCCTGAAGGAATGGAGGTAGCGCTGTTCGCGATGGGCTGCTTCTGGGGCGTCGAGCGTCTGTTCTGGCAATTGCCGGGGGTCTACAGCACCGCGGCGGGCTATACCGGCGGCTACACGCCAAACCCGACCTATCGTGAAGTGTGCAGCGGCGATACCGGGCATTCGGAAGCGGTGCGCGTGGTATATGACCCGCAGGTCATCAGCTATGAACAACTGCTGCAGGTTTTCTGGGAGAACCACGATCCAGCGCAAGGGATGCAGCAGGGTAACGACCACGGCACGCAGTACCGTTCGGCTATCTACCCGCTGACGCCGGAGCAGCTTGAAGCGGCGCAGGCCAGCATGCTGCGTTACCAGGCAGCGATGCGCGACGCCAACGATACCCGCGAGATCACCACTGAAATCGCCACGGCAAAACCGTTCTACTATGCCGAGGACGATCATCAGCAGTACCTGCACAAAAATCCGTACGGCTACTGCGGTATCGGCGGGATTGGCGTTTGCCTCCCTCCGCAGGCGTAATCCTGTAGAAGAGGCCGCTGGCGAGAATAATTATCGCTCTGGTGGCTTTACAGACATTTACGCTATACTACGCTGTGTCATAGCCGGTCCAGCGCCTTCGGACCGGTTTTTTATGTATTCCACATTAAAAGAGTTATCCACTTCCCTTCCGAGGATCTGGCCTCAACGGTCAGAAAAGATATGTTAAACAGTATTTTAGTAATACTTTTCCTTATTGCCGTCAGTGCATTTTTTTCGATCTCTGAAATCTCACTGGCCGCATCACGTAAAATCAAACTCAAATTGCTGGCTGATGAAGGCAATGTGAATGCGCAGCGCGTTCTCAAAATGCAGGAAAACCCTGGCACCTTCTTCACCGTCGTGCAGATCGGCCTCAACGCCGTGGCCATTCTGGGTGGTATCGTCGGCGATGCCGCATTTTCACCCGCGTTTCACAGCGTATTGAGCCGCTACATGTCGCCGGAGCTTTCCGAGCAGCTGAGCTTTATTTTCTCTTTCACCCTGGTCACCAGCTTGTTCATCCTGTTTGCTGACCTGACGCCGAAACGCATCGGTATGATTGCGCCAGAAGCCGTGGCTTTGCGCATCATCAACCCGATGCGCTTCTGTTTACTGGTCTTCCGCCCGCTGGTGTGGCTGTTTAACGGCATGGCGAACAACATCTTCCGCCTGTTTAAAATCCCGATGGTGCGTAAAGACGACATCACCTCCGATGATATCTACGCGGTGGTGGAAGCCGGCGCGCTGGCCGGGGTGCTGCGTAAACAGGAACACGAATTAATTGAAAACGTCTTTGAGCTGGAATCCCGTACCGTCCCCTCTTCGATGACGCCGCGCGAAAACGTGATCTGGTTCGATTTACACGAAGACGAGCAGAGCCTGAAGAATAAAGTGGCGGAACATCCGCACTCCAAGTTCCTGGTATGTAACGAGGATATCGATCACATCATCGGCTACGTCGATTCAAAAGACCTGCTGAACCGCGTGCTGGCAAATCAGAGCCTGGTGTTAACCGGCGGCGTGCAGATCCGCAATACGCTGATCGTGCCGGATACCCTGACGCTCTCTGAAGCGCTGGAAAGCTTTAAAACCGCCGGCGAAGACTTCGCGGTGATCATGAACGAATACGCGCTGGTGGTGGGGATTATCACTCTCAACGACGTCATGACCACCCTGATGGGCGACCTGGTCGGCCAGGGGCTGGAAGAGCAAATCGTCGCCCGCGATGAGAACTCATGGTTAATTGACGGCGGGACGCCGATCGACGACGTAATGCGCGTGCTGGATATCGATGAATTCCCGCAGTCCGATAATTACGAGACCATCGGCGGCTTTATGATGTTCATGCTGCGTAAGATCCCGAAACGCACCGATGCGGTGAAGTTCTCTGGCTACAAGTTTGAAGTGGTGGATATCGATAACTACCGTATCGACCAGCTACTGGTTACCCGTATCGACAACAAACCAACGGTGCTGGTACCGAAACTGCCTGATATCGAAGAAGCGGCGAAGAAAGAAAAAGGCGCGGCGTAAGCGGCCCTGAAAACATCAACGGCTCCCATCGGGAGCCGTTTTTTTTCGTGCCGTCATACCACGTTATGCGGTCTCAGTTTGCAGACGCATAACCTGACGATTGACTTCGGACATCACTGAGAAATGCAGCTTGTCCTTAACCTTCGGGATAAGGATTTTGCCCTTATCAAATTCAAAAGCGCCAACGTCCTTGATGTACAACCGTCCACGAAACAGGATCTTCACGTACTTCGCCACTTGCAGCGGATTGTAGCGTTGGAAAATTTTCATTGTTGTCTCCTGCCAGGGTTACGCTCCTGCGGTGCCACAGTTAGCCCGCGTATCGGGAGCGCAAATTTTAATGCCCTAAAACTATAGTCCAGATTTCCGAAGTCACCCAGTCTGTAGAAGTTTTTTTACCCTTTGATGACAATAATTCAGAATTTTCGTTTCAGGCATACGTAGTTGTTAGTATAAGTTTCCGTTTTTTATTGAATGTGTGCGTTGGCACGCAAACTGGCATCACGCTTGCGGGTAATGGCGACAATTCGCACTTATCATTAAACAAGACCAAGTGGTCGGATCACCTGCATATAAAAAAGGATATCTCATGACCCTACGTAAGTTGCTGGCGGTTTCCGCCCTCCTGTTTCCGTTAATGGCTTCGGCGCATAATTTTGTCGATGGTCAGCGCGTCGCGCCGGTAGGCATCGCCGATCGCGGAGAACTGATACTGAATAACGATAAGTTTAGCTACAAAAACTGGAATAGCTCGCAGCTGGCGGGAAAAGTGCGCGTCATCCAGCATATTGCCGGGCGCACCTCGGCAAAAGAGAAAAATGCCAATCTGATTGAGGCGATTAAGGCGGCTGGCCTGCCGCACGACCGCTACCAGACCACCACCATCGTCAATACCGACGACGCGATCCCCGGCTCCGGGATGTTCGTGCGCAGCAGCATCGAGAGCAACAAGCAGCTCTATCCGTGGTCGCAGTTTATCGTCGACAGCAACGGTCTCGCGCGCAAAGCCTGGCAGCTCGATGAAGGAAGTTCGGCGATTGTGGTGTTAGATAAAAACGGCCGTGTTCAGTGGGCAAAAGACGGCGCGCTGACCCAGCAAGAGGTGCAGCAGGTCGTCGACCTGCTGCATAAGCTGCTTAATAAATAGAGACCCGGAAGCCGGGGTTGAGGAAGGATTCACGCGGCGTGTAGTCAAGAGTTTTGCCTTGCCAGTCGTGAACATGCGCCCCGGCGGCTACCGCGACCGCATGACCGGCAGCGGTGTCCCAGGTGCTGGTCGGCCCGAAGCGCGGATAGAGCTGCGCCTGGCCTTCCGCCACCAGGCAGAATTTCAGCGACGAACCGATTGAGGTGGTCTGGTGCTCGCCCAGTTGCTCCAGATACTCCTGCAGCTCCGGGTCATTACTATGGGAGCGGCTAATCACCACCAGCGGCGGGCGAGCATCGCGAACCTGAATCTGCTTGCGCACGCCACACTCTTCTTTCCACGCCTTGCCATTTTGCGCGCTGTACATCACTTTCATCACCGGCGCGTACACCACGCCCAGCGTCGGTTTACCGTTTTCAATCAGCGCGATATTAACGGTGAATTCGCCATTGCGCTTGATAAATTCTTTGGTGCCGTCCAGCGGGTCGACCAGCCAGTAGCGCTGCCAGTGCTGACGCACTTCCCACGCCGGCGGATCTTCTTCCGACAGGATGGGGATTGTGGCATCCAGCGCCTGCAGGCCGCTGACAATGACTTTATGCGCGGCGATATCCGCCGCGGTAACGGGAGAATCATCCTTTTTGCTGCTCACATCCATCGGCTGGTTCCCATCGTAGACATCCATGATGGCATCGCCCGCGGTCCGTGCAAGCTGACATACTTGTTCTAACATTCTCCACCTCTTCTGGTTACAGTGGCGTTAACTCGTTGTTTTATTTATATCGCATCATCACCAGTTCCGCTATCTGTGATAACACTAGCGGTTTCCATTCACGCTTTTCTGGCAGAATTCACAATTCTGTAAGCAACAGAATGTAAATACATTTTCTTTTGTGCCATTGCTCATAAAAAAGGACGCCTCTGATGATTAAGTTTAGCGCAACGCTGCTGGCCACGCTGGTGGCGGCCAGCGTCAACGCGGCGACGGTCGACCTGCGGATCATGGAAACCACCGATCTGCACAGCAATATGATGGATTTCGATTACTACAAAGATACCGCCACGGAAAAATTCGGTCTGGTCAGAACCGCCAGCCTGATTGAACAAGCCCGTGCGGAAGCGAAAAACAGCGTGCTGGTGGATAACGGTGATGTTATTCAGGGTAGTCCACTGGGCGACTATATGGCGGCAAAAGGGCTCAAAGAGGGGGATGTGCATCCGGTTTACAAGGCGATGAACACCCTGAATTACGCCGTCGGCAACCTGGGCAACCATGAATTTAACTATGGCCTCGACTTCCTGCATAAAGCGCTAGCCGGGGCGAAGTTCCCTTACGTTAATGCCAATATTATTGATGTAAAAACCGGGAAACCGATGTTTACGCCATACCTGATTCAGGATACCCAGGTTCAGGATAGCGATGGTCAGCCCCATACCCTGCGCATCGGCTACATCGGTTTTGTGCCGCCGCAGATCATGACCTGGGATAAAGCCAACCTCAGCGGCAAGGTGAAGGTCAACGACATCACCGAAACCGCGCGCAAGTACGTGCCGGAGATGCGCGCGAAAGGCGCTGATGTGGTCGTGGTGGTCGCGCATTCGGGGCTCTCCGCCGATCCGTATCAGGCAATGGCGGAAAACTCGGTCTACTACTTAAGCCAGGTACCCGGCGTTGACGCCATCATGTTCGGCCACGCCCACGCGCTGTTCCCCGGTAAAGACTTCGCCACCATTAAAGGCGCGGATATCGCCAAAGGTACGCTGAACGGGATCCCGGCGGTGATGCCGGGAATGTGGGGCGATCATCTCGGGGTGGTCGATTTAGTGCTGAATAACGATAGCGGTAAATGGCAAGTGGCGCAGGCCAAAGCCGAAGCGCGACCTATTTACGACGCGGTAGCGAAAAAGTCGCTGGCGGCGGAAGATAGTAAAATGGTGGCGGTGCTGAAAGCCGATCACGACGCCACACGCGAATTCGTCAGCAAGCCTATCGGCAAGTCCGCCGACAACATGTACAGCTACCTGGCGCTGGTGCAGGACGACCCGACGGTGCAGGTGGTCAACATGGCGCAAAAGGCCTATGTCGAGCACTACATCCAGGGCGATCCAGATCTGGCTAAACTGCCGGTACTCTCCGCCGCCGCGCCGTTTAAAGTAGGCGGGCGTAAAAACGATCCGGCAAGCTTTGTCGAAGTGGAAAAAGGCCAGCTCACCTTCCGTAACGCCGCCGACCTCTATCTCTACCCGAACACGCTGGTGGTGATGAAGGTAAGCGGTAAAGAGGTCAAGGAGTGGCTCGAATGCTCAGCCGGGCAGTTTAACCAGATTGACACCGCCAGCAGCAAACCGCAGTCGCTGATTAACTGGGACGGGTTCCGCACCTATAACTTCGACGTGATTGACGGCGTAAATTACCAGATCGACGTGAGTCAACCGGCGCGCTACGACGGCGAGTGCCAGATGATTCACCCGCAGTCAGAACGCATTAAAGACCTGACCTTTAACGGTAAGCCTATCGATCCGCAGGCCACCTTCCTCGTCGCCACCAATAACTATCGCGCCTACGGCGGCAAATTCGCCGGTACCGGCGACGACCATATCGCTTTTGCCTCCCCGGACGAAAACCGTTCGGTGCTGGCGGCGTGGATTGGCGCGCAGTCGAAGAAGGATGGTGCGATCCATCCGGCGGCGGATAACAACTGGCGTCTGGCGCCGATCCACAGCAAAACGCCGCTGGATATTCGCTTTGAGACCTCGCCAGGCGACAAAGCCGCGGCGTTTATCAAAGAGAAAGCGCAGTATCCGATGCGACAGGTAGCGACCGATGATATCGGCTTCGCTATTTATCAGCTGGATTTGAGTCAATAATGCCTGTTCCCCGGTGGCGCTGCGCTTACCGGGGCTACAAAGCGGAGCTGGCTGGTAGCCCGGATTAGGCGCCAGCCGCTATCCGGGTACAGCTCCCCGGTGGCGCTGCGCTTACCGGGGCTACAAAGCGGAGGTGGCTGGTAGCCCGGATAAGGCGCCAGCCGCTATCCGGGGTTACAGAGAGTGATACTTTTTCACTCCCCGTGGTTAGCCAGCACCGCGGGGAGATTCAGCTCGATCCAGTCCGCCAGCGCCGCCACCTTCTCGCTCACCTGCAGACCGAGCGGCGTCAGGCTATATTCAACATGCGGCGGCACCACCGGATACGAGACGCGGTCGATAAAGCCATCCAGTTCCAGCGCCTGTAAGGATTGCGCCAGCATTTTTTCGCTGACGCCACCCATTTTGCGCCGCAGATCGCTAAAGCGGTGAGTCCCCTCGCGAAGCGCCACCAGAATCAACACGCCCCAGCGGCTGGTCACGTGTTTTAGCACATCACGCGACGGGCACTGTTCAGCAAACAGATCCCCGTTGCGCAGTTTGTCGCTCAGCGTCGGTTCGGCCATTTTATACTTACCTTTTTGTACGTACTTACTAAAAGTTAGTTAAGGTGTTAGCTTACCACAACTGCCAATGAACACGAAGGAGAAGAACTATGATCGCGATTACCGGCGCCACCGGCCAGCTTGGCCAGCACGTACTGCATGATCTGTTAAAAACCGTCCCCGCCAGCCAGATTGTGGCGATTGTCCGCAACCCGGCGAAAGCGCAAGCGCTCAGCCAGCAGGGCGTGATTGTGCGGCAGGCCGAATACGGCGATGAAGCCGCGCTTACTGCCGCGCTGCAGGGGGTTGATAAACTGCTATTAATCTCCTCAAGCGAAGTCGGCCAGCGTGCCGTCCAGCACCGTAACGTCATCAACGCCGCCAAAGCCGCTGGGGTGAAATTTATCGCCTATACCAGCCTGCTGCACGCCGATACCTCACCGCTGGGCCTGGCCGGTGAACATATCGAAACCGAACAAATGCTGGCTGATTCCGGTATTCCTTACGCGCTGCTGCGCAACGGCTGGTATACCGAAAACTATCTGGCCAGCGCGCCGCCGGCGCTGGAACACGGCGTGTTTATTGGCGCCGCCGGGGAGGGTAAAATCGCCTCCGCCACCCGTGCCGATTATGCCGCCGCCGCCGCCCACGTTATCGCCGGCGAGGGCCATGCCGGGAAAGTTTACGAACTGGCGGGAGACAACGCCTGGACTCTGAGCGAACTGGCTGCCGAGCTGAGCAAGCAAAGCGGGAAAAATGTGGTTTATCAGAACCTCAGCGAAGCCGATTTCGCCGCCGCGTTGAAGAACGTCGGCCTGCCGGCCGGGCTTGCCGATATGCTGGCGGATTCCGATACCGGCGCGTCGAAAGGCGGACTGTTTGACGACAGCCGCACCCTGAGCAAACTGATTGGCCGCCCGACCACGTCGCTTGCCGATAGCGTAAAAGGCATCATCTAACCAATCCCTGTCAGTTTTTGCGGTTGCGTCCCGGCGCTTCATCTCTAATATTGAAGGGATGAATCGTCGGGAGACACGGCATGCAGGGCGTACCACCACAATTTAGCGATGAAAAAGACCGCGCGCGCTTTCGCCATCTCGAACAACTTCCCGGCGTAGAGCTCTATCACGCCCATATTTCTCGTTATGCCTTTGAACCGCATACCCACGAAGCCTTCGGCATCGGCGTGATTGAACAAGGCGCCGAACGCTTTCGCTATCGCGGTAGTCAGCACGTCGCTTCAGCCAATTCCATCGTCACCATGAATCCGGATGAGCTCCATACCGGCGAGGCGGAAACCGCCGAAGGCTGGCGCTACCGGATGATTTATCTGGAGCCGGATCGGCTGGAAGCCTTCACCGGCGTTCGCCACTGGTGGTTCAGTGAGGTCGTGCGCCAGGAGCCGCAGCGCGCCCGGCAAATCGGCCAACTGATTTACGGCCTGTGGCACGCTGACGATCCGCTGGCGCAGCAAGGGATGCTGCTCGACCTGGTTGATACCTTTCGCCCGCTGGCTCACCATGCGCCAATGGCGCCGGAAGCGGCGCACCGCTTCGATCGGGTACGCGACTACCTGCACGATAACTATATGCGCGCCGTCAGCCTTGATGAACTGGCGCAGGTGGCAGCGCTCAGCCCCTATCACTTCCAGCGCCAGTTTAAAGCCCACTTTCACGTTACCCCGCACCAGATGCTGATGGCGATTCGCCTGTGGCGCGCCAAGGCGTTTCTGACCCACGGCATGCCCGCCGCCGAAGTGGCCATCGCCGCCGGATTAACCGACCAGTCACATTTAACCCGCGCCTTCACCCGTCGCTACGGCATCACGCCGGTGCGTTATCAAAAACAGGTCGCCGGGCGCTAAAGCGCAATCTCATACAATATTCTTACCCTCGCGCCCTCCTACACTTGGCGCAAGCAAACTGAAGATGGATGTCATCATGATTAGCGGCGTGTTGTATGCCCTGCTGGCGGGGTTAATGTGGGGGCTGATTTTCGTCGGCCCGTTGCTGGTGCCGGAATATCCCGCGGTGCTGCAGTCGATGGGGCGCTATCTGGCGCTGGGACTTATCGCCTTGCCGCTGGCGTGGCTCGGCCGCGCGCGTCTGCGGCAGCTGAACGGCAAGGATTGGTGGACCGCGCTGGCGCTGACCATGATGGGGAACCTGATCTATTACTTCTGTCTTGCCAGCGCCATTCAGCGCACCGGCGCGCCGGTCTCGACAATGATTATCGGCACCCTGCCGGTAGTATTGCCGGTGTGCGCCAACCTACTGTATAGCCAGCGCGATGGCAAGCTACCGTGGCGGCGGCTATTTCCGGCGCTAATCTGTATCGCCCTGGGGCTGGTGTGCGTCAACGTGGCGGAGCTGCAGCACGGGCTTCCTGATTTCAGCCCGTGGCGCTATGGTTCGGGCATTGTTCTCGCGCTGATCGCCGTCGTCTGCTGGGCGTGGTACGCCCTGCGCAACGCCCGCTGGCTGCGTGAAAACCCGGATAAGCCGCCGATGATGTGGGCCACCGCGCAGGCGTTGGTCACCCTGCCGGTATCGCTGGTCGGTTATATTGCCGCCTGCGGATGGCTGCAGGGCCAGCATAGCGACTTCCCGCTCCCCTTCGGCCCGCGCCCGGCGGTGTTCATCGTCCTGATGCTGGCGATCGCCGTGCTCTGCTCGTGGGTCGGCGCACTGTGCTGGAACATTGCCAGCCAGCGCCTGCCGACGGTGATCCTCGGGCCGCTGATCGTCTTCGAGACGCTGGCCGGTCTGCTGTACACCTTCCTGCTACGCCAGAGTCTGCCTCCGCTGCTGACGCTGAGCGGGATCCTGCTGCTGGTGCTCGGTGTGGTGTCGGCGGTTCGCGCCCGCCCGGAAAAACCGGTTCTGCAGGAACTGCGCGTCGAGCCAAAAAAATAACCTGGTATCCTAAAGGGGTATTCCCATGGATTAAAGATGCATTTAATATACATCTTATATTCTTGATGACGAGGTAACTGCTATGGCTTTCCGTGACCAACCTTTAGGCGAGCTGGCGCTGAGCATCCCGCGCGCCTCCGCGCTGTTCCGTAAATACGATATGGATTACTGCTGCGGCGGCAAACAAACCCTGGATCGCGCGGCGGCGCGCAAAGCGCTGGACGTCGCGGCGATTGAAGCCGAACTGGCAAAACTGGCCGAGCAGCCGATCGAGCGCGACTGGCGCGCCGCGCCGTTCACCGACATCATCGACCACATCATCGTTCGCTATCATGATCGTCACCGTGAACAGCTGCCGGAACTGATCCTGCAGGCAACCAAGGTTGAACGCGTCCACGCCGATAAACCGAACGTGCCAAAAGGGCTAACTAAATACCTGACCATGCTGCACCAGGAGCTCTCCAGCCACATGATGAAAGAAGAGCAGATTCTGTTCCCGATGATCAAACAGGGGATGGGAACCCAGGCCGGTGGTCCTATCAGCGTGATGGAAAGCGAGCACGACGAGGCGGGCGAACTGTTGGAAGTCATCAAGCACATCACCCATAACGTGACACCGCCGCCGGAAGCCTGCACCACCTGGAAAGCGATGTACAACGGCATTAACGAGATGATTGACGACCTGATGGAGCACATCAGTCTGGAAAATAACGTGCTGTTCCCGCGTGCCCTCGCCGGAAAATCATAAAAAAAGGCGCCCGCAGGCGCCCTCTCGACATTGTCAGTTTATTGGCCACTCCGGGTGGCCTTTTTTATTTCGCCAGACGTTTTTTACCGGCAAACAGCCAGCCTGCGCCCAGCAGAACAAACCACAGCGGGGTGACCATCAGCGCCTCGCGGGTATCATCTTCCAGCGTCAACAGCACCAGTACGAAGACGAAGAAGGCCATGCACACCCAGCACATCACTTTACCCAGCGGCATCTTATAGATGGACTTCTCGTGCAGCTGCGGACGCTTTTTACGATAGACCAGGTAAGAGCAGAGGATAATGGTCCAGACGAACATGAACAGAATTGCCGACACCGTGGTGATCATGGTGAACGCGGCAATCACGCTCGGGTTGACCATCAACATCACCACGCCGCCCAGCAGGCACATGCAGGAGAAGGTTAAGCCCTTCGCCGGCACCGCACGTTTAGACAACTTGGCGAACATTTTCGGCGCCTGACCTTCCTGCGCCAGACCGAACAGCATACGGCTGGTGGAGAACACTCCACTGTTAGCGGAAGAGGCGGCGGAAGTCAGTACCACGAAGTTGATCAGGCTGGCGGCAGCCGGCAGGCCGACCAGAACAAACAGTTCAACGAAGGGGCTCTTGCTCGGCACGACGGAGCTCCACGGTGTCACCGACATAATCACAATCAGCGCGAAGACGTAGAACATAATGATACGTAGCGGAATGGAGTTGATAGCCCGCGGCAGCGATTTTTCCGGGTCCTTGGTTTCCGCCGCGGTGGTACCGACCAGCTCAATACCCACGAAGGCGAATACCGCTATCTGGAAACCGGCAAAGAAGCCGCTGAGGCCTTTCGGGAACCAGCCGCCGTCATTCCACAGATGCGCGAATGAGGCTTCAACGCCGGTCGGCGATTTAAAGTGCATCATCACCATCACCAGGCCGACCACGATCAGCGCCACGATGGCGACGATTTTGATCATCGCGAACCAGAACTCCATTTCGCCAAACATCTTCACGGTAGCGAGGTTCAGGCCCAGCAGCAGCAGGATAACCGCCAGCGAAGCGACCCAGTCAGAAAGTCCGGGGAACCAGAACTGCGCGTAGGCGGTGATGGCGACAACGTCCGCCATCCCGGTGACCACCCAGCAGAACCAGTAGGTCCAGCCGGTAAAATACCCCGCCCACGGCCCTAACAGGTCGGAGGCGAAATCACTGAATGATTTATATTCGAGGTTTGACAGCAGCAATTCGCCCATCGCGCGCATGACGAAGAACAGCATAAAACCGATGATCATATAAACAAAAATAATGGATGGCCCGGCGAGACTGATGGTCTTGCCGGAACCCATAAACAGCCCGGTGCCGATCGCCCCGCCGATAGCAATAAGCTGAATATGCCGGTTAGTGAGATTTCGCCGTAGCGATTGTTCAGTCGTCTCCTGCTCGTCGGCAACGACTTTGACCTGATCTACCATGTGATTTTCTTCCTGTTGTACCTGTCTGTGTTGTTCAGGCTCTGTTGGCCTGTCATTTGTCGCAACCCTGGCAAGAGGGTTTATCGATATTAGGTAAGAATCGGAGGGATGAATACTATGATTTAGATATAATGTTAATTTTATGTTTAAAGTGAGTGTTATATCACCAATGTAACGCGAAACAGCTCACAAAAATACACTCAACGAACTTATATGCAATATAAAATTCCAATAAATTTATAACTTAAGGATTTTGCACTGTTTTTGTTGGCTCCCTCCCCCTGACAGGAGAGGAAGCCCCTGGTGCTTAAATAATGTCCAGCAGCTCAACTTCGAAGATGAGGGTGCTGAATGGCGGGATAGAAGCACCCGCGCCGCGCTCGCCGTAAGCCAGGTTGTGCGGAATGGTCAGCTCCCATTTGGAACCCACCGGCATCAGGGTCAGCGCTTCGATCCAGCCGCCGATCACGCCGGTCACCGGGAATTCAGCCGGTTCGCCGCGGGCCACGGAACTATCAAATACGGTACCGTCGATAAGTTTGCCGGTGTAGTGAACGCGTACACGGTCGGTGCGCGCCGGGATCGGGCCTTCGCCCTGCGTCAAGACGCGGAACTGCAGGCCGGATTCAGTGCTGTTCACGCCTTCTTTTTCACGGTTTTCATCGAGGTATTTCTGGCCATCAGCGGCCATCGCCTGGAAGCGCTCGCGACGCACAGCGTCAGCGCGTTCATGGATTTCACGCAGCGCACGGTGTACCGCTTCAACCGGCACCTGTGGCTGATTACCTTCCAGCGCATCGGCAATGCCGGCAACCAGCGCTTCCGGCAGCAGCCCCTGCAGGCCGGATTCGCTCAGTTGTTGTCCAACCTGCAAGCCGATACCGTAACTTGCCTGCGCTTCGATAGTGTCAAAAGTCGGGGTTGCCATCTTTGTTCCTTTTTTGGGTGATAAACATCTGGAGAAAAGCGTTCGAAAGCATAACAGCCATAGAGGAATGGGTAAAACTTTGTCGGCGGATGATGACAAATCTCAGCGAAACAGAAACAATAGGCGATATCAGGTTAACCTCTACCTTCAGGACGTTAGCCGTCTATACTCATAAGCAGGATAAAAATATGCGGAGCAGGAGGAAAGCCATGCCCGGGCGCTTTGAACTGACATCTACCCTGGCGAAGATCTGGCACGCCCCGGATCAACTTCGTCTTATGGATCCGCTACCGCCCATGCATCGCCGCGGCATCATTGCCGGCTTCCTGCTGGTCATTATTGGTTTCCTGCTCCCTTCCGGCGATAACAGCACGCCGACTCAGGCCAGCCGCGAAGCCAGTCTCGATCTACAGTCCCAGTCTCAGCCGCAAGGTTCAGGCAATCAGGCCGTGCCGCTTCCGCCAATCACCAATACGCCGACGGTCAGCGATGCCGATCAGGTTGCGCCTGTGGCGCCTGAAGCTATTCAGGATGAACAGCCGGACCAGACGCAAACCGCTTCCTCTTCTCAGCCGTATCAACAACCGGCGCAGCAGCAGTCTGCTCCGGGCATTGAACAGCAATGGCGCACCTACCGGATTGAATCCGGTAAAACGCTGGCGCAGCTGTTCCGCGACCACGGTCTGCCAGCCACTGACGTCTACGCCATGGCGCAGGTCGAAGGCGCCGGCAAACCATTAAGCACCTTGCAGAGTGGACAGACGGTGCAAATTCGCCAGAACGCCAACGGCGTGGTCACCGGCCTCACTATTGATACCGGCAACGGCCAGCAGGTGCTGTTCACCCGCCAGTCGAACGGCAGCTTCGTGCGCGCGCGATAAACGCTTCGCTTAGGCCGGGTTGTACTCCCGGCCTAACGCGCCTGGCTTTTGTTCACCCAGCGGATCCCTACACACACCAGCACCAGCGCGATCGCGTACTTCCACTCAAAGATATTCTCGCCAAGAAAGATCGCTGACAGCACCGTTCCGGCCACCGGGATAACAAAATTAAACGGTGCAATCATACTGACGCGGTTGTGCTTGAGCAGCACGCTCCATAGCGCAAAAGCTATCGACGACAGCAGAGTTAAATAGCCAAGGATCATCGCTGCGGTCAGGCTGTGCATCCGTAGCTCCCCGCCGGTCAAATACCCGCCCGCTACCAGCACCAGACCGCCGAAGGCCAATTGCCAGCCGGTCATCACCGTTGGGTCGACGGTTTGCGAGATGCGTTTGCCGTAGAGCGTCGCCGCCGAGAGGATGAACGCCGCCAGCACAACAAATCCATCCCCCTGCCAGACAAAATTAAAATCGCCCAATGAGGTGTTGAAGTTCACCAACATCACGCCAATAAAGCCAAGCACGCAGCCGATCGTCTTGTTATAGCTGAGCCGGTCATTCTGGTAGATAAAATGCGCCAGCAGAACGCTGAAGAACGTTCCGGTGGCATTCATGATCGATCCCTTTACCCCGGTGGTAAATGCCAGGCCGACGTAGAAGAAGGCGTACTGGATAGCGGTCTGCGTTAGCCCCAGCATCGCCAGTTGCCCGCACTGGCGGCCATTGAGTCGGGCGATGGGTTTGCGCTGCGCCAGCGCAAACAGCAGCAACAATAAGCCCGCAAAGAGGAAGCGATAGCCGGCAAAAACAATTTTTGAGGGGACATCATCGGTGGCGATGTGCAGAAGTTCATAACCGCTTTTTATCGCGGGATAAGAACTGCCCCACAGCAGACAGCATAGCGTCGCGCAGACATAAGCTACTTTTTTATTAGCAAAAATCGAGGGGGTCGGAGAGGAAGCGTCCATTAACTTTACCGGAAATAAAATCGTGTTTTATTTTATCATCCAGAAAGTGGCGAGAATAGCTACCATACCAGATAAAAATCAGGCTGGCGCTAAAAAGCAAAACGCCGGCACAAGGCCGGCGCATCGACGTGAGTTGAGTAAAAAATTACTCAGCTACAACGTTAACAACCAGTTTAGCGAAGACTTCGCTGTGAACCTGGAAGTCTACTTCGTGCTCACCGGTGGTGCGCAGAACGCCGTTCGGCAGGCGAACTTCGCTCTTCGCAACGGCAACGCCAGCTGCAGAAACAGCGTCAGCGATGTCGCGAGTACCGATGGAACCGAACAGTTTACCTTCGTCGCCAGATTTGGACGCGATGGTAACGGTGCCCAGTGCGTTGATTGCTTCAGCACGTGCGTTAGCAGCGGCCAGAACGTCAGCCAGTTTGGCTTCCAGTTCAGCGCGGCGCGCTTCGAAGAACTCAACGTTTTTCTTGGTAGCTGGAACAGCTTTACCCTGTGGTACCAGGAAGTTACGAGCATAGCCCGCTTTAACGTTTACCTGATCACCCAGGCTACCCAGGTTTGCTACTTTATCAAGCAGAATAACTTGCATTACCTTATCCTCTCAAAGTCGTATTAATGGACCGTGACCGATTACTGATGACGATCAGTGTACGGCAGCAGGGACAGGTAGCGTGCGCGTTTGATAGCGCGAGCCAGCTGACGCTGATATTTTGCACGGGTACCGGTGATACGGCTTGGGACAATCTTACCGCTTTCGGTGATGTAGTTTTTCAGCGTAGCGATATCTTTATAGTCGATCTCTTGAACGCCTTCCGCGGTGAAACGGCAGAACTTGCGACGACGGAAATAACGTGCCATATGGCTAGTCTCCAGAATCTATCAATTCAATCTGCTCGGCATGCAGAACCATTTTACTCAAGCCGTTCTTTGCCTTATGGCAACTAATGAACCCTTGAACGGTGACTGCGCTACCGACCGTTATACTGTGAGTAATGGCCTGGTTCTCGTGTCCGCTAATAATAACGGGCATTTGGCACCACGCCTGCCGGTGAAAACCGGCTTCCTCCTGCACAGAACGATGCTCAAGCACGAACTGGCAATGAGGAATTCCTGACGGGCTGACCTTTCGAAGGGGCATCCTGCACACGGTGCCGGACAACACCAGACGGTTGGTCATCAGGATTACTCTTCAGAATCCCCAGCTTCAGAATCATCTGCGGTTTCGTTAGCGAAATCTTCACGACGCTCACGGCGCTCGTCTTTCGCTTTAACCATCGGAGATGCTTCGGTAACAGCGTGCTTAGTACGCATTACCATGCTGCGGATAACGGCGTCGTTGAAGCGGAAGTTAGTTTCCAGCTCATCGATCGCTTCCTGCGGCGCTTCAACGTTCAGCAGAACGTAGTGAGCTTTGTGCAGTTTGTTGATCGGATAAGCCAGCTGACGGCGGCCCCAGTCTTCCAGACGGTGGATCGTACCTTCTGCTGCAGTGATTGCACCAGTGTAACGTTCGATCATGCCCGGAACCTGTTCGCTCTGGTCAGGATGGACCATAAAAACGATTTCGTAATGACGCATCGAATTGCTCCTTACGGATTATTCAGCCTCCTGTCTGGGTCAGCCGCGGCCCATGGAGGCAAGGAACGTGTTAAAGGGCGGCTGAAAAATTGACGCGTCATTCTAATTGCGCCCCCCCAGGAACACAAGCGCATTTGCACAAATAATTCGCACTAAGCGCCAAGCTGGGCTAAGTGGGTGATTTAAAATTAACCAATAACGAACGCGGCATTTTTTTGAACAACTGCATCAGAAAAGGTCGCTATCAGGCGACGCGCCAGCGATTACAATTTAATCAATAGCCAGACACCAGCAAGAGGAGTCCAGCGTTTTACCCGTACTGTCAGTAAGGAGCGTTCTATGAAAAGCATTATCATCGCCGTAATGGCTGCGCTACTCCTTAGCGCCAACGCGCTGGCAGCCATCAAAATCGATGGGCGTCAGGCTCGCAACATGGATGATGTGCAGAGTCTGGGCGTAATCTATATCAACCATAATATGGCTAGCGAACAAGAGGCCGACCAGGCCCTGAACCAGGAAAGCGATGCCCTGGGAGCGAAGTACTTCCAGCCAATCCTGATTCACGAACCGCAGAGCAATGGCCTTATTCATGCCAGCGCCGCTATTTACCGCTAACCCAGGTCGATGCTTCGCCTCTCCCCATGAGGGGCGAAGCGAAAGCCTACGTAAACGCAATTGAGAATTATTTTCCAAACTGACTTACCAGCGTCATCGCAACCTGATTTAATCATCAATTCACCGTTTGTTAATCAGGAGTGATTGATGGTCCCGCGTTTCGCGACGTTAGGTCGCATCCCTAAAGGAGTTTGGGTACTCGGCGGCGTCAGCCTGTTAATGGATGTCTCGTCAGAGATGATCCACAGCCTGCTACCGTTGTTTATGGCCACCACGCTCGGCGCCAGCGTCATTATCATCGGTCTTATCGAAGGGCTGGCCGAAGCCACCGCCTTAATTCTCAAAGTCTTCTCCGGCGTTATTAGCGACTACGTTGGCAAACGCAAAGGGCTGGCGCTGCTTGGCTACGGGCTGGGGGCGATCAGCAAGCCGCTGTTTGCCCTCGCGCCGAGCGCCGGGGTGGTATTTAGCGCCCGCATGATCGACCGCGTCGGAAAAGGTATCCGCGGAGCGCCGCGCGATGCGCTGGTCGCCGACGTAACGCCGCCGGAGATCCGTGGCGCGGCCTACGGGCTACGTCAGGCACTGGATACCGTCGGCGCCTTTCTCGGCCCGCTGCTGGCGGTGCTGCTGATGTTCATCTGGGCCAACGATTTTCACGCTATCTTCTGGGTGGCGGTCATTCCCGCCGTACTATCCATTGCTCTACTGGGCTTTGGCCTGCAGGAGCCGAAATCCGCCATCGCGCACAAACGTAGCAATCCGCTGAAGCGCGAAAACCTGAAAAAGCTCTCCGCCGCCTACTGGTGGGTGGTGGCGATCGGCAGTATCTTCACCCTCGCCCGCTTCAGCGAAGCTTTTTTGGTGCTGCGCGCCCAGCAGATGGAGATCCCGCTGTTTACTATTCCGCTGGTCATGGTCGCGATGAACCTGGTCTACAGCCTCACGGCTTACCCGTTCGGTAAGCTCTCTGACAGCATGAGTCACAGTAAACTGCTGCAATGGGGGCTGCTGGTGCTGATCCTCGCCGATATCGTGCTGGCGCTCAGCGGCCACTGGAGCACGCTGCTGATCGGCGTCGCGCTGTGGGGGATTCACATGGGGATGACTCAAGGCCTACTGGCGGCCATGGTTGCGCATACCGCGCCGCCGGAACTACGCGGTACGGCATTCGGCATGTTTAACCTGATGAGCGGCCTGGCGCTGCTGCTGGCCAGTACCGGCGCAGGGGTACTGTGGGAAACCTTCGGCGCAGCCTCGACGTTTTACGCCGGCGCGATGATTTGCGTGGTCACGCTCATCGGCATGCGCTGTATGCCATCGGCCTATCGTCAGGGTTAAAAACGGCTCCGGGGCCAGACCAGTTGCTTCACCCTGAGGTGAAAGCCCCGGAGCGCGTAGCTTACTTCTGCCCGTAGTAGGCGTCAGGCCCGTGTTTACGCAGAAAATGTTTCTCCATTAGCCAGCCGTCGATGGGCTGTAGCTGCGGATTAATCCCGCGGGCGATCCACGCCATTCGCGCCACTTCTTCCATCACCACCGCATTGTGCACCGCCTCGTGGGCATCTTTCCCCCAGGAAAAGGGTCCGTGCTGATAGACCACAATCCCTGGCGTATGTAACGGGTTAGCCTCGCCCAGCGTTTCGATAATCACCTTCCCGGTGTTCAGCTCATAGGCCTCTTCCACCTCCTGTGCGCTGAGCGCCCGGGTGCAGGGGATATCACCGAAGAAGTAGTCCGCGTGGGTGGTACCGAGCGCCGGGATTGCCAGCCCCGCCTGCGCCCAGGCGGTAGCGTGCGTCGAGTGGGTATGCACCACCCCGCCAAGGCCGGAATAACGGCGGTATAACGCAAGGTGGGTAGCGGTATCAGAAGAGGGACGCCAGCGCCCCTCCACCACGTTGCCCTGCAAATCGACCACCACCATATCATCGACGGTCATAGACTCGTAGGCTACGCCGCTGGGCTTAATCACCACCAGCCCACGCTGCCGGTCGATTGCACTGACGTTGCCCCAGGTAAAGGTCACCAGCCCGTAGCGCGGCAGATCCATATTAGCTGCAAATACCTGCTGTTTAAGCTGCTGCATTATGCCGCCTCCGTCAGGCCTGCGCGGGCCATCCGCGCCTTCACCCAGTCACGAGCCTTTGCGACTTCCGCCGCCGGGTCATCGGTGGTTTCGCTCCACATTTCAATCAGATACGGACCGCAGTAGCCTGTCTGCTTGAGCGTTTCGAAGCAACGTTCAAAATCGACGACCCCTTCACCAAACGGCACGTTTTTGAAGACGCCGGGCTTCGTATCTTTGACGTGTACCGCCACGATATGCCCCATGCCGGCCTGCAATTCCATCTGTACGTCGTTATCCCACGCCGACAGATTGCCAATATCCGGATAAAGCTGGAACCACGGATTATTCAGGTAGTGAGCATAGCCCAACGCCTTACTGATCGAGTTCATCAGCGGATAGTCCATGATTTCCATCGCCAGCGTCACCTGGGCCCGGCTGGCCATCCCGACGCTCTCTTTCAGGCCTTCGCGAAAACGGCGTCGCGTTTCATCATTCGCCTGCTGATAATAAACATCGTAGCCCGCCAGTTGGATCACCCGAATCCCCACATCCTGCGCCAGCTGGATGGCTTTACGCATGATGTCCAGTCCCTGATTACGCACCGCGTCATCTTCGCTGCCGAGCGGAAAACGACGATGGGCGCTAAGGCACATCGATGGTACCCGGACGCCGGTTTCGGCTACCGCCTTGACCAGCGCCAGGCGCTGCTCCTGGCTCCAGTCCAGCCGGGCGAGACGAGCATCGGTTTCATCAAGCGACATTTCGACAAAGTCAAAACCGAGGGTTTTCGCGAGCTGTAACCGCTCCAGCCAGCACTCCCCGCCGGGGAGCGCTTTTTCATAGATACCGAGCGGAATGTGTTTCGACAACATAGCCGCTCCTTAACCCCACAGCTGGGCGATAGAGCGTTTAAACTGGCGAGCCGCTTCCACCGGCGAGGCGGCATCGCGGATACTGCGCCCGGCAATAAAGACGTGAATAGGAATACCGGCGAACAGCGGCAGGTCTTCCAGCGCCAGCCCACCGGTCACGGTGACTTTGAAGCCCATATCGGAAAGGCGCTTAATCGCGCTGATATCCGCCTCGCTCCACACCACGCCCGCGGCCTGCGCGTCGCGGCTGCGGTGATAGACCACCTGCTGAATGCCCGCGTCGCGCCACGCCTGCGCCTGCTCCCAGGTCCAGAAACCGGTCAGTTCAATTTGCACGTCGCCGTTGAACTCTTTGGCGACATCCAGCGCCCCTTTGGCGGTGTTGATATCGGCGCAGCAGATCACGGTCACCCAGTCGGCGTTGGCTTCAAAGCACATCCGCGACAGGATTTTTCCGGCATCGGCGATTTTGGCATCCGCCAGTACGATTTTATGCGGGTACAGCGCTTTCAGATCGCGCACCGCGCGCACCCCTTCGCCGACGCAGAGAATCGTGCCCACTTCAATGATATCCACCTCTTCGGCGATCAGGCGGGTGGTCTCATAGGCGTGAGACAGGGTTTGGTTATCCAGCGCAACCTGCAACATTGGTAACTGAGACATCGTATCAACTCCCTCTTAAACAGCCGCCGCAGTGGCGTTTTCAATTAAATCCAACACTTCCTGCTCGGTGCGGCAGGCGCGTAAACGGTCGAAATTGGCTTCGTCATCAAACAGGTTAACGATCTGCATGATGCCCACCTCCTGGTGGGTGGTAGCGTCAACTGCCGCCATGGTGATCAGAATGTCGACCGGGTCGTTATCTTCGTGATTGAAAATCAGCGGTTTTTTGAGCGTCACCAGCGCAAAGCCGGTTTTCTTAACGCCCTCTTCCGGACGGCCGTGCGGCATCGCCAGCCCCGGCGCGATAACAAAATAGGGACCATGCTGCGCGACGCCATCGAGGATCGCCTGGTAGTAACGCGGTTCCACTACGTCGGCGGCCACCAGCAGATCGACACCGATTTTCACCGCCTCCTGCCAGCTTTCCGCCTCCGCCTGCAGGCGTATGGAGTGGTTCTGCGCCAGAGAATCATGAAGTTTCATGGCGGCTCCTTATTTCACGTCCTGCGGGAAGTGGGCTTTGATCACTTCAAGCAGTTTTGGGCCGAAATCCGCAGGCGACAGCATGTTGCGCACGCCAACCACGTATTTATTGCCAGTAACGGTGATTTCGCCTGCGATGTGGGTCGAGGCAATAATGATATCCGCGCCGTTTAGCTCGCTTTTATACTCACCTACCGCGCAGCTGTTCACCGTGTGGTCGATGTTTGATTGCGTCAGGAACTGGTCCACCTTCATTTTCATGATCATGGAACTACCTTGCCCGTTGCCACACACAGCCAGAATACGTACGGTCATAATCAGAACTCCTTATTGAGCAGAGGCTTCTGCCAGTTGTTTTTCCGCATCTTCCTCGGCGCGCAGCGCGCGGCCGGCGAAGAACATATAAGCCAGTGAAATCAGAATAATGACGGCCATAAACGCCAGCCCTATCGAGGCGAAGCCCTGCATCATCGGCGGCGCCAGGATTGACCAATCCGCCATGCCCATCCAGGCGCTCATCCCGGTCAGCTTCACCGCCCATACGCAGCCGAAGATTTCAATCATGCCCATCACCAGACAGATCTTGAGCGCCGCGCGCCAGCCGCCGAAGTGATTAGCAAAAACGCCAATCGTCGCGTTAGAGAAGAACATTGGGATAAAGCCCGGGATGATCAGAATGGAGGAGCCAATGCCGACGAGAATACCAACGGCAATCAGTTGACCGATGGTGCCCCACATAAAGCCCCAGACCACGGCATTCGGCGCGAAGCTATAGATAGCGGCGCAGTCAATCGCCAGCACGGCGCCGGGAATCAGGCGCTGAGAGATGCCGTTGAAGGCTTCGGACAGCTCGGCGACGAACATGCGCACGCCCTGGGTAATGATGAAAATGGCCACGGCGAAGGAGAAACCAGTCTGCAGGATATAGACCGTCCAGTGGGTTTTGCCCGCCATCGCCTGTACAACATCGATACCAAACGAGAGCAGAATGGCGCCAAAGAAAATGGTCATCACAATCGCGGTAGAGACGATGTTGTCGTGGAAGATATTGAGCCAGCCCGGCAGCTTGAGGTCTTCGACGCTCTCCTCTTTTTTCCCCAGATACGGCGCCACTTTATAGGCAATCCACGAGGCAAACTGCTGTTGGTGGCCGATAGAGAAGCCGCAGCCGTCGGTAACCAGTTGAGTCGGCTTGAACATCATGTTGGAGGTGATACCCCAGTACAGGGAGACCAGCACCGCGGTGCAGATAATGGTCGTCCACATGGAGTAGCCGAAGATGAAGAAAGAGACCGCAATCAGCCCCGCCTGCTGAAACATGATATGGCCAGTCAGCATGATAGTGCGGATGCCGGTAATGCGGCGCAGCAGGACGTAACAGATGTTTAGCGCCAGCGCCAACAGCACCGCATACCCCACCCAGCTGTAGGCCTCGCCCATCCGGTCGATGGTCGCCATCATTGAGGCGTAGGTATCGGAAATCGCGCCATTGATGCCATAAACCTCTGACATTTTCGCCACCACCGGCTTAAAGGTGCTGGTAAGAATGCCGGAGCCGGCTTGTAACAGCATGAAACCAATGATGGTTTTGATCGTGCCTTTGATAATCACGCTGACGCTTTTACGCAACAAGATATAGCCAAGGCAGGTCACGATACCCAGCAGCAGCGGGGCATTAGTCATTACCTGATTAAAGAAGACGGTAAAGATGTTGTAGAGGATCTCCATAACACACTCCAGAAGAGGAAGGCTTAGAACGCGCATGACGCTCAGCAGTTGTCGTCGCCCTCACTCTAATAATCAAAAACAATCACAACAAGATTGAATTTGATTAAATGTGACGCATCACGCAAATAATCATATTTTTTATGGGTGTATTCTCTCCCACGTCACGCGATAACCAAACAAACCACTAATATCAACAATATACATACATGCCCGATATTAAATTCAGGGGTTTTCAGCGCGTTAGTGCTACGATATCACCGCATTTCATCGAAAATAGCCGATTGCATTCCTGAAAAAACAGTGCCAGTATCAATCAAAACAAATCACCAATTGATTACTTTTGAAATAAAAGAGGAAGAGATCGATGAGTAAAGTGCAAACCATCACCCGTGAATCCTGGATTTTGAGCACTTTCCCGGAATGGGGCAGCTGGCTGAATGAAGAGATCGAACAAGAGCAGGTTGCGCCGGGCACCTTTGCCATGTGGTGGCTGGGATGCACCGGTATTTGGCTAAAATCGGAAGGCGGCGCTAATATTTGCGTCGATTTCTGGTGCGGCACCGGTAAGCAGAGCCACGCTAATCCGCTGATGAAAACCGGCCACCAGATGCAGCGCATGGCCGGAGTGAAAAAACTGCAGCCGAACCTGCGCACTACGCCATTCGTGCTCGATCCTTTCGCCATCCGTCAAATTGACGCCGTGCTGGCGACGCACGATCACAACGATCATATCGACGTTAACGTCGCCGCCGCAGTGATGCAAAACTGCGCCGCCGATGTGCCGTTTATTGGACCAAAAACCTGCGTTGACCTGTGGATTGGCTGGGGCGTGCCGGCAGAACGCTGCATCGTCATGAAGCCGGGCGATGTGGTGAAGATCAAAGACATTGAGATCCACGCGCTCGACGCATTCGATCGTACGGCCCTCATTACCCTGCCTGCCGATCAAAAAGCCGCCGGCGTGCTGCCGGACGGCATGGACCAGCGCGCGGTCAACTATCTGTTCAAAACGCCGGGCGGCAACCTGTACCACAGCGGCGACTCCCACTACTCCAACTACTATGCGAAGCACGGTAACGACCATCAGATTGACGTCGCCCTCGGTTCCTACGGGGAAAACCCGCGCGGCATCACCGACAAAATGACCAGCGCCGATATCCTGCGCATGGCGGAATCGCTAAATGCCAAAGTGGTTATCCCGTTCCATCACGATATCTGGTCCAACTTCCAGGCGGACCCGCAAGAGATCCGCGTGCTGTGGGAAATGAAAAAAGATCGTCTGAAATACGGCTTCAAGCCGTTTATCTGGCAGGTCGGCGGTAAATTTACCTGGCCGCTGGATAAAGACAATTTCGAGTACCACTACCCACGCGGGTTCGACGACTGCTTTACCATTGAGCCGGACCTGCCGTTCAAATCCTTCTTGTAAGCGTATCCCGGCGGGCACGCCCGCCGGAATTCCCTTTCCGCATTAGTATTTAGCGTTAATTTCAAATATCATCTTTGCTTGTCACTTTTAATCGGATTCGCTCATGACTGAAGCGCAAAGACATCAAATTTTACTGGATTTGCTGGCGCAAACGGGATTCGTCACCGTTGAACAGGTAATCTCCCGCCTCGGCATCTCTCCGGCGACGGCAAGACGCGATATCAATAAGCTTGATGAAAACGGCAAGCTGAAAAAAGTCCGTAATGGCGCGGAAGCCATCAGCGAACAGCGTCCGCGTTGGTCGCCAATGAACATTCATCAGGCGCAAAACCACGATGAGAAAGTGCGGATTGCCCGCGCCGCCTCGCAGCTGGTTTCTCCGGGCGAAAGCATCGTTATCAACTGCGGCTCCACCGCCTTCCTGCTTGGCCGTGAATTATGCGGCAAACCGGTGCAGATCATCACCAACTACCTGCCGCTGGCTAACTATCTGATTGACCAGGAGCATGACAGCGTGATCATTATGGGGGGGCAATATAACCACAGCCACTTCATCACCCTCAGCCCGCAAGGTAGCGAAAACAGCCTGTATGCCGGGCACTGGATGTTCACCAGCGGCAAAGGGTTGACCGCCGAGGGATTGTACAAAACCGATATGTTGACCGCGATGGCCGAACAGAAAATGCTGAATGTCGTCGGCAAGCTGGCGGTACTGGTCGATAGCAGTAAAGTCGGCGAACGCGCCGGGATGCTATTCAGCCAGGCCAGCCAAATCGACCTGGTCATTACCGGCAAGCAGGCCGATGAAGCGATCCTCAAGCAGCTTGAGGATCAGGGCGTGCAGGTTATCCGCGTTTAAAGGTGCTGTAAAAAAAAGGCGGTGGTCGCGTCCAGCGCTTCCGGGGTAATGCGGTGACGCACGCCCTTTTGCCAGTGGCAGGTCAGGTTAGTTGCCAGGCCGCTCTGCGTTAACGCCTGCTGCAGGCGGAAAGTTTCGCCTGGCGGAACCACGTCATCGGCATCGCCGTGCCACAGCAACAGCGGCTTATTCGCCAGCGCCGACAGTTGATGAGTGACGTCCCACTCCGCCAGGCTTGCCGTATCGAATCCGGGTGACGGAAACAACGTCTGTGCGAGGGTACTGAAATAGCCCGAGCCCATCAGACAGGCCACGCATTTAAGCTCAGAATGATGAGTCATGATGCCGAGCGCGGTCATGCCGCCCATTGACGCGCCGGCCACCGCCAGCCGCCCGTCCTCCAGCCAACCTTCAGCGATAATTGCTTCTCGCAGTGCGGGAAACTCAAAAAAATTTTGTCGCAGGATCGGCCAAAAGCGCTGCATTCGCCCGGCATCATCGCCGTGAAAACGCGCGCCGTGTTCGGCGGCATCAGGCATAACCACCCGGAAACCGGCTTCGGCCAGCGCGACGGCAAAGTAGCTGTAGACCAGCTTGGAAGAGGTAAAACCGTGATAAAAGACGATAACCGGCAGAGGTTTATCCGCCATCCCAGCCGGACAGGCGTGGATCGCTTCACCGCCTGCTAGATTGCGCATTTCGAGTGTAATCAACTATCGTCTCCTTCTTTATAGTGGCACGACGTTGCGCACCAAAACATTCGCCAAAGCTTTACGTTGAGCACGATTTATAATGTTGAGAGCTCGGTTACGCTTTCATAACATTTTCATTCGAAAATCGCGCGATAGATAACAATTCGGGAACATTCCCCAGAAATGATGTTCAGGCTACCACTACACTATCACTATCAGGAAACGAGATATGGTCATGCGTAGGTTTACACCGTGGTTACTGGCTCTCGCCTTAAGCGGATGTAGCATCCTGCAGGGTACGCCGGAGGCGCCGCCGCCGGCAAGCGATCATCCGCAGGAGATTCGTCGCAATCAGACTGAGGGCCTGCAAAAGATAGGTACCGTCAGCGTTCTGATGTACGGTTCGCCGATGGATGTCGAGACCGCGTTGAAAGCCAAAGCAGAAGCCGCAAAAGCGGATTACTACGTCATCGTCATGATCGATGACACCATGGTTCCCGGCCAGTGGTATTCGCAAGCGATTCTGTATCATAAATAGCGGTGTGATGCGTTTTTAACCAGCTTTACACTGCTTTGCGTCCATTCACGTTCTCCTGCGCATAATAACGTTCAGCCAGCCTTTTGGCAGAACGTTAGCAAACGGACTGCCCTCGGGATTACGTGAAATGGAGCTGACGATGAAACGATCACTGACCTTACCCAGCCTGTTGCTGACCACCGCGACGGCCAATACTTCCGCTCAGTCAGCCGAATTCGCCAGTGCGGATTGCGTCACCGGCCTGAACGAAATTGGTCTGATTTCCGTCAATAATATTTCCGGCAGTCAGCAGGATGTCGAGCACGCCATTGCCGTAAAAGCCGATGAGCAGGGCGCTTCCTGGTATCGTATCGTTCAGATGTATGAAGAGCCGCAGCCGGATAGCTGGCGAGTGCAGGCTATTCTCTACGCCTGAGAAGGCTGTCGTCCGCGCCCCATCGCCCGCAGCAGCGCATCGTCCAGCAGCTGCGCGTCCAGGCGGATACCTCCTCGCGGATCCAGCATCATCCGGCACCATGCCTGGGCCAGCGGTGGAGACGCAAAGCGCAGCATCTGCGCGCCCGCCCCCAGGCAATACACCAGACGCGCTATTTCTCGTCCCTGCGCCTCAACAGGTCGCCGTAAGAGTTGCTGAAGCTGTCGCCACGCGCGGTCATAATGCCGGTTCTGCCCCTTAACCTCAGCACACTCCGCTGCCAGCATTTCTAACGCCGCCGGCTGCTTGCCAAGCACCCGCATCACGTCGAGACACATAATATTGCCGGAGCCTTCCCAGATACTATTCACCGGCATCTCACGGTATAAGCGCGGGAGTTCGCTCTCTTCGCAATAACCGATACCGCCCAGCACTTCCATCGCCTCAGCGACAAACGGTATACCGGCGCGACAGATAGCAAACTTGGCGACCGGGGTAAATAAACGAGCCCATAGCACTTCATGCGCATCGTCGCGCCGATCCCAGGCGCGAGCCAGACGGAACAGAAAAGCGGTTTGTCCTTCAAGACGCAGCGCCATCTGGCCCAGCACCTGGCGCATCATCGGCTGATCGGCCAGATTCTTGCCGAACGCCTGACGCTGCAGCGCATGGTACAGCGCCACCGAGTATGCGCGGCGCATCAGGGCATGGCTGCCGGCCGCGCAGTCGAAGCGGGTCAGCGCGCCCATCTTGAGAATTTGCCGCACGCCGTCGCCCTCTTCGCCTATCAGCCACCCGCAGGCGTCAAAGAATTCGGCTTCGCTACTGGCGTTAGAGCGGTTGCCTAATTTATCTTTCAGCCTCTCCAGGCGCACGCCATTGCGTTGGCCATCGGGTAAAAAGCGCGGCACAAAGAAGCATGAGAGCCCGCCCGGCGTCTGGCCTAATACCAGATGCGCATCGCTCTGCGGCACCGAGAAGAACCATTTATGGCCCACCAGCCGATAGAATCCTTCCGCCGTTTTTTCCGCTCGGGTGGTATTGCTGAGCACATCCGAACCACCCTGTTTTTCGGTCATTCCCATGCCAATCAGCAATCCACGTTTCTGATCGCCCGGTGCGAGATGCGGGTCATAGCGATCGCTGAGTAATGGCGGCAACCAATCGCTGAACACAGCAGGTAACGCGCGCTGCAGCAGCGGCGTTGCGGCGAAGGTCATGGTTATCGGGCATAACGTTCCCGCCTCCACCTGAGCATGCAGCATAAAGCGGGCGGTACGGGCAACAAATGAACCCGCGCGGGCGTCTTCCTGCCAGGAGAGGTTATGCACCCGGTTGGCGCACAGTCCCTGCATCAGCAAATGCCAGGCGGGATGAAACCGCACGTCATCCAGCCGGGCGCCGGTGGCGTCATAGCGTAATAGTTCTGGCGGGTTGCTATTCGCCAGTCGCCCCAGCTCCAGCGATTCCGCCGTGCCCAACTGTTGGCCGATGCTGGCGAGCAGATCGCCATCCCAACCGGCGCCTTCACGCACTACCGCCTCACAAAGCGCGGTATCGGACAAAAACAGATTGCTGTTACACAGCGGCGTCGGTTGATTGAATACGGTATGCGTTTGCCAGTGCATGATGTCTCCCTCCGTCAATGGCTCTGATAGTAAGTATGGTCGCCCGCATAGACGGTCACAAAAAAACCGCTACGCCTTCGTGAAGCCCATCACAGGCATAAGAATTTAAAATTTCCTCAGGAAAAATGTATGGAATAATTTATTCATTCGTTACTGTTTTGTATCAGTCGGGGCTTCCTATGCACACCGCCAGCACAACATCAGCGGCGCAAAAACGCGCGCTGATCGCCGGTTCTATCGGTAACTTTATTGAATGGTACGAGTTTGCGGTCTATGGCTTTCTGGCGACCGTAATTGCAAAAAACTTCTTCCAGTTGAACGGGGAAGCGCCGCTGACCGGGCTGATTCTGACTTACGCCTCTTTCGCGATTGCGTTCTTCTTTCGCCCGCTGGGCGCCATCGTTTTTGGCCGTCTCGGCGATCGTATTGGCCGCAAGCCGACGCTGATTATCGTGTTGGTACTGATGACGCTCGCCACCACGGCAATCGGGCTGGTACCGGTTTACGCCAGCATCGGTATTGCGGCGCCACTCCTGCTGACCGGATTACGTATTCTGCAGGGGTTGTTTGCCGGCGGCGAGTATGGAGGAGCGGTATCGCTGATGACCGAGTTCGCCCCTAAAGGTAAACGCGGTCTGTATGGCGCATGGCAATCTTTTACCGTGGCATTAGGGTTGCTGGCAGGCGCAGGCGTGGTCGCGCTGATTTCCGCCGTACTGAGCCCCGAAGCGCTGCATGACTGGGGCTGGCGAATTCCCTTCTTCCTCGCCATACCGATGGGCATCGTTGCGCTATGGCTACGCGTTAAAATGGAAGAGACGCCGGGCTTTTTACGCCAGCAGCAGACTACGCCGCCTGCGGAAACCCGCGCCAGTTGGCGCCAGACGCTCAAAGCGATTTTCACCGGCATTGGCCGGCTGATGGTATGGTCGGCGGCGGGTTATACCTACCTGGTGATCATGCCCTCGTACCTCCAGTCCGCGCTACACACCGGTTTTAATCAGGCGCTGCTAATTGCGGTGATCTCCAACATTGGCTTCGCCATCACCATCTTGCCTGCCGGGATGCTCAGCGATAAGTTGGGACGTCGGCGGGTGATGGTCGCGGCTGCGGTATTGCTGCTGGTACTGGCGCTACCGCTGCTGAAAATATTGCAGGCGGAAAGCAGCACGCTGCTGGTGAAAGGTATCGTGGTGCTGATTGCGGGTGGACTGGTGGGGATTCTGGCCGGGCCTGGGCCGGCGATGCTGGCGGAGATGTTCCCTACCAGGGTGCGTTATACCGGGCTGGGGTTAGCCTATTCGCTATCAAATGCCGTGTTTTCCGGCTGTGCCGGATTGATTATTACCGGCCTGATTAAACAGACCGGTAATCTGGACATTCCGGCGTACTACGTGATGGCGACAGCCGTCGTCAGTATTGCCGCGCTAATGACGCTCAATAAGAACGATCATCTGCGCGCGCTGGATGACTAACCCACCGCGCCAGCGGCGGCTTAGCTGCGCTGGCGCACCGCTTCAAACAGGCAGATACCGGTGGCGACGGAGACGTTCAGCGAAGAGACGCTACCCGCCATCGGGATGCTGATCAGTTCATCACAATGCTCGCGGGTCAAACGACGCATACCTTCACCTTCCGCGCCCATCACCAGCGCCATCGGGCCGGTCATTTTGCTCTGGAACAGCGTATGGTCGGCTTCGCCGGCGGTACCGACAATCCACACGTTTTCTTCCTGCAGCAGACGCATAGTACGCGCCAGATTGGTGACGCGGATCAGCGGCACGCTTTCCGCCGCGCCGCAGGCGACTTTTTTCGCCGTAGCATTGAGCTGAGCGGAACGATCGCGCGGCACGATCACCGCATGCACGCCTGCGGCGTCGGCGCTACGCAGGCAGGCGCCGAGGTTGTGCGGATCGGTGACGCCGTCGAGGATCAGCAGGAACGGTTGATCGAACTGCGCCAGCAGATCCGGCAGATCGTTTTCCTGATACTGACGTCCCGGCTTCACGCGGGCAATGATGCCCTGATGCACCGCGCCTTCGCTTTTCTCATCGAGGAACTGGCGGCTGGCAACCTGAATCACCACGCCCTGCGCTTCAAGGGCATGGATCAGCGGCAGCAGACGCTTATCCTCACGGCCTTTCAGAATAAAAACTTCCTGAAAACGCTCAGGGGCGCGTTCCAGCAGTGCCTGCACCGCATGGATGCCGTAAATCATTTCACTCATTGATGTACTCGTTTTAGGTTCTGTTATCCGTTCCCTTCACCCCGTTCTGCGCCAGCAGACTTCAGGGCGAAGGGACGTCAATCACTCGGCGATCTTCTTTTTCGCCGCGCGCTTGGCTTTGGTTGCCGCGGCGATTTTCTGCGTTTTCGCCGACGGTTTTTTCGCTTTCTTTTCGCCTTTCGGTTTGGCTTTAGCTTTCTCTTTTTCCTTACGGAAGGCGCTATCCGGCTCGAAGTTTACCTGCTTGCCAACCTGACGACGACGGCCGCCGCCGTTTTTACCCGGCGCGCCCTTCTTCGCTTTTTCGCGTGCGGTTTTGCCAACATTACGCGGACCGCGTTCGCTGGAAATCAGGCTGAAATCAATCTTACGCTCATCCATATTGACCGCTTCGACGCGCACTTCCACGCGGTCGCCCAGGCGGTATGTCTGGCCGCCGGACTCGCCGATCAGCCGCTGCCCGACCTGGTCGAAGCGATAGTAGTCATTATCCAGCGAGGAGACATGTACCAGACCATCGATAAACAGATCGTTCAGGCGGACGAAGAAGCCAAAGCCGGTGACGCTTGCGATCACGCCGGAGAAG
Organism: Klebsiella sp. 141203; assembly: GCF_032601985.1. Taxonomy (NCBI): domain Bacteria; kingdom Pseudomonadati; phylum Pseudomonadota; class Gammaproteobacteria; order Enterobacterales; family Enterobacteriaceae; genus Klebsiella; species Klebsiella sp. 141203. The sequence goes on along the minus strand of NZ_JAQIRL010000007.1, from coordinate 16,301 downwards.
GTGTTGCCCACCTGATCCTGCATGAAGTCGCACTTCAGCCAGTCTGACACTTCGCGCGTCGCTTCATCGGCGCGGCGCTCGGTCATCGAGCAGTGCTCGCCCAGCTGCAGCATCTCTTCCATGCTGTAGTGCCAACCGCCGGTCTCGGTGCTATTGCCTTTATGTCCCTGCTCTTTCGCCAGTAAATACTTAATAGCGCGATGCAGCGACAGGTCAGGATAACGACGGATCGGCGAGGTGAAGTGGGCGTATGACTGCAGCGCCAGGCCGAAGTGGCCGCGGTTTTCCGGATCGTAGACCGCCTGCTTCATGGAACGCAGCAGCATCGTCTGCAGCATTTCCGCATCCGGGCGATCGGCGATGGAAGTCAGCAGCTCGGCGTAATCGCGCGGCTCCGGTTTGTTGCCGCCCGGCAGCTCCAGCCCCAGCTCCGCCAGCACGGTGCGGAAGGCGGTAATCGCTTCGGTGCTTGGCTTATCGTGAATACGGAACAGCGCTGGCTCCTGCGCTTTCTCAACGAAACGCGCCGCGGAGATGTTCGCCAGAATCATGCACTCTTCGATCAGCTTGTGCGCATCGTTACGCTGAGTCTGTTCGATACGCTCGATACGACGCTCGGCGTTGAAGATGAATTTAGCTTCTTCACTTTCAAATGAGATACCGCCGCGCTCTTCACGGGCGCCATCCAGCACCTTATAGAGGTTATGCAGCTCTTCAATATGCTTCACCAGCGGCGCGTAGTGTTCGCGCAGCTCTTGATCGCCCTGCAGCATATGCCAAACCTTGGTGTAGGTCAGACGGGCGTGAGAGCTCATCACCGCTTCATAGAATTTAAAGCCGGTCAGGCGACCTTTTGACGAGATCGTCATTTCGCAGACCATACACAGGCGATCGACCTGCGGATTCAGCGAGCACAGGCCGTTGGACAGCACTTCCGGCAGCATCGGTACGACCTGCGAAGGGAAGTAGACTGACGTCCCGCGGCTGCGCGCTTCGCCGTCCAGCGGCGTACCAGGGCGCACATAGTAGCTCACGTCGGCGATAGCCACCCATAGACGCCAGCCGCCGCCGCGTTTTTTCTCGCAGTACACCGCGTCATCAAAGTCGCGGGCATCTTCGCCGTCAATAGTAACCAGCGGCAGAGAGCGCAAATCAACGCGCCCCGCTTTCGCCTCTTCCGGCACCTGCTCTTTGAGGCCGGAGACCTGTTTTTCCACCGCCGGCGGCCAGATGTAAGGGATCTCATGGGTACGCAGCGCCATATCAACGGCCATGCCAGTGCCCATATTGTCGCCCAGCACTTCAACTATTTTGCCGACCGCCTTGGTACGACGGGTTGGACGCTGGGTCAGCTCGACCACCACCACGTAGCCCATACGCGCGCCCATAATCTCTTCAGGCGGGATCAGGATATCGAAGCTAAGACGGCTGTCGTCCGGCACCACGAAGCCTACACCGGCATCGGTGAAGTAACGGCCGACGATCTGGCTGGTTTTCGGCACCAGAACGCGAACGATGCGCGCTTCTCGACGGCCCTTGCGGTCCGCGCCCAGCGGCTGGGCCAGTACCTGGTCGCCATGAATACACATTTTCATCTGCTCAGATGAAAGATACAGGTCGTCTTTGCGCCCTTCGACGCGTAAAAAGCCGTAGCCGTCGCGGTGGCCAATAACGACGCCTTTGACTAAATCGAGACGCTCCGGCAGCGCATAGCACTGACGACGAGTGAAGACCAACTGGCCGTCACGTTCCATCGCACGCAGGCGGCGACGCAGCGCTTCAGTTTGTTCTTCGCCCTCAATATTTAACTCAATCGCCAGCTCATCACGGCTGGCCGGTTTTTCACGTTTGGTTAAATGTTCGAGGATAAATTCCCGGCTCGGGATTGGATTCGCGTACTTCTCAGCTTCGCGTTCCTGGAATGGGTCTTGTGACATATCGGTTCCTCCGTTGTCATCTCCGATGAAAGTCTGACTGCGTTTTACGCCGCCGCTTTGTGGGTTCTCTTTACGCTGCGGCGCAAATCATTCAGCGCTTTTCTTCCACCAGTAATAATTTATATAGCGGTTGATTCTTTTCAACCAAATCGGCCAGCGTGTAGTTATCCAGTTCCTTCAGGAAACTTTGCGCGGCTTCGGCAAGTGCCTGTTTCAGGCGGCAAGCGGGAGTAATGTGGCAAAATTCGCTGCTGCAATTCACCAGCGATAGCGGCTCCAGATCGCGTACAACATCACCCACGCGAATCATTTTAGCCGGCTTGCCAAGGCGAATCCCCCCATTCTTTCCCCGCACGGCCGTCACGTAGCCAACACGGCTTAACTGATTGATTATTTTGACCATATGATTACGGGAAACGCCATAGACATCCGTCACCTCGGAAATACTGGTCATTCGGTCATCCGGCAACGACGCCATATAAATCAGCGCGCGTAATCCATAATCGGTGAAACTCGTTAACTGCACATCAACCTCAGGGTAAGGGGAAAGCGGTGAATCCGCGGGTATTAACTCTATTGATGATAAACCAGCCAGCGCTCAGGCCGCTAATTTATTTGAAATGGGGCGGGCGAACTGCAAAAACAAGGGCGCCCGAACGGCGCCCCTGGATGATGATTACGCGTCGAACGGGTCACGCAGAATCATAGTCTCAGTACGGTCAGGACCGGTAGAGATGATATCAACCGGCACGCCGGTCAGCTCTTCAATACGAGCGATGTAGTTCAGCGCTGCCTGCGGCAGACCGCTGCGCTCTTTCACGCCGAAGGTGGTTTCGGACCAGCCCGGCATGGTTTCGTAGATAGGCTCAATACCTTCCCAGTTGTCGGCAGCCAGCGGAGTGGTGGTCACTTCACGGCCGTCCGGCATACGGTAGCCGACGCAGATTTTCACTTCTTTCAGGCCGTCCAGGACGTCCAGTTTGGTCAGGCAGAAGCCGGACAGGGAGTTAATCTGCACCGCGCGGCGTACCGCAACAGCGTCCAGCCAGCCGGTACGACGACGACGGCCGGTAGTGGCGCCGAATTCGTTACCCTGCTTGCACAGGAACTCGCCGGTTTCATCAAACAGCTCGGTCGGGAACGGACCCGCGCCTACACGAGTAGAGTAAGCTTTGATGATACCCAGAACGTAATCCACATAACGCGGGCCCAGGCCGGAACCGGTCGCCACGCCACCAGCAGTGGTGTTGGAGGAAGTTACATACGGATAGGTACCGTGGTCGATATCCAGCAGCGTGCCCTGCGCGCCTTCGAACATCACGAAGTCGCCGCGCTGACGCGCCTGATCCAGCAGATCGGAAACATCAACGACCATGCCGGTGAGGATGTCGGCAATCGCCATCACATCGTCCAGCACTTTCTGGTAGTCAACCGCTTCTGCTTTATAGAAGTTCACCAACTGGAAGTTGTGATATTCCATCACTTCTTTCAGTTTGTCAGCGAAGGTGGCTTTATCAAACAGGTCGCCAACGCGCAGGCCGCGACGAGCGACTTTATCTTCGTAAGCCGGGCCGATACCGCGACCGGTCGTACCGATAGCTTTCGCACCGCGTGCTTTTTCACGCGCTACGTCCAGCGCAACGTGATAATCGAGAATAAGCGGACAGGCTTCGGACAGCAGCAGACGCTCACGAACAGGGATACCACGGTCTTCCAGACCTTTCATCTCTTTCATCAGCGCAGCCGGAGACAGCACAACACCGTTACCGATGATGCTGGTTACATTCTCGCGGAGAATACCTGATGGAATAAGATGGAGGACGGTTTTTTCACCGTTGATTACGAGAGTATGGCCTGCGTTATGGCCACCCTGGTAGCGCACAACATATTTAGCCCGTTCTGTCAGGAGATCGACGATCTTCCCTTTACCTTCGTCACCCCATTGGGTGCCCAGTACGACGACGTTGTTACCCATTTTTTCAAAATCACCGTTTGCTTAAAAATGGATTCTACCATCGCTTTTTCAGAGTTACAGCACTTTTTGCACTCAAAATGAGGGTAATCCGATTATTTTTTGATCAGCCAATCGATTTCCTCAACATGTAGTAGATGACGATGCCAGCTACCACAAGACCGCCGCCAAAGCGACGCAATAAATTATCCGGCAGTTGGCTCATGGTCGCTACCATCTTGCGCCAGGCGCGGGGATAAAGCAGTGGGCCAAGACCTTCGAGAACTAAAACCAGCGCCAGTGCCAGCCAAATTGTTGCATTCATTATTGATGACCCTTATAGAAAAACAAAACCGCCGCCAGTTTGGCGCCGGTGAGTATTACCGCAAACCCTTTTTCTTTCTTCACATTCTCCGGCATTTCATAGGCAATATGAAACCACTAGCTGAGAGAAAAATCACAATCAATGGCATGAAAAAAGGCGCCTCTTGCAAGGCGCCTTCTGATTTCACACCAACCCGGCTTATTTACGCACGGAATCCGGTGACTTCATGTAACGGAAGAAATCGCTATCCGGGCTGAGAACCATCACGTCCTGGTTGCTCTGGAAGCTCTTCTCGTAAGCACGCAGGCTACGGATAAAGGCATAGAAGCCCGGATCCTGACTGAATGCATCGGCAAACAGTTTTGCCGACTCGGCATCGCCTTCACCGCGCAGGATACGCCCTTGACGCTCTGCTTCCGCCAAAGTCTTGGTCACTTCATAGTCCGCGGTCGCGCGCAGTTTTTCCGCCTCTTCCTGACCTTGTGAACGATGGCGACGAGCAACCGCTTCACGCTCAGCGCGCATACGGTTGTAGATCGCTTCAGACACTTCAGCAGGCAGGTTGATCTGCTTGATACGTACGTCAACGACTTCAATACCCAGCGCCGCCATACTGTTCGGGTTGATCACCTGAACCTTACCGTTAGTTTCAGCTTCTACACGCTCTGCCGCTTTAGCGATAGCGTCATCGGCTGCCGGCGTCGAAACTTCATCTTCTGTACCTGCAGAACCTGAGTTCAGCGCATCACGCACTTCCAGGGTCAAACGACCGCGGGAATCAGTCACGATGTCTTTCACGTCCAGACGACCAATCTCAGAGCGCAAACGGTCAGAGAACTTACGTTTCAGCAGAACTTCGGCCTGGGAGACGTCGCCGCCGCCGGTCGCCAGATAGTAACGACTGAAGTCACTGATGCGCCACTTGATATAGGAGTCGACGATCAGATCTTTCTTCTCTTTGGTAACAAAGCGGTCAGCCTGGTTGTCCATGGTCTGGATACGCGCATCCAGCATTTTCACGGATTCAATAAACGGGATCTTGAAGTGCAGACCCGGCGCATACACCAGCGGCTTGTTCTCATCGTCGCGCAGAACTTTGCCGAAGCGCAGCGTAATGCCACGCTCGCCTTCTTTCACCACGAAGACAGACATGTAGAGCACTACCAGCACGACGACAATGATCGCGATAACAGATTTACGCATCGTTATTCCCCCTGACGCTGGTAGTCGTTACGCTGCGCGTTGGCGCGGCGTTGGTCCATAATGGTACCCCCGGTTGAACTCGAGGTTGATGAAGTGCTGGCGCTGCTTGAGCTGGACGCAGGCGGCAGGCGCAGCAGATCGCTTGCGCCACTGCTATCGCTCTTTGCCGGCGCACCAGTGGCGCCTTTCAGCATCTGATCCAACGGCAGAACCATCAAGTTGCCGCCCTTGCTGTCATTAACCAGCACTTTGCGGGTATGGCTCAGCACTTTTTCCATGGTTTCGATATACAGACGCTCGCGGGTAATTTCCGGCGCGGCTTTATATTCCGGCAGGATCTTCGCAAAGCGAGCGACTTCACCCTGCGCTTCCAGTACGGTCTGGGTTTTATACGCACGCGCCTCTTCGAGGATACGCTGCGCCTGACCGTTAGCACGCGGCTGAACTTCGTTGGTATAAGCTTCCGCTTCGCGGATGTACTGCTGCTCGTTCTCACGCGCGGCAATGGCATCATCAAACGCGGCCTTCACCTCTTCCGGCGGACGCGCCGTCTGGAAGTTGACGTCCAGCAGGGTGATACCCATGTTGTACGGACGAATGGTCTCTTCCAGCTCGCGCTGGGTATCGCTACGGATAACGGTACGACCTTCGGTCAGGATACGGTCCATGGTGTACTTACCAATGACGCCACGCAGGGCGCTGTCGGTGGCCTGACGCAGACTATCGTCGGCGCTGGTCACGCTAAACAGGTAGCGCTCCGGATCGGTCACCCGGTACTGTACGTTCATCTCAACGCGCACGACGTTCTCATCGGAAGTCAGCATGACGCCGGACGCTGCCAGTTCGCGAACCGACTCGACGTTCACCGCTTGCACATTATCGACAAAGGTTGGCTTCCAGTTCAGACCTGGCTCAACCAGATGGCTGAACTTGCCAAAGCGTGTCACCACACCACGTTCCGCTTCCTTGATGGTATAGAAACCGCTGGCTGCCCAGATAATCACCGCCGCTGCAGCAACGATGCCGACAATGCGCCCGCCCATCGGGCCACGCGGCCCCTGCGTCACATTACCGCCACCCTGGCCGCCTTTACCGCCGCCGAGACCGCCAAGTTTTTTGCTTAACTTGCGGAAGATATCATCCAGATCGGGCGGCCCCTGATCGCGACCGCCTTTGTTGCCATTTCCCTCAGAGTTGCCGCCATTCTTGCTGCTTCCCCACGGGTCGCGGTCCTGTCCGTTATTACCGGGCTGATTCCACGCCATGTATATGCTCCATATTTGTTTTTGATATCCCCACAGGGGTTAATATCTTCAGGCCAGGTCAAACCACGTAGTCGACCAACGCAGGCTCTTGTTTGCAGAGGCGACGCCAGTCCACGATGGGCATGCGCACTTGCAGGCTTACGCTGCCGTCATCCTCCATCCACTCTTTTTCTATCGCCTGAAGCTGATAGAACCGGCTTCTCAGACGACCTTCCTGCGGCGGTAAACGCAGCGTATGCTGCGCCACTTCGCCGGAAAGACGTTCTGTTAACGCCTGAAAAAGCAGTGGTACGCCAATCCCGGTCTGGGCGGAGAGCCAGACCCGAATCGGTTTATTCTCTTCATCCCGATCGATGCGCGGTTCAAAATCGTCAAGCACATCGATTTTGTTCATCACCAGCAATGACGGAATTTCATCGGCCTCGATTTCAGCAAGGACCGTATTTACTGCATCAATATTTTCCTGCACGCGGACATCCGCCGCGTCGATAACGTGCAGCAGCAGCGTCGCCTGACGCGTCTCCTGCAGAGTCGCTTTAAACGCCGCCACCAAATCGTGCGGCAGATGACGAATAAAACCTACGGTGTCTGCCAGTACCGTTTCGCCGACGTCTGTGACGTTAATACGGCGCAGCGTCGGGTCCAGAGTGGCGAACAGTTGGTCCGCGGCATAGACTTCCGCTTCGGTTATCTGGTTGAACAGCGTTGATTTTCCGGCGTTGGTATATCCCACCAGCGAGACGGTAGGGATATCGGCCTTGGCGCGTGACCGCCGACCTTGCTCGCGCTGTTTTTCTACTTTTTCCAGTCGCGACAGGATCTGCATAATACGGTTACGCAGCAATCGACGGTCGGTTTCGAGCTGGGTTTCACCCGGTCCGCGCAAACCAATCCCGCCTTTCTGCCTTTCAAGGTGGGTCCAGCCGCGTACCAGACGCGTGGCCAGATGGCGCAACTGCGCCAGCTCAACCTGCAGTTTCCCTTCGTGGGTACGCGCTCGCTGGGCAAAAATATCTAAAATCAGACCGGTGCGATCGATAACCCGGCATTCGCATAGCTGCTCCAGGTTACGTTCCTGGGCCGGACTCAAGGCATGATCGAACAGCACGACCGAGGCGCCGGTCGCTTTTACGGCTTCCGCAATTTCAACAGCCTTACCTTCACCAACAAAATACTTCGGGTGCGGTGCTTTACGGCTACCGGTAATCACCTGCATTGCTTCGACACCGGCGGAAGAGACCAGGGATTCAAACTCCTGGAGATCCTCCATATCTTTGTCTTGCGAAAAATAGATGTGTACCAGTACCGCCTGCTCACCGGCATCATAACGGTCAAACAAGCGTAAACCCCTTATAAAATACCAGCGGGGAACGCAGAAAACCTGGCTCCCCGACGTGGAAAAACAGCATTAGCCTTATTCGGCGTCGTCGCTGTCTTGCTGCGGCGCAGAAGAACCTTGCGCGCTACCACCGTGGTGATAGTTGCTTGCACCGCCGCCAGCATTATTGCTGTGGTGAGACACCGGACGGGACGGGACAACAGTAGAAATTGCGTGCTTATAGACCATCTGGCTGACCGTGTTCTTCAACAGGATCACGAACTGATCGAAAGACTCAATTTGCCCTTGCAGCTTAATACCATTCACCAAATAAATAGAAACCGGAACACGTTCCCGACGCAAAGCGTTCAGGAACGGATCTTGTAAAGATTGCCCCTTAGCCATTCTCTCTTTTCCTTATATGTATGCTTGTTTTGTACTCAGAACCTTACGATTCTTAAAAAAAATTACGCACGATACCGTTCAATTGTACACGTTCAGTTCTGGCTAGCACCAACAACCTGTAATACTTTGTTGAGCGCTTGTTCAGGTTGCTCACTGTCTAACCAGTGAACATCTTCCCAACCGCGCAGCCAGGTGACCTGACGTTTCGCTAACTGTCTCGTCGCGCAAACACCTCGATAAACCATTTCATCATACGAGACCTCGCCTTCAAGGTATGACCACATCTGGCGGTATCCAACACAACGAATGGAAGGCATATCCGTATGCAAATCTCCACGGGCAAATAGCGCCCGCACTTCTGCTTCAAAACCTGAAGCCAACATCTGATGAAAACGCTGCTCAATGCGTTGATGTAGCAGTTCACGGCTCGCCGGGGCGATGGCGAACTGATGCACCTGATACGGCAGAGCCTCTCCTGACGTTTGCGTCAGTTCCGTTAAAGTTTTACCCGAAATGAAAAAAACTTCCAGTGCTCGGGAAAGTCTTTGCGGATCATTTGGATGAATACGCGCGGCGGCCACGGGATCGATCTCCTGTAACTGCCGGTGCAATGCGTGCCACCCCTGCTCTGCTGCTTGTTGCTCAATTCTGGCCCTGACTGCGGGATCCGCCGAAGGCAGCGGCGATAACCCTTCCAACAACGCTTTGAAATACAACATCGTTCCGCCGACCAACAGCGGGATGCGCCCGGCGGCGACGATATCCGCCATTTCCGCCAACGCATCGCGACGAAAATCCGCCGCCGAGTAAGACTCTGCCGGATCAAGGATATCCAGCAACCGATGCGGCGCAGCGCTAAGCTCCGCGGCATCGGGTTTGGCCGTACCGATATCCATTCCTCGATAGATGAGGGCGGAATCGACGCTAATCAACTCTACGGGCAAAACTTTACGCAAGGCGATAGCTAATGCGGTTTTACCGGAGGCCGTCGGCCCCATTAAAAAAATTGCCTTAGGCAGGCTCGCCTCAGTTACATCACTCATCTTTCAGGGCTGTCATCGCCGAATGTAAATCAACAGGTTGTAACAGGCCACCCGGCGGCGCTTTAATCAGCTGCGGACATAAACGCTCAACGTCCGCCAGCACCGAAATCGCCTGCGCCATACTCCACTGCGCGTGCTCGCTCGTCAGATTACGCGCCGACCACTGGGCAATGTCGCCGACGTCGAATGCCGTTAGCTGCGCCAGGTAGCCTATCAGTTCAGGAATCAAGATTTGTAAATTTTGTTGTCTTAAGGGTAAAGGCACCGCGCGGACCGTCACGTGCTGAGCATCTGCTTGTAAATCGATACCCAATTGCGCCAGCGCCGGCTGCGCCTTTTCCAGCGCCTTACGTTCTGCTTCACTCACTTTAAGACGCAGCGGGATAAGCAGAGGCTGCGCGCAAACCGCTTCCGCGCCCGGCGTTAGCTGCGCCTGACGCAGCCAGCGCTCCGCCACCGGCAGCGCCAGCAACGCCAATGTGCCGCCCCGCTCGAGCAGCGCGCAATCGCCACCGATAATAGTCAGCACCCGGCCAAAGCTTTGGCCATGGGCCGCCAGGCTTTCCGCAGGCGCCGGCGCAACGGGTGCCTTTTCCGCCGCCGGGGTTTGCAGCAGTTGACGATAAAGCGCCCCTTGCTGTTTTTGATAACCCGGCTGGGCGTGCGGCCAACTGGCGCCGCCTGCGCTATAGCCGCCAGCGGCGGCAGGTTCGCGCGGCGCGCGAGTATCATAACCCGCCGCCGGTTCCCGGACCGGCGATGGGCGAGCGAAATGGTTCGCGCCCGCCGCTACGCGGTTTTCCGGCACCTGCCGCGGCGCTGGCGCTTCGTCCTCTGCCACCAGCGGCGCATCAAGCTGCTGCTGCAGCACGCTCAGTACGCCCTGGTAGATAAAATCATGCACCAGCCGTGATTGATGGAAACGTACTTCATGCTTCGCCGGATGCACGTTGACATCAACCTGATGCGGGTCAATCTCCAGATACAGTACAAACGCCGGCTGCTGGTCAGCGCCCAGCTTGTCTTCGCAGGCCTGGCGAATGGCATGGTTGATAAGCCGGTCGCGCATCATACGCCCGTTGACGTAACAATACTGGATTTCCGCTAGTGCCGGATTGGTATGCAATGGATCGGCGACCCAGCCGCGCAGTGTCAAATCGCCATGCTGCCACTCAATGGCCAACGCATGTTCCAGAAACGCCGCGCCGCAAATCGAGCCGAGGCGACGTTCACGCGGGCCGCCTTCCGCCACTGCGCGATACTGGCGCATCATTTTGCCGTTATGGCTGAGATTAATCGTCACATCGAAACGCGCCAGCGCGATGCGGCGGACGATTTCATCAATATGATTAAACTCGGTTTTTTCGGTGCGCATGAACTTGCGTCGCGCGGGAGTATTGTAAAACAGATCCAGCACTTCCAGCGTGGTGCCTATCGGATGCGCCGCCGGTTTCACCGTCACCGCCTGGTCGCGCCCTTCAGCATAGGCCTGCCATGCCTCTTGCTGCTCCGCAGTACGCGAAGTCAACGTCAGGCGGGCGACAGAGCTGATACTGGCCAACGCTTCGCCGCGAAAGCCAAGACTGATGATCGCCTCAAGGTCATCCAGCGAGGCGATTTTACTGGTGGCGTGACGGGCCAGCGCCAGCGCCAGCTCATCTTTTTTGATCCCACAGCCGTTATCGCGAATACGGATAAGCTTCGCGCCGCCGCGTTCGATATCAATGTCGATACGGGTCGCGCCGGCATCAAGGCTGTTTTCGACCAGCTCTTTAACGACCGACGCCGGACGTTCCACCACCTCGCCAGCGGCAATCTGGTTGGCGAGCTGCGGCGGTAGAACCTGAATCGGCATGACCTTCTCCTTAGTTAATCAACGACCCGCCAGGCGAACTGGCGCTGGCGGTTTGCGCAGCCGTGCCGCGCGGCGCTGATTGCAGCGGGTGCTGCATATAATAGTTACGCAGCCCTTTATAAATCGCCTCTGCAATCTGCTGTTGGTAATCATCGCTACCCAGCAGGCGCTCTTCGCCGTTATTACTGATAAAGCCAGTTTCTACGAGGATCGACGGAATATCCGGCGAGCGCAGAACGCCAAGGCTGGCATGCTCCGGGCGGCGTTTATGCAGATTACCAACCCGCTGGAGCTGGCTGAGTACATCGGTCGCCACATCATAACCGACGCGCTGGGAATGGCCGAACTGTAAATCCAGCACCGCCTGGCTCAGATAAGGATCCGACTGGCTATTCGCCAGCACATCGCCCGCGCCGCCCAGAAGTTCGGATTGTTTCTCATGCTGTTCAAGCCAGCCGGCCATTTCGCTGTTAGCGCGGCGGTTAGAAAGTACCCACACCGATGCGCCAGTCGCATCGCGATTCGGGGCCGCATCGGCATGGATAGAGACCAGAAAATTGGCGTTTTGTTTGCGCGCCACGTCCGAACGCCCCATGACCGAGATGAAGTAGTCGCCGTTGCGGGTCAGCACCGGTTTAAACTGCGGATCGTTGTTGAGCAACGCCCGTAGCTTATGGGCGATAGCAATCGTGACGTTTTTCTCTTTGGTGCCGCCCGGCCCAATAGCACCAGGATCCTGGCCGCCGTGACCGGCATCAATAGCGATAATTATTTTTTCGTCAGATGAGACGGTACGCGCCGCCGGTCGGCTGATGGTCTGGTTGTTAGTCATCGCCGGCTGACTGCTGGTGACCACCGTGGTTCTGTCGCTACCAGAGTTTTTAAACGGATTGCGCGGCGGCTCGCTCGGACGCGGGGCCACTACCGGCGCTTCGACCCGTTTCGCTACCACTGGCGGCGGCGGAGGGGGCGGCGGCACATCGGCGTTAATGGTAAAGACGACGGTATAGTTGGCGCCGTTTTGCTGCTTCGCCGCCCGCGTTTTACCATCTTCCGTCAGATCGACCAACAGACGCAGAGATTGCGTATCCTGAGGCGAGCCAGAGCGAATGCTTTTGACCAGATTATTACCGCTAAACTGCAGCGGCAGCCCCTGAAGCACGCCGGTTTGTTTGATATCCAACGCCACCACGCGCTTACCTTGCGGGGTGAAGGAATATTCGGGATCGCCGACAAAACTTAGCGTGATGCGGGCCTGCCGATCGCCGTTTGAGACCTGGATATCGGATAAACTTGCCGCGGACGCCTGAGTGCCGAACAGCATCAGAGCGGCGGCCAGCCAACTGGTTATACGATACTTCATCCCGTCATCCTTTAGGCTAAATGGCTAAACGCGCCAATAAAGACTCACCCAATGAAGAGACCGCCGTTACGCGCGCCTCACGCCCTTGCGCCTGGTAATCCAGGTGAATTTCGACATCCGGGTCAGGCAGTACACCCGCGCCTTGCTGCGGCCATTCCACCAGGCAGATGGCATCGTTAGCGAAGTAATCGCGGATCCCCATAAATTCGAGCTCCTCAGGATCCGCCAGGCGGTACAGGTCGAAGTGATACACCATCAGATCTTCGAGGGTGTAAGGCTCCACCAGCGTATACGTTGGGCTTTTGACATTGCCGCGGTGGCCAAGGGCCTGTAGAAAACCGCGGCTGAAGGTGGTTTTACCCGCGCCTAAATCGCCATACAGATAGATAACCGTCGCGCCGGTACAGGCCTGCGCTACGCGGTTGCCAAGGTCTAATGTCGCCTGCTCGTCGGGTAAAGGAATCACACGGTTAATCATGGTCTAGGTCAATCACATCCGGGTTAACAACACGCCTGAGCGTGCAAAAAAGATCGGTCGCCAGCATCCCACGGGCGCCATCTCTGGCGGCCAGTCGGTCTGCGGCTTCGCCGTGCGCCACGCAGCCTGCGCAAGCGGCATCATACGGGGTCAGCCCCTGTCCCAACAGCGCGGCGATAATGCCGGTGAGCACATCGCCCATCCCGCCGCTGGCCATTCCGGGATTACCGGCATCAATGATACCGATTTCCCCCGCGTTATTCGCCACGACGGTTCCTGCGCCTTTTAGCACCACCACGCCGCCATACCGTTTTACCAGACGTTGTACAGAATGTAAGCGATCGCTTTCAACTTCTGCCACGCTGATATTCAATAAACGGGCGGCTTCGCCAGGATGCGGGGTTAACACGCGATTGTGACGTTTATCGGGATTGATTGCCAGCAGGTTCAACGCGTCGGCATCCCAGACCATCGGTTTGCGAAAATTCTCTACCTGCCGCAGCGCCGCTTTACCCCATTCGCTTTGCCCAAGACCGGGGCCAATCGCCACGACATCCGCCCACTCCAGGCTCTCAGCAAGAGAGTCACCGTTCAGCTCATGGACCATCAATTCCGGTCTGGCAGTCACAATGCCCGCGATATTTTCCGCCCTGGTCAGCACGCGTACTAAACCCGCGCCGGCACGCAGCGCGGCCTCACCTGCCATACGAATGGCGCCAGCGGTGCCGCGATCGCCGCCGATAATCACCAGCCGACCATGCGAGCCTTTATGCGACGTCGGGCGACGCGGCGGCAACCAGCCTGCCAGTTGCGCTGCGGAAAAACGGCGAATAGCGGTGTTTTGCCCGGCAAGCCAGCGCTCCAGCCCGAGCGCATGATGATGTAAGCGCCCGACGACGTCGCGGGCGTTGCCGGTCAGTAGTCCGGGTTTTAGCGCGATAAACGTCAGGGTATGGGCGGCGTGGATTACCGCGCCAGGCGTCGCGCCGGTTTGCGCGTTCAGCCCGGTGGGGATATCAAGCGCAATAACCGGCGCGGGATAGGCATTCGCCAGTTCAATCAGCCCGGCGACGTTAGCGCGCGGCGCGCTATGCAGGCCGGTGCCGAGCAGCCCGTCAATAATCAATGAGATATCATCCGGCCAGGCGCTATCGGCGGCGTGGATGACGCCGCCGGCATTGAGCCACTCTTCCCGCGCGGCCTGCGCCTCTTCCGGCAGCGGCTTATCGCTTTCCAACGCCAGTAGCGTTACCGCGATGCCCTGCGCCTGCGCCAGTCGCGCGACGACATAGCCGTCGCCGCCGTTATTGCCGTGGCCGCAAAGAATCAACCAGTGCTGGCTAGCGGGATAAAGGCTTCGGGCCAGTTGAAACGCCGCCTCGCCGGCACGCCGCATCAATTCAAAAAGCGTCAGCCCGAGACTATCCGCCGCCTCTCTTTCCGCCTGGCGCAGCGTCTCCGCTGGCCACACGATGTGTGGTATACTGTCAGGGTTTTTCGTCATTGTATGGTCCATCATGTCACAGCCCCTCGATCTCAATCAGTTAGCGCAGCAAATCAAACAATGGGGCACCGAGCTTGGCTTCCAGCAGGTCGGTATTACCGATACCGATCTCAGCGCCAGCGAACCTAAACTACAGGCATGGCTGGATAAACAATACCATGGCGAAATGGAATGGATGGCTCGCCACGGCATGATGCGCGCCCGGCCGCATGAACTGCTGCCCGGTACGCTACGCGTGATTAGCGTGCGCATGAACTATCTGCCCGCCAATGCTGCTTTCGCCAGCACTCTGAAAGATCCCACGCTGGGTTACGTCAGCCGTTATGCCCTGGGGCGTGATTATCATAAGCTGCTACGTAACCGCCTGAAAAAACTCGGCGAGATGATTCAGGAACAGTGTGCTTCGCTCAATTTTAGACCGTTTGTCGATTCCGCGCCTATCCTGGAGCGGCCCATCGCTGAAAAAGCGGGCCTTGGCTGGACAGGTAAGCACTCACTTATCTTAAGCCGCGACGCCGGATCGTTTTTCTTCCTCGGCGAGTTGCTTATCGATCTGCCACTGCCGATAGACCAGCCGGTTGCCGAAGAGTGCGGGCGTTGTGTCGCCTGTATGACTATCTGCCCCACCGGCGCCATCGTCGAGCCCTATACCGTTGACGCACGGCGCTGCATCTCCTATCTGACCATCGAGCTGGAAGGCGCTATCCCGGAAGAATTTCGTCCGCTTATCGGCAACCGTATTTACGGCTGCGATGATTGCCAGTTGATTTGTCCGTGGAACCGTTTTTCGCAGCTTACCGATGAAGAGGACTTCAGCCCGCGTAAAGCGCTACATGCGCCGCAGCTGATTGAGCTGTTCGCCTGGAGCGAAGCCTGGTTCCTGAAAGTCACCGAGGGGTCGGCGATACGCCGTATCGGCCACTTACGCTGGCTACGCAATATCGCCGTCGCGCTCGGTAATGCTCCCTGGAATGAAGCCAATCTGGCAGCGCTGGAAAGTCGCCGAGGTGAGCACCCACTTCTCGATGAACACATCGAATGGGCGGTTGCGCAGCAGATAGAAAAGCGAAATGCCAACGTTGTCGAAGTGCAGTTGCCGCAGAAACTACGCCTGGTCCGGGTGGTCGAGAAAGGATTGCCGCGCGACGCCTGATTCATTCACAGGCTGTGAATAAAAACAAAAAAACATTGCGTTTCAACGGGCAGACGTACGTCAAGTGATCGAATTAACAGTTTGAAATGAAATTTAAATGTTAAATTTCAATCAGATACAATAATACTATTTACAAAGTGAAGCATTTGTCGCGCAGTCAGCCAAACGACAGCCTGTGGATAACTCTGTTTACAGTATTTTTGGATAGGTAATGAAAATCATCCCCGGCGCGATTTCGCACTGTGGATAAATTGGATAAAGGAAGAAATTTGGAGCGGGAAACGAGACTCGAACTCGCGACCCCGACCTTGGCAAGGTCGTGCTCTACCAACTGAGCTATTCCCGCTTACATCGGTTTTCAATTTACCTGCTGGTAGCCTGAAAACTATGCTTTGGTATGGTGTGTCTTTCAAATTTTGGAGCGGGAAACGAGACTCGAACTCGCGACCCCGACCTTGGCAAGGTCGTGCTCTACCAACTGAGCTATTCCCGCGTTACTGC
>NZ_JAQIRL010000006.1:0-224238 GCF_032601985.1 Klebsiella sp. 141203 | reverse complement strand
GGAAAAGGCGCGTCAGGCGCCGCCTCCGGGAATCGATTAGCACGAAGCTTCAGTTCAACGTCCCCGGTGGCGCTTCGCTTACCGGGGCTACGGGTGCACCGCATCCCACCAGCCGGTAGCCCGGAAAAGGCGCGTCAGGCGCCGCCTCCGGGAAACAATTGGCACGAAGCCTGAGCTCAACCTCCCCGACGGGTTCACAGCTCTCCTCGGTCCGACTGTTGTTAGCGTAAATTCATCTGGTCGAGCTTTTCGCGCAACTCCCCTTCCAGCGGCTGCGCCTTCTGCGTTTTCAGATCAATGCAGACAAAGGTAATCAACGCATCGGCCACCACTTCACCGTTAGGATTAAGGGTCACCACCTGACTTAGGGTGCCGCTTTTACCGTTCAACTGCTCAAGTTTACTGGTGATGGTAAGCACATCCCCGAGTACCGCCGGGCGACGATAATTGATATTGATGTTGACCACCACAAAAGCAATGTTATGGCTGGTCATCCAGTGAAACGCCGGACTACTCTCCAGCCCATCCCAGCGCGCCTCTTCAAGAAACTCCAGATAACGAGCATTGTTAACGTGCTGGTAAACATCCAGGTGATAACCGCGAACTTTAATTTGAGTCTGCATAGCGCACATGCCTTACTATTATTGTTGTTAATCAGGTAAGAGGTCACACCAGATGATGTAACCTCTTTAGCATGGCAAAGATTTGCCACTGTGCAAAGCAGCGGGTGAAATTAGAGCGTCAGATGTGACAGATTTCTCTCTACCAGTGAACTCCCCATCCCCGGAACCTGTTTAAGATCGTCGAGAGTCTTAAACGGTCCGTACTCTTCGCGGTAGCTGACGATTGCCTGCGCTTTCTTGAGCCCAACGCCATTCATGGCCTGTGCTAGCTCCTCCGCGCTGGCTGTATTAATGCTGGCCCGCGCGCCGACGTTATCCGTCGTTTTCGCTTCCGCCGGCATTTTCGTTTGCGGAGTCTGAATAGTCTCTTTTGCCGATACCGCCTTACCGCTCGCCGGTGCCGCCAGCGCCCCCTGAAAACCCGCCGTACAAGCCAGCAATACGGCGACAATAACCATTTTCATTCCTCTGTTCATGCTGTTATCTCCTTGTTTGTTGACAGCAAGGTCACGATAGCGGCTGCGAAAAAGGAGTACAAAAGGCAGATTGCGGAAATGGAAAAGGCCGCGAAAGCGGCCTTTGAGTGTTGCATCACGTTACCTCGTTTTGCGAGGCAGCGCGAAATTATTGCTGCTGGTCGACGAGGTCGCCGAGCTTGATTTTGGCTTCTTTACGCAGATTGCTCATCAGCGCTTCGAATGCGATTTGCGCATTATTCTGGGTAATACCCTGCACCATCGCTTTCTTCTGCTCTTCTGGCATAGAACCCGCTTTCACTTCATCCAGCGCCAGCAATACTACGTTGCCTTTGGCATCGCTGCCCACGCCGTAGCTCGCTTTATCTTTCTGCGGCAGCGGCAGAGAGAAGGCCGCCTGGCTCAGCGGATCCTGGCCGGTACGGGACAGGGTCTGCGCGGCGCCGAAGCTCAGCCCTGCGGCTTTCATCGCGTCATCGCCCTTGCCCGCTTTCAGGTCGGCCAACAGCTTATCGGCATCCAGTTTCGCCTGCTGTTCCGCTTTATTGCGCTTAACGATATCGGTCACCTGCGCTTTCACTTCCGCCAGCGGCTTAACGCTTTCCGCTTTGTGCTCGCTGATACGCAGAACGAAAGCCCGATCGCCGTCAACGGTAATGATGTCGGAGTTATTGCCCGGCGCGCCGTTTTCACCCACCAGACCACCATTAAAGATAGCATCGGCAACCGGCTTGAAGTTCAGCTCTTCCGGCAGGCTGTCACGACCAAACCAGCCGGTCTCAACCACTTTCAGGCCGGCGACCTGCGCCGCCCCCGCCAGGGATTCGTTATCATTGCTGGCCGCGTCGCTGACCTTCTGCTGTAGCGCGTAGTATGCATCCAGTGCTTTTTCCTGTTTCACTTTTGCCGCGATGTCGTTACGCACGTCGGCCAGCGGTTTTACCTGTGCCGGCTGAACATCGTCAAGACGCGCCACCAGGAAGCCTACGGAAGATTTGATCACCCCGGAAAGCTGACCTTTGTCTTTCAGGCCGGCATCTTTGAGCTCAGGTACGGTGGAAGCTTCTTCCATCCAGCCCATATCACCGCCGTTACGCGCAGAGATGATGTCGGTGGATTTCTCTTTTGCCAGCGTGGCGAAATCGGCGCCTTTTTGCAGTTCGGCCAGTACCGCTTTCGCATCAGCTTCAGTTTTAGTCTGAATCACGCTGTAGCGATTACGCTGCGGCTGAGTGAACTGATCTTTATGCTGGTCGTACCATGACTGGATTTCTTCGTCAGAGGCGTTTTCCTGCATGCTGGCGGCATCCATCTTGATGTAGCTCACGCGGAACTGCTCCGGCGCCATAAAACGGGCCTGGTTCTGCTGCCAGAAAGCGTTAATCTCTTCATCACTAACGGTCTGTTTCGCCGCCAGCGCGTTAACGTCGATAGTCGCTTCACGTACCACACGCTGCTGGGAGACCAGCGCCGCCAGTTGGTCGGACTCGCCCGGCAGCATGAAATCGGTACCGGCTACCGCATTGATCAGCTGTTGCGTCGTCAACTGGTTACGCAGCGCTTGCGCGTATTGATCGGTGGTCATACCCATTTGATTCACGATGCCGCTGAAGCGTTCGTTATCAAACTTGCCGTTCGACTGGAAGGCCTGGGTCTGGAAGATGGCCTGTTTCACCTGGTCGTCGCTGATGCTCAGGCCCAGCTCACGAGCATACTGGTCCAGCAGCGATTCATCGATCAGGCGGTTCAGCACCTGCTGACGCATGGTCTTCATGTAGTTTTCGTTGGCCGCCAGCTCAGAGAACTGATCGCCTAACTGCTGCTGCATGCGGTTACGCTCGCTGGCAACGGCATTTTCAAACTGCGCCCGGCCAATCTCCTGACCATTCACTTTTGCGGCATAGTTGTTGCCGCCGCCAATCAGGTAACCACTCACCCCGGTCAAAATGAACGAGACAATAATGATACCGAAAATAATCTTGAGCACGACGCTGTTGGCGGCCGTGCGTAGGTTGTCCATCATGGTGTAACAACGCTCCGCTGTAGATGACTTTAGCTCGCGCAGCATAGCACGTGATGCCTGCCGCGCGTGAGGACGTATTTTGACAAGAAAACGGGGCAATTGTCAGCCCACAAGTGCGCATAAACACACATAAAGTCGCGTTCTGGACAAATAAAAAAGGCACATCTCGCGATGCGCCCTTGTACTTCGTCACATTCCCTGACGGGAGTGCCGATTAGTTTACCGCGTCTTTCAGCGCTTTACCTGCACGGAAGCCCGGTACTTTAGCGGCAGCAATGGTAATTTCTTTACCTGTTTGCGGGTTGCGACCAGTACGGGCAGCACGCTCTTTAACAGCAAAAGTACCGAACCCTACCAGCGCAACATCATCCCCAGCTTGCAGAGATTCAGTAACAGAAGCGATCAAAGCATCTAACGCACGTCCAGCTGCAGCTTTAGAAATGTCCGCACCCGCAGCAATTTTGTCAATCAGTTGAGATTTATTCACTGTTCTCTTCCTCTCTTTATAATTTATATCGCACCAGAATCCTTCATGGCGCGACCGCGCAGCAGTTATATCAGGACTGTCATGCCCTTACAACAGAGTTGTCGATGACCCCTGCCAGCGATCTAAGTTAGCTACACAAAAAAAGGCTGGCAAGTACGAATTTACTCACCAGCCCCACTTTTCTTAACGCTATTTGCGCGATATCACTATTTTGCGCTTACGACCTGCATGCCAAACGGTTCATTTTGCAGAGCAAGTGTCAGAACTTCCTCGATTCGCTGTACCGGGTGGATATCCAAATCGGCGATAACGTTTTCCGGAATTTCTTCAAGGTCACGCTTGTTTTCGTAAGGAATCAGAACAGTCTTAATGCCTCCACGATGCGCAGCCAGCAGTTTTTCCTTCAGGCCGCCGATTGGCAGCACCTGACCGCGCAGGGTGATTTCCCCTGTCATCGCCACATCGGCGCGTACCGGGTTACCGGTCAGGCAGGAAACCAACGCGGTGCACATCGCCGTACCGGCGCTCGGGCCATCTTTCGGCGTAGCCCCTTCCGGTACGTGCACGTGAATATCGCGTTTTTCGTAGAAGTCCGGGTTAATACCGAGCTTCTCAGCACGCGCGCGAACCACGGTCAGCGCAGCCTGAATCGACTCCTGCATGACTTCGCCCAGTGAACCGGTGTAGGTCAACTTGCCTTTACCCGGAACGCAGGCGGTTTCGATGGTCAGCAAATCGCCGCCCACTTCCGTCCACGCCAGACCGGTGACCTGACCTACGCGGTTTTCGCTATCCGCACGGCCGTAGTCAAAGCGCTGTACGCCGAGATAATCGTGCAGGTTTTCACCGTTAATCTCGATATGTTTCAGCGATTTATCAAGCAACAACTGCTTAACGGCTTTACGGCACAGCTTGGAGATTTCACGCTCCAGGCTACGAACGCCCGCTTCACGAGTGTAGTAACGAATAATGCCGATAATGGCGCTATCGTCGACCGTCAGCTCGCCCTTTTTCAGCGCATTGCGTTCGATCTGCTTCGGCAGCAGGTGACGCTTAGCAATGTTCAGTTTTTCATCTTCGGTATAACCGGAGAGACGAATCACTTCCATACGGTCCAGCAGCGGCGCAGGGATATTCATGGAGTTGGAGGTCGCCACGAACATCACGTCGCTGAGATCGTAGTCCACTTCCAGATAGTGGTCGTTAAAGGCCACGTTCTGTTCCGGATCCAGTACCTCCAGCAGTGCTGAAGCCGGGTCACCGCGCATGTCGGAGGACATTTTGTCGATCTCATCCAGCAGGAACAGTGGGTTTTTCACCCCGACTTTCGCCATTTTCTGGATCAGTTTACCCGGCATTGAGCCAATGTAGGTACGGCGGTGACCGCGGATTTCCGCTTCATCACGCACGCCGCCCAGCGCCATGCGTACGTATTTACGCCCGGTGGCTTTGGCAATCGATTGACCCAGCGAGGTTTTACCCACCCCCGGCGGCCCAACCAGGCACAGGATCGGCCCTTTCAGCTTGTTAACGCGGCTCTGCACCGCAAGGTACTCAAGGATGCGGTCCTTGACTCGCTCCAGACCATAGTGGTCGGTATCGAGGATCTCTTGCGCCTGACGCAGATCTTTTTTGACCTTGCTACGGGCATTCCACGGCACCTGCACCATCCAGTCGATGTAGCCGCGCACGACGGTAGCTTCCGCCGACATCGGGGACATCATCTTCAGCTTTTGCAGTTCCGCTTCAGTTTTTTCTTTCGCCTCTTTCGGCATTTTCGCCGCGTCGATCTTACGCTTCAGCGCTTCGTTTTCGTCCGGGGCGTCATCCATCTCGCCGAGCTCTTTCTGGATGGCTTTCATTTGCTCATTCAGATAGTACTCACGCTGAGATTTTTCCATCTGCTTTTTCACGCGGTTGCGAATGCGTTTCTCAACCTGCAGCAGATCGATTTCAGATTCCATCATCGCCATCAGATATTCCAGACGTTCATTCACGTCGGACATCTCCAGCACGGACTGTTTGTCCGCCAGCTTAAGCGGCATATGCGCAGCGATGGTATCCGCCAGACGCGCGGGATCGTCGATGCTATTGAGCGACGTCAACACTTCCGGTGGGATTTTTTTGTTCAGCTTGATGTAGCCTTCAAACTGGCTGATAGCCGTACGCACCAGCACTTCCTGCTCACGCTCTTCAATGACCGGAGAAGCAAGGTACTCTGCTTTGGCGGAGAAGTGCTCGCCGTTATCAGACAGCGCAGTAATACGCGCACGCTGCAAGCCTTCCACCAGCACTTTCACAGTGCCGTCCGGCAGCTTCAGCATTTGCAAAATTGACGCCACGGTCCCGACGGTGAAAAGATCGTTTACACCCGGCTCATCCGTCGACGCTTCTTTCTGCGCGACCAGCATGATTTTTTTATCATGGTCCATGGCCGCTTCCAGACAACGGATAGATTTTTCCCGCCCTACAAACAGGGGTATGACCATGTGCGGATAAACCACCACATCGCGCAACGGCAATACGGGGATTTCAATGCGTTCAGAACGCTCAGGATTCATAGAGCTCTCTCTTAGTTTAAAGTCCGCCAGGTAGCCGACGACACCTTCATTAACGCGTCGCCGTTAATATGTAATCCAGTATATGGGGATGTATTCCATACATTCAACGGCGGGAACACAGGAAAAATAAAAGGGGGGATAAAATCCCCCCTTTTTGCTTAACTGCTTGTGTCGATTGGCGAATTATTCGCCAGATGCCTGCTGCGCTTCCGGCTTGCCGTAGATCAGCAGCGGCTTGCTCTGACCTTCGATCACCGACTCGTCAATCACCACTTTTTCGACATCTTCCATGGACGGCAGATCGTACATGGTGTCGAGTAGCGCGGCTTCAACGATCGAGCGCAGACCACGGGCGCCGGTTTTACGCGCCATCGCTTTCTTGGCGATCGCATCCAGCGCTTCATCACGGAATTCCAGCTCAGCGCCTTCGAGGCCAAACAGCGCCTGATACTGCTTAGTCAGGGCGTTTTTCGGCTCTTTCAGGATCTGAATCAGCGCTTCTTCACTCAGTTCATTCAGCGTCGCGACAACCGGCAGACGGCCGATAAACTCCGGGATCAGACCAAACTTGATCAGATCTTCCGGCTCGACCTGCGCCAGCAGCTCGCCTTCGCTGGCTTTGTCGGATTTCGCTTTAACCGTCGCGCCAAAACCAATGCCGGAGCCGGTTTCTACACGATGGGAAATCACTTTATCCAGGCCTGCGAACGCGCCGCCGCAGATAAACAGAATCTTGGAGGTATCGACCTGCAAGAACTCCTGCTGCGGATGTTTACGCCCGCCCTGTGGCGGAACAGCGGCTACGGTGCCTTCGATTAGCTTCAGCAGCGCCTGCTGAACGCCCTCGCCGGACACATCGCGGGTAATCGACGGGTTATCCGATTTACGGGAAATTTTGTCGATTTCATCGATGTACACGATGCCGCGCTGCGCTTTCTGCACATCGTAATCGCATTTCTGCAGCAGCTTCTGAATGATGTTTTCCACGTCTTCACCCACGTAACCCGCTTCGGTCAGCGTGGTGGCATCGGCCATAGTAAACGGAACATCCAACAGACGCGCCAGCGTTTCAGCCAACAGCGTTTTACCGGAGCCGGTCGGCCCGATCAGCAGAATGTTGCTTTTACCCAGTTCTACGCCATTGCTGGTGTCGCCGTTGCGCAGACGTTTGTAGTGGTTGTATACCGCCACGGCCAGCACTTTTTTCGCCTGTTCCTGGCCGATAACATAATCGTCCAGATGGTGGCGAATTTCGTGCGGCGTCGGCAGCGCGCTGCGCTCGCGGTGCGGAGCGACTTCTTTAATCTCTTCGCGAATGATGTCGTTACATAAGTCAACGCATTCGTCGCAGATATACACGGATGGCCCGGCGATCAGCTTACGCACTTCATGCTGGCTTTTGCCGCAAAAAGAGCAGTACAACAGTTTGCCCGAACCATCTTTGCGTTTATCTGTCATGAGTCCAAACCTCTTCTTAAGTTCTTTGTGCCGCAGATGACGACGCAAATGCCATTCTCAGGCGCAAGTCGCGATCACGCGTTGTGCCGCCCAGTAGTTAAAACAAGTATAGCGGCACCCTTACGCCACGGGCATCAATTACGATGGGTCAAGATGGAATCAACCAGGCCGTATTCCACCGCTTCCGACGCCGACAGGAAGCGGTCACGCTCGGTATCGCGCTCGATCTGCTCAAGGGATTGACCCGTATGATGCGCCATCAGTTCATTCATGCGCCCTTTCACTTTCAGAATTTCACGGGCATGGATTTCGATATCCGTCGCCTGGCCCTGATAGCCGCCCAGCGGCTGGTGAATCATCACGCGGGAGTTCGGCAGGCAGAAACGCTTACCTTTCGCCCCGGCGGTCAGCAGGAAGGCGCCCATTGAAGCCGCCTGCCCCATACAGATAGTGCTGACATCCGGCTTGATGAACTGCATGGTGTCGTAAATTGACATCCCGGCGGTGATCACGCCGCCCGGAGAGTTAATGTACAGGTAAATATCTTTTTCTGGATTTTCCGCTTCCAGAAACAGCATCTGCGCCACGATCAGATTAGCCATGTGGTCTTCCACCTGGCCGGTCAGGAAAATAACGCGTTCCTTGAGCAGACGGGAATAGATATCAAAAGAACGTTCACCGCGTGAGGTCTGTTCAATGACCATCGGCACCAGGGCCATATGGGGTGCAAAGTTATCTCGTTCGCCACTGTATGACATTTCCGTCTCCTGGATTAATTTTGAAAAAACCTGCTGCACTGATTGTAACCTTATGGACGGATTATCAGCCAGAGTTTCTATCCGCAGGGCACTGATACGTTGAGCTGGTCATTATTTCTGACGCTGCGGATGCAGATACGTCCCCCGGTTATGGGGATGGCGCAGCCATAATTCAAGCATAACAACCTTTTGGAGTAACGCTATCACTGAAAATGTGTTTTAGCACTCATCCTAAGCCTATCATTGCAATAAAAAAACCCGCAGCCTTTCGGCAACGGGTTTTTGCGCGAACTTTAAACAGCCGGGCGAAATTACGCCTGCTGGTTCATCAGTTCGTTGAAGGAAGTGGCTTTTTCAGACACTTTAGCTTTCGCCAGCACGGCTTCAACAGCCTGCTCTTCCAGCGCCACGTTGCGCATGTTGTCCATCAGCTCTTTGTTTTTGCTGTAGAACTCAACCACTTCTGACGGATCTTCGTACGCGGAAGCCATCTCTTCGATCAGGCCTTTCACGCGCTCTTCGTCAGCTTTCAGCTCGTTGGTGCGAATCACTTCGCCCAGCAGCAGGCCAACAACTACGCGACGTTTAGCCTGCTCTTCGAACAGTTCGCGAGGCAGTTCCAGAGCCTGTTTCTCGTTACCGCCGAAACGCTGAGCAGCCTGACGACGCAGTACGTCGATTTCGCTGTCGATCAGAGCAGCCGGAACGTCGATGTCGTTCGCTTTCACCAGGCCTTCGATAGCCTGAGATTTAACGCGGTTACGCACGGCGCCTTTCAGCTCGCGTTCCATGTTTTTACGCACTTCAGCGCGCAGACCTTCTACGGAACCATCTTCAACGCCGAAACGTTTGATGAATTCAGCAGTCAGTTCCGGCAGTTCGCGTTCTTCAACTTTTTTCAGGTTGATAACGAACTTAGCGGCTTTACCTTTCAGGTTTTCAGCGTGGTACTCTTCCGGGAAGGTCACGTCAATGGTGAACTCTTCGCCAGCTTTGTGGCCTTTGATACCGTCTTCGAAGCCCGGGATCATACGACCCTGGCCCATCGCCAGTACGAAGTCAGACGCTTTACCGCCTTCGAACTCTTCGCCGTCTACGGAACCGGTGAAGTCGATGGTAACGCGATCTTCAGCGTCAACGGCGCCTTCTTTTTCTTTCCAGTTCGCCTGCTGCTTGCGCAGGGTGTCCAGCATGCCGTCAACGTCAGCGTCGGTGACTTCAACAACCGGTTTTTCAACTTCGATCGCGTCCAGACCTTTCAGTTCAACTTCCGGATACACTTCGAACTCTACCGCGTAGGTGAAGTCTTCGCCCAGCTTGTATTCGCCCGGAACGTAGTTCGGCGCGCCGGCCGGATTAATTTTCTCTTTGATGATCGCGTCAACGAAATGACGGCTCATCAGGTCGCCCAGCACGTCCTGGCGAACGGAAGCGCCATAACGCTGAGCAACAACATTCATCGGCACTTTGCCTTTACGGAAGCCGTCAATGCGAACTTTTTTCGCTACGTTGACCAGCTCGCTTTTGACAGCATTCTCGATGCTGTCAGCGGCGATAGTAATCGTTACACGGCGCCCAAGGCCCTGAGTGGTTTCAACTGAAACTTGCATCTTGTTACCTCAAAAAAATCACAGTGCTCGGTCAACTCTGGAAGCGCGTGTAGGTGGCTTCGCAGAACCGGGATGCCCTCTTCAAATCAGAAACACATTCCCTGTCGTCAGAATCATCCCGAAGACATTCATATATAAGACGCGGCATTATAGCGGCATCACTTTTGTGAGTCGAGAACGGTTGTCACCCACTGCTGCGGGGTTTTTCACATTTCCCGCTCAAATTTGCCTGCAAAAGCGCGAACTTTGCGCATTTTCCAGGCAAAAGAAAACGGCCCGCAGGCCGTTTTTGCTAAATCTTCACGCAACATACTGGAAAAGCGCCAGCGGTTGCAAATGTGATTTTTACGCGATGCTCCCCGCTCCGCGGCAGGGCGGAGAGGCAAAGACGGTATCCTGTAGCCCTTCCCACTCTTTAATCGTATAGGTATGCAGCGCCAGCGCGTGCACGGTGCTTGACAGCTCCTCGGTCAACGTACCGTAAATCATACGATGACGATTAAGGAAACGTTCGCCGGTGAAGCGGTCGCTCACCAACACCACTTTAAAATGACTTTCAGAGCCCGCAGGGACGTTGTGCCGATAGCTTTCATCCACGACTTCCAGATACATCGGGTCGAACGCTGCTCTAAGTTTTGCTTCGATCTGCTCACGTATCATCATGAATTTTCTCCTCCGACAACGCTGAGATGCCGCCTTTCCCTTTAAATGTTAGCCGCTTTTACCGCTTCCATTGGCAGAAAACAACAAAAAATTAGCATTCCTCTGATATTTTCACGCAAAAGTATCAGGTTTACTGATATCTCCAGGCCAAATCGCCACCGGAAATGGGACGAGGTCATAAAACGCACAACACGATGATTTTCCACTCGTAGCCACTTCCCCTCACCGTTGGCGATGTTATGATGGCGGGAATTTTCCTTAAACACCCTAACTACTTCGAGTTGCAGAAAAAAGCGCCCACGATAACCCCGTAGCGCCTGAAACCTGAATTATGACGGGTATAACAACACCGTGCGTTGAGACCCTGAACATGCTGAAGAAAATTCTATTCCCGTTGGTCGCGATGTTTGTACTGGCAGGATGCGCCACTCCACCGACGACCATTGAAGTATCACCGAAAATCACCCTGCCGCAGCAGGATCCGAGCCTGATGGGCGTTACCGTCAGCATTAACGGCGCGGACCAGCGTACCGATCAGGCGCTGGCGAAAGTCACCCGCAACAACCAGTTGGTGACCCTGACCGCCTCTCGCGACCTGCGCTTCCTGCTGCAGGAAGTGCTTGAGAAGCAAATGACGTCGCGCGGCTACATGATTGGCCCGAACGGCGCCGTCGACCTGCAGATCATTGTTAACAAACTGTATGCTGACGTCTCACAGGGCAACGTGCGTTACAACATCGCCACCAAAGCGGATATCGCCATCGTCGCCACCGCCGCTAACGGCAACAAGATGACTAAGAACTACCGCGCCAGCTACTCCGTTGAGGGCGCTTTCCAGGCTTCCAACGAGAACATTGCTAACGCGGTTAATAGCGTGCTGACCGATACCATCGCCGACATGGCGCAGGACACCAGCATTCACGACTTCATCAAACAAAACGCTCGTTAATAAAATAGCAGGCCCGGTTCACTCCGGGCCTGCTCTATATGCCATGTCCAATCACTACTTGCGTATTTTTCAGCAGCCCAAATCAGCTATTTTGCTGATCCTCGGCTTTGCCTCTGGTTTACCTCTCGCACTGACTTCCGGCACGCTGCAAGCATGGATGACCGTTGAAAATATCGATTTAAAAACTATCGGCTTCTTCTCTCTCGTCGGTCAGGCCTACGTGTTTAAATTTTTGTGGTCGCCATTAATGGACCGCTACACGCCGCCGTTTTTAGGCCGCCGCCGCGGCTGGCTGCTGACGACTCAGCTTGCGCTACTCGTCGCCATCGCCGCGATGGGCTTTCTTGAACCTTCAACGCAGTTGCGCTGGATGGCGGCGCTGGCTGTGGTTATCGCCTTTTGCTCCGCGTCGCAGGATATCGTCTTTGATGCCTGGAAAACGGACGTCCTCCCGGCGGAAGAACGCGGCGCCGGTGCGGCGATAAGCGTGCTCGGCTATCGCCTGGGGATGCTGGTATCCGGAGGGTTAGCGCTCTGGTTGGCCGACCGTTGGCTGGGCTGGCAGGGGATGTACTGGCTAATGGCCGCGCTGCTTATTCCGTGCATTATCGCCACGCTGCTGGCGCCGGAGCCCAGCGACGTCATTCCGGTACCGAAATCTCTTGAGCAGGCCGTTGCCGCGCCGCTGCGCGACTTCTTCGGCCGCAACAACGCCTGGCTTATCCTGCTGTTAATTGTCCTTTATAAGCTTGGTGATGCCTTCGCCATGAGCCTGACCACCACTTTCCTGATTCGCGGCGTTGGTTTTGATGCCGGTGAAGTCGGGATGGTGAATAAAACGTTGGGCCTGTTCGCCACCATTGTCGGCGCCCTCTACGGCGGTGTGCTGATGCAGCGCCTGACGCTGTTCCGCGCCCTGCTAATTTTTGGCCTGCTGCAGGGGGCCTCCAACGCCGGATACTGGATCCTCTCGGTCACCGATAAACACCTTTATTCGATGGCGGCGGCGGTATTTTTTGAAAACCTGTGCGGCGGGATGGGCACCGCGGCGTTTGTCGCCCTGTTAATGACGCTGTGTAACAAGTCGTTTTCCGCCACTCAGTTTGCGCTGCTGTCGGCGCTGTCGGCGGTAGGTCGCGTTTACGTTGGGCCGATTGCCGGCTGGTTTGTCGAAGCGAACGGCTGGCCGACGTTTTATCTTTTCTCCGTCGTTGCCGCCGTGCCGGGGATTTTGCTCCTGCTTCTGTGTCGGCGTACGCTGGAATATACTCAACGAACGGAAAGCTTCTTGCCGCGCACGCAATACCCTCAGACTTACGCCCTGGCGCTGGTTATCCTG
This sequence comes from Klebsiella sp. 141203, assembly GCF_032601985.1. Taxonomy (NCBI): domain Bacteria; kingdom Pseudomonadati; phylum Pseudomonadota; class Gammaproteobacteria; order Enterobacterales; family Enterobacteriaceae; genus Klebsiella; species Klebsiella sp. 141203. Next base: position 211,291 of record NZ_JAQIRL010000006.1, on the reverse strand, counting down.
GCGGTAGGTTGTTTGATGCTGGCGATATGGCTGCTGCTGTTGGCGATGAACGCGCTGGATTACACCTCTTTCTCCTTCCTGCCAGGCCTACTGGAAGTCGCCGCACTGACCGCTATCGGTGGTATTTTGCTCGGCGCTGTTCTGGACTATATGGCGCTACGCAAAACGCAGCTGATTTAATTTTCGCCAAACCGTTAATAGCCGTTTTAATTACCCGAGGTAATTATAACGGCTTATTAGCGATTTTATTTTCCCTGGGAGCTGATTTGTTGTTTTGTGCGTTTTAGATTTCTGGAAATTATTGACAATTTTTACGCGATTCTTTAATTAATTTAACCGATTCAGCAGCGTTACTTTATTTTAACGTTTTCTTTATGTCTTTTATTTGATAATTAATTGTTAATTATTTGTGTTATTTTTACGATGTTTATACTCGTAACTCCATAAGCATTCCCTTTCTTATCCCTTTCGTTATAGATCCAGCGTAAATCAGGCTTTGCAAGCAATTACGTCACATTCCGTAACATATGTGACAATCCAAGCAGAACCCGCTAACACAGAACTGACACAGATCCAATCGTGTTTACAGTAATGCAACCTTACCGTAAAATGCCCATACACTTTAAACGCCACCAGATCCCGTGGAATTGAGGTCGTTCAATGAGACTCAGGAAATACAATAAAAGTTTGGGATGGATGTCATTAATCGCAGGTACTGTATTACTCAGTGGTTGTGATTCTGCGCTCCTTGACCCAAAAGGACAGATTGGACTGGAGCAACGCTCTTTGATTCTGACGGCATTCGGCCTGATGATGATTGTCGTTATTCCCGCCGTCTTAATGGCAGTAGGATTTGCCTGGAAGTATCGCGCGAGCAATAAAGATGCGAAGTATAGCCCGAACTGGTCACACTCCAACAAAGTTGAAGCTGTGGTCTGGACGGTTCCTATTCTGATCATCTTGTTCCTGGCCGTTCTGACCTGGAAAACCACTCACGCTCTGGAGCCAAGCAAACCGCTTGTCCACGACGAGAAAGCAATCACCATCGAAGTTGTATCGATGGACTGGAAATGGTTCTTTATTTACCCGGAACAGGGTATCGCTACCGTCAACGAAATCGCCTTCCCGGCGAACGTACCGGTGCACTTTAAAGTCACTTCCAACTCCGTGATGAACTCGTTCTTTATTCCGCGCTTAGGTAGCCAGATTTATGCGATGGCCGGGATGCAGACTCAGCTGCACCTCATCGCTGATGAAGCAGGCACTTATGACGGTATCTCCGCAAGCTATAGTGGCCCGGGCTTCTCTGGTATGAAGTTCAAGGCTATCGCCACCCCGGATCGTGCAACCTTCGATCAGTGGGTAGCAAAAGCGAAACAGTCCCCGAACTCCATGGACTCCATGGCTGCATTCGACAAAGTGGCTGTGCCTAGCGAAAACAACAAAGTGGAATACTTCTCTAACGTGAAACCGGATTTGTTCAAAGACGTTGTTAACAAATTCATGTCTCACGAGAGCATGAACATGTCTAAACCTGAAGGCGAGCACGCTGCGCACGAAGGGATGGAAGGCATGGACATGAGCCACGCGGAAACCGCTCACTAAGGGGCCGAGGAAGAAAACGATGTTCGGAAAACTTACACTGGATGCAGTGCCCTACCACGAACCTATTATCGTGGTAACGGTTGCTGCAATCATCGTCGGGGGACTGGCGATACTGGCAGCGATCACTTACTTCGGTAAGTGGTCCTACCTATGGAACGAGTGGCTGACGTCCGTCGACCACAAACGTCTCGGTATCATGTACGTTATCGTGGCAATCGTCATGCTGCTGCGTGGCTTTGCCGACGCCGTTATGATGCGTAGCCAGCAGGTGCTGGCTTCAGCCGGGGAAGCAGGATTCCTGCCGCCTCATCACTACGATCAGATCTTTACCGCCCACGGCGTTATCATGATCTTCTTCGTGGCAATGCCATTCGTTATCGGCCTGATGAACCTGGTGGTTCCGCTTCAGCTCGGCGCGCGTGACGTTGCGTTCCCGTTCCTCAACAACCTGAGCTTCTGGTTCACGGTTGTGGGCGTGATTCTGGTTAACCTGTCTCTGGGCGTCGGTGAGTTCGCACAGACCGGTTGGCTGGCGTATCCGCCGCTTTCGGGAATTGAGTACAGTCCTGGCGTAGGGGTCGATTACTGGATTTGGGCGCTGCAGCTCTCCGGTATCGGTACTACCCTGACCGGTATCAACTTCTTTGTGACCATTATCAAGATGCGTGCCCCTGGCATGACCATGTTCAAGATGCCGGTATTCTCCTGGGCATCTCTGTGCGCCAACATCCTGATTATCGCCTCCTTCCCAATTCTGACCGTCACCGTCGCGCTGCTGACCCTGGACCGCTACCTGGGCACCCATTTCTTTACCAACGATATGGGTGGCAACATGATGATGTACATCAACCTGATTTGGGCCTGGGGTCACCCGGAAGTGTACATTCTGGTTCTGCCGGTATTCGGGGTCTTCTCCGAAGTCGCAGCAACCTTCTCGCGTAAACGTCTGTTTGGTTACACCTCGCTGGTGTGGGCAACCGTCTGTATTACCGTTCTGTCGTTCATCGTTTGGCTGCACCACTTCTTCACCATGGGTGCCGGCGCGAACGTAAACGCCTTCTTCGGTATTACCACTATGATTATCGCGATCCCGACCGGGGTTAAGATCTTCAACTGGCTGTTCACCATGTACCAGGGCCGCATCGTCTTCAACTCGGCGATGATGTGGACTATCGGCTTCATCGTTACCTTCTCCGTTGGTGGGATGACCGGCGTTCTGCTGGCGGTACCGGGCGCAGACTTCGTACTGCACAACAGTCTGTTCCTGATTGCGCACTTCCATAACGTCATCATCGGCGGCGTGGTATTCGGTTGCTTCGCAGGTCTGACCTACTGGTGGCCGAAAGCCTTTGGTTTCACCCTGAACGAAACCTGGGGTAAACGCGCATTCTGGTTCTGGATCATCGGCTTCTTCGTAGCATTTATGCCACTGTACGTGCTGGGCTTCATGGGGATGACCCGTCGCCTGAGCCAGGACATCGATCCGCAGTTCCACTCCATGCTGGTAGTTGCAGCATGCGGCGCGGCGCTGATCGCTTGCGGTATCCTGTGCCAGCTGATTCAGTTCTACGTTTCTATCCGCGATCGCGATCAGAACCGTGACCTGACCGGCGACCCATGGGGCGGCCGTACTCTGGAGTGGGCAACCTCTTCTCCACCGCCGTTCTATAACTTCGCAGTCGTTCCTAACGTTCACGAACGTGACGCGTTCTGGGAAATGAAAGAAAAAGGCGAAGCGTACAAGCAACCTGCGCATTATGAAGAAATTCATATGCCGAAAAACAGCGGCGCGGGCATCATCATTGCTGCATTCGCAACGGTGTTTGGCTTCGCGATGATCTGGCATATCTGGTGGATGGCGATTGTTGGTTTCGCCGGCATCGTAGTGACCTGGATTATCAAGAGCTTTGACGAGGACGTGGATTACTACGTACCGGTTGCGGAAGTCGAAAAACTGGAAAATCAGCATTTCGATGAGATTAACAAAGCAGGGCTGAAAAATGGCAACTGATACTCTTGCGCACAATGCCCACGCGCATGAACACGGGCACCATGATACAGGACCGATGAAAGTCTTCGGTTTCTGGATCTACCTGATGAGCGACTGCATTATCTTCGCTACGCTGTTCGCAACCTATGCCGTTCTGGTGAACGGCACGGCTGGCGGCCCGGCGGGTAAAGATATCTTTGAACTGCCGTTCGTTCTGGTTGAAACCGCACTGCTGTTATTCAGCTCCATCACCTATGGCATGGCGGCTATCGCCATGTACAAAAACAACAAGAGCCAGGTCGTTTCCTGGCTCGCCCTGACCTTCCTCTTCGGTGCAGGGTTCGTTGGTATGGAAATCTATGAATTCCATCACCTGATTGTTGAAGGTATGGGTCCGGATCGTAGCGGCTTCTTGTCAGCGTTCTTCGCGCTGGTTGGTACCCACGGTCTGCACGTCACCTCCGGTCTGCTGTGGATGGCGGTGCTGATGGTTCAGGTATCGCGTCGCGGCCTGACCAACACTAACCGTACCCGTATTATGTGCCTGAGCCTGTTCTGGCACTTCCTGGATGTGGTGTGGATCTGCGTGTTCTCTGTTGTTTATCTGATGGGGGCGATGTAATGAGTCATTCTACCGATCATAGCGGCGCTTCTCACGGCAGCGTGAAGAGCTACATGACAGGGTTCATCCTGTCGATCATTCTGACGGCTATCCCGTTTGCAATGGTTATGAGTGGCTCTGCCTCGCATGCAGCGATTCTGGGAACCATCCTGGTCACGGCTGTGGTGCAGATTCTGGTACACCTGGTGTACTTCCTGCACATGAACAGTAAATCAGACGAAGGTTGGAACCTGACCGCGTTTATCTTCACCGTAATCATCATTGCTATCGTAGTTGTCGGCTCCATCTGGATTATGTGGAACCTCAACTACAACATGATGATGCACTAAGAGCGGCGAGTATGTTTAAGCAATACCTGCAAGTAACGAAACCAGGCATCATTTTTGGCAACCTGATCTCCGTGATCGGCGGTTTCCTGCTGGCCTCCAAAGGCCACATCGACTATCCGCTGTTCGTCTGGACGCTCCTCGGAGTATCCCTGGTGGTCGCCTCGGGTTGTGTTTTCAACAACTACATCGACCGTGATATCGATCGTAAGATGGAACGGACGAAAAACCGGGTGCTGGTCAAAGGGCTGATCTCGCCAGAATCATCGCTGGTATACGCCACCTTGCTGGGTATTGCTGGCTTCATGCTGTTGTGGTTCGGCGCCAACCCGCTGGCCTGCTGGCTTGGCGTGATGGGGTTTGTGGTTTATGTCGGCATCTACAGCCTGTACATGAAACGCCACTCCGTCTACGGCACGCTGATTGGCTCACTCTCCGGCGCTGCGCCGCCGGTGATTGGCTACTGCGCGGTAACCGGTGATTTTGACAGCGGCGCGGCGATTCTGCTGGCGATCTTTAGCCTGTGGCAGATGCCTCACTCTTACGCCATCGCGATCTTCCGTTTCAAGGATTATCAGGCGGCGAATATTCCGGTTCTGCCGGTAGTGAAAGGTATCTCCGTCGCGAAAAACCATATCACGCTGTACATCGTGGCCTTTGCCGTGGCAACGCTGATGCTTTCCCTTGGTGGTTATGCCGGATACAAATATCTGGTCGTCGCTGCCGCCGTAAGCGTCTGGTGGCTTGGCATGGCGCTTCGCGGGTATAAAGTGGCGGATGATAAAGTCTGGGCACGTAAGCTGTTCGTCTTTTCCATCGTCGCCATCACCGCGCTGTCAGTCATGATGTCTGTCGATTTCATGGTGCCGGATTCACATAATCTGCTGGCTTACGTCAGATAAGATTACGCTAATGTGAAATGAAAAGAGCCTCCGCTAGTCGGGGGCTTTTTTATGCGCCAACATCGGATTACTTCATTAATACCGCCCTCCCCTCACTTTTCTACTTCATTTTCTTCACTCATCACGCAGCTAAAAATTGAGGAAAAAATTGAGCATCGCTAACCGCCGCCCATCTCGCGCCATTAGCGGAGATGGTGCTAGCCTTGCACGGTAGGCAAACGTCTACCGAAAATATGGATTTTTAATAGCAAGGAATAACAATGAAAGAATTAACATTCAACGAAATGGAATCTGTCTCAGGTGGTTTCAACCTGGTGAGCGCTGCAACCGGCTTCGCCAGCTTTGTCGCTAATTCTGCAGCAGGATTTACCTCATTTGCACTGACCTCCGGTCTGGCTTTCGCCTCTTTCGTTGGCGATAGCGCAATTGAATTTGGTAAATTCCTCCTTGGACAAGCAAACTGGGAAAGCGTAGTTAGCACCGGTCAGGAAAACTGGGCAAACTTCGTTTCCACTGCTGGAAACAGCTGGAATACTTTCGTGAATAACGCCGCAACCGACTGGAACAGCTTCCTGGATCAGGCTGCGTCCTAATCGGTATAATGATAAGGGCAGGTTTCATTTCTGCCCTTTCTGTTGTTTTAACGCTTTTATTTAGCGCTTTACCATTTTAGCCTCGGGTTCTCATCCCTTCTTCTATTACGCAACACAGTCGTAATATCTGCTAAACAAACATTTATTTACGCGTCCTTATCCCCCCACTACACTAGTCACAGTTTTTATATTGAGGTGGTAATGAACGATAACAAAATGACGCCAGGAGAACTGCGCGCAACCTGGGGTTTAGGGACCGTGTTTTCACTGCGCATGCTCGGCATGTTTATGGTCCTGCCCGTTTTGACCACATATGGCATGGCGCTGCAGGGGGCTAGCGAAGCGCTGATTGGTTTGGCTATTGGTATTTACGGGCTCGCCCAGGCCGTCTTCCAGATCCCGTTCGGTCTCCTGTCTGACCGCATTGGCCGTAAACCGTTAATTATTGGCGGTTTGCTGATATTTGTTATCGGCAGCATCATCGCCGCGCTGACCGATTCCATCTGGGGTATTATTCTTGGCCGCGCGCTGCAGGGCTCTGGCGCTATCGCCGCCGCCGTCATGGCACTACTTTCTGATTTAACCCGCGAACAGAACCGTACCAAAGCCATGGCCTTCATTGGCGTCAGTTTTGGCGTGACCTTTGCTATCGCCATGGTGCTCGGCCCTATTGTCACTCACCAGTTAGGATTGCATGCGCTATTCTGGATGATCGCTATTCTGGCCAGCCTCGGTATTTTGCTGACTCTATGGGTAGTACCAAATAGCCACAATCATGTACTTAACCGTGAATCTGGCATGGTAAAGGGCTGCTTTAGCAAAGTGCTTGCTGAACCTAAACTCCTCAAGCTGAACTTCGGCATTATGTGTCTGCACATCATGCTAATGTCGACTTTTGTTGCGCTGCCAGGACAACTGGAGGCCGCTGGTTTCCCGGCCGCCGAGCACTGGAAAATTTACCTGGTGACCATGGTCATTTCCTTTGTCGCCGTGGTGCCATTCATCATCTATGCGGAAGTGAAGCGCAAGATGAAACGAGTGTTCCTGTTCTGCGTCGCCCTACTCCTCATCGCTGAAATCGTACTCTGGGGCGCAGGTGGCTATTTCTGGGAGTTAGTCGCAGGGGTGCAGCTGTTCTTTCTCGCCTTTAACCTCCTGGAAGCATTATTGCCTTCATTAATTAGCAAGGAATCGCCAGCAGGGTATAAAGGCACGGCAATGGGTATTTACTCTACCAGCCAGTTTATCGGCGTGGCCATCGGTGGCGCCCTCGGCGGCTGGGTCGATGGTTTCTTTGATTCACAAACGGTGTTCCTGCTTGGGGCCCTGCTCGCAATGTTATGGCTGCTGGTTGCCAGTACCATGAGCGAACCACCTTACGTGAGCAGTCTCCGAGTTGAGATCCCGGACGATGTCATCATTAATGATGAACTACAGCGCCGTCTGTTGTCGAAACCTGGCGTTGAGCAGGTCATGATTGTCGCTGAAGAACGTTCAGCCTACATAAAAATTGACAGCAAAGTAACCAACCGCTTTGAGGTTGAACAGGCTATTATCGCAACTTCGTAATCGCCCCCATTTCTACGCTCTAAACAATAAGTTGAACGCGCGGCCACACAGAAGATACCTTCGGGTATCTTCTGTTATCAAACATGAATTGACGTAATAAGCCCCCGCACTTTTCTAATTCTGTTTTGTGAAGTTTAATTCACATTAAAACTAATAGATCATTTAAATATTCACTATTATATAAAAAACCCTCTGATTAGTATATTGCCCGGTGTGCATAGGCACATCATTAACAATTCATTAATCTAGGATGGAATTAAAAATGAAAGAATTAACCGCAAACGAAATGGAATATGTCTCTGGTGCAGGCATTATCGACCTGCCTTGCGCTTTGGTTGATTTCACCATTCAATCAGCGCTGGGCCTGGTAGCAGCAGGTATTAATGCTGGTATGATTCTGGCCTCCTCCGCGCTGGAAACCACTATTGATTTGGTTTCCAATATTCTTGGCGGTTCGCCATCTAGCCTGGGAAGCATTATAACCGACCATATCAACTCCCTGCTGTATGCTGAATCAGGGGTTTGGTCAAACTTTGTTTATAATGCTGCTACTGACTGGGGTGGTGTTGTTGATGCCCTGCAGAGCTAAATAGCATATGGCCAGTCAGAAAACTGACTGGCCATATTTTTTGATGTTAATTATTATTTTCACCACATCTGAGATACATATCACATGCCGTCATGTAATCATCATGCCATCGCCAGTAAACATGTAAATAAAAATATCCTATCGCAGGTATCATACATAATATGAAATATGCATAAAAATACATTTCCCACCCTAATAATTTCAGTAACAGGCTTAAAGTGAGGATCCATAACAGTTGAAGAATAAAGAGAATAACTAACCGCAACCACAGCGGTTTCCTATAAATCAGGGTAAGTGGAATAGTTTTCGCCAGATTCACATCAAACTCTTTCTGAAAAAGCCGTCCTAAAAAAGTATAGCGTCTGGAGGGATGAGCAAAAATTAAATTGACCACCAGTATCGCTGAACACAGAATCAACATAGCGACTATCAACTTTGCTGAAAAAAAACCATTTGATAAGGAAAAATCCTCATCCGCTACCAACGGACTGACAACCCAAAAACTGGTTAGAAACGTGACGGTAACGTTCAAACAAGCATAGTGGTGGAGATTACGGTATTTAAGCGTATGCACAGTTGCCTGCTGTAACTGCTTGACGTAACAATTCCTGGCGAACCAGCACATCATATAGACCATTATCGGCACAAAGATGACAATACAGGCCATCGCGGCAATGCTTGAAAAAAAGAGTAGAAATCCTCTAACAACCAGGTAGCACCCCAGTAAACAGCAAGCTGTAGCAACGAGCGGATGCCATAGTATTACCTCAAATTGCGAATACTTTTTCCCTTGAAACCATGAAAAATTGATATTTTTTATCGCATATTTGTAAGACCAATAACCTTTAAGCTCATAAACAAAGCTAAACATAGTTAACGAAAAAATGGCGCTTACGGGAAATGCATCTTCCACGGTCAACAGATACCCTCTGTTTTTAACGTAGAAGGCAATCAGCAGTGTACAAATAAAGTACAAATAGGGCAGAAGCGACCGATCCTGACGTCGAATAAAAGTTAGATAATCCGGTATCATGATAGCCTCGTTACGCCAACAACATTTTTCGACAATGAATATAATTCTCTGCAGAGAAGTCGTCGAAGTCATTTAGCAATTGTCCAAGATAAGCTTTATTACTGATTTCAACGAACCTGACGAGGGGGATATGTTGTAGAAAGGCAGTCATAGAGGCAGTCCACTGTACCCGGTGGGTCAAATGCAAAGAAAGGTTCTCTCTAATTTGCTGCGGGTTAGATTCTTCCCGTCCGGTGACATTCATCAGTACAGGATAATTTGGCCGTACAATTTCCACCATCTTCAGCGCATCCCGCATGGGTTGAACTCCCTCAGCCATCAGAGGCGTATGCCAGGCTCCGCTTACGCTCAACTTTACCGTCTCCAGGCCTGCTCCCATCAGTACCCCGGTGAATTCACTTAAATCTGGCAGCGTACCGCCAACCACCTGCTGATAGAGGCTGTTATCACAACTCACGACAACCGGACTCCCGGAGTCGTTAATTAACTGGCTTACCGTTTTAAAATCGGCGCCTCTCACGGCCAGCATTGTACCTTTACGAATTTTGCTTAAATTATCCATGATAGTTGAGCGCGCCAGGATTAACTTGAACACATTCTCCAGCGTTAAAGCGCCGGCTGCATAAAGCGCGCTATATTCACCCACGCTATGCCCACACGAGCCAATAATGTTAGCGTCAGAGAATTGCTCAGCATACAGACTATAGAGCGTGACATTGATAGCCGTCACCGCTGCCTGTTGCGTCGTCGTTTTCACCAGACGATTCATCGGCCCTTTCTGACATAACCGCCGAAGATCCAGCCCTGTTACATCGCTGGCGCAGTCCCAGATTCGCCTGGTGGTTGCGTTTAGATCCCATAAATCTGCCCCCATTCCTACCGTAGGGTTTCCCTGACCGGCGAAAAGAAGTACCGTCGGTTGCTTTGATAACGTTGTCATAGACAATATGTCCTTATAAATAGTATTTAAATCCGACATAGACTCCGAGGGTCTCGCCAAAAAGGGCGAACTCTGAATCACGACGACCTAATGCGCTATAAAACCCCGTATAAATTTCTACCCTTTCGCCCAACCCTTTTAGCGGCTTAATGTAATGGGTTCCAATTAAGGAACTACCATCGACTACGTTCATCACCAGATAGGGTTGAAGGGTTGAATGATCTGCATTCTGTAAACTTAACCATGAATTAATATAATGTCGCCCTTGCAACATTCCTTTGTTTCCTGTATTACTTATTTCTGACCCCATTAGATACTTATAATCATCAAATACTTTATCTAATCCGGTAATACCGGTTTTCTTACTTAACAGCCTAATAAAATCAGTTTGCTCCCGCCATGCCGATTTCGAGTACCCTTCACTCTGATAATAGTATTCGATACCCAATACGCTAAAAAGGTCAGTGGTATACTGGCCGCCAACGGCCAATTCATAGTTTGTTTTATCATTCTGGGTATAAAGCGATGAAGGATATTTCCCAGATAATATCTCATCTCGTTTTTCACGGGAAAAATGACGCCATTGTTGCGTTTTGTGTAAAGCCGCCTCGACGTTGACAACAAACTGCGGAGTTAGATTGTAGCTATCTGCCAGAGCCAATGAAGGAGAATCGCCAAGCATCATATCTGCTGCCAGTCGATGATTAACAAGACGATAATCGGTGTAAGTTAATAAATAATACTCACTACTGTTGCCCCGTTGATTGGCCGTCCAGTTACTGGATGACTCATAATATTTATCAATACTCACTAATTTGGGCATGATGGTAAGCGAGAATGCATAATCACGAAACTCAGCTGAAACTCGCCCTCCCCAAAACGGCTCATGATAGGAGGAGTTAAACGCCGGGTCGTAAATTCGGGTAGGTTTAAATCCGGCATAATAAGTTGTCAGCAATGCGGCAGGCGACCTCAAATGAAAAGCGCCGGGATCCGGTCTAAGCTTTCCGCCTTCCAGACTGACGCTTTCGGATAACGTTGCGTTCAGCTTTAACCTATCGATTAAGCTTTTAGAGCGACTATCGTCTTCTTCGAATAGCCCGACACCTTTCATTGGTTGATATCCTAAGCCATACAATGAAAGATCCAGAACCAACATATCATCAATAATGTCGCAAGTGCTAGAAGCATTGATTGAAATATTATTGTAGGCATTATCAGTCGTATAAGGATTAGATCCACTGATACGCCATAAAGACTCATTTCTATGCGTAAAGGATATTTGCTCCGTCAAAACCAACTGGCCATTACGCTGTATCTCATCCGCGGAAAGACAGTCAGCCATTCCCAACAATGGTATGAACGTTAGAATTAATAGTAATGCAGCCAGAAGCAATTTCACTTTGCTTCCCTCTGAATATACTCCTTCGTGAAGTGAAATTCCGGTAAGGATTCGAGACGAACGTTGCTATACTTCATGACAGAATATCCCTTTTCGTTGCGAGTATTCTGCACAATAATTTCTGTTGGCCGGTTCTTTCCTAATACCATTTGATAGTTTTTATACAAAACATTCTTGAGTAATTGATTATCAAGTGAGTAATACGATGCCTTAAATGGTCGGTACTCTGCATTTTTTTCTACCAGGTAAATCACTTTTGGATAAGTAATGGCCTCAGATTTACGGGTAAGAGATAAGCGATAGCAGACTTTATCACCACAAGGTTCCTCGCCCTCGAGCGTAGAATCATAGGCATATTCGAAGTTCGTTACGATAACATCGCCATTAGAGATCTGGCCTATTAATCGTTGTGAACGCGAAATGGGAACTGGCCTGCGAAGTTCCGGTGTATAAAACCATAAGTCATACCAATCAGATAACATAACTTTACCTTTATCTCGCGGAGGATAGGTAAAGCGTATAAGTGAACGAGCGTCAGCTTTCTTACCGCTTTCGGGCTTAATAAAACGCATCGAAATATCGAGAGATTGCTTATTTTCGGGTTCCTGCATTCCCTCTTTGAACTCCAACACGGTTACTTCATAGCGGAAAGGTTCATTTGGAGAACGAACCTCATCAGCCTTGCGAATAATTTCCAAAGCCTGCTGGTCAACTTTCGTCGCTTGCGCCGCAGATGAATACAGTAATACTGCCAAAGAGCATAAATACCACACACCAATTTTCATACTAGCCTCTATGAAGATTTAAATGCATCAGTAATATTAAGCCGCGATGCACGATATGCAGGAATGATGGAAGCCACGGCTGATGTTAAAATTGGCAACGTTAAGGTAAACCAAATTAACTCTGCATCTTTGGTTATAATAAATGCAGTATATCCAACAGACTGGCCAGGTGAAGGCGGCATCGCAATACCGGAAATATTAATAATTGATGCAATGGCATAGCCAAAAGCAAGACTACCTAATGCACCTAAAATACCTATATATACACCTTCCAACCAAAATAAAAGCGTCACACGGCTGGACTGTAAGCCGATGGCTCGTAGTGTGGTGATCTCTTTAGTCCGTTCAACGATATTCATGGTCATTGAATTACCGATCATGAATACCACAATAAGTGCCACGATGACTTTGATAAAAAAATAGATACCAGATAGCATGCCTTCAACTTGCTGGTAAAAAATAGAACTTTCCTTCCAGTCCTTAACAATAAGAGGTAAATCCTGTTGAGCGATAAACTCTCGCATTTGAATAATAAATGGCGCGACATCATCATGTTTTAATAAAATAACTATTTTACTGACGCCATTGGTTCCCATGATTCGCTGTGCAGTATCAAGAGGTATCTTTAGTACAACATCATCATAATCCTTAATCCCCGACTCAAAAATACCACGAAGCTTTACTGAAATAGCGCCCTGTCCTCCTGACACATTAACCGCCAGGATATCAAGCCAGTCACCATAATGGCTATCAAGTGTTTTCGCCAGACCGCTTCCTATCGTAATTTCATTATGTTTTACGCGAGACAGATCGCTTCCATAAACTATCTTATCAAATGCTCCTAACTTTAGGGCTGGTAATGGCTCAACGCCTTGTGCTGAAAAATAATTTGATGTTTCGCTTTCGTAGTGAGAGATAATCCCGCTAAACTCAAGCTGGCCGGAAATTGTCGAAATAGCATTAGAAAAATAGGTATTTTGCAATATCTTATGTTTTAGTGCACCATAGTCAGCAATAAGGCTCTTATTCTTATTGGCTGTTTCAAAGTAGGATTTATTATAAATTTGCACATGACCAATATTCGTTCGTATCGTCTGCTCTTTGAGTATCCAAAAAGAGTATTTGATAAAACCGCCATATAAAAATATCGCACCACCGCCTAAAATAATTGCAAAAATCGTAGACAGCGTTCTACGCTGATGTCGTAGTAAATTCAAGAATGAAAATTTAGCATCACCATAGTTGAAAATGATATTATAAATCACAAAAAGCAATAGCAACACTACAATACCATTAATGAATATCACATCCCTTGACATTTAATCACCTTTAATAACCGGAACAATAACCTGCAAAACTTCAGCCATTTCCCAGGGGGGTGGATTGTTATTTTCATAATCGATTTTAAGGTTTTGGCCCACGCTTCTCAGCTGCTGAAGGAGTTGTTCTTCTTGTTGTTTGTTATGGCACTGGTGGAGCGCTCGTAAACGCATCTCGTTTATCTTTCTAACAATCTCGGCGCTGAATTTATCTTTATTCCTCATCAGCGAGTCGGTATCTTCAATCGTAATCACGCAGCGCCCCAAATTAGCCGGAAGCCACGCATCAACACGCGCACGTAAGTATCTGATCAGCAAATTATCTTCATGGGTATCGACCGACTCATCCAGATAGAAAAATCCCGTCTTTGCATATTCAGAAGCGTGAATCAAATCATTAACATTCTGATAATGAGCGGCTTGCCGTAGCATCCCCCATGAATAAAAAATCAGCACACCAACGTTATTAGTGCGTTCATATTCTTTAAACAAATGTGTAGTGATCGATGCTAATGACGCTGGCTCATGTGGAAACCCATCCTGTAACACACGATTAGCCACAGGTGTGGCTACCGATTCAGCGAATGCTGAAAATGTAACCGCGGTTAAACACAGAAGCAAAACTCTACAAAGATTGCTTCGCTGAATCATATATTATTGCTCCATCTTTAATTTCCACTCTCCGACGCGCTCGTTCTTGTAGCTGAGTCGAATGTGTGGAGATAATGAACGTCGTTTCCGTTCGCCGATTAATATCTAACAGGAGGTCGAGAATCGCATCGCCAGTAGCCAGATCCAAATTTCCGGTAGGTTCATCCGCAACAATGATTTCAGGGCTATGTGCTAACGCTCTTGCAATCGCGACACGTTGCTGTTGGCCACCTGATAATTGGCCTGGTTTTCTCTCCACTAAATGGGCTAAATCAACACTATCGAGAAAATGTAAACTCCGCGCTCTCGCCTCTTTTGCACTGAAATGTCCATTTAGCATTAGAGGATAAAAAACATTATCAAATACGCTCAGCACCGGAATTAAATTGAAAAACTGAAAAATAAACCCTAAATGACGACTGCGTAGGGACGCCAAATTCTTTTCAGACAACGCATTTAGATTTTTCCCAAGAAAAAAAAACATGACCCGTCGTAGGTTTATCAATACCTGAAAGTATATTAAGCAGGGTACTTTTACCGCTACCTGAAGGGCCACATAATGCCAGGAACTCACCTTTTACAACATCAAGATTGATATCATTCAGTGCAGGAGTCATATTATCCTGAGATCCATAATATTTATGTATGCCGTACAGAGATATATCGGGTAGTTCTGTTATATTACTGCGCATATAGCCTTCTATTGGTACCAGGTGTCAAAGTAAGCATAGCCACCGGCGACCCCGGGGATAACGGTTCGAAGACAACCATTATGCAAAGCATGTTGTGTAATGTATTGCCAGCTCAAGGCGGGGGTCATGCAGCCACTACAACCATAACGAGTAATGAGATCGATTCCGTTGTTAGAGGGTGGCTTTGATTTATTGATACCACCGGCATAGGCAATAAAGTCAATATCATTATTTTTTTCTGATTGCGATACAAACAAGCTACCTGGCCCATTAGGTATATATGGACCACAATTCACTCGCAAATGACTTTCCCTTCTACTAAATATAAAGCACCCCACTCTTTCAATAGAAAAATTTACATCTGGAACATACTTATGCGGTTTTTTTGTTTCACAATGGCGAAGGCTTTCTGCCGTAAACGCCAACAAGGGCACCGCACGGTAACCTCCGCAGATCACTACAAAATCAAATACATCCCAAGCAAGATAATCCTGAGCTAATGCCATTGCCTGGAATAGAGAATAGTTTTCACCTCGTATTTTACAAGTCACATTATTAATAGAGAACTTCTTAATTATATTCTTAGGTAAAGTATCAATAGTTGATAAATTAAGGCTACTTATATTGTATTCAAAAACGCCTGATTCGCCCCATGAATCAATATAGATAAAGGCGGTGCGTGATTTCAAAAGCAACATTCGCTCTTTTGCTGACAAACTATGTAATGCATCATCCGACACCCTTTCCATAGCATTAATATAAGGTATATGATCTGGCCGCCTTGTGATTTCACGATTATATATTTCGGCTCGTGTGCCAAAGCGTTTAAATCGCCAACCATTTGCTCCCGTGGCCTTCAACGCTGTATTGAATGAATGTGATTCCCAAACATTTAACCAGTTTGGGTAATATAAATAAAACGGTTCTTCAGGTTCAATAAATGAATATGAAGACAAATACATTTTACTATTCATATTAGCCACAGTGCTTATTCAAGTTAGTCATTAATAAAGCGACAACTGAGCCATCGACGCCTAGTCCGGTCTTAAGAAGATGTTTTTTCTCATGTTTCCTCACCCCTCCATCTACAGATATATGGTGAGCGACGTCATCTATGATTTCATCATTAATAACAGGAAAAATTAACTCACTCGTGATGAGTAAATGATAGCCAATAATCAAGTCTATTAGTCCAGATCCCGTTGCGGTATAACCAATCTGCCCCTTATAAGCCAATATGGGAAGCGGGGTTTCACCAGCAAACATAGCGATCGCTTTTGCTTCAACTTTATCACTGGATGAGGTTCCATTACCATGGGGGATAAACCCACAAAGGTCTTCTTTTCTCACCCCGACATCATTTAATAGTGAATTAATCAACTTGAAAATACTGGTACTTTGCCAGGAAGAGTCATTACTGCGACCAGCATTGATTTGCTTATATGCCGAAGTAATACACACACCCGGACTTTTTCCGCGCGCCATTCGGTGCTGATGACTTTCCAGTAACATAACGCTATAGCCTTCAGCAAAATGCACACCATTGCTGTTTACGCCGAAGGGTTGGACAATTTCACTATCTAACATCCCCTGGCTTGCCAGAAATCCGAGATCCTGATATTTGATTTTTGAGATATTAATGATAAGCCCTAGATCGATTCCCCCACTCTCTATTGCCCTGGTAACCAAATGAATCGCCGTCAGTGACGAGTTACTTGTACAATTCATATTTGGTGGCAAATAGTGCAGTTCATACCTCTGTCCAATCGTATAGGAAACATTATCCTGCGACATATTTTTCACAGAAAGGTTTTTAATGGAGGATGTTACCGAAACATCTTCCATGTCATTGTAATTATAGAAGTTCCTGTAATCCATGACATCAACACGAGGACCTATTCCGGTAATGTATACTCTAACCCTATTACCTTTCAGACTGTCATTGCTAAGACCAGCCTGAAGCAAGGCGTCATCGATAAGTTTGTATACCAGTTCAAAAGCGCTATCGTTTTCTCGTTGTAGTTTCGCAATGAATATATTCCCCGCAAATCCACATTCTCTAGCTTGGTTATCTGATATAAACCATGGCGACAAATGCACCCGTTTGCCTTGCTGCAGATTTCGAATTAACAGCGAACTATTCTCAGCATAAGGCAAGCATACACTGAAGCCAGAAATAATAGCTCTCCCACTCACCTTATTATCCTTTAATGACGATAGCGTAATAATTCCCACCTTCGGTAGCGCCAATCAAAAGAACATATTTGATAGTTATCTCTCGCGTTTCATTGACAAAATTAATTCTTTTATCGGCAAAAGTTTGTGTATAGGGAATAGCAGGAACGGATTGTCTTTGAATACAATCAAGAATCACCGCAAGATTTAAAAGCCCTGCAGATGAAGCAACAAAGCCAAAGAATGCGTTATAATTCACTACTGGCACATGTGGATTATGGCAATGGAAAGAATTATAAATCGCATTAATTTCTATTATTGAGCTCACTTCGCTACCATTACTGGTTCCACAGACTAGATCAATTTCCTTTGCGGTAATACCCGCGTCTGCAAGCGCGCGCGCGATCGCCAGAGACATCGTGATAGATTTTTCTTCAATTTGCGTTGCATCAAAGTAGGTATTACTGCATGACTTACCGTAACCCGCAATTTCCCCCAGTACTTCAGCGCCACGGGAAGCAGCGGCAAGCGCGTCTTCCAATAACAGCATACAAGCACCCTCACCCGGAACATATCCATGTGCTTCTTTGGCATATATCTGATAGTCAGCGGCATTCGACGTCATATGAATCTTATTGGTCACCGCATCCATATACAGAGACATCGACGGAAAGTGTTCATCAGCCCCACCAACAATGACCTGCGGCTGTAGTTGCTGACGAACAATTTCGTAGCCATAGGTCAATGCGCCAAGTGCCGCATTTTCACCGGTCGCTAACGTTGTCGTATATCCTTTTATACCTTCTGAAATCCCACAAAACGTCGTCATCGAGTTCATCAGTGAACCAGGGAACTCTGATGTGCGTACTTTGCGCGGGTCAGGTTTTAAACTTTGTAAGTACTTATAGGTAGTTTCTTGCGGTCCACGGGCCATCCCCAGAACCATTCCCAGATCATCGCCATCGCGTTTAATCTTACGTTTCGCCAAATTCAGCGCTTCTGAAAGTGCCATCAGCGCAAACGTACCGCCGCGTGTTGCTTTGCGCGGGTCATAGCGGCGTAGATGTTTACGTGGTTCGAGGTCTTTCACCTGATAAGTTTTAAAGTGCTTTTCTGACTCCGGTTGTTGATAGGCCGCGTCTTGATATTCTGCGCCAAATATTTCCGCAAATTGATGGGTTTTTGCCACAACGTCCAACAGCGCTTTAGCCTCATCGAGAGTGTCATCAGGAAAGACTACGCCGCTCAACTCCACCGTTTTGTCGCCTTCATGGATATAGCGAAGAATTTCATTAAAAGTATGTCCAATAGCCGATACGGCACCTATCCCAGTTATGGCAACACGTTTAGCATCATAGGTGGTAAGAGGAACTGAACATGGTTTCGTACTGACAATCATGCAGCAATTATTACCGCCGAATGCGTAGTTATTCTTCATAAAGATGTTGATATCTTTGTGTCGAAATTCATTCGCAACGTAGTCCAGATCGCAGTTAGGGCGCGGCTGCGAAAAATTCAACGTTGGCAGAACATGCTTCTGCGGAAGGGTGACTAAGCATGCAATGAGCTCGACAATACCGGCGGCGCCAATATTGTGACCAAAATAGGATTTAGTTGAGCTGATCAATATATGTTCGGCGCCAGAGAAAACTTTCTTCATCGCCAGAGTTTCTATTTGGTCATTAGCTTGCGTCCCCGTACCATGCGCATTAACGTAATCAATTTGCTCCGGTTTGAGACCTGCATTCGCCATAGCTTTTTGCATAACCTGCACTGCGCCGCTGGCGCGCGGGTCGGGTCCCGTTTCATGATATGCATCACACGAGGTGGCGTAAGAGAGAATTTCTCCGAGAATCGTCGCGCCGCGTGCGACGGCATGCTCATACTCTTCCAGTACTATTGCCCCTGCTCCTTCGCCAATAGACATCCCTGAATGTCCCGAAAATGGCGAACACGATTGCGGGTGCATAACATTCAGAGCATAAAAACCAGCAAAGGTTGGTAAATAAATGGGTTCCGTTCCAATAGCCAGCATAGCCTTGCTTTTGCCATTTTGAATGTAATCAAAAGCCATGCCGACGGCGTTCGGGCTCGCCGTACAAGCTGTTGCGACGAGTTCCACTCCCCCCTTCAAACCCAATAAGGTAGAGGCGCTGGAACAACACGATGAAAAGCTGCCTGAAAAAAGAGCCTTACGTAACGAAAAGTCCTGAATACGCTGCTCAAATAGCGGAAGGAAAGCTTCAGTACCCGCCGAAGAAACGCCAACAATCAGCCCCATCTGTTCCAGGCACGGTCGATTGGTCGCCAGTCCTGCCTGCTCGAGCGCTTCCTTGCCAACTTTGTAGGCCCAAAGCGCAGCATTATCTAGCGATGAGATAACCTCTTTTGATAATTCGGGGCAATGAATTTGATGCAGCATTTCAGCCGCACGAGCGTTCGCAAACCATTTAGAGAAACGCGCACTATCAGCGATGCCATTTTTTTTCTCCAGCAGTGCTTGCCTGAAGTCTGTTATATTGTCAGCCAGAGACGACAAAATCCCCATGCCGGTAATAACCACTCTTTTTCTGCTCGTTTCCATAATTTTATTTTCTATCCCGATTTTTATTCTCTACCGACCGATGCTGGATACAATATTGTCGTCGCTAAATGTTATACCGTGACAAGCGCGCTCTTTGCTTTCGACGCATCAACATAGCTATGTGTTGTTGGGTTAACCAATAAGCTCAAATTATAAATAAATGGTAAATTTTGTGTTTTTGCGGTGATTTCGCCATTTGCGGTTTTAAGGCTAAAACCTGCAATATCAGCTAACGCATAACCCTCATCAATAAGGGCCAGTGCAATCCATGCTTGCCTTGCCGGAGAATATGCTGCATTGACAATAACTCCAACCTGACATCCATTAACTATCACCAGATCATCTGAGTCGATCCGGCTACATTCATCGCAGGGGGAGATCCCAACAAGCTTACGTTTTGCGCCATTTCGCGATAACTCCACTACTGCATTCTTACCTATGAAGTCCTCTTTGTCATACTGGATAGCCCACTGCATTTGTAGTTCAACAGGATTACTGGAATAGCGAGGATAAATACTTTCATCCCATCCTGTATTTTCAATCCTCACCAAACGTTGAAAATCTAAGCCACCGGTTTTCAGCGAATATCTGGCGCCTATTTCTTGTAATTTCATCCACATCGTAACAAGCGTTGCTTGTGCACCAATCAATTGATATGCGAATTCGCCATGTTTTCCACAACGAAAAATCATTAGCCCATCATCGGTGTTCATATATTCATAATAAGGCAAGCCAATGATATCAAAACCATAAACCTCAGCCATTACCTCCCAGGCATACGGCCCTTCCAGCATAATGACGCCCCAGTCATCCTCTTCCATCGATTTTATCTCAGGAATTTCCTGGATGTCTAAATCATCGGCCTTTATAAGGGTTTCATTCAGGATATCTACAACTTCTTTCGCGGTGAGATTCTCGGATAAAATATAATAACCTTCAGCGGCACACAGAATATAAGCATCACCGCGGATGGTTCCATCTGCGTTGAGCAGCAAAGAATAAATACCCTGTTCATCACGAATGATTGATACATCAGCAGAGACCATATAGTTCACAAGCGCCCATGCATCTTCACCCATCACGCTGGTAATGGACATATGAGAATAATCTACCAACAAGACATTTTCACGAACGGCTTTATATTCTTCAAAAACATCATGATATGAAGATGGTACGCATTGATGATTATAGATGCCCATAACCGCATTGTTTTTAAAATGGAGGTCAGAAAGTAACTTCATAGAATGCCCTTCAATGTAACTGTTTCAATTCAGGATGCTTTTTTCTTTAGTATGAAAGATGCCAGATTATTTATACTTCGCATATAAGCGGGATCATCGCCTTCCGATACCTGGATGTTGAAGGTTTTATCAAGCATAACGATAATTTCCGTTGCATCTACAGAGTCAAGTTTCAATCCGTTACCAAACAACGGCGTGTCATCATCTATTTGATGAGCCTCACGCTGAACATTTAGACGTTGAATAATTTCGCTTTTAATCGTAACGATTATTTTTTTTCTTTCATTGATTTCATCATGGATGTTTGTCACACCGAATCTCCTTGGAAAACTAAATGGTTTCTCTAAAGTTAATAATGACGCCCTGACTAATGACTCTTTTGCCAACGTTGGCTGTAACTAAATAATGTTTAAACCCGCGTTCATCAGAAAATGAGAGTTTACTTACCACTTCAATCGTATCTCCCGGGTAAGCCGCTTCTTTAAACTTCAGGTTCTGTGAGGCTAATACACCTCGTACCTCAGCACGCCTTGTATGTATTATGTTCAACATATCCGGATGCTTGATATAAGCATGGATGTCACGCAATGTCCTGAGTTCTTCTCCCGTGTGATGTTGATAAATGTCACAGATATCAGTGAGGAAAGAATAATACTCGCTTGCCTGGCCAAATATTTCAGAAATGATAGCCCCCGGCATAATGGGGTCTTCTGGAAAATGCCCAAGCAGATAAGGATCATTATAAGTTACATGTTTTATAACTTTGATGAAGCCATTCTCTCCATATTTATAATCGACTATTTTATCTACCATGAGTAGAGGTTGACGCCAGCCGCCCATGGCAAGAAAAATTTTTGGCGGTATCGAATACTTAGACATAAATCACCGCATTACCATGCCACCATCGACCACGATGGTTTGCCCTATGATGTAGCTGGATGCCGTAGAGCTTAAATAAACAATAACGTTGGCTACTTCGTCACATTTCCCGAGTCGTTTTAAGGGAATTGAATTAGTCACTTCACGAACAACTGTACGTGGAACCTTCTTCGCCATTTTGGATTCAATCATCCCCGGCGCAACCGCATTAACGCGTACGCCCCGAGGCGCCAGCTCAGCTGCAAGAGTCCTGGTGAAACTTAATATTGCACCTTTTGATGCGCTATAGTTTGCCTGACCAACGCTTGGTACAAGAGCAGCCACAGATGCGACATTGATTACCACAGGGCTTTCTGCGGAACGTAATAACATTAATGCTTCTTTCGTTAAGCGGAACAGGCTAAGTAAATTAATGTTGATAACCGAATAAAAATCATCAAAGGTCATTGATGCAAAAAGGCTATCATTGACAATGCCCGTGTTATTCACCAGCACGTCCAGTCTTCCGGCTTCGATGGCCAACTGCTTACACAACGCAATGACTTCTTCCTGGCTTGTGAGATCACACGGCAAAATATGAAGTAAATCACCATTAGCATGATGTTCTTTCAGAGAAAGCAAGGGCTCTACATTTGATTTATATAACGCATAAACCGTGCATTTTTGCTCAAGAAATTTCCCACAAATTGCAAGACCTATATCGCCGCTGGCACCAGTAATCAGCACTTTTTTACTTACAAGATCGCTATACCTATACATTTTACATAAATGCCTTTAATTAATAGATTATGGTTGCGGCTATCGCATATGTCCGGCAGTGAGAAATACTTAATGATATATTCATAATCTTTTGTTCGTTAAGTATGTACTTTACCCTCCCTGACAATAGAAACTCAGGTTTTCCATTTTCGTCATGGACAACCTCGATGTCATGGAAACGAATTCCGTGACTAAATCCATACCCAATAGCTTTTACCAGCGACTCCTTAGCAGCCCAAAAGCCTGATACTCGCTCGTAATTAATGGTAGTAATACCAATATCTTTTATTTCATTATCCGTAAATACTCGATGAAGAAATCCTGACTTATCATTAGCAATAGCTTTTTCTATTCTTGCCACTTCAACAATATCTGTACCAATACGCATTACAGAGTTCCCGATGAATTAAATCTGGTACGCAAGATTGAAATTAATTTTATATTTATCGACATCCAAATCATGGGGATAGATAAAGGGCGCTGATATCGAACCATCATACTCCAAAGCTCTGACACTCCCTTTGACACCTAAAATACCACCCATTAATTTCTTGCCGCTAAGATTTTGTGAAGGTAACTCACCAATTATTTGACCGTAATCAGCGCCGATATAAGGTATGAGACCTTTATATCCTGTAACAACATTTAGCGTGTTTTGTAAAAAGAAGCCTTTATTGCCATAGATACCATCACTGTTTTGAAAGCCACGTACACTCCAACGATCGCCTATCGTGAATTGATCTTGTAACGTCAAATTATCTGGTGAGTATTGGGCGCCAAAATTAAGTTCATAATAGGCGTTAGTTGGCAGCATTGTTAACCATTTCACGTAATTCACATTAAGGTTCACAATCTGACTTTTCTTACTAACAGTGCCAGTGCGCATATCAGGCGTGTCGGTACCGCCAAAAGCTTTGGTAAACCGCTGCCAGCTCAGCGTTGAGTCCAGCGCAGCTCCGGTAAAGTTTCTCTTATAATTTAAACCTAACCGTACATTACCCATATCACGTTTTTGCAGTACCAGTTCTGTTCCGCCCAATGTGTAGTCATATTTACGTCTGATCAGTTCAGCACTGGTAGACAATTTTGAGTTCACATTGCGGTATAGCATTCTATTGCCCTTGAGTCTGAAGTATTCCGTTTCTCCAACATAATCAAAAGTATATGCACCGATATCTATACCTTGATGGGATTTACTTTTACTATAATAAAGACTGAATTCAGAATATCCGAATGGCACACTATAATAAGTACTCACGTTCTTATAACCACCAGTGTGGCTACCTGTTCCTGCCAGATAAAAAAGGTCACTCAAGCCTGTAACATTATATAAATAACTTGTCCCACCTATAAGTTCACTACCAGTACTCTTATCCCCGAAATTATTATAAGAAGCCCTTAAGCTCCACTTTTTTTTACGCTGGGGATTTATTAGCACTTTGCTTGTACCATTTTCAGCGCCTGGTAGGATGTTTATCTTGACATCTACTTCAGGGGTTCTCTGGATATTTTCCAGCCCTTGCTCTAAATCTCTGATGTTTAGTATATCGCCATCTGAAAACGGTAAAATCCACCTGCTTACATCATTATCAGCCACAACAATCTCGGAAATTCTTCCTGGAACTACCGTCAGATTTAATTTTTTCGTTGACAAATCCTGTGAGGGAATTTCAATTCTCGTAGTTATATACCCGGCATTTATATAATAATCCTGGAACAATACAGCAGCCTTTTTGAGCCCATTCATTCCCAGGCATTTACCAATCACCTTATTTTTTATTTCCTTTAATCCATTGTTATCTAAAAAGTCATTATTAAGAATCAATTCATTGATCTGAAAACATGGTGTTTCTTGCGGGAATTTGCTATCAGTGTGCTTCTTTGTCGTGGCATCAGAATACACATCTTTTTGCTCTATTTTTCTGTCTTGTAAGGACGCATTATCGTTACTTTGCTGTTCTTTTATAAGTCGCCCTAACTGAACATCAGCGGCGGTCACGGGTAGCGTGGCTAAAAAAAGAGAAGCAATGATAAAGGTGTATCGAATATCCATTTCATATCCTGATAATGTGAAAGCAGTAATCCCTTACTGCTTTCACCCACTACCTAATTTATTTACCGACAACGGTACCAAATACGTTTACAACATTGGCTGTAGTCTCAAACCCTTGAGCCCCACCTAATACAGCCCAGAAACCGGTATTGACGATTTTCTTAGCATTGATTACCGCCTTACCCGCTGTATAAAGATTGCCATAGTTGTAGATGTTATTACTTGCAGTGACATTCAACTGGCTATCAGCAACCAGGTTTGACCAGTTTGAGATATTTTTAGCGGTGACATTAGTAGTCTTAGCTGTAATATTCGCGCCGAGATTATTAGTCAAGTCATTAGCAGTGGTGATATTAAGCGTATTACCCGCTGCAATGTCGCTGTTATTAGTAATAGTTTTGCCAGTCAGATTTAAATCACCACCTGCATTAAAGGCGTGATTATTTGTCAGGTAACCGGAAGTATTTACTGTCAGATTGCCTGCAGCATTCACCCATCCAGTGTTATTATAGTCACCAGTAATATTAATTAAAATATCACTATCTGAAGAGATGATGCCGGTAGCGGTATTTTTAGCAACAGAACCACTTGCTTTTGATGATATCGCAGTTGCGTCAATCTGCATATTTCCTGAACTATAAATTGTTGCGTAATCAGCAGCCACTTTCTTCGCAGCAATCGTCATCTTCCCTGAATTAGCAACAATCTGCCCTTTGTTACTTGCGAGATCGCCAGTCAGATTAATATTTACATCACCGGTTTGCGCAATGATACGACCGGATTCGTTATTCAGGCTTTTCGCCGTAATATCAACACCCTCACCACCAATTAAACCACCTTGTTGGTTTCCATAACCGAAGTATTGGCCGACATAGAAGCCAAACTTGTCGCTATCGGTGCTGGTGATTTTGCCTGCCGCATTAAGCGCTAGTTTTTGATCAGCAACCATCATAGTATACTTAGCATCGATATCAGCTCCGGACTCAATACTGATATTTTTAGCTTTAATGACTGAACTATCTGTGCTCACGGTGTTGGCTTTGATAGTAACATCACCGTTTACTGAAGTTATCACTCCCAATCGGCTGTAGTAATTATCGAGATCGATATTTACACCATCACCGCCGTTAATACCGGATTGGCTGGTATTTATGTCGCGACCAGTAATTGAAACAGTCTTACTGCTTTCAATTTTACCCATATAGTTATCAATATCACTGGTGGTTTGGATGCTCACATCACCATCTGAGGCAATTTCGCCAGCCCAGTTGAATAAGTAGTCAGCAGCAATCTCGATGCCGTTACCTGAGACGATGCCCAAGGATTCACCGCCCGTGGTATCGGCCGATTTGTTGTCGTTGTTTTTAACTGCTTTAGTTGTCGTTAATTTTACAGCACCAGCACTGGAGCGGATCAAACCAGTTACGTTTTCAATGTTTCCAGTACTTTCAACTTCGACATTGCCCGTTGAATCAATAGTGCCGCCATTATTGGTTAACGATGTATTTTTCAGGCCGACATAGCCAGCATGAATCTGACCGTCGTTATTATTAAAATCACCTGATTCGATTGCAACGACACCCGCCTCAATACCCGCCGTTTTAGCTTTGCCGGTATTGGTAAAAGAATTACCACTGGTATTGACAGCCAGCGTTTGTCCGGCAGCCAGTTTACCATTGCTATTATCGAATTTACCGCTGGTAATATAGTTATTAGTGGTTGCTAAAATATTGCCACCGTTGATATTACTAACTTTATTACCCGCAGTATCAATAGCGATCATTTTATCGCTGTTGATTTTCCCTGCACTATTTTCTAAAACACCGTTGGTGTTCAGGGTGATATCGCCGCTGGATTGAATAACCGCATTGTTGTTAAGCAGTTTACCGTTACTGGTAATCTTAATACCGCTATCCCCGGCAGAAATCGTTCCCAGATTACGTACGCCTACGCCGCTTTCAGTGCTGACAAGGCTAATTTTATTCGCATACATACCACCGAGCTTAGAAACATCCACACCATAGGTACTTGCGTTACCGGTAGGCGTTACGGAGTCGGTGACTACACCGTCGGCGTTGACCGCATTACTCCCCGCGACGATCTTAAGCTCACTGGCAGAAAGCGCGCCATTCACAACGATACTACGCGCCAGGATTTCGGTTGGTGATTCGCTCTGAAATCCACTTACAGTAATCGTTCCGCCATTAACCGAATAGCCATTTAATAACCCATCGTCACCTATCTTTGGCGTACCCGTGGTTAATGTCCCTTTTTCAGCGTTGATGAACCCGCCTCCCTGAGTCGTGATGCCATTAGGGTTGGCAATGATCAAGTGAGCGGAATCACCGGCAACTTCCATCATACCATTAATGGTACTGGCATTCGTTGAAGTCACCTCATTAAGAATAACCATTGCGCTGCCGTCCGTAAGGTTCGGGTTGGCTGCAATCTGTCCGGCCAGTACGGACTGTGCTGCGCTTGTCGCGTTATTAAAAATGACGCCTTCAGCGCCAACATTCAGCGTGTCGTATACGTTATGCGAAAGGCCATTGCTATTCGGTTTCGCGATATTAACAATCGGCACCCCATTGGAAGCTTCAGTAACGCTGCCATTTTTAATAGAAATTTCCGCTTGCGCCATTACGGGCATCAGCAGTAATAATGACGCTGCAATCGGGTTTAATTTCACTGACCTTTTTTTGTTTTCGTGGTATTTCATATGAACCTTTCTAAGATAGTATTGATTGAGTGCAGCCATAATGAATAACCTGCACTTATGCAGCGTTACTCACTCTGACTATTTTAAGTACGCGTCATGCGTACAAAATCCCTGTGAAAAGCACGTAAACTCATCAAATGTTATATGCAGCTCTATTCAACAAATTAATTTTAAATACATAAAAATGTATTTCTGCGCCCACCTACGCCGAATGCATATACTTACCTGGAACAAAGAAAGCTGATTCAATTCATACAAAATATGAGACATTCCCTGTCCACGCATCGAGCGTAATAATTCGTTTCAACGCTGGTAGCTCATCATTTCTCATCTCGCCTGCTAAACCAAATCAAAATATGTTTTAGCGACACACAGTAAACAATGACATACACAACTCCATATCCTTACTCCGTTACAGTTTCCCCGATTAAAATAATGAATAAAAAGTGAATTCGTTCCATACAGAAGCAACTTCCTTTACTTCATGATTGAGATCAATACCGCATGCCCACTTCTCGCGGGTATTATTCATTCTCAAGTTTGAACCGATCAGCATGAATTCATATTCATGAATTTTAATTTGAGAAAATAATCAGAAAATTTAACCTGGCGTTGATAATGAAACAAATATGCTGAACGCCTTGAGGAAGGATTAAAAAACAGGTCAGAAGAGTTAAGTAGTAAGATTTTTAGTTGCCGGAGAACGGCTTAAATCTTCTCCGGCATCGACATCAGCGCAAAGCCTGATGGCATTACGCCATCAGGCTTTGCGTGTTAATCGCGGAAGTTCTTAAACTGGAATGGCTGGCCAAGGTCGCCACCGCGCACTAAGGCCATAACCGACTGCAAATCGTCACGAGATTTACCAGTGACGCGAATTTCTTCGCCCTGGATCTGCGTCTGTACTTTGAGTTTGCTGTCTTTAATCAGTTTGACGATTTTCTTCTGAATCGCACTTTCAATGCCCTGCTTCAGCTTAGCTTCGACAAACCAGGTTTTCCCGCTATGTACAAAGGCTTCCGGCACATCGAGCGAACTCCCCTCAATGCCGCGCTTGAGTAGCTTGGCGCGAAGAATATCCAACAGCTGATTGACCTGGAAATCAGACTCGCTCAGTACCTTGATGGTTTTACTGGTTTCGTTCAGCTCAAAGGTGGCTTCAACATTACGAAAATCAAATCGTGACTCGACTTCGCGGCTTGCGTTTTCGACCGCATTACGCGCTTCCTGAAGATCGACTTCAGAGACAATATCGAAAGATGGCATCTTTTCCTCTCCTTCCGTTTCTTTTGCGTTGCATAATACCCACAACGCGGCATAACTCAACTTGTTATCCCGGAAGCTTAGCTGATAACGCTATACTTTAGCTACAAGCGCCTGGGAAGTCGCAGGTGAGGAGGAATAATGAAAGTAACCGTACTGGGATGCGGTGCACTGGGACAATTATGGTTAACCGCGCTGTATAAAAACGGACATGAGGTCCAGGGCTGGTTACGCGTCCCGCAACCATTTTGTAGCGTTAATCTTATTGAGACTGACGGTAGTAATTTCAATGAATCAATGACCGCTAACGATCCTGATTTTCTCGCCACCAGCGATTTGCTACTAGTGACGTTAAAGGCATGGCAGGTTTCGCAGGCGGTGAAAAATCTGGCCGCTATATTACCGGCTTCAGCCCCTATTTTGCTTATTCATAACGGCATGGGCACCTTGAATGAATTAAAAAGCATCAAGCAACCTCTGTTGCTGGCGTCCACCACCCACGCCGCACGCCGCGATGGCAATGTCATCATTCATGTCGCGCAGGGGACTACCCATATCGGGCCTGCTAAAAGCTATAGCCAGGATTACAGCGGCCTCGCTGACATCCTGCAAAATGTACTGCCGGATGTCGCCTGGCACGACAACATTCATCCGGCATTATGGAGTAAGCTGGCCGTCAACTGCGTCATTAACCCCCTGACCGCGCTGAAAGATTGCCGAAATGGCGATCTGCGTGATTTCCCGCATGAGATCAATGCCATTTGTCAGGAAGTCGCAGCGGTGATGGAGCGCGAAGGAATTCATACATCGGCGGAAAACCTGTTATTGTATGTAAATCAGGTCATTGAAAGTACTGCAGATAATATTTCATCGATGTTGCAGGACATCCGCGCGCAGCGGCATACGGAAATCGACTATA
Organism: Klebsiella sp. 141203; assembly: GCF_032601985.1. NCBI lineage: Bacteria > Pseudomonadati > Pseudomonadota > Gammaproteobacteria > Enterobacterales > Enterobacteriaceae > Klebsiella > Klebsiella sp. 141203. Next base: position 181,681 of record NZ_JAQIRL010000006.1, on the reverse strand, counting down.
TCACTGGTTTTCTGCTTAATCGCGCACGCGCCCACGGCCTGCCAGTGCCGGAAAATGCCCGTTTATTTGAACAGGTAAAGCGAAAGGAGAATATTTATGAACGCGTCGGCACTGATTTGCCTCGCCCCTGGTAGCGAAGAGACCGAAGCGGTCACCACTATCGATTTATTAGCGCGCGGCGGCGTGAAAGTGACCACCGCCAGCGTCGCCAGTGATGGCAATCTGACCATTGTCTGCTCGCGAGGCGTGAAGCTCGTCGCGGATGCGCCGCTGGTCGAAGTCGCCGATGGCGATTTTGATATCATCGTTTTGCCTGGCGGTATTAAGGGCGCCGAGTGCTTTCGCGACAGCCCTTTGCTGGTAGAAACCGTACGACAATTTCATCTATCCGGGCGCATCGTGGCGGCTATCTGCGCCGCGCCAGCGACGGTTCTGGTGCCACATAATCTGTTTCCTATCGGCAACATTACCGGTTTCCCGGCGCTAAAAGAGCAAATCCCCGCCGAACAGTGGCAGGATAAGCGCGTCGTTTGGGACCCAAGGGTTAATTTGTTGACCAGTCAGGGTCCAGGAACATCCATTGATTTCGCTCTCAAAATGATTGACCTGCTGGTTGGCCGTGAAAAAGCGCATGAAGTTGCTTCGCAGTTGGTCATGGCTGCTGGCATCTATAATTACTACGAATCCTGATAGCCGGTCCGCGCAGCGGACTGGCGCCCCTTATTTCTTGAGGAGCCGTAGCATGTCCCGTAGCGCAACCGATTCTCGTGACCTCGTCATCAGCCGCTGGCTCAGCGCCCCCACTGCAGCTCTCTGGCGCGCGTGGGCCGATCCGGCATTACTCAAAACCTGGTGGTGCCCGAAACCGTGGTATACCGACGTCCTGGCTTTTAATTTGCGTCCTGGCGGGGCTTTCCACACCGTGATGCACGGCCCTGACGGTGAACGTAGCGATAACCCCGGCTGTTTTCTTGAAGTCATTCCGCAGCAAAAAATAGTTATGACCTCAATGCTAACTGAGAACTTTCGCCCGGCCGTTACCCCTTTTGCCATGACGGCTATTATTACCTTTACGGATGAAAACGACGGTTGTCGCTATACGGCAACGGTACTGCATGCGGACGTGGAAACCCGAGAGCAGCATGAAAAGATGGGATTTTTTGAAGGCTGGAATATCGTTATCGATCAGTTGAATGCACTGGCGATGACGCTACGCTAACCCCCAGATGTAAAAAAGCCTTCCCTTAGGGAAGGCTTTTTCATAAGTACAGGCGAATTACGGACGATACACTTTCACATTAGTAAAGCCCTGCTCGCGCAGGTATAGCGCCTGCAGACGGCTCATCACGCCGCGTTCACACCACAACAGCCAGGTTTTACTCTGATCGAGGTTGCCAAATTGAGTGCTCAGTTTATAGAACGGTAGCGAAACAACATCGACGCCTTCCACTTTCAATGGCTTATCATCCTGCTCATCGACAGAACGAATATCGAGAATCACGTCGTTCGCGCTGAAGCCGCTGACGGTTTCGACTTCCACCACGTCCTGCTGCGTTTGCTGAGCGATGTCGCGAATGTCGATGTTATTCGCTTCCTCAACCACTTTATCCAGAATGCTAAAATCGAAGTTTTCTTCTTCCGCTTCGATCTTCGCTTTTACCGCTTTCACGGTTGGGCTCTTCGAGATAACGCCGCAGTATTCCGGCATGGTGCGGGCAAAATCTTCCGTGCCGATTTCGCGTGCAAGATTGATGATGTGTTCTTTATCATGCGAAATCAGCGGACGCAGGATCAGCGTGTCGGAGACATTGTCGATAAGACGCAGGTTGGTCAGCGTCTGACTGGATACCTGGCCCAACGCTTCGCCGGTCACCAGCGCCTGCACGCCATAACGCTCAGCCACTTTCGATGCCGCACGCACCATCATACGTTTGAGCACCACGCCCATCTGGCCATCATCGACTTTTTCAAGGATTTCGCCAACCACCGGCTCAAAATTGATTGCCACGAAGCGAACACGATGAGAGCTGCCGAAGCGGTTCCACAAATAGTGCGCCACCTGGCGAACACCGATTTCATGCGCGGCGCCGCCGAGGTTGAAGAAGCAGTAGTGTACGCGACAGCCGCGACGCATCAGCATATAGCTGGAGACGCCGGAGTCGAAGCCGCCGGAGATGAGCGACAGCACATCTTCCTGAGTACCGATAGGGAAGCCGCCAATACCTTCATAGCGCCCTTTCACCAGCAACAGACGATCGTTTTCGATCTCCAGATTAACCGTCACGTCCGGGTCGGTGAGCTTCACGCGCGCCGATTCGATATGCTGGTTCAGGCCGCCGCCAACGTAGCGCTCAACCTCAATTGAGGTGAATTCATGTTTACCACGGCGCTTCACACGTACGCAGAAGCTTTTGCCTTCGAGCTGCTCGCGCCACAGCGGTAATGTCTGCTCAAAAATATTGTGCAGCGAGGTGAAAGGAACGTCTTCCACTTCCAGAATATGGTGAATGCCCGGGATACGGGTCAACGCGTCGCGAATAGCCGGTCGCTGGTTTTCGTCTTTCGCGCGAACTTCGATATGATCCCAATGACGAACGACGGCGAGCGTCTCATCATAGTTTTTGAGAACGTTACGAATGTTCCCGGTTAAAATTTTAATAAAGCGCAACCGCACAGATTGGCTTTTGATGGTGATTTCCGGGAACAATTTAATGATAAACTTCATAGCGACATTAGTTCGTTGGCAAGCCCGACGGGGCTTTAAGCAAAAAAATTGTACAGGCGCAACACAGCGTCTGCATCCAGGGCGCGGAGTATACCATCATTGTTCGCTTTTCGCCTGGCATTGCGCATTTTCGCAAAAATGTATCCGTAGGGTGAATGCCGCGAGTTTGCTTAACCGCCCGACTCCGTTACCATACTGATAGCCATCGAGACATAACAAGAGTCTATATTCACTATGCCAAAGAAAAATGAGGCCCCGGCCAGCTTTGAGAGCGCTTTAGGCGAACTCGAGCAGATCGTTAATCGTCTGGAAAGCGGCTCACTACCGCTGGAAGAAGCGCTCAGCGAATTTGAACGCGGCGTGCAGCTCGCGCGCCAGGGGCAGACGAAACTGCAACAGGCCGAACAGCGTGTCCAAATCCTGCTGGCCGATAGCGAAGATGCGCCGTTGACTCCCTTTACGCCGGACGCTGAATAAATGGACTTCCCGCAACAATTACAGGCCTGTGTCTCCCAGGCCAATGACGCGCTGCGCCGTTTTATCTCTCCGCTGCCGTTTCAGAACACTCCGCTGGTTGAAGCCATGCACTATGGCGCATTATTAGGCGGTAAACGCCTTCGACCTTTCCTGGTTTACGCCACCGGCGAGATGTTCGGCGTTAGCCGTTCTACGCTGGATGCCCCAGCCGCCGCCGTCGAATGTATTCATGCCTACTCGCTGATGCATGACGATCTGCCGGCGATGGACGACGACGATCTACGCCGCGGTCAACCCACGTGCCACATCAAGTTTGGCGAAGCGAACGCTATTCTTGCCGGTGACGCCCTGCAAACGCTGGCATTTTCTATACTGAGTGATACGCCGATGCCGGAAGTACCGGATCGCGACCGTCTGGCGATGGTTTCCGAACTGGCCCAGGCCAGCGGCGTCGCCGGAATGTGCGGCGGTCAGGCGTTGGATCTCGAGGCGGAAGGCAAGCAGGTCGATCTACAGGCGCTGGAGCGAATTCACCGCCATAAGACCGGAGCGCTTATTCGCGCGGCGGTTCGCCTTGGCGCGCTGAGCGCCGGCGAGCGTGGCCGTCAGGCGCTACCAGCACTCGATCGCTTTGCGGAGAATATCGGTCTCGCCTTCCAGGTGCAGGATGACATTCTGGATGTGGTAGGTGATACTGCGACTCTTGGCAAACGTCAGGGTGCCGACCAACAGTTAGGCAAAAGTACCTATCCGGCGCTTTTGGGTCTTGAGCAAGCCCAGCAGAAAGCGCGCGATCTGATTGCCGATGCCCGCCAGGCTTTAGATGAGCTGGCAGCGCAATCGCTGGATACCACGGCACTGGAAGCGCTCGCGAATTACATTATTCAGCGCGATAAATAAACAATAAATGAGTCTCTGATGAGTTTTGATATTGCCAAATACCCAACCCTGGCGCTGGTAGATTCCACCCAGGAGTTGCGCCTGCTGCCAAAAGATAGCCTGCCTAAGCTTTGCGATGAGCTGCGCCGTTATCTTCTGGACAGCGTGAGCCGCTCAAGCGGCCATTTTGCCTCTGGCCTTGGCACGGTTGAACTGACCGTGGCGCTGCACTATGTCTACAATACGCCTTTCGACCGCTTAATCTGGGACGTCGGCCATCAGGCTTACCCGCACAAAATTCTCACCGGCCGTCGCGATAAAATCGGCACTATTCGCCAGAAAGGCGGGTTGCATCCGTTCCCGTGGCGCGGCGAAAGCGAATACGACGTACTGAGCGTCGGTCACTCCTCTACCTCTATCTCCGCGGGTATTGGGGTCGCTATTGCCGCCGAAAAAGAAGGCAAGCAGCGGCGCACCGTTTGCATCATTGGCGATGGAGCTATCACCGCCGGGATGGCATTTGAGGCGATGAACCACGCGGGCGATATCAAACCAGACATGCTGGTCGTATTGAACGACAATGAAATGTCGATCTCAGAGAATGTCGGCGCGTTGAACAACCATCTGGCGCAGCTGCTGTCCGGCAAGCTGTACTCTTCGCTACGTGAAGGCGGCAAAAAAGTCTTCTCCGGCGTACCGCCGATTAAAGAACTGCTTAAGCGTACCGAAGAGCATATTAAAGGTATGGTGGTGCCCGGCACGCTGTTTGAAGAGATGGGCTTTAACTACATCGGTCCGGTAGATGGCCACGATGTACTGGGTCTGGTCAATACGCTGAAGAATATGCGCGATCTGAAAGGACCGCAGTTCTTGCACATCATGACCAAAAAAGGCCGTGGATATGAACCGGCTGAAAAAGATCCCATCACCTTCCACGCGGTACCGAAATTCGATCACACCAGCGGTGTGCTGCCAAAAAGCAGCGGCGGCCTGCCAACCTATTCGAAAATCTTTGGCGACTGGCTGTGCGAAACCGCGGCGAAGGATGACAAACTGATGGCCGTCACCCCGGCGATGCGTGAAGGTTCGGGCATGGTCGAGTTCTCGAAGAAATTCCCCGATCAATATTTTGATGTCGCCATTGCCGAACAGCACGCGGTCACCTTTGCCGCCGGGATGGCGATTGGCGGCTATAAGCCGATCGTGGCGATTTACTCAACCTTCCTGCAGCGCGCTTACGATCAGGTGATCCATGATGTCGCCATTCAAAAGCTGCCGGTACTGTTTGCAATCGATCGCGCGGGCATCGTCGGCGCCGACGGTCAGACGCACCAGGGGGCATTCGATCTCTCCTTCCTGCGCTGCATTCCGGAAATGGTGATCATGACCCCGAGCGACGAGAATGAATGTCGCCAGATGCTCTACACCGGATACCACTATAACGACGGCCCTAGCGCAGTACGCTATCCGCGAGGCACAGGTACTGGCGCGGAACTGGCACCACTGGCGTCGCTGCCGATCGGGAAAGGCGTGGTGAAACGTAACGGCGAGAAGCTGGCAATTCTTAACTTCGGGACTTTACTGCCGGAAGCCGCTCAGGTTGCGGAAAAACTCAATGCGACGCTGGTCGATATGCGTTTTGTGAAACCGCTTGATGAGGCGCTGATCCTGCAGCTTGCCGCCGATCACGAGGTGCTGGTCACGCTTGAAGAGAACGCCGTCATGGGCGGCGCTGGCAGCGGCGTCAACGAGCTGTTGATGGCCCACCGTCGCGCGGTACCGGTGCTGAACATCGGCCTGCCGGACTTCTTTATCCCGCAGGGGACTCAAGAAGAAGTTCGCGCCGACCTCGGCCTGGATGCCGCCGGTATCGAAGCCAAAATCCGCGACTGGTTGGCATAATTGCCCATACCGCTCCTGCTATGCTTAAAGGATTCCCTTTAAAGTAGCAGGAGCGTCTTATGCACTACATCCCTCTTGGCGATACCCATCTTCGCGTTTCCCGACTCTGTCTTGGCTGCATGACCTTCGGCGAGCCTGACCGCGGCAATCACGCCTGGACGCTGCCCGAAGAAAGTAGCCGTCCACTGATTAAACGTGCGCTGGAAGGCGGAATTAACTTCTTTGATACCTCGAACAACTATTCCGATGGCAGCAGCGAAGAGATCCTTGGCCGCGCGCTGCGGGAATATGCTCGCCGCGATTCGGTGATCGTCGCCACCAAAGTTTATCATCAGGTCGGCGATCTGCCGCAGGGGCTGTCACGCGCGCAAATCATGCGATCCATCGACGATAGCCTGCGCCGTCTGGGAATGGACTATGTCGATCTGTTGCAGATCCACCGCTGGGATTACGCCACGCCCATCGAAGAAACGCTGGAGGCGCTGAGCGACGTCGTTCGCGCCGGGAAAGCGCGCTATATCGGCGCATCATCTATGCATGCCCGACAGTTCGCCCAGGCGCTCGCTCTGCAGGAACAGAACAATTGGGCACGCTTCGTCACCATGCAGGATCACTACAACCTGATTTATCGCGAAGAAGAAAACGAGATGTTGCCGCTATGCCAGCGCAAAGGAATTGCGGTCATGCCGTGGAGCCCGCTGGCGCGCGGCCGTTTGACGCGGCCATGGGGAGAAACGACTGCACGCCTCGTCTCCGATGAGTTCGGTAAATCGCTGTATAGCGCCACCGACGCCAATGATGAGCAGATAGCGCAGAAGCTGGAGGAAGTGGCTGAAGAATTAGATGCCAACCGCGCACAGGTGGCGCTGGCCTGGCTCTTAAGCAAGCCCGGCGTGGCTGCGCCGATTATTGGCGCCTCGCGTCAGGAACAGCTGGATGAGCTCCTGCATGCCGTCGATTTAACTCTGACGCCGGAACAGATCGATAAGCTGGAAGCGCCCTATCGGCCCCACCCAATCGTCGGCTTCAAGTAACGCCGCAATTTAAACCCCGGCCGTGCCGGGGTGCAGATTTAAATTAGACCTATCGGCCAGTGGTGGCCTATCAGATAAAGTACGCCGGCGGAGATCACCCCGGCGACGATATCGTCGACCATGATCCCCATTCCGCCATGGATGTTGCGGTCGAACCAACGAATTGGCCATGGCTTCCACATATCGAAGATACGGAAAATAACGAAACCGGCTGCCACCCACTGCCAGTCCATCGTCGGTAACGCCATCAGGGTGATCCACATCCCGACAAACTCATCCCAAACGATGCTGCCGTGGTCATGGGTGCCCATATCTTTGGCCGTACGGTGACAAAGATAGACGCCGATACAGATGCTCATCATCACCACCAGCGAATAGAGCTGCCAGGGGAGAAAGGTCATCAGATACCAGAACGGAATCGCCGCCAGCGACCCCATCGTTCCCGGAACCACCGGACTCAGCCCGCTACCGAACCCGGTCGCCAGCAGGTGCCAGGGATTGCGCATATTGAGGCGGCTTTTCGCCTCGTCTCTACTGCGTGCCAAAATGATCGTACCCCTTTAAATCCAATTTAATCGGCTTACCCTCACGGGTAAACTGCAGTCCATCTGCTTCCGCCACGATCTGGCCGATACAGGTAAAACGCGCGCCAAGCTGACCAATCGCGACATCGAGCGCCCCGCGGTTTAGCTCGGGTACGGTAAAGCACAATTCATAATCTTCGCCGCCGGCGAGCGCCCAGCGCAGCGCCTGCTCAGGATCAACCTGGCGCAGCATGGCATCGGAATACGGCATCGCATCGAGATCGATACGCGCGCCGCAGGCGCTGGCCTTCAGGATATGACCAAGGTCAGAAATCAGACCGTCAGAAAGATCGATCGCTGAATTGGCCAGATCGCGCAGCGCCTGGCCCTGCAGTACGCGGGGCATCGGACGCAAATGGCGCGCCAGCAGGTAATCGGCATCCGCTGGCGAATCAACCGTTAACCGGTCCTGTAAAAGCGCCAGCCCGGCGGCGCTATCACCGGGCGTGCCGGTGACATAAATCCAGTCGCCTGGCTTGGCACCGGAACGCTTCATCGCGCGGCCCGGCGGCACAAAGCCGTGGATACCCAGCGTCATCGACAGCGGCCCTCGGGTGGTGTCGCCGCCGATTAACTGCATATCGTAATAGTTAAGCTGGACAAACAGACTGTCGCTAAAGGCTTCAAGCCACGCTTCGTCTGCTTCCGGCAAAGTGAGCGCCAGCGTCAACCACGCCGGTTCCGCGCCCATCGCCGCCAAATCGCTCAGGTTCACCGCCAGCGCTTTATAGGCCAGGTCGGCAGGGTCGATGTCGGCTAAAAAGTGGTTGCCCGCCACCAGGGTGTCGGTGCTGATTGCCAGCGTTTTTTTCTCGGGGATATTCAGGAGCGCGCAGTCATCGCCGATGCCGGTTTCAACATCAAGGCGGGCGCTTTTAACGCGATCAAAATAACGGGCAATCAGGGAAAATTCGCCGCATGCCATACGTTATGCCTCAGCAAAGAAAAGAATAAGGCCGGGTTCGCAGGATCTGATCCTACAAAGCCCGGCCTGCAGTTTACTTTTTGCGGGGACGGATTACCGGGGCCGCTTTATCCAGCACGCCGTTGACAAACTTGTGGCTATCTTCAGCGCCGAAGGTTTTCGCCAGCTCGATAGCTTCGTTGATAGCCACTTTATACGGCACGTCATCACGCTTCGACAGCTCAAACAGCGCAATACGCAGTACCGCTTTTTCTACCTGACCCAGCTCTTCCAGCTGGCGCGACAGGTATGGCTTCATCAGACCGTCGAGATACGCGCTGTTAGTCGCCACTCCGGACAGCAGTTCACGGAAATACAGAACGTCTACATCTTTTACATCCTGTTCCGCCAGGAACTGGTATTCAACATCAGCGATGTCGTTCTGGGACAACTGCCAGGAGTAGAGCGCCTGGACGGCACACTCACGGGCGCGGCGACGAGCAGCAGGTTTCACGGAATTCCCCTTACAAAAAATCAGGCCTTGATGGCTTTCAATACGTTAATCATTTCCAGCGCGGTCAGCGCGGCTTCTGCGCCTTTGTTACCGGCTTTGGTGCCAGCGCGTTCGATGGCTTGTTCAATACTTTCAGTCGTCAGAACACCGAAGGCTACCGGGATTTCACTGTCCTGAGCGACGTGCGCCAGGCCATTGCTTGCACCGCCAGCCACATATTCAAAGTGGGCGGTACCGCCGCGAATCACCGTACCCAGCGCGATCACCGCGTCATATTTACCGGTTTTTGCCAGTGCGCCAGCCGCCAGCGGCAGCTCATACGCGCCTGGAACCCAAACAACGGTGATGTTTTCATCTTTTACCTGACCAATGCGCTTGAGAGCGTCAATCGCGCCTTCCAGCAGGCTGTCATTGATAAAGTTGTTGAAACGCGCAATGGTGATGGCGACGCGAGCGTCCGGGGTAGCAACGTTAGCTTCAATAATGTTCATACTCTTCCTTCGGGTTCATGTGCCCCGCAAGGGGGGCGGATTTTATCATAATATTCTGGGCGCTGCTTCCTAATATTAGGAATACATCACGCAGTCGTTAAATGCAGGCAGACATCGGGTCCGACCTGACGTATCTCGTTGAATTTGAAATGGGGGGCCTGGCTCAGTTTCTCAAGCCCCGGCAGCGCGCATAAACCGCGCGCGTCACTGCCTAACAGTTTAGGCGCAATGTAGACGATAAGCTCATCCACCAGCCCGGCCTGTAGCAAAGCGCCGGCCAGCGTCGGCCCCGCTTCCACCCAAATGCTGTTCACCTGCTGTTTACCGAGCTGCATCATCAGCAGCACGAGATCGAGATGGCCGTTATGTTCCGGCACCAGCAAGGTACGCACGTTGTCAGGCCAGGTACGTTCATCGGCATGGGTGCGGGCAAACAGGGTTTCACCTTGCTGATGAACAATTCGATGCTCAGGCGTGACGCGGTTTTGGCTATCGATGACGATACGCAGCGGCTGACGCAGATTTTCCTGCGGATAGAGCGCCTGCGTATCGGCGCTCAGCTCTTGCCAGCGCACGGTCAACGCCGGATCGTCCGCCAGCACGGTCGCGCTGCTGGTCAGAATAGCGTGGCTCTGCGCGCGCAGGCGCTGCACGTCGCGTCGCGCCTGTGGCGAGGTGATCCACTGGCTTTCGCCGCTGGCCATCGCCGTACGGCCATCAAGCGAAGCGCCCATCTTCAGTTGGATCCACGGAAAACCGGTGCGCATCCGCTTCAGAAAACCTTTATTCAGCGCTTCCGCTTCATTCATCATCAGCCCATGGCTGACGTCAATACCTGCCTGCTGCAGGCGATACAGGCCGCGACCGGCCACCTGCGGATTCGGGTCCTGCATTGCCGCTACCACGCGAGCAACGCCCGCGGCGATCAGCGCATCGCAGCACGGCGGCGTGCGGCCATGGTGGCTGCAGGGCTCGAGGGTGACGTAGGCGGTCGCGCCTTTGGCTTTCTCGCCGGCCATACGCAGCGCGTGCACTTCGGCGTGCGGCTCGCCGGCCCGATAGTGGAAGCCCTCGCCGACGATCTCGCCGTCTTTTACAATCACGCAGCCGACGTTGGGATTAGGATGGGTAGTAAAGCGTCCGCGCGCGGCAAGCTTCAGCGCTCGCGCCATGTACATTTCGTCCTGCATGGCTTAGTCCTGTAAACGGGCGATTTCTTCGCCGAACTCTTTAATATCTTCGAAACTGCGATAGACGGAAGCGAAGCGAATATAGGCGACCTTGTCGAGCTTCTTCAGCTGTTCCATCACCAGATTACCGATCATTTTACTCGCGACTTCACGTTCACCGGTGCCGCGCAGATGGGTTTTGATGTGATTTACCGCCATTTCGACGTCATCGGCGCTGACCGGCCGCTTTTCCAGCGCTTTCAACATCCCGCTACGCAGCTTGTCTTCGTTGAAAGGTTCACGCACGTCGTTGCTTTTTACCACCCGCGGCATTACCAGTTCCGCCACTTCAAAAGTGGTAAAGCGTTCATTGCAGACCAGACACTGCCGACGACGACGCACGGAGGAGCCTTCGCCGACCAGGCGAGAATCGATGACTTTGGTATCCACGGCGAAACAGAAAGGGCAATGCATGGCGCGTCCTGACAGGTAGTTAATCTGAAGGGTAGTTTACCCTGAAGTCAGCGGACTACAAAGAAAGAGCTTTTGAGACAAAGGATCTATGGTAGGCCAATTCAGTTTAGCTACCATTAATCATCCTCTGTAAACGGAATCCTGACCATGACAAGACGTTACCTACAACTGGCTATCATCGGCAGCCTGTTCACCCTTACCGCCTGCGCCCAGCAAAGCGAAGTTCGTCAGATGAACGAGAGCGTCAGTACGCTGAGCAAAGAGATGACCCAGCTGAATCAGCAAACGATAAAAATCACTCAGCAAAACGCACTGAATGCTAAATCCACCAGCGGCGTCTACCTGCTACCGGATGCTAAAACGCCGGCGCGACTGGAGAGCCAGATCGGCACCCTGCGCATGTCAGTGGGCAGTATTACGGCCGATGGCGACGGTTCGCGCCTGACCTTACGTATCCAGGGCGAGTCTAACGATCCGCTCCCGGCCTTCACCGCGACCGTCGCTTCCGGGCAGATCACCGGTACCACCCACAGCTATCAGGAAGTCAACGTCCAGGATCAGCTGATTAGCGCCCCGGCCAGCATCCTGGCGCCCAGCGATGTCGATATCCCGCTGCGCCTGAATGTGACGCCTGATAAAGTCGGCTTTATTCGTATCCACGATATCCAACCTGTCAGCGCGCAGTAAGCGCTCACGCCGGGCAAAACGGCCCGGCGCCCCAGTTTTCATCTATCGAAGTTATCCATTTACAACTTTTCATAAGAGTTCATTAGAAATCGCTCCTGAAGGCGATTTTCAGTAGCATTTTGTCAAGAAATGCATAGAATCGTGAACGCAATCGATTACGCATGTTCTGGTTATGTGAAACAACACGTATTTTTGTGAGCAATGATTTCTATAATAGACCCCCACAGAAAGACGAAATATTTAGCAACGCTTCGGCAATTTTCTTAACGCCTTTTGGCTTAATTTAAACAGTGGCATCAACATGAAAAAAACATTACTGGCAGCGAGCGCTGTTGTGGCGCTTTCCGCTTCTTTCACCGCTGGCGCGGCAGAAACTGAAAAACCGCAGTACCTGTCTGATTGGTGGCACCAGAGTGTGAACGTGGTCGGTAGCTACCACACTCGTTTTGGACCGCAGATCCGTAACGATACCTATCTGGAATACGAAGCGTTTGCTAAAAAAGATTGGTTTGATTTCTACGGCTATATCGATGCGCCGGTCTTCTTCGGCGGCAACAGCACGGCGAAAGGTATCTGGAACAAAGGCTCCCCGCTGTTTATGGAGATCGAGCCGCGTTTCTCTATCGACAAGCTGACCAACACCGATCTGAGCTTCGGGCCGTTCAAAGAGTGGTACTTCGCAAACAACTATATCTACGATATGGGCCGCAACGACTCTCAGGAGCAAAGCACCTGGTATATGGGTCTGGGTACCGACATCGATACCGGTCTGCCGATGAGCCTGTCGCTGAATATCTATGCTAAATACCAGTGGCAGAACTACGGCGCCTCCAACGAAAACGAGTGGGACGGCTACCGCTTCAAGGTGAAATACTTCGTTCCGCTGACCGACCTGTGGGGCGGTTCGCTGAGCTATATCGGCTTCACCAACTTCGACTGGGGTTCTGACCTTGGCGACGACAACTTCTACGATATGAACGGTAAGCACGCGCGTACCAGCAACTCTATCGCGTCCAGCCACATCCTGGCGCTGAACTATGCGCACTGGCACTACTCTATCGTCGCGCGTTACTTCCATAACGGCGGCCAGTGGGCTGATGATGCTAAGCTGAACTTCGGCGACGGCGACTTCAGCGTTCGCTCTACCGGCTGGGGTGGCTACTTCGTTGTCGGTTACAACTTCTAATTGCTGATACAGCAAGACAGCGCCCGGGACGCGTTTTACGCTTACCGGGCGTTTTTTTATCGCTCCTCACATCTCACCTTACGTAAGAAATCGCTCAGCGAACGGTCGGCGCACTCGCTGAAACGACGTTCGATCACCTTCACCTCCAGACAACGATCGAGACGAAAGTTACGATAATCACTGCGCAGTTCGCACCAGGCCACCAGCAGCCAACGCTCCCCCCAGAAAAATAGCCCCAGCGGCAGCACTTCACGCCGCGTTACCTGACCGGATTCATCCTGATAGTGAAGCTGCAACACCTGCTGATTGGATACGGCCTGATGGATAACGTCAAAATGGGTTTTAGCATAACGTTGCGCGCCAAGGTCGGGGGCAAACAGCCGGGTCTGCTCCGCTTTGCGCCGCCTCTCTTCCGGCAAAATCGCCAGCATTTTTTCCTGGGCTGACTCCAGCGACTGCGAAAGCGCATCGCCGCCCCAGGTTTTTAACAGTCGAATCGCCGCAATGAGCGCTTCGGATTCTTTGCTGGTCAACATGAGTGGCGGCAGGTCGTAACCCGCCAGCAGACGATAACCGCTCCCGGCCTCGCCCTCAACCGGGACGCCTGAGAGCGAGAGGTCGCGGATATCGCGATAGACGGTACGCTCCGACACGCCCAACCGTTCCGCCAGCAGCGCGGCGGTAGTTAGCCGCCTGCCGCGCAGGATCTGCACTATCTGAAATAAACGGTCGGCGCGTCGGGTCATTTCTCGTTTCGCTAAATAGTCAGGTTAAGCTGGTTGATGCAAACCTACACGGTTGCCTTCGCTGTCGGTAAACAGGGCGATGGTGCCAATATCATTCGGCAGCGCCAGCGGGCCAAATACGCACGCTCCTCCCGCCGAGGCGATACGATCCAGCGTCGCGGCAAGGTTGTCGGTATGCAGATAAATAATAGCGCCCTGCGGCGATGGCGCGATACCGTCAAATTTAGCCAACGCGCCGCCGGGGGCCGGGTCCTGATGTGGGAAGACGGCCAGGTCCGCGCAATCCATGGTTTCACGACGTAACGTCACCTGCATTACCGACTCATAAAACGCGACGGCGCGATCCATATCTGCGACCGGAATTTCAAACCAGTTAATCACGTTGTTCATACTTCCTCCTGCTCGTTAGTGAGTTCACAAGCAGTGTACGAGAGGGCTCCTGACAGCATACTGTCAGCAGTGTGCTAAACGGTTTTCAGAATTTGGCATATCAGGTTGTGGGTATACTCAACCTGCGCAGATATCCCTGTTTGAAGGGTTATTGCAAGCGCAGCGCCGCCGGGCAATATCCGCGGATAAGGAGCCGCTTTTGCGCCGGATGGCGGCTGCGCCTTATCCGGCCTACGGTCCGTGCGGCCTGCCGTTAATTTACTCACCATGCTGGCTGAAACTGCCGGTGTTGGTGGCCTCAAAATCGCTGAGACGTTCCCGGAAGGTCGGAGCAGCCCGCATAGATGCGGGCTGAGGGCCGTGATTTGCAGGGATAAATGTTGCAGGTAGCGAGCTGCCTGGCGAAGGTTTACTAAGTTTGTTTTATGCTGAAGATGAAGGTAGAAGCGAGGTTTTCTGGAGAAATCAGGGCTAAAGAGGCGATTTTTCCGCACTTGTAGCCGAGGCCGGATAATTTTGGCAAAAAAAATCCCGGCCACAAGGCCGGGATTGCTTTATCTCAACTGAACCGATTACGGCAGAATAGACGGCTGATCCGCCCCTTCTTTTTCGACCTTCTGCTGGATCAGATGCTCGCGCTTCATGCCCAGTTTCAACGCCAGCGCGGACGCGACGTAGATAGAAGAAGCCGTACCGATGGATACACCGATCAGCATGGTCAGCGAGAAGCCTTCCAGAATCGGGCCGCCGAAGAGGAACAGCATCAGGATCACCATCAGGGTGGTACCGGAGGTGATCAAGGTACGGTGCAGCGTCTGGGTCAACGACACGTTAAAGATTTCGTACGGCGTACCGCGACGGATCTTACGGAAGTTTTCACGGATACGGTCCGATACCACGATACTATCGTTCAACGAGTAACCGATGACCGACATCAGTGATGCGACGATGGTCAGGTCAATCTCGATGTGGAACAACGACAGTACGCCCATGGTAATCACCACGTCGTGCGCCAGTGCAATAACGACCCCTGCCGCCAGTCGCCATTCAAAGCGGAAGCCGACATAGATAAGGATACACACCAGCGCCGCAATCAGCGCCAGAGCGCCGGTTTGCGCAAGGTCCGCGCCCACGCTCGGGCCAACGAACTCAATACGTTTCACCGTCGCGCTTTGGCTGGTCGATTCGTTAATCACGTTAACGACTTTGCTGCCCAGCTCCTGGCTGCCGTTGGCATCGTGTACCGGCGGCATACGCACCATGATGTCGCGGCTGCTGCCGAAGTTCTGCAGCTGCGGCTCCTCAAAGCCCGCTTTCTGCAGCGAATCGCGCAGCTGGTCCATATCAACCGGTTTTTCGAGGGTAATTTCAATCACCGTACCGCCGGTGAAATCGAGACCCCAGTTAAACCCGCGGACGCCGATGATGGCGATCGACACAATCAGCAGAAAACCTGAAATGCCGAAGGCCCAGTAGTCCCAGCGCATAAAGTCCCAGACTTTACGGCCGTGGTTCAATTGTTCAACAGTATATTCCTGTGCCACAACGCACTCCTCAGATAGACAGCTTTTTCACGCGCTTGCCGCCGTACAGCAGGTTCACGATGGCACGGGTGCCGACGATAGCGGTAAACATTGAGGTCGCGATACCGATACCGGTAGTAATCGCAAACCCTTTAATGGCACCGGTACCGACCGCGTACAGGATGATAACCTTAATTAGCGTCGTCACGTTGGCGTCGAAGATAGAGCTAAATGCGCCCTTATAACCTTCGTCAATCGCCTGCTGAACGGTACGTCCGTTGCTCAGCTCTTCTTTGATACGCTCGTTAATCAGTACGTTAGCATCGACCGCCACCGCAAGGGTTAAGACGATACCCGCGATCCCCGGCATGGTCAGCGTTGCCCCAGGAATCAGGGACATAATGCCGACAATCAGCACCAGGTTAGCAATCAGCGCAGAGGTCGCAATCAGGCCGAACTTCTTATAGAAGAAGATCATAAACAGGATAGAGACCACCAGACCGGCCAGACACGCTTCCAGGCCCTGCTTGATGTTCTGCATACCCAGAGTCGGGCCGATAGTACGCTCTTCAACAATCTGAATCGGCGCAATCAGGGCGCCCGCACGCAGCAGCAGAGAAAGCTGACGCGCTTCGGTCGGGTTGCTGATACCGGTGATACGGAAGCTATTGCCAAGGCGAGACTGGATATTGGCGATGTTAATCACCTCTTCCTCTTTCGCAAGGATAGCGCGACCGTTGGCATCTTTCTTACCGCTGTCTTTGTACTCCACGAACAGGGTCGCCATCGGTTTACCGATATTGTCCTTGGTGAAGTTAGACATGATGTTGCCACCTGCGCTATCGAGCGAGATGTTAACCTGCGGCTGGTTGTACTCGTCCATGCTGGAAGTGGAGTCGGTGATATGGTCGCCGGTCAGGATCACGCGCTTATACAGCACCACCGGACGGCCTTCACGGGTGTCTTTCACTTCCGAATCGCCCGGTACGCGGCCAGAAGCGGCTGCGGACTGATCGACGTTGGTGTTCACCAGACGGAATTCCAGCGTCGCGGTCGCGCCAAGGATTTCCTTCGCACGCGCGGTATCCTGGATACCCGGCAGTTCAACCACGATACGGTCGGAACCCTGACGCTGAACCAGCGGTTCGGCCACGCCGAGCTGGTTTACACGGTTACGCAGAATGTTGATGTTCTGCTGAACGGCGTATTCACGGGCTTCTTTCAGACGTTCGTCGGTCATCACCGCTTTCAGCGCATTGTTACCCTGGCTTGAAATAACCAGATCGCGATGGCGCGGGCTGAGATAAGAGATAGCCTGGTCGCGCGCCGCGCTGTCGCGGAAGACGATGCTCAGACCGTAGTTGTCTTCCTTACGCACGGTGGAGTATGGAATGCCTTTGTCACGCAGCTCGCTGCGCAGGCTATCGATGTTTTGTTCCTGCAGTTTGCCTAATGCGGTGTCCATGTCCACTTCCATCAGGAAGTGCACGCCGCCGCGCAGGTCAAGACCCAGCTTCATCGGCTCGGCATACATCGCCGCCAGCCAGCGCGGGGTAGCAGGAGCAAGGTTTAGCGCCACGACGTATTTGTCACCCAGCAGGTTAACCAGCGCTTCGCGCGCTCGCAGCTGAGTGTCGGTGGTGTCGAAGCGCGCAAGAATTGCGCCCTCTTCCAGTGCCACAGACTTCGCGGTGATTTTTTCTTCTTGTAAAGTTTTCTGGACCTGGATCAGCGTTTGCTCACTGGCGGCGACGCCGCGCGCGCCAGTGATTTGAACAGCCGGATCCTCACCATACAGGTTGGGAAGCGCGTAAATCAGGCCGACGATAATCACGACGACCAGCATAACGTACTTCCACAAAGGATAACGGTTTAACACGGCAGTTCCCTTAGGGAAAATGGTAATTACAGCGCCTTCATGGTGCCTTTCGGCAGAACGGCAGCTACGAAGTCACGTTTGATAACCACTTCGGTGGTATCGTTCAGCGCGATAGCGATGTAGCCGTTTTCCGCGACTTTAGTCACGCGACCAACCAGACCGCCGTTTGTCAGGACTTCATCACCTTTGGCGATAGAGCTCATCAGATTCTTGTGCTCTTTAGTACGTTTCTGCTGTGGGCGCAGGATCATGAAGTAAAAAATCAGACCGAACACCACCAGCATCAGAATCAGAGACATTGGGCTGCCCTGCGCCGGCGCGCCGGTTGCTGCTACCGCATCAGAAATAAAAAAGCTCATTGAAATTCCCTCATTATTAAAATTAATCAACGTTCAAAGGAGGAACGGAACGCCCCTGACGTTGGTAAAAATCGGTCACGAAGCTCTCTAATTTACCCTCTTCGATAGCCTTGCGTAAACCAGCCATTAAACGCTGATAGTAGCGCAGGTTATGAATGGTATTGAGGCGCGCGCCCAATATTTCGTTGCAACGATCAAGATGATGCAAGTAAGCACGTGAATAATTGCGACACGTATAGCAATCGCACTCGGCATCCAGCGGCGATGTATCGCTTTTATGCTTCGCGTTGCGGATTTTCACTACGCCATCGGTCACGAAGAGATGGCCGTTACGCGCGTTGCGCGTCGGCATAACGCAGTCAAACATATCGATGCCGCGACGTACCCCTTCCACCAGGTCTTCCGGTTTCCCGACGCCCATCAGGTATCGCGGTTTATCTGCCGGGATCTGCGGGCAAACGTGCTCCAGGATACGGTGCATGTCTTCCTTCGGCTCGCCGACAGCCAAACCGCCGACAGCGTAGCCATCAAAGCCAATCTCTACCAGACCTTTCACCGAGATATCTCGTAAATCTTCGTAAACGCTGCCCTGAATGATGCCAAAGAGCGCGTTTTTGTTGCCGAGGCCATCGAAACGGTCACGGCTGCGCTTGGCCCAGCGCAGAGACATTTCCATCGAACGCTTAGCGTAATCCCAGTCTGCCGGGTACGGCGTACATTCGTCGAAGATCATTACGATATCGGAACCGAGATCGTACTGAATCTCCATCGATTTTTCCGGATCGAGGAAAATCGGATCGCCGTTGATCGGATTGCGGAAGTGCACGCCCTGCTCGGTGATCTTACGGATATCGCCAAGACTGAAGACCTGGAAACCGCCGGAATCGGTGAGGATCGGCCCTTTCCACTGCATGAAATCATGCAGATCGCCGTGCAGCTTCATGATTTCCTGGCCCGGGCGCAGCCACAGGTGGAAGGTGTTGCCGAGGATGATTTGCGCGCCGGTGGCTTCAACTTCTTCCGGCGTCATCCCTTTGACGGTGCCGTAGGTACCCACGGGCATAAAGGCTGGCGTTTCAACTACGCCGCGATCAAACACCAAACGGCCGCGACGCGCGCGGCCATCGGTGGTATCAAGTTCAAATTTCATTATTGCTCCTGCGTCAGAAAAACAGTCCGACGTTTAAATACTCGCCACGGAATGATTCCGTGGCTAAAAAATGCGTCAAGGCGTCAGAAAGCCGGCGTGCCGGGCTTTTTAGGGACGCTCAGAAATAGCCTGCGGATTGTACGTGATAAACATCGCGTCCCCGTAGCTAAAAAAGCGATATTTTTGTTCTACCGCAGCCTTATAGGCGTTCATGGTGTGCTGATAGCCAGCGAAAGCGGAGACCAACATAATCAGTGTGGATTCAGGGAGATGGAAGTTAGTCACCAGCGCATCGATGACTTTGTACTGATATCCCGGATAGATAAAGATCTGCGTATCGGCAAAGAACGGCTCAATCAGGCCATTTTTAGCCGCCTGCGCCGCGCTTTCCAGCGAACGCACGGAAGTGGTGCCGACGGCGATGACGCGGTTACCGCGCGCTTTCGCCGCCAGAACCGCATCGACCACATCCTGCGGCACTTCCGCATATTCAGAGTGCATGATGTGCTCTTCGATGCTGTCAACGCGCACCGGCTGGAAGGTTCCTGCGCCAACGTGCAGCGTCACAAACGCCATCTCAATGCCTTTCGCGCGCAGCTTTTCCAGCAGCGGATCGTCAAAATGCAGGCCGGCGGTCGGCGCGGCGACCGCGCCCGGCTTGGTGCCGTAAACCGTCTGGTACAGCTCGCGATCCGCGTCTTCGTCCGGGCGGTCGATATACGGCGGCAGCGGCATATGACCGATGCTGTTCAGGATATCGAGCACCGGGCGCTCATCGTTGAATTCAACTTCAAACAGCGCGCCGTGGCGCGCCAGCATCGTGGCGTTAATGCTTTCGTCATCGCCTAACAGCAGCTCCGCCCCCGGCTTCGGCGCTTTAGAGGCGCGAATATGTGCCAGAATACGTTTATCATCCAGCATGCGCTCGACCAGCACTTCAATCTTGCCGCCGCTGGCTTTACGCCCAAACAGACGCGCCGGGATCACCCGGGTGTTGTTAAAGACCAGCAGATCGCCAGGGTTGAGCTTATCGAGCAGATCGGTGAAAGTACCGTGCGTCAGCGCGCCCGTCGGCCCGTCCAGCGACAGCAAGCGGCAGCTACTGCGCTCCGGCTGCGGATAGTGAGCAATCAGGGATTCAGGTAATTCAAAGGAAAAATCGGTAACGCGCATGACGATGACTCAGACTAAATAAAGAGGCGGGTAGTCTAGTGCCGGGCGGGTCTTCCTGCAACCGTTACCCTATTCAACGCTGGATATAATAGCGGAATACCATGATTAACCAGCAAGAACGGCATGACCGTGTGAAGGATTGAAGTCAATATGAATTTTCTCGCGCATTTACATCTCGCCCATCTTGCGGATAGCTCGCTGCCGGGCAACCTGCTGGCCGATTTTGTCCGCGGTAACCCGCAGGGCGAGTATCCTGCGGATGTGGTTGACGGCATTTATATGCATCGGCGTATAGATGTAATGACCGACAATCTGGCGGAAGTCAAAACGGCGCGCGAATGGTTTCGCCCCGAGACCCGCCGCGTCGCGCCAATTTCCCTCGACGTGATGTGGGACCATTTCCTGTCGCATCACTGGGCGCAGCTGTCGCCGGATCTGCCGCTAAACGAGTTCGTCCGCTACGCCCACGCGCAGGTGGCGCAAATTCTGCCGGATTCGCCGCCGCGCTTTGTTAATCTCAACGAATATATGTGGTCCGAACGCTGGCTGGAACGTTATCAGGATATGGAATTCATTCAGCGCGTCCTGAACGGTATGGCCAGCCGCCGCCCGCGCCTCGATGCGCTGCGTGATTCATGGTACGACCTTGATAACCACTATGGACAACTGGAACAGCAATTCTGGCGTTTTTATCCGCGAATGATGGACCAGGCGAAAAAGAGAACGCTGTAAAACCTTGCGCTTTCTCACAAAACGATTATTCTGAAAGCACTATTGAATAATTATCAATAGGCAAAACCTATCTCATCGATTGTCAGCGCCGCATTGAGTTCCTGCCCGCCTCTGCCTATACTGGCCCGCGTTGCGTTCCAATTAACCTTAGTAATAACAGGAGAATCATATGGTTCTGGTTACTCGTCAGGCTCCGGACTTTACCGCTGCAGCAGTATTAGGTAACGGCGAAATCGTTGAAAAATTCAACTTCAAACAGCACACCAACGGTAAAGCTACCGTCCTGTTCTTCTGGCCAATGGACTTCACTTTCGTTTGCCCGTCTGAACTGATCGCTTTCGACAAGCGCTACGAAGAATTCCAGAAACGCGGCGTAGAAGTGGTTGGCGTTTCCTTTGACTCCGAGTTCGTTCACAACGCATGGCGTAACACCCCGGTAGACCAGGGCGGTATTGGCCCGGTTAAATACGCGATGGTTGCCGACATCAAACGTGAAATTCAGAAAGCTTACGGCATCGAGCATCCGGACGAAGGCGTTGCGCTGCGCGGTTCCTTCCTGATCGACGCTAACGGCATCGTTCGCCACCAGGTTGTTAACGACCTGCCGCTGGGCCGTAACATCGACGAAATGCTGCGTATGGTTGACGCGCTGCAGTTCCACGAAGAGCACGGTGAAGTTTGCCCGGCTCAGTGGGAAAAAGGAAAAGAAGGTATGGCCGCATCTCCGGAAGGCGTAGCTAAATACCTGACCGAAAACGTATCCAGCCTGTAATCAGCTAGACGTTTCCATAAAAAGGCTCGCCAATGCGAGCCTTTTTTGTACCTGTTATATTCGCTGTGAGCCCGGTAAGCGCGGCGCCACCGGGCAAAAGTATCAGAACGCGAAGCAAGAACAGCCTAATACGCCCCAGAAAGCCTGCTCATCCGCCACCGGAATCGACGACTTGCGCGCAATATCATGCTGATGTCCGTGCACGCCGCAGCTGCCGCAGCACTGGTGCATCTGCACCACCGCGCCAATCTTCGCGGCCGCAGGCGGCGCCGAGCGATAATGCCCTGGCACTTTTACCACCGGCGACCACTCCGGCAATACCGGAATTGGCGGCGGCGCCAGCGGCGAGAAATGGCCGGCCGCGTACACCACCTTGCCATCAACGATGGTCAATACCGACTCAATACCTTTAATTTCCTCTTCCGCAACGCTGAAGTAGTCTTTTGACAGCACCACCAGGTCAGCCAGTTGCCCTTTCTCAATGCGTCCTTTTTTACCCTGCTCGCTGGAGAACCATGCGCTACCGGCGGTCCATAGCTCAAGGGCGACGTCGCGCGGCAAACGGTTGTTATCGTCGTACATCGCCATGCCGCCGACGGTACGTCCGGAAACCAGCCAGTACAGCGCGGTCCATGGGTTATAACTGGCGACGCGGGTCGCATCGGTCCCCAACCCTACCGGCACGTCCAGTTCCAGCATTTTCGCCACCGGCGGCGTATGTTTCACCGCCTCTTTGCCGTAACGATCGACGAAATATTCCCCCTGGAAGGCCATCCGGTGCTGTACCGCGATGCCGCCGCCTAACGCCTTCACACGTTCAATATTACGTTCGGTGATGGTTTCGGCGTGGTCGAAGAACCAGTGCAGGCCGTTAAATGGAATATCGCGGTTCACCTTCTCGAACACATCCAGCATTCGGCTAATCGACTCATCGTAGGTGGCATGCAGACGGAACGGCCAGCGGTGTTCTACCAGATGACGAACCACCCGCTCCAGCTCATCCTCCATGCCTTGCGGCAGATCCGGCCGCGGCTGCAGGAAGTCTTCAAAATCCGCCGCCGAGAAGACCAGCATTTCACCAGCGCCGTTGGCACGGTAGAAATCGGTGCCCTGCCCCGGCTTCAGCATGTCGGTCCAGCGCTCGAAATCTTCCAGCTCCTGCTTCGGCCTCTGGGTAAAGAGGTTGTAGGCGATACGCACGGTCATCTGCTCTTTGGCGTGCAGTTGCTCGATAATTTCGTAATCTTCCGGGTAGTTCTGGAAACCACCGCCGGCATCGATAGCGCTGGTTAATCCTAAACGGTTCAGTTCGCGCATAAACTGGCGCGTGGAGTTAACCTGTAGATCGAGCGGCAGCTTCGGTCCTTTGGCCAGCGTGGCATACAGGATCATGGCATTCGGTTTGGCGATCAGCATCCCGGTCGGGTTGCCGTTGTTATCGCGAACGATCTCGCCGCCCGCCGGGTCCGGCGTCTCTTTGGTATAGCCAACGGCTTTCAGCGCCG
The DNA here is from genome assembly GCF_032601985.1 of Klebsiella sp. 141203. Classification (NCBI taxonomy): domain Bacteria; kingdom Pseudomonadati; phylum Pseudomonadota; class Gammaproteobacteria; order Enterobacterales; family Enterobacteriaceae; genus Klebsiella; species Klebsiella sp. 141203. The sequence continues at coordinate 158,426 of NZ_JAQIRL010000006.1, read as the reverse complement.
CGCGGTTAAGCAGCGCGCGATCGTACAGATGCAGCACGAATACCGGCGTGTCAGGCGCCGCTTCATTCAGCTCTTCCAGCGTCGGCATGCGGCGTTCGGCAAACTGGAATTCGCTCCAGCCGCCGACCACCCTCACCCACTGCGGCGACGGCGTACGATCGGCCTGATCTTTTAGCATACGCAGCGCATCCGCCAGCGAGGGCACGCCTTCCCAGCGCAGCTCGAGGTTATAGTTCAGGCCGCCGCGAATCAGGTGCAGGTGGGAGTCGTTAAGACCCGGGATCACCGTATGGCCTTTAAGATCGACAATTTGCGTCCCCTCGGCGGCGAACGTCATGATTCGATCGTGGCTTCCGGTCGCGAGAATTTTTCCATCGGCGATGGCCACGGCTTCCGCCAGTGGGTTCGCGCGATCGAGCGTATGAATCTGACCGTGGGTCAGAATCAGTGTGGCAGTTTGCGACATAACGCACTCCTTTAAGCTGGTTGAGCTAGTTTTTTTTCAACCAGCCGGCAAACAGACGGGTCACGATAGGCATCCACAACCAGACCACCAACGCAACCACCAGGGCATCGTTTATCAGATGCAGTAACAAGCTTCCCCGTAACTCCGGCAGCGCCATGCCGGTCAGCCACGGCACCAGGTTGGTACTTGGGAAGATGACCAGCAGGGTTATCAGAAACTGTTTCCAGCGCAGCGGCTGGCGAACATTAGCCGCAGGTGGGGTAAACCAGAACGCCGGTTCGGTGCGGATTTCGGTACGATCGCCATCATTGAGAAACGGCGCGATTTCCGCGACTAACTCGCGACGGGTTTCCGACTGCGTCCAGGCATAGAGATGTTCTATGGTGTCGAAGCGAATAATCACGCTCCAGAGATTTTGCCCGGCCGCCGGACGGATCACGTTGGCGCCAAGATGGCCGGGAAACTCCGCCGCAACCGGCATGATTTTGCCCAACCATGCTTCATAGCGCTGGCCGTTTTGTGGATCGAGATGATGACTGATGACCAGCGTCACTGATTTCTGTTGCGCCATTAAGAGTTCCTTGCTTCAGGGGAATGACGGGATTTCTCCCGCCATCAGCCATAAATGACAATACACAAAATCATTCATGCCGCATTGAGGCGGCAAGATTGCCCGCCCTCGAGCACTGACATCAGCCAGTGACCGGGGCGGGCAAGCGAAGCCAACAAAGAGGCAGCTTGCAGGATGAAGTGTTTTAGGCTTTACGTTCCGGCGCGCCGTGCACCATGGTATAAGCATAATCCACGCCCATACCGTAAGCGCCGCTATGTTCGCGAACCAGATCCATCACCGCATCGTAAGTCTCTTTACGTGACCAGTCGCGCTGGTACTCCAACAGAACCTGCTGCCAGGTCACCGGTACCGCGCCGGCCTGCACCATACGGTCGATGGCGCGCTCGTGAGCGTCAACGGAGGTACCGCCGGAGGTATCGGTGACCACGTACACTTCATAACCTTCTTCCAGCGCCATCAGCGCCGGGAAGGTCAGGCACACTTCGGTCCACAGCGCGGAAATAATCAGTTTTTTACGTCCAGTGGCTTTCACCGCATTAACAAAACCGGCGTCTTCCCATGAGTTCATAGAAGTACGTTCAATCGGTTTCACTTCCGGATGAACCGCCAGCAGTTCTGGCCAGATATAGCCGCTGAAGCTTTTGGTTTCGACAGAGGTATAAATAACAGGAACGTTAAAAATCTTGCCCGCTTTGGCCAACGCGACGGTGTTATTTTTCAGCGTCTGGCGATCGATATTGGCCACGCCAAAAGCCATTTGCGGCTGGTGGTCAATAAAAATAAGGGTGGAATTAGACGGATCAATCAGTTCACGAATAGACATAACACATCCTATTAATCAATTAGTTAGGAAGATAATACACTGCCGTTGTGCTGTGCTGATTGTGGCCAATAACGCATGATGAGTATAGTCAGTAATTTCTAACGAGTTATTAAAGAAATCTTTTCGTTTTAATTCACTTGAGTAAAAATAGTGACCGTTTGAATAATCAAAAAATTACGGGGAACTGTTCTAATTTATTCACTGGAATTGAACATCGGCCTTCGGTAAAACAACATTATTATTAGACTGGCGGATCGAGACTAATGCGTTTAAACCTTGATGTACTTTTGATTCTTGATGCTCTGGATAGACATGGCTCTTTCGCGCTGGCGGCCGAGTCGCTATTTAAAACCCCCGCCGCGCTGAGCTATATGATCCAAAAACTGGAAAACGATCTGAACATCAGTCTGCTGGATCGTTCCGGGCACCGGGCGAAATTTACCGATACCGGTAAAATGATGCTGGAAAAGGGGCGCCTGCTGCTCAATGCCGCCAACGATCTGGAAAAACAGGCACAGCTACTGAGTTCCGGCTGGGAGCGGGATCTGGCGATTGCGCTAGACGACTCTTTTCCTTTCCAGGCCCTATTGCCGCTGATTGAAAAGTTTTACGCGCAATATCCGCAAACCCGGCTCAACTTTACCCACCATACTCTGGCGGGCTCGTGGGAAGAGCTGACTCACAACGGCGCGGATATTATTCTTGGGGCGATTAACGAACCGCCGACCTCCGCGGAATGGTCATGGAAAATGCTCGGCGCGATGGACAACGTGTTCGTTGTCGCGCCCGGCCACCCGCTGGCGGCAACGACCCAGCCGCTGACCAACAAACAGCTCAGCCTGCATCGCGCGGTGGTTATTAGCGATAGCGCCCGCTACTGTCATCCACTGAACAGCAACCTGCTCGATGAGCAGGAGCAAATCCGGGTCGATGATTTCGCCACCAAAGTCGCGCTCCTGCGCGCCGGTTTGGGATGCGGGTTCCTGCCCCGCCACATCGCCCGCCCGTGGCTGGAGAGCGGTGAGTTGCTGGAGAAACCGGTGATTTCGAGCCGTGAGAAAGATATTACCTATATGGCCTGGCGTAGCGGCAATAACGGTCTGGCTCAGCGCTGGTGGCGAGAGACTATTCTCGAAGACAGCTGTCTGAGCCAGCTCTACCGTTAACGGCTACACCAGACGCTTGCGGAAATCGCGGGCAAACTCAGCACATCATCGTGCATGTCGCCCGCGCCTTCTTTACGCTGCCACGTTTTCCCCTCCAGCAATGGCGATATGTCGATTACCACCTCGCAGGCGTGACCGCGGTTTATCGCCACCAGTACCCGCTGCTGTTTGTAAACGCGAACAAAGACCACCACGTTATCTTCCGCATAGATGACCTGGCAGCCGCCGTAGCGCAGCGCCTGATACCCCTTACGCAATGTGGTCATACGCTTATATAACGCCAGCAGGGTTTCATCCTGCAGTGCCGGATCCCATGGGAAGGGTTTACGGCAGAAGGGATCGTTGTTGCCATCGACGCCGACTTCATCACCATAGTAAATACACGGAACGCCCGGCCAGCAGAACAGCCAGACCACCGCCAGCGGTAGTCGCGCCACATCTTTACCCAGCAAGGATTTGAAACGCGCGGTATCGTGGCTATCCAGTTGGTTAAACATCCGCAATTGCTGCTGATGCGACAGCCCGGCGCGATAGTTGTCCATCCACGCCATACAGGTTTGCGCATCGATGTGCTGCGGATCGTAGGAAATATCGGTATTAGCGAGGAACCCCCACAGCGGGAAGGTAAAACCGCGATAGTTCATCGCCGCATCTTCGGCATCAGCCTGCAGCCACTGACGCGCATCGCCAAAATGCTCGCCGAATACAAAAGCCTCCGGCTGCTCCCGCTTCGCCGCCTGGGTGATACCGGCAATATGGCGCAGGTTATTACGCGCGCCGCCATCTTCGCCCAGCATATGCACCACGTCCAGCCGCCAGCCGTCCATACTCCACGGCGCTTTTAACCAGTGGCGCACCACGCTGTCTTCGCCCGCATAGATTTCGTTAACCAGGCTCGATGAACGGTAGTCAAGTTTTGGCAGACTGGCGTAACCCAGCCAGTTATGCGCCACCCCTTCCTGCGAAAAATTAAACCACTCACGCCAGGGTGAATCCGGCTGGTGGCAGGCGCCATTGCTCGCCTGCTGGTGGCGATCGAACCACGGGTGCGAATCACCGGTATGGTTAAACACGCCGTCGAGGATCAGCCGCATCCCTTCACGCTGCGTATTGTGGCGCAGACGCAACAGCGCGGCATCGCCGCCGAACTGCGGATCGACACGGCGGTAATCAGCGGTATCGTATTTATGTACGCTGGGCGCGACGAATACCGGGTTAAGATACAGCGCGGTCACGCCAAGCTGCTTCAGATAGGGAAGTTTCTCGCTAATACCTTCGAGGTCGCCGCCATAAAAGGTCGAACCGCCCGCTTCGCCGGTCAACGGCTCGTCCCACGCTTTTAGCACAATATTCTGGCCTGCGGCATGATGGTAATAAACCTGGTCCTGCCCGGCTTCTCGCGCCTCGCTACGGGCAAAACGGTCGGGAAAGATTTGATAAAAGACCTGATCGGCGACCCACTGCGGGCCGCTATCCGGCACATCAACCGCAAACTGTTCCAGCCGCGCGGGCGGAAAACGCTGGAAACCCTGCGGCGTAAACCACAGCTGGCGGTCAGCCCACAGCAGCTTAAAGCTATAGCGGCGGCGCGGCTGGCCGTTCGCCAGTTTAATCTCCCCACGCCAGGCGACGACATCAGTATGTGGGGATTGGCGCAGGCGCTGCATGGGCAACGACAGCTCTTCATTGTCTTCTTCCGCGCGCAGCGTGATCCGCTGCGGCATTGTTTCGCCGCTTAGCCACAATGTGATAACGAGTCGTTCCTGCTGCTCTTTAATAAAAGGAGCAACCGGCAGGTGCCAGGCCTTCAACATCATCATTCCTCTTTTTGCGTAATGGCCACACCTTGCCACAGTGAACAGGCGTATAACTCATCATCAATAGAATAATTGGGGGAGGAGAAAGGAGGAGGATGTGATTTTTCCGGGCCGCGGCAAAGCCGGACCCGGAAGAGTGGAGAATTACTGCGCCTGCGCTAACTGGCGATCGCGGCGGGTCTTAATTTTCCAGCCAACCAGCAGCAGCGCGATCCACGCAAAGCCGACGTACAGCGAAATGCGGGTATCCGGATGGTAGCCGATAAGCGCGATGATAAAGACCAGGAACAGCAGGCCGACCACGGTAGTTGCTACGCCGCCCGGCACCTTAAACTTCAGCGCTTTCACCTCTTCCGGCGACAGGCGACGACGGAAAGCGATTTGCGACAGCAGGATCATAATCCACACCCACACCGTGGCGAAGGTCGCCAGCGAGGCAATCACCAGGAAGACGTTTTCCGGCATGATGTAGTTGAGATAGACCGCAAACAGCAGCGCCACGGTCATCACCAGTACCGTCACCCAGGGCGTACCGCGACGCGACGTTTTGGCGAACACCTTCGGCGCGCTCCCCTGTTCGGCCATTCCGTGCAGCATACGGCCAACGCCGAATACGTCGCTGTTAATCGCCGATAGCGACGCGGTTAACACCACGAAGTTCAGGATGCCGGCGGCAAAGGTAATTCCCATATGCTGGAAGGTCAACACGAACGGGCTGCCGTTTGTGCCCACCAGGTTCCAGGGATAGATAGACATAATGACGAACAGCGTCCCCACGTAGAACACCAGGATACGCATCGGCACCGAATTAATCGCCCGCGGAATGGATTTTTCCGGATCCTTCGCTTCACCGGCGGTGATACCGATAATCTCAATCCCGCCGTAAGCGAACATCACCATCTGCAGCGACATCACCATTCCCAGCCAGCCGTTACTGAAGAAGCCGCCGTTACTCCATAAGTTATGAATACCGGTTGGCTGACCGCCGTTGCCAATACCCCAGATGATGATGCCGAAACCGGCAAGGATCATGATGATAATCGTGGCGACTTTAAAGAATGAGAACCAGAACTCCAGTTCGCCGAACACCTTCACGCTCATCAGATTGACGGCGCAGATAATCAGCACCACGCTCAGTACCCATATCCAGTGCGGCACCGCCGGGAACCAGACGCCCATATAGATACCGAAGGCGGTCACGTCGGCAATCGCGACGATCAGGATTTCAAAACAATAGGTCCAGCCGGTGATATAGCCGGCCAGCCCGCCGAGGTTCTCCTGCGCATAACGCGAGAAAGAGCTGGCGGAAGGGTTATGCACCGACATTTCGCCCAGCGCGCGCATGATGATATACGCCGCCACGCCGCCGATAATGTATGCCAACAATACGCTCGGACCCGCCATTTTAATGGCGTCTGCCGAACCATAGAACAGGCCGGTACCAATAGCGGAACCAAGGGCCATAAAGCGAATGTGCCGGGTACTTAGCCCGCGCTTAAGCTTGTTACTACTTTCCATCGTGTTCCATGCCGTTTTTCTCATTTGTGCTTTGCGGGGGCAAAACGCAAAAGGGAATGACCAAAAAAACAAAAAACCACGGGACCTTAAGTCCCGTGGTTAAACACCTGCGTAAAGCGTCGGTTAGTGGGCTTTAGAGACCACCGGGCTACCCGCTGCGCGATCGATGATCGCGGCCAGCACGGCCATCACCGCGGTCGGCAGCAACCATGCCAGACCTTGCGCTGCCAGCGGCAGGCTTGCGGTCCATTGCGGCAGGATATCTGCGAACGCCGATGCTTTAACACCGTCAATGATACCAAACATCAGGCTGATAAACATTGCCGGCGCGATAACGCGGGAGGAATTATGCCACCAACCGCGGGTAAAGCTTAATACCACCAGTGCGATACACGGCGGATAAATAGCGGTTAACACCGGAATCGAAATCTGAATCAGATGGCTGAGCCCCAGGTTAGAAACCGCCATGGAGAACAGACCGAGAATAAACACCAGCGAGCGGTAGGACAGCGGCAGATACTGCGCGAAGAACTCAGCGCAGGCGCAGGTCAGGCCAACCGCGGTGACCAGACAGGCGATGAATATCAGTGCCGCCAGCAGGAAGCTGCCCGCGCCGCCGAAGGTATGCTGCACGTAGGAGTGCAAAATAGCCGCGCCGTTTGCCGACTGATCGACCAGCGTCGCGCTATCGGAACCCAGGCGGAACAGCGCCAGGTACAGCAGCGTCAGGCCCACGCCGGCCATCAGACCAGCCCAGACGGTGTATCGGGTCAGCAATCGGGCTTCGCTAACGCCACGGGAACGCGCGGCATTAACGATAACGATACCGAAGACCATCGCTCCCAGCGTGTCCATGGTCAGATAGCCATTAACGAAACCATTAGAGAACGGCGCGGTACGATAGGCTTCCATCGCGTCGCTAATCGGGCCAGCCGGCCAGATTACCGCGGCCACCGCAAGCACGACCAGGGCGATAATTTTCAGCGGCGCCAGGAAGTTGCCGACGGTATCCAGCAGTTTGCCCGGATAGAGGGAAACCAGAATCACCAGCGCGAAATAGATAACGCTATAGATAAGCAGCGGCAGCCTGCCGTCGCCGGTGAGCGGAGCAATCCCCACTTCAAATGAAACGGTGGCGGTACGCGGGGTCGCGAACAGCGGCCCAACCGCCAGATAGCACACCACGGCCAGCAGAATGCCCGCAACTTTGCCGATTGGCGAGCTCAGACGCTCAACGCCGCCGCCGACTTTCGCCAGCGCGACTACCGTTAGCACCGGCAAACCCACGGCGGTAATCAGGAAGCCAATGGCTGCGGTCCAGACGTGTTCGCCGGCCTGTAAGCCAACCATCGGAGGGAAGATAATGTTGCCTGCGCCAACGAACAGCGCGAAGGTCATAAAGCCCAGCGCGATGATGTCGCGAGATTTTAACTGATGGGTCATAAATTCATTACTGCCTGTGGATGTGGTGTTGTAAAAAACGGAAAAATACCGTGCCTTCCTTTCGGGATGATACAGCGGCCATTGCCTGTAAACTCAGCGAGATATGCTCTCGAAGCGGCGTGGAAAAGAATTGTTTTTTGAATTACCACGCAAAAGCAGTCTTACCGGGACTGCATAGGGGGCAATTTAAACGCTTATAACGTTTTAAAGCAAGGTGGGATCGTAAAACCAGATGATTATGCTAACTATGATTTTGAACCTGGATTAATTGACCATAACGACGCAAAACGCGTGGCTAATCATGCGAACAATAAATAACCAGGCGTTCGTTTAATACGCAACGAAAAGTTGACTGCAAATGAAAATGACCAGCCGAAGCTGGTCATTGGCAAGGAAAGCTGACAGACGCCGCCTCAGGCGCCATTTTTGGCAATTAAACGTTCCGGCAACAGGAAGCTAAAGCGCGTTCCCTTCCCGACCGTACTTTCGATTTCCAGCCGGCTTTCATGATGGCTAACCGCATGTTTCACAATAGCCAACCCTAAACCGCTGCCGCCGGTTTGCCGGGAACGCGCCTTGTCGACGCGGTAGAACCGCTCGGTCAGCCGGGGTAAATGTTCAGGCGCGATACCAGGGCCGTTGTCCTCAACGCTAAACAGCGCGCCGTGTGGCGCCCGCTGCCAGCTGACGTGAATCTCAGTTCCCGCTGGCGTATGGTTAACGGCGTTGTACACCAGATTAGAAATCGCGCTGCGCAACTGCTCTTCGTTGCCCATCACCTGGAGCGTTTCGTCGACGCTAAAGTGCAGCTGATGCTTACCCTGGCTAAGGGTTTGCGCCTCGCGCTCAACCACCCGCAGCATCATCGGGACGTCGATTTTATCATTCATCGCCAGCACCGGCGCGGCTTCAATACGCGAGAGCGTCAGCAACTGCTTCACCAACCCTTCCATCCGCTGCGTTTGCTCACGCATGGTATGCAGCGCTTTTTCTCGCGTCGGCCCTTCCAGCACCTGCTCCTGCATCATCTCGAGATAACCCTGCAGTACGGTGAGCGGCGTGCGCAGCTCGTGGCTGACGTTGGCGAAAAAGTTGCGCCGCGCGCCTTCCAGCTGGTGCATTTGCGTGACATCGCGCGCCACCATCAACCACTGTTTATCGCTATAAGGCATCACGCGAATTTCCAGATGGCGGGCGTTATTGAGCACCAGATTAAGGGGCTTAGTGAAATCACGGTTTTTCAGATAGTTAGCAAACTCAGGGTAGCGCAGCAGGTTGAGGATATTCTGCCCGCTATCGTCCGGCCAGCGTAGATTAAGGATTTGTTGCGCCAGGCCATTACACCAAAAGATGGCGCCCTCTTCGGTGGTCAGCACCACCGCATCGGGTAAGGATTCCGCCCCGCTGCGAAAGCGCTTGATAAGGCTTCCCAGCTCGCGGCGACGTTTTTTATTACGCATCTGCATTTGATGCAGACCATACAGCAGCGGTTCCCAACTGCCGCTTCCCGGCGGCGGCGTCATACTGCGATCGACCCACAGCCACCACGACAGACGTAACAAATTCCAGAAATGCCAAATAAGCAACCCGGTCACCGCCGCCAGTAAAAACCACGGCAGATGACCGAAAAATGCCCCGAGGATCAGGGCCGGGATACAACATAAGAAAAGCTCAAGCGCCAGCCTTTTCCATGACAGCCGTTCCAGCACGGGTCACACTCCTGTCAAAATTCAGAAACGGGCGGAGAAACGATATCCCGTGCCGCGAACCGTCTGTACCATCCGGTCATGGCCGCTATGTTCCAGCGCTTTGCGCAGGCGGCGAATATGCACATCCACCGTCCGGTCTTCAACGTAAACGTTGGTTCCCCAAACGTGATTCAGCAGCTGCTCACGGCTGTATACGCGTTCCGGGTGGGTCATAAAGAAGTGTAATAATTTAAACTCGGTCGGCCCCATATCCAGCGGGTTTTCACCGGTCATGACGCGATGCGAGGAGGGATCCAGGCTCAGCCCCTGCATCTCAATCACCTCTTCGACCGCCATTGGCGAAATACGCCGCATCACCGCCTTAATTCGCGCTACCAGCTCCTTCGGCGAAAACGGTTTGGTAATGTAATCATCCGCGCCGGTTTCCAGACCGCGAACGCGATCTTCCTCTTCGCCGCGCGCCGTCAGCATCACCACCGGAATATCGCGGGTCATCGCTTCGCGCTTAAGCTGTTTAATAAACTGTAGCCCCGATCCGCCCGGCAACATCCAGTCGAGGAGAATCAAATCAGGCCAGGGTTCATTGAGTTGATTCACCGCACTGTCAAAATCTTCCGCCTCGACGGGCTGAAAGCCGTTTTGCTCCAGAACAAAGCAGACCATTTCGCGGATTGGAGCTTCATCTTCAACGACCAGAATTCTTCTCGCCATTATTTACCCTGTGTTTTTTAGCCATCAGTATAGAAGTGCGCGGCCATTATGCGTCAGATTTGTGACAGATTTATGAAAAAATGACCGTCTGATGAATGCGGATTTTGAATGATGACACGCACTTAACGCATCCTGTCTCGCCGTAATAGGGCAAAAGGAATACGGGCGGCAGGATCAACGTTATAATGGCCGCCTGGCTTTTATCGCAACGGAATTATTATGCGCATCCTTCATACCTCCGACTGGCATCTCGGCCAGAACTTCTACAGCAAAAGCCGCGCGGACGAACACGCCGCCTTTCTCGACTGGCTGCTGGAACGCGCGCAGGAACACGAGGTGGATGCCATTATCGTCGCCGGCGATATTTTTGATACCGGCTCTCCGCCGAGCTACGCCCGCGAACTGTATAACCGTTTTGTCGTTCAGCTGCAGCAAACCGGCTGCCAGTTGGTGGTGCTGGCGGGCAATCACGATTCGGTGGCGACGTTAAACGAGTCGCGCGAAATTCTCGCCTTTCTGAAAACCACCGTGGTCGCTAACGCCGGCCACGCGCCCTTTATCTTACCGCGGCGCGACGGCACGCCCGGCGCGGTCTTCTGCCCGGTGCCGTTTTTGCGCCCGCGCGAACTGGTGGTCAGCCAGGCTGGCCACTCCAGCGGTGAAAAACAGCAGCAGTTACTGACCGCCATCAGCGACTATTATCAGCAGCAATATCAGCAGGCCTGCGATCTGCGCGGCGAACGCGTATTACCGATCATTGCCAGCGGCCACCTGACCACCGTCGGCGCCAGCAAAAGCGAAGCGGTCCGTGAAATCTATATCGGCACCCTCGACGCCTTCCCGGCCAACCGCTTCCCGCCCGCCGATTACATCGCGCTCGGCCATATTCATCGCGCCCAGGTGGTTGGCGGCTGCGAGCATATTCGCTACAGCGGTTCGCCGCTGCCGCTGAGCTTTGATGAAACCGGAAAAAGCAAAAGCGTTAATCTGGTCTCGTTCAGCGAAGGCAAGCTCAGCGAGGTGACGCCGCTGCCGGTGCCGATCACCCAGCCGCTGGCGGTATTGAAAGGTGATTTCGCCAGCATCAGCGAACAGCTTCAGCAGTGGCAGGATAGCGCGCAGCAGCCGCCGGTCTGGCTGGATATCGAAATCACCAGCGATGAATACCTGCACGATATCCAAAGAAAAATTCAGCAGCAGACCGAATCGCTGCCGGTGGAAGTGCTGCTGGTGCGCCGCAGTCGCGCCCAGCGTGAACGCATTCTGGCCGGCGTTCAGCGAGAAACGCTGAGCGAACTGCAGGTGGAAGAGGTGTTTGCCCGCCGCCTGGCGCTGGAAACCCTTGATGCTCCGCAGCAACAGCGGCTGGAGCAACTGTTTACGGAAACGCTGCATAGCCTGAACGGTGAGGAACACCTGTGAAAATCCTGAGCCTACGCCTGAAAAACCTCAACTCGCTGAAGGGCGAATGGAAAATCGACTTTACCGCAGAACCATTCGCCAGCAATGGGTTATTCGCGATTACCGGGCCGACCGGCGCCGGGAAAACCACCCTGTTAGATGCCATCTGCCTCGCGCTGTACCACGAAACGCCGCGCCTGAGCAGCGTATCGCAATCGCAAAACGATCTGATGACCCGCGACACCGCCGAGTGCCTGGCGGAGGTTGAATTTGAGGTACGGGGCACCGCCTATCGCGCCTTCTGGAGTCAGAACCGCGCCCGCAACCAGCCGGATGGCAATCTGCAGGCGCCGCGCGTTGAGCTGGCGCGCTGCGACGACGGTAAAATTCTTGCCGACAAGGTCAAAGACAAACTGGAGCTGACGGCATCGATCACCGGCCTCGACTATGGGCGCTTTACCCGTTCAATGCTGCTTTCGCAGGGGCAATTCGCCGCTTTCCTCAATGCCAAACCGAAAGAGCGCGCCGAGCTGCTGGAAGAGCTCACCGGAACGGAAATTTACGGGCAAATTTCCGCGCAGGTCTTTGAAAAACATAAACTAGCCCGCATTGAGCTGGAAAAGCTGCAGGCGCAGGCTTCCGGCGTCGTACTGTTAAATGATGAGCAAGAGCAGGCACTACAACAAAGTTTGCAAGTACTTACTGCTGAAGAACAACAGCAGCTTGCCGAACAAACCCGTCAGCAAAATGGCCTACAGTGGCTGCGCCGCCGTCAGGAGCTAAACGCGGAAGCCACCCAGGCGCAGGCCGCTTTACAGCAGGCGTTACTGGCGCAGGAAGCCGCCGCGCCGCAGCTGGCTGCGCTCCAAGCCGCGCAGCCGGCAGAGCAACTGCGCCCAATATGGTCGCGGCTCCAGGAACACAGTACCGCGCTGGCGCAAACCCGCCGTCAGGTTGAGGAAGTAAATACTCGCTTACAGGACAGCCTGCGCCGTCGCGCCGGGATCCGCCAGGCTGCCCAACAACGGCTGGCTCAACTTGAAACCAGCCAGCAATCGTTGAATGAGTGGCTTAAAGCGCACGAGCGATTCCAGCAGTGGAGCACGGCGCTGGCGGGCTGGAAAGCCACCTTCCAGCAGCTTAACCGCGACGCTCAGCAACAGTTGACGCTACAACAGCGCCTGCAGGATGCCAGCCGCAAGCTCGGCGAATTGCCGGCCACCGCGCTAACCCTCGATGCGCAGCAGGTCAGCCGCGAGCTGGCACAGCATGCCGCCGCCCGCCCGCTGCGCCAACGGCTCTCAACCCTCCATCGCCAGCTGCAACCGCTGTACCTGCGTTTGCAGCAGCTGCAGAGCGCGGAAAACGCATCGCAGCAGGAAAAAGAGAAGCTTGAAGCCGCGCTACAACAGCGGCGTCAGGCTTGGAAGGAAAAAAACCAACAATTCAGCGATGTAAAAGCCATCTGCGAACTGGAAGCGCGTATCGCCGGGCTGGAAGCCGAGCGCGCCCGCCTGCAGCCAGGCGCGCCTTGTCCACTGTGCGGTTCCGAGCATCATCCGGCGGTCGCGGAATACCAGGCGCTGGTGCCCGGCATCAACCAAACTCGCCGCGACGCGCTGGAGCGTGAAGTGCGACAGCTGGCGGAAGAAGGCGCGCAGCTGCGCGGCCAGCTTGAAGCGCAGCTTAAACAACAGCAAAAAGACGCTGACGAGAAAACATCGCTTCTGCAGCAGGAGCAAGCGCTCACCTCTCAATGGCAAGACACCCTCGCGGAATTGGCGATTGCGCTGACGCCGCAGGATGATATTGCCGGTTGGCTTGATAGCCAACAGCAGCATGAACAGCAGCTGTATCAGCATCAACAACGTCTGGCCTGGCAGGCGCAACAGCAGGAGAGCCAGCAGCAGCTGCAGCAGTTACAGCAGGATCTCGAACAACGCCGTAGCGCGCTGCATGCAGAGCTTGCTGTGTATTCGCTGGAACTGCCGCCTGCCGCGGAGGCTGACGGCTGGCTGGCCCAGCGTGAAGCCGAAACCCGCGGCTGGCAGGCGAAACAAAATGAAGCCGCCGCCCTGCAGGAACAGCGCCAGCAATTAACGCCGCTGCTGGAAACCCTGCCTGAGTCAACGGAAACCGCGGATCCCGCGCCGCTGGAGGGCTGGCGGCAGGTGCACGATGATTGCCTGGCGCTACAGAGTCAGTGGCAAACGCTGAGCCAGCAGGAAAGCCAGCAGCAGGCGCTGGTGAAGGAAAGCGAAAAGCAGTTTACCGCCGCGCTGGCCGCCAGCCCGTTTGTCGATCGGGCTGCATTTCTTGCCGCTCTGCTTGACGAGGCAACCCGCCAGCGGCTGGAACAACTCAAGCAGACGCTGGAAAAAGACGTTCAGCACAATCAAACGCTGGCCCTGCGGGCGCAGACGTCGCTTGAACGCCATCAGCAACAGCCGCCCGGCGATATTGATATTAACCAGCCGCTGGAGCAGCTAGAGAATAGGCTGGAGCAACTGGCACGCCAGTTGCGGGAAAACAGCGCCCGTCAGGGGGAGATCCGCCAGCAGTTGAAGCAAAACAGCGATAACCAACAGCGCCAGCAATCATTACGTCAGCAGATGGAACAAGCCGCGCAGCAGGTCGAAGACTGGGCCTGGCTGAATGCGCTCATCGGTTCAAAAGAAGGCGATAAGTTCCGTAAATTCGCCCAGGGGCTGACGCTGGATAATCTGGTGTGGCTGGCTAACCAGCAGCTCAACCGCCTGCATGGCCGCTATTTGTTGCAACGTAAAGCCAGCGAGGCGTTAGAGCTGGAAGTGGTGGACACCTGGCAGGCCGACGCGGTGCGCGATACCCGCACGCTTTCCGGCGGCGAAAGCTTCCTTGTGAGCCTCGCGCTGGCGCTGGCGCTATCTGACCTGGTGAGCCATAAGACGCGGATTGATTCGCTATTCCTTGATGAAGGATTCGGCACCCTGGATAGCGAAACGCTGGATACCGCGCTGGATGCGCTCGACGCGCTTAACGCCAGCGGCAAAGTTATCGGCGTGATTAGCCACGTCGAGGCGATGAAAGAGCGTATCCCGGTGCAGATTAAAGTGAAAAAAATAAACGGTCTGGGATACAGTCGGTTGGAGAAAGCGTTTGCGGTAGAGTGAAGTCTTCCCCTCTCCCACTGGGGAGAGGGAATGAGATCATAGCGGCCACAGCCATGCCGCGCCGCGTACGCCGCTGGAATCGCCGTGCATCGCCTGGCGAATCGGCGTCTCGCATTCTCCGCCGAATACCCACTGCTTCACCAGCCCCGGTACCGTTTGATACAGGCGTTCGACATTGCTCATCCCGCCGCCTAACACAATGACATCCGGGTCGAGGATATTCACCACATGCGCCAGCGATTTCGCCAGCCGCTGCTCGTAGCGGCTAAGCGCCAGTTCGGCCTTTTCGTCACCGTCACCCACCAGGCGCATAATCTCGCTGCCGGTTAACGGTTTTCCGCTCAGCCGCTGATAGTCGGTAGCGAAGCCGGTGCCGGAAATAAAGGTTTCAATACACCCCTGCTTGCCGCAGTAACAAGGGACCTGTTGGCGGTAGATCAGCTCATCTTCATCCATCCACGGCAGCGGGTTGTGTCCCCATTCGCCGGCAGTGCCATTGCCGCCGATATGCGCGCGCCCGTTCAACGCCACCCCCGCGCCGCAGCCGGTACCGATAATGACCGCAAACACGGTTTGCGCCCCCGCGGCCGCGCCATCAACTGCTTCCGAAACCGCCAGGCAGTTAGCATCGTTGGCAAGCCGGACCTCACGATTGAGGCGCTGGCTGAGGTCTTTATCGAAGGGTTGTCCGTTCAGCCAGGTCGAGTTGGCGTTTTTCACCACCCCGCTATACGGCGAAATCGAGCCGGGGATGCCCATACCGACAGTGCCGCGCTGCCCGGTCGCCTGCTCGGCCATCTCCACCAGCGAGGCAATGGTCTCGATGGTCTGGCGATAATCCTCCCGCGGGGTTGGCAAGCGGTGGCGAAATAACTGCTGGCCCTGCTCACTCAGGGCGATGACTTCTGTTTTTGTTCCACCTAAATCAATACCAATACGCACAGTCTGCTCCTCACCCCGATTAACAATGCAAGCATAGCGACAATTCGCTATCATGCCCGCCTGATTTAACGACAAAGCCGTGGAAATTATCATGCTGTGGTTCAAAAATTTAATGGTTTACCGTCTGAGCCGCGATATCGAATTGCGTGCCGAAGAGATGGAAAAACAGCTGGCCGAGCTGACATTTACCCCTTGTGGCAGCCAGGATATGGCGAAAACCGGTTGGGTATCGCCGATGGGATCGCAAAGCGACGCGCTGACGCATACGGCAAACGGCCAGATCGTTATCTGCGCCCGTAAAGAAGAAAAGATCCTGCCGTCGCCGGTGATCAAACAGGCGCTGGAAGCGAAGATCCTCAAGCTCGAAGCCGATCAGGGCCGCAAGCTGAAGAAAACGGAAAAAGATTCGCTGAAAGATGAAGTTCTGCACTCGCTGCTGCCGCGCGCCTTTAGCCGCTTCAGCCAAACGATGATGTGGATCGATACCGTCAACGGCCTGATCATGGTGGACTGCGCCAGCGCGAAGAAAGCGGAAGATACGCTGGCGCTGCTGCGTAAAACGCTGGGCTCGCTGCCGGTGGTGCCGCTGACGCTGGAAAACCCGATCGAGCTGACGCTGACCGAATGGGTGCGCTCCGGTAGCGTGGCTCAGGGCTTCCAGCTGCTTGACGAAGCCGAATTGAAAGCGATGCTGGAAGATGGTGGCGTGATCCGCGCGAAGAAACAGGATCTGGTGAGTGATGAGATCGCCGTACATATCGAAGCGGGTAAAGTGGTCACCAAACTGGCGCTCGACTGGCAGCAGCGTATCCAGTTTGTGATCTGCGACGACGCATCGATTAAACGTCTGAAGTTCTGCGACGAATTACGTGACCAGAATGAAGATATTGACCGCGAAGATTTTGCGCAGCGTTTTGACGCCGACTTTATTTTAATGACCGGCGAGCTGGCGGCATTGATTCAAAATCTGGTGGAAGGCCTGGGCGGCGAAGCCCAACGCTAATGCGTCACCTTCCTGCCGGGCCCGGAAAGTGGACGCGGCAGGAAGGCGCTTAAATTACAGATAACGGCACAGGTAGGAAGTTGGTTCAGCCACCTGCAGGTGGAATTCGCTATTACCCGGCACGTTAAACACTTCGCCTGCCGCATAAACTTTCCATTCCGTTTCCCCAGGCAACAGTACGTTCAGTGCGCCGCTGACCACGGTCATCTCTTCCGGCTGGGCGGTGCCAAAGGCGTATTCACCCTCTTCCATCACCCCAACGCTGGCGCGGCCGGTACTGCTGCTGGTGAAGCCGATAGATTTCACTTTCCCTGAAAAATACTCATTGCTTTGAAGCATAAACAAGACCTTATCATCGTTGGTTGAAGCTTCAATATAGGGGGCGCTCCTTGCCCCTGTCACGTAAAATTAATCGATAACGTCGGGTTAAACTAATAGTTCTGCCGCCAGTCGCGAAACCAGCACATTTGACAATAATACCGGGACATCCAGCGCCTTTTGTAATACGTCGCGGTGATGCTGATGATAGCCAAGACAGTCGAGCACCAGTACATCCGCCCCCTGTTCGACTAAACCTCTTCCTGCATCCAGCAAATCGCTATCGCTGCCGCCCATCGGATTCGCCAGCGCATAGTAAGGCGTATTTTCTAAAGTGAGCCACTTTTGTCGCTGCAGGGGCAGGACTTCTTCAACGGGTACAATCACGCCCACCTGATGGCCATCGACAATCGATGCCACCAGCGGCGGAATAATCCGTTCAGGCTCAAGAAGGATAGCGTTGTGCGTCGCCAGGCCGCTCAACTGCTCGGAACTGAGAAGAAGAATGACATCATATTCCTGCCGATCCAGCATCTCGATAACGCAGCGCAGATCGCGCTCCACCTTTTGGCGGGAGACTTCCACCAGTTGGTTGTCATTGAGTAAGGTCAGCAGCCCCTGGTCGCCGGATTCCACGGCATAATCTTCCATAACGTCTTCACGCGTCATTTTACCTAACAGGCTAATATGGGTGATCTGCTCTTCCCTGATATGTTCGGTTAACAGCGGCAAAACTTCCGCCACCGGCGCTACGCCAATGGTCAAAATTGCCATCGTTGCACTCATATCATGTACCTTTTCACTACCACTGCTTCAACACAGGCTTTTCACACACGACATCCGCCCCCCTGGTGAGTAAAAATCAACCGTCGAGAAGCGTAGCAGCTCAGCGGCGCTGCGGAATGTAAAGATTCCAGAAGCTTCAGAGTCGCTCCTGAAAAATCCGTGTGTTAGGTATTCATTAGTACCATTGATGAATTAAAAATGTGAGCTGAGCCCGGTATTGCCATCTTCATGGCACAAACCGGGCCGGGGGATTAGGTTTTTTCGGGATCTTCGTAGCGCCGTTTAGCGTCTAACGCTTCCTGCTCGGAGGGATGTTCGCTGATCAGCGAATCGGGTGTCGGGTAATCAGCACGCAGCTGATACCAGGTGACCGTCTGACCCGCGGCGCCTTTTTCGACGGCGACAACGCGTGCTTGTCTCGGATAAGGGGGTCTGTTTGGCATTGTTCTTCCTTTTTCGGCTGTCAGAACAATTAAGTATAGGCTCCGCTTTCCCCCCTGACCCAGGTAAAATCCTAACTTACCGTCACATCGCACAGCATGGTCATAATCTGTTCAACCACCGCATCCGGCGTCGCGGTGGCGTCTACGGTATGATGGGCGGTTTCGCGGTACAGGGCTTCCCGCTGCGCCAACACTTCGCCGACTTCCTCGCGGACGGGCTTACCGGTCAGCGTTGGACGCTGTTCCGACTGTGGGTATGCTTCCAGACGCTCAATCAAGGCGTTAACAGAAGCCTGCAGATAAATCACAATGCCTTTTTCACGCATAAACAGACGATTGCGTTCAGCAAGAATAATCCCTCCGCCGGTCGCAATCACCGTATCCGGCAGCGTAACGGCCTTCAGCGACAGCGTCTCCAGTTCACGAAAGCGCTCCCAGCCCTCTTTCTGCACGATTTCCGCTACCGTGCGTTTCTCATGAGCCTGTAAACGATGATCGGTATCGGAAAACTGGAAATGCAGCGCGCGCGCCAGGGCATGGCCGATCGTCGTTTTACCGCAGCCTCGCGGCCCGATGAGAAAAATTGGTTGTGTCATTACCGAAGACCCCCTGGTTCCGCGTGTCGCGGAGAAATAAAGGCGAAAAGTACGCCATGATACCTGCAAATGCCTGCCACGATAACCGTAAAATAATCGTTACATTTTTTAGGGAACCCTATTTACCATAGAGTTTGAATGGATTCCGCATGTAAACTTATCATTGCATTTAGTGTTATGCCAGCTTTACTTAAAGTCGAAGGATTATTTTTTATCCATCGTTTGCCGTAAACGGTAACACATTTCTGCACAGCTTTACGCTGCAACATATTTACAACACCGGCCGACCGTCGCACTCTGACGGTAAATGACCCGTGTGACAGAGGAATGTATCATGCAATCTGAAGAACAACGCCTTATTGATGGCCTGTTTTCCCGTTTAAAAGAGGCCGAGACGCACAGCGCATCGCGCGACGCCAGCGCCGAGGAGCGGATTGCCCAGCACGTAACCCAGCAGCCGGCGGCCCCGTACTATATGGCGCAAACTATCCTGATTCAGGAAGCGGCTATCAAACAGCTTAACGACCGCATTCAGGCGCTGGAGGCGCAGGTTAGCCAGCTGCAGGCGGCAAAACCGAGCAGCGGCGGCTTCCTGTCGGGCCTGTTCGGCGGCGGCCAGTCCCGCGGCTCCGATCCGATTCCCGGGGCCGAGCAATATGGCCGCCCGCAGGCCAATAACGCGCAACCGCAGTATGCGCCGCAGCAAAACTATGCCCCGCAGGCGGCCGGGCGCAGCGGCGGCGGCTTTATGGCGGGCGCGCTACAAACCGCGGCCGGGGTGGCAGGCGGCGTGGTGCTGGGCAATATGCTGACCAATATGTTCAGTGGTTCACACCCGCAGGAGATCGTGAACATCATCGATGAACAGCAGCCGCAGCAGCAACAAGACGTCAGCCCGGCGCTGGATAATAACGCCGCCGAGGATCCGTTCCGCCAGCAGGACGATCCTTTCCTGGCGGATAACAACACCCTTGACTCCGATTTCGACGCCGGCTTCGGCAATGACGATGATTTCGGTAGCGATGACGACAGCTGGGTTTAATCCTGCTGACGTTTAACCGCAAGCAGCCACTTTTCCAGCTCGGCGGCAAATAACTGCCGATCGCGCTGCGATAAACTATCCGGGCCGCCGGTCTGTACGCCGCTGGCCCGCATCGTCTCCATAAAATCACGCATCGTCAGGCGCTCGCGAATGGTCGCTTCACTGTAGCGCTCGCCCCGCGGATTCAGCGCCGCTCCCCCTTTCGCCAGCACTTCCGCCGCCAGCGGGATGTCGGCGGTGATCACCAAATCGCCCGGTTCACAGAGACGGACAATCTCGTTATCGGCAACATCAAAACCCTGTGCCACCCGCAGCGCGCGGACGTAGCGCGACGGCGGAACCCGCAGCGACTGGTTGGCGACCAGCGTCAACGGCGTCTGCGTGCGTTCGGCGGCGCGGAACAAAATTTCTTTAATGACATTCGGACACGCGTCCGCATCTACCCAAATCGCCATTTCGGCTCCTGTCGTTGGCAAAGGTTGCGACATTGTCGCCTGCTTTTCTCCCCCAGAAAAGCGCCAGGATGATAAGCTAGTGGGATCGTAACGAAAAATGCAGAGGGGAAAGGTAATGGATAAGAAAATTGGCTTTATCGGCTGCGGCAACATGGGTAAAGCCATTCTCGGCGGCCTGATCGCCAGCGGACAAGTGCAACCGGCGCAAATCTGGGTCTATACCCCATCGCCGGACAAAGTTGCCGCCCTGCATGACCAATACGGTATTAATGCGGCGGAAAGCGCACAGGAAGTCGCTCAGGTCGCCGATATCGTCTTCGGCGCGGTGAAGCCGGGGATCATGACCAAGGTATTAAGCGATATCGCATCCAGTCTGAACAAAGATTCGCTGGTGGTTTCGATAGCCGCAGGCGTCACGCTGGATCAGCTGGCTCGGGCGCTGGGCCACGATCGCAAAATTATTCGCGCCATGCCGAACACGCCGTCGCTGGTGAACGCCGGGATGACCTCCGTAACGCCAAACGCGCTGGTCAGCGCGGAAGAGATCGCCGAGGTGTTAACCATTTTCCGCTGCTTCGGCCAGGCGGAAACCATCGCCGAACCGATGATTCACCCGGTGGTTGGCGTCAGCGGTTCCGCGCCGGCTTACGTCTTTATGTTTATCGAAGCCATGGCCGATGCCGCCGTTCTCGGCGGTATGCCGCGCGCGCAGGCCTACAAATTCGCCGCGCAGGCGGTGATGGGGTCAGCGAAGATGGTACTGGAAAGCGGCGAACATCCGGGTGCGCTGAAAGATATGGTCTGCTCGCCGGGTGGCACCACCATTGAAGCGGTTCGCGTACTGGAAGAGAAAGGTTTCCGTTCAGCCGTTATCGAAGCAATGGCAAAATGTATGGAAAAATCAGAGCAACTGAGCCGTTCCTGATAAGCCTTAAAGAGACTACGGGTGAGGCGCCGCCCCACCCGTCATCTTATTTCTTCAGGCAGGTACTCATAAACTTATTACGATCGTCACCCTTCAGCGATTTCGACGACGCTTCTTTGCTACAAGCGCTCATCTTCTGCTGTTGAGGCGTCAGCGTCTTGCCGGCCGCTGGCGCATCTTTCTTCAGGCAATTGCTCATAAAAGCTTTACGTTCATCACCCTTCAGCGACTTTGACGCCGCTTCGGTATTACATACGCTCATTTTCTGCTGCTGAGGCGTTAACGTTTTATCTGCGGCACTTACCGCGGCAACAAAGACCAAACCAAAAAGTAGGGTTACCAGAAATGTTATTTTCATCACACCATCCCTCTGTTAGTGGATCTCTGTAAGTCTGGTCGCTATCAGCAAAAAAACCAGCCGGTAACGTAAATTCGTTACCGGCCGCGGGTTATTTCAGACCCAGCGCGTCTTTCATGGTGTAAAACAGATCGGTCTGGTCGGTGAGCCCCACCACGTTGCCCGCATGCGGTCCGTATGCGGCAATGCGCAGTTGGGTACCGGTGTGCTCCATTGACTCTTCTTCAGAGTTGCCATAGCTCATCACCATTACCGCGCCATCTTTAGTAGTCAGCGCCTGGGTCAGGCCCGGCGCTTTCGTGTCTGCCGGGATAATCTGGCTGGAGTGGGCGTGATCGGCGGTGACGATAACCAGGGTATTGCCCTCTTTTTTGGCAAATTCCAGCGCTTTCTGTACCGCTTCATCGAGGTCAACGGTTTCGCCAATCTGGCCGCAAGGGTTTGCGGCATGGTCCTGTTTATCGATAGACGCCCCTTCAACCTGCAGGAAGAATCCCTTTTCATTGTGGCTCAGGAGGTCAATCGCTTTTTCAGTCATCTGCGCCAGCGTCGGTACGGAAGCATCGCGTTTCGGGTTTGGCGTACAGGTTACCGGCGGCTTGTCGATATTGCCGTGATAAGAGGCTTTCGGGCCTTCCCACCGCACCGGCATATTGCCGTCGGAGAACAGACCGAGCAGCGGTTTACCCTGATTAGCTTCGCTGATAGCGGCGAGAGAGGCGGCGTCGGTCACAATCTGATAGCCGCGAGCGACCGCCTGCTCATGCAGGGTTTTCCCCTGCCACTCCCCCGCGGTCGCCGTTTCAGCAAAGGTCTTCGCCCCGCCGCCTAAAGAGACATCCGGACGGGCATTCAGCAGTTGTTCGGTGATAGAGCCCTTACCGCCTTTTTCCAGCGCGTTGCTGGCGCATTTTTCGCTGGTCACGCTGGGACCATAGCATTTACGCGAGGTCACATGGGCAACCTGCGCCGCCGGCGTCGCATCCTGCAGTTCAGCCGTCGAGACATTGCCGGTGGCAAAACCCGCGGCTTTCGCCAGCTCAAGGATGGTCTGATGATCTTTTTCGTGGATATCAACGCCCAGCGCGCCGTTATAGCTTTTCACGCCGGTGGTCCACGCGGTTGCCGAAGCGGCGGAATCCGTCACGTAATCCGGTTTGCCGGTTTTTTTATCCAGAGAATAATGGGTATATTGGCCCGTCAGCGGCAGGGCATCAATACCTTTAAAGAAACCGCCGGCGCCTTCGGCATAATTTCGTGCGGCGGTAATTTCTGAATCGCCCATACCATCGCCAATGAGCAAAATAATATTTTTCGCCGGTTTATTGATTAACGAAGCGCGCAGCGCTTCGGTCTGATCGCCCGTTAAACGGCGCGCGCCGCCTGGGGTCGTGATATCGCCCTGCGCCGCGCGATTTTCCAACACCGGCGAAGAAGTGGTTTGCGCATGAATAACCGGGGGAGCCAGCAGCGGTAACAGGGCAATAAAGAGGGCAGATAATTTCACTTTGTCGTCTCCATGTAAAAAATACTTAAAAAACAAAACGAGGGAGACTTTATAAAAGTGGTGTGACAGAAAAATGACAGCATCCTTACTGGTCACATGATTAGTTACGAGGATGCCGGAGCAGCTTTTTTATATATTGCTGCAGAAGCTGGGTGTCACGGTCGTCCACCAGCGGCCCGGGCTTTACCTGCTCCATTGCGGTTTCGATATCCTGAATCAAACGTTGCTGCGCATCCTCAGCCATATGGCGCAGCAGCGCGGTGACGACAATTTCCAGCGCCTCAACCTGTACCGTCAGTTCTTTTGCCTCTTCTTCTTTTTGCGCCAGATTGACCAACAGCTCGGCAATGAGATTTTTCATTACGCATTATCCTTAAGCAACATCCATAATGGCCTAGTTATGTCATACATCGGCATATCGATACCAGAATTATTTTCAAATAATAGGGTTATTCCTGCAATAATATTCAGCGAAACGTTTTTATTACCGCCAGGCAACAAAGGCAAAGCCCCTATTATTAATAGCCAAAAGATAATTCTATAACCAAATTTAATAGTAAATAATAAAATGGAATATGCGTCGCACTATTTAAGGATAACTAAAGGTAATGGTTAATAGCTATATCAGCTGATTAATATAAGGCGCCCTTATGAGCGCCCAATATTTTTATTTAAACGGCCGCGCGGCGGCTACGGCGTAACATAATCGCCAGTTGCCAGATATTAATCAGGACAATCAACGCAGTGGCAATAAACACCCAGCGGAAACCTGCCATTGCCGAGACCGAAGCGCCAATGAGCGGCCCGGCGACATTACCCAGATACATAAATGACTGGTTATAACCGAAAATACGCCCGGTGACGTTATCGCTGCAGTATTTCAAGAGCAGCGTCTGGACCGCCGGTAGCATCGCTCCGTCGGCAAAGCCCAGCAGGAAGCGCAATACTCCGAGCTGCAGCGGCGAGGTCACGAACGACATTGCGAAGAACATCACCACCGCGCAGCATAACGTCGCCAGCAGAATACGCGACGTCCCGATGCGATCGCCGAGTTTTCCCAGCCGAGGTGCGGAAATCAACGCCGAAATGCCCGGTACGGCGGCAATCATCCCCGCCAGAAACGCGATATTGTTGCTGTCTGGCGCCATCGACTTGATAAATAACGCCAGAATCGGCCCGATAGAGCCGTTACACAACTGGATAACCAAGGTTGTGAAAAACAGGCTAATTACCAACCCCGGATGCGTTAGCGTAGCAAAGACCGCTTTGCCGCTCAGACGCTCGGCTTTGCTTATTTGCGGCCGGGCGCCTTCTTTAATCAGAAATAACGTCACAAGGAAGCTGACCGTCAGTAAAATCGCGGTAATGAAAAACACCGCCCGCAGGCCGACGTGGTCGGCAAGAAAACCGCCGAGCAGCGGGCCGCCGATCACGCCACTTATCTGCGCTGTCGAGAGGGTACTCAGCGCCCAACCGCTGCGTTCACGCGGCACCTGCGAGGCCACCAGCGCCATGGCGTTGGGTATATAGCCTGAGGTCAGCCCCATTACCGCCCGCAAAATAAATAGCTGCCAAACGTTGGTCGCAAAAGCCTGCAGTAAAATGGCTATCGCCATGCCAAGGGAGGCGCGCAGCAGCATGAGTTTGCGCCCTTTGCGGTCTGCCAGGCTCCCCCACATCGGCGAGACAATCGCCGACACCAGGAACGTGACGCTAAAGGTCAAGCCCGACCACATCGACAGCGCTTCGTGTGAGGTAACGCCCAACTGAGAGACATACAGCGGTAAGAAGGGCAGAATTTGACTGATGGCGAGTCCGGTGAAAAAGCAGCCGAACCAGACAGAAATGAGATTAACCTTCCAGGATTCCATAACTACGCGTATTCATTAGTGTTTCGTTAATTATTATCTAGCTTAGCAATTTCCGTCTTCGCACGTAGTACCAGAGATGCGCATGCCGCGAGTTTGGTGTTTTATCGCCCTGACCGCGGAGTAGACAAACATAATCGAAGATAACCGCATTTTCGTCAGTGCGATGTGCTGACGCACACCGGCGCATAGCGGCGAATGCGCAGCATTTAACCCTCTGCGGCAAAGGGTAAAGATTCAGGCAGCCATCTCGCTAAAACACATGCTATGTTATGTGTTTTGATGTAATCAGGATGGAAGTTGAAATGGCTAAAATGAGGGTTGGGATCGTTTTTGGCGGTAAGTCGGCAGAACATGAAGTGTCGCTGCAGTCAGCCAAAAATATCGTCGAAGCAATTGATAAAACGCGCTTTGATGTTGTGCTGCTGGGAATCGATAAACAGGGGCTTTGGCATATCAACGATGCCAGCAACTATCTGCTGAACCCGCAGGATCCCGCCCATATCGCGCTGCGCCCATCGGACGTGACGCTGGCGCAAATTCCCGGTCGCGATGCCCATCAGTTGATCAACGCCGATAGCGGCCAGCCGCTGGCGGCCATCGACGTCATCTTCCCGATTGTTCACGGCACCCTTGGCGAAGATGGCTCGCTGCAGGGGATGCTGCGGATGGCGAATTTGCCGTTCGTCGGATCCGATGTGCTGGGCTCCGCCGCCTGCATGGATAAAGACGTCACTAAACGCCTGCTACGCGATGCCGGTCTGTCGATTGCGCCGTTCATCACCCTGACTCGCGCCAACCGCCAGCAGTTCAGCTTTGCCGATATCAAAGCGAAGCTGGGGCTACCGCTGTTTGTGAAGCCCGCGAACCAGGGTTCTTCCGTCGGCGTCAGCAAAGTGAAGAGCGAAGAAGAGTATCTGCAGGCCATCGCGTTAGCCTTTGAATTCGACCATAAAGTGGTGGTTGAACAAGGGATTAAGGGCCGTGAAATCGAATGTGCCGTGCTGGGCAATGATTATCCCGAGGCCAGCACCTGCGGGGAGATCGTACTCAATAGCGAATTCTATGCCTACGATACCAAGTATATTGATGATAAAGGCGCGCAGGTGGTGGTTCCGGCAGCCATCGCCCCGGAGATCAACGACAAAATCCGCGATATCGCCGTCCGCGCTTACCAAACGCTCGGCTGCAGCGGAATGGCCCGCGTGGACGTCTTCCTGACGGAAGATGACGAGGTGGTGATCAACGAAATCAACACGCTACCGGGCTTTACCAACATCAGTATGTATCCGAAGCTGTGGCAGGCCAGCGGTCTGGATTACACCAGCCTGATAAGCCGCCTGATCGAGCTGGCGCTGGAGCGCCACGCTGCCGACCGCGCGCTGAAAACCTCAATGAACTAAGCCTCTTTCCCGGGTAGCGGCGTACCGCCTTACCCGGGCTACCACGTCGTTATTACGCCTCTTCTGCCGGACGGCGGCGAATAACAAATCCCGCCAGCCAAAAGCTCACGACCCACGTCGCCAGACCAACGGCATAAGATTGCCAGCCCTGCGCGTCAAACCCCAACAGCCCTACCACGCCATTGAGAATAAAAATTAACCCCAGCGCAAACGCGTAGTAGTGCCAGTCACGGCGGATTTTGTCGGTCAGCTTCATAACGACTCCTGCAGAAAAAAAACATCATCGCATAGCCGCCCGCCGCGCCAACAAGATTGTTCGCACAATGCGAAGCCGCTCTCCCTTTTGGGGCAATGCGGGCCCGCCGACAGTTTTGTCAAAACAGGATTATTCCTGGCAGAAATTACCAGCAATCTGATACAGGGAAACGACCGGCGCTGCCAGAATTCCTGTCTATAGAGCTGGAGGAAAAACCAGCGGAACAGGTGTTGCGGAGGTTTATATGGCTGAATTTACGTTTTCAAAGACGCTGATGGGGAGCAACAAAAAGAAGGTATCGATCACCAGCGGTAACATTGCCTACGCGCTTTTTGTTCTGCTGTGCATCTGGGCCGGCGCGCAAATGTTGAGCATGCTGGTACACGCGCCAGGCGTATTCGAACATCTCATTCAGATTCAGGATACCAACCGCCCGCGTATTGAGATTGGGCTCGGCGTCGGTACCCTGTTCGGTTTAATTCCATTCCTGTTTGGTAGCCTGCTGGTCGGCGCGCTGGGGCTTATCCTGCGCTGGTACCATAACCGTTAACGACGCGCCATACAGCTGGCGCGGCGATCGTCGACCCGCTTAGCAAACCACGCGGTAGTAAGATTGCGGGTGATTTTCGGGCTCTCAAGCTGGATCCCTGGCAACATCTCGCGCGGAAGCGTTTTCCCGGCCTTTTTCTCGGCGATTTTGAATATTTTCTTATACAAATCGCTCTCTTCAAACGCCAGGCTGTCACCCTTCTTCAGTTGACGATGGATATCGCTATCGCTCATCCCCAACTGCCCGGCTAAACGGCGCACCGCCAGCTCAGTCGTTCCGGGTTCATCGCTGTCATAACGAATAAGATCGCCATCCAGCGCCAGCTTAACGCCGGTGGCTTTAACCACCGCATTCTGGAAGGCGGCATTACGGCTGGCATACCAACCGGCATTGAAATCAGCAAAGCGGTACAGCGGCACACTGTAGTTAGCCGGGTAGTTCAGCAGATGATAGGTGCCGAACCACAACCCGCCACGTAGACTGAAAACCTCCTGGCGCACGGTGCCGTCCATTTTCCACGGATAACCATCGGTGTGCTGCTGGGCAAAGGCGATGCTTACCTGCATCGGCCCGCCGGTATGCACCGGATTGAGGGAGCCGAACAGCTTCTGGCCCATCGGCACCATGCCAATGAAGTCATCAAAAATCGCGCTCAGCTGTTTTTCCGTTTTGACGTTATCGAGGCGCTCGCTGTAACTTTTACCGTTCGGCGAGGTGATTTTCAGCGCGGTATGCACCAGAAATACCGGGATATGCATTTTCTCCGCCCGGCGGTCAATTTCCTGCCAGGCTATTTTGCTTAGCCCCGGCACCGCCGGATCGGCCTGATAATTTGATTCCTGCTGGGCGACCGCCAGCACCGAACAGACATTTTCTTCCGTCGGCGCCAGCTTCTGGCTGTCAAAGGTTTTGGCAATCGCCTGCGCCCAGGCCTCGCGGTCTTTGACGCTAGCGGGCATTTTTTGCCGCACCACGGCGGCGACATCCACCGGCTTCTCGCCTTCTTTCAACTTAGGCGCCTGCTGGCTGGTACAGGCGCTCAGCACCAACCCGGCCAGCAGCGTTAAAGAGAGTGAAACACTGCGAGAAACCTGCGCCATAAACCTTCCTTGCATTCATTAATTAACGGTTGAAGAGACTTCCTGCAGCCCTTTGTTATCCAGTTCGCGCTCAAAGCTGCGCAGACGTTTATAGATGGACATCAGTTCCACCAGCGTGGTCCACGAACTAATCAGATACTGGAACGAGCCGCGTACCTGGCCGAACACGTTGGTGATCTGGGTCATCAGGCCGAGCGTAATCGTACCGGCGACAATCGACGGAAACAGCAGGAACAAGCCGAAAACGTTATCCACCTGCAGGTAAAGAATACGGGCGATATTGAAATACATATAGTGGAAATAGAGACGGAAGTAGTTGTGGCGCACCGCGCTGAACAGCTCGCGCACGGTCGGCGGCGTGGCGCGGTTGGCGTCGTCCTCGCCATACACCAGCTCTTTACGATAGGCGGCTTCTACGCGCTGGTTTTTAAATTGCAGGCCCGGCAGCTTGATCCCGACCACCGCCAGCAGCCCGGTTCCCATTAGCGACCACACGATAGCGGCGATCACAAGTCCATACGGTAAATGACCAACGATCGGCAGGTCCGGCACATGCGCCGACAGCGAAACTAGCACCGGCAGGAAGGCGATCAGGGTCATTACCGCATTAATAAAGCTTACGCCCATATCTTCAAGCGTCGCGGCGAAGCGCATGGTGTCTTCCTGCACACGCTGAGCGGCACCTTCGATATGGCGCAGATGCTGCCAGTGCTCCATATAGTGTTCGTTCATCGCGGTACGCCAGCGGAACACATAGTGGCTGACGAAGAAGTTATTCAGCACGCCAATCACCACCGCAATCAGCGCGATACCGAGAAAAATACCAATCTCGTGGTAGAACTGATTGATGCTGACCTTATGGGGCGTGGCCAGCGCGCTCTGAATCAAATCATAGAACGGCGCATACCAGGCGTTGATCGCCACCCCAACTTCCACCAAAAACCAGGTGACAAAAATAATCAACGAGGTGCCGAGAATCGACCAGTATTGCCAGCGATGCGGGCTATAGATAAACCAGAACAGCGCGAAGGCGCCGACGCAGAACAGGTAATACGCGTAAAACACCAGATAGTTGAGCGACCAGAACCGCGCCGCGCTGATGGCGACATCCTGCGATGCGCCGGTTATCCGCAGCAGCCAGTCGCCGCCGCCCGCCTGCCAAAAGATCACCGCCAGCAGCGACCAGATAAAGGCAGAAATAAAAAACGGCCCCGGTTTGGGGAAAAAAGCTTTAAACATCGTACTCTCCTGCTAACTTCTTATCGTTCTGTTTTTGCTGTGTACCACACGTACGCCCGCCGCAACGCGCGGCGGCGAAGTAAAGCGGACCCATGATGAGACCGGATATCAGCGACTTAGTTCGTCTGCCATTCGGCAAGAATTGTTTCTACGGGTTTCACGCGTAAAGGATTACCAGGGAGGATGAAGGTCCGCCACACCTCGTTATAGTGAGCGATCAGCGTTTTGGCTTCAGCGGCGGCGCGGTTAGCGGTGGTATGGGCATCTTCGGCGATGGTGATGGCATAGCCGCGGCTGGCGCCGTTTTTGATGGTGGTATCGACGCAATAATCGGTCGCGCAGCCGCAAATAACAAAATCGTGAGTTCCGCTCTCGCGCAGCACCTGTTCAAGATCGGTTTTATAAAATGCATCACAGGCCGTTTTGGTGACGTAGCGCGCCCCGGCGGGTTGCGCCAGTTCAGGCAGCAGCGCAAACCCCTCGCTTCCCTCTTCCAGGCCGCCCGCTTCAGCGTGCTGAATGAAAATAACGCTATCGGCGGCGTGAATCAGGCGATTGATTTGCGCCACGCAGCGTTCGCGATCGATACGCGGCGTCTCGAATACGCCGTTTTGCATATCCACTACCATCAGAACCCGTTGAGATGCCATCACCACTCTCTTTTATAAGATGAATAAGAGCTTAATCATACGCGTCAGGCGGAAAAGCAGATATCTGAAAGCGGAAAAAAGTCATTTTTACGCACCGTTACGCTTTTCTGTGAAATATTGTCGTTATTCCCACTTTGCTCGCCGCGACTTCGTAGTATAAATACGGTGTATATTCCCCTAATAAACGATGGATGCCTCCGTTGAAACGTAGTTTGCTCATTTTTGCTGCGCTGTGCGCGGCGTCGTGGACCTCAGCCCAGGCGGTTCAGCCGAGCGTTGATCCGGTATTTACTTCTGATGTGGTCGACCGCTTCGCCGAACATATTTATTACGGCAGCGGCGCCACCGGCATGGCGATGGTGGTTATTGACGGCAACCAGCGCGTATTCCGCAGCTTCGGCGAAACCCGTCCGGGTAATAATCAGCATCCACAATTGGATTCCGTTATCCGTATCGCCTCTCTGAGTAAGCTGATGACCAGTGAAATGTTGGTGAAACTGCTCGATCAGGGAGTGGTTAAGCTTGACGATCCGCTGAGTAAATACGCCCCGCCTGGCGCGCGCGTGCCAACCTACCAGGGTGTACCGATTACGCTGGTCAATCTCGCGACCCACACCAGCGCCCTGCCGCGCGAGCAGCCGGGCGGCGCGGCGCATCGCCCGGTTTTCGTCTGGCCGACCCGCCAGCAGCGCTGGAACTGGCTGTCGACGGCAACGCTTAAAACCACGCCGGGTTCGCAGGCGGCCTATTCCAACCTGGCCTTCGACCTGCTAGCCGATGCGCTATCGACCGCCGCCGGTAAGCCTTACCCGCAGCTGTTTGAAGAACAAATCACCCGCCCGCTCGGCATGAAGGACACCACCTTTACGCCATCGCCGGACCAGTGTCAGCGCCTGATGGTGGCGGAGAAAGGCGCCAGCCCGTGTAATAACACCCTCGCGGCCATCGGCAGCGGCGGTGTGTATTCGACGCCGGGCGATATGATGCGCTGGATGCAGCAGTTCCTCTCTTCAGATTTCTATACCCGCGGCCAGCAGGCCGATCGCATGCAGACGCTGATTTATCAACGTCCCCAGCTCACCAGAGTGATTGGCATGGATGTCCCGGGTAAAGCCGATGCGCTGGGACTGGGCTGGGTTTACATGAAGCCGAAAAACGGCCATCCGGGCATTATTCAGAAAACCGGCGGCGGCGGCGGATTTATTACCTATATGGCGATGAACCCGCAGGCTAACGTCGGGGTCTTCGTGGTTGTGACCCGTTCCGCGTTGACCCGCTTCAGCGCCATGAGCGACGGCGTCAACGACCTCGTCAGCGCCTTAAGCGGCGTGCAGCCGAATATGGAAACCGCCAGCCAGTAATCGTTGCGGGATGTTTTGCCACTGATTGTTAAGGATCGTTTTGGCGAAACATCCCGCTGTCGTTTGCGGTACACTACCTTCTTTCATTTCACAAAATCAGGCAAACCATGACAGATTTAATCACTCGCCCACGCCGCCTGCGTCAATCCGCCTCGCTGCGCGCCATGTTTGAAGAGACAACACTGAGTTTGAACGACCTGGTGTTGCCGATCTTTGTTGAAGAAGAAATTGACGATTACAAAGCCATCGAAGCGATGCCTGGCGTCATGCGTATTCCGGAAAAACATCTGGCGCGCGAAATTGAGCGCATCGCCAACGCCGGTATTCGTTCAGTGATGACCTTTGGTATTTCCCACCATACCGACGCGACCGGTAGCGATACCTGGAATGAAAACGGTCTGGTGGCGCGCATGACCCGTATCGCCAAACAGGCGGTGCCGGAAATGATCGTCATGTCCGATACCTGCTTCTGCGAATATACCTCGCACGGCCACTGCGGCGTGCTGTGCGAGCACGGCGTCGATAACGATGCGACTCTGGAAAACCTCGGTAAGCAAGCGGTTGTCGCCGCGGCCGCCGGCGCTGATTTCATCGCGCCTTCCGCCGCGATGGACGGCCAGGTACAGGCGATCCGCCGTTCGCTGGATGCCGCAGGCTTTACCAATACCGCAATTATGTCCTACTCGACCAAATTCGCCTCATCGTTCTACGGCCCGTTCCGTGAAGCCGCCGGTACCGCGCTGAAAGGCGATCGTAAAACCTACCAGATGAGCCCGATGAACCGTCGCGAGGCAATCCGCGAGTCGCTGCTCGATGAAGCGCAGGGCGCGGACTGCCTGATGGTGAAACCGGCTGGCGCCTATCTGGATATCCTGCGTGATATCCGCGAGCGCACCGACCTGCCGCTCGGCGCTTATCAGGTCAGCGGCGAGTACGCGATGATCAAATTTGCCGCGCAGGCTGGCGCTATCGACGAAGAGAAAGTGGTGCTGGAAAGCCTTGGCGCAATTAAACGCGCAGGCGCGGACCTGATCTTCAGCTATTTCGCCCTCGATCTGGCCGAGAAAAAAATTCTGCGTTAAACCTTCCCTCCCCCTGGTAGCGCTTGCGCTTACCGGGGCTACCAACCAAATGCCAAATCGTAGCCCGGATAAGGCGTTAGCCGCTATCCGGGAATCCTCCCCGGTGGCGCTGACGCTTACCGGGGCTACCAACCGAATGCCAAATCGTAGCCCGGATAAGGCGTTAGCCGCTATCCGGGAATCAGATTTTGCGTTCCGTTTTCCATCTTCCGTGACGGCTCCTTGGCGAACCTTCTCTTCTCCTTTAACGTCTTAAATCACATTATAAACGTTAGCTACCAGGAGAAGCTGTGGTTGCTTATCGACGCTATTACATCAAAGGGGGAACCTGGTTCTTTACCGTTAATTTGAAAGACCGTAGAAGCAGGCTTCTGACTGAAAGAATTGAATTATTTCGCTACTCCGTTTCCGTTGTAAAACAGCGTCGCCCTTTTATCATTAATGCCTGGGTGGTATTGCCTGAACATCTCCACTGTATCTGGACACTGCCCAACAATGATGACGATTTTTCTTCCCGCTGGCGCGATATCAAAGGCTGTTTTAGCAGAACATTAAAACGACAACATATCTGGCAACCTCGCTTCTGGGAGCATGCCATACATGATGAAGAAGATTATCGCCGCCATGTTGATTACATACATATCAATCCATTAAAACATGGTTGGGTTACGCAGGTTATAGATTGGCCATTTTCAACCTTTCATCGAGATGTCCAACGCGGGCTATATCCTGCAAACTGGGCTGGCGAAAGCTTTGAGCTTAGCTGCGGCGAACGCCGATAGCCCCTCCCCGGTGGCGCTGACGCTTACCGGGGCTACAAATCGGCGCCAAACCGTAGCCGCTATCCGGGAAACCTCACCTGCTGAGACCGAATCTTCACCGAATTGTAATCTGAACGACATCTGCGCCTTCTACTGTCTGGGCAGGACAGAGGAGGAGTCACTATGTTTAGTCTCGACAACGTTCTCGATGACCTGTGGCCACAGGCAAGGCCCGCCCCCTGGCAGAAAAAGGTGTTGAAAAAACTTCTACATGAAGAAGAGTTCCAGCAATTTGCCGCCCGCCATCGTCACCTGAAAGGACTGGATACGGTCGAACAGGTCCTCGAACATCTCAACATCCGTTGCGCTATTCCGGCGCATGACCTTGAACAAATCCCCGAACATGGCCCGTTGGTGATTATCGCCAACCATCCGACCGGAACGCTTGATGGACTCGCTCTGCTCTATGCGGTCTCCCGCGTACGGCGCGATGTCAAAGTCGTCACTAACCGCATGCTGACCCATCTTGAACCGCTGAGCTCGCTGTTTATTCCGGTGGATAATATCAACGGCCGTACCGCCAAAGCGGCGCTGCAGCAGATGGATCAACAGCTTCAGCAGGGCGGCGTGCTGATCTTCTTCCCGGCGGGGGAAGTCTCGCGTCTGACCCGCCGCGGCATCCGTGATAAAAAATGGCATCCCGGCTTCATCAAGCTGGCGGCGAAATACCGCGCGCCGCTGCTGCCGGCCTGGATCCGCGCCCACAACAGCCCGCTGTTCTACGCCAGCGCCCTGCTCTCCGATAATCTGCCGCTGCTGCTATTAATGCAGCAGATGTTTCGCCGCCGCGATAGCAGCTTGCCGTTACGCATTGGCCAGCAAATCGCGTGGTCATCGTGGCATCAGCCGCCGCTTTCCGCCCGCGAACTGGCGGACCGCTGCTACCGCCACGTCGAGCGCCTCGGTAAAGGACAACCCGGCCTGTTTAAAAGCGAAAGCGCGATCGCCCGCCCGGAAGACCGCGCGCTGCTCAAACGCGAGCTGGCAAAAACCGAATGTCTGGGCAAAACAGCCGACGGTAAGCTGATTTATCTATGGCAGCGCAACGGTCAGGAAGAGGCGCCGCTGCTACGCGAACTGGGCCGTCTGCGGGAGATCGCCTTCCGGGCGGTCGGCGAAGGCAGCGGTAAACGCCGCGATATCGATAGCTACGATGATGACTATCTGCACCTGATTTTATGGGATGAAGAGGATCTGGAGATCGTCGGCGCCTACCGTTTTATGCCTACCGCCATGCAACTGGAGAAACGGGGACTGGAGGGCATCTACAGCTACAGCCTGTTCCACTACGACGCGCGGATGGACGATATTCTGCAGCACGGGATTGAACTGGGGCGCAGCTTCATTCAGCCGCGCTACTGGGGGCGCCGCGGACTGGATTATCTCTGGTCAGGCATCGGCGCCTGGCTGGCGCGTAATCCGCACTATCGCTATCTTTTTGGACCGGTCTCGATTTCCGGCGGCTTGCCGCCCGATGCCCGCGATTTGCTGGTCGCCTTCTACCGCTTATGGTTTCCGGCCACGCATCCGCTGGCCAAATCCCGCCGCCCCTACCCAGCTTCGCTACCCGACGTGCTGGCGCAGTTTGGCGGCAAGGATTACACCGAAGACCTGACGCGGCTGAAGTCGCTGCTCGGTAACCTCGGCTGCGGCATCCCGCCGCTGTATAAACAGTACTCGGAAGTGTGCGAGCCGGGCGGCGTGCAGTTTATCGATTTCGGCAGCGACCCGGACTTTAATCACTGCGTCGATGGGCTGGTGCTGGTGGATTTAACCTACCTGAAAGCCAACCGCTACCAGCGCTACATCGGCGCGCATCTCTAGCCGTTTATCCCGCCCGGTAGAACGGCTTATCGCCAAGAATTGTCGCGCGGTGCATGATGCGCCGCTGCGGCAGATAGTCGGCGTTAGCGTAATGCTGCGTCACCCGGTTATCCCAAATCGCCACGTCGTTCGGCTGCCAGCGCCAGCGCACCTGGAATTCCGGTTTTGTGACGTGAGCAAACAGGAAATTCAGCAGCGCCTCGCTCTCTTTCTCGCTGACATCCACAATACGGGTGGTAAACCCTTCATTGACGAACAGCGCCTGCTTACCGGTTACCGGATGGGTACGTACCACCGGGTGCAACAGCGGCGGGTTCTTCGCCACCGCCTCGCGCCAGCGCTGATGCTCCGCTTGCGTCTTGTTGTACTTGTACTCCTGGAACGATTTGCGGAAATCGTGCTCCGCGCGTAACCCGCTCAACAGTTGGCGAAACGGTTCAGAGAGCGCCTCCCAGGCGGCAATACCGCTGGTCCACAGGGTATCGCCGCCGGTAGAAGGTAACTCCTTCGCCGCCAGAATCGCCCCTGCCGGCGGCGTGTCGATAAAGGTCACGTCGGTATGCCAGTTATCGTTGTCCGGCGGATTATCGTTATGGGTATCCAGCACGATAATTTCGTCAACGCCCGGCGCATGCGGATAGACCGGATGAATATGCAAATCGCCAAAACGTAACGCCAGATCGCGCTGCTGTTGCGGGGTGATATTTTGCTCGCGCAGGAACACCACCTGATGGCGCAGCACCGCGTGGTATAGCTGCTCAAACTGATTGTCGCTTAACGGACGGGTCAAATCGGCTCCGGCCACCTGCGCGCCAATATACGGCCCCAACGGGGTAATGCTCAGACGTTCACTCATTGTACTTCTCCATGCCAGGGCGTCAGGCGACGCTGCAACGCGCGCAGTCCCAGTTCCAGAACAAATGCGATTATCGCAATCACCGCGATCCCGGCTAACACCACATCGGTCGCCAGGAATTCACCGGCGGATTGCACCATAAAACCTAAGCCGCGAGTGGCGGCAATCAGCTCCGCCGCCACCAGCGTCGACCAACCGACGCCAAGGCCAATGCGCAGGCCGGTGAGAATTTCCGGCAGCGCGCCCGGTAGGATCACCAGCCACAGCACCTGAGCGCGACTGGCCCCTAAAGACTGCGCGGCGCGAACGCGGACCTGCTGCGCGCTTTTTACCCCCGCCAGCGTCGACATCACTACCGGAGCGAAAATCGCCAGATAGATCAGTAAGATTTTCGGTGTTTCGCCAATGCCGAACCAGATGATCACCAGCGGCAGCCATGCCAGCGGCGGTACCGGACGATACAGTTCGATCAGCGGGTCGAGGATCCCGCGTACCGTTGGGCTCAATCCCATGGCGATCCCCACCGGTACGCCGACGATCGCCGCCAGTACCAGCGCGATGGCGATACGCGTCAGGCTCGCCGCCAAATGCTGCCACAGGGTCGCGTCCATAAAGCCTTGCGGCCCGGCAATGGTGAGTAGCTTCTGCAATACCTGCCACGGCGAGGGTAAAAACAGCGGGCTAATCAGCTGCAACGCGGTCACCGCCCACCAGATAGCCAGCAACACCGCCAGCGTCGCTACGCTAAGGGTCAACTGCCGTGATAGCGGCCAGCGCCACTTCAGCGCGCGCTGGCGCGGTTTATCATTGAGGACCACGCTCATGAGAAAGCCTCCCGTTGTTCGAACACCCGGCTAAGCACATATTCGCGCTGGGCGATAAATTGCGGATCCGATTTAATGCTGCGGCAGGATTCACCGGCGACAAAACGGCGGCCAAACTCCAGCGGCAGGCGTTCCTGCACCCGCCCTGGCCCCGGCGACAGCAGCACCAGCTCGCTGGCCATAAATACCGCCTCTTCGATATCGTGGGTAATCAACAGCACCTGCTTGCCGGTTTCATGCCACAGGCGCAGCAGCAGGGTTTGCATCTGCTCGCGAGTAAAGGCATCCAGCGCGCCGAAGGGCTCATCCAGCAGCAAAAGCTGCGGATCCGCCGCCAGCGCGCGCGCAATACCGACGCGCTGACGCTGGCCGCCGGAAAGCTGCCAGATAAAGCGTTTTTCCGCCCCCTGCAGGCCGACTTTTTTTAACATCTGCGCGGCGATTTCCCGGCGTTGGGTCTTTTCAACCCCCGCCAGCTGTAATCCCAGCGCGACGTTATCCAGCACGTTGCGCCACGGCAGCAGACCTTCATTTTGAAACACCACGCCGCGATCGGCGCCCGGCCCGTCGATGCGACGGCCTTCGAGAGTGATGCTGCCGTGCTGGTAAGGCACGAATCCGGCAATCAGGTTCAGCAGCGTGGTTTTGCCGCAGCCGGAGGGGCCCAGCACCACCAGCAGTTCGCCGCTGTCCAGCGTCAGGTTGATATCCGCCAGCGCTGGTTTACCGCCATAATCAGCGGAGAGATGCGAGATTTGCAGCATCGGAGCCTCCTTTTATTTCACGAAACGGTCGGTAACGAACTGGCTATAGTCGGTTCCTGCGGCCGGCACTTTCCCCTGCTCTTTGAGGAATTTCGCGGTATCGATAATCGCCTGGTTCACCGGGCCGTTAAGCTCCTGCGCCTGCTGGGCGGCGGTAAGATAGGTATTGCCTTTGACTAACACCGGTACATCCGCCTCCGGCACGCCGCTCAGTCGCGACAGCTTGCTGAGATTTTCCGGCTGCTTCAGCCACGCATCCGGGTTGGCGATATAGGGCTGCTGCGCGTCGATGGCGCTTTTAGCGAAAGCTTTCACGATTTCCGGATGCTGCTCGGCAAAGTCTTTACGTACGACCCAGACATCCAGCGTCGGCGCGCCCCATTGCCCCACCTGCGCGGAGTCGGTCAGCACCTTGCCCTCTTTTTCCAGTTCGTTAACGGCTGGCGCCCACACGTAAGCGCCATCGATATCGCCGCGCTGCCAGGCGGCAATAATCGCCGGCGGCTGCAGGTTGATAATCTGCACCTGACCCGGTTTGATTCCCCAATGTTTCAGCGCGGAAAGCAGGCTGTAGTGGGTGGTCGAAATAAACGGTACCGCAATGCGTTTGCCAATCAGATCTTCCGGCTTAGTGATATCTTTTTTCACCACCAGCGCTTCGGAATTCCCAAGCTTTGAGGCCAGCAGGAACACTTCAATCGGTACTTGCTGAGTGGCGGCCACCGCCAGCGGGCTGGAACCGAGGTTGCCGATTTGCACATCGCCTGAGGCCAGCGCGCGTACGATGCTGGAGCCGCTGTCGAATTTACGCCAGTCAACGGTGGCGCCGCTGGCTTTGGCGAAGGTGTTATCCGCCTGGGCGACTTTCGCCGGTTCAGCGGAGGTTTGATAGGCGACGGTGACGTTAACCGCCTGAGCCTGGAAGGCAGCGAAAGCCAGCGCCGCCAGAAGAGTAATTCGCGATGTGAATGCCATAGTGTCTGCTTCCCCTTAGTTGTTATGGGTGCAGTATTTCCGGCATCAGCGTGGAGATGAAGTAATTAAAAATTCTGCCTAATAGCGAATCGTTTTTAGAAGAAAATCGGGATTAGATAGTTAAAAACAGGGATTAAAGAAATGGGTTCCCCCGGCTCGCGGTACTGGTAGCCCGGATCAGGCGCGGAGCGCCGCCATCCGGGGGGAAAGAAATACAGGTGTTAGCGGCCCGCCGCCAGCGCGGCGATATCCTGCGGCGTGGTGCGACAGCAGCCGCCAATCAGCCTGGCGCCAGCCGCCAGCCACTGCGGCAGATAGGCCGCAAGCGTCGCGCAGGCTTCGCCGTGATGATGCCAGGTCTTGGTCAGCGCATCATAGTGCTCGCCGGAGTTAGGATAGACCACCAGCGGCAGCGACGTCAGACTGTGCAGGTGCTGCAGCGCGGCGGTGGTATTTTCCAGCGCGATACAGTTAATCCCCAGCGCCAGCACCTGAGGATTATCGGCCAATACCGCAACAACCTCGCGCAGCGGCGTGCCGTCGCTGAGATGTTCGGCATCGCGCAGGGTCAACGAGAACCAGGCGCGGGCGCGCGGGTAGTCACGCAGCAGCGCCGCCAGCGCCGTGATTTCGGCAAACGACGGCAACGTTTCACAGGCCAGTAGATCCGCCCCGGCATCCAGCAGCGCTTCGACGCGCGGACGGTGGAACGTCTGAAACGCCTCCGCGCTGCGCTGATAATCGCCGCGATACTCAGAGCCATCCGCCAGATACGCGCCATATGGCCCGACCGACCCGGCCACCAGCAGCGTTCCCGCCTGCGGGTTTTCCGCCAGATACGCCTCGCGGGCTTTACGCGCCAGCTCGACGCTTTTACCTATCAGCGCCTTCGACTGCGCCTCATCCAGTCCGCGGGCGGCAAAGCCTGCCGGTGTTGCCTGATAGCTGGCGGTGATCGCCACCTGTGCGCCAGCGCGGAAATAGTCGAGATGCACATCGCGGATCAGCTGCGGG
The DNA here is from genome assembly GCF_032601985.1 of Klebsiella sp. 141203. Taxonomy (NCBI): domain Bacteria; kingdom Pseudomonadati; phylum Pseudomonadota; class Gammaproteobacteria; order Enterobacterales; family Enterobacteriaceae; genus Klebsiella; species Klebsiella sp. 141203. The sequence goes on along the minus strand of NZ_JAQIRL010000006.1, from coordinate 118,684 downwards.
TTTTCCAGCAGTACCTTCGCCGACCATAAACTATCGGCCAGATTGCAGCCGCGCGCTTCCAGCTCCGTCGCCATCGCGCCATCCAGCAGCACGAACGGTTGCGTTTCAAGGATAGCGGTTAGCGGATTATTCTGCGGCATGTTGCGGCTCCTGAGTTAATTTCCGTGTACGAGTCAGATAGTAAGCACCATAACACAGCGCGACGAACGGGATCCCGCACCACAGCGCAATACGCTGGCTTGGGTCAAAGGCCAGCCCCACGCAGGCCACCAGGCAGAGGACAAACCCCAGCGCCGGCACCAGCGGATACCACGGCGCGCGATAGTGCAGCTCGCTTAACGCTTTGCCCTGCTGCAGATGGCGGCGGCGGAAGACAAAATGCGACGCGCAGATGCTCAGCCATACCGCGACCACCGCAAAACCGGAAATCGCCGACAGCGCAACAAACACCGTATCCGGCGCGACTACGCTGGAAAATAGCGCCAGCACGCCGCCCAGCATGCTCACCGACAGCGCGGTTAGCGGCACGCCGCGTTTATTCACTTTGGCAAAGCAGGCTGGCAACGTCTTCTCATTTGATAGCGACCACAGCATCCGTCCGGAGGCATACAGGCCGGAGTTGGCCGCCGACAAAATCGCGGTCAGGATCACGAAGTTAAAAATATCCGCCGCATAAGGAATACCGACCTTTTCAAACACCAGTACGAACGGGCTTTTTTCCACCCCCGCCTGCTGCATCGGGATCAGCGCCGCGAGCACGAAAACGGTGCCGATAAAGAAAATAATCAGCCGGGCAATAGTGGTGCGGATCGCGACCGGTATCACCTGATGCGGATTTTGCGTCTCGCCGGCGGCGATGCCGATAAGTTCGGTGCCCGAGAAAGCGAAGTTCACCGCCACCATAGTCATCAGGATCGGCAGGCCGCCATGAGGGAACCAGCCTTCGGCGGTGATGTTATGCAGCCCCGGCGCCGGTGAACCGTCAGTCAGCGGAATAAAGCCGAAGATGGCCGCGCCGCCGAGAATAATAAAAGCAATGATGGTGATCACTTTGACCAGCGAGAACCAGAATTCGCCTTCGGCAAAGAAGCGGGTAGAGATAACATTCAGGGCGAAAATCACCGCGCAGAAAATCACGCACCAGACCCACACCGGCACCTGCGGGAACCAGTACTGCATACAGAATCCGGCGGCGGTAAAGCTCGAGCCGAGCGCCACGGTCCAGGTCAGCCAGTAGAGCCACGCCACGGTATAGCCGGTCGCCGGGCCAAGATAACGCGCGGCATACACGTGAAAGGCGCCGGTTTCCGGCATCGCCACCGACAGTTCGCCAAGACACTGCATCACCAGCCAGACCACCAGCGCGCCGATCAGATACGCCAGCAGCGTGCCCGCCGCGCCGGTGGTCGAGATAATATAGCCGGTATTGAAGAATAACCCTGTGCCAATGACGCCGCCCAGCGAGAGCATAATCAGGTGGCGCGTTTTCATGGTGCGCTTAAGTTGCCCACCTTGTTGTTGTGATGTTGTTTGCATATTGCCTTCTTTATGCATGGACGTCTAAACATCCAAATGAAGGTCATTTATACCGTGACGGCGGGGAAATTGCAAAACGGGGATAGGAAAAAACAGGGCGAACAGGCGTAGGAGCCTGGGTTTAAAGCTGCTTGGGCTGCGGAGCCTCTCCTTTTTACCGCAACCGCAAGCAGCCTTCGGCTACACAGAGCACACCTCGTTCCAGTAGGCTTCGCGCGTCCAGCGCCGCTCAGTATGTTTTGTCATGGCGAAACCACCGGGTTTCCACGTTGCCGAGATCCACGCCATACAGGCTGGCGACCGGCAAGATCGCCTCCATCATCCGTTGGCCATCTTGCTGCCCGGCTTCTCCGTTAGATAAAAAAGCCAGCCAGCCGGTAATCCGTTGCCACAGCGCTACTTTCATTTCTCCTCCATCGGTCGGGTTTGCGTTGTTGTTATTTCAACCACAATCGCCGACGGGCGGGAAATATCAATTCCGAATTTGTAATCCTGGAAGATGCATATTCGCCGCTGCGCTTCGGTGACTAACCCCTTCCTGTAAAAGCGATTTGGTTAACAGCAATACCCCCATTTTTATTAAGAGATTTTGGTTATAGATAAGAATTTTTTCTTCTTTGCCGGACGAGGCGCTTTTGTGGGAGCGTGATAAACACAAAACAAAACAGGGATTCAGGGGAATGATGATGCATAAAACTTATACCAAAATCGCTTTTTCGCTGGGCGCGCTGCTGCTGGCCGCCCAGGCGCAGGCCGACCAGTTAGCCGATATCAAAGCCGCCGGAGTGGTGAAAGTCGCCACCTTCGACGCCAACCCGCCGTTTGGTTCCGTGGATGCTAAAACCCATCAGCTGGTGGGTTACGACGTCGATTTCGCGCAGGCGCTGGCAAAATCTCTTGGCGTCAAACTTGAGCTGGTGGCCACTAACCCGGCTAACCGTATTCCGCTGTTGCAGTCCGGTAAGGCCGACCTGATCGTCGCCGATATCACCATTACCCCGGAGCGCGCGCAGGTAATTGATTTCTCAACGCCCTACTTTGTGACCGGCCAGCAGTTCCTGGTTCCGGCTAAGTCGCCGGATAAACTGGATGACTACAGCAAAGCGCGCATCGGCGCGGTAAAAGGTACCACCGGCGAACAGGCGCTGCACCAGCGCTTCCCGCAGTCGCGGGTACTCTCCTATGACGATATTCCATTGGCGCTGACCGCCCTGCGAAACGGCAACGTGCAGGCGATTACCCAGGACAGCACCATTCTCGCCGGGCTGCTGGCGGGCGCGCCGGATAAAGCCAACTTTAAAATTCTGCCGGACCTGCTGAGCAAAGAAGAGATTGGCGTCGGCGTGAAAAAAGGCGAACCGGCGCTGCTGAAAGCGGTAAACGACGAGCTGGTTAAGCTGGAAAAATCCGGCCAGGCGGCGAAAATCTACGACACCTGGTTTGGCCCTGGCACCGCCTCTCCGCAGCCGCGCGCCTTTACCATAGAAGCGAAATAACCCTGATGTTTTCCGCCTTATTTTCACGCTCCGCGGCTTCAGCCGCGGATTTCTCGCATCTGCAGCAGGCCAGTATTACCTTTCGCGACGTGGTTAAACGCTACGGCGATCATCAGGTACTTAACGGCGTTAATTTAACGGTCAATCCCGGCGAAGTGGTGGCGATCCTCGGGCCATCAGGATCGGGTAAATCAACGCTGATCCGCCTGATCAACCAGCTTGAATCGTTAAGCGGCGGCGAGATCCTCATCGATGGCAAACCGACCCGCCGCCTGACCGGCAGCGCGCTGCGCCAATTGCGCAGCCGGGTCGGCTTCGTTTTTCAGCAGTTCAATCTCTACGCTCACCTGACGGCGCAGGAGAATATTACCCTCGCGCTGGAGCGCGTGCACGGCTGGCAACACGATGCCGCCCAAAAGCGGGCGCTGGAATTACTCACCCAGGTCGGTCTCACGGATAAAGCGCGGCAGATGCCCGCTCAGCTCTCCGGCGGCCAGCAGCAGCGCGTCGCCATCGCCCGCGCCCTTGCCTCCTCGCCGCAAATCATCCTGTTCGATGAACCGACCTCGGCGCTGGATCCGGAGATGATCGGCGAAGTGCTGCAGGTGATGAAAGCCCTGGCCCACAGCGGCATCACCATGGTGGTGGTCACTCACGAGATGCAGTTTGCCCGCGAAATCGCCGACCGGGTGGTGTTTATCGACGGTGGCGAAATCCTCGAAACCGCGCCGCCGGCGGAATTTTTCGCCCGCCCGCAGCATGCGCGTACCCGCCGTTTTCTGCAGAAGGTGCTCGACCCGCTGCATCAGGAGAGCATTGAGTGATGGCAACTCTCGACTGGCATGGCGTACTTAGCGGCCAGCCGCTACAGTGGATTATCTCCGGTTTTCTCACTACCGTCTGGGTCAGCGTGGCCGGGATACTGCTGGCCACCGCGCTGGCGGTGCTGCTGCTGGCCCTGCGTCTCGGCGGCGGACGCCCCGGCCGCTGGCTGGTGGCGGCGTGGGTATCGCTGTTTCGCAATACGCCGCTGCTGGTTCAACTGCTGTTCTGGTACTTCGCCGCCTGGAACCTGCTGCCGCTGGCGGCGCGCGATTTTATCAACGACTCCCATAGCTGGTCGATTCTACCGGGCGACGTCTGGTGGCTGACGCCGGAATTTCTCTGCTCAATGTGGGGGCTCGGCGTATTTACCTCGGCATTTCTGGTGGAGGAGATTGCCGCCGGGTTGCGCGCCGTGAGCCACGGCCAGCGCGAAGCGGCGCTGTCGCAGGGATTTAGCCCGTGGGGGGAATTACGTTTTATTCTGCTACCGCAGGGGCTGGCCAACGCCTGGCAACCGATTGTCGGCCAGTACCTGAACCTGATGAAACTCTCTTCGCTGGCCAGCGGTATCGGCTTTGCCGAACTCACCTATCAGGTGCGGCAAATCGAAAGCTATAACGCCCACGCGCTGGAGGCCTTTGCTATCGGCACCGCACTGTATCTGGCGCTGGGTATCGCTATGGGGCTGGCGCTGACGCGCTTCGGTCCGGGATATCGTCAGCCACGGAGCGCACAACATGAACGCTAACCTCGCGGTGATCGCCGACAACCTTGATTATCTGCTGTGGGGACGGCTGGCGGAAGGCCAACCCGGCGGCGTGGCGCTCACCTTACTGATGGCCATCGGCGCAACCGCGCTGGCGCTACCGGGTGGGATCCTGCTGGCCTGCGCCGCCTGGCGCTACGGCGGAGCGGTCCGTCGTCTGCTGTTCCTGTGGGCGGAAATTATTCGCGGTATCCCGCTGATCTTCGTTATTTTTTGGCTATGGTATCTGCTGCCGATGATGACCGGCGGCGATCTGCCGGGCGCGGTGACGGTCACGCTGGCGTTGGCGTGGTTCACCGCCGCCTCGGTGATGCACTCGGTGCTGGCGGGGCTGCGCGCCCTGCCCGGCGGCCAGCATGAAGCGGCGCTGACGCAGGGATTCGCCCCCGGTCAGACGCTACGCTTAATCCTGCTGCCGCAGGCGCTGCGCAACGTCCAGCCGTCGCTGGTCGGCATTTTTATCGGCCTGCTGAAAGACACCTCGCTGGCGTTTATCGTCAACGTGCCGGAACTCACCACCGTCGCCGGGCAGGTCAATAACCGGGTGCAAATCTATCCGCTGGCGATATTCGTCTTTACCGGCGCGGTTTACTATTTGCTGTGCTGCGCCCTCAGCCAGCTGGCGAGCCGCCGTTTTACCAGGAGTAGCGCTGACAGGCGCTTCGCAGTCGATTGAGAAACAGCCGGGCATTGGCGGTGAGCGCCGATTTTTGCGACCATACCGCGCAATACTGCGCCGCCGGGAGCGTGGATACCGGCAGCGTGACCAGCTTATCGCCAAGCTGCAGCGGCTGGCTCATGGCGCGCGCGACGATGGTCAGATAATCGGATTCCAGTACCATCTGCAAGCCGACAATCACCGAGTCGGTGCGCAGCGGGGTAATCGACACCTGGCGATAAAAGTGAATCAGCTCGTTTTGTAGCTGCTGATAGTAACCCATCGGCGACTCCGGCAGCAGCCAGCGGGCTTTACGCAGCGCCAGCAGATCGCTCTCCTGGGCCAGCGGATGCCCCTTGCGCGCGATGACGCAGAACGGCGCGGTAAACAGCGGTTCCAGCATCACCCCTTCCGGCGGATGCATCGGGTCGACCGAACCGATCGCCAGGTCAATCTCTCCGCTGCGGACGCCCGGCAGCAGCGACGAAAGCTGCCCCTCTTTCACCGTCATCTGTACCTGCGGCAGCGCTTGCTTAAATCCTTCGGCCACCTGCGGAAACACCGTCAGGGCTATCAGCGACGAAAAACCGACCGTCAGCCGACCGTGGGTGACATGGTTTATCTGTTCCACCTCATCCGCCGCGCGCCGCAGCTCCTCCAGCACCCACTCCGCGCGCTGTAAGAAAGCGATTCCCGCTTCGGTCAGGGCGACGCCTTCTTTGCTGCGCAGAAAAAGTTGCGTGCCGAGGATTTGCTCCAGCTCACGTAATGTCCGGCTCAGCGCCGGCTGCGATTGCCCCAGTTCACGCGCCGCCGAGCGGATGCTGCCGCTACGCGCCACCTGCCGTAGCGCCTGCAGCTGGTTCAATTTGGGAAGATATTTCACCGCTCACCCCTATCAGAAAAAAGCATCACCTATAGAAAAATTATATCTTCCCGCCGCGCGGGTAAAGCCTGAGGATGCAGTGGGGGAATTCCCCACGACAACACATGCAACCATGAGACACCGGGCGGAAAAAAATGAAAAGTCAGTCTCAGATGATCTTCTTACTGTTTATCGGCTACGTAGTCGTTTACATCGACAAAACCGTCACCGGCTTCGCGCTGCTGCCTATCGAAAAGGAGTTCGGCCTCAATGCCGAACAGCTGGGCTACATTACCGGCATCTTTTTTCTCGCCTATTCGCTGTTTCAGGTGCCGGCGGGCTGGCTTAACGATCGCATTGGCTACAAAACGATGCTGGTGCTGTCGCTGGCGGCGCTGGGGATATTCGCGCTGTGCTTTGGCCTGCTGGGAGCGAGCTTCGGCCTGCTGCTGCTGTTCCGCTTTCTGTCAGGCGTCGGCCATTCAGGCTATCCCTGCTCCTGCGCCAAGGCGGTGGTAAGCAACTTCACTCTAGAACAACGTACCTTCGCCCAATCGATATTGCTGTCGTCAGCGGGACTGGCAATGACCATTGGGCCGATTATCGCCGTTAACGCGCTGGCGCTGCTTGGCTGGCATCTGTCGTTCACCGTACTGGGGATCGTGGCCTGCGCTATCGCCCTGCTGATCGCCCTGCGCGTGCCGCGCCGACAACCGACGGCGATGGTCGCGAAACAGAGCGCCGCCGGCGCCGCCCTGTGGCGTAACCCCACGGTTATCCTGCTCTTTCTGGCTATCTTTTGCGTCAATATTCCCAGCTATGGCCTGATGGCCTGGCTGCCGAAGTTTTTTGTTCAGAGTATGGGGATGTCGCTGTCTGCATCCGGCTACGTGGTGGCCGCGGGGGGGCTTGGGATCTGGATCTCATCGCTCGGTACCGGCTGGCTGGTGGGTAAATATTTTCTTAATCGCGAACCGCTGGTGATTGCTATTAGCGCGCTAATCAGCGCCGTGGCGATCTTCGCCATCTTCCACGCCCGGACGCCGCTTATCGCCAGCCTGCTGCTGTTTATCGGCGAAATTTTCCTGATGTCGACCTTCGTCACCGCCTTTACCCTGCCGATGAAGCGCCTGCCGGAAAATATGATGGGCTCGGCCATCGGTCTGATTAATACCGGCGGTACCCTCGGCGGCTTTGTCTCGCCGATCGTCATTGGCTATCTGGTGGAGAAAACCCACGGCTACGCCAGCGCTTTCCTGTTTCTTTCACTGGCGATGGTTTGCTCCGCGCTGGCGGTGCTACCGCTCATGAAACGTAAAACCGTCGTCAGTCAGCCCGTAATTGATTGAAGGAGTCACTGATGCATTACGCCACTGAACAATTCATTTCCGCCGCGGCCGAGGAAGCGCTGCGCTGGCGTCGGCATATCCACGCCCACCCGGATCTGTCGTTTAACGAGAAGCCGACCGCCGATTACATCGCCCGCGAGCTGGCGCTATTTTCCGGCCTTGAGATCAGCCGCCCGCTGGAAAATAGCGTGATTGCCGTACTGCGTGGCGCGCATCCTGGGCCCATGTGGGCGCTGCGTGCCGATATCGATGCCCTGCCGCTCCAGGAAGAGAGTGGTGAAGCATTCTGCTCAACGAAGCCCGGCGTGATGCACGCCTGCGGTCACGACGCGCATACCGCGATGCTGATGGGGGCGGCGAAAGTCTTGTGCCAGCTTCGCGAACAGCTGCACGGCAGCATTAAATTCATCTTCCAGCCCGCGGAAGAGGTGCCGCCGGGCGGCGCGCGTGAGCTGGTTGAGCTGGGCGTGGTTGACGACGTTGAACATATTTTCGGCCTGCATGTTTTCCCCACCAGCCCGGTTGGCGTGATAACCGTGAAAGAGGGGGTGTACGTCGCTTCCAGCGATAACTTTGATATCACCATTCGCGGCAAAGGCGGCCACGGCTCGATGCCGCAGCACTGTATCGATCCGGTGACCATCGGCGCGGAAGTGGTCGGCGCGCTGCAGCAGATCGTCGCCCGCCATATCGACCCGGCCAACGCGCCGGTGCTAACTATCGCCACTTTTCAGGCCGGCGATAGCTATAACGTGATCCCCGACAGCGCGCGTCTGGCCGGGACGCTGCGTACCCATAGCCAGCAGGTGCGCGAGGCGGTACCGCCGCTGATGGCGCGGATTATCGACGGCATCACCGCCGCCCACGGCGCCAGCTACGAAATCAAATGGCAGCAGGGCTATGCGGTGGGCAACAACCACGACACCACCAATCATATCGCCCGCGAAGCCATAGCCCGCCATTTCCCGGCAGGCACGCTGCAGCTGCAGGATAAGGCGCTATTCGGCAGCGAGGATTTCTCCTCCTACCAGGAGAAAATCCCCGGTACCTTCCTGTTTATCGGCTGTGGCAACCCGCAAAAAGGGGCGACGTGGAACGTGCACAACCCGCATTTTCGCATCGACGAAGATGCGCTGGCGGTCGGCATTAAGACCCATATCGCGCTGGTGAGTCAGTTGCTGAACGAGGAATAATTCAGGCGATTGCCCGGCTATTTCACCGGGCAATCATTGCTGATTTTAATAAATTTCTCGTTATAGATGATGTAGTGGTTGCCGGGCTTACGCAGCGACGACTGGCGAACGACATCGCCGGGGCGCAGATACCAGGCGTCCCCCTCCTCTTCCGTGGTGTCGCATCCCGGTTTGATCAGCAGCTTAAACCAGGTATTGCCGGTATTACTGACGCTTCCCGCCGCTTTATCGAACGCCCATTTAAACTGAACCTGCCGCGGGCGCACCACCAGGATGGTATCCATCACCACCACCGGCTCCATGCTGATCTGCCCGCCCGCCGGGGCGCGCATCACCAGGTTGCGGGTGGGAATTTCACGAAACGAGACCCGATAGTAGCGTTCGCGGTTATCCTTCGGCCCGTGATAATAGAACTTAAAATATTCGCTTTCGCCCGCCTGCAGCGTCAGCTGGCGCGGGGCGAACAGCAGTTCGCCGTCCGCCGGACGGAGGCGCACCTCACGGCCGCCGGGCCGGTCGATGCCAACGATCGACACCCGATATAGCCGCGCGCTTTTATTGTTGTTGATAACTCTCTTCGCCGCAAACTCAGCGTCAGAGGCCAGCGAAAAGGTCAGATTACCGACAGAAATCGCCTGCGCCAGCGGCGTAGCCAGCAGCCACAGGCTCGCCAGCGCCAGCTTAATTAATGTTACGCCACGTCGCCTGGACATGAATCTCTCCTGAAGCGCTGACCTCGCCAAACCAGCCGTTGTCGGTGATGGTGCGCAGCGAGATAGGATCGTCCATAGCAATCGAGAAGCGCACCGTTGTTTTATCCATCTGCCCCACATCGCCGGAAATATCAGTCCACGGCGTGGTCAGCCATAGCGCATCGGTCATGTCGTGCCAGCTATCGTCGCAGCCTGCGTCGTAACTTTTCGTCGCCCCGCTTTGGGTAATGAAAGAGAGCGACGCCGGAAACGGCACCTGCGCGGTACCGTCCGCCGAGCTGAACAGACAATACGAGCGCCCGCTAATCGCCTGTGACGGGCCGGTCACTTTAATCAACACCTCATCGGCGGCGGTTTTGCCGCTGGTGGTGACGATGTAGCCGAAATCCAGCGCCGGTTCGCCGCTGCCGACGTAACCCTCACGCGTAGGCGCCGAGGTGTACTCATCGGAGATAATGCTGATGCTGAAATCACGCGGTTTGATAATCAGGCTATTGGATGTCGAAAATTCATACCAGCCGGATTCCGGCGAAGTGGTGTTATAAAAACGGAAGTTAAACAAGTCTTTGGTGTTGATGTCGCTAATGCCCAACGCCACCATCTGCTTGAAAAAGTTACTGGAGAAAAAGACGTAAATAGAATCAGAGCTCTTCATCTCGTTGAAAGTGTAATACTGCAGAATGCCGTTGACCGGTTTCCATGAGTTACCGTCAAGGCTGAACTGCATATCGTAGTTACCTACTGCCGATGCCAGCGCAGAGTTACTGATAGCCGGGAAAATGTGAATCGAACTGTTGCTTAACCCATTAGTCTGCAGCGTATAGTTAACCATTTTGCAGCTTAAACCGGAGCGAGAACCAATCGTTTGTGTACGGCAATCGGCATTGCCTTCACCCAGCGTGGGCACGCCGTCGCTGTTGATAAACACTTCCGCCAGTGAGTGGGTGTTTATCAGGCGTAAGTGCCCCGCTTTGGTATGGGTTACGTCACGGATATACCAGGTACCTGACGCCTGATCTTTACAACGCTCGCCTTTGCTCGCATCGTAAGCGACCGATGTCTGACAGGAATTAATCGTCATCGTAAAACTACCGCCGATCGGCATCTGCTGCAGGTATTGATAAAAGGCATCGGACATCATCCCGTGCCGCCATTTCGTCCCGCTCCCCGTTGAGACGCCGTAAAATCCATTAGCATCGGTTGACTGGGGTAAAATCAGGCTGGTTGCCAGGTCGCATCCCGAGTACCAGTTAATACACCGTAAACCCAGTAAAGGGTGAGAGACCGGCGCATTATCCAGCCACATATCAAACCGGTAATTAGCGGAGATCCCATGGTTGTGACCATCATCGATATAACCCAGACTGACCTGACGGTACGCGGTATCGCCAGAACCGGTTGATTTTAACCCGGTCCAGCGGTTTGAGCCGGTCAGACGGGGATCCAGCGCGCCGCCAGGGGTGACAAAGAAGTTGTCATCAGAGTTGTTCTCGACAAAGACAAATTCGCGCGCCGGAGCAGCGGCTTCAGAATATTTTGTCACCGCCGCCTTAGCGTTCATCGCCAGCGGCGCAATCGTCAGCGTCGCCAAAGCGAGTAGCCACTTAGCTTTCATTACCTTCTCCTGTCTGCTGCGCCGCCGCCCATGAAGAGAGACCGCTGCATACTACGTCCCCTACCCACACCGCGCCGCGCGCCTGGCTGAGCTCCAGCGCCACTTCGCAGGTTTTATTTCCGCCGTAGCTAAAATCGATGGTGGGATATTTTTTATCGACATCCATGACAAATTCACCGTTCTCATCGGTACGGGTGCGACCGATATGGTTATTAATGCGCGCGTTCGCCAGCAGCGTGCCGTCTTCGGCGCGGATGCGCCCCGAGACGGTGACCATCTGCTTCACTTCCGGCTCGATCACCGCCACGTTACCGGGATAAAGCGTCAGGTGGCTCTTACGGCCGCTGACAATGTCGTAACTGTCGATCGAGTTTTTACTGTTCTGCAGTTCGACTTCATAGCGGCTGTACGGCGACAGCGGCAGATAATTGCGTTTACCGCTGAGCTGCACGATGCGCCCGTTAACCTTAGCGCTGAGCTTGCCGTCGTCTTCCAGCCCGGTATTGAAGATCACCCCGGCGTTGCCGTCGGTTCTTCCGCTGGCGGCGATATTTTTCCCCTGCCAGCCGACGCTGCCGCTGGCGGTCAGGTTGGTGTTCACGTAGCCGTCGGCGCCGCTGTTGACGTTCAGCGTGCCGTTGGTATAGCGCGTTTCAAACTGCGTATAAGCGCCGCCGCTTAAGGTTTTGTCGTCGCCGGTATCGCCGGAAATCGCCCGCGAAATATTGGCGCCGACGGTTCGAATCGCTCCTTCATCAAACTGCTTACGCGCCGAAATGTTGGCCATGGTATAGCCGTTCTGGTGGGTCATCCCGGCGCTGAACCAGTTGCCCAGCGGCAGTGATAAATCGAGGGCGATATATTTCCCGGTGTTGGCGTTGCTATCGCCGTTGTTATAGCGCTGTAAGCCCGCGCGCAGGCCTAGCGAGCCAAAAGAGCCGCTATAAATCGTCTGGTAATAATCCGCCGTGTAGTAATGGCTGTTGTAGCGGCGGTCATCGTTGTAACTGATGCTAAAAGTGCCTAGTTTTGACCACAGGGCGTTCAGGTTCAGCGTGCCGCCGATCGCCCGGTTATCGGCATCGCTGCGGCGCAGCTTATCGCCGATGACGGTCTTCTCCTGGTTAATCCACAACGAGCTAAAGCCGCCGGGTAAGGTGGCGCTGACGCTGCCGATGCTGCTCCAGGAGCTGTCGCTGGCCAGCATGTTTTGCAGGTTAATATTCACCGCCTCGGTTAGCGGCAGCGTAATGCGCGTTTCGCCGACGGCGTTGCTATCGTAGCCGTAGCCGGTGGCCGCCCAACTGAGCGTACTCAACGATCCGGAAGCCGACGCCCCCGCCAGCCAGCTCTCTTTCGCCGGCTGCGTCTTTTTACCGCTTTCCGACCAGCGGTCCATGTGGAAACTACCGCCCCAGATTTGCCAGGCCAGCGGCGCGCCCGCGCCGCGTCCACGGCTGAACAGTTTGTTGACGCGTTGGGTGCGTTTGCTGACCACTCTTCCGTTAACGATAACTTCGACGTCAACGTCGTAAATACCGTACGGCAGGCCTCGGGTATCAACTTCATGATTCCCCATGACGAAGTTCTGCACGCTTAACAGGCGCCCGTCGCGCATCAGGTGAACCTCGCCTGCCGCCGGTAAGAATGCCACCACTGGCGTTGCCGACTGGCTGTTGTCAAATACCGTCGAGCTGGCCTGGTTGCCCCACGACGCGCCGTAGATTTTACCGGCCGAAATCGCGGTCATCGGCCCCAGCGATTGTAAGTTCCAGGTATCCAGCATCCCGCCGGCAAAACGGTGCCCGGCGAAGTCGCGCTCGTACATCGCTTTATACAGTTCGTTGTCCTGGTGGCTGGTGCCGATGCCGTACAGCGAGCCGTCGAGCACCACGTGATGCTCGCGCAGCGCGCTAACGCTATTGAGTGACAAATAGCTGGAGGTATTACTGCCGCCGCTACGCATCTGGTTGTTGTAGACCCCGAGGTTGTAGGTAAGGTTATTACTGAAGGTTTTAACGCTCGACTGGCCAATATCCTCGCTGCGCGACCGCAGCACGGTTCCCAGCGCCTCACGTTTCACCACCAGTTGTAGCAGCAACTGGCGCAGACTAAGTTGCAGCTGCGCGGCATCGGTTAAGGGGATCTTCAGCGCATCGTTGAAAGCCTCATTGGATAAACGGCTGAGCTGTTGACGTGTCTCGTCGCTGACGCGAGCGTTGTCATCGCCCTCTTCGAGGGTGATTTGCCGAACCCGCAGCACATCGCCATCAAGCCAGATATACGCGGCGCCGATACGCTGATCGTTCTGATTATCGCGGCTGCCTTCAAGATGAATAAACAGAGGGATGCTCATGCCGTCCTGCAAAGCCTGGCTGAAAGCCTGCGGGATAATCACGCCGCCGATTTGCTGCACGCGCTCGGCGGCCATGCTGTCGCTATAAGGCGCCAGCAAAAGAACCATGCCGGAGGCAAGCAGCGCGTTCAGTCCAGGGGTGATCCGTCGTAAAGGCATAGTCTTAATCCATCAGCACACATGTCTATTTCACGGGAACAAACTGCTCGCCCTGCCAGAGCGCGACCCGTCCTTTTTTGTCAGCAATATTGACGCGCGTGAAGCGACGCGATTTCCCCGGCATCAGGTAATAGTTTTCTTTGCACTCTTTGCCATCAGCGATTTTCAGACACGGGCCGTAGGCGATGATGCGCAGGGTGGCGTTACCGGTATTGGTCAGCGTGTCGCCGGCAAACTGGTAGCGAAAATTAGCCTGACGCGGCGCCACCACCAGAATGGTGCCGATGCGGGCTGAAGCGGTGGCCACCGCGCTGCGCTGGGAGCCATTGCGCTGGGCATCGCTTAAGGCCTGATCGAACCAGACAATGCGGTAGTAGCGCTCTTTATCATCCGCCGGGCCTTTGTAGAAAAAGCGCACCACTTCACTGGCCTTTGCGGGCAATAACAAGCTGGCGGGGGTCAACAGGACTTCATCCTGTTTATCCATCGGGATCACTTTGCCGCCATCCAGCGGTGAAGAGAGACGTTCCAGATGAATGTTGATTAAGCGGCCGCTGTCGGTGGTATTTTTAATCTCTTTACTCAGCGTGCTGCTGCCGCTGTTCATAAAGGAAGAGATATCGCCGACATCCAGCGCCCGCGCAGGGTTAGCCAATCCAAGCAGCAGGGCAATGGCCAGGAGATGTTTTTTCATAAGCGTTCAGTCCATGAAGAGGCAGGGGTATTCCCCCTGCCCGGTGCTACGAGAAAATCAGCTGGTCCAGGTTGCGTCGAACTGCACGCTCACGTCACCGCTCCAGATCCCTTCCGGCAGCGTGCTGTAATCGGTTACCGCGGTGGTGCCGTCGGTGGTACCGCTGATGATGGAGAAGTTAAAGCCGTCCTGCGCGGTGGTGCGGCCTGCGGTGTTGTAGCCGTTAGACAGCGCGCTGAGGTTGCCGCCCAGTACGCCGTTAGCGGTGTCGATCATGATGGTGTCAGCACTCTTTTCTACCGCGGCGCCGTTATAATCCACGCCCACGCTCAGCGTTGAGCCGGAGGTATCCAGCTGAGTCAGAGTGTTAGTGATAAGACGTGAAGTCAGTTTGAAGGCAGTCGCCGTGGTATCGCCTTCAACCGCAACATCAAACAGACCTTTTTGTGAGTTAAAGCCTTTAATCCCTTCGGCATACTGGAAAGCCAGGCTGCCAAGCGGGGTAACAACCAGTTTGCTGGAAGTGTCTTTTTTCGCGGTTGCAGACCAGGTAGCAACGGCCTGAGCAGTGACATCAGCAGCCTGAGCAACACCCATTCCAGCAAACGCCGTTACCAGAGCAATAGCAATAACCTTTTTTTTCATAGCTTTTTCATCCTGAGTTTAATTAAGGACAAGTCGTCCCGGTGTACCACTAAATAAACGTTACATAACTAATTTATAAATTTTTGAATACAGCTTGGCCTCAGCATTTCGCCGATGGGTATAAATAGTTTTCACACTGCAATTTTCAATTCTGGCGATAGATTTCGGATGCATTCCCTGGGCCGTCATTCTGATCACCGTCATTTCCCGGTCAGTAATTTTTTCTTTCTTTATATCTTTACGCAGAAACCGGCCATTAATTACATAGGCCAGATCTTTTCTTATATCGCGCGCGAGGTCGACATACACCACGCCGCGAATATCACCGTTGTAATACCAATAATTGGCTAACGCTTCTGACTTTCTCGCGGCAATCAGAATGATTTGTTTGCCCTTGGCCTTGGCTAACCAGTCGTTGTCATAGCGAATAAAGTAATTTAATGCATTGGTACTCAGATTGATAAACAAAAAATCCTTACATATTTTATCCAGTGACAAATAAATAAGTTCTTCGATATCTAAAATGAGTTCCGATAAGCCTTTTAAAAAATAAGTATCATGGGCTGGCCAAATACACTTATCAAGGGAGCATTGTTCGTCCATATACTGTTTATCCTCTTCATCCTGGAATACTACCTTTCACCCCATCGCCGATAGCCAGGCCTGCAGAGATTAAACCTGCAAATTACCCCTGTTTAAATTGGTTATAATAAAACACCAGCGGCATTATTTAATAATTAATAATGTCGAAATTATTTATCGATTTATATTTTTTGTTGGATTCAAATTTAGGTTTTTTCTGATTAAGTGTCAACAAGCAGGATGTGAAGCTAATTCTCATTTATGTCAATTTTTTGCTTTTTGGCGAAATCCTATTTTTTGCTCAAAAACAAAAAACATTTAATTTCATGTGGTTATTGATCGAAAATTCCTACAATCCGAATCGATTATTATATCATCCAGGATCATAACCCTAATTCATTAGGAATATTCTTAATGGACAAGATAAGTGACGTTGCGAAAAATCTTAATAACACACAAAAGTAAGAGGATAATGCCACACAATCATTATTTACAAGACGATTCACCCAATCATAAGCTGCATGAATGGTTTTAAGCACCGCACAAAAAGCCTAAACATAAACAAAAAAACCACTTGCAGAGGACTATTAATCCAATGAAAGAATGATATCTAAGAGAATGAGATTACTTCTCATATTTCTTTCTTATTTACTCTCATTTTCATTAGTGTAGTCCATTACGCAATGATTGCCGCTGACATGTTCCTCTTGCCTTGCAGATAAGCGTTTCATCACGCTTTCATTATTTGTTCGCCTTACCGTCATCGAAAGTTCACACAAAACGCGATTAATAGTGGCCAGTTTATGACGAACCAGGA
The DNA here is from genome assembly GCF_032601985.1 of Klebsiella sp. 141203. Classification (NCBI taxonomy): domain Bacteria; kingdom Pseudomonadati; phylum Pseudomonadota; class Gammaproteobacteria; order Enterobacterales; family Enterobacteriaceae; genus Klebsiella; species Klebsiella sp. 141203. The sequence goes on along the minus strand of NZ_JAQIRL010000006.1, from coordinate 102,415 downwards.
CACTCTTATGAACAGCTCTCTTGCCGCGGTGGCGGAAACCGAATTTTCGCTAATTACGCCCATCACCCCAACCCGGCAGCGGAAAGTCTTAAGCGTGCGCAACCTGAGTAAATCTTATAATGCGCAGCAAACCGTGCTCGATAACATCAGCTTTGACCTCCATGCCGGCGAGCTGGTGGGAGTGATTGGCCGCTCGGGAGCCGGGAAATCCACGCTGCTGCATGTCCTGAACGGTACTCACAGCGCCACCGGCGGTGAAATACTCAGCTTTCCGGAAGTGGGTATGCCACATGATGTTTCACGCCTGAAAGGACGCGCGCTCAATGCCTGGCGCAGCGAATGCGGCATGATTTTCCAGGACTTCTGTCTCGTGCCGCGCCTTGATGTGCTGACTAACGTACTGCTCGGCCGCCTGAGTCAAACCTCAACCCTGAAGTCGCTGTTTAAGGTTTTCCCTGACGCCGACCGGGCTCGCGCCATCTCTCTTCTCGAGTGGATGAACATGTTGCCGCACGCGCTACAGCGGGCGGAAAACCTCTCCGGCGGCCAGATGCAGCGCGTAGCAATTTGCCGTGCGCTGATGCAAAACCCCGGGATCCTGCTGGCGGATGAACCCGTCGCCTCGCTCGATCCCAAAAACACCCAGCGAATTATGAACGTATTGCGGGAAATCAGCGGCCAGGGGATTAGCGTGATGGTCAACCTGCATTCGGTCGAACTGGTCAAAGAGTACTGCACCCGGGTCATTGGCGTCGCCAAAGGCCGCATCATTTTCGACGATCATCCCGCACAGCTGACTCAGGATGTCCTGCATCGGTTGTACGGCGATGAAATTAGCCAATTGCATTAATTTCCTTTAGTAAAAACACACGGGCAAAATAATGAACAAACATATTAATGGCGCAGTTCGTTTATCCGCAGCACTCGCAGCTCTATTACTGACGTGGCAAGCGAGCGCCGCTGAACAGCCGAAGGAATTAAATCTGGGGATCCTCGGCGGTCAAAACGCCACGCAGCAAATTGGCGATAACCAGTGCGTGAAACAGTTTCTTGATAAAGAGCTGAAGGTCGATACCAAATTACGTAACTCATCCGATTATTCTGGCGTCATTCAGGGACTGCTGGGTGGTAAAGTCGATGTCGTATTAAGTATGTCGCCTTCTTCTTATGCCTCGGTCTATATCAATAACCCGAAAGCCGTCGATATTGTCGGTATCGCCGTTGATGATAAAGATCAGTCCCGCGGCTACCACTCGGTGGTCATCGTCAAAGCTGACAGCCCGTATAAAACGCTGGACGATTTAAAAGGCAAAGCCTTTGGCTTCGCCGACCCGGATTCCACTTCCGGTTATTTAATTCCAAACCACGCCTTTAAACAGAAATTCGGCGGCGACGCGGATAACAAATACAATAACTTCTTCTCCAGCGTCACCTTCTCCGGCGGCCACGAGCAGGACATTCTCGGCGTGCTGAACGGCCAGTTTGCCGGCGCGGTCACCTGGACCTCAATGGTCGGCGACTACAACAGCGGCTACAGCGTAGGCGCTTTTAATCGCCTGATTCGCATGGATCATCCGGATTTGATGAAGCAAATCCGGATTATCTGGCAATCGCCGCTGATCCCGAACGGCCCGATCCTCGTTAGCAATGCGCTGCCGGCGGACTTCAAAGCCAAAGTCGTCACCGCGCTTAAAAAACTGGATACCGACGATCACGCCTGTTTTGTGAAAGCGATGGGCGGTACTCAGCACATCGGCCCGGGCAGCGTGGCCGATTTCCAGCAGATCATCGATATGAAACGCGAACTGGTTAGCGCGCGTTAATCCCGTACTGATGCCGCCGTTCGCAGATCAATGCGGACGGCGGCGCTACGTTAAAGACCTTTTCGCCGCATGAATAATACCCATACCGAATTTGAACGTTATTACCAGCAGGTCAGGACGCGGCAAAAGCGCGATACCTTCGGCTGGTCGCTGGTGCTGCTGGCGCTCTACTTTGCCGCCGGGCACGCCGCCGAGTTTAATCTGTTCACCATCTGGCGCTCGTTGCCAAACTTTCTCGATTATATGTTCGAGACGCTGCCGACGCTGCATCCGGGCGTCCTGTTAGCCGATTCTCATACCAAAGGCTCGCTGGCGTACTGGGGCTATCGCCTACCGATTCAGCTGCCGCTGATTTGGGAGACGCTGCAGCTGGCGCTGGCCTCCACGCTGGTGGCGGTCGCGGTAGCGACGATACTGGCTTTCCTCGCCGCCAATAACGCCTGGTCACCGGCGCCGCTACGCTTCGCCGTTCGCGTGCTGGTGGCCTTTTTACGCACCATGCCAGAGCTGGCCTGGGCGGTCATTTTCGTCATGGCGTTCGGTATCGGCGCGATCCCCGGTTTTCTGGCGCTGATGCTGCATACGGTCGGCAGCCTGACCAAACTGTTCTATGAAGCGGTGGAAAGCGCGCAGGAAAAACCGGTGCGCGGGCTGGCGGCCTGCGGAGCATCGGCGCTGCAGAAGGTGCGTTTTGCCCTGTGGCCGCAGGTGAAACCAATTTTTCTCTCTTACGGCTTCATGCGCCTTGAGATCAACTTCCGCTCATCCACCATTCTTGGTCTGGTGGGCGCCGGCGGGATCGGCCAGGAGCTGATGACCAACATTAAGCTCGATCGTTACGATCAGGTCAGCATGACGCTGCTGCTGATCATTATTGTGGTGTCGCTGCTGGATATGCTTTCCGGCCGCCTGCGCCAGTGGGTTCTGGAGGGGAAAAAATGAGCCAATGGCAACATCAACCGGATATCGCCGCCAGCCGCCGCCAGCATCAGGCGCTGTATAAGACCCAGGGGCGATACTTGCGCTACGTCGGCCTGCTGGCGCTGGCGAGCGTACTTTATTACGTCTGGTTCTTTATGCAGTTCGGTATCAGCAGCGAACAACTGGCTACCGGACTACAGCAGATGGGGCGCTATCTGCTGCGGATGTTCGTCTGGCACGATTTCTGGAACTGGCCGTTTGCCTATTACTTCACGCAAATCGCCATTACGCTTGCCATCGTCTTCGCCGGGACGATTACCGCGACGGTCATCGCGCTGTTGCTGTCATTCCTGGCGGCGCGCAATATTATGCGCGGCGTGATTCCCGGCATTATCGCCGTGTTGATGCGCCGCTTGTTTGACATGCTGCGCGGTATCGATATGGCTATCTGGGGTCTGATTTTCGTGCGCGCCGTAGGGCTCGGGCCGCTGGCGGGGGTACTGGCGATTATTATGCAGGATACCGGCCTGCTGGGCCGCCTGTATGCTGAAGGCCACGAGGCGGTAGATCGTTCGCCGGGACGCGGCCTCACCGCCGTCGGCGCTAATGGTCTGCAGAAACACCGCTTCGGCATTTTCACCCAGTCGTTCCCGACTTTCCTGGCGCTGAGTTTATATCAGATTGAATCCAACACCCGTTCCGCCGCGGTGTTAGGTTTTGTCGGCGCGGGCGGGATTGGCCTCATCTACGCGGAAAATATGCGTTTGTGGAACTGGGATGTGGTGATGTTTATTACCCTGTTGCTGGTCGCGGTGGTCATGGTCATGGACACCCTCTCCGCCTGGCTGCGCCGCCGTTATATCGGCGGCAGCGTAGTGCCGTTGTATCAAAGTCAGCAATAACCCCTCTCCCCGGTGGCGCTACGCTTACCGGGGCTACGAACCAGGGAAAACGTCTCGTTATTCGATCCGCCACGCCAGCACCGGCCAGCCGTGCCGGGCGTTGGCTGCCAGCAGTTGCGGACAGGGGTTGACCAACCGCACGCGATCCGCATGCAGGCACAGGGGCAGGTCGTTTATCGAATCGGTATAAAAAGTGACTTCGCCAGTATAGTCAGGATGCGCCTCGCGCCACTGCGCCAGGCGCGTTACTTTGCCCTGCTGATAGCTCGGGGTACCGGCAATCACACCGCTGTAGCCGCCATCCGCCATTTCAACATCAATACCCAACGCCTGTTCGATCCCCAGCTCGGCGGCTATCGCCTGCACCAGCAGCGTTACCGAGGCGGAGATCACTAACATTTTTTCCCCTCGCGCCTGTAGGGTACGAATAACGTCCCATGCCTGTGGGTAGACGCGCGGCAACACCTTTTCACGCACGAAACGCGCCACCAGCGTATCCACCCGCCACTGCGGGATACCAATCAGCGGCGCCTGAATCAGCGCGACATAATCGGCGATATTCATTTCCCCGCGGTCGTAATCCGCCATCAGCTGCGCCTCGCGCGCCAGATATTCCGGGTCGCTCACCCAGCCTTCGCGCACCATAAACTGGCTCCACAGCGTACTACTGTCCCCTTTAATCAGGGTGTTATCCAGATCGAAAATCGTCACAGCATTAGACATCGGTCATTTTCCATAATCAGCAATATAAGCCTGCGAGAGCATGTATAAAGAAGATGACAGGAGCATGATCCGGCTGCGTTTCAGCCCATCCCGCCAAAGCCCATCGCCAGCAGCACCAGTAGCAATAGTAGCGGGTAGATCCGCACGTGCCAGCGATCGGGAAGTTTTGCCAACCAGCGCGATGCGCCCCGCAATCCCAGCCAGCTTCCGGCTACCAGCAATCCGGCCGCCAGCCACCAGATATTGCCGATGAAACCGGAGGGCAGCGCCGCCATCGGCGCCATCAGCAGCCACGCCAGGCTGGCGGTCGCCGCCAGCGGCAACGTCAACAGATTGGCCATCGCCGCGGCCTGCGCCATCGTCGCGCCACGCCGGCGCATCAGCGGTACGGTCATCACGCTGCCGCCAACGCCAAGGAAGGCGGCAATTAGGCCAATCCCGCCACCAAGAATAGTCTCGCGCCCTGCACTCGACGGTGCGCAAGCCGTCGACGGCGCCATAAAGCCGGGGCGAACGTAGCAATCCACGATGGTCACCGCCAGGTACAAAATGAACAGCCAGCGGATCCACTCGCCGTTGACCCTCAGCGCCAGCGCCGCGCCGGCAATACCGCCGATGGCGATGCCGCCAAGTATCGGCAGCAGGGAGCGCCAGTGAACCGTTCCGGCGCGCAGATGGCGGCCGCTTGCCAACAGCGACGTGCACAGCATCACCAGCGCCGACGTCGCTACCGCTATTTGCATCGCCTGACCGCCTACTGCGCCCTGATGGCTCAGCAGCAGGTAAAGCAGCGGCACGGTAACAAAGCCGCCGCCGAAGCCAAACAGCCAGGTGGTTACCCCGGACAACAATCCGCAAACAAAAAGCCCAAATATCATCTACCGTTCCTCCATTCAGGGAGGTAACGATATAGAATAGCGGAATGGCTGACTTACGATTAAAGGCCAATATATTACGATTTTCAGCCAGGAGTGTACGCATGCGTAATATCGCGATTAATGATGTCGATCATCTGCCGCGCCGGGTATTAGGCCTGGGTAGCGATTATCCGCCTGACACCCTTTTACCACGCCATCATCATCGGCGAGCGCAGTTTCTCTATGCCGTGAATGGCTTAATGAAAGTCGAAACCGATGACGGCCAGTGGCTGGTGCCGCCGTTCAGCGGCGTATGGATACCCGCTAATAAACCGCATCGCGTCTGGATGCCGGGCGTGAGCACCCATAGTCTGTATATCGAACCGCAGGACGCGCCGCGCGCCGGCGTGCGCTGCGAAGTTTTGCAGGTTTCGCCGCTGCTACATCAACTGCTATTGGCCGCCTGCCAGTTGCCGCTGTTGTATGAAGAGAGCGGACATGATGCGGCGCTTATCGCCCTATTGCTGTTTGAACTGCAGGGCGCCCCGCCGCTGCCGATGTTTACGCCGCTGCCGCAACATCCGCGGCTGGCTGAACTATGCAGCGCGTTTCTCCTTCAGCCGGAGATTCACAGTACACCGGAGCTGTGGGCTCAAAAGATGAGTCAAAGCCTGCGCACCTTCAACCGCCGCTTTTTGCAGGAGACCGGGATGGCATTTCGCGACTGGCGTCATAAAGCCTGCCTGATGTACGCTCTCACCGCCCTGCGAGAAGGCCGTAGCATTACCGACGTGGCATTAAGCCTTGGCTATGAGCATCCGGCGGCGTTTACCGCCATGTTCCGCAAAGCGATGGGCTATGCGCCAGCCTCTTTTATCCGCCACCTTAAAGGAGGCACGCCTGTCTCTCACGCCAGATAAATAAGAACATCCTGATTCTGGCCTGTTATATTTTGATTTAGATAGTAAACATTTATTAATAAATAAAATCACCGCGTTTACTATCTGAAAAATGTGCTTATTACGGTACCGGCGAATTTATGCCTGCAGTACGTAAGTTTTCGTAAATTTTGCGTTTCATCATTCTGGCGTTTCCCTGAATACGCTATAAATGGCGACGGTCGATCCCTAACATGAAAATAACGACATGAAGCCCAAACTCAGCCACGCTTTATTACTTGTTCCTTTATTGATTTTGGCAGGATGTTCATCTTCCCCAAAAAAACCGCCCAAGGCGGTGGCGCAGCATCATTATGAGCCGATCGACAGCGGCTCCGACGATCTGATACCGGTGCTGGCCGCCCTGCACGATCAGATGCACACCTGGGACGGCACCCCTTATGAATGGGGCGGCACCGACCAGAGCGGCGTCGACTGTTCCGGCTTTGTCTGGCGTACGCTGAAGGACCGCTTCAATCTGCCAATGGACCGCGTGACCACCGGCGATCTTCTGCATATGGGAGTGCGCGTTAGCAAGCAGCAGCTGCGGCCTGGCGATTTAGTCTTCTTCCGCATTCACGGCGGCATGCACGTCGGGTTCTACGATACCGACCACAATTTCCTGCACGCCTCCGCAAGCCAGGGCGTCATGCGTTCGTCGCTGGATAATCCGTACTGGAACCGCGTATTTTATCAGGCGCGGCGCTTGCCGAAGGAATATAACGCGCAGATCACCATGAATAACGACAATCTGCATCTGGCGAAAAACCGCTAATCCTGACAAATAAAAACCGCGGCGCTCAGGGCCGCGGTTTTTATTTTTCTTGCGCTCAGTTTTATCAGAACTGATAGGTCATCCCCAGCGCGACGATGTCATCATCGTTAATACCGAGCTTATTATCGCTCTTCAGCTGGTTAATTTTGTAATCCACAAAGGCGTTCATGTTTTTGTTGAAGTAGTAGGTCAGGCCGACGTCAATATAGTTGACCAGGTCTTCGCTGCCGACACCTTCAATATCCTTGCCTTTCGACAGTACATAGCCCAGAGACGGACGCAGACCGAAATCGAACTGATACTGGGCGACCGCTTCAAAGTTCTGCGCTTTATTCGCAAAACCACCGCTGATCGGGGTCATTTTACGGGTCTCAGAGTACATTGTCGCCAGGTAGATATTGTTGGCGTCGTACTTCAGGCCGGTAGCCCAGGCTTCCGCTTTGGAACCCTGGCCGCGCGCCAGCAGGTTCTGATCGTTGGTACGGTCAGAGCTGGTATAAGCCGCGCTGACGGCGAAATCACTGCCGCCGAAATCATAGCTTAAAGAGGTGCCGAACCCGTCGCCGTTCTGTTTTTTCGCTTCGCGGCCTTCGTTTTTCCCCTGGTATTGCAGGGTCATATTCAGACCATCGACCAGGCCGAAGAAATCGGTGTTGCGGTAGGTCGCCAGGCCGCTGGCGCGTTTGGTCATGAAGTTATCGGTCTGCGCGGAAGAGTCGCCGCCGAACTCCGGGAACATATCGGTCCAGGCTTCAACGTCGTACAGCGCGCCGAGGTTACGACCATAGTCAAATGATCCAAACTCTTTTAACTTCACGCCGGCAAACGCCAGACGGGTTTTCTGCGAAGAATCGCTTTCGGTTTTATTGCCGGAGAATTCGGATTCCCAGCGGCCATAACCGGTCAGTTGATCGTTGATCTGCGTTTCGCCTTTGATACCAAAGCGAACGTAGGTCTGGTCGCCATCCTTGCTGTCATAATCGCTGAAGTAGTGCATGGCTTTCACTTTGCCGTACACGTCCAGTTTATTGCCGTCTTTATTGTATACTTCCGCTGCCTGTGAAGCCGAAGAAGCAACAAAACCCATCATCATTAATGCCAGTGAACGCTTTTTCATTATGTGGTCCTGGTGATTTATTTACACGCGCTTATCAATTCCGGGCGAAGGCCCCGTCAAAAACTGGAGGTTTTTTAACGCTGTAGTGTTAAATATTTATGACGAAATGGAACTTTTTATAAAAAAGAATGTTTAAATATTTCCGTCATAAATATGTCACCTTGCCTGCGCAGAATGCCCGATCCGCGCAATAAAATGGCTTGACCAATACGCCAGCAGTTGGCAAGTGGCCTGACTCCTGTTACAACATCAGCTCGATCTCGATATTCCTTTTGAACGGCAGAAAATCATGAGTGATAGCCAGACGCTGGTGGTAAAACTGGGCACCAGTGTTTTAACGGGCGGATCCCGACGCCTGAACCGCGCCCATATCGTTGAGTTAGTGCGCCAGTGCGCGCAGCTGCATGCCATGGGGCACCGCATTGTGATTGTGACTTCCGGGGCCATCGCCGCCGGACGTGAACACCTCGGCTACCCTGAACTGCCCGCCACCATTGCCTCAAAACAGCTGTTGGCGGCAGTCGGCCAAAGCCGTCTTATCCAACTGTGGGAACAGCTTTTTTCTATTTACGGCATTCATGTCGGCCAGATGCTGCTGACCCGTGCCGATATGGAAGATCGCGAGCGGTTCCTCAACGCCCGCGATACCCTGCGCGCGCTGCTGGATAACAATATTGTGCCGGTCATTAATGAGAATGACGCCGTCGCCACCGCTGAAATCAAAGTCGGCGACAACGATAATCTTTCCGCCCTGGCGGCCATTCTCGCCGGCGCCGATAAACTGCTGCTGTTGACCGATCAGCCGGGACTCTTTACCGCCGACCCGCGTAGCAATCCGCAGGCCGAGCTTATTAAAGATGTCTACGGCATCGATGACGCGCTGCGCGCCATCGCAGGCGATAGCGTTTCCGGCCTCGGCACCGGCGGCATGGGCACCAAACTTCAGGCCGCGGACGTCGCCTGTCGCGCGGGCATCGATACCATAATCGCCGCCGGCAACCGCCCGGACGTTATCGGCCACGCGATGGAAGGCCTGCCGGTGGGCACCTGTTTCCACGCTCAGGAATCACCGCTGGAGAACCGCAAACGCTGGATCTTCGGCGCGCCGCCGGCCGGTGAAATCACCGTCGATGCCGGGGCGACCCAGGCTATTCTGGAAAGAGGAAGCTCATTGCTGCCAAAAGGCATCAAAACCGTCAGCGGGAATTTCTCCCGCGGCGAAGTTATCCGAATCCGCAGTAGCGAAGGCCGCGATATCGCTCACGGCGTAAGCCGCTATAACAGCGACGCCCTGCGCCTGATCGCCGGGCAGCACTCGCAGCAAATCGATGCCATCCTCGGCTATGAATACGGCCCGGTGGCCGTCCATCGCGACGATATGATTACCCGTTAAGGAGCTGAAAATGCTGGAACAAATGGGCATTGCGGCCAAAGCGGCCTCTTACCAACTCGCGCTGCTTTCCAGCCGCGAGAAAAATCAGGTTCTCAACAAGATTGCTGATTATCTGGAAGCGCAGACCGAAGAGATCCTGCGCGCCAACGCCGAAGATCTCAGCGACGCCCGCGCCAATGGCCTGAGCGACGCGATGCTCGATCGCCTGGCGCTGACGCCGGCGCGCCTGCGCGGCATCGCCGATGACGTGCGTCAGGTGTGTAGCCTGGCGGATCCGGTCGGCCAGGTGATTGACGGTGGTCTGCTGGATAGCGGCCTGCGTATCGAACGTCGCCGCGTACCGCTGGGAGTGATCGGCGTGATTTATGAAGCGCGGCCGAACGTGACCGTCGATGTCGCCTCTCTATGCCTGAAGACCGGCAACGCGGCTATTCTGCGCGGCGGTAAAGAGACCTGGCGCACCAACACCGCGACGGTGAAAGTGATTCAGCAGGCGCTGCAGGAGTGCGGCCTGCCGGCTGCCGCGGTGCAGGCAATCGAGAGCCCGGATCGCGCGCTGGTCGGCGAAATGCTGAAGATGGATAAATACATCGATATGCTGATCCCGCGCGGCGGCGCAGGCCTGCATAAGCTGTGCCGCGAGCAATCCACGATCCCGGTGATCACCGGCGGTATCGGCGTGTGTCATATTTTCGTCGACGATTCGGCAGAGATCGTACCGGCGTTGAAGATCATCGTTAACGCCAAGACCCAACGCCCGAGCACCTGCAATACCGCCGAGACGCTGCTGGTGCACCGTAATATCGCCGATACCTTCCTGCCTGCGCTGAGCAAACAGATGGCGGAGAGCGGCGTGACGCTGCATGCCGATCCGGCCGCCCTGCCCCTTCTGCAGAACGGTCCGGCGAAGGTGGAGCCGGTGAAAGCGGAGCAGTACGACGACGAGTATTTGTCGCTGGATCTGAACGTGAAAGTTGTTGCCGATCTCGATGAGGCGATTGCCCATATTCGCGCGCACGGTACCCAGCATTCAGATGCCATTCTGACGCGTACCCTGCGCCATGCGAATCGCTTTATTAATGAAGTGGATTCGTCGGCGGTATACGTTAACGCTTCTACCCGCTTCACCGACGGCGGCCAGTTCGGCCTCGGCGCGGAAGTGGCGGTCAGCACCCAGAAGCTGCACGCCCGCGGGCCGATGGGCCTGGAAGCGCTGACTACCTATAAGTGGATTGGTTTCGGCGACGATACCATTCGTGCTTAACGCTAAGCGGGTGATGCAAAAGTAGCCGTTTGATTCAAAGGGCATTGACGCATCACCCACTTAGTTTTAACCTTCTACCCCGTGCTTCACGCAGGTGAACGCGTCCTTTCAGGGCCGATATAGCTCAGTTGGTAGAGCAGCGCATTCGTAATGCGAAGGTCGTAGGTTCGACTCCTATTATCGGCACCATTTCAACGTCTATCCCCATCGATGAAACCCTATGTCTTTTATGCGGTTCCAGGCCGTATGGGCATCTGGAGAATTCTCCAGATAACCACTCCCACCACGTCTCATGCCAGACAGGGTCTGCGGTATTTTTGTTCTCGATAATCACATTTATAGTGGCTGTGCCGTCAACACTCACTAACCCGGTATCTCGGCTTCGCAAACACAATTAGTCTTCCTCGAAACCTTTTCCTCGCAGTTTTCCCACCTTCGTGCGCAACGTCTGCGGCATCTCGTCTTCGTTATCATCTCTGAGGCCTGACATGATGTTGTACCCGATAAAAAGCCCCGCTTTCCCCAGCCCTGGACGAGGTAAAATGCGAGTGGGAACGGTCAAATATATGTCTGCATCGTAGTCACACCCCAGATATGCTTTCAGCAGCGCAAACATATCCTTGCGCAGTTGTCCTTGCGGCCACCAGCCTTTGGCCTCTTTGGCATCCTCGGTGTACATTTCAATGCGCATGCAGTAGTTAAGGGTTTCCACTTCATCCCCCATAATGAGGCGCTCGCGCAGCGCCATAGGATTCTTCAGCGTCAGGCGTGTGCGCTCATCAACTGACATGGTAACCGGGTGATGTGGAAAGACTTCTACCCGTGTACTGAGAGCCTGACTGCGTATCACAGCGGCCACCCCTTCCGTGGTCAACGTGGTATGCATCATCGGCCCAAGGATAGCCAGCAATCGAGAAGCGGGTAAATCATCCGTTTGTGTTATACCGGCCAGCGCCATGAGGCTACGGGAGAATTTATCCGTTCCCCCTTCTTCATACGATGACGGATAACTGTACTTCCGCTGAATACGGTAAAACTGCGTCATCATCCGGTGATTGAAGATATCCAGAAATGCAGCCATCGCATCAGCCCCCTCTCGCCCCTGATTGATATCATCAACATAGGCCGTCGGAAGCGGCGAATCCACGCCATATAGCCCATGGAATGTTGTTCTGACCGTTGGCGGGTCATCAGGATGAGCCGGATCGGTTTCCGTTTTTTTCAGTTCACTGGTCGGAAAGCCGAGATGTGGGTCGGGACGGAACCGAACAGCATCCTGGCTCAGCTTCCCCGCTGCACCTAGATTTCTGCCGCTGAATTTCTCCACTAGCTCACAAAAGCGGTAGAAATTGAACATGGCCGTCTGGTCTTTGCCCTCTTTATCCAGCCAGAACGGTGGCAAACTCTTTTTTTCGTCTGCTGAATTCACATCAACACCCTGTGGATCTTGCGCATAGGCCATTCCCATTTCGTCCCTGACTCAGCCAGAGTGACCGTCAATTGAGTAAAACGGGCAATGCTGGCGTACTGCGTAAAAAATTGCTCTAGCAACTCGCAGAACAATCTCGCGTCCCCAATGCCACTGAACTGCGTTTCATCCAGTTCAATACTAATATGTACGCCGTGCCACTCTTCCGCCGAACTGTATGCCTGTTTATAGCTGACGTGACTTACCCCATTGATACGGCGAAGGTTATCCTTATCCTCTGTCCAGTTGAACAGCTGCAACACCGCGCGAAGATTTTTGGCGCTATCGATCATCCGGCTTAGAGCACGTGGATGCAGCAAAGCCATCGCATGCCACTGATATAACTCGGACAATGGTGGATAGCACGGCATAGAGGGCGCCTGCCTGGTTTGGCAGCATAGCGACTGGTTGCCGGCGGTCGTCATACCATCAAACACGGCATTATCCAGCGCCATACGTGGGTAGTTGCCGTTGGTACAGGTGATGTTCAAAAACAGCGTCGCATTTTCTTCCTGCAGATCCTGTTCACCCGCCGTCCCTCCCAGCATCAACAATGTTTCATGCATTCCGGTAACACCCCGCCAGATACGGGTGTGGAAGTAACGTTCAGGCCAGCTATCTTTACGCTGCAACATCCCGCCCTTATGCCAGAACTGCCGAAACGGCACGTACTGTCGCTTGACCAGGGTTTCACTCGCGGCCATCTTATCCACACTGTAAATTTCAGTGTGATGATCGCGCAGCCGGTGTGGACGAAGCCGGTAATCCAGTTTTGCGGGTTCCACCTTCAGGGGTTCAGCGTTGAGCGAAAACAAATTGATGAGCGGTACACAGTGGATACGCAGAGTATCCTCCGGCACGGAAATATCCCGGTTCAGTGGCTTGCTCAGATGAAGTTCCAGCTCAAAATACTGAAAGTCTTCCCCGAGCGGCAGCGTTTCAAGGCCCGTCAGGGTAAAGAACGCAAACCGGGCCGGGAAGCTGAAGTATTCCAGTAATGGGCGAACCTCCCCGCACAGCGCCGGGCTTTCACTCTCCGGCCAGACTGAGGACCAGTTTTGCTGCCAGCGCGACGACAGTTTGCCGTGAAACGGCTGCGGATCGAGATTGCCTGTTTGCGGCAAGCGCACCGTGATATGCGAGACATGATGCGTCAGCGCCAGATACAGCATCGACTGTAAGGGGCGATCGCCGTGAATGTAGAGCGAGATCTGGCTCAAATCCGTCTGCGATGGATCGGCGTACTTACCAAATGAAAACTTCAGCGCCAGCACCTGGTGACCATCCGGATGCAACTGCTGTCCGACGTGATGCAGCGTCAACGGGTGCAGTACCAGTTCGTCGGTCGTGCGGTATGGGCAGCGCAGGCCGGTATCATCCATTGGCCGGGTCAGCAATGTTGTGCCTGCGGGGATAACCACATCCCTGACCTGCGCAACCATTTCCGGGGACAGCTCGACTACGGCCATCGAGGGCTGTGTCCGGTTGGCTATCGGCAGCAGATGCCCCAGCAGCGGCTCTGTCAGCTCCGGGATATCGTCATCAATCTGGCGACGCAACCGCGCCATCATCAGCGCAAAGCCCTGAAACAGCCGTTCGACGGACTCATCAGCTTTATGAGACTGTCGGTCGATGCCCAGCCGCCGACCGGCCTCCGGGTGTTGTTCAGCAAACTCACGCGCCGCCGCCCTCAGCCAGCGCATTTCGCCGTCAAAATATTTCAGAAAATCATGGTCATTCATAGGCTGGTTAATCCACCAACGTAAAAGACTGGTAAAGGACTGTGCACAGTGAGGCGGCCCACAGCGCCATTAGCGAGAACATGGCCCGGTAAAAAAGGTTTCTCGCCCCACGCCAACGTTCAGCCCGCGTACGAGTGTTACCCGTCTTTTTGGCCCACAAATGCGCCATACCGTTATCAAATTCAGCGAGATCGCTGTCACTCTCAATGAGCTGAAAAAGTCGTTCATCCAGCCATATACGCCAACAGTAATAATGGGTCAGCAAAAAGAGTCCCATCAGCAACACGCAATCGAGTGAAAACAACCGGTTAAAGAGCAACACCAAAGGTGGCAGCGTCAGGGCAGCAAAGTAGCGCCAGCTCGACAGATGAATGTGCATTATTTGGTGGGTCTTAGTGATATCTGACATTGCAGCTCCTTGCTGAACGTTTCCAGAACCTGAAGATGGGCGGGCGTAAGCACCACCTGAGGCCGCCGGGATTTGATTAACGCCACGGCCTGCGTGACCGACCCGGCGAGCCCTTCACTTAGCAGCCAGGCCGCAACAACCGTTGCACTGCGGGATAAGCCTAAGGCACAGCATACCAGCACACTTTCATGTTCTTGCTGCAGTTGACTGAGCTTCATCACGGCCTGGTGGATGTCCCGGACGCCCGGCACCACCAAATCCATCAGCGGGTAAGCCTCCCAGTGATCTGCTTTGCGGCGGCCCTTATGAAATTCAGCCGTCAGATCGAAAACGGCGGCCTGCGTCATGGTTCTATCCGGAAAGCGACCCAATGCCACGCCGTCATAAACAACGTTGCTCAGAGATATCCGTCGGGAAAACCATTGTTTTGAAAGCCATGTCCCGGCTAAATAGGGGAACAACATCCAGCGGGCAGAAAGGGATAAATCGCCGTGATTATTTTTCTGAAACACCGACACTCCGAGCCCGGTATAGCCCGCCGCCACCATCAATAATGCCGCTGCAAGCCACAGCAAAATGAAGCCGTGGGGGATCCACAAACCCACTAACAAAAACACTATTCCACCAGCACCATATTTCGCTGCGAGACGTACGGCGTGCGCTGATGGGCGCTTCCACCGCCAGTGGCCTTCAACCGGAATGGCATAGCTAATCACCACGCCGACCACAAACCCGCTAACGACATCGATGAAATGGTGCTGCCAGGTGGTAAGCACAGATACCGCTATCAGCAAAAACCACGCACTGGAAAGCAGCTTTGCACCCTTCCCCAGATGCTGACGAAAACGCAGCCACAACAGCCATGTCAGGATGATATGCAGCGACGGAGCCTGGTTATAAGGCAAATCAAACTGTTCGAGCTGTTGAAACAGCCAGCCAAACATCCCCTGCGTTTCTGGGCGCATGAAAGTGAATTTCAGCGGAAACAGGAGAAAGCCGACGCAGGCAATAAGTGATGCGGCAAGCAGCCGACAACCGTGACGGGTCAGCTCCTGCTTTGAAGTACAGATAAACAGCGAAATGCCATACAGTAGGTCAATACTCCAGTAAGGTACGATGGTCCAGGGCATAAACGGGATAACATGTTCCCACCCGAGGACCATGCTTCCCACATCAGGACGTGTAGCCGTGAACTGATTCACCTGTCCATAGCTGAAGAAAAACAGCGGTCCCAACAACACCAGCCAGCACAGCCCCCGTTTCCAGAGACTGGCGTTGTTCTGTATAAGCGCGGACTCAGCCATGCTGCTTTCTCACGGCCAGCGAGACGGTGAAAATACCAAACTCATCAATCACCTGGTGGCATTTCTCGAAGCCCGCCTGCTCCACCAGCGTATCCATCTCTTTCTGCGTGCGCACACGCATCATCCACGGAATGCCGTTCTGGTGGCTGGTTAAGGTATAAGCGATAGTTTTTAACTGCGGATGCCACGGCTGCCCGGTGTAGACCAGCATGCCACCAGGCGGTATTGCCGCAGCCAGCCCGGCGAGCGAGGCTTTGATTAAGGCGTTATCCGGGAAGAGTTCATATAGCCCGGAAACGATCCCCAGTGTAGGAGCTGGCCCAAGTGTAGCGAGAGAGTCATAGTCAAAAGCATTGCCCTTTTTGAACTGAGCGACATGGCTTAACCCTCGCCCTTCAATCATGGTCTGGCCTTTCTCAACGTTCAGGTCGCTGTAATCACGCAGCAGGATACTTTCGATATCCTGATGTTTCTCCAGCGCGTCGAGCACATAGCGACCGTGTCCGGCTGCAATATCCACTACACGTACCGGCATATCACTCTCTTTCAGCCGGGCGACAGCCTGCTCTATGACCTGCTGAATATTGACTTTTCGTACCCGGATCCCCTGCCAGCCAATACTGCTCAGGTAGTGTCGGTCAATCATGCGCCCCAGAATACCTTTGCCTTCCGGATAGTTACGGTACACATAATCCAGCGTACTGCCGGAATCAAAACCCGTCTCGTAGCCCAGACGCATCCCTTTTGACAGTCTGCCGATTGTTTTCATGCCATAGCTCATTGAGGAATAGAACATCCCCTCCAGCGAGAGTGCTTTTGGCGGTGCCTGCAGTTCGCGGTACGCGTCGGCACTCGGGCTCCACTGGTCTTCATGGCTGTAATCGAAAGTGTAAGGTTTTACCGCATAGAGTTTGTCGATAAAGGTTTTCATTTTATCGAAGGCCATAGCCCTGTCTTTTTCACCCAGCGTATCGTGATAGAAACCGGGTAAAATATGCTGCTCTTTGATAGAACTTCGCAGACCGGCGTAGAATTGTTTTTGCGGCTTCGCATGCACGACAAAATCATCGCCAGAGATAAGTAATTGGGTCGGCAGCGTAATGGCGGCAGAGTCGGACACAATGCGCTCAGCCGTTTTGTAGAGATCGAGAAGAATGTTCACCGCGATTGCCCGTGTGATGAGTTTATCCTGTTCAAAACTGGCAACACGCTCCGGATCGTGGGTAAGGAATTTCCCTTTCACGTAGGAGTTGACGTAGAACAGGCCACGGATCCGCTGCATCAACCCAAGGCCCGTTCGGGCGAACGGCACATACAGTTTGACCTTAAAGGCCGGAGAAGCCAGCACCATCCCCCGAATTTTCGGCGCATAGTCGTGAACCCAGGTAGAGACCAGTACCGCCCCCACGCTCTGCGCAATCACTACGATATCCTCAAGGCTGACCTGCGCGTCCTTCGCCACAAAACGAACAAACTCATCCACGTCCAGAACAGAGCGAGCCAGGCTCGGGCTGTAACCACGATCGCCCGGCGATTGACCGTGACCGCGAGCATCCCAGGCGTAAAAATGCGTATCGGGCATATCCAGCTCATCGACAATGTGCTGCAGACGCCCGGAATGTTCATGCCCGCGGTGAAACAGCACGATCACTTTCTTACCGTTGCCTTCCGTTGCAGGCCAGTGGCGAAAATAGAGCGACTCTCCATCGCTGGTTGCGAATGTACTTTCCTGAAATAAACGCGCTTCCTGACTCATGTGATTTTCCTTGTCACCTGCTGTTGTAATGTGACGAAACGAGTGAATAACGATTGTTTAAAAGTGACTTTCTCCGCGTCGTAAAACAGCGGTTCGTCGATAAAGATGTCGATAAAAAACGGCACGGGGATTTTCTGCCCTTTGCCCATTGAGCGCTCCAGACCGTGCATGTAGACGGGTATAATCGGCACCTCCGGACACTGCTGGCTTAAATGCCAGATGCCGGATTTGATCTCTGCGAATTTCCCCGGCTCGCCGCGCGTGCCTTCAGGGAAAATAATCACAATTTTCTTTGCTGCTAGTGCATCGACACAAGCCTGCAGCGGATTGGCCTGATGGGCTCCACGATAAACAGGAATGATGCCGATGACCTTCAGTGCAAACCAGCCAATCACTTTGTTTCGCAGGAAATAGTCTGCCGCCGCCACGGGCTGCACGTTCACCAGTGTTGAAAGTGGAAACAGCGTGAACAACGTCAGCACATCCAGATGGCTGTTGTGGTTCGCCACGATAATCGCCGGGCCTTCCACTGGCAGCTTTTTGCGGCCTGACACGCGAACGCCCAGCCATATCCAGACCACGGGGTACGCAATACACAACGTAAAGATCCAGCGCAGAAAACGGTTCATCTGCGCCCCTTATACATAGAAGTAGTAATAGAAGTGGAAAAACAGCGGCGCGGTGTAAATCAGCGAATCCAGACGGTCAAGGATGCCGCCGTGCCCCGGGAGCAATTTACCGGAGTCTTTCACACCAAAATCACGCTTGATGGCCGACATCACCACATCGCCGCAGAACCCGCTCAGGCCGATAATTACCCCGGCACCCAGCGAGTGGATCCAGTTCATCGGCGTCAGCAGCGGGCCGAAAATGGCCGCCAGCAGCGTGGTGGTCAGCACGCCGCCCAGCAATCCGGCCAGCGTTTTATTCGGGCTAACCTTCGGCGTTACCTTGATTTTGCCCAATGATTTTCCCCACAGATATTGCGCAATATCGTTAATCTCAGTGGTCGCGACCAGGAATATAACCAGCAGTGCGCCCGCTTTGATATCCACGCCTGGCAACATCATCAGGAACGCGACGTGGCTTAAAGCAAAGACCGTTGTCATCATGCCCCAGTGCATGACGGAGGCAGAGTGTAAGAACCCTTTAGTATCGCCAACGAGCACCATGCGAGCAGGCAGGAATAAGAAAATGTAAATCGGGATGAATATAATAAACATGCCGTACCACGACATCCCCACCCAGATATATTGCACCGGGATCGCGGCATACATCCACAGCAACGGCACGCTGTCAGAGCGGCGTGTCGGGGCCAGCGTCAGATATTCCTTCAGTGACAGGAAGCTGAGAAATCCGAAGAAGGTGAGTGCCAGCCCTTTAGGCGAAAGCATCGCCAGCGAAAATAAGCCAACGATGACCCACCAGCTGTTGATCCGCTGCTGGAGTTCCAGCCAGTCACGCTGTGGGCGGCACTTTTTTAAGACAAAGATAATGGCGGTCGCCAGTACTAAAACGCTGAAGATCCCACCAAGGCAGTAATACAACGTGTGCAGGGAATCAGGCATTGGTGACCTCCAGCGCACTGCGACAGCGGTTGATTGAGGTCCAGGCCAGCAGCACAGCCGAGATACCAAAGACAATATTGGCGACGATGATGTACTGCGGCCAAAGCGCGATAAACAGACCCAAAGCCCCCAGAACAAAGGCACGGTCACTTTTACCCATCGGGCCACGATAATTTCGGCTACCCGTCAGGGTCTGGGCAGTGATGCCGCAAAACTCTGTCAGCCACGACAGCAGTACCACCAGCACAACCAACCACGGAGTAACTCCGGTCAAAAAAGCAAATGCGAGATAGAGTGCAGCATCAGCGATAATGTCGCCTACCTCATTGAGAATGGCCCCAAGCCTGGACTGCTGGTTAAATTCCCGCGCTAACATGCCGTCGATAGCATTCAGCGCCATACGGAAAAATAAGAAGATCGGCAATGAGATAAAAAACAGCGGTTTCGGGAAACACATCAGTACGCTGCCGAGCAGAACCGAGGCCAGCATTGCCAATAGTGTTACCTGGTTTGCCGTCGCACCTATGGCATGCAGCCTGACGACGGTGGGTCGAAGTAAATTTTGAAACTTAGGTTTGATGTCATACAGCGTCACGTTATGGTTCCTGCCTTGTGTTTGACGGATTTCTATCGCAGTGGTCGTAAAAACAGGGTGTTATCCCTTACTTCAATGACGCGCGGCTCATCCGGGTCAAGTAAGTCGCGGCTCAGCACCTGCTTCCAGGTGCCACGGGTTCTGTCCGGCTTGCGGAACAGCCCGACCACCGCCACAAACTGCGCTTTTTCATCCATTGGAATATCGAGGTTGACTGTCTGACCCGGATAAACACTCAGCTGACGCTGTGTCAGCAGCGATTCCTTCAGCACCAAATCCGGCTGTGTCAGCAGGTCGGTGTATTCCGTGTTATCAAAGGTTTTGCGGTCATTCAGTTGCAGGACGCGGATACGCAGCGGCATCGCCTGCTGCGCGTCATCCGCGTTAATGGCACCTCGGGCGGTAATGGTCAGGTGTAGCGTCTCAACCTGGCGATAGAAAATCGCTTTCGCTACGCTCTGTGTACCCTGCTTTGTTTTCTGATACAGGCCACAGCTACTCAGCAGCAATAGTGGTAGGCATAACCACAAACGACGGAATGGTCGGATGTTCATTGTTCACCTCCAGGGCGGATTCCCGCAGCGGCAGCGCCATCGGACGAGAAAATCTGTGATGGCAGCGCAAACCCGCGCAGGTCTAGTAGTGACAGCGGCCCTTTCCCCAGCTCCGTACGCAGCTGGTAGTTCAGCGCCACACCATCCGGCGTTACCCAGACCACGCGGTACAAGTTGTCACCCAGCTCAGTGACCAACGCTTTATCCAGCAGGCGAATAAAGCCCCAGCTTCCCGGCTCATCGGAATAAAGACGTGTACCGGTTTTGATAGTGCGCCATGTCAGCGTGGTCTGGGGTTGCCAGCGGTTATCCGGCCAGCTCAGCGTTTGCCAGCTTTCTTCCTGGTTGAAATATTGAAGTTTCTGTCTGTCCACAATCAGGTCTGATTCGACCACATCGCGGGACGGCTTCGCCATCAGTTGGAAATGCAGCGACACGTCGCCATGCGCAAAGGCGACATTCCCTACACGAGTCAGGCGGTTGAGAGCGTCCAGAAACGCCGGATTGAAGGTCAGGCCCTGACTGTTCATTGCGTCCGGCACCCACTTATCTCCTTCAAGACGCAGCAGGCCACCGAGGCGGGTTTGGATAAACTGCGCAATACGCCCGGTGTCCATTCGCATAAACCGCGCCAGCTCAGCCAGTGAAGCCTCACTCTGACGGTCGGTAAATGGATAGCGGTCCGCGAACGACGCATTCCACGGCGTCACGATATCGCTTTGCCACTGGCTGTTAAGGCTCTGCGAGGTTGGGGAGAGGACCTGCTCCCAGGCCTGGATCATCGGCTGCACAAAAACCGTCTGGCCGAAACCGCTCCACTCCTGACCGAGACTCGCGGCGATCAGACTGCCGTAGTCGCGGGTATCGGTCAGATCAACCGCCTTACCCTGAAACACCGTCAGCGCCAGTGACTGCATCATCGCCTGTGGGTCAGGCGCGTTCGTCACCTGCTGAAGCCGCAGGCGAACACGGGTAATGCGGGTGAGGAAGGTTTGCAGGCTCAGGCTATTCTGTGAGCCATCCCCGTCCGACAGTAACAACAGCGGACCAAAGGTCGCATCCAGTGGCCCGTGCGCCTCATTTCCGGAGTGCCGCATGGCAGCATTCGCTTTTTCACTGTGGATCAAATTTTTCGCTGAACTCACCAGGGAGTCCGTCAGATCGCCTCCGATCTGCCCGGCACGCCCCTGCACTCTGAGAGTATTCATCAACGCAATCAGCGGTGACTGCCGCACATCAGCCAGCAGAGTCAGTTGATCAATTGACTCCGATAAGCTGCCTGCCTGATGCCATTGCAGGCTGTTGAGGAATTTAAGCCACGCTCCGGAATAATCAGAGAAATAGCGCGCCGTCAGCCGGGCTTTCAGCGTATCCGGGGAAACCGTGCTGGTGGCATCGCTGGAATGCTGGGCATCGCTGAGCACCCAGTCAATTTCTTCCCGCCGTGATTTCGCCAGTTTCTCGATGGCGGGCTGAACTTCTTCCTCCCAGGCCTTGCGCGTAAATACGCCGGGTACGGTAATATCAGTGCTGAACAATTGGCTGCTGTCCGAACCATTGACCATGGCACTCAGCGACATATCCGCATAATCACGGGATACCTGTTCAATCATCTTTTGATAGCGAGTGGATTCTGCATGACTGGCGCCAATCTGGCGAAGCAGGGCCGAGCGCATGCCGCTGACCAGCCGCATATCCGGCATGATTCGCCATTCCATGTGTGCCGGAAGGTTCTGCATCATAAACGCCAGCATGCTGTTACCAACCGCTCGCCATGTGCCATCCAGCACGCCCTCGCGCTGCGGCCAGAATTGCATCACCGTCGAACTGAAGAAGGCCGGTTCGGCTTTATCCGGGCGGGAAAGCATCAGATAGGCACGAAGCTGGTCATACATCACTTTCGACTGTGAAGCTCGCTGCGGATCGTCAGGCGGCAGATTGCGCCAGCTGTTCATCAGCGCGGACAGATGCTGCGCTGACGCATCCCGCAGTAGCGGCATCGCCGCCTGCCGCCAGTACGGCCAGAGCGCGTCGAGGACGTCATTGTTTCGGCTAAGGCCCATGCGCATATACCACGGCGCGCCGTACAGCTTGCGGTGTTGCAGGCGTTCAATTTCATGCTGCAGCTGGTACAACGCCAGCAGTTGCTTCGCTAAAGGCTGGCGGGTATTGACAGCATTCAAGGCCAGCGCATGGTCGGCCTGCATCAGACGTTCGTTAGCAACCCAGGAGAAAATACAGGCCGCCAGCCAGAACGTCAGCAAACAGGTGCTAATCAGCTTTAAGCTTTTATGCCACGATGCTCCCGTCGCTCCAGGTTTACGCCAGCGTTGTGCGAGTAAATCCAGCCACATGTTACCCGGCAGCCAGGCATGGCGAAGAGAAGCATTTCCGGACGTTGTCACAGGGCTGAATGCCATCCCAGCCAGCGACAGCGCCATGGCTCCTTCCCCCAGCTGTGACAGAGTCTGCGTCAGGCGAGCGTTCCCCCCCTCGCGCAAATATTGCGCCAGCTCTAGCAGAAAGGAGTGCTTTCGATTATTAATGATCTGCTGCATCCCCTGACGCAACAGTGCGCTTTCCAGTTGATTCATGGAATCACTAAAATCTTCAGCCTTATCGCCCGCCGCGACCAGGAATCCAATGCCCTGCGCGGGTAAGCCAGGTTGCTCCCACTCGAACGAGTGGATCTCCCACAACCATAGCGGTACTTCCCAGCCGAGCGCGTGATACTGCTTTCGCAGTTGGCGCGCCGCAGTATCCCTTATATCGTGAGTCAGTTCAGTTTCAGCATTCACCACCCAGACCATCGCATCTGCCAGACGACGGCGAATTTTACGCAGCGCTTTCAGGGCTGAGACATCGGGTTCATCAACCGGACTCCCCTGCCACAACAGCACGGTTCGGTGGCCTTCAACCCAGAGTTGCGTGGTCAGGCCAGGAACGGCCTGCTCTACATTACTTTCCTCGCCGACCATCAGCAGAATACGAACTTTACGCCGCCAGAGACGGCCATACTGGAAGCGCATCTGCGTGGTAATGTCTTTTACCAACTGGTTTTCCGGCGGGCGCGTGGTCTTGTTGTTGGTCTCCCCCGTCGCTTCCCGGGCTTTCAGTCTGACCAGGGCTTTCCAGGCAAGAATAAACGGGGCGCAAAACCACACCAATACCATCCAGACGAGGCAAGCGCGGAAGATTATCTGGCCCGGCAGCAGCGCCGGCAGATCAACACTGCTGCCAGCGAAGTAATACAACAGCGCCCCGAGAGTAACCAGCAGGGTGATAGTGATGATGTAGCCAGTCACAAGCCAAAATAAGGAATGACGAGGCTCAGTGCGCGAGGTTTCCACGGGGAACGCAAACTCCTGTAATAAATTGGGATTCCGTAAATGTTGTCGTCCAGCCGCAGGACTTCCCCTGAAGGGCTGACAGCAAGGCCAGGGACTGCATCACAAAAGGCGTAACCGGCCCGGCCTGCCCCAACCACGGCATCAGAACGTAATCGACGGCTGACCAGCCGGACGGCAAAAGGGTATCCATTGCGGATGAATCGGCGGCTAGCATCCCGTCAGGCACACCGTGCAGGCCGGCATAGCGACTAAGCTGTTCCGTCAGTTGAGTCGGCGTTTCCCCCGTCTCAGGCTGGAGTATTTCGCTGCGCGTCATCAAAGCTGCCGTCCGGTGTCCGCACAGCCAGGCAAAACCCGCTTCCGAGGCGGCGTATTCCGCTGACGGTGTTGCCTCCCCGGCCCCTGCGCAAAGCAGCATCGCCTGTTCATCGGCGGGCATGGCATCAATAACGTTGTCCAGTTCGGCAGCGCTTTGCAGATGAAGCGCATCTTCCGGCAGGCGAATGCCATCGAATTCCAGCGCCTGGCTGAACGCGGCCAGGCTCTGCTCATCTCCCAGCCAGCAAAACACCTGTATTGGCCGGGCTTCATCAGCCTCGCGCAAACGCGCCAACACCAGACGGGCGAGAGAGCGGGACAGCAGAACAGTCCGGCTTTCCCTACCTCCCAGCCCCAGAACCTTCGGGCAATACAGTCGCGCGTTACCCTGCGGATCTTCGACCGCACCGGGAGTTGCCGGAAGCGGTTGCGACAACAGCGCCTGATGGTCAGACTCTTTATCGCCTACTGCCGTCATCAGCATCACAGCTTCTACGGGTAACATACGCGAACGGTATCGCCACCAGGCCTCGACGGTTGATGCGGTCGCCTCCCGGTGCGTTTCGCGGTTCGAAACGGACTGAAGCCAGACCAACCAGCGCAGCGCGACGGCAACCAGCCAGACACTCAACGGACATCCCACGCTCCAGAACCAGAAGGAGAGCGTTCGGGTGGGTTTGCCTTCCGGCCACAGCAACATCGTCGCCAGTGCCGCCAGGAACAACATCACCGGCAGCGCAATCCACCATCGCCGCCAACAGACGGGATGAAGTTCGGCATAGTCAGGGTAACGTGGCGGGAAAATCATCCATGTACGTCCATCGCGCTCAGTGAACTGACCAGCGTACAACCGCAGGCGCATTGGTGGCCGTCGAGCGCTACCGCTTTGCCATTAACCGTGCTGCCCGGCGCTCCCTGGGCGATAGTGGTCATGCCATGCTTATTACAACGGGCTTGATCCCCCACGCAGGCCACCGGTTTGCCGAAGGCCTCATAGCGGCCGCTCAGCACTTCGCCGCCGTGTTCCCTGAGCATATCCCCTACGCGAATTAGCTTTTTCAGGCTCATACCACTTTAGCTCCTGCTTCTTTGAGCATATCAATTGCCGAAGCCATCATGGTTTGGTGCCGTGTGGCGATGGTCTGACGGCTGGCCTGCGCCACCAGCAAGCCCGGATCCCGCGTGGGTTTAAAGAGCTCTGCGGCGTTATCAAGCAGAGGAACCGGTTTACCTGTCGCATTATTAATAATTATGCGCTCCATACCGTAAACGCCTGCCGCAACGCCGATGCCTTTAAGGGATTTGTGTTTGATGGTATAGGTCGCGCCAGCGGCAATAATGGCAACCCCCAGTAATTGCCCCGCCACGGAGAGCAGATACTGATCCTTATTGCTCTGGGGACCAAAGTAGATTGAACGATAAAAGAAATAGCTTCCCCAGGGTTCACGAGTGCCGAGCGTGGAATACATAAACCAGGCGCGGGAATCATGTATCTGCTCATCAAACAGCGCAACAACCTGCGCCATCGCGGGCTCGGTTACGACATCTCCCTGTTTTGACGTAAATAATCTGCCGTATAAACGGTCGCCATCGCCTTTGATCCGATCGTACTCGGCCTGCTCATCATCCGTGTTGATCAGCCAGACGGCATATTTGGGGATCGTGTGGATAGCGAACTCCCACCCGTTCTGCGGGCGAAATTCGTCCAGGTAGTCGCTACGAAACTCTTCTGCTGCCTCGCGGAGTTCCGTCTTATCAATGGTGGGTTCAAAGGCAGGCCAGCCGGCCTGATCCGCCGACGCAGAAGGTGCTGATTTAGCGTTTTGTTTTGCTGCGTTGCGGATTTTGTCTATCTCGCTCTGTCGAGCGTCACGCATTTTCTCATCTTGCTCCAGCTCCTCTTTGGTACGCTCGGGCGCCCCCAGATAAAACGGCTGGGTGGCATAGCTCCGGAAAGCATAACGCCCAATACGCCAGGCAGTGATCCAACCGATTTGTTCGATAACGGCATCTTCCAGTGACTGGCTGAGACGATGCGGATGGTAGCCGTAGACGCTATCGGTTTTAGCATCCGCTGGTTTTTCGGCAATGATGGTCTGCCGCCAGGCGTTGAAGCGTTGGATGAGCGACTGACTGAAGTTAAATTCATTTTTTATCGCTTCACTCATGCCTCTCGACGGAGTTTTTGCCCTGACTGAATCAGGAATATATTCATCAGGAACAGTAAGTGGAGCCCCCGCAGCAAATGCAGCGGCATAGAGATCGTGCAAAACGATCTGCGATAAAACCTTTCCAGGGTTATTGGGATCAGCTTCATCAGCCATTCCCTTTCCCTGTTCGCCCGGTGGGTAGCCACCGCCAATATCGGAATGCACACCGGGATAAACCACTTCCATCGTGGTCGGCGGATAGATGCCCTCCGGGCGGCGAACGGAATCCAGAGGAAAACAGAGGCGCTGTTCATGGGCTGATACAAAGTGCCGGCAGCACTTAATCAGGTTAGGAAAACGTGCGTCATCGGGTAACTGTTGCGTGCCATCCGCCCATCCCATATGCCCGTCGCACATGGGAGCCATATGGGCTACGCCAACAGAAGGTACGGTATCCAGGAGCCCAAAAAATTCAATGCTCAGAGGGATCCCCAGAATTGACTGCTCAGGTTTATCCGCCCCTTCTGGCGTTTCAAACAATTCTGTCAGCCAGTTAACAAAAGTTCGGGCTTCGGCTGCACCGCGGGAAAACCCATAGATAAACAGCTTTATTTTGAGGATTTTGGGTTTGGCGGTTTCATCCTGGGCTTTGGCACGCATTTCTGCATTCAGAAATTCATAGAATACCGCCTTGCGATTGGTATCGCCGCTTAAAGGCCAGCGGGCGGCCATTACAGACAGCTTCCCTTTTGCTTCAAGGGCTGTAATGCGCTTCTCTTTTTTCGAGAGCGAGAACATTAAGGCATCTGCCAGCATAAGCAACGCCCAGTTAATACGGTTTTCTCCGCCCGTGGCATATTTTAGCCCGGCGTCGCTGTAGTCCATTTCACCTATCTCCGGGAAAGCGGTCCCTACTCCGGGCATGTAATAAGAGAAATAACCATCACTTTCAGCACCGGGTGGATATGCGGCGTGAAACAGCTTTGCAATATTGGTTGGATGAATCGGGTTTGCACGTTTGGTATCGTTATTCTCGTTATTCCCCGTACCATCAAAAAAGAAGCTGATATGCAGACTTCTTGCACAAGTAAAGCCAGCCCCATTTCGCCGTCCTGTTTGCTCATTGAAGGCATTAAGGTATTCATCTTCTTCTCTACGCTGCTTTAGATAATTATCCAGTACGTCTTTTTGCGCCCCAGGTAAACGCCCACTCAAAGGGAATGACGGAGGAACCCAGGCAGACGCTTTTATTTCTGACATGTTGCGGGCTCCTGCATATTCATCGGCTCTTTAATTGGGTAGGAATAGGCACCGTAGCCGGCTACACCCGCATAAATTTTTACCTGATGGCAAGGAAGAAAATGGACGTTAATGCCCGCACTCTCCTTATATTGCGGAATGGGAACGTCAGCACTGAAGTGCTGGTATTTGGCCTCGTGCTGAGCTAAGGCCTTTGGTTCAAAACCAACCCCCATTTTCAGTCTTGGAATTTTTTCATCCGCGTTAGGATCAACTTCCCACTCAATATGTGCAGTCATCCCAGGTCGCCACTGGTCCGGGATCATAACGCAGCACACATTTCCATTTAGCGTCGCATGGTAGCCGTTTACTGAAAACCAGTTAACGTTCTGCCCGGCAACATGGTTGTATCCTCTAATATTCCCTGCGCTCGACTCGCCAGCCTGGGAGTGCGAACATCCCGATAACAACACTGACACAAATAAAGCAATGCCACGGATAATCCATTTTATTCTGTTCACCCTTCCTCCCTGCGCTTTTTGCCTGGTGAATGGTATAACTTGTGCCCTGCGGTTATCTGGCGCACATAATTTCACTCGTTGGCTAATAGCCCTGCCAGACGCTTTTATTTCTGACATGTTGCAGGCTCCTTCATATCCAGTGGTTCTTTAATTGGGTAGGAATAGGCACCGTAGCCGGCTACACCCGCATAAATTTTTACCTGATGGCAAGGAAGAAAATGGACGTTAATGCCCGCACTCTCCTTATATTGCGGAATGGGAACATCAGCACTATAGCGAAGGTATTTGGCCTTATGCTGTAGGTACGCCTTGTTATAAGCATCTGTTCCCAAAGGCGGTAAATGAGCTTTTGGGTTAGGATCAACCTCCCACTCAATATGTGCAGTCATCCCAGGTCGCCACTGGTCCGGGATCATAACGCAGCACACATTTCCATTTAGCGTCGCATGGTAGCCGTTTACTGAAAACCAGTTAACGTTCTGCCCGGCAACATGGTTGTATCCTCTAATATTCCCTGCACTCGACTCGCCAGTCTGGGAGTGCGAACATCCCGATAACAACACTGACACAAATAAAGCAATGCCCCGGATAATCCATTTTATTCTGTTCACCCTTCCTCCCTGGCTTGAGCGTTTGTTGTTTTCCTACATTGCAAATCGAATCAATCGATAACAACACGACATCTATCACTGCAAAAAATAGTGTCCAACAGGGAAAAAGAATTCATAAGCCAGTTTCTATCGATTTTTTGGTACCTGCGTAATAAACGCTTCATATATTTATCACCTCTAATTCTGCATCGGATGCCAAATCACCTAAGTATCCTTGCTGGCTTGCCTTTAAAGCTACGGAAAGGCAGTACGAAAAATGCTCCTCTTTCCCGCCTTGCGAAGATAACCGCCTCGCCAATAAAGCTTCTGCATCACTAATACAGCCCATCAGATCTATCTGATCATCGCCAACTCGCCCCAATTGAGGGTTATTTGCCAGTTCGCGTGCAGGAGAAAATGTTCCCGTTTTCCAGACGATCTCGCCGTCTCGGTCTCTCCAGCCCCAGAACAGCGCGATATCCGTAAATGCAGCCTGTTGTTCTGCGTTAAGAACGTGAGTAAGTAAGGATGGGAACACGCGGTTATCGTAATAACGCAGTAAGCCGGTCTGCTCTTCCCACTGTACCTGCGACAATGCCTGCAAATGGCGGCAGAGCAAATCAAAGGCCAGAGGAGATATCAGCAACGTCAGGCGCGGAGTACCAGAGAAGTATTCCAGTAACTGCTCCAGCCACATCCGGTGGCTCGTTAGCGCAAAACACAGCCGCATAACGACCGGCGAATATTCCAGCATTCCCCCCTCCGGGGTTCCTTCGAACAACTCAAACCAGCGCAGATCGGGAGATAACTGGCGTAGCGCATTTTGCAGCGGCTGGTTGGTTCCAGCCTGATCGATCAGAATATCAATATAGTCCTGCCCGGTAGCAGAACAGAGAGATTCACCCTGCTGCATCCAAAGCATATGCTTTTTGGGTGTTATCAGTGGTGTTGTTGTCATCAGATGTCCTTATCCTCGCGGCGCAAATGCGACGGCTTCTTCCTGCGCTTTCTTCAGGCAGTCCTTACACACCGACTTAGGGAGTTCCGGCAGTTGGGTACCGACACTCACCGGCGCATCCCAGATGTGCTGACCTTTAAGGCTCAGTGTCCCCGGCGTATGGATCTCGATACTGCCCTGCGGGGAGATGCGAATCGACCCACCGCCGCAGCCCAGCACAATGCCGTTCTTCGCCGCGAAATGAAGCTCGCCCTGCGTGGACTGCACGGTGACATCCTTCATGGCCGTTAGCGCCATTAAATCGCCATGAGATTCGATGGTCAGCGGCCCCTTGCCAGACACCATGCGCAGCCCTTCCTGCTGCGCGAGCAGTGAAATGGTCTGACTGGCGTTCAGGGAAATACGCTCTCCGCTAGCAATATTGACTTCCCCCTGGCTTTGCAGGTGCAGCGTCTGAGCGCTATTTATCAGAACGGATTCCCGGCTAACTACCCCAATCCCTTGCGGGGCGCTCAGCAGCATGGCCGGAGATTTCAGTTGATCGGCGGCGGCAAGATAGCTTTTCAGATGCGTGGTATCAGGCTGAAGGTTGTGATGCGACTGGGTGATGGTACGCCACTCGGCCATCTGGTTGACCGCTCCTTTGACCAGGCAGATTGCCGCAGACATTTCCAGCACCTGTCCGCTTGCAGTGGCCTGCGCATCTGCGGTCAGGAAAAGCCCTTTACCCGCCCGGAGAGTTCCTGTGCTGTCGGTTCGCAGTTCAAAACCCTCACCGCGTTTGTTACGCGAACTGTCAACAATATGACCGAGCGTCAATTGGCTCTTGCCGCCATATTCTGTCGAAATTTTAACGTGCTCAGCCCCGCGCCGATCCTCAAATCGCAGTTTGTTGTTCGCAGGAGTCCTTAACACGTTACGCTGATAGTTATAGAGGTTGACGTGATCTTCATGTCGGGAATCATGCATAGCGCAGAGGATGTACGGCCTGTCAGGATCGCCGTTAGTGAAGGCAATCATCACCTCCGTGCCGGCAATCAGCGGGAAATGCCAGCCGTAAACGTTCCCCGCATACGGCCTGGCAAGGCGTACCGGAAGGCTTTCAAAACCAGACCGCCAGGTAGTATTGAGATCGAACTGGAAACGCACCCGGTAGCGCCCGGTTTCATCCAGTTCAGCATACTGCGCGTTTTCAACCGGACTGGTGACTCTGGCGAGCAGCGTACCGGCAATGTGCGGCCTGCCCAGCAAAGGTGGACGATATGAGAGGTGCAGACGATGGGGCACGGCAGTAAAGCTGATGATGTAGGCGGTATCGCGGGAGACGCGCTGTGACGAGGTCGATACCACTAATAGCCCGTCCGGCGCTTCCTCCCAACGTTTACCCTGTGGATGAAGAATCATCCCAGGACGGATCGTCATGCCGTTTGATTTGCCATCAAAGACAACCTGTTCTGTTACCAGACGTTCACGACGACGCTTAACAAACCAGCGGCCTTGCTCCGGCTGTTCTGCCGCCTGCCTGCCCTGCTCTTTGTAATTCTCGCCGTAGCGGTATTCTTCGCCAATGAGCGCAGGCATATCCAGATCGGTTTCCAGATGCGCCTGCAGATCGCTTTGGGCTTCGCGATAATATTCATCGTTCACTCGCGTCTGCCCGGCAACCGAGCGGCGGTTGATTGTTATCTCCCACAGTGATTCAAGACCGCCATCGAAAAGCCCTGATGGATGACGGTAGGCCATATTCTTCTCTTCGGCGAAAGAATGCGTGTAGTCTCCGAGAACCAGCACATCCCGATGATTCTCTTCATCCCAGACGAAATAATAAAATACGCCAACATGCGCCAGATGACGCTCAATAAAGGATAAATCGCTTTCTGCATACGAGATATAGAATTTGCGCACCGGATACTGGGTTTTCAGCGCATAACGATAGTCGAGGCTGGAATATCCCCAACGCTTCAGGATATCTTCAACGACACCAATGACGCTTTTATGTTGATACACCGCATATGTCAGGCTATGACGTAATAACGCCAGGCTGGCTTCCAGCACAACCACGTAACGAGTGATATCAGCAGTTCGTTCACACTGCTGAAAAGCGGTAATAACACCACGCATGACGCGGGGTTCGACCGCTTCCCATGGTTTACCATCAGGATAAAAAAGGAGTTCTGCGGTCGTGTTAATTAACACATCTGCAGGAATATCAGGGGTTTCACAGGTCAGTTCAATGGAATAACGCCACGGGGTATTTAACGCTTCGTCGCCGCTAAAGCGAAGGACAGACAGTTGAATGTCGGGGCGTCGCTTGCTTAACTCCGGTATGTTCAACTGGTAGTGGTTATACACCGGAATTTTGTTTCCTTTGAGGATATATTTATTCTTATTCATCACCTGCGTCTCCCTGGTCAATTGTTATTAGCTGTTATTAGCTCAGCGTGAACCATTGTCCGAGCAAATAATGCAGATGGGCGCTCATTGCACAGGTAATGGCAACAATAAGCAGTAAGCCCAGTCCTCTCATCAACCAAGGGAAACGTCGCCAGAAATGAATATCCGGGCGAAAGTTACGTATAAAGACAGGAGAATTCATTTTTTCTTTTGTTGCAGGCAAAAGCGCGCTCAGCTGCTTAAACATAGATTGTCGTTCTTCATTTTCTTCTCCACCTTCCCTGATAAACTTCCCCTGATAGCCCAGCAAAAGCATTCGGTGATAACAGGCCACAACAGCTTCTGAGGGAACGGCTTCGTGCAGCAGGTTCTTGATATGTTCGTAGAAGAACTCACCGCCATTTAAGTTTCCAAGATAGCGCCCCTGAAGGGGTGTATTCTTCCACCAAAGAGAAACATCGATATCCGGCTGCGTCATTACCGCTTCATCCAGAAAAACACAGTGAGCAAACTTAATTTCACTTGCAAGCCCCTCAGATGCACCAGCTGCAAACAACGCTTTCTGAACCTGCTCAATCATATTCTCGCACGTTTTATAAAGCGTCTGATCAACGACAACGGCAGGCACATTACGAATTGCCAACGCGAGCAACCATGTATCCTGAAATATTTCATCAATAAAGGATGTCGTAATAGATTTTGTTTGATTGCCGCTCTCTATTTTTCCCAGAGAAGCC
The DNA here is from genome assembly GCF_032601985.1 of Klebsiella sp. 141203. Classification (NCBI taxonomy): domain Bacteria; kingdom Pseudomonadati; phylum Pseudomonadota; class Gammaproteobacteria; order Enterobacterales; family Enterobacteriaceae; genus Klebsiella; species Klebsiella sp. 141203. The sequence continues at coordinate 70,049 of NZ_JAQIRL010000006.1, read as the reverse complement.
ATGACACCCTGCCTATAATTAATGAGGAACTTATGTTTAGCGATGGTATTGGCGCAAAATCAGGCGGGCAATAAAATGGATGTTACCAAATGTAACCAGACGGCGAAAGTATACTCTAAAAGCTTGTTGCACGAGGAATATCAGCAAATCAAAGAAGAACACAAAATATTTCACCAGGGCATTAAATTATTAACCCTTTAATTTATTTAAAAGTTAAACAAATTCATCAGCATTATATATGAAATCTAACTATTCCATATAGCTATTTTAGAGAAACTAATAAAAAGTCAAACGCAAAACTCGCTCAAAATAATCTGTTAGCAAACGAGTTTAACCTAATGACTAAAATAACGATCACTCCACCCGATACGCCGCTATCATTCGCGTCGTTCTGGTCAGGCTATCCGCCACCTCCACTTCCGCAGTCGTAATCGCCATCCCCGCAGAACGCAGCGCCGAAATATCCGCAGCGATTCGCTGGATGCCAAACCAGAACAGCCCATCCAGCGCATTGACCTGCAAGCCGCTTTCCAGCGCCAGACGTAACCGCTCGCGCGGCGCCTTTATCTCTTTTGCCAGCTGTTGATAGGGCGCGGCGGAAACCGCATCCGGCCCGCTGCGAATAATCCGGCTCACAAAGCGATAACGAAACTCCTCTGGTACAGCGCTGAGATCGGCTTTCAGGCTGTAAACGCAGCCGCGTTTTTTACCATTAATCACCACGTTCTTTTGATTCAGCGCCAGTGCATGGCGTAAGCGATCCACCAGCTGCGGGGCGCGGATAAGCAATAAACGAAACGGCAGTTCGAAGCTGGTGGCGTAGTCGACATTCAGCAACGCAGTACGCAAACGCGTTTCACTGTTCGCCTTTTCCTGCTGACATTCAGCAATAACTTCCGCCCACTGGCGGGTAATACGCGGAGATTCGTTGCGCTCGATGAACTGAAATTTTTCAATCTGGTAGTCGATACGTCCAGCCATTGCCGTTCCCTGTGGTTCGCCATCTCGCTGATAGTTTTCAGCAGATTGCGTCTATTCGCAAGTAGCAGTTCGCTTTAAATCATCATGCGCTAACTTCACCAGGGAATATTAGCTGAACAAATAAAAATAGATGAGAAAAGAAATTTTTATTAATTGATTAAATGATTTAACAGAACATTTAATAAGAGCTATTTTTCAGAAAACGTTTATATCAACAGTTATTGTTTCCAATAAACCAGGCAGCTACATTGCGTAAAAATAGCATTACTGGAATATAAAAATGGACACAACAGAACAAGTTAATGGAACATATTATTACAATGGCAAGTCAAACCTCTCGTCCCATGAACTTCTTTTTTGGGTTTTTCTCGATACTGCAGCCATTCATTTTGGAGTAGATGACATCATGACCATTGCGTTAATCATGCTTGGTCAACCTATAAAAAATACCCGGACAAAACCAGGCGGAGCGACTAAAGGGACGAGCATTTTGAGCCATGAGTTACGGAAGGTTTTCCACAATGATTTAAAAGTCAGGCTCCCGACGTTAACCAACCAATCCATCCGTAATCTTAGATGGAGCTATGTCACCAATCTGGGAGCATTCGTTGGACGCTGGATACCCATCCTCGGGATTATTTACCTGACAGGGGATGTAATTTATGTATCAATAAAAGCAACCACTAGATACAACGCCATTGCCAGAGGTGACGATAAATTATGGTAGATCAAGATAATATCGCAGCAGCCGTTCTGGCATGGTATGAAACACAATGGAACAAGCCGACACTTACCGGCAAAAAGCAGCAGGTGAATGCGGATTTATCACTCAATACGGGCGATTTTCCCTGGGCCAGAGAAAGTGGCGATGACATCATGCAATCGTATTTCCGTCAGTTTAATGTAAAGCAAGATGCATTTGATTTATTTAATTATTGGCCTCCCGAACAGGGTTTCCTCCCTAATTTCCTATTACCGAAATCCAAACGCATTTCTCCGCGCACACCGGAGCCGTTAACACTCGCGATGCTCATTGCGTCAGCACAGGCTGGGAAATGGCTGTATCGTTAGTTGTTTGAAAATAAAGAGGCCCTCTCCCGGATAGCGGCGCGCTGCGCCTTATCCGGGCTACCAGTTAGTGCCAACCTGTAGCCCGGTAAGCGTAATGTACGACCGGGGTTTTCCTCAGTTAGCGCAAACCTGTAGCCCCGGTAAGCGTAAGCGCCACCGGGGTTTTCCTCAGTTAGCGCCAACCTGTAGCCCCGGTAAGCGTAAGCGCCACCGGGGGTTTCCTCAGTTAGCGCAAACCTGTAGCTCCGGTAAGCGTAAGCGCCACCGGGGTTTTCCTCAGTTAGCGCCAACCTGTAGCCCAGGTAAGCGTAAGCGCCACCGGGGGTTTTCCCAGTTAGTGCCAACCTGTAGCCCCGGTAAGCGTAAGCGCCACCGGGGTTTTCCTCAGTTAGCGCCAACCTGTAACCCGGTAAACGCAGCGCGACCGTCCTTATTGCAGCGCCTCAAGAATATGATACGCCGCCTTCACCCGCTCCGGGTTGGGGTAGCTTTTGTTCGCCAACATCACGATACCGAGATCCTTCTGCGGAATAAAAGCCACGTAGCTGCCGAATCCACCGGTGGAGCCGGTTTTATGTACCCAGGCGGCCTTCACCGGCGGCGCGGGTGGATTGACCGCCGTTACCGGCGTCGCGGCAAGCGCTACCTTATTATCGCTGCCGTTAATCAGCACCTCGGCCGACACCGGCCAGTTCAGCATCTCCCAGCCGAGACCCTGATACATCTCCCCAGCCCGCCAGTAGCGCGACTGCGCCAGCTGGATCCCCTGCCGCAGATTTTTATCCTGCACCGCCTCGTGGTTCATATTCGCCAGCACCCAGTGCGCCATATCCTCAATGCTCGACTTCACGCCGTAAGCCTCAGCGTCCAGTTGCCCCGGCGAAACATGTACCGCTTTACCGTCGCGATAACCCCAGGCGTAATCTTTGCTCTGGGCGGGCGGTACGTTAATCCAGGTGTGGCTCAGTGTTAACGGCTGCAATACGCGCTGAGTCATCGCCTGTTCAAAGCTCATACCGGAAGGTTTCACCGCCAGCGCGCCAAACAGGCCAATGCTGGCATTGGCGTACAGCCGCTTACTCCCCGGCGCCCACTGCGGCTGCCAGTTCTGATAGTAACGCAGTAATGCCGCTTCATCCGTCACCTCGTCCGGAACCTGCAGCGGCAGACCGCCTGCGGTATAGGTGGCGAGATGCAGCAGCGAAATCCCCTGCCACTGCTTGCCGGTCAACTGCGGCCAGTACTTCTGCGCCGGATCGCTGAGCTTAATTTCACCGCGCGCCACCGCATCGCCGCCCAGCACGCCGGTGAAAGTCTTACTAACAGAGCCCAGCTCAAACAACGTCTGTCGCGTCACCGGACGCTGGCCGGCGACATCGGCCTGGCCCCAGGTGAAATAGTAGGGTTTGCCGTGATAGATCACCGCCACCGCCATACCCGGTATCGCCTGTTCTTTCATTAACGGCGTGATGGTCTGATTGACCAGTTCGCGCAGCTGCTCCGCCGTTTGCGGCGCGGCAAACGTCGAAAATGAGGCGCCCAGCAGCAGTACGCCTGTAAGGGATTTTTTCATCATGAAGTATTTTTCCATTATCGGTTCTCGCTCAATATCCACTCTCGTCCGGGCCCTTCAGACGCGCTCAGTGTCGGTGTTTTGCACTGCGCTGACAAACTGTTAAATTTAGCAGCAGGCTTTAGTTTTTCTAACGGATAATGTTATGACGCGCAGCTATCTTCCTCTCAATTCACTGCGGGCGTTTGAAGCGGCCGCCCGGCATCTCAGTTTTACCCGCGCGGCGATTGAGCTTAACGTCACCCACTCCGCTATCAGCCAGCACGTGAAGACGCTGGAGGAACATCTTAACTGCCAGCTGTTCGTTCGCGTGTCGCGCGGCCTCAAGCTCACCACCGAAGGAGAAGGCCTGTTACCGGTACTCAATGAGTCGTTTGAAAGGATTGCCGGGATGCTTGACCGTTTTACCGGTCAGCAGGCGCAGGAGAAGCTCAAGATCGGCGTAGTCGGCACTTTCGCCACGGGCGCGCTGTTCCCACTGTTGCCAGCCTTCTGGCGCGAGTGTCCGCATATCGATTTGCAGATCTCCACCCATAACAATCGCGTCGATCCCGCCGCCGAGGGGCTGGATTATGTGATTCGTTTTGGCGGCGGCGCCTGGCATGATACCGCCGCGCAGTATCTGTGCGCCGCCCCGCTCTCCGCGCTGTGCGCCCCGTCATTAGCTGCCCGGCTAAATACACCGAAGGATATTTTGCAGTTCACGCTTCTCCGCTCTTATCGCCGCGACGAATGGTCGGCGTGGATGCAGGCAGCGGGAGAATTGCCGCCTTCGCCAACTCATCGGGTCATTGTCTTCGACTCATCCGTGACCATGCTGGAGGCGGCGCAGGCAGGCTTAGGCGTGGCTATCGCCCCGGTAAAAATGTTCAGCCATCTGCTGGAAGAAAAACGCATTGTGCAGCCGTTTAAGATTCATATCGATCTCGGCAACTACTGGCTGACGCGTTTGCAATCGCGTCCGGAAACGCCGGCAATGTTGCATTTTTCCCGCTGGCTGGCGGAGGCCTTAAAAGGGGTTAATTCGGCGGAGTAATCCGCCATCAGTAGGCGCTCCCGAAGGTAACAGGAAACATTTGGAAATAACGCTTACACATTATGCATAGCGATGGATAAATCAGCGTTTTTAATTTGCCCGGCACAGCGCATAAACGTTTACCTCCTGAGAAACAAAAACAATAAAACAAACTAAAAACAATAAGTTAATTAATTTCCTTTCCCCGCAAAACTCTCTCCAGCCACCCGCTGACCATAAAATTATTATCGTTGCCGTTATCAGATAAGTCCGATCAAGTGCATCGTTTATGTCTATTAATTTTCTGTAATTAAGTCACCGAAGCAATCAAAACGCGAAAACTGTTGCTGTATATTTCATCGCGATCAACACGCCAACATAGGTTATCTGGATACCCATCTGCACGGTATTCGCTTGCCGTGTTTGATTACCACTATGGTTATCCCCTTAAGTACATGGAGTTAAAATGAATAAGAAATTACTGCCTGTTGTAGCACTGATCCTGTCCGCGTCCGCCACCAGTGCTTACGCAGTTAACGGCAAGGTCAACTTCACCGGTGAAATCATCCAGTCAACCTGTACTGTGACTTCTACCGACCAGAACAAAGACGTTTTCATCGGTAAATACCCGACTACCGCGTTCAACGCTGTTGGCGATGTTACCGCTTCTAAAGCGTTCACCATCAACCTGGAAAAATGTGAAGCCGGTGATTACTCCCTGCGCTTCGACGGTGCGACCGTTGCCGGTAACCCGAACCTGCTGTCCGTTGATAACGCTGGCGGCGTAGGTATCGAAATCCTGACCAACGACGAAAAAATCGTCCCAATCAACCAGAGCGCAGACGACAACTCCCCGTGGGTTAACGTTGCAGCGTCTGACGACAACAGCGGCACTGCGGTATTCAACCTGAAAGCTCGTTACAAATCCTTCCTGAAGGATGTGACTGCTGGTTCTGCTAACGCAAACGCCACCTTCACCATCGAATACAAATAATACGGATAATCCCGTTTTAGGGTAGACGTTTTGGCCATGGATGGCTGGTAACATTATTTGGAACGTGAAATGAAAAAGTTATTAACCGCTTTATTGTTATTTGTCTCGCTGGATACTTTTGCGGGTATTCAGGTCGATCAGACTCGGGTTATTTATAACGGCGGGGAAAAATCTGCGGCGTTATCCATTCATAATGATACCGATGAAACATGGATGGTTCAGACCTGGCTTGATACCGGTGACGCCACCGCAACGCCAACCAATTTACCGATGCAGGCTATTCCGCCGATTTTAAAACTGGCGGGCAATAAAGACGCTATTTTGCGCTTTGTTTATTCCGGCAGCGGATTACCGACCGACCGCGAATCCGTGTACTGGATTAACGTGCAGGAAATTCCGCCTTCGGCGAAACAAGAAAACGTACTGCAAATTGCGATCCGCACCCGCGTGAAGCTGTTCTACCGCCCTACCACGCTGAAGACCACTTTGCAAAAGGAAGCCCAGGCCCTGACCTGGCGCAAGCAGGGTAACGAGCTGGTCGTGACTAACAAAGGTCCGCTGCACGTGACTTTCGGCGTACTGACGCTGAAGAGCGGCGCGAAGACCTGGAAAGTGAATGCTGACATGGTTAACCCCATGGACTCTCTGAACATCAAATTGCCAGCCGGCGCGGCGGCAGCGGATCAGATGTCATTCACTTTTATCAATGATTTTGGCGGACATACGGAAATTAAAGATATCCGCATTCAGTAAGAGAGCAATACAATGGCTAGCCATAATAAAATAAGGACGATCCCTGGATGTCTGGCGCAGCACGTTCGCTTTGCTGTTTACGCCTCGACAATGTCATTACTGGCGACACCATTTGTCAATGCCGAAGAGCAATTCAATACCTCTTTCATCCGCGGGGCGAATAACGCCTCGCTGGTGCAAAACCTCTCTACCGGCGACGATATTTTACCAGGTAAATATGCCTTCGATATTTACCTGAATAAAAATCGCGTCGATCACCGGGAAATAGAATTTAAAAAAGATACGCCTAACACCCCGGGCTATTTCTGTTTAGATGCCGACAGCTACCGTTCATACGGCGTTCTGGTGCCAGATACCGCCGGCAGCAGCGCCTGCTACGATCTGGTAAAAAATATTCCAGGCAGTAGCGTGAGCTGGAACGCCGCGCTGCAGGAGCTGAACATCTCCGTACCGCAAACTGAACTCGAAGCGCGACCACAGGGCGAGATTTCGCCGCTGGTCTATGACGACGGTATTAACGCCGGTTTCGTTAACTACGCTTTCAGCGGCAGCCACTCCCGTTTTTCCAGCGGCAGCGGCAAACAGGACAGCGACTACTACTTCCTGAGCCTCAATAACGGCCTTAACGTCGGCGCGTGGCGTTTTCGCAATACCTCCTCCCTGTCAAAACAGACCGGGCAAAAAGAGCAGTGGAACCCGATTTCCACCTGGGCGGAAACCGATATCGCCTCGTGGCGCAGCCGTATTCAGATTGGCCAAAGCAACACCAATAATAACGTGTTCGACAGCTTCCAGTTCCGCGGCGCGCAGATTTCCAGCGTCCCGGAAATGCTGCCGGACAGCCGCCGCGGCTACGCGCCGGTAGTACGCGGCGTCGCCAACACCAACGCCCGCGTCGAAGTGCGCCAGAACGGCTACACCGTCTACAGCACCGTGGTGCCGCCGGGGCCGTTCGCGCTGACCGATATTTCGCCAAGCACCCTCAGCGGCGACTTAGCCGTAACGGTTATCGAGGCGGATGGCTCACGCCATAGCTTCACTCTCCCTTACTCCTCCGTGCCGAATATGCTGCGCGACGGGATCTGGGAGTATCAGGTGACCGCAGGTAAATACCACGACGGCACCAATAATTATCAGCCGCAATTTATCCAGGGTACCGTCGCGCATGGCGCCGGTTCCGACTATACGCCATATGGCGGGATTATCATGGCCGAGCACTATCGCTCCGGCGTGGTCGGGTTGGGTAAAAACATGGGCGAGTACGGAGCGGCCTCCGTTGACGCCTCATGGTCTGATACCGATCTGGCTTCCGGCGAGAACAAGCGCGGCGCCAGCGTACGCTTCCTCTATTCCAAATCGCTCAACACTCTCGGTACCGACGTGCAGATCGCCGGCTACCGTTATTCGACGTCGGGCTTCTATGACTTCTCCGATGCGGTAGCTGAACGTAACAACTGGCAGAACGGTTTCTACCACACCCAGTATTACGATCAGAGCGACGATAAAACCGGCGCGCCGGATTGGGCGACGCAAAACCAGCGCCGTCGTTACTACGACTCGCAGCAATACAACAACAAACGCCAGCGCGTCGAGATGACGGTCAACCAGCACATTGCCGGCGCTTCGCTGTACGCGACCTTTATTCGTCAGAACTACTGGAACACTTCCGCTTACGACCGCACCATCCAGACCGGTTTCAACACTACCTGGAATCGCGTCAGCGTCGGCGTGTTTTACCAGAACAGCCGCAGTAACTACGGCTATAGCGACAACAGCGTTAACCTGAACGTCTCGGTGCCAATCAACATCTTTGGCCCGGACCATGAAAGCACGGTTAACTTTAACGCCTCTAACAGCAAGCAGAGCGGTAGCGGCTACAGCGCCGGGATGAGCGGTACGCTGCTTGATGACAACCGCATGAATTACTTCGTGCAGAGCGGTCACACCCAGCACGGCGGCGATACCAGCCTGGTCAACCTGGGTTATCTGGGCAGCATGGGTAACGTCGATCTGGGCTACAGCTACAACAACAACTATCAGCAGACTTCGCTGAACGTCTCCGGCGGCGTGGTCGCGCACTCTGGCGGCGTCACCCTGTCGCAGCCGCTGCAGAACACCTTCGTGGTGGTGAAAGCGAAAGGGGCGCAGGGCGTGCGCCTGGAAAACCAGCCTGGAGTAGCGATTGACCGCTTCGGCTACGCGGTGCTCACTTCTGCGATGCCGTATCGCCACAACCGCGTCGCGCTGCGTACTTCGGATATCGGCAACGGCCTGGAAATTCCGCTGGCGGCGAAAGATATCGTGCCGACCGAGCGCGCCATCGGCCGCGTGACCTTTGAAACGCATCTCGGCCAGAGCCTGCTTATCCACGCCAAACTGGCGGACGGCAGCGTGCCAGTGATTGGCGCCAATATCTTCGGTCAGAACGGCGAACATGTCGGCGTAGTCGGTACCCGCGGTGAAGCGTACGTTTCCGGCGTTCAGAGCGGCGACCGTCTGCAGATGAAATGGGGCGACGATGCCGACGCCTCCTGCAGCCTGACGGTGCCAGAGTTACCTGCTATTCAAGCCGATCAACCCGGTGGTTATCAGGTCGTCTCCCTGACCTGTAAATAACATGAAAGGACAATTAGTTATGTCGAAGTTTAACCTCTTATCCCGCACCGGGCTGACGCTGCTGGTACTCTCAAGCGCGCTGTTCTCCACTAGCAGCTTCGCGCTGAGCTGTAAGAAGAACGGTACCGAAGTATCGCAGACCATCGCGCTCACCGATCAGATTAACGTTTCGACCGCTAACCTGAAGCCGGGCGCCCTGCTGTGGCGTTCGCCGACGTTTACCTCCACCTTCACCTGTACCGATACGGATCATATGCCCAACGGCGAAAATGCGTATCTGTACTGGGATCCGGAAACCCGGATGCAGAATATCCACAACTCGCTGGAAGTCGGCGTCACCTATCTCAGCACCGATATTAAACCGGTAAAAGGTCAGAAAACGGATATCGGTCCCGGTACACTCTGTCGCCGCAACCGTCCCGGCGGTGCATGCCAGTCTCCGGCAACCCCGCAGACCGTCACGGTGACCTACTCGGTTTATATTAAAGCCACCGGCAATCCGCCGCCGTCAAACGGCGTGATTAACGACACCAACCGCTACGCTATCTTCCAGGTTGACGGCGTTGGCGGCCTCAACAGCCGCCCGAATAGTAACTTCCGCGCGTGGGTCACCGGGCTTGGCAACATCCGCTTTATCGCCTGCAACCCGAAAATCACCGTCTCGGCGAACAATGGTTCAACGGTAAACTTTGGCAGCATCCCGGCGCGCAATGCCGTCGTCGGCGCCATTGAGAAACAGGTTCCGTTCAGCGTCCGTGCCGACCTGACCGGCGCTGGCCAGGATTGCCAGGGGCAGACCTTAATGGCCAGCTTCAGCACCCAGCAGCCGACCCAGGACACCAATACCATTCTGCCATCTAACGATAGCGGTTTTGGCATCCTGCTCTCGCGCGCCGATGCGCCGACAACCTGGCTTTCCATGAATACCCCGACGCAGTTGGGCATGATTAACGGCAGCGTGGTAGAAAGCAACTTCCTGGCCAGCCTGAAATGGCTAAGCGTTAAGCCAAAAATCGGCACCTTTAATGCGACGGCCAATATCGACGTTACCTTTAAATAGTGAAGCAAAATGCCGCTGACCAACACCGAACCGACCGGGTTACGCTATGTATTTCAGCCGATGTTCAACCGCGAAGGCAAAATGATTGCGGTTGAATGTTTGACCCGGTTTGCTCATCACGAGCCTGCTAGTCCGCAAGAAATAGAACGGTTTTTCAGTGAGGCATCGGAATCACTGCGCGCCCGCATCCTGCTCGAACAGATTGAGCTGGTCAGGCAGCATCAGCAGTGGTTCCGCCACAACGAAGTCATGGTTACCCTCAACGTCGACGAGTCGACGCTGCATATGCTGCATGATGATTTTATCGCCGAGTGCGTGAAAACCATCGGCTGCCTGCATTTTGAGGTTAATGAATTTTCCAACACGCTGGTGAAACGCACCCCGACCATCGACGCCCTGACGGACAAATACTCCTTCTGGCTGGATGATTTTGGCGCCGGTTACGCCGGGTTCGCCGCCCTGACGGCGCAACCCTTTCGTTTTATCAAGACCGACAAGAACCTGTTATGGAGCCTGCTGGAAAAGAAAAACGGCCAGCAGTTGATGGACTCACTCCTGCACTATTTTCAGGCGAATCAGTATCAGGTGATCGTCGAAGGTATTGAAACCGAAGCTCATCTTCAGTGGCTGGAAAACATGCCGTGGTTTGCCCTGCAGGGGCTCCTCTGGCGGGAACAAACCATTGAAGCCTTAGTGGCCAGCGTCGAAAAATAACCCCGCTTTTCCCCGGATATCCACTCCCCCGCTATCCGGGCTGTCCGTCCTATCTTCAACTTATTAATTTTCAGGCATTTTTCTTTTCCCACCTCGTCTGTCCTCGCCTTTCATATTGTTAACTTATTGTTGCTGGCGATCACAAAAATTAAACAATATGGCTATTTCATACGCATTTTTCAAAAATGTAGATATTTTTAATTTATGGCTACGAAATGAGCATCACCCCGACTCTCTGACTCTACCCGAGGAATGATTCTGATGAATGCACTGACCGCCGTAAAACCTCATGCTGATGATTTGGCCCGCAGCTACACCGGTTTTTCCTTCGCTCCGTCCGCGCAATCGCCGCGTCTGCTGGAGCTAACGTTCACCGCCGAAACGACCGCACAATTTTTGCAACAAGTCGCGCAGTGGCCAGTGCAGGCGCTGGAATACAAATCCTTTTTGCGCTTTCAGGTCGGCAAGATCCTCGACGATCTGTGCGGCAACCAGCTGCAGCCGCTGCTGATCAACACACTGCTCAATCGCGCGGAGGGCGCTCTGCTGATCAACGGTATCGGCATTGACAACGTCTCTCAGGCCGATGAAATGGTCAAACTGGCTACCGCCGTGGCGCATTTGATCGGCCGTTCCAACTTTGATGCCATGAGCGGCCAGTATTACGCCCGCTTCGTGGTGAAAAACGTCGATAACTCAGATAGCTACCTGCGCCAGCCGCACCGCGTGATGGAACTGCACAATGACGGTACCTATGTCGAAGAAATTACCGACTACGTGCTGATGATGAAGATCGATGAACAGAATATGCAGGGCGGCAATTCACTGCTGCTGCATCTCGATGACTGGGAACATCTCGACGAATTCTTCCGCGATCCGCTGGCCCGCCGTCCAATGCGCTGGGCCGCGCCGCCGAGCAAAAACGTCAGCAAAGACGTCTTCCATCCGGTTTTCGACGTCGACCAGCAGGGTCGCCCGGTAATGCGCTATATCGACCAGTTTGTGCAGCCGAAAGATTTCGAAGAAGGCACCTGGCTGAGCCGCCTTTCCGACGCGCTGGAAACCAGTAAAAACATTCTTTCCGTACCGGTGCCGGTGGGTAAATTCCTGTTGATAAACAATCTTTTCTGGCTGCACGGTCGCGACCGCTTTACGCCGCATCCGGATCTGCGTCGCGAACTGATGCGCCAGCGCGGCTACTTTGCGTATTCCACGAATCATTACCAGACTCATCAATAAGGGTTCTTAGGCGAAGGAATTGAGCGGATGTATGATTTCGTGATTATCGGCGGCGGCATTATCGGCATGTCGACCGCCATGCAGTTAATTGAGATTTACCCGGACGCCCGCATTGCCCTGCTGGAAAAAGAGTCCGGTCCGGCCTGCCATCAGACTGGCCACAACAGCGGAGTAATCCACGCTGGGGTTTACTATACCCCCGGCAGCCTTAAGGCGCAGTTTTGCCTCGCCGGCAACCGCGCCACCAAAGCCTTTTGCGAGCAGAATGCAATTCGCTACGACGTCTGCGGCAAGATGCTGGTTGCCACCTCGCCGCTGGAGATGGAGCGGATGCGCGCGCTGTGGGATCGCACAGCCGCTAACGGGCTGCAACGCGAATGGCTGAGCGCGAGCGAGCTGCGCGAACGCGAGCCGAACATCAGCGGACTGGGCGGGATCTTCGTTCCTTCGAGCGGCATTGTCAGCTATCGTGAAGTAGCGGCGGCAATGGCGAAGATCTTCGAATCCAAAGGTGGAACGATCGTCTACGACGCCGAAGTCAGCGCCCTGAAAGAGCACGCCAGCGGCGTGGTAGTCCACACCCGCCAGGGCGGCGAATATGAGGCATCGACGCTGATTACCTGCTCCGGGCTGATGGCCGATCGGCTGGTGAAAATGATCGGCGTCGATCCCGGCTTTATCATCTGCCCGTTCCGCGGCGAATATTTCCAACTGGCGCCGCAGCACAACCAGATCGTCAATCATCTGATCTATCCGATCCCCGATCCGGCGATGCCGTTCCTCGGCGTCCACCTGACCCGTATGATCGACGGTAGCGTTACCGTCGGCCCTAACGCGGTGCTGGCGCTGAAGCGCGAAGGCTATCGCAAGCGCGATATCTCGCTGACCGATACCCTTGAGATCCTGACCTCGCCCGGCATTCGCCGGGTACTGCAAAACAACCTGCGCTCCGGGCTTGGCGAAATGAAGAATTCGCTGTGCAGAAGCGGCTATCTGCGGCTGGTGCAGAAATACTGCCCCAGCCTGACATTAAGCGATTTGCGCCCGTGGCCTGCCGGCGTGCGGGCACAGGCGGTATCGCCGCAGGGCAAGCTGATCGACGATTTCCTCTTTGTCACTACCGCGCGTTCCATCCACACCTGTAACGCGCCGTCGCCGGCGGCCACGTCGGCTATCCCGATCGGCGCGCACATCGTCAGCAAGGTGCAAACCCTGCTGGCAAGCCAGAGCAATCCCGGACGCACGCTGCGTGCGGCACGTAGCGTGGAGACACTACACGCCGCTTTTACTCGTTAACCCCTTAAGACAGGAAGCGATTATGCAACTTAAAGATGCAACTCTGTTTCGCCAGCAGGCGCTAATTGATGGCCAGTGGCGCGATGCGCAAAACGGCGACGTGATTGCGGTGACCAACCCCGCCAACGGCCAGCAGCTGGGTAGCGTGCCGAAAATGGGCGCCGACGAAACCCGCGAAGCGATTGAAGCCGCCAACCGCGCCCTGCCAGCCTGGCGTGCCCTGACCGCCAAAGAGCGCGCCACGCTTCTGCGCCGCTGGTTCGATCTGATGATGGAGAACCAGGACGATCTCGCCCGCCTGATGACCCTCGAACAGGGGAAACCGCTGGCGGAAGCCAAAGGCGAAATCAGCTACGCCGCCTCCTTTATTGAGTGGTTCGCCGAAGAAGGTAAGCGCATTTACGGCGATACCATTCCCGGTCATCAGGCCGACAAGCGCCTGATTGTCATCAAGCAGCCCATCGGCGTTACCGCCGCCATCACCCCGTGGAACTTCCCGGCGGCGATGATCACCCGTAAAGCGGGCCCGGCGCTGGCCGCCGGCTGTACCATGGTCCTGAAACCGGCGAGCCAGACGCCGTTTTCCGCGCTGGCGCTGGCCGAACTGGCGAATCGCGCCGGTATTCCCGCCGGGGTATTTAACGTGGTCACCGGTTCCGCCGGGGCCGTCGGCAACGAACTGACCAGCAACCCGCTGGTACGCAAGCTCTCCTTCACCGGCTCGACCGAAATTGGCCGCCAGCTGATGGAGCAGTGTGCGAAAGACATCAAAAAAGTGTCGTTAGAACTCGGCGGCAACGCGCCGTTTATCGTCTTTGACGACGCCGACCTCGATAAAGCCGTCGAAGGGGCGCTGGCGTCGAAGTTCCGCAACGCCGGGCAGACCTGCGTCTGCGCCAACCGACTGTATGTGCAGGACGGCGTCTATGACCGTTTCGCTGAAAAACTGCAGCAGGCGGTGGAAAAACTGCATATCGGCGACGGCCTGCAGGACGGCGTCACCACTGGCCCGCTGATCGATGATAAAGCGGTAGCTAAGGTCGAAGAACATATTGCCGACGCCCTTGCGAAAGGCGCGCGCATCGTCACCGGCGGCAAACCACACGCGCTGGGCGGCAACTTCTTCCAGCCCACCATTCTGGTCAACGTCCCGAGCAGCGCCAAAGTGGCGAAAGAAGAGACCTTCGGCCCGCTGGCGCCGCTGTTCCGCTTTAAAGATGAAGCCGATGTCATTGCCCAGGCCAACGATACCGAATTCGGCCTCGCCGCCTATTTCTACGCCCGCGACCTGAGCCGCGTCTTCCGCGTCGGCGAAGCGCTGGAGTACGGCATCGTTGGCATCAATACCGGCATTATCTCCAACGAAGTCGCGCCGTTCGGCGGCATTAAAGCCTCCGGTTTGGGCCGCGAAGGTTCGAAGTACGGCATCGAAGATTATTTAGAAATCAAATATATGTGTATCGGCCTTTAACAGGAGAGCAGGACATGACCAGCAATAAAGCGTTAATGCAGCGCCGTAGCGACGCGGTGCCGCGCGGCGTCGGACAGATTCACCCTATCTTTGCCGACCGTGCGGAGAACTGCCGGGTATGGGACGTTGAAGGCCGTGAATATCTCGATTTCGCCGGCGGTATCGCGGTGTTAAATACCGGCCACCTGCATCCTGAGGTGATCGCCGCGGTGGAAGGCCAGCTGAAGAAGCTGACCCACACCTGCTTCCAGGTGCTGGCCTACGAGCCCTACCTGCAGCTTTGCGAAATGATGAACCAGAAAGTGCCCGGCGATTTCGCCAAGAAAACCCTGCTGGTGACCACCGGTTCGGAAGCGGTGGAAAACGCGGTCAAAATCGCCCGCGCGGCGACCGGGCGTAGCGGCACCATCGCCTTTACCGGCGCCTATCATGGCCGTACCCATTACACCCTGTCGTTAACCGGTAAAGTGAACCCTTACTCCGCGGGCATGGGGTTAATGCCGGGCCACGTTTATCGCGCGCTCTACCCGTGCGCACTGCACGGCATCAGCGATGATGACGCGATCGCCAGCATCCATCGCATCTTCAAAAATGACGCCGCGCCGGAAGATATCGCCGCTATCGTCATCGAACCCGTCCAGGGCGAAGGCGGGTTCTACGCCGCCTCTCCGGCCTTTATGCAGCGCCTGCGCGCGCTGTGTGACGAGCACGGTATCATGCTGATCGCCGATGAAGTCCAGAGCGGCGCGGGCCGTACCGGCACGCTGTTCGCGATGGAGCAGATGGGCGTGGCGCCGGATATCACCACCTTTGCCAAATCCATCGCCGGCGGTTTCCCGCTGGCGGGCGTCACCGGACGGGCGGAAGTCATGGACGCCATCGCGCCGGGCGGATTGGGCGGCACCTATGCCGGCAACCCGATTGCCTGCGCCGCCGCGCTGGCGGTACTCAAGGTTTTCGAACAGGAAAATCTGTTGGAAAAAGCCAATCAGCTCGGCGACAAGCTGCGTAAAGGCCTGCTCAATATCGCCGAAACGCATCGCGAAATCGGCGACGTCCGCGGCCTGGGGGCGATGATCGCCATTGAACTCTTTGAAGAGGGCGATCACAGCAAACCCAACGCCAAACTGACGGCGGATATCGTCGCCCGCGCGCGCGATAAAGGCCTGATCCTGCTCTCCTGCGGGCCGTACTACAACGTGCTGCGTATTCTGGTGCCGCTGACTATCGAAGATGCGCAGATCGCGCAGGGACTGAAGATTATCGCCGACTGTTTTAACGAAGCTAAACAAGGCTAACACTCCTGCACCGGATGGCGACGCTCATGCGCCCCGTCCGGTTGCCTGTCGGCCGGATTGGGCGCAACCGCCATCCGGCAAACGGCGCCAAAAAACAATAAAAGGGGTTAATGATGGGGCAACTGTCGCAATCACATGATTTAGGGGGCGGGCTGAAATCACGCCACGTCACCATGTTATCTATTGCCGGCGTTATCGGCGCAAGTTTGTTTGTCGGTTCCAGCGTCGCCATTGCCGAAGCGGGCCCGGCGGTGCTGCTCTCCTACCTGTTCGCCGGGCTATTGGTGGTGATGATTATGCGTATGCTGGCCGAAATGGCCGTCGCCACCCCGGATACGGGCTCCTTTTCGACCTACGCCGACAAAGCGATCGGCCGCTGGGCGGGTTATACCATCGGCTGGCTGTACTGGTGGTTTTGGGTCCTGGTTATCCCCCTGGAAGCCAATATCGCCGCCATTATTCTCAACTCATGGATCCCCGGCGTACCGGTATGGCTATTCTCGCTGGTCATCACCCTCGCCCTCACCGGCAGTAATCTGCTGAGCGTCAAGAACTACGGCGAATTCGAGTTCTGGCTGGCTATCTGTAAGGTTATCGCCATTCTGGCCTTTATCGTGCTGGGCGCGGTGGCCATCACCGGCTTCTATCCCTATGCCGAAGTGAGCGGGATTTCGCGCCTGTGGGATCACGGCGGCTTTATGCCTAACGGCTTCGGCGCGGTGCTCAGCGCGATGCTCATTACCATGTTCTCATTTATGGGCGCGGAGATAGTCACCATTGCCGCCGCCGAATCGGATACGCCGGATAAACATATTGTTCGCGCCACAAATTCCGTTATCTGGCGCATCTCTATCTTCTATCTGTGCTCCATTTTCGTGGTCGTCTCGCTGATCCCGTGGAACATGCCGGGGCTGAAGAACGTCGGTTCATACCGTTCGGTACTGGAGTTACTGCATATCCCCTACGCCAAGCTGATTATGGACGGCGTGATCCTGCTGTCGGTGACCAGTTGCCTGAACTCGGCGCTGTATACCGCTTCGCGAATGCTCTATTCCCTGAGCCGCCGCGGCGATGCGCCAGCTATAATGGGCAAAACCAACCGCAGTAAAACGCCGTATGTGGCGGTGCTGCTCTCCACCGGCGCGGCCTTCTTAACGGTGGTGGTGAACTACTATGCCCCGGCGAAAGTCTTTAAATTCCTCATCGATAGCTCCGGCGCCATCGCCCTGCTGGTCTATCTGGTCATTGCCGTATCTCAGTTGCGGATGCGCAAAATCCTGCTGGCGAAAGGCGGTGAAATTCGCCTTAAGATGTGGCTCTATCCGTGGCTCACCTGGCTGGTTATCGCCTTTATCACCTTCGTACTGGTGGTGATGCTGTTCCGTCCGGCGCAGCAGCTGGAGGTCATTTCCACTGGCGCGCTGGCGATCGCTATCATCTGTACGGTGCCGATTATGTCGCGCTGGAAAAAGCTGCTATTGTGGCAAAAACTGCCGCTACAAAATACGCGTTAACCCTGTTCCCGGCGCAGGCCGGGAAATGTATTCAGGAGCAAGACTATGACCGCCATTCCCCAAGCGACGGCCATTGATGGATACCGCTGGTTGAAGATCGACATCATCCGCGGCGTTTATCAGCCTGATGAAAAACTGCGTATGAGCCTGCTGACGTCGCGCTATGAGCTTGGCGTCGGGCCGCTGCGGGAAGCGCTCTCGCAGCTGGTGGCCGAGCGGCTGGTGACGGTGGTCAACCAAAAAGGCTATCGTGTCGCCTCGATGTCCGAGGCGGAACTCCTCGATATCTTCGATGCCCGCGCCAATATGGAAGCCATGCTGGTGCGCCTCGCCATTGAGCGCGGTGGCGATGAGTGGGAAGCCGAGCTGCTGGCCCGCGCGCATCTGCTTAATAAGCTGGAATCCAGCGAAGCCAGTGAGCGCTTACTCGATGAATGGGATCAGCGCCATCAGGCGTTTCATACCGCCATTGTCGCCGGCTGTGGTTCGCAGTATTTACTGCAGATGCGCGAACGGCTGTTCGATCTGGCGGCGCGCTACCGCTTCATCTGGCTACGCACCACCGTGCTGTCGGTAGAAATGCTGGAAGATAAACATGTCCAGCACCAGACGCTGCTGGAAGCCATCCTGGCGCGCGACGCCGAGCGAGCCAGCGCGCTCATGCGCGAGCACTTACTTACCCCCATCCCGATTATCCAACAGGCGATGGCCGGCAAACTGCAGACGCAGCAGACCTGATTCAGGCGGCGGGCTTTTTATAATACGGCAGCTGCGTGACCGGATACTCGTAGTGTTCCTCCACCACGCAGCGGTCCGGCGTCGCCATTCCCGAGTAGAAGAAAAAGTACTCCTGACTGTCCGGGAAAAAGACCAGATCGTCGCCGTTACGAAAGCTGGTTACCCGATAGGGAATATGATTTTTGGTCTGCGCCTGACGCATGCCGGAAGCGACCTGGAAATGGTCGCCCCACTTCATGGTCGATAGCTGGTAATGGAAACGCGAGATGGTCACGTTTTTGCGTAAAGAGCAGGATAATTTTACCGCTGTGCCGGCGAAAGCCGGAGAAAGGAAGCAGCTTAATAAACTGATAGATAATAAAAATTTCATGAAGATCTTATAATTTTAGGGTCAATATTTGACGGTAACATGAATTGGCTGCGCAGGCAGGGATCGCGGCGGATTTTCGTGCCGCCACGTCCTATTCCAGGAATATTCCTAATTATTCTCGCCGCGTAGCACTTCGCGAAAGTGCATCACCAGCGGGCGCTGGTTAGCTTTGTGCCATACCGCCCACAGCTGGGTCGAATAGCTCATCCACGGAATTTCCCGCAGCACGACCCCCTCAGGGGCGTTATGCCGCAGGCTGTGCTGGATCAGCGCCACGCCCAGTCCCGCAGCCACCAGCCCCAGGGCCGTTAATGGCTCTCCGGCTTCCAGACGAATATCCGGATTAAAACCCGCACGCACGCAGGCGGCGACAAAATCATCGCGCGAATGGGCATCGTCGTTATGGATAACCGCGATCCACTGCTGATCGGCCAGCTGCGCCGGCTGCAAGTTTTCCGCAGCGGCCAGCGGATGATTCTGCGGCAAAGCCAGCAGCATCCGGTCATCAAGCACCTGGGTATACTCCAGATCCTGTTCGCCCGCCGAAGGCGGCATGTCCACCAGCGAGAAGTCCAGACTGCGCTGGCGCAGGCCCTCAATCTGCGTGGCTGGCGGCTGGCTATACAGCGCGATATGCACGTCCGGGCGAGACGTTCGTAGGGTGCGCAGCGCGGTAGAAAGCACGCCGGAGTGCATGGCGTTTTCGATATAACCGATACACAACCCGCCATCTTCGCCGCGCCCCAGTCGTTTACCTAATGATTCGAGACGGTTGGCATGGGTCAGCAACGAGCGCGTTTCGGCCAAAAACGTCTGCCCGTCCGCCGTCAGGCGAATACGCTGCTGGTTACGTTCAAACAGCATGAGCCCAAGGCGCTCCTCCAGCTGGGCTATCTGGCGGCTGAGCGGCGACTGCGAAATATGTAAGCGTTCGGCGGCACGGCCAACATGCTCCTCTTCCGCTACCACCACAAAGTACTTCAACTGGCGTAAATCAATCATGTGAGACCTCAAAGGACTTAAGTCAGACGAATTATGTCCTATCAAGTCATAACACCGCAAGGTATTGTGATCTCCGTCACAGGGCGACAGCACAAATCGCCCGCACAGAACCCTTCCCAAAACGGGAACCCAATATCGAGGACATCTTAGATGAGCATCAAACATATTCTACCAGGCAACATCGGTTTAGGCGGCGCGCCGCTGGGTAACATGTTCCGCAACATCCCGGAAGACGAGGCGCACGCCACCGTCGCCGCCGCCTGGGATCTGGGCGTTCGTTACTTCGATACCGCTCCGCTGTACGGGTCCGGTCTTTCTGAAATCCGGATGGGCGAAGCGCTCTCGCAATACCCTCGCGACCAGTTCGTTCTGAGCAGCAAAGTCGGCCGCATCATGCTTGATGAAATGGAAGACCCGGCTACGCGTGATTTCGGTGAGAAAGGTGGTCTTTTCGAATACGGCCTGAAGAACAAAATCCTCAACGATTACTCGGCCGACGCCACCCTGCGTTCTATTGAAGACAGTCTAAAACGGCTGAAAACCGACCATCTCGACATCGTATGGATCCACGATCCGGCGCAGGATTTCTACGGCGACAGCTGGCTGGAGCAGTTCAACATCGCCCGTACCGGCGCCTTCCGCGCGCTGACCCGCCTGCGTGAAGAAGGCGTAATTAAGGCATGGGGGCTGGGCGTAAACCGCGTCGAACCTTGTGAATTGACCTTAGCGCTCGACGAACCGAAGCCGGATGCGTTCCTGCTGGCTGGCCGCTACTCGCTGCTGGACCACAAACGCGCCCTGCAGCGCCTGATGCCGGAAGCGCTGGAACAGAATGTCGATATCGTTGTCGGCGGCCCTTACAGCTCGGGCGTTCTCGCCGGCGGTGAACACTTCGAATACCAGAAAGCCTCTGCGGCGATCCACCAGCAGGTGGCGCAGATCAAGGCCATTGCCGCCCGTCATCAGGTGGATGTGAAAGCCGCGGCGCTGCAGTTTGCCCTGGCTCATCCGGCGGTGGCTGCCGTGATCCCAGGCTCCAGCCGTCCGGGCCGTATGGCGGAAGATCTGGCCGCGTTGAAAGCGACCATCCCTGCCGCTTTCTGGGAAGAGATGCGCAGCCAGAATCTGGTGGCTGATAACGCGCCGCTGCCGATTCGTTAATTTTAGCGGGGCCACAGGGCCCCTCTTAAAACAAGAGAGACACCATGAAACTGGATCTAACTCATAAAGTCGCCGTGGTGAGCGGCTCCACTTCCGGCATCGGGCTTGGCATCGCTAAAGGCCTTGCTCAGGCGGGCGCGACCGTGGTCATCGTCGGCCGTCAACGGCGCGGTGTTGATACCGCCATAGCGGCGATTAATGCCGAACTCCCGGATGCGCAGCTGCGCGGGGTGGTCGCCGACCTCAGCACCGAGGAGGGCGTCAGCGCGCTGCTCGTCGCCGAGCCGCATGCTGATGTGGTGGTTAACAACCTCGGCATCTTTAACGATAAAGATTTCTTTAGCGTACCGGATAGCGAGTGGATGCACTTTTATAACGTCAACGTGCTTTCCGGCGTGCGGCTGTCGCGCCACTACGCCCGGGGGATGATCGACAACGGCTGGGGACGCATTATTTTCGTCTCCTCGGAATCCGGCGTCGCGATTCCTGCCGACATGATCAACTACGGCGTGACCAAAAGCGCCAATCTCGCGGTCTCCCACGGGCTGGCGAAACGGCTCGCCGGTACCGGCGTCACCGTTAACGCTATTCTGCCCGGCCCCACCTTCACCGAAGGTTTGCAGGAGATGCTGGCGGAGGCCGCCGCGCAGTCTGGCCGCAGCCCGCGTGAACAGGCTGATGAATTTGTGAAGACCGCGCGCCCAAGCTCGATTATCCAGCGGGCGGCGGACGTCGACGAAGTGGCGAACCTGGCGGTGTATCTCGCCTCGCCGCTTTCGTCGGCCACTACCGGCGCTGCACTGCGCGTCGATGGCGGCGTCGTCGACACCCTGGCAATGTAATTCTAATCATCTGACATAAAGAGAGAAATAAAATGGCTAATACTACTGTATCTATCGAAATCCCGGCTTCTGTCGACCAGGTCTGGCAACTGATGGGCGGCTTTGACTCGCTGCCCGACTGGCTGCCGTTCATCCCGAAAAGCGTAGTGAGCGAAGGAGGACGCGTGCGTACGCTGACCACTTCCGATGGCGGCACGGTCATTGAACGTCTGGAGGCGTTTGATAACCGCCAGCGCAGCTATAGCTACTCGATAATCCAGGCGCCGTTCCCGGTTGTGGATTACCTCTCCACGATCGCGGTAGTGGCCACTGCCGATAGCAATATCACCCGCGTCGAGTGGTCCGGCAGCTTCACGCCGGTTAACGTCAGCGACGCGGATGCCGAAGCGCTGTTCAGCGGTATTTATCGCGACGGCCTGCAGGCATTGAAAAATAACTTTAGCGCCTGATTGTTGCCAGGAATGGCCAGGCCATTCCTTTTATGAACAAAAGAAGAAAAGTCTATTGCCCGTTGCCGTCTTTTTCAGACAACGGGCGGGGCATATCCTTTACGCCATCACGTTGCAACGGGCGACGTTAACGAAACAACTTACCAGGATTATGAACATGAAAACCGTATCGACTATTTTTTCCGCAGCCGCACTTTCACTTTTTGCCTTTACCGCTTCCGCGCATAGCGTCACTGCGACCGGTAATACGCTTGACTCCGCTGAAGCGGTGATTGCCAAAAAAGCGAAAGAACTGAATGCGAGTGATTATAAAATCACCAGCGCCCATATGGGGAATAAGGTGACGATGAGCGCCGAGCTGTACAAGTAAAGTCGGGTACTCTTCAGAGCCCCGGCAACTCAGCATCTTGAGTTGGCCGGGGGCTAAGAACTCTCACTCTCCAGACTCCGGTTGTTTCACCTGCAATTAGTCCTACACCCTGAATTCCACTCTATGTTTACGCTCAACAACAATTAATACTTCGGTATTAATCCTCCTCTTTCCCGCTTAAATAACTCGCATAAAGAACATTAAAAAACAGTTTTATTTTTAAAGTGAGATTTGTCGACACTACCCAACTCATAGTCTACAATGATGATTGATAACCATTTATTGCAAATGTGAATGATTATCAGGCTTTCCAGTTAGTTTAAAACTAAAGCATAACGATGTTTAAATAACTCATTTTAAACGAGCAAAAAATGGCAGATAACAATATAAAAATTTATCACTCCCGTTATAGCAAGTTGATAAAACTACTGGATTTCCTCACCGTCAACATTTTGATTTTTATCTATTTAAAATATTTTTACACTGAACCCTCTACCGCTTCCGCGCTCGTTGGCATTATCTATTCATTAGTATTCATAAGAATTAATGAGTATTTCCAACTGTATTCCGGACAATTTAAAGGCCACTATTTCACAAAATCAGCCGCACTTATATTAAGCGTATGCCTAAGTAGTATTGTTTCATTTTTATTTTTTGTCGTTGCCGAGTGGTTAATTAACGCACAATCTGTAGTTAATTTTATCCCGCTGGCCGTCAGTTTGGCTAAGTGTTCGATATTTATATTTTTAATTGTCTTTGTGGTGCGGGCAATCACCGCGCATTATCTGTTTAACTCGGTGTTACGGGTGGCGATTCTTGGTATTACGCCTGCGGGCCTGGCCATCGAGCAGGCTTTACAAAAAGAGTACTCACAGCGCGGCATCATCATCAGCTATTTTGAAGATCGCAACAACCAGCGCGATAGCCGACTGATGAGTATTGAAAGAAAAGGCAACTCGCGCGATCTGCTGGCTCTGGCGAAAACAGGCGGCGTTGATGAAATTTACATCGCGCTCCCCATGGTTGCGCAGCAGCGTATTAAGCAGTTTCTTAATGAATTCTCTGACACAACCGTCGATGTATTCCTGGTACCGGATCTATTCTCTTACAGCTCGCATATTTCCCAGCTGCGCATGTTCGGCAATCTGCAGACTATCAGTATCTTCACTTCGCCTTTTGATGGCGAAGGGGCGATCATCAAGCGTATTGAAGATATCATTCTCGGCTCTTTCTTTACCTTAATTAGCCTGCCGGCGATGCTGTTCGTGGCGATTGGTATCAAGCTCACCTCGCCGGGGCCGATTTTATTTAAACAGAATCGTTATGGCCTCAACGGCAAGCAAATAGAAGTATGGAAATTCAGGACCATGCGGGTCATGGAAAATAGCGCCGTGGTCACTCAGGCGACCCGCAACGATCCGCGCATCACCAAATTCGGCGCTTTTTTGCGTAAAACCTCACTGGATGAACTGCCGCAGTTTTTCAACGTGCTACAGGGGCGGATGTCGATCGTCGGTCCGCGCCCGCACGCGGTGGCGCATAACGAGCAGTATCGCGTGCTGGTGGAGAACTACATGATTCGCCATAAGGTTAAACCAGGGATCACGGGGCTTGCGCAGATTAACGGCTTCCGCGGCGAGACCGATACGCTGGACAAAATGGAGAAGCGAATTCAGTACGACCTGGCCTACATCCAGTCCTGGTCGCTGTTCCTCGATCTCAAAATCGTCTTTTTGACTTTCTTCCGGGGCTTTGTAGGCAAAAATGCGTTCTAGGTTCGCCGTTCTGGCCGGTTTGCTGTCTGTGCCTTACGCACACGCCGACCTGCAGGCAAAACCGCATACCGGTGTTGCCGGCATCGATTTCGAGAGCCAGTTGGGTTATGACATCGGTTACGATGACAACGTGACCTGGCAGCGCTACGACCAAAATAAAATCGGTTCCAGCTACCAGAATATTAAACCTATCGTCAAAGCCATCGGCGAACGGTATGAAGACCGCTACCTGTTGATGTATTCCGGCGATTACCGCAACTATGGCAACGATAGCGCGGATAATCGCAATAACCATTTTTTTATGTTTAACGGCAAATGGCGATTTGGCAGCATGCACGGGCTGTCATTGGATCTCGATGAGACGCTGGGTCATGAAGAGCGCGGCCGCGACACCACCGAAGGCTTTTTGCCCGAGCAGTTTAAAGAGTTTGGCATCAACAAACCGATCGGCACCCGCTTCTTTAATAGCGAGCTTCGTTACAGCTACGGCGCGCCGGAAGGCCGCGGTAAAGTTGAAGTCGCGCTACTGCATAAACAGTTGCGTTTTCGCGACCTCGACAGCATCAAAGACGCCAGCGATGACTTTAACTATTACATGCACGATCAGGAGTGGCATGAAAACAGCCTGGTGGCCGAACTGTTCGACCAGAAAGCTAAAACGCTGCGCTATCGCTATAGCTTTATCACCAACCAGCGCCGCTACGAGCTGAATCCGTTAAAAGACAGCAATGAGTATTATCTACTGGTCGGCATGAAGAATCGCCTGTCGGGTAAAACGGAGATTAACGGTAACGTCGCCTGGCTCTACAAAGACTTTATCCATAACCCGGACTCACAGGGTTTTAACGGCTTGAACTGGGATATCAACGCCGACTGGAAACCGCTGGAACAAATGAAAGTTAACCTACACAGTTCCCAGCGCATCAAGGACCCCACCGACTCCGGCGGCTATATCCTGGTGTCAAATTTCGGCGTCGGCTATGAACATCACTGGCTGGTGGATCGTTTCTCAACTCTGGTCGATTATTCATATATCACCGAAGACTATAAGCATCAGAGCAATAAGCGCAAAGATAAGTCTAATCTGCTGTCGCTGACCTTTAACTATGATTTCCGACCATCGGTTAACTTTAAGCTGAAGCTGCAATGGAACACCATGCACTCAAATAAAGATACGGACACTTTTTATATTGGCCCGGACTACTCGCATGCGGTTGACCGCACCCTGGGCTACGACGATTCGGCCATTATTTTTATGACGCAGGTACAACTATGACCTTTTTAAACAGGACACTGGTGATGCTTCCGCTGCTGGCGCTACTGCTGGCGGGCTGTTCGACGCCGCCGCAGACCATTAAAACGCCGCCGGACGCCGTCTACCTTTTGGACCAGGGCGATGAAGTCAATATTGCAGTCTCCGGGGAGCAGGATCTGACGATGCGGGTAAAAATCGATAATAGCGGCAGCATTGATTACCCCTATATCGGATCGCTGCTGTTAAAAGGCAAAACGCCTGAACAGGTGAGTAATGAAATCGCCGATAAACTGCGCGGTAACTACCTACAGGCGCCGATGGTCACGGTGAGCATCGCCGAATACCGCAAAGTTTATCTGCTCGGCGAAGTGAAAAAACCGGATGGATATGCCTGGGAGCCGGGTTTAACGGCGGAAAAAGCCATTGCCCTGGCCGGCGGTTTCACCGACCGCGCCGACCGTCATGATATTCAAATTCGACAGGCCCGCGGCGGAAGGCTGCTGGAAAATGTCGCCGCCGACTCCGCCGTGCAGGCAGGAGATACCATCATTATTGGCATGAGTTTCTTCTGATATGGCAATTTCACTGGTCGAAAACGCGAAAAAGAAAGAAGGCTTTATCGACTTCACGCCTTATTTCAACAAAATTAAGCACAAGCTTATCTGGTGCCTGGCGGTGGTGATTGTCGCCGCCGTGGCATCGTTTATTCTGACGCGCTTTATGTCCTCCAGCTACACGGCGACCGCTACCGTGCTGTTCAAAGCGCAGTCGCAGGACGTCTCTCCCCTACCGCGGCTGGAAAACTACGACTCCACGCGCAGCGATTACTACGAGACCAAGTACGCGTTAATGGGGTCACGAGTGGTGCTCGATGCCGCGGTGCGCAAATTAAAGCTGGAGCAGGATAGCGAATTTAACGGCGGCGATAATCTCGACGAAACCGCGCGTATTAATAATGCTATTCAGGCGCTGCAAAAAAGCCTGACCATTTCCGGCGTGCGCACCACCCAACTGGTTGCCGTGTCGATGGAAGCGAAATCACCGCAGAAAGCCGCCGATATCGCCAACGGCGTCGCCCAGGCATTCATCGATTACAGCCTGCAGCAGAAGCAAAATACCTTGCTTCAGGCGCAGGGCTGGAACGAAAAAATGATGGACGACCTGAAAACCAAAATGGATCAGCAGAAGGCAGACATCGATAACTTCCTCAAGCAGAACGGATTACTAACCTTCCGCAGCATGGATGGTTATGAGACCGAGCGGCTGGGGATTGTGATTAACCATCTGGCCGACGCCACCCAGCGCCGCCTGAAAGCGCAGACGGTATGGGACAAGGTCCGTCGCCAGCAGGGTAAACCGGTAGAACAGATTATCTCGCTGCCGGAAATCTCCGGTCATCCGCAGGTGCAGGATTTACGCATTGCGCTCATCCAGACGCGGCGCAATCTTTCCGAAGCGGCCAAACACTACGGCCCGCAGCATCCGAAATATCTGCAGGCCCAGGCGCAGCTACAGGCGGTGAATGCCCAGCTCGGTCAGGTACTGGGCGAGCTGTTTAACGGCCTGCGCCAGCAGTATCAAATCGCCCTCGACGATGAGCAGCACTACCAAAAAATGCTCAACGATCAGAAGGCCGATTTCCAGGCGCTCGGCGCCAAGCGCGACCAGTACAACACCATGACCACCGCGCTGAATAAAACCGAAGAGCTTTATAAGTCGCTGTACCAGCGCGCTAACGAGCAGAAATTGTCGGAGACCTTCTCGGTACCGGATGAAGTCATTTACGACGCCGCCGTGCCGCCGGACCGCCCGTCTAAACCCCAGCGCGGCCTGTTAATCGTGATGATTACCATGATGGCGCTGGCGCTGTATATCATGTACCTGATCGTCAGTACCGCGCTGGATAAAACGGTGAATAGCCTCAGCGAGCTCAAAGCGAAAACCGCCCTCGAGGCCAGCGGCGAATTTCCGCTCCTGACGCATCTGGAAAACGCGCAGCAGATTTTCCATAACGTGCTCTACGCCGATATGATCCACAGCCTACGGCTGGCGTTGCTCAATCAGCGCGATAAACCCGCCACCATCCTGGTGACTTCGGTGCAATCCCGTTCCGGCAGTTCGTTTATTGCCGAACTGCTGGCTTGCTCAGCCAGCAAATCGCGTAAAACGCTGCTGATTGACCTCGACTACCTGGCCACTCAGGGATTATCGGCCAAATTTCCGCAACATAAACAAGGCTTTAGTCAATTGCTGAACGGCGAGTGCATGCCGGAGCAGTCCGTCGTCAAACTGGATGATCAACTGGACTTTATGCCACGCGGCAAACTCAACGACTCTTCGCTGCTGTTGCTCACCTCTGAACGCCTGCCGGCGCTGCTGACAACGTTGCATCAGACTTACGATACGCTAATCATCGACGCTCCGGCGCTCAACCAGGCGCAGGATAGTCTGCTGCTGGCAGCACAAAGCGATATGACTCTGCTGGTGGTTAAGGCCGGCGAACTGGCTCCGCGGATCCGCAAAGCGGAACAACGTCTGCAGAGTGCGGGCAATCGCCGGGTGGCAAGCGTGCTCAACCAGGTGCGCGAAGAACATCTGGAAACGCAGGAAGGTAAACGCCTGCTTGAGCGCCAGATGCGCGAACTCATTGCTCCGAAATAGCGCCTATGAATCTGATTAAGAGTATTTCATCCATCGCCAGTTCATCGGTGCTTTCACAGCTGATCGGCGCCTTTTCGGTCTGGCTTATCTCTCATCGCTACGGGATGGCGGAGGTCGGCCATTACGCGATGATCTACAGCAATGTGCTGATCGGCGCGCAGGTTTGTACCTTTGCCTCGCAGTTGCTAATCCCCCGTCAGGAGGATCACGAGCTTGGGCAGAACGTGGTGTTCTGCCTGCTGCAGAGCCTGATGATGGCCCTCCCCTGGGCGGTCATTACCGGGCTTATCTTCGAACTGAACATTGTGTTTCTCTATTTGCTGACCTTTGGCTATGCGCTGGTGCTGGTGGCGGAAAACCTTTCCCTGCGCGGCGGCAACTATCCTTTCCTGACTTTCCAGCGCATTGCGGTGTCGCTGGTGGTGGCCATTGCGCTGCTGGTGATGCCCAACCCAACGCTGTTTTATCTGGCGTGGATGGTCGGGATCCTGCTGCTATTGATCGCCTGCCTGATTCGCCTGTTTAACTTCAAAAGCTTAACGCTGCGCCACTTTTCGATTGCCACGAATCTGCGTTTTTTACGCGAGCACTGGCAGCATATTAGCCGCGTCGGCAGCGCCGAGGTGCTGGCGATGGCCAGTAATAACCTGCCGACCATGCTGATTAACATCTGGTTCTCGCCGCTGGTCGCCGGCTACTTTTCGGTAGTCAGCCGTTTCTGCCTGTCGCCGGTGATGATTATCGGTAACGCCGTGCGCAACTCCATCTTTTCTAAATGGTCGATGGATTTTCGCAACCACACCTTTAACTATCCGGAATATAAAAAGGTTCGCCTGCTGCTGCTGGGCGCCGCCGCGGTATGCATCCTTGGTATCTGGATTTTCTATCCGCTGGTGATGCGCCTTGGCTTTAGCGAGGAGTGGTTGAATTCGATCCCCACCTCGCGCTACATGCTGCCTTATCTGTTCGCCGCGCTGGCGGTCAGCCCGCTCACGGTGATCGAACTGATCTTCGGCTCCCGGCGCTACTTTTTGCGTATTCAGATTGAGCAGTTGCTGATTATCGTCATCGCCTTCATCGCCCTGCCGTACTTTGGCGTCAGTTATGAAATCGCCCTGCTGGCCTTCTCGTTCCTGACCTTCGCGCGTTACTTGTTCATTTTGCTCAAAATGAATCAGCGGGCGAAAACGCTTTCGCTGCAGGAGCAGAAAATATGCAGCTAAACACCGGCCGCTATCTCGAAGCCTATGCCCTGATGACGCTGGTGTTCTGCGGTACGGTCCAGTATTTCACCGGTATCGCGGCCGTGCTGTGGCTGCCATTTTTTCTGGTGCTGGTGATGGCGGTGCTGCTCCTGATGCAGAGCCGCCCGCAGCCGCTGGCGCTCACCGGGCGGGAAAAGCTGATACTGGCGCTGTATCTCACCTTTATCGTACTCGGGCTGGTCTCAACGGTACTGCAGTCGGGGATCGTCACCGCCATCGTCGGCTTTAAAAACGAGCTGGCGCTCTCGCTGCTGATGTTCTGCATGCTGTTGGGCATGTTTAGTGAATCACAGCTGTACCGTCTGACGCGGCTTTTCTACTGGATCTACTATGTGCAGATCCCGGTCGCTATCTATCAGGTGATTTTCGTGGTGCCTAAACGGGTGGCGTTTCGCGGCGAAGATGAGAAGTGGGACTCGGTGGTCGGCACTTTCGGCGGCGACCCGATGGGCGGCGGCAACACCGCGGCGATGGGGATGTTCTGTCTGCTGATCATGCTCATGAAAGTGTCGGAGTTTAAGCACGGCATCTGCTCATTTAAATCGCTGGTGATCCACATCGCGCTGGGTTTCTTCCTCTGCGTAGTGGGGGAAGTAAAATTCGTCATTCTGCTATCGCCGTTCCTGCTGGCCCTGCTATGGATCCTGCCCGGCTACGTAAGCGGCGTGAGTAAAGTTAGCCTGCGATCGCTGCTGATCATCGCCGCCGGCATGGCGCTATTAATTTTTGTTGCTATTACCGTGTTGGCCTCCAACTATTCCTCGGCCTTCGGCGGCGACCCGACCAAAAGCGCGCTATCGGTATTTATCGATTCACTGGGCTATATTTTTGATACTAACTACATTATGCCAAGCGGCGAACTGGGGCGTTTTACCACCCTCTTCTTCTGGCTGCAGCATAACGAACTGTTCGGCCCGGGCGGCATGCTGTTTGGTTACGGTCTTAACGCCACCAACAGCGGCAGTACCGTCTCGCCGGGATATATCGGCGCCTGGTATCACCTGATCCTCGATTCCACCGCCTTAAGCATGCTGCTGTGGGAAGTGGGGATTATCGGCATCATTCTGTTCATTGGCACCATCGCCTCAATACTGGTCGCCATGCGGCCGAAAGAGACCTTTTCGCGCCACGATCTCAAGCTTGAGGATCTGCAACTCCTTAGCTCGGCGCCGGCGTTCTACGTTTTTGTCATTGGCTGTCTACTCAGCCTGCCCTACAGCCAGATCCTGATGATCATTCCCATGCTACAGTTTTTATTATGGTTATCCCTTGGGGCGCTGATTGTCATCCACCGCGCTGTCCGTCTTAACTCCGGTACCCACTATGAATAAAACGCCATCAATTACCGTCAGCATCAAGACTCTGAATGAAGCGCAGGGCATCGAAAAAACCATCGATAGCGTGCGCAAACAGCTGCAACCGTACCCGCATCAAATCATCGTCGCCGACAGCTTATCAACGGATAACACCCGCGAACTGGCTATCGCGAAAGGCGCGATGGTGGTGTGTCTGGATAACGCCGCCGACCGCTGCTGCGGTATCGGCCACCAGCTGGGCTGGCTGTATAGCGAAGGCGATTATTTGCTGCTGCTGGATGGCGATATGGAGCTGGAGCCGGGCTTTCTGGATACCGCGGTCGAATTCCTCGAGACACATCCGGAGTACGCGGGAGTCGCCGGCAGCGTCGAGATGGATGATGCCTCTAACTATGAGTTCAAATCGCGCAAGCAGCGCCTGCACCTGATCTATCCGCAGGGCGACACCGATCATCTGGGCGGCGGCGGCCTGTATCGCCGTGAAGCGATCGAGAAAATCGGCTATCTGACCAACCTCAACCTGCACGGCTACGAAGAAGCGGAGCTGGGTATTCGTTTACAGGCAGCAGGTTACAAGCTGCATCGCCTGGCGGCGCCCTACTTTAGCCACGCCTCTTACACCATGCCGACCTTTAAAATGCTGGCCTACCGTTGGAAGAACGGCTTTCTGTGGGCGCCGGGCGAGTTGCTCCGTAACTGCTGGGGTAAAGCCCATTTCCCGGCGGCGCTGCGGATTGTACGTAATGAGCTGATCTTCACCCTCTATCTGCTGGTTTTACTGATTTGTCTACTGACCTTCAATGGCAAGGTTATCGCCATCGCCCTGCTGCCGCTGCTGGCGTTTATCGCTCTGAAGGCCATTAAAAATAAATCGCTGCGCGATGGCGTGCAGAGCGCGATTAACTTATCGCTATTTTCAGCGGGGCTGCTGCGCGGGGTGATTAATTCAGTGCGCGATCCGATGAAACGCCCGGCGGTGACCGTCTCGAATCCACAGCATATTGATACTGAAAATGAAAATTCTCTTCGTTAACAAATTCTTCTTTATCAAAGGCGGCGCGGAAACCGTTTATTTTCAGGAGCGCGACGCGATGCTGCAAGCCGGCTACCAGGTGGTCGACTTCAGCATGCAGCACGCGGAAAATAAACCGTCGCCGTGGGAGGAATTTTTCGTCCATAACGTCGATTATCACGACAGTCACGGCCTGATGAGCAAAATCAAAGCCGGGGTGGACTTTATTTATAATGCCGAGGCCTGCGCGAAGCTCAACACGCTTTTGTTGCGCGAGCGGCCGGATATTGTTCATTTTCATAATATCTATCATCAACTTACGCCTGCCGTTATCGGCGTGGCGAAACGCTTTGGCTGCAAAACGGTACTCACCGCCCACGATTACAAAATCGTCTGCCCTTCCTACACCATGCTGCGCGATGGTCATGTCTGCGAAGAGTGTCTCACCGGGTCGGTGATTAACGCTTTTCGTCACCGCTGCCAGCAGGGCGATACTTTCAAAAGCCTGCTGCTATCGTTGGAAGCCTACTGGCAGAAATTCGCCCAAAATTACGCCATGCTCGACTGTATCATCGCCCCGAGCGAGTTTATGCGCCAGACCCTGCTGCGTAAGCTGCCCGACGCCCGCATTGAAGTGATCGTCAACGGTATTGATGCCAATAGCACCGTGCCCGGCGAAACCGCAGGCGACTATTTTCTCTATATTGGCCGCCTGAGTCGGGAAAAAGGCGTGCCGACGCTGGCGCAGGCGCAGCAAAAAATGCGGGAGGCGATGCCGCTTAAGATTGTCGGCGATGGCCCATTGGGCGCAGACCTGCGCGCGCGCTTCAACGGCCCGCAGTTCCTCGGCTATATGAAACACGGCGAGGAGCTGAATAACCTTATTCGCGGGGCCCGCGCGGTAGTCGTCCCCTCTGAATATTATGAAAACTGCTCCATGTCGGTGCTCGAAGCCATGGCTTTTGGCCGCCCGGTGATCGGCGGCAATATTGGCGGTATCCCGGAACAGATCCGTGACGGCGTCGACGGCTATCTGGTTGAGCCCGGCAATAGCGATGCGCTGGCGCAACTGATGGACAAACTGGCTGCGGACCCTGAACTGGCCCGCAGTATGGGAATTAACGCCCGCCGGCGGCTGGAAGAAAAATACGATCTCGCCCGCCACATGCAGGTGCTGCAGGCGCTTTATCAGCAACTTGTCGGGGAGAAAAAATGACCATCAACGTCACGGTATTAGGCACTCGCGGGATCCCCGATGTGCAGGGCGGCGTGGAAACGCACTGCCAGAATTTATACCCGGAAATCTATCGCCAGGGCAGCGCGGAAGTTTGCGTGATCGCCCGCTCGCCCTATGTGAACTACCGACGCAGCGAATATCAGGGCGTTAAACTCAAGAGCCTGTGGGCGCCGAAAAGCCGTAAATTCGAGGCTATTATTCACTCGACGCTGGCGGCATTCAGTACCTTATTCGACGGCTCCAACGTGGTTCACGTTCACGCCGTCGGCCCCGGCCTGGTGGTGCCGTTGCTGCGTCTGCTGGGAAAACGCGTCGTCTTTACCCATCATGGCCCGGATTACGATCGGCAGAAATGGGGCCGGATGGCCAAAGAGATGCTGCGCCTTGGCGAAAAATGGGCGGTGAAATACGCCAATGAAGTGATCGTCATTTCCGAGGTCATCAATAATCTGATTAAGCACAAGCATGGCCGCCATAACGCCCATGTTATCTACAACGGCGTGCGCCAGGTCGACCTGCCTCCTGCGGATCGGCAGGCGGAGATCCTCGATAAATACGGTCTAAAACCGGGCCAGTATATCGTTGCCGTGGCCCGTTTTGTCGAAGAGAAAGGACTGCACGATCTCGTTGCCGCCTATGCCGCCGCCGGATGTTCGGTACCGCTAGTGCTCATTGGCGATGCCGACCACGCCGATGAATATAGCGAGCGTCTGAAGCAACAGGCGACCGCCACGCCAAACGTTATCCTTACCGGCTTTATCAGCGGCGCGCCGCTGCATACGCTGTTCTCGCAGGCCGGGCTATTCGTGCTGCCCTCTTATCATGAGGGATTGCCGATCGCGCTGCTGGAAGCCATGTCGTGGTCGCTGCCGGTGGTAGTCAGCGACATTCCGGCCAACCTTGAAATTGGCCTACCGCCAGCAGACTACTTCCCGGTCGGCAACGTTCCGGCCCTGACGCAGAAACTGCAGCAATGGGTCGCAGGTGAAAAAGCGGATTACAGCGAGTTTATGCCGAAGTACCGCTGGCCGGAAATTGCCGCGCAAACCGCGCAAGTCTATCAGCGCTTAACGTAAGCAGGTTACTCGTGCCGAAATCTACAGCTGAACTGGTAGTCGAGCGCTTTTATGCCGCGCTTGACCAGGAGGTGGAAACCTCATTAACCGCGGAGCAGAAACGGGGAATCGAGCAGGCGCTGGTACGCGCCAACCTGGCGTCACGCCATCGCATCGATTTTCGCCACAGCTTTCCGTTCCTGCATCGTCGCTATTTTGTGGTGTTTCTTTTTGGTCGCGATCTGCGCAAAGTTTCGCGCGAAAGCACTCTGTTCGGACGCATCTTCGCGACGCTGCTGATTACGCTTGGCGTGGTATTCGCCCTGCTGTCGATCCTGCTGGCGCTCTATATGCTGAAATCAGCATTAGGCATTGATGTATTTAAAAATTTCCATGTCGGTATCTGGACGTGGTTTGTTAATCTTCATGACCACATGACAAAGTGAATTGAGTATGGCGAAATCATCTCTGCGTAGAGCCCCCCTGTTTCGCGCCCTGCTGCTGGCCAGCACGCTGGCGTCAGCATCCGTTGGCGCGCAAACCACGGTCATCACCCCGCCCCCATTCGACGGTCTGCTCACCAATCCGGGCATCGGCGTCGCCAGCTTTCATGATGGCTATGGTGAAAAACCGACCCGCGCCGAGTATCCCGATACCGGTTTTGAGTACGATCGCTTCTACTGGAGCGAGCTGGAACCACAGGAAGGGGTCTACAATTTCGCGCCGATCGATAACGCTTTTAGCGTCGCCGCCAGCCATCAGCCAGCCATGAACGTCGGCCTGCGGGTAATGGCGCTCGACGAGCCGCAAACGGGATCAAAAATTCCCGACTGGCTGATCGCTAAAGGGATCAAAGGACAGTGGGTCGCCGACGGCAAAACCTTCGTGCCGGATCTCAGCGATCCAACGTTTATCGCCTATGCGCAAAAACTGCTGAATGCCCTTGGTCAGCGCTACGACGGCAATCCGGAACTGGCCTTTATCGATATCGGCATGGTCGGATCCTGGGGCGAATGGCACAACTCCAACTTTAGCGACATTCCGCCGTTAATGGAGAAATACACGCCGGAGCAGCTCAATCGCTATGTTGATATGCATTTCGATAGCTTCCCGAAAACGCCGAAAATCATGCTGATTAGCGGCGGCGATTCGCTAGCCTCGGCCAGCCGCCGCGGCGCGGGCTGGCGGGCGGACTGCTGGGGCGACTGGCATAACTTCTCCAGCGAGTGGAGCCATATGCGCGATGATTATCCGCAGCGTCTGGCCGCCGCCCAGGCCGCCGCGCCGGGGTTTGTCGATAGCTGGAAACGAGCGCCCGTCAGCCTTGAGATCTGCGGCTATATGAGCGAATGGCAGAGCGTGCAGCACTACACGCGTGAAGAGGTGCAGGCTACCTTCGACTGGGCGCTGCAGCAACACGCCAGCAGCCTGAACCTGAAATCAAGACCGATTCCGGCGGAATACCGCGATATTGTCGATAAAGCCTTACTGCGAATCGGCTACCGTTTCCGGGTTAACAAACTCGCCTTCGAGACGCCGGTTAAGGCTGGTAAGCCGTTAGCGATCAATGTCACCTGGCGTAATGATGGCGTCGCTCCGGCCTACCTGTTCTACCCGGTACAATGGCGCGTGGTCAACGCCGCCGGCGCCACGGTTACCCAGTTAAAAACCCAGGATGATGTGCGCCGCTGGCTGCCGGGGGATATGCAAAGCACTGTCACTCTCACGCTACCCGCCTCGCTGCCCGCAGGCGATTACGCATTGCAGACCGCCATTACCGATACCCAGGGCAAGCCGCGGCTGCTGCTGGCCAACCAAGGCAAAACCGCCGACGGCTGGTATCAACTGACCACCTTTTCCCTTAAGTAAACGGAGAATTCATGCCTAATGCCATCAGTCAGGTCCGCCGCGAGATCAAACATACCGGCAGTATGAAGGCGAAAATCGCGATTCTGCTCTATCGCCTCGCGACGCTGTATCGCAGCCGCAACCCGTTTTACAAGCTGCTCGGCATTCCATTCGTTATTCTCAATAAACTGATTAACGAATGTCTGTTTTGCGTCGAACTACCGTGGCAGACGCGGATCGGCTACGGGCTGAAGCTGTATCATCCGCACTGCATCGTCCTCAACCGCGGCACCGTCATCGGTGAAAACTGTATCCTGCGTCAGGGAGCCACCATCGGCAGCCTGACGGATAGCGAAGGCCGCGAAGGGGCAAGCCCGGTGATTGGCAATAACGTCGAATTCGGCGCCCACGTGGTGGTCATCGGCCCGGTGACGTTGGGTGATAATGTTAAAATTGGCGCGGGTACCGTGGTGACGAAAGATCTGGCCGCCGGTCAGGTAGTGGTCGGCCAGCCATTTCGAGTGTTGAAATCGTAATACCGGCAACGGAGATAGCCAGCCTTAGCCTGGCTCCGTTATTCCTCAGGCCCGGCGAATAAGTACCGGTACGCTCTTATAAGCCGGCGTCAGGCTCTCTTTATCGACCGCATCCAACGACAGCAGAATATTGGCCTCCGGTAGATAAGCGGCAACCGAGGCCGCCGCCATCGATACGATAAACACCGTCTGATTCAACAGCACTTTCTCACCGTCCGGTTCGCCCCGCGCATCCAGTGCCATGATATTGACCCGATCCCCCTGCCTCAACTGACGCTTACGCGCTTCTTCCTCACTGAGGAAGATAATATCGCGGCGGCCGGTTACGCCGCGATAGCGGTCATCCATGCCGTAGATGGTGGTGTTGTATTGATCGTGGCTGCGGATGGTAGTCAATACCAGACTATCCACCGGTAGCGCATCATCAACGGCGGTCAGATTGCAGACATGGAACGTCGCTTTACCCGATTCGGTACGATATTCGCCACGCGAAGCCGGGTTATCAAGGCGGAAGCCGCCCGGCGCGGCAATGCGCGCATTAAACTGATGGAATTCCGGGATCACCGCTTCAATCGCGTCACGGATCAGACGGTAATCACCCGTCAACCGCTCCCAGGAGACTGGGCTATCCGGCAGCGTCGCGCGGGCCAGTCCGGCGACAATGGCCGGTTCGGATAGCAAATGCGGAGAAGCAGGCTTCAGCGAACCGGTAGAGGCATGTACCATGCTCATTGAATCTTCGACGGTGATCGACTGTACGCCCGAGATTTGCAGATCGCGTTCGCTGCGGCCAAGCGCCGGGAATAAAAAGGTATCTTTGCCCGCCAACAGATGCGAGCGATTCAGCTTGGTGGCGATATGGACCTGCAGTTCCAGGCGGCGCATGGCCGGGAATGTACGCAGCGGATCTGGCATCGCTACCGCCAGATTACCGCCCATGCAGATCAGGCCGCGCGCGCGTTTATCTTCAATCGCTTTGATACTTTCGACCGAGGAACGGCCATGCTGGCGCGGCGCCTTGATGCCAAAGTAGCTCTCCAGTCGCAGATTAAACTCTTCACTCGGGGCTTCGTTAATGCCGACGCTTCTGTCGCCCTGCACGTTGGAGTGACCGCGCAACGGACAGATGCCCGCGCCTTTGCGCCCCATATTACCGCG
The DNA here is from genome assembly GCF_032601985.1 of Klebsiella sp. 141203. NCBI lineage: Bacteria > Pseudomonadati > Pseudomonadota > Gammaproteobacteria > Enterobacterales > Enterobacteriaceae > Klebsiella > Klebsiella sp. 141203. The sequence goes on along the minus strand of NZ_JAQIRL010000006.1, from coordinate 32,404 downwards.
CATCAACAGTAGATTAACCAGTTGTTGTACGTTCTGCGTGCCGTTGCGATGTTGAGTGATACCCAAACCATAGCTAATGATCACCCGCTGATGACGGCTGTAGATCCCGGCAAAGTATTCGACCACTTCGCGTTTAACCCCTGCTCCACGCTCGATATCGTCCCACGATAGCGCTTCAAGATCGGCCAACAGCGCCGGATAGCTCGAAGTGTGCCCGGCAATAAAGTCGTGATGAATGACCGGATGCTGCGCATCTAAGGCCAACAGCGCTTTCATTGCTCCGCGGAAGAACCAGGCATCGCCGCCGACGCGGATCTGGAAATAGTCGCTGGAAAGGTCGGTATGCTGACCTAACAACATATCGGACGGCGACTGCGGAAAACTAAAGCGTTCCAGACCACGCTCGCGCAGCGGGTTAACCGAGATGATTTTACCACCGCGCTGCGCTACTTCCCGTAGCGTAGAGAGCATTCGCGGATGGTTCGTTCCGGGGTTATGACCCACGCAAATCACCAGATCGGCCGCCTCAAAATCGCTAAGTTCAACGGTTCCTTTACCAATACCAATAGACGAGCCCAGCCCCGTGCCGGTGGGACTATGGCACATGTTGGAGCAGTCAGGGAAATTGTTGCTGCCATATTCCCGGGCATACAGTTGATAGAGAAACGCCGCTTCGTTGGAGGTGCGCCCTGAGGTATAAAACTCCATCTCGTCCGGCGCAAAACCACGCATGATCTCGCCGATTTCGGCAAATGCCTGTTCCCAGGCGACCGGTTGATAGGTATCGCTGATGATGTCGTACTTCATCGGATGAGTGAGACGACCGTAATTTTCTAGCTCATAATCACTGCGCTGCCACAGATCCGCAAGCGTATGATGAGCAAAGAATTCAGGCGTCGCTTTCTTTGCCGTTGTCTCCCACGACACGGCCTTGACGCCGTTTTCGCACAGCTCCATCGGCGAGCGGTGTTCCGGGTCCGGCCAGGCGCAGCCAGGGCAGTCAAACCCTTTAACCTGGTTCATTTTAAATAGTGCGATGGTATCGCGCAGCGGCGTTTTTTGCCCCAAAACGTGGGCGGTACAGGCTTTAACGGCCCCCCAACCGCCGGCGGCTCCGGCGTATTGTTTCAGGCCTCGGGTATTATTAGTCATCAGAATACATCAGCGTTATTTTCAATCGCTCTTTATTAACACAGCGTTTTTGATGTACTGATTCCCACCATGGAGTAACGGTAAGCGGATAAATAATAAAAAAGAAGTAGAATTATAATTCGAATAGCACCCAGCATTAATCAAACACGAATTAACCGTTAACAAACAAATAGTTATATTTATCTTAAGCATTGATTCAGGCTGTAATATGTCACCCAAATATCATTACATGGTAAACAGAACGTAAAACCACAGCAGTAGCCCCCCAGGAAGGGGTAAATAATATTTTCGTTTAACTACCTACTATATTGCCGCCTCGTATAACGAGAGGCGGATTGGTGCGGCGGTTATTTACAATTGGTATCGATTTTTTCGGGGGGTGCCTGCGGTAACAGGCACCCGGGAGAAATTACGCGCGCAGGCGAACCGGTTCGCTGAAATCGTCAGCCGGTTCGAGTTTTAGATTGAACGTCGTCAGCAGCGCCGCAGCGCGCTCGTGGAACTCACGCAGCGTTTTTTCGAGTCTTTCACGAACTTCAGGATCGTCGATGTCGACCGCTTGCCAGTCACCCTCTTTATCAAACAGGCCGAACTGGTAGCTATAAGTGAAACGAGATTCCTGTGCTTCCATTTCCATCCACCAGCCCCAGAATTCCCGCTTCTCCGGCGCTGGTTTAACGTTGACGCAAACTGCCAGGCAGTCGAAAAAAAAGCGGTTCTCTTCACACTGCCCTTCACGGATATAGGGGCCTAGCGCCGTGAATTTTTTAATCAGCTTACTTTTCAGGTGTCCACTCGGTAACGTCATTGCGATCTCCTTTAGTGATGCAACTGTTTTACCAAACCAATAAAATTTAGCAATATATTAACCAAATCTATGGTTGATCCAGCGGGCAATCTGACGCAATGCGTGATCGAAATTACGGTAAACCGGCTTAAACGGTATCTCCAGCAGCTTGCCATCCGCCGAAGACGAGGTGATTAACCGCGACTCCTCTTCGGGGCTAAAGGGATCGTCTTTCCAGTAGCCGGAGAGCATCGGCGTAGGGCAACGGCGGCCCAGCAAGCCCTGGGTTTTTAATGAATAACGGTTGAGCTCGACGCGCAGCGCTTCGTCGGAAGCATCGTGCATGCCAAGACGCGATGCCAGCACATCGAGGAACATCTCAGGCACCCGCGCCATCAGCTGCGGATCCACCAGCAGGTTATGCACCACCGGTCCCAGACAGGCCACCGCCTTCAGCCGCTGCGATTCCAGATACCCCAGACGAACCGCAATATTGGCGCCGAAGCGGAAACCAAATGCCGCCACCCGGGTATGGTCAACCCAGGGGACATTCTGCAGATGCTGCAGCACGTACTGATGCAGCATGCTGGTGTCCTGGCTCAGCGTCCACTTGGTTGAGAAACCGATGGACGGCATGTCCAGCGTCAGCATGGCGATACCCAGCGGGGCAAAATACTTCTCATACAGGCTGTAATAATCGGTTTGCAGCGAATCCAGACCGCCGCACATCAGCACCGTCGGGAACGGGCCTTCGCCTTTCGGCATATGCAGGAAGCCCGTCACCGGCGCGCCGCCGGGGATAGCGAACTCCAGTTCACGCAGCTCGCCCGGCAGACGTTGCGCCGCCTCTTCATAGGCCCGATTGGCCAGCGTCTGCGCCTGATCGGCTAGCCCATCGCCCTTAATATGCGGGTAGGCGGCGATGCTATAGAGGTTGGAGGCGTGCAGCCAGTGGCGACCGCTCTGCAGAGGATCGGCTTCCTGAGTCGCTTTTTGCTGCCACATCATCGCTTGTTTAGTCCACTCATACACCCAGTTGCCGCCGCGATAGCCAATCACCGTATCGTAGAGTTCCGGGTCGGAGCGCTCGGCATCGCTCATCACGATGCGCGCCTGGACATCCCATATCTCTTGCGGCGAGACGCCGCGCCAGATCCACATCAGGCGATTGATTAAGCGATACCAGTGATCGACGTGATTACCGCTCAACGCGGTCTGCATGTCCTGATGCTGGCCGGATGAAAACCGACGGACCAGCGTTGAGGTTTCCGGGTATTTGAATCGGGGTTTAAACAACGTTTCGCTAAGGTTAGCCTGTGACATGTGCCGCCTCCATCATGTTGCTGCTTGCGCTATTGTAACCCGCGTCAGGGTAAAAAAAACCACGCCCGGCATAACCGGGCGTGGTAATTATTCACTATTGGCGGGAATTAACGGCCAGCGATTGGCGGTACGAAGACGACGCCCATATCCCACGGCTGTTCAATCCAGGTATCCTGCGGGATATCAACCACATAATCATCAACCAGCGGACGGCCCGCCGGCTTGGCGAAAATGGTGACAAAGTGCGCTTTAGGATACATTTCGCGGATAGCGACAGCGGTGCCGCCGGTATCGACCAGGTCATCAATAACGATGAAACCTTCGCCATCGCCTTCAGCGCGCTTCAGTACTTTCAGTTCGCGCTGGTTGTCGTGATCGTAGCTAGAGATACATACGGTATCAACATGACGAATACCCAGTTCACGCGCCAGTAAAGCTCCCGGTACCAGACCGCCACGGCTAACGGCAATGATGCCTTTCCATTGTTCAACCGGCAGCAGACGGCTTGCCAGTTTGCGGGCGTGAATCTGCAACATGTCCCAGGTGACGACGTATTTTTCGCTCATGTGAATTGTCCCAGCCTGTGTATAACGGCTTAAATATTGTTCGAGGGGGAAAATGGTTGCGCGAGATTATAGAGACCTGACGCACTAAAAACCAGTATTAAGCGCCTCCAGCAACGCTTTTTGCGTGCTTTACACTAGCAGAGCGCGCGGAAAGTGGTATTCTCAACCACATCGCGCAAGCCCGAGCTTGTAGTGAATCTTATTGCTAACCCTCGACCTGTAAACGACTTTTGCAGGTGACTGTAAGGAGACTCATCGTGTCTGAATTGTCTCAATTATCCCCGCAACCGCTTTGGGATATTTTTGCCAAAATTTGCTCCATCCCGCACCCGTCCTATCACGAAGAACAGCTCGCCGAGCACATCATGGGTTGGGCAAAAGAGAAAGGCTTACACGCGGAACGCGACCAGGTTGGCAACATTCTGATTCGTAAAGGCGCGACTGCCGGTATGGAAAACCGCAAGCCGGTGGTTCTGCAGGCGCACCTCGATATGGTGCCGCAGAAAAATAACGATACCGTCCACGACTTCACCAAAGACCCGATTCAGCCGTACATCGACGGCGAGTGGGTTAAAGCGCGCGGCACCACCCTGGGCGCGGATAACGGCATCGGTATGGCCTCCGCGCTGGCGGTGCTGGCCGACGATAGCGTTGCCCACGGCCCGCTGGAAGTGCTGCTGACCATGACCGAAGAAGCCGGCATGGATGGTGCGTTCGGTCTGCAGGCCAACTGGCTGCAGGCGGATATCCTGATCAATACCGATTCGGAAGAAGAAGGCGAAATCTACATGGGTTGCGCCGGCGGTATCGATTTCACCTCTAACCTGGCGCTGACTCGCGAAGCGATTCCTGACGGTTTCCAGAGCTTTAAACTGACCCTGAAAGGCTTAAAAGGCGGCCACTCCGGCGGTGAAATCCACGTCGGTCTGGGCAACGCTAACAAGCTGCTGGCGCGCTTCCTGGCGGGCCATGCCGATGAACTGGATCTGCGTCTGGTGGATTTCAACGGCGGTACGCTGCGTAACGCCATCCCGCGTGAAGCCTTCGCGACCGTCGCCGTCGCCGCGGATAAAGCGGATGCGCTGAAAGCACTGGTGAATACTTACCAGGAGATCCTGAAAAACGAACTGGCGGCCAAAGAGAAGAATCTGGTCGTCCTGCTGGAAGCGGTCGCGAACGATAAAGCGGCGCTGACTCAGGCTTCCCGCGACGGTTTCGTGCGCCTGCTGAACGCGACGCCGAACGGCGTGATCCGCAACTCTGACGTCGCCAAAGGCGTGGTTGAAACCTCGCTGAACGTCGGCGTCGTGACCATGACCGACGACAACGTGCAGATCCACTGCCTGATTCGCTCGCTGATCGACAGCGGTAAAGACTACGTCGTCAGCATGCTGGATTCGCTGGGCAAACTGGCCGGGGCGAAAACCGAAGCCAAAGGCGCTTACCCAGGCTGGCAGCCGGATGCCAATTCCCCGGTTATGCACCTGGTGCGCGAGACCTATCAGCGTCTGTTCAACAAGACGCCGAACATTCAGATTATCCACGCTGGCCTGGAATGCGGTCTGTTCAAAAAACCGTATCCGGACATGGACATGGTTTCCATCGGCCCAACCATTACCGGCCCGCACTCCCCGGATGAGCAGGTTCATATCGAGAGCGTCGGCCAGTACTGGACGCTGCTGACCGAACTGCTGAAAGCGATTCCGGCTAAGTAAGCCCTACACCGGCGGCGCCATGCCGTCGGTTGTCTCTCCGGCCCGGTTATGACCTGTATTGTCGGGTGGCGGCTAACGCCTTACCCGACCTACGCCGACTACAGTAATGTGCAGTTTGGTAGCCCGGATAAGGCGCAACGCGCCGCCTCCGGGAAAATTCCTGGCGGCGACTGGACCGCAACAGACTCTCAGCTTTATAAGATAAAAGCTTTTCTCAAGCTAAAGAAATCGCAAACCGATAACAGTATCTATTCAGCCTTACCCGAACCGCGTTTTTCCATTCGATAGTTGGTGAACCACTCTCCACGCGATTCTACTCGCTGCTCAGCGACGACACGGAATCCCTGACGAAGAAAACTGGATCGTGCCGTTATACTCGCATCGACCGACAGTACCTTTCCCGGATGGCTGGCGCAGACCGCCCCGATGAGCGCATGGCCTATTCCCCGGCGGGTATAATCCGGCGAGACGAATAAAAGGTCGATATAATCATTAACGGCAGTGATAAATCCAACCGGCTGATTATCAATAACCGCCACCAGCACTTGCGAATGAGCAAGTTTCTGCCGCCAGCGGGATTCATCAACCTGCGCCCAGGCGGCAATTTGCGCGGGAGAATAATCCCGGCTGGCGGTCTCTCTCACCGCGCGCAAAAAAATGGCGCACAGCGCCGGAAAATCATCTTCTAGATACGACCTGATCGTTAACATCGTTATAGTCCAAGTACCAGTTGTCTTTCGAGCTGTGGGTCGAGCAGCGTCACGTGTAACCCCACCAGCCGCACGCCGCGGCTGCCCCGACGTTCAAGCCAGGCGTTGCGTGCGGTCGCGATTAAATCCTCTTTGTTTAACCGCGGCCAGACGTGCTCCTGAGTGGTGAGCTGAAAATCGTTAAACTTCAGTTTGATACCTTGCCGGGCGATCAGTAGATCCGGTTTTACCTTCGCCAGACGGCGTTCGAGCTCGGGATAGAGATTTTCGATAATCGCTTCGCAGTCTGACCACTCGTGAATATCTTCCGCAAGAGTGCGCTCGACGCCGACCGATTTACGCTGACGATCGTTATGGATTTCGCGCTCGTCAATGCCGTGGCTGCGCTCCCACAGGATACGCCCAAACTTACCAAAGCGTTTAAGCAGCATCGCCAGATCGCTGTTCTGCACGTCGCCACAGGTACGCAGCCCCATATTTTCCAGCTTCGCCGCCGACACCTTCCCGACGCCTGGGATTTTCGCCAGCGGCAGAGACCGCACAAATTCCGCCACCTGGTGCGGGGCAATGACGAACTGACCATTCGGCTTGTTCATATCTGAAGCGATTTTGGCGAGAAATTTAACCGGCGCCACCCCCGCCGAAGCGGTGAGATTCAGTTCACGCTCGATGGTCTGGCGGATCTCCTGGGCCATCAGCGTGGCAGAGCCGTGGCAGTGTACGCTGTCGCTCACGTCAAGGTAGGCTTCATCCAGCGACAGCGGCTCGATTAACGAGGTATAGCGGGAGAAAATTTCACGGATATGGTTCGAGGCTTCTTTGTAGGCATCAAAGCGCCCCGGCAGCAGCGTGAGGTGCGGACACAGTTTAAGCGCCGTCGCCGTCGGCATCGCGCTGCGCACGCCAAACTTACGCGCAGGATAGTTCGCGGTACTAATCACGCCACGTTGTACCCGACTGCCGCCGATTGCAATGGGGATATCGCGCAACGCCGGGTTGTCACGCATTTCCACCGCTGCGAAGAAGCAGTCCATATCGACATGGATAATTTTACGCATCGCCTTGCCCAACACTGTATACCCATACAGCATAGCAAAACTACGTGCGAATTTTATTCTTTTTTTAATTCAACCGCCAAAAAAGCTGTTACAACATAAAAGTGAAATAAATCACGTTTATTTTCATGCATTTAAATAATGAATCAGGAAGATACAATCATGAAGAAAATACTCACGCTACTCTGTCTGCTGGCAACCGGCAGCGCTTTCGCCAACCCGCAGCTGATTGCCCACCGCGGCGGCACCGGCGATGCGCCGGAAAACACCCTACCGGCCATCAAGCTGGCGCTGGAAAACCACGCGCAGGCCATCTGGATTACGGTACAGCTAAGCCGCGACGGCGTACCGGTGCTCTATCGCTCAAGCGATCTCTCCGCCCTGACCAACGCCGAGGGCAAGATCTCAAGCTTAACCGCCGCCGAGCTGGCAAAAGTCGATGCCGGCTGGAAATGGGGCGATGACAGCCGTCCGTGGCGCGGCAAGCAGGCCACGATCCCGACCTTGCAAAGCGTGCTGCAGCAGTGGCCGCAGACCTTCTTCTACATCGATATAAAATCACCGGATGCCGATCCGGTGGTGATGGGCGAACGTCTGCTGGAGGTGTTAAAAAACACCCATAGCCTCGAGCGGGTACGGGTTTACTCCACCGAAGACCGCTATATCGCCGCTCTGCCGCAACCAATCCCACGCTTTGTTAGCCGCAGCGAAACCCGAACCAGGCTTGCAAACGTTTCGCTCAGCCACCAGTGTCAGCAAGACAGCCAGCGCGATGGCGATAAGTGGTACGGGCTGGAGCTGAAGCGCAAGGTGGAGGTAGTCGAGAAGTTTACCCTCGGTGAAGGCGTTTCTCCGGCGACGCTCACCTGGGATAAAGAGGCGATGGATTGCTTCCGCTCGCAGGGTAAGGCCCACATCATTTTCTTCGGTATCAATAGCGCGGAAGATTATCGTACGGCGAAAGAGCTGGGCGCCGACGGCGTGATGGTGGACTCTCCGGCGCAGGCGAAAAGCTGGCAGTAAGATAAAAAAGGCCGCGAAAGCGGCCTGAAAACGCAAGCGTAGCGCCGTCGGCGCATTAGAGAATGCGCTGCTGCTGGCGCTGCGCCTCGCGGGCGAGACGTTTCTTACGCGCGTCGCACGGTTCCGGACAGTCGCAGACTTTCTCCAGCCCCAGCGAGGAGATCCCGCCGCAGCTGCCTTGAATACTCTTACGCTTCACCAGGTAGCCCAGGGACATGCCAAGGATCACCAGCGCAAAAATCACAAAGGTCGCGACAAATACCGTCCACATCATCAGCCTCCAAAGTCGTCGAGCATGATGTTCTCATCTTCAACGCCCAGGTCTTTGAGCATTTTAATCACCGCGGCGTTCATCACCGGCGGCCCGCACATATAGAACTCGCAATCTTCCGGCGCCGGATGGTCGCGCAGATAGTTTTCATACAGAACATTATGGATAAAGCCCGTATGCCCGGTCCAGTTATCTTCCGGCAGCGGATCGGAGAGCGCGACGTGGAAGGTAAAATTGGGGTTTTCGCGCGCCAGCTGTTCAAACTCATCGTCATAGAACATTTCACGCAGCGAACGCGCGCCGTACCAGAAGCTGATTTTACGCTTGCTGTGCAGGCGCTTAAGCTGGTCAAAGATGTGCGAACGCATCGGCGCCATTCCCGCGCCACCGCCGATAAACACCATCTCGGCGTCGGTCTCTTTGGCAAAGAACTCGCCAAACGGCCCGGAAATCGTCACCTTATCGCCAGGCTTCAGCGACCAGATATAGGACGACATAATCCCCGGCGGCGCATCCGGTACCTTCGGCGGCGGCGTGGCGATACGCACGTTGAGCATAATGATGCCCTCCTCTTCCGGGTAGTTAGCCATCGAGTAGGCGCGCAGGGTCGGCTCTTTCACCTCAGAGACATAGCGGAACAGGTTGAACTTGTCCCAGTCTGAGCGATATTCATCGGGAATATCAAAGTCGGCATAGGCCACTTTATGCGACGGGCATTCGATCTGAATATAACCGCCGGCGCGGAACGGCACCGCTTCACCATCCGGCACCCGTAATTTGAGCTCTTTAATGAAGGTCGCTTTGTTATCATTAGAGATAACCTCGCACTCCCATTTTTTCACGCCGAAAATCTCTTCCGGCAGCTCAATTTTCATATTCTGCTTCACCGCCACCTGGCAGGCCAGGCGGCACCCTTCTTTGGCTTCGCGTTTGGTGATATGCGAAAGCTCGGTCGGCAAAATATCGCCGCCGCCTTCTTTGATGGTCACCCGGCACTGGCCGCAGGAGCCGCCGCCGCCGCAGGCGGAAGAGACGAAGATACCGTTGCTGGAGAGCGTGTTCAGCAGTTTGTCGCCCGCCGGCGTGCGGATCTGTTTATCCGCTTCGTTATTGATTTCAATAACCACGTCGCCCGCGTTCACCAGCTTCGAGCGCGCCACCAGGATGAGCCCCGACAGGACCAGCACGATCAGCGTGAACATCACCACGCCAAGAATAATTTCCATACTTTTCCGCCCTTATAGCTGCACACCGGAGAATGACATAAAGCCGAGCGCCATCAGTCCGGTGGTGATAAAGGTGATCCCTAACCCGCGCAGACCGGCGGGCACGTTGGCGTACTTCATTTTTTCGCGGATCCCCGCCATCGCGACAATCGCCAGCATCCAGCCAATACCGGAACCAAAGCCGTAGACAATAGATTCCGGGAAGTTGTAATCGCGCTGCACCATAAACGACACGCCGCCGAAAATAGCGCAGTTAACGGCGATAAGCGGCAGGAAGATCCCTAACGCGTTATAGAGTGCCGGGAAGTACTTATCGAGGATCATCTCAAGTATTTGCACCAGCGCCGCAATCACCCCGATAAAGGTGATGAAGTTAAGGAAGCTGAGGTCTACGCCTTCCATCAATGCGCCGTCGCGCAGCACCAGGTTATAGACCAGATTGTTGATCGGTACGGCAAGACCCAGCACCACCGTGACCGCAACGCCGAGGCCAAACGCGGTGGAAACCTTTTTCGACACCGCGAGGAAGGTACACATCCCGAGGAAGAAGGCCAGCGCCATGTTCTCAACGAACACCGCGCGGACAAACAGGCTAATGTAATGAGCCATGACCGGTTACTCCTTTTCCTGCTGTTCAGGCTTCCAGCTACGCAGGGCCCAAATCAGCAAACCGATAATGAAGAACGCGCTCGGCGCCAGCAGGAACAGGCCGTTCGGCTGATACCAGCCGCCGTTCTGCACCGTTTCCAGTACGGTGATACCGAACAGCTTGCCGCTGCCGATAAGCTCGCGCAGGAAGCCGACGATAATCAGGATCGCGCCGTAACCGAGACCGTTACCGATACCATCCATAAAGCTGGCCAGCGGCGGCGATTTCATGGCATAAGCTTCGGCACGCCCCATCACGATACAGTTCGTGATGATAAGCCCGACGAACACCGACAGCTGCTTAGAGGTCTCATAGGCGAAAGCCCGCAGCAGCTGATCCACCACGATAACCAACGAGGCGATGATCGCCATCTGCACGATGATACGTACGCTATTGGGAATATGGTGGCGAATCATAGAGATAAACATGCTGGAAAACGCCGTCACCAGCGTCACCGCAATGGTCATCACGAAGGCGGTTTCCAGTTTGGTAGTCACCGCCAGCGCGGAGCAGACGCCGAGCACCTGCAGGGCGATGGGGTTATTGGCGATAAGCGGCCCCACCAGCACGCGCTTCACCTCTTTCATATCGCTCTGTTCAGCCATTATTCAGCTCTCCCTCACGAACCTTTTTCAGGAACGGACCAAAGCCCAGTTCGCCCATCCAGAAATCAAAGCTATGCTGCACGCCGTTTGATGTCAGCGTGGCGCCGGATAAACCGTCAACCGCGTGGAGATCGCCTGCGCGCGCGCCGCCTTTTACCACCTTCAACGACGGCATGCCGTTGTCATCCAGCACCTGCTTACCGACAAACTGCTGACGCCAGTTCGGGTTTTCCACCTCACCGCCCAGCCCCGGCGTTTCGCCCTGATCGTAGTAAGTAATGCCTTTCACCGTACGCCCATCGACGTCCAGCGCCACGAAGGCGTACATCATTGACCACAGGCCATTGCCATAGATAGGCAGCACGACTTCCTGGATCTGCTGCTGCGCGTCACGCACCAGGTAAATTTCCGCCAGGTTGCTGCGGCGTTTAATCCCGGCCGGATCCTGGCTGGCGTCGAGCGCGATGCTCTGCTGTGGATCTTTCAGCGCCTGAGCCTGATTAAATTTGCCCGGGTCTTTATCCAGCAGTTCGCCGGTCGCCAGATTGACCAGCCGCGGGGTAATGCGCGCGGCGAAGGTTTCCGCCACCGCGTCAGCATCCATCCCCTGCTGCATCAGGCCGGCGACGGCCAGGATATTGCGCTGTTTATCCAGCGCGCGTTGTTCCTGCTGACGCGACTTGAGGCCCACGGCGGAACCGGCGACCACAATGGAGCACACCAGACAAAGCACCAGCACCACCAGCAGCGTTTTGCCGATGCTATCGTTACTTTTCTTCTCAGCCACGCGACTTCCTCCGCTTGATATTGGCCTGCACCACCAGGTAATCGAACAGCGGCGCAAAGAGGTTGGCGAACAGAATCGCCAACATCATCCCTTCCGGATAGGCTGGGTTGACGACGCGAATCAGTACGCACATCACGCCAATCAGCAGGCCGTAGCTCCATTTACCTTTATCGGTAAAGGAAGCCGATACCGGGTCAGTCGCCATAAACATCATGCCGAAGGCGAAACCGCCGAGCACCAGATGCCAGTACCACGGCATCGAGAACATGGGGTTGGTATCGGAACCGATAAAGTTAAACAGCGTGGCGGTGGCGATCATGCCGACCATCACCCCGGCGACGATGCGCCAGGAGGCGATACGGGCAAAGATAATGAACGCGCCGCCGATGAGGATCATCAGCGTCGACACTTCGCCAATCGAGCCGGGAATATTGCCAAGGAAGGCGTCCATCCAGCTCACCGGGATGCCGGTGGCGACGTTAACCAGCGCTTCACCGCCGCCGCTGGCCCACTGGGAGAGCGGCGTCGCGCCGGAAAAACCGTCCGCCGCCGTCCATACCAGGTCGCCGGAAATCTGCGCCGGGTAGGCAAAGAACAGAAACGCGCGCCCCGCCAGCGCCGGGTTGAGGAAATTGCGCCCGGTGCCGCCGAAAATTTCTTTGGCAATCACCACGCCGAAGGAGATCCCCAGCGCCGCCTGCCATAGCGGCATCGTGGGCGGCACAATCAGCGCGAAGAGAATCGAGGTAACGAAAAAGCCTTCGTTGATCTCATGTTTGCGCACAATCGCGAACAGTACTTCCCAAAAACCGCCAACGATGAATACGGTCAGGTAGATAGGCAGGAAAAATACCGCCCCCAGCGTCATCATGCTGAGCCACCCGGCATCGGCGCTGAAGCTCACCCCTAACCATTGGGCAACGCTATAGTGCCAGTTGTTGGCAATCACCTGCTGCAGCTGTTCGGCGCCGTATAGCTTGTGCAGCGCCGGAATTGTCTGCAAGCCGACGTTGTACATGCCCCAGAACATCGCCGGGAACACTGCAAACCAGACGAGGATCATCATCCGCTTGAGGTCGATGGCGTCACGTACGTGCGCGGCGCCGCGGGTGACTAAACCCGGGGTGTAGAAGATTGTCGCCGCCGCTTCATACAGCGGGTAATATTTTGCTAACTTGCCGCCGTGGGTGAAATGCGGCTCAAGTTTCTCAATCAGGTGCTTTAAGCCCATCTCTTATCCTTCCTGCTCAATCTGGGTTAACACGCTGCGCAGCGCCGGGCCGTATTCATATTTGCCCGGACAAACGTAGGTGCAGAGCGCCAGATCTTCTTCATCCAGCTCCAGACAGCCCAGCGCCTGGGCGCTATCGCTATCGCCGGCGAGCAGATCGCGCAGCAATATGGTGGGCAGAATATCCAGCGGCATTACCCGCTCATAGTTGCCGATCGGCACCATCGCCCGCTCACCGCCGTTAGTATCAGTGGAGAAATTAAAGCGCTTGCGCTTAAAGAAATGACCAAGGGTGGTACGGGTAATCGAGAACTTCTCTTTGCCCGGCATCACCCAACCAAAAAGCTCTTTTTCACGGCCTTCTCGTACCACGCTGACCTGCAAATGGTAGCGCCCGAGGAAAGCGTGAGGGCCGCAGGCATGGGTGCCGCTCAAGACTGAACCGGAAATTACCCGGTTTTCATCATCCACCAGCTCGCCCGCCAGCAGTTCATCGAGGCTGGCGCCGAGACAGGTTTGCAGCAATCGCGGCTGTTTTACCTGCGGGCCGCCAAGGGCAATGACGCGTTCGCTGTACAGCTCGCCGTCGAGGAACAGTCTGCCGATGGCGATGACCTCCTGATAGTTAAGATGCCAGACCTGTTTGGTCAGGCTGACCGGCTCAAGGAAGTGAATGTGCGTACCGGCAAGCCCTGCCGGATGCGGGCCACTAAACTGGTTGAATGTCACCTGCCCGGCGGGATGGCCGCCCAGCTTGCCGCCGCTGGCCTGACAGACGTGGACTTTACCGTCCGTCAGGTGCGTCAGCACCGTCAGACCGGCATCAAAGGCTTCACGCTGGGCCAGGATAATCGGCTGCGGTTCAGCCGCCAGCGGGTTGGTATCGATAGCGGTGACGAAAATAGCCGCCGGAACGCTATCCGGCGCGGGAATTTTGCTGAAAGGACGGGTACGAAACGCCGTCCACTGCCCGGAGTCCAGCAGCTGTTGCTGCACCGCTTCCCGCGCTAAATCGTTAAGATCTTCTAATGCGTAGCGGGTAAACGACACCGCATCATTACTGCCGTCGACGTCAATCACCACCGATTGCAGCACCCGGCGCTCGCCGCGATGAATGGCGCTAACTACCCCGCTGGCTGGCGCGGTAAAACGTACCCCGGCGTTCTTTTTGTCTTCGAACAGCACCTGGCCTTTCTGCACCCGATCGCCTTCGCTCACCGCCATCGAGGGGCGCATGCCGACGTACTCCTCGCCGAGCAGCGCGACGCGTTTCACCGCAGGCCGGGACGAGATCTGCTGTAATGGCATGCCAGCTATGGGCAAATCCAGCCCTTTCGTGATTTTAATCATATCGTTAGCAGGTATCCGTAACCTAAACCCCGGCTCAAGCCGAGGCCAGCATTATTGATGGAATATCAGAATAAGAAAGGAATAGCGGTGCCACGGGGGCACAAGACGGGAGAGAAGCATCCTTTCTTACCCTGGTCATAAACGGCGGGAGTGTAACATTTTGTGAGTGGCAGAAGTAGGAAAAGCGCCAATAAGTGCTTCTAAAATGCGAGCTATTGCGCAAAGTTCTCACTGCGCTTTGCGGCAATATTCGCTATAAAGGAACATTAAATTGTAAACGCAGCCACACCGTGCTTGCGAAAAACTGCCGTGATGCTAATGTGAGCGCTCTAAATCCAGAAAACTCTGATTTCGGGTATCTCTTGCCGTCCTGGCATGTGGTTTTTTGTTTTATCAAGGAACAAGCAGTATGCGCAAAATCGCATTCTTTATTGCGATGCTTCTGTTGCCGTGCGTGTCATTTGCTGGGTTACTCAGCAGTAACAGCCCGACAACGCCGGTTAGCAAAGAATATAAACAGCAGTTAATGGGCTCCCCCGTTTATATTGAGATCTTCAAAGAAGAGCGGATGCTCGATCTCTATGTCAAAATGGGCGAAACCTACCAGCTTCTCGATAGCTACCGGATCTGTAACTACTCCGGCGGCCTCGGGCCGAAGCAACGCCAGGGCGATTTTAAAAGTCCGGAAGGATTTTATAACGTCTCGCGCAGTCAGCTAAAACCAGACAGCCGCTTTTATAAAGCGATCAATATCGGCTTCCCGAATGCCTACGATCGCGCGCACGGCTATGAAGGTAAATACCTGATGATCCACGGCGCCTGCGTTTCCGTCGGCTGCTACGCGATGACCGATACCGGCATTGACGAGATCTTCCAGTTTGTCACCGGCGCGCTGGTATTTGGCCAGCCAAGCGTGCAGGTCAGCATCTACCCGTTCCGGATGACCGACGCCAACATGGCGCGGCATAAGTTCTCGTACTATTCGGATTTCTGGAAGCAGCTGAAGCCAGGCTATGACTACTTCCAGCAGACCCACAAACCGCCGGTGGTTTCGGTGATGGATGGCCGCTATATCGTCAGCAAGCCGCTCAGCCACGAGGTTATCCAGCCGCAGCTGGCCTCAAACTATACGCTCCCCGAGGCAAAATAACGCCCACTCGCCTGGCATGATTTTATTCCAGGCCTCATTGCCGGTCAGCGGCTGAGTGGCGATAACGGAGACCACATCGTTTGGTGTGGTCTCACGTTGAAAATCAATTTCCACATCCTGATCCAGCAGCTTCGCCACGCCAAACGGCGCCCGACGGGTGATCCAGTACAGGTTGGTTGAACAGTACGCCATCACATAGCGCCCGTCCGATAACAGCATATTAAACACGCCCTTCTCGCGCATTTCGCCCGCCAGCGTCGCGATGTATTTAAACACGCCGACCATATTGCCCGGCGTGCGCGGATAGCGCTCGGTTAAACGGTGCAGCAGCCAGCAGAAAGCCGTTTCGCTGTCGGTCTCGCCCACCGGGCGGAAATTCCCCGTCTTCAGCGATTTATAGCCTTTGAGCTGGCCGTTATGGGCGTAGGTCCAGTGGCGCCCCCACAGCTCGCGAGTAAACGGATGGGTGTTTTCCAGCGCCACCTCGCCGCGGTTAGCCTGACGGATATGGGCGATGACGGAACAGGATTTGATGGGATAATCCTGTACCAGTTTGGCTATCGGCGACTGAAAGCTCGGCTGCGGATCTTTAAATGTGCGACACCCTTTCCCTTCGTAAAAGGTAATGCCCCAGCCGTCTTTATGCGGCCCGGTGCCGCCCCCGCGCTGAACCAGCCCGGAGAAGCTAAAACAGATATCGGTCGGCACATTGGCGCTCATCCCGAGCAATTCGCACATAGATCACCTCATACCACTGCACAAAATATCCTGCCGCTAAAGCCTTGTCGCCGCGGCTCCTCAACATGGAAGCCACGGCGCCGTCATCATGGCAAGTTAAGCTTTAACCATCTCTTTTTCGATCAACATAATCAGAATATGAATCACCTTAATGTGAATCTCCTGAATGCGATCGGCGTAACCGAAATGCGGTACGCGGATTTCAACATCGGCGGAACCCGCCATTTTGCCGGCGTCTTTACCGGTCAGGGTGATCACTTTCATTCCCTGCGCACGAGCGGCTTCAATCGCTTTGATCACGTTGCCGGAGTTGCCGGAAGTGGAGATCCCCAGCAGAACATCGCCTGCGCGGCCAACCGATTCAACGTAGCGGGAGAAGACGTATTCATAGCCAAAATCATTACTCACGCAGGACAGATGGCTGACATCAGAGATAGCGATCGCCGGATAACCAGGGCGGTTTTCGCGATAACGCCCGGTCAGCTCTTCCGCAAAATGCATCGCATCGCAATGAGAACCGCCGTTGCCGCAGGAAAGCACTTTACCGCCAGCTTTGAAGCTATCCGCCAGCAGTACCGCCGCGCGTTGGATAGCATGAATGTTGGCCTCGTCCTGCAGAAAGTTGGCCAGCGTTTCCGCGGCTTCGTTCAGTTCGTTACGAATAAGATCCTGGTACATGAGGATAATCCTTCAGTATTGGTTGGAATAACCCTGGCAGTGTACCGGATAGCCGCCGAAGCGAGAAGCAGCAGGCGACGTTATCCCCCGTCCTTTTGATTTTACGTGCCGCTTTTCCAGCCAACAATGTGAGCAAGGTTGTAATTATTTTGTAAACACATTGCTAAAACAAATTACATCCACTACAACCAATACATCACAAGTGGTCAGACCTCCTACAAGATAAGGGAGCATTTCTCTATGATGATTTTGAGTATTGTTGCAACCGTAGTGTTACTCGGCGTGCTCTTCTATCACCGAGTCAGCCTGCTTCTCAGCAGCGTGATTTTGCTCGCCTGGACCGCGGCGCTCAGCGTGGCGGGGCTGTGGAATATCTGGCTGCTGCTGCCGCTGGCGATTATCCTGCTGCCGTTCAACTTTGCGCCGATGCGTAAATCCCTTTTCTCCGCCCCGGCGTTCCGCGCTTTCCGTAAAGTAATGCCGCCGATGTCGCGTACGGAAAAAGAAGCCATCGATGCAGGCACCACCTGGTGGGAAGGCGATCTGTTCCGCGGCAACCCGGACTGGCACAAGCTGCATAACTATCCGCAGCCGCGCCTCACCGCCGAAGAGCAGGCTTTCATCGACGGCCCGGTAGAAGAAGCCTGCCGCATGGCGAACGACTTCGAAATTACCCATGAGATGGCGGATCTGCCGCCGGAGCTGTGGGCGTACCTGAAAGAGCATCGCTTCTTTGCGATGATCATTAAGAAAGAGTACGGCGGGCTGGAGTTTTCCGCCTATGCCCAGTCTCGCGTACTGCAAAAGCTGTCCGGCGTTTCCGGGATCCTGGCGATCACCGTCGGCGTGCCTAACTCCTTAGGGCCGGGCGAACTGCTGCAACATTACGGTACCGAAGAGCAGAAAAATCACTACCTGCCGCGCCTGGCGCGTGGTCAGGAGATCCCATGCTTCGCGTTGACCAGCCCGGAAGCGGGCTCCGACGCCGGCGCGATCCCGGATACCGGCGTAGTCTGTATGGGCGACTGGCAGGGTCAGCAGGTGCTGGGTATGCGCCTGACCTGGAACAAGCGCTATATCACCCTCGCGCCGATCGCCACCGTGCTGGGCCTGGCTTTCAAACTCTCTGACCCGGACCGTCTGCTGGGAGGCGAGGAAGAGCTCGGTATCACCTGCGCGTTGATCCCTACCTCAACGCCGGGCGTGGAAATTGGCCGTCGTCACTTCCCGCTGAACGTGCCGTTCCAGAACGGCCCTACTCGCGGTAAAGATATTTTCGTACCGATCGATTACATCATCGGCGGCCCGAGCATGGCCGGCCAGGGCTGGCGTATGCTTGTTGAGTGCCTGTCCGTGGGTCGCGGCATTACTCTGCCGTCCAACGCCACCGGCGGCCTGAAATCCGTCGCCATGGCGACGGGCGCCTACGCCCACATTCGCCGTCAGTTCAAAATCTCGATTGGTAAAATGGAAGGGATCGAAGAGCCGCTGGCGCGTATCGCTGGTAACGCCTACGTAATGGACGCCGCCGCTTCGCTGATTACCTACGGGATTATGCTTGGCGAGAAACCGGCGGTGCTGTCGGCAATCGTTAAATATCATTGTACACACCGTGGCCAGCGTTCAATCATTGACGCTATGGATATTACCGGCGGTAAAGGCATCATGCTGGGCGAAGGCAACTTCCTTGCCCGCGCTTATCAGGGCGCGCCGATCGCCATTACCGTTGAAGGGGCGAATATCCTCACCCGCAGCATGATGATCTTTGGTCAAGGGGCGATTCGCTGCCATCCGTATGTACTGGATGAGATGGCCGCCGCGCAGAACAATGACGTTAACGCCTTCGACAAGCTGCTGTTTAAACATATCGGCCACGTTGGTAGCAACAAAGTACGCAGCTTCTGGCTGGGCCTGACTCGCGGCCGCACCAGCAGCGCGCCGACCCGTGACACCACGCGCCGCTACTATCAGCACATGAACCGCCTGAGCGCCAACCTGGCCCTGCTGTCGGATGTATCAATGGCGGTGCTGGGCGGCAGCCTGAAGCGTCGCGAACGTATCTCCGCGCGTCTCGGCGACGTGCTGAGCCAGCTTTATCTGGCATCGGCGGTGCTGAAACGTTATGACGATGAAGGCCGTAATGAAGCGGATCTGCCGCTGGTCCATTGGGGCGTGCAGGATGCGCTGTATCAGGCGGAGCAGGCTATCGATGACCTGCTGAAGAACTTCCCGAACCGCTTTGTCGCAGGCGCGCTGCGTCTCGCCATCTTCCCGACCGGCCGTCACTACGATGCGCCGTCCGATAAGCTGGATCATAAAGTGGCGAAAATCCTGCAGGTTCCGAGCGCGACCCGCTCTCGTATCGGTCGCGGTCAGTACCTGACGCCAAGCGAACATAACCCGGTTGGCCTGCTGGAAGAGGCGCTGCTGGATGTGATGGCGGCGGATCCAATCCACCAGCGCATCTGCAAAGAGCTGGGTAAAAATCTGCCGTTCACCCGCCTGGATGAGCTGGCCACTAATGCGCTGGCCAAAGGGTTAATTAATCAGGAGGAAGCCGCAATCCTGACCCGTGCGGAAACCAGCCGTCTGCGCAGTATTAACGTTGATGATTTCGCGGCGGATGAACTGGCGACCAAACCGGTAAAGCTGCCGGAAAAAATCCGCAAGATTGAAGCGGCATAATAAAAGCAATACTGCACATCACGACGAAGGCGGGGAATTTCCCCGCCTTTTCTTTTGTTACTCCCCCACCAAAGTAGCATTTTTTTAACAAAATATTCCATGCCGCCTCCCGCTGCTGATATGGTATTAAAATTATCTAAACGCCCTCTTTATAATGGAGTTCACCACTGTGCCTGGCTTGAAAATTACGCTGTTGCAGCAACCGCTGGTGTGGATGGATGGTCCCGCCAACCTGCGCCATTTCGATCGTCAGCTGGAAGAAGTGAGCGGGCGCGACATCATTGTACTGCCTGAGATGTTTACTACCGGTTTTGCCATGGAAGCGGCGAAGCAGTCGATGCCGCAGGAAGAGGTCGTTGAGTGGATGCAGGCGAAAGCGGAGCAGACCAACGCGCTGATTGCCGGTAGCGCGGCATTGCAGACCGAACGCGGCCCGGTGAACCGCTTTCTGCTGGTAGAGCCCGGCGGTAAAACGCATTTTTACGATAAGCGTCACCTGTTCCGCATGGCGGATGAACATCACCATTATGAGGCAGGAACCGAACGAGTGGTCTTTGAATGGCGCGGCTGGCGGATTCTGCCGCTGGTGTGCTATGACCTGCGCTTCCCGGTATGGTCGCGTAACCACAACGATTACGACCTGGCGCTGTATGTTGCTAACTGGCCTGCCCCACGTTCGCTGCACTGGCAATCGCTGCTGGTCGCCAGAGCAATTGAAAACCAGGCCTACGTCGCCGGCTGCAACCGCGTCGGCACCGATGGCAACGGCCACCACTATCGGGGCGATAGCCGTATCATTAGCCCGCAGGGAGAGATTATCGCCACCGCCGAACCGCATCAGGCGACGCGGCTCGATGCCGATCTGTCGTTGGCCGCGCTGCAGGAGTATCGCGAGAAATTTCCGGCCTGGCAGGATGCCGATCCTTTCACGATCGGCTAAACACTTTTCGGGAGCCGCTGCGCTCCCTTTTTATTCCACCACGATCCGCAAAGCGCAGTAGACCAATAACGCTGCCAACACCCAGTTTAGTTGGCGCCCGTACAGCAAAAACAGGCGCTGAAACAGATGCCCCGCCAGCGCCCAGCACAGATTTCCCAGCGCGCCAATCGCCGCCAGCAGCAGACTCACGCTGATGAGCCAAACCGGCTCGCGGGTAACGGGCAGGACAAAGGTAGAGAGCGCGGTGATGCCATACAGAATAATTTTTACGTTGACGAACTGCAGGCCCAGGCTCGCCCAGAAACCCACCGGCTCTGTACTCAGCGCGCCTGCCCCCGGTTTGCTTTTGGCTATCTGCCAGGCCAGCCACAGGATATACGCCGCGCCAATCCATCCCAATATCCGGGTAAATCGCGAGTCGAGTTCCACCAGCGAAAAGGTTAAAGCCGCGCAAATCAGCATAGTGATAATAAAACCGACGCTCATCCCCGCCAGCACCCGCAGGCTGCGGCGTAAGCCATGGGCGGTGACGCTGCTGAGGGCAAGAATATTATTGGGGCCGGGAGTCAGCGCGGTTATCAGGGTATAAGTCAAAAAAGCACTAATCAAAGCTGGGGTCACTTGTCTTCTCCTTCGTTTTGGCAGACAGTACCCGAAGCTATTCATTTAAAAAAATGAATGTTTTCTGACTCTGAATTCGATAATTTCGATAGTTGGTGGCGAAATGGATCTGCGGCGTTTTATTACTCTCAAAACGGTAGTGGAAGAAGGCTCGTTTTTACGCGCGGCACAAAAGCTATGCTGTACGCAATCCACGGTGACCTTTCATATTCAACAGCTTGAGCAAGAGCTTGCCGTTCAGCTGTTTGAAAAAATTGGCCGCCGCATGTGTCTGACCGAATCCGGTAAAAAGGTATTGCCGCACGTTCATGAACTGGCGAGGGTGATGGAAACCATTCGTGAGGCGGCTCGCGAGGATGGCGAACCGGCTGGCGAGCTGCGCGTTGCCTGTGGGGAAACCCTGCTGGCCTATAAAATGCCGCAGGTGCTACAGCGCTTTAAACAACGGGCGCCGCAGGTACGCTTATCGCTGCAGTCGCTCAACTGTTATGTCATCCGCGATGCGCTACTCAACGATAGCGCCGATTTAGGCGTGTTTTATCGGGTTGGCAACGATGACGCGTTAACCATGAAAAGCTTTGGCCAGCAGCCGCTGACGCTGGTCGCCTCGCCGCAGCATCCGGCGGTCGATTTTACCCGCTGCGGGCAACATATCCCGCTGAGCTTTGTTATCAATGAGCCACAGTGCGTATTTCGGCAAATTTTTGAAAGCACGCTGCGCCAGCGCGCCATTACCCTGGAAAATACCATTGAGCTCTGGAGTATCGAAAGTATTAAGCAGTGCGTGGCGAGCAATCTTGGCGTCAGCTATCTGCCGCGTTTCGCCGTTGAGGAAGAGCTTAAGCGCGGTACGCTGGTTGAGCTACCGTTTAGCGCTGTTCCGCTCACTATTAACGCGATATGCGCTCATCACGCCGGTAAAGTAGTTAGCCCGGCAATGCGGGTATTTATGCAGTGTGTTGAGGAGGCGTTAGGGGCGGATTAAATGATAATTCCCCCAAACGACGAAGGCCTGAATCATTGCTTATTCAGGCCTTCTGAATAGTGGCGGAACGGACGGGACTCGAACCCGCGACCCCCTGCGTGACAGGCAGGTATTCTAACCGACTGAACTACCGCTCCGCGTTGTTGTTCCGTTGGGAACGAGGCGAATATTACGGTTTCCCTACATCGTCGTCAACGCTTTTTCTTCACTTTTGAATCGTTTGCTGCAAAATTAGCCCGCCCGCCTATTTTTAGCGCATATTGTCGGCAATCAGGCGCGCCACAGGCAGCTTCCGCCCTTCTTCTGCACCAGGTCGAGACGCGATTCATGGTCCGCCAGCTCGCTGTCAGAGGCATAAACCACACGTAATTTACTGGCGGCGCGGACAACGCGCTGTATTCCAATATCGCCGGCCTGCTGTTGGCCTTCCCCTTCCATCGAAAACGCCATGCTGGTCTGCCCGCCGGTCATCATCAGATAGACGTCGGCCAGTATCTGGGCATCGAGCAACGCCCCGTGCAGCGTACGCTTGCTGTTGTCTATCTCATAACGTGAACAGAGCGCATCGAGGCTGTTACGCTTGCCGGGGAACATCTTACGCGCCAGCGCCAGGCTATCGGTGACCTTACAAAAGGTCTCCGTTTTCTCAATGCCGCGGTTCAGCTTTTTGAATTCATAATCCATAAAGCCGATATCGAACGATGCGTTATGGATGACCAGCTCCGCGCCGCGGATATACTCCATGAACTCATCGGCAACGTCGGCAAATGTCGGCTTGTCCATGAGGAATTCATCGGCAATACCGTGAACGCCGAAGGCTTCAGGGTCCACCAGCCGATCGGGCTTCAGGTAAACATGGAAGTTATTACCGGTGAGGCGACGGTTGATCACCTCTACGGCGCCGATCTCGATGATCTTATGCCCTTCATAGTGGGCGCCGATCTGGTTCATACCGGTGGTTTCGGTATCGAGAACAATCTGTCGTGTAATTGCAGTGCTCATAGCGGTCATTTATGTCAGACTTGTCGTTTACATATCGATTTCAATTACAGGAAGTCTACCAGAGATGCTCAAACAGGTAGAAATTTTCACCGATGGTTCTTGCCTGGGAAATCCTGGGCCTGGCGGCTACGGCGCTATTATGCGCTATCGCCAGCATGAAAAAACCTACAGCGCGGGCTACCGCCTGACGACTAACAACCGCATGGAACTGATGGCTGCCATCGTCGCTCTCGAAGCGCTTAAAGAGCATTGCGAAGTGGTGCTAAGCACCGATAGCCAGTACGTCCGCCAGGGGATAACCCAGTGGATCCATAACTGGAAAAAACGCGGCTGGAAAACCGCGGACAAAAAGCCGGTTAAAAATGTCGATCTGTGGAAACGTCTTGATGCCGCTCTCGGCCAGCATCAAATTAAGTGGGAATGGGTCAAAGGCCATGCCGGGCACCCGGAAAACGAACGCTGTGACGAACTCGCGCGCGCTGCGGCGTCTAACCCCACGCTGGACGACGTCGGCTACCAGCCGGAAAGCTAATTTCCCCCGTCGCGCCACTGCCTGGTGGCGCCAACGGCCGGACGCAGCTGCGTCTTCGCCTTCCCGGACTTCATCGGATTTAGCGTCAGCGGAATGGTTCTTTTCCGCGCGACGATCATCTGCAAACACCCCAAAGCCGGCAGATGAGTACTTAACATTTTTCCCCCCTGCTTCGACCAGGGCAGCACCTGATAGCGACCGTAGTGCAGCACCTCAAAATTGAGCAGCGCCAGCCAGTCAAGCTGTCGCGTCATGGTAAACATCCGGCTGTTATAGGGGATAGTTTTTCGCAGGATCGGCGTCACTTTGCGCAATCCGACGAGGCTCATCGGATTAAAGGCGGTCAAAATCATCCAGCCATCGTCAATCAGCACGCGGTCAGCTTCCCGCAACAGCCGGTGCGGATCGCTGCACCATGGCAAAGTATGCGCCAGTAAACAGGCATCCACAGATTTGGCGGCGAAAGGAAGATACAGCGGGTCGGCTTTGACCTGGATAGGACTTCCCCCCAGCGAAACGTTCACCTGATGGGAGATCGCGCAGGCTTCGGTATTGATTTCCGCGCTCAGATTGCCAATCTTAAGTAGATGAAAGCCATATAATTTAGCCAGCCACGGTTTCATATGCCGTTCCAGCGACTCGCGATAGTATTCACCCCAAGGCATACTGGACCAATGCTCTGGAGCTGTAATTGTATGAGGTATCCTTGCCGGCTTCATCGCAACCTTCCGCAACGCTTTGAGAGGTAATTTATGAATCTTATCAGTATTCCTGCATTTCAGGACAACTACATCTGGGTTCTTAGCGACGATAACCGTCGTTGTGTGATAGTCGACCCGGGCGAAGCCGCGCCGGTACTCGTGGCCATTGAAGAAAACGGCTGGCAGCCAGAAGCGATTTTGTTAACCCACCACCACCACGATCATGTTGGCGGCGTGAAAGAACTGCGGCAAAAGTTCCCGCAACTTGTGGTTTACGGGCCGGCAGAAACCCAGGATAAGGGAAGCACGGATATTGTATCTGATGGCGATAGCATTACTGTTTTGGGCCGCGAATTTTCTATTTTCTCCACTCCCGGTCACACATTAGGACATATCTGTTTCTACAGCGAACCTTATCTATTTTGTGGCGATACAATGTTTTCCGGAGGCTGTGGCAGACTGTTCGAAGGTACAGCAGACCAAATGTATCAATCATTTATGAAAATAAACGCCCTTCCCGATGACACACTAATTTGTTGCGCACATGAGTACACTTTAGCAAACATGAAGTTTGCATTGAGTATCCTGCCACATGATATGGATATAAAGGATTACTACCATAAAGTTAATGAGTTACGCGCAAAAAACCAAAAGACACTACCCGTTACTCTGAAAAATGAACGCCGTATAAATTTATTTTTACGTACGGATGACAATGATTTAATTAAAGAAATATCCAAAGAAACAAATTTGCAACACTCAGCGCAGAGATTTGCATGGTTAAGGTCAAAGAAAGATGACTTCTGAGATTTAACGCTTGTCATCCTCGGCCTTCACCGTTATCCTTGCTCGTCTTTTAAGCAACTATTGACACACACATGAAGGCACGAGCGATATTACTCGCCTCTGTCCTGCTGGTAGGGTGCCAGGCGTCGAAGCACGACGGCACCGTAGAGCAGCGAGCACAGAGCCTTTCTGCAGCTGGTCAAGGGGAAGCAGGCAAGTTCACAAGTCAGGCGCGATGGTTAGATGATGGAACCCTCTACGCGCAAGACCAGGATCTGTGGACTTCCATAAGCGACGAGCTAAAGATGGGAATTCCGGAAAACCCCCGGATTCGCGAACAGAAACAGAAGTACTTACGTAATAAGAGCTATCTCCACGATGTAACTTTACGGGCTGAACCGTATATGTACTGGATAGCCGGGCAAGTTAAGAAACGTAACATGCCAATGGAACTGGTATTACTACCCATAGTGGAGAGCGCTTTTGACCCACACGCGACGTCTGGCGCCAATGCCGCAGGCATTTGGCAGATCATTCCGAGCACAGGGCGCAATTATGGTTTAAAACAGACCCGCAGTTACGATGCGCGTCGTGATGTCGTCGCGTCTACTACCGCGGCGCTGGACATGATGCAACGTCTGAACAAAATGTTCGACGGCGACTGGTTACTGACCGTCGCGGCATATAACAGCGGCGAAGGCCGGGTAATGAAGGCCGTGAAGGCGAACCGTTCGCGTGGTAAACCCACCGATTTCTGGTCGCTCTCGCTGCCGCATGAAACCAAGGTCTACGTGCCAAAAATGCTGGCTTTGAGCGATATTCTCAAAAACAGCAAGCGTTACGGCGTGAAGCTGCCCACGGCTGATGAAAGCCGGGCGCTGGCGCGCGTTCGCCTCGATAGCCCGGTTGAGATTTCTCAGCTCGCGGACATGGCAGGAATGCCGGTTAGCAAGCTGAAAACCTTCAACGCTGGCGTAAAGGGGTCCACGCTTGGCGCTAGCGGACCAAAGTACGTTATGGTGCCTCAGAAGCACGCTGCTCAACTGCGTGAATCTCTGGCCTCTGGTGACATTGCCGCCGTACAGCCGACGCTGCTTGCTGACAATACGCCGCTGACCAGCCGTAGCTATAAAGTACGTTCTGGCGATACGATTTCCGGGATTGCTTCGCGTCTCGGCGTCACCACCAGGGATCTACAGCAGTGGAACAACCTGCGCGGTTCTGGGCTTAAAGTCGGGCAAAATCTGGTTGTCGGCGCAGGCAGCAGCGCGCAACGTCTGGCGAACAACAGCGATAGCATCACCTATCGTGTTCGTAAGGGCGACTCGCTGTCGAGCATCGCAAAACGCCACGGCGTCAATATCCGCGACGTTATGCGCTGGAACAGCGATACCGATAACCTGAAGCCAGGGGATCAGCTAACGTTGTTTGTGAAAAACAACGACAGACCTGAATCCTGATTCCAGGATAATGAGAAAGGCACCGCTTCCCCGGTGCCTTTTTTATTGCCAGCGTTACACTGCTTTATGCGCTTCAAACATGATGGTATCGCTGGTAAACGATCCATCCTGCTGTAATTCGAAGTAGGCTTTAACCTCTGCCGATGCGCTATGCTGATATAAGCGAATCGCCTCCACCAGCGCCTCGGGCGTGCGCATCCGCGCGACCCACGAGCTAAACTCCAGCGGCAGACGGTCGGTCAATAAATGATTGATCGCCAGGCCTGCGTCATTGGCCAGCGCCAGCCACTCGCCGCTGGAGTAGTTACGCACGTGCGAAGTGTCGCGCAGCGCTTCTACGGTTTGCAGCCAGACATCACGCACCGGATGCCCCGGAGACATCACGTCCATCATGATCATCACCCCACCCGGCTTCAGCACGCGTTTCACCTCACGCAGCGCCTGGCCGACATCATGCCAATGGTGAGCGGAGTAGCGGCTAATCACCACATCAAAACTGGCGTCGGCGAACGGCAGCGTTTCAGCATACCCCTGCTGAGTGACGATGTTGGTAAAACCTTTGTCTTTTGCCGCCTGAGCGACAACCTCCAGCATCTGGCTCGATAAATCATACGCGGTAACCTGCGCTACCTGGCCGGCAGCGGTAAAGCTGGCGTGCCCTGCCCCGCATCCCATATCCAGCAACGTTGCCTGCGGGAAATCCGCCAGCCGTTCCGCCAGACGCTGCAGATCGCTCCCGGAGGCGTGCACGGCGCTGGTCAGATAGGCGCTTGCCTGTGAGCCAAACTGCTTTTCGACGTTGTCATGATGAGAGCGTGTTGTCATTGTGTTGTCCTTCGGTGGTTTGAGTAATAAAGGGCAGCATCGTGCTGAACGCAGACCTGCCCGATGGCAGGCCTGACATACCTTAATTAATCAGGCTTGCCGGGACTGAATTCGACTAGTAGCGGGTTGTGATCGGAGGCGCGGGTCACCAGCACGGAAGCATCGTGCACGCTTAATCCACGGTAGAACACAAAATCGAGCGGGCGACCAAACGCGCGGCGGCGCTGATCGTCAGAGAAACGAACCTCGCGTAACGACATCTCACGCGCAAAGCGGTACAACGCATTCATCCGCGGGCGGCTCCAGGCGTTGAAATCACCAGCCATGATTACCGGCCCGCTGTGATGGGCAATCTGATCGCCAATTGGCAGCAGCTGTTTACTATAGACATCGACGCCAAGACTAAAATTAACCGCATGGATATTCACCACCATTAACAGCCGCGCATCGGGCAGCGGATAAACGGTCACTAACGCCGATTTAGGCAAACGTAAAATAGGTTCGCGCTCGCGCAAGGGACAGCAATAGATGGGGTGAGCGGAGGCCAGCGTCATCACGCCGGAAGGATGCTGCGGCAATACCAGCGCCGGCACCTGATCGGCGGCCAGATAGTTTGAAGTCGCGAATCTGACCAGTTCTGGGGTGGTTTGCGCCTCCTGCAACAGGACCAGATGCGCGTCTTTGCCGAAATTTTTGAGTACCGACTGCCATTCAGCACGCTGCTGCTTGAAGATATTCCACACCAGCACGCGAATTTTCTCATCGCTGCTTAATGGCGCGCCGGCGGGATAAACCGGACTGACGCCCGCAAACGCCCCCGGAGGCAAGATTCTCTCCGCAGGTTGTCCGGCGACATAGCGCATGGCATAGGTATTCTTTCGCAATTTGGGCATTGAACCTCGATAACAGGAAACCAGCCCGACTGCGGCTGGTTCTTCTGTTATAGGGATTTTCCCATACACTTTCAATGCAATTTGCGAGAAAGCCTTATCCTTCGAGAGAAACGGCTGCCGAACGGCGTGGAGATTTATCTAAACGACCGCTCAGTACGACCAGTAGCAAAGCAACCAGCACAATCAGCGCGCCAATCCACGGCGTCTGCGCCAGACCGTACAGCTCGACCGTCTGTCCACCAATGACCGAACCGAGGGCAATACCAATATTGAAGGCAGCGATGTTCAAACCAGAAGCAACATCAACGGCGCCCGGCGTGTACTGTTCAGCCTTTTGTACCACATAGACCTGCAGACCCGGAACGTTGCCGAAGGCGAAAATCCCCATCACCAGCACCGTTGCCAGAGCGGCGTAGTGCAGATTAGCCGTGAACTGGAAGACCAGCAACAGTACCACCAACGCAGCGAAGATAAACTTCAACGCGGCGACAGCGCCATGTTTATCGGCGAGCTTACCGCCCCATACGTTACCGATAGCGACGGAAATACCATAACCCAGCAGGATCCAACTGACCGCTGACGGGCTAAAGCCTGCCAACTCCTGCATCATCGGCGCAAGGAAAGTAAACGCCGTAAACACGCCGCCATAGCCCAGCGCGGTAATCGCGTAGATCATCAACAGGCGCGGATGAGTCAAAACTTTCATCTGATCGCGAAGGCTGGCGCCGGCACGGCCCGGAATATTATTTGGTACCAGGATCAGGCTGCTGATAAGCGCAATGACGCCCAGAATCGATACCGCGAGGAACGTTTCACGCCAGCCAAAATGCTGACCGATGAATGTCCCGAACGGCACCCCGGTTACCAGCGCGACCGTCAGGCCACCGAACATGATAGCAATGGCCGAGGCGGCTTTCTCTTTTGGCACCAAGCTGGTGGCAATCGTCGAGCCGATAGAAAAGAATACGCCGTGCGCCAGGCCGGTCAGCAGGCGGGCCACAATCAAAGTGCCATAACCCGGAGCCTGCCACGCTAGCAGGTTACCGGCGGTAAAAAGCACCATTAACGCCAGCAGGAGCTGCTTACGGGGCATACGCCCGGTTAACGCGGTCAGCACCGGGGCGCCAATCGCCACGCCTAGCGCATAGATGGAAACCAGCAGGCCCGCAGACGGCAGCGAGATAGCCAGTTGTTCGGCGATGGTCGGTACCAGGCCGACGATCACAAATTCGGTAGTGCCAATAGCAAAGGCACCGATGGTTAATGCAAGTAGCGCCAGTGGCATAATTTACTCCGTAGCATCAGGATTAAGATGACACGTAGTATGAAGGGATGTTTAAATAACAAAAACCATCAAAATCTCAATAGAATTTTGCTATAGGTGCAACAATGAGAGCCACGTCAGAAGAGATCGCTATCTTCGTCGCCGTAGTGGAAAGCGGCAGTTTTAGCCGGGCGGCCGAGCAGCTCGGACAGGCAAACTCTGCCGTCAGCCGGGCAGTCAAAAAGCTGGAATCAAAGCTAGGCGTTAGTTTGTTAAACCGGACCACGCGCCAGCTGAGCCTGACAGAAGAAGGCGAGCGTTATTTCCGCCGCATGCAGGTAGTGTTGCAGGAAATGGCGGCTGCCGAAAATGAGCTTCTGGAGACGCGTACCACCCCTCGCGGATTGCTCCGCGTTGATGCCGCCACGCCGGTGATGCTGCATTTTTTAATGCCGCTGGTAAAACCGTTTCGTGAACGTTATCCGGAAATGACGCTCTCGCTGGTCTCCTCGGAAACCTTCATTAATCTTATCGAACGCAAAGTCGACGTTGCGATCCGCGCGGGTACCCTCACAGATTCCAGCCTGCGCGCCCGTCCGCTATTCAATAGTTACCGTAAGATCATCGCTTCGCCTGATTATATCACCCGCTACGGCACGCCGGTAAATGCGGAAGATCTTGCGGATCATCTCTGTCTGGGATTCACCGAACCCGTCTCGTTGAATACCTGGCCTATTGCCGCCAACGATGGACAATTACTGGAAGTGGGTTGCGAAATTACCTCTAACAGTGGCGAAACGCTAAAACAGCTCTGTCTTGGCGGCAATGGTATTGCCTGTCTATCGGATTATATGGTGGATAAAGAGATTGCCAGCGGGGAGTTTGTGGAGCTACTTGCCGACAAGCGCTTGCCGGTGGAGATGCCTTTCAGTGCGGTGTACTACAGTGATAGAGCCGTCAGCACGCGTATCAGGGCATTTATTGACTTTCTGAGTGAGCATGTCAAACAGCTCCCGAAGGAGCTGTAAAAAACTATCGTCCGGCAGCAGCATCAACCGTCTGCCGGAATCGGTGGATTAATCCCACTTCGGCGCCAGACCTTCCGGACTTACCAGACGGTCATTGCAATCCAGCGCGGCAATCGCTTTACGATCTTCATCATCCAGCTTCAGATCCAGCGCTTTCAGGTTGCTCGCCAGGTTTTCACGCTTGGTGGAAGATGGAATAACCGCATAGCCTTCGCCCATCGCCCACGCCAGGATTACCTGTGCCGGGGTCGCATTATGTTTCGCCGCGATACGGGCAATCACTTCATCTTTCAGCGCTTTACCGTAGGCCAGCGTCATATAAGAGGTGATGTGGATACCGTGTTCACGCGCCCAATCCACCACTTTACGGTTCTGCAGGTACGGAGACAGTTCAACCTGGTTGGTCGCGATATTTTCAGCGCCAACGGCGGCAATCGCACGCTCCATCAGTGGAATAGTGAAGTTAGAGATACCGATCTGACGGGTCAGCCCCAGTTTCTTCGCTTCCATCAGCGCAGCCATAAACTCTTCAACAGCAACCGCATCGTTCGGCGACGGCCAGTGAATCAGCGTCAGATCAACATAATCGGTACGCAGCTTCTGAAGACTCTCTTTCAGGCTGGCGATCAGCTTGTCTTTACTCAGGTTTTCGATCCAGATTTTGGTGGTGATGAACAGTTCATCACGCGGCACGCCGCTTTCCGCGATAGCCTGACCAACAGCGGCTTCATTTTCATAGATCTGTGCGGTATCGATAGTACGATAGCCCAGCTCCAGCGCCATTTTTACAGAGTTGATGACTACGTCGTCTTGCAGACGGAAAGTGCCAAGACCAAATGCAGGGATTGCCATGATAGATGTTCCTCGTTAATTATTCATTTCGCTTAACTGAGACCATTATGGTTGAAGGTCGGGCTGGGAAAAAGATCGATAAATGCAGAGGATTTTTGCTGATTTAGCAATAATTAGAATGGAGAAAACAAAAAAGCCCTGAGCAGATGCTCAGGGCTTCAAATAAGTGGCGGAACGGACGGGACTCGAACCCGCGACCCCCTGCGTGACAGGCAGGTATTCTAACCGACTGAACTACCGCTCCACCGAATTTTTTCTACATCTACCGGTTTAATGCCCCGGTTTTACTGCAAATTTGATGCCTGGCAGTTCCCTACTCTCACATGGGGAGACCCCACACTACCATCGGCGCTACGGCGTTTCACTTCTGAGTTCGGCATGGGGTCAGGTGGGACCACCGCGCTAGTGCCGCCAGGCAAATTCTTTGTGCTCAGTACGCAATTCTTTATCGCATCAGCGGCGTTGCCTGCGCTCGTCAACTCAGTCACATACTTCTGTATGCTCCTTCCTTTCCTTCGCTTGCCGCCTTGCTGCTGCGCAAATTATTGCGTACTCAACTCTGAATCTAAGCTGAAAATCATCTCAAATCGCCAAAACAGCTTCGGCGTTGTAAGGTTAAGCCTCACGGTTCATTAGTATCGGTTAGCTCAACGTATCGCTACGCTTACACACCCGACCTATCAACGTCATCGTCTTTAACGTTCCTTCAGGAGACTTATAGTCTCAGGGAGAACTCATCTCGGGGCAAGTTTCGTGCTTAGATGCTTTCAGCACTTATCTCTTCCGCATTTAGCTACCGGGCAATGCCATTGGC
>NZ_JAQIRL010000005.1:0-393856 GCF_032601985.1 Klebsiella sp. 141203 | reverse complement strand
TTGCGACGCGCTTTAGCGCTCTGTCGCGAGGTGGCGTATATTACGCTTTCCTCTTTCAGAGTCAACCCTGAATTTCAGAATTTTTCTCTTCAACCGAACCGGCTGTTTGTGTGAAGTGATTCACATCCGCCGTGTCGATGGAGGCGCATTATAGGGAGCCCGCCGGGAATGACAAGCGGAAAAATACATTTTTATTTCAACCGCTCATCTTTTATACGTAACGCTTATTTTTGCTGCTTTTTGATAGCCGCAGGCAGGTCCGCCAGGCTATTTAGCACCCAATCTGCGGCGCTTTCCGCTTCTTCGGTAACCGGCTTACCGGTACGCACCAGCACTTTCGTTCCGACATTCGCCGCCGCAGCCGCCTGCATGTCTTCGAGTTTATCGCCCACCATATAAGAAGCGGCCATATCAATATGCAGGAAATCGCGTGCGGAAATGAGCATCCCTGGATGCGGCTTACGGCAATCGCAGGTCTGGCGGAACTCTTCAACGCTTCCCTGCGGGTGATGCGGACAATAATAGATACCGTCGAGATCCACGCCGCGGTCTGCCAGCGACCAATCCATCCATTCGGTGAGGGTCTCAAATTGCGCTTCCGTGAATTTACCGCGCGCGATGCCTGACTGGTTGGTCACCAGCACTAACGCAAATCCCATTGCCTTTAGTTCACGCATGGCATCAATGACGCCGTCGATAAACTCAAAGTTGTCGATTTCGTGGACATAACCATGATCGATATTAATCGTGCCGTCACGGTCGAGAAAAATTGCGGGTACAGACTTTGCCACCGGTTTGCTCCTGATAAAGGCTAATGCCGTTAGTATCGCATGTTTCGGCATGCAAGAAAGTGCTCATTATAAAGAGTCAGATTGATTTAGACGTCTGGATGCCTTAACATCCATTTCATTGACAGGCATCGCCTGGACACGGCAGAAGAAAATGCCACGGCAAACGGCTAAACGATAATAAATAACTGATGATTAAACTTTCGAATATTACCAAAGTGTTCCAGCAGGGGAACCGCACCATACAGGCGCTGAACGATGTCAGCCTGCATGTCCCTGCCGGGCAAATTTACGGCGTGATCGGCGCTTCCGGCGCAGGTAAAAGTACGCTGATTCGCTGCGTTAACCTGCTGGAACGCCCAACCGAAGGTAGCGTGCAGGTTGATAACCAGGAACTCACCGCGCTGACTGAAAAAGAACTGACTCGCGCGCGCCGTCAGATTGGCATGATCTTCCAGCACTTTAATTTGCTTGCTTCACGTACCGTTTTCGGCAACGTGGCGCTGCCGCTTGAGCTGGACAACACGCCGCCGGCGGAAATCAAACGCCGCGTTAATGAACTGCTTGACCTGGTTGGTCTTGGCGATAAGCACGACAGCTATCCGGCAAACCTCTCCGGCGGCCAGAAACAACGCGTGGCGATTGCCCGTGCTCTGGCCAGCAATCCAAAGGTGCTGCTGTGCGATGAAGCCACCAGCGCGCTCGACCCGGCAACGACCCGTTCGATCCTCGAACTGTTAAAAGACATTAACCGTCGTCTGGGGCTGACCATTCTGTTGATCACCCATGAAATGGACGTGGTTAAACGTATCTGCGACTGCGTGGCGGTCATTAGCAATGGTCAACTGATCGAGCAGGACACCGTGAGCGAAGTCTTCTCCCATCCTAAGACGCCGCTCGCCCAACAGTTCATTCAATCTACCCTGCATCTGGATATTCCGGATGACTATCAGGCGCGCCTGAAGCCCACGCCGCTGCCTGACAGCGTGCCGATGCTGCGTATGGAGTTCACCGGCCATTCCGTCGATGCGCCGCTGCTGTCGGAAACCGCCCGCCGCTTTAATGTGAATAACAACATTATTAGCGCGCAGATGGATTACGCCGGCGGAGTGAAGTTCGGCATCATGCTGACTGAAATGCACGGCACACCAGAAGATACCCAGGCGGCGATCGCCTGGCTGCAGGAACATCATGTAAAAGTAGAGGTACTGGGATATGTCTGAACCAATGATCTGGCTGCTGGTTCGCGGCGTGTGGGAAACGCTGGCTATGACGTTTGTCTCCGGCTTCTTTGGCTTTGTGCTCGGCTTGCCGGTCGGCGTACTGCTGTACGTTACCCGTCCGGGGCAGATTGCCGCCAACGCCCGACTGTATCGTACGCTATCGGCGCTGGTGAATATCTTCCGCTCGATTCCATTCATTATTTTGCTGGTGTGGATGATTCCGTTTACCCGCGTGATCGTCGGTACCTCGATCGGCCTGCAGGCAGCGATTGTGCCATTAACGGTTGGCGCCGCGCCGTTTATCGCGCGTATGGTGGAAAACGCGCTGTTGGAGATCCCAACCGGGCTTATCGAAGCCTCACGCGCGATGGGCGCAACGCCGCTGCAGATCGTGCGTAAAGTTCTGCTCCCTGAAGCGCTGCCGGGTCTGGTGAACGCCGCCACCATCACACTCATCACCCTGGTGGGTTATTCCGCGATGGGCGGTGCGGTCGGTGCCGGTGGTCTGGGTCAGATTGGCTATCAGTACGGCTACATCGGCTATAACGCGACGGTAATGAATACCGTACTGGTATTGCTGGTTATTCTGGTTTATTTAATTCAATTCTCTGGCGATCGTATCGTCCGGGCTGTGACTCACAAATAACGTTATTGACACACAACACTAATTCTTACAGGAAGGAAATAACATGGCCTTTAATTTAAAAACCTTTGCGGCAGTTGGCGCATTAATCGGTTCTCTGGCTCTGGTGGGTTGCGGTCAGGATGAAAAAGATCCTAACCATATTAAAGTCGGCGTGATCGTCGGCGCGGAACAGCAGGTTGCTGAAGTCGCGCAGAAAGTGGCAAAAGAGAAGTATGGCCTCGACGTTGAGCTGGTAACCTTCAACGACTACGTGTTGCCGAACGAAGCGCTGAGCAAAGGCGACATCGACGTTAACGCCTTCCAGCACAAACCGTATCTCGACCAGCAGATTAAAGATCGCGGTTATAAACTGGTTTCCGTCGGTAACACCTTCGTCTATCCGATCGCTGGCTACTCGAAGAAAATCAAATCTCTGGACGAACTGCAGCCGGGCTCACAGATTGCCGTACCGAATGACCCGACCAACCTCGGCCGTTCTCTGCTGCTGCTGCAGCAAGTGGGTCTGATTAAACTGAAAGAAGGCGTAGGCCTGCTGCCGACGTCTCTGGACGTGGTTGAAAACCCGAAAAACCTGAAGATTGTTGAGCTGGAAGCGCCACAGCTGCCGCGTTCTCTGGACGACGCGCAGATCGCTCTGGCGGTCATCAACACCACCTACGCCAGCCAGATTGGCCTGACGCCGGCGAAAGACGGTATCTTCGTTGAAGATAAAAACTCGCCATACGTAAACCTGATCGTCGCCCGCGAAGATAATAAAGACGCGGAAAATGTTAAGAAATTTGTTCAGGCTTACCAAAGCGATGAAGTTTACGAAGCCGCTAACAAAATCTTTAACGGTGGCGCAGTGAAAGGCTGGTAATCTGCTTTCAGCGTAATATCATTCAGGACGGGCTTTATGCCCGTCTTGTCATTTATGCAAGCACCTGATTCAATAGCGCCCTGTTTTATAATTCATTGAGGAAATACTATGCGTGCTTTACCGGTCTGTTTGTTAGCACTCATGTTAAGCGGTTGTTCTATGCTAAGCAGATCCCCCGTTGAGCCTGTTAAAAGCACCGCAACCACGCCAGTCCAGACGGAAACGGCTAAACCAAAAGTCTCACGTCCCGCACCGGTTAGAATCTATACCGATGCCGCCGCGCTGGTAGGGAAACCTTTCCGCGATCTGGGTGAAGTGAGCGGCGAATCATGCCAGGCTTCAAACCAGGACTCCCCGCCGAACATCCCGACCGCCCGTAAGCGCATGCAAATCAACGCGGCCAAAATGAAGGCCAACGCCGTGCTGCTGCACAGCTGCGAAGTGACCAGCGGTACGCCAGGCTGCTACCGTCAGGCCGTTTGCCTGGGTTCAGCGCTTAACGTCTCGGCACAATGAGTGCATTTCAGTTCGCGCAGATAGGCGTCATCCGCTCGCCGTATAAAGAGAAGTTTGCCGTTCCTCGCCAGCCAGGGCTGGTTGAACACGGCGGCGGAGAACTGCATCTATTAGCGCCTTATAACCAGGCGGACGCCGTGCGTGGACTGGAAAACTTCAGCCATCTGTGGGTGCTGTTTGTCTTTCATCAGACCATGGCTGGCGGCTGGCGCCCGACCGTGCGCCCTCCCCGCCTTGGCGGCAACGCGCGTATGGGCGTCTTTGCGACCCGTTCGACGTTTCGACCTAACCCTATCGGCATGTCGCTGGTTGAACTAAAAGGCGTTCGCTGCCATAAGGATCAGGTGATACTGGAACTTGGCAGCCTCGATCTCGTTGACGGCACGCCGGTGGTTGATATCAAACCTTATCTTCCCTTCGCCGAGGCCCTGCCGGATGCCAGCGCCAGCTATGCGCAACAGGCGCCGCTGGCTGGAATGAATGTCAGCTTTACGCCGGAAATAGAAGCACAGCTACTGACGCTTGAAAAACGCTACCCGCATATCAAAGCGTTTATCCGAGAAGTACTGGCCCAGGATCCGCGCCCGGCTTATCGCAAAGAGGAAGAAGCAGGGAAAACCTACGCCGTCTGGCTGCTCGATTTCAACGTGCGCTGGCGGGTAATCCCCTCCGGTTTTGAAGTCTTTTCTCTCGAACCGCGCTAATTTTATTTTCCTCTCTTTTGGCATCTTTGCCACACTGGTAAACTAAACCACTTTTTTTGTTTCAGGCTGGCTCTCCAGCCTGTTCCGATCGTCCAAATGGAACCGTAACAACATGCGTACTAGCCAATATCTGCTCTCCACTCTGAAGGAGACACCTGCCGACGCCGAAGTCATCAGCCATCAGCTGATGCTGCGCGCCGGGATGATCCGCAAGCTGGCCTCAGGGTTGTACACCTGGCTGCCGACCGGCGTGCGCGTTCTGAAAAAAGTCGAGAACATCGTGCGTGAAGAAATGAACAACGCCGGTGCTATCGAGGTGTTAATGCCGGTAGTTCAGCCTTCTGAACTGTGGCAGGAGAGCGGTCGCTGGGAGCAATATGGCCCTGAGCTGCTGCGCATTGCCGATCGTGGCGATCGCCCATTCGTCCTCGGGCCGACTCACGAAGAGGTCATTACCGACCTGATTCGCAATGAGCTGAACTCGTACAAACAGCTGCCGCTGAACTTCTACCAGATTCAGACCAAGTTCCGCGATGAAGTCCGCCCGCGTTTCGGCGTGATGCGCTCCCGTGAGTTCCTGATGAAAGATGCTTACTCTTTCCATACCTCTCAGGAATCGCTGCAGGAAACCTACGACGCGATGTATACCGCTTACAGCAAAATCTTCAGCCGTATGGGGCTGGATTTCCGCGCGGTGCAGGCTGACACCGGTTCGATCGGCGGCAGCGCTTCCCATGAGTTCCAGGTACTGGCGCAGAGCGGCGAAGATGACGTGATCTTCTCTGACAGCTCCGACTACGCGGCGAACATTGAATTTGCCGAAGCCGTCGCGCCGAAAGAACCGCGCGCAGCAGCGACGCAAGAGATGACGCTGGTGGATACGCCGAACGCGAAAACCATCGCCGAGCTGGTTGAGCAGTTCAATCTGCCAATCGAAAAAACCGTGAAGACCCTGCTGGTGAAAGCGGTAGAAGATAGCAGCTACCCGCTGGTCGCCCTGCTGGTACGCGGCGATCACGAACTCAACGAAGTAAAAGCGGAAAAACTGCCGCAGGTCGCGAGCCCGCTGACCTTCGCCAGCGAAGAAGAGATCCGCGCTATCGTTAACGCGGGCCCGGGTTCTCTCGGTCCGGTTAACATGCCGATTCCGGTAGTTATCGACCGTACCGTCGCGGCCATGAGCGATTTCGCCGCCGGCGCCAACATCGATGGCAAACATTACTTCGGCATCAACTGGGATCGCGATGTCGCGACTCCGGAAGTTGCTGATATTCGTAACGTCGTTGCCGGCGATCCGAGCCCGGATGGAAAAGGCACTCTGCTTATCAAACGCGGTATCGAAGTGGGCCACATCTTCCAGCTGGGCACCAAGTACTCTCAGGCAATGAATGCCGCGGTGCAGGGCGAAGATGGCCGCAACCAGATCCTGACCATGGGCTGCTACGGCATTGGGGTCACCCGCGTGGTGGCCGCCGCTATTGAGCAGAACTTTGACGATCGCGGGATTATCTGGCCGGACGCTATCGCGCCGTTCCAGGTCGCTATTCTGCCGATGAACATGCACAAGTCCTATCGCGTGCAGGAGCTGGCCGAGAAACTCTATGCTGAACTGCGTGCGCATGGCATCGACGTGCTGATGGACGATCGTAAAGAGCGTCCGGGCGTGATGTTCGCCGATATGGAGCTGATCGGCATCCCTCATACCATCGTGCTTGGCGATCGTAACCTCGACAACGATGATATTGAATACAAACATCGTCGCAACGGCGAGAAACAGCTGATTAAGACCGGGGATATTGTGAATTACCTGGTGCAGCAAATTAAAGGTTAATTTCCCCTTTAAAGCTAAAAGGCCTCGCAATAGCGAGGCCTTTTTAATTACAACTGCACGGATTACTTACCGCAATCTTTACCTGGAATAAATTTACTGTCTTTATCCGTCATTAGCGTTTTCATCATCTCGCCGGTATCCGGGTTCGCTTCGAGAGTGAAGTGCCCTTCTACCACCAGCAGTACCGGACGAGTATCGGTCCCGCGCGCGGCGGCGTAATCACGTTCAAGCTGAGCGTTATTGGCAACGGCCACCGTTTTACCTGTGACGCAATCGGTAAAGGTTGCCGCATCCGCCATATAGAAATACATCCCGCGCATTGCCATCGGTGTCGTCGGCAGGCTGGCTTTCACCGACTCCAGCGTATAGTTAAGCGTTGACTGAATCGGGTTGCCGTCACGATCGAGCATTTCCAGCTTGTCGCCTTTCGCCCGATAGTAGGATTTCTCGCCTTTGCTATTGGTCAAGACCAGTTTATCGGCGGTACGCGCCCAGGTCCCATATGAAGCGAAAGATGACGGCTCGCGGCTAACGCCCTGATAACGTTCATTCATTACCCAGGTGCCATCTTTCTCAAGGAACAAAGAGGTTTCAATCCCTTCGCAATCCGCGCAAGGCAAAATACCGCGCCAGCTTTGCTGCATCGGTTTCAGCTCTTCCATCGCGGCCGGCTGAACCGTCTCCACCTCAGCGCGATGATTGCAGCCAAACAGCGCAAAGAGCGAACAGGCCGCTGCGAGCGAAAATACAATTTTCTTCACTGTGAATTCCTTATAATCCATTCCACCCGTCCGCCACGCCTCTTAATGGCGAACTTTCCCACGCAGCGCTTTGACTGAGGACTTTTGCGCCTTGGAGGCAAGTCGTCGCTCTTTTGACGCCCGAGTCGGTCGCGTCTCCCGGCGGCTTTTTTGCACTGCGGTTAATTCTTTTATCAGCGTAACCAGTCGCGAGATCGCCGCTTCGCGATTCATCTCCTGGCTGCGATATTCCTGAGCCTTAATGATAACCACACCGTCAGCAGAAATTAAGTGGTGACTGGCGGCGAGCAGGCGTTCTTTATAAAACTCAGGCAGGCTCGATGCTTTAATATCAAAACGTAAGTGAATCGCCGTCGAGGCCTTATTCACATGCTGACCGCCCGCCCCCTGTGCGCGGACCCCGGTAAGCGAGATCTCCTCATCCGGGATGGAAACGCTGCGGCTAATCGTTATCATGCCGGCTGCTGCCAGGCCGTTAAATGAATTTCCAGATTATTCCGATCGTCAGATAACCAGATACCGCCGTCCTGCAGGGTTGCCTGCAGCGTCATGGTGCGATCGGCAAAAGCGCTCAGCTGCGCCAGTTGCGCATCATCAAGATACCAGATGGTCAGCTTCGGATACGCCGCAAGCTTGTTCTGATTCTGCTGCCACCAGATTTCAGCCGCTCGGCTATTATAGGCAAACAGCGCCACCTCCTGCGCCCGCGAGCAGGCTTTCTTGAGGCGTTTCTCGTCCGGTAACCCCAGCTCAATCCACAGATCGACGCCCAAATGGTCGTTTAATTGCCACAGCTCCGGTTCATCATCCGAGGACAACCCGCGGGTGAACTGCAAGCGTTCGTTAGCATATTTGATCCACGCCAGCAGGCGCAGCATCATACGCTCCTGGGTTTCTGAGGGATGTTGCGCCAGCGTCAGGTTAGCATCCAGAAACTGGTTGCGATCCAAATCGGCAACATTCACCACAGCTTTATAAATCGTCGCTTTCAGCGCCATGAATAAACTCCTGAAAAAAATGGCGTACATTGTAGCGAAACTGGCGACAAAAGGCTGTCGGCAATCGCAGGTACTCCTTTCATCCTGCTGATATTGCTTAGATGACTATGGTATAGTCACCTTGCTAAACAGAGTTTATCTTCGTAGGCTTAAACTTGCATCCCACGGTTAAGTCAGAACGCTGACAGGAGGGCATGTGGATCAATATTGTGAGTTAATACGCAAGCGGTATGCGGAAATAGCCAGCGGAGACTTAGGGTATATCCCGGATGCGCTGGGCTGCGCGTTGAAAGTATTAAATGAGGTTGCGGCGGATCAGGCCCTTTCGGAGTCAGTCAGGGAAAAGGCCGCTTATGCGGCGGCAAACTTATTGGTGAGCGATTATGTCAATGAATGATACTTATCAACCCATTAACTGCGATGATTATGACAACCTCGAGCTTGCCTGCCAGCATCACCTGGTGCTGGCGCTGGCCCTGAAAGATGGTGAACAGCTGCAGGCCAAAGCGAACGATCTTATCTCGCGTAAAAATGTCGAGTATCTGGTGGTAGAACTTGCCGGTAACGTCCGCGAGCTACGCCTGGATAAAATCGCCAGTTTCAGCCACCCGGAAATTGGCACCGTAGTGGTCAGCGAATCCTGAAGCCCATCGGGCGGCTTAGCCGCCCGTTTTCCGCCATACCAGCTGTAACCCCTCGCCTTCCTGCACTTGCCCCTCTCTGGTGACAAACAGTCCATCGGCCGCCGCAATCAACGTTTCGCCATAAAATAGCAGCGGCGTAGTATCCCGACGCCAGGGGGCGACCGCCATTTCCTGCCAGATTTTCTTAAGCTTACGCCCGCCCGGACGCCCGACGATGTGCAGATTACCACTGGCGCGAAAACGTATCGATACCGGCTCATCCGCGCGCGGCATGCGTAACGGCCCGCCGGACTGCAACGCCAGTTCTCCCAGC
Organism: Klebsiella sp. 141203; assembly: GCF_032601985.1. Taxonomy (NCBI): domain Bacteria; kingdom Pseudomonadati; phylum Pseudomonadota; class Gammaproteobacteria; order Enterobacterales; family Enterobacteriaceae; genus Klebsiella; species Klebsiella sp. 141203. The sequence continues at coordinate 384,573 of NZ_JAQIRL010000005.1, read as the reverse complement.
GTTTCCGGCAATATTAGCGATGTAGTGGGGTCCTCCCATGGCAACTCACGCTCGGTCAGGCCAGGCAGATGCTTTACCCAATACAGGCGCTGCTGGTAGCGCCGGACGGCAAAACCGCCTAACCGTAGGCAAGGCGCGGCGTCTTCACGCGCCAGCGCCACTTCCTGCCAGATGCGCTCCGGCATTTCGCGCGACGGCATCGGCGCCTGTTGGGAAGCCAGCCAGCGGCGCAGCAGCGCCGCACGACGCGCCGCGCTCATCGCACTTAGCGGTTCTATCGCCAGCGAACCGCGCTCATCGACCAGCGCGGCGAGCTCCGCCGACAGCATTTCATCGAGCAACTGTTCCTGTTCGCCACATAAGCTGGCGCTGCGGGCAACGGCCTCGGCAAAATGCGGCCAGCGCTCGCTCAGTAGCGGTACCACCCGCAGGCGCAGAAAGTTGCGATCGTAGGCATCATCCTGATTACTTTCATCTTCAATCCAACGCAGCTGATAAGTCAGCGCCCACTGATGTAGGGAATCACGGCTCTCATTGAGCAGCGGACGCAGCAATTTGCCACCAGCGAACTCGCTACAGGCCGCCATCGCCGATAAGCCGGTCGGGCCGCTACCGCGTTTGAGCGCCAGCAGGAAAGTCTCGCATTGGTCGTCGAGATGTTGTGCCGTCAATAACGCTTCACCTGGCAAAAGCGCTTCACGGAAGACCTGATAGCGCGCCTGACGAGCATGCGCTTCGATCCCCAACCCCTCATCCGCCAGCGTTACGCGCACCACCTGTAGCGGCACCTGCCACTGCTGGCAAATATGTTCGCAATGCTCAACCCAATGGTCAGCGTTGGCGCTCAGGCCGTGGTGAATGTGAATCGCGCGCAGTTGAACCGCTGGCTCGCGCTGGCGCCAGCGTACCAGCCGGTGCAGCAGGACGGTTGAGTCCAGGCCGCCGCTGAAGGCCAGCAGAAACTGACGATGTGGTCGAAGCGATGAGGCAATATCCGGCGTCATGATCGTGCGTATGCAGCTAAGAAGAGATAGCCCGGCACGTTACGCGCCAGGGCTGGTTCTGGCAAGTATTACTGTTGGTAAATCTCCAGCGGCAGGCCGTCGGGATCGTTGAAAAAGGTAAAACGCTTATCGGTAAACGGATCGATGCGGATAGCTTCACAGGCGACGCCGTGCGCCTGCAAATGCGCAACCGCGGCATCAATATCGTCGACGCTAAACGCCAGGTGGCGCAGACCACAGGCTTCCGGGCGGCTTGGACGCGCAGGAGGGAACGGGAACGAAAACAGCTCGATGACATACTCGCCGTTCAGCGCCAGGTCGCCCTTCCACGAATCACGCTCGGCGCGGTAGAACTCGCTTTGCAGCGTAAACCCGAGGATGTCGCAATAGAACGCTTTGCTCTTCGCGTAGTCTGTCGCGATGATGGCAATATGGTGAACTCGTTTTAAACCCAGCATGGTTGTTCTCCTCCTGTTGAAGCCCAACACGTTACTCGCGCCGCCCGCCGCCGCGCAAGCCCCTAATTATTTTTTAAGACTCGTACACGGTAGACGCCGTCTTCATCACGTTTGGCCCCGTGGATATCGGTTTCAAAACCTGGGTAGTGGCGGCCGATCGAACAGAGCATCAACAGGAAATCGAGCACCGCGCGGCTCTCTTCGGTGATCATCTCTCCCGGCATCAGCAACGGCACGCCAGGCGGATACGGCAGGATCATATTTGCCGAAATACGCCCCACCAGTTTCTCCAGTTCGATGGTTTCTACTTCGCCCTTAATCTGTCGCTGCCAGGCCTGATGCGGGGTCATTTTCATCTCCGGCAACACGTCGAACGCCCGCAGCATCAGCTGTGAGAGCTGGTGCTGACGGATCAGGCGGTGGATCCCCTGCGCCAGATCCTGGATGCGCATATTGCGGTAGAAGTCCGGATCCTCAGCGTAGAGATCCGGCAACATGTTTTTCACCCTCAGGTTAAGATCGTAGGCGCGTTTAAACTCGGTCAGACCGCGCAGCAGGCCCATCGCTCGAGTTTTATCAATACCGATACTGAACAAGAACAGCAGATTGTACGGCCCGGTTTTCTCCACCACCACGCCGCGCTCGTCGAGGAATTTCGCCACCAGCGCCGCCGGTATCCCCTCTTCCGCCATATTGCCCTGCTCGTCCATACCCGGCGTGAGAATCGTGACTTTGACCGGATCGAGGAACATATGGTCGGCATCGGCGTCCTGGAATCCATGCCACGTTTCTCCAGGGGAAACAGGCCAGCATTGCGCTTCTTCGACCTCTTCCGGCTGCCAGATATCGAAGAACCAGCCGTCAGCCTCCTCACGCAGGCGCTGAACCTCCTTACGGAAATGTAGCGCGCGTTCGATGGAGCGCTGAATCAGGCGTTTTCCGGAGTTACCGCGCAGCATCGCCGCCGCGGTCTCTATCGAGGCGACGATCGGATAGCTTGGCGAGGTAGAGGTATGCATCATAAAGGCTTCATTGAAGGTATCTTCATCGTAGCTGCCTTTAATATGGATAAGCGAAGCCTGTGACAACGCCGCCAGCATTTTATGCGTCGACTGGGTTTCGAAGATCACTTTCCCCGGTACGCGGTCGCCGCTCATACCGCTTTTCCCCTGATAAATCGGGTGGAAGTGGGTATAAGGCACCCAGGCGGAATCGAAGTGGATCGACGGCACGTCAAGGGTTTGTTTAATCCAGGTGGTGTTATACAACAGCCCATCATAGGTGGAGTTGGTGATCACCGCATGCACCGGCCACTGCGCGCCGCGAGTTGTCTCGACTTTGTGCTGGACGCTGTCGCGGGTAAATTCCCGTTTCGGGATGCCGCCGAGGATCCCCAGCGCGTTACGGGTCGGTTTTAGCCATAGCGGTACGATATCGCTCATCATCAGCAGATGCGCCAGCGATTTATGGCAGTTGCGATCGATAAGCAACGTACTGCCAGCGGGCGCCGAATACATGCCGACAATTTTATTTGAAGTCGAGGTACCGTTGGTCACCATGTAGCTCTGCTCGGCGCCAAAGGCGCGGGCAATATACTCTTCCGCTTCCAGATGCGGGCCGGTATGGTCCAACAGCGACCCCAGTTCGGTAACGGAGATAGAAACATCGGCCTTCAGCGTATTACCGCCGAAGAAATCATAAAACAGGCAGCCGACCGGGCTTTTCTGGTAGGCGGTTCCCGCCATGTGTCCGGGGGTACAAAAGGTATATTTCCCCTCCTGCACATAGTTAAATAACGCTTTGGTAAATGGCGGCGTGATGTTGTCCAGATATTCATTGGTATACTGGCGAATGCGGGTAGCGATATCTTCCGCCAGACCCAGCGCATATTCGAAGAACCATAGCGCCATGCGCAGGTCCTGGCTGCTGACGTCCATCGTCGAGTGCGTATTGATAAAAGCATACAGCGGCAGATATTCGTTCAGGCGATTGATATCGCTGCATAAATCAACGCTGTACTCGTCCCAGTCGAAGATAACGCCGCAGATACGCGGGTTGTGTTCGATAAACTGCAGCAGGTCGGCGCTGTTTTGCGGCCAGATGGTCTGGAATCCTTGCTTCTGCAGAGCGGCTTCCAGCTCTTTGATCGGTTCGTCTTTATGGTAGACGCCGTGGGGCCCCATGATGGCGATGATATTCACGCTTTCCTCCTGGATTTACCTAAGGTAAGCATAATATCAATCGCGCCAGTGCTTAGCACTGGCGGATTTATCTTAGTCCTGAATCATAGCAAAGCGATGATTACAGCGCCTTCCACGCATCCCCCCAGGCCAGACCTGCGCCCGGTTCGTAGTAAGTTGGCGCCACGTTGCACCAGGCTCCTTCCGGGAAGGGCTTGCACTGGAAAAGCGCGCCGTGGTTATTGACGATGTCACCCGGCTTCCAGCTCTGGCTGGCGCTCCACGCTGGATAGCTGATGACGCCGCTATCGCCTGCCGGCTCATCCTTCGCTTCCTCTGCCGGCGTTTTCGCCTTCACATTGAGAGTGTAGGTTGCGGTACTGGACAGACTACCATCGCTGACGGTCAGGCTAACCACATACTGAGCATCTTTGTCGCTCTGCGGCGCGCTGAAATTGATAACCGCTTTATCCGCACCGCTTAACGTCTGCCCATCCTGCGACATCCAGCTATAGCTCAGCTTATCGCCGTTAGCATCGGTAGAGCCTTCCGCACTCAGCGACACCAGGCTACCGGCTTCAACAGCGCCCACCGGGCCGGCAATACGCGCCACCGGCGCCACGTTTACCTGTGGGGCAGGCGTAACGTCATCCGTCTTATCAGACGCGCCATCGCTACCCGCATCATCAACCACGGTTACGTTGAAGTAGTGCTGCACGCATTTGCTGTAATCCCCCTCTTTGAACGCGCTGTACGGCGTCTGATAACTCACCAGCTGGCAGGCATTGGTTTTGCCGTCTGCGCTGTTCGGATCCCATCCCCAATCCTGTTCCCAGTAGATTGGCAGCGCGCCGGCACCGCCTTCATCAAACTGCTTCATGTTCTTACAGCCCAGCACTTCATCATCAGCAATAGGCACTTTGAGGTAGTTGGCGAACTCTTTGTAATAGGCAATACGGTTAAGCGACTGGGCATTTTCCGTGGCGCCGCCGCATTCGACGCCGCCGTTGATGATCTGGATGCTCACGCCAAACCCCGGCACCAGGCCATTGCTCTTATCACGATCGTTTGGCTGCCAGGTGCCGTCGATAACGTGCAGCATGGAGGGTTTTGGCGGCTGCGGGTAAACAAAGAAGAAGACCGCGCTGGCGAGGTTCATCCATGAGTCCGCCACCAGCTGTGGTTTATCCAACAGCGGACGGACGTCGCCATACATCGCCTCGGAGAACGGTCCGTAGTTGTAGTTATAGGAAAGCTGTTTAGCACCGCGACCAAAGTAGCTGAGGAAATCGCCATCGGCATCTTTACCGCAAGGCCAGGTCTGCCCCTGCCAGACATCCGGGTTACATTCGCCGTTATAGCCGCCCTTTTGCCCTTCGGTCCAGCCAACTTCGCGCAGATAGACCAGCGCCTGGCGCCATTCCGGAATATCGCGCCAGCTCTCGTGACCGCCGGTTTCCTGGGCGAAGTGGGCAAACATGGTAGCCAGCGATTTACGGCAGATTGCGTCGCTATCACGACCGTCGGTGTAGGTGCCGCAGACCGCCGGGAATTTACCAATCGCCTTCAGGAAGTTGCTGTAGGTATATTCCGGCGCGCGCATCGGGAACAGATAATCCCAATCCTGCTCGCTGAGCATGCCTTCAACGCGTTTAACGTTCTCCGGGTTAGCCGCCCGACCGGGCTCAATCTTTTCGACTGAAGCGTTATCGAGGGTACGAATAGAAGACTTCACCGCGTCCATTAGAGGAAAATCGGTTAATGCTTTTTCTTTCGCCGCCAGCTCGCTGGCTGTCATGGTGGTGGCTTCAGTGGCGCTGAGCAGCGGCGCAGCCTGTGCGGTGCTCAGACTTAACATGATCCCTGCGGCCACGGCGCTCAAGGCGACAGTTTTATGAATTGCCATAATATTATTCTCCTTTTCCTTGTGAACGGTCTGCCCAGGCGTTGTCCCCGGCAGTTAGCGCAGTGTCACGGGAGAAGGACATCATCGGCTAATCACATCACCTCATTGGCGCATCATCTTGCCTCAGTAGAAAAATGATAAAAAAAGGGGCCGGAAATGCGGCCCCTTAGAGAAAATAATGTGCTGAATAATCAGGCGTAGCCGTAGCTCATCAGACGCTGATAGCGGCGGTTACGCAGCTCTTCTTCGCTGAGGGTATCCAGGTCAGCCAGGTCGGCCAACAGCTGTGCCTTCAGGCTCGCCGCCATCGCTTCCGGGTTACGGTGGGCGCCGCCCAGCGGTTCTGGAATGATGGAATCAATCAGCTTCAGCTCTTTGAGTCGCGGGGCAACGATACCCATCGCTTCCGCGGCCAGCGGCGCTTTATCCGCGCTTTTCCACAGAATAGATGCGCAGCCTTCCGGCGAGATAACCGAATAGGTGCTGTATTGCAGCATGTTGACCTTATCACCTACGCCAATCGCCAGCGCGCCGCCGGAGCCGCCTTCGCCAATCACGGTGCAGATAACCGGCACGCTCAGACGCGACATTTCACGCAGGTTGCGGGCAATCGCTTCCGACTGGCCGCGCTCTTCCGCGCCAACGCCCGGATAGGCGCCAGGGGTGTCGATGAAGGTAATGATCGGCATTTTGAAACGCTCAGCCATTTCCATCAGGCGCAGCGCTTTGCGGTAGCCTTCCGGCGCCGGCATACCAAAGTTACGACGGATCTTTTCTTTGGTTTCACGGCCTTTCTGATGACCGATGATCATCACCGGGCGACCATCAAGACGCGCAATACCGCCAACGATAGCTTTATCGTCAGCGTAGGCGCGATCGCCTGCCAGCTCGTCAAATTCGTCGAAAGCCAGGCGGACATAATCCAGGGTATAGGGACGACGTGGATGGCGCGCCAGTTGGGCTACCTGCCATGCGCCAAGATCGGCGAAGATTTTGCGCGTCAGCTCTACGCTTTTTTCGCGCAGACGATGCACTTCTTCATCGATGTTAATATCCAGTTTCTCATCCTGACGGCTTACTGCAGTCAGGGAATCGATTTTCGCTTCCAGCTCTGCGATAGGCTGTTCAAAATCTAGGAAATTCAGACTCATAGTATTCCTGTATTAGTCAAACTCCAGTTCCACCTGCTCCGAGCCGATAAGGCCACGCAGATCGTTAAGTAAACGATCGCTCGGAGAGACGCGCCATGTTGCGCCAAAACGCAACCGCGCGCGCGCATCCGCCCTCTGATAATAGAGGTGTACTGGAATGGTTCCCGAACGGTGGGGTTCCAGAGACTGACGGAGTCGGTTTAAAAGCTGGTCATCAATTTGCCTGTCCGTCAGCGAGATAGCAAGCCCGCGAGCATATTTTTCCCGGGCTTCGTCAATATCCATGACTTCACGGGCGGTCATTTTAAGGCCCCCGCTGAAGTCATCAAAGCTGACCTGTCCGCTGACGATAAGTATGCGGTCTTTTTCCAGCAACTGCTGGTATTTATCCAGAGCGTCGGTGAATAACATCACCTCCAGACGCCCGGAACGGTCATCCAACGTACAGATGCCGATACGATTGCCGCGCTTGGTGACCATTACCCGCGCAGCAATAACCAGACCCGCCGCCGTGGTCACTTTACCACGATCGGTCGGGTGCATGTCTTTGAGTCTCACGCCGCCAACGTAGCGTTCGATCTCTTTCAGGTATTGGTTAATCGGGTGGCCGGTCAGATACAGCCCCAGCGTTTCCCTTTCACCATCCAGCACCACCTGCTCCGGCCACGGCTGGCAGCTGGCGTAGGATTGCTCGATTTGCTCCGGCTCTTCCGCCAGCACGCCGAACATATCCGCCTGACCAATCGCTTCGGCTTTGGCGTGCTGATCGGCGGCTTTCAGCGCATCGTTCAGCGAGTTCATCAGCGCCGCGCGATGTGGGCCGAGGCGGTCGAACGCCCCGGACATAATCAGTTTTTCCAGTACCCGGCGATTGAGCTTTTTGATATCGGTACGGGCGCACAGGTCAAACAGCTCGCGGAAGTAGCCGCCATTGTTACGCGCTTCGATGATGGCTTCAATCGGGCCTTCGCCGACGCCCTTAATGGCGCCGATACCATACACGATTTCCCCGTCGTCGTTGACGTGGAAATGATACAGACCGGAGTTGATGTCCGGCGGCAGGATTTTAAGCCCCATGCGCCAGCATTCATCGACCAGGCCCACCACCTTCTCGGTGTTGTCCATATCGGCGGTCATTACCGCCGCCATAAACTCGGCCGGATAGTGGGCTTTCAGCCACAGCGTCTGGTAGGAAACCAGCGCATAGGCGGCGGAGTGGGATTTGTTAAATCCATAACCGGCGAATTTCTCCACCAGGTCAAAGATTTTCATCGCCAGTTCGCCGTCCACGCCGCGCTTTTTCGCCCCTTCTTCAAAGGTGCCGCGCTGCTTGGCCATCTCTTCCGGCTTTTTCTTACCCATCGCACGACGCAGCATATCCGCGCCGCCGAGGGTATAACCGGAGAGCTCCTGGGCTATCTGCATGACCTGTTCCTGGTACAGGATGATGCCGTAAGTCGGCTCCAGCACAGGTTTCAGACATTCATGCTGCCACTGGACGTCCGGATAGGAAATCTCTTCGCGGCCGTGCTTACGGTCGATAAAGTTATCTACCATCCCCGACTGCAGCGGGCCCGGACGGAACAGGGCCACCAGTGCGATCATGTCTTCGAAGCAGTCAGGCTGCAGACGTTTAATCAGATCTTTCATGCCGCGCGATTCAAGCTGGAAGACCGCGGTGGTTTCCGAGCGCTGCAGCATGTCGAAGCTTTTCTTGTCATCCAGCGGAATCGCGGCGATGTCCAGCGGCCCTTCGCCGTTCTTCGCCCGGCGCTTATTGATCATCTCCAGCGCCCAGTTGATGATGGTCAGCGTACGCAGGCCGAGGAAGTCGAATTTTACCAGCCCGGCGTATTCAACGTCGTTCTTATCAAACTGGGTAACCGGGTGCAGCCCCTGCTCATCACAGTACAGCGGCGCGAAATCGGTGATTTTGGTCGGCGCGATAACCACGCCGCCCGCGTGCTTACCGGCGTTACGCGTCACGCCTTCAAGCTTACGCGCCATATCAATCAGCGCTTTAACTTCTTCGTCCGCTTCGTAGATTTCCGGCAGCTGCGGTTCCGCTTCAAAGGCTTTCGCCAGCGTCATGCCAGGATCCGGCGGCACCAGCTTAGAGATTCGGTCAACAAAGCCATACGGATGGCCCAGCACGCGGCCCACGTCGCGAATAACCGCCTTCGCCGCCATGGTGCCGAAGGTGATGATCTGCGATACCGCGTCGCGGCCATACATATCCGCAACGTGCTCAATCACCTGGTCGCGTTTCTCCATGCAGAAATCGACGTCGAAGTCGGGCATCGAAACACGTTCCGGGTTAAGGAAACGTTCGAACAGTAGGTCAAACTCCAGCGGGTCAAGGTCGGTAATTTTCAGCGCGTAGGCTACCAGCGAGCCGGCGCCGGAACCGCGTCCCGGCCCTACCGGCACGCCGTTATCTTTCGACCACTGGATAAATTCCATGACGATCAGGAAGTAGCCCGGGAACCCCATCTGGTTGATAACCTGCAGTTCGACATCCAGACGTTGGTCATATTCCGGGCGACGCTTAGCGCGCTCTTCGGGATCCGGGAACAGGAATTCGAGACGTTCCTCCAGCCCCTCTTTCGACTTCATTACCAGGAAATCTTCGGTGGTCATGTCGCCGGTCGGGAACTGCGGCAGGAAGTATTCGCCAAGGCGCACGGTAACGTTGCAGCGTTTGGCGATCTCAACGGTGTTTTCCAGCGCTTCCGGGATATCGGCAAATAGCTCGCACATCTCCTCCTCGCTGCGCATATATTGCTGCGGCGAGTAGTTGCGCGGACGCTTCGGATCGTCGAGGGTGAAGCCATCGTGAATGGCGACGCGAATTTCATGAGCGTCGAAGTCGCCGGTTTCCAGGAATCGCACATCGTTGGTCGCCACTACCGGCAAACCATGCTCCTCCGCCAGTTGAACCGCGGCATGAAGATAGCTTTCTTCGTCCTGACGACCGGTACGGATCAGCTCCAGATAGTAGCGATCCGGGAAATGTTGTTGATAGAAGGAGAGACACTGCTCTACCAGCGGCATGTTTCCGCGGATCAGGCTGACGCCAACGTCGCCTTTACGCCCGCCGGATAGCAAAATCAGCCCTTCCTGATGCTCAACCAGCCAGTCGCGATCGATCCAGGGTCCGAGCGCGCCATAGCCGCGCTGATAGGCGCGAGAAATGAGCAGAGTCAGGTTCTGATAGCCGGTATTGTTGGCCGCTAAAACCGTCAGCTCGCTGAATTCATCGCCAAGCAGATCGCACTGAACATGGAAGTCAGCGCCGACAATGGGTTTAATCCCGGCGCCATGGCCCGTTCCGTAGAACTTAACCAGACCGCAGAGGTTGGTGAAATCGGTGATCGCCAGCGCAGGCATGCCCAAAGCGGCCGCCTTTTTCACCAGCGGCCCGGTTTTCGCCAGCCCATCGATCATGGAATAGTCGCTGTGCACCCGGAGGTGTACGAAACGTGGTTCAGACATCTTTAGATCCCAGTGACTTAGTTGGACGCCAGGCCCAGCGCGCGTTTCACCGGGCCGAAACTACGCCGGTGGTGCTCTGTTGCGCCGTGTTCCTGCAGTTTTTGCAGATGTACAACGGTAGGATAGCCTTTGTGCTGGGCAAAACCGTATTGCGGAAATGCAATATCCAGCGTAGCCATTTCGGCGTCGCGAGTGACTTTAGCCAGAATAGACGCTGCGCTGATTTCCGCCACCCGGCTATCGCCTTTCACTACCGCCTGCGACGGCATCGGTAGCGATGGACAGCGGTTGCCGTCGATAAGCACGAACTCAGGGGTAATACTCAGACCAGCGACGGCGCGCTGCATCGCCAGCATCGTGGCGTGTAGGATGTTCAGCTCGTCGATTTCATGCGGCTCGGCGCGACCCAGGCTCCAGCACAGCGCTTTGTCTTTGATTTCATCGAACAGCGCCAGGCGGCGCTTTTCGCTTAATTTTTTAGAGTCGTTGAGGCCTACGATCGGCTTGCGTGGGTCCAGGATTACCGCGGCAGTGACCACCGCGCCGACCAGCGGCCCGCGGCCAACCTCATCGACACCGGCGACCAGATGGGTATGTGGATAAACGAACTCCATCATTTTGCTAACTCCAGTACTGCGTCCGCCGCCTGCTCGTCCGCGTTGCAGCGGATCTGCTGATGCAGCGCGCGGAAAGTATCATGCATATCGTGGCTGGTTTTGCCGTCGGCCAACAGCGGCTTCAAGGCGGCGGCCAGCGCCTGCGGCTCGCATTCATCCTGCAGCAGCTCTTTCACCAGCTCGCGCCCGGCCAGCAGATTTGGCAAAGAGACATAATCGGTTTTCACCAACCGCTTCGCCAGCCAGAAGGTAAACGGCTTCATGCGGTAGCCAACGACCATCGGGCATTTCGCCAGCATGCACTCCAGCGCCGCCGTCCCCGAGGCCAACAGCGCGGCATCACTGGCGATCATCGCATCGCGCGCCTGACCATCCAGCATATGTACCGTCATATCCGGCGCCGTCTCAGCTTTGATTCGCTCAAACTGTTCCCGCCGTTTGGCATTGACCAGCGGCACCACAACCTGCAGGTCGGGATAAGCATTACGCAGAAGCTGCGCGGTTTTCAGGAAGTCGGCGCTGAGCATTTCGACCTCCGCGCCGCGGCTACCGGGCAGCAGCGCCAGGCAGTGAACATCATGCGGGATACCCAGACGGTCACGTGCCGCGCCCTTGTCAGGATCCAGCGGCATGGCATCCGCCATGGTGTGGCCGATGAAACGGCAGGGAACGTTAAATCTGTCGTAAAACGCTTTTTCGAAAGGCAGGAATGCCAGAACCAGATCGGTGGATCTGCCAATTTTGAAAACGCGTTTTTGTCGCCATGCCCAAACGGACGGGCTGACGTAATGAATGGTTTTGATGCCCTGCTTTTTCAGGTTACCTTCGAGGGTAATATTGAAATCAGGGGCGTCGATGCCAACGAAGACATCGGGACGCAGTTCGCCGAAGCGGCGCGTTAAATCGGCGCGAATATGCAGTAAGCGGCGCAGACGACCAAGCACTTCAACAATGCCCATCACCGCCAGCTCTTCCATTTCATACCAGGCTTCGCATCCTTCCGCCTGCATCAGCGGCCCCGCCACGCCGACAAAGCGCGCATCAGGGACGCGTGCTTTGAGGGCGCGGATGAGACCGGCGCCAAGAATATCGCCGGAGGTTTCTCCGGCGACCAGGGCAATCGTCAGGGGACGCTGTTCGGCCATTAACGAATCAAGCCGCGAGTTGAACGGGCGAAGAAATCGACAAACGGCTGAACTTCGGGATGCTGAGTCGCCAGTTCGGCGATTTCCGGCTTGGCTTCGTCCAGCGTTTTGCCGCTACGGTACAGCAGTTTATAGGCGTTACGAATCGCGGTAATCGCTTCACGGCTAAAGCCGCGGCGTTTCAGTCCTTCGATGTTGACGCCAAACGGCGTGGCGTGGTTGCCCTGGGCAATCACGAACGGCGGAACGTCCTGAGCGACGCCGGAGCAGCCGCCTACCATAACGTGCGCGCCGATGATGCAGAACTGATGTACTGCAGTCATGCCGCCAATGATGACGAAATCATCCAGAGATACGTGACCGGCCAGCGTCGCGTTGTTGGCCAGAATGCAGCGGTCGCCAAGCGTACAATCATGCGCCACGTGGGCGTTGATCATCAGCAGGTTATCGCTGCCCACCTTCGTTAATCCACCGCCCTGTACTGTACCGCGATGAATGGTGACGCTTTCGCGAATGCGGTTGCGATCGCCAATTTCCACTCGGGTCGGCTCGCCAGCATATTTCAGATCCTGGTTGACTTCACCGATAGATGCGAACTGATAGATCTCATTGTCGCGACCAATTTTTGTGTGGCCATTCACGACAACATGAGACTTCAGTACGGTGCCCTCGCCAATTTCGACGTTGGCGCCCACAATACAAAACGGACCAATGTGAACGTTAGCGCCAATGACGGCGCCTTCTTCTACAATGGCGGTAGGATGAATAAAGGCGGTTTTATCAATCACGTATCAGGCCTCCCGGCTACGCGCACACATCATCGTCGCTTCGCAAACCACTTTACCGTCAACCAGCGCAACGCCTTTGAAACGGGTCAGGCCGCGACGGGTTTTCTCAAAAGTGACTTCCATAATCATCTGATCGCCTGGTACTACCGGACGTTTGAAACGCGCTTCATCGATACCCGCGAAGTAATACAGCTCGCCCGGCTCAAGTTTTCCAACGCTTTTAAATGCCAGAATACCGGTGGCCTGCGCCATCGCTTCCAGAATCAGAACGCCAGGTAAAATCGGCTTACCAGGGAAATGCCCCTGGAAAAACGGCTCGTTTACGGAAACATTTTTTACTGCGCGCAGAAAACGACCTTCTTCAAAATCCAGCACGCGGTCTACCAGCAGGAACGGGTAACGGTGAGGCAGAAGTTCCAGAATCTCTTCAATGTGCAGAGTATGAGTGTCAGTAGTCAAAATACTCTTCCTGTCTAAATATACTAAAAGGCAATAATAACACGGCCTGCGGCAATCTTATTAACGAATGCAACAGGCCGGGAATGTAACGTGACCGAATGATGAATTAGTCTTGTTGATTAACCTTGCGCTCAACCGCTTTCAGGCGCTTGCTCATCTCGTCAATATTCATCACCAGCGCCGCAGTTTTACGCCACGCCTTGTTCGGCTGTAGCGGAATACCTGAGGAATAGACGCCAGGTTCAGAGATAGGACGCATAACCATCCCCATCCCGGTAACGGTGACTTTATCGCAGATTTCCATATGGCCGTTAATCACGCTGGCGCCGCCAATCATGCAGTAACGGCCAATTTTCAGGCTGCCGGCCATAATCACGCCGCCAGCGACGGCGGTATTGTCGCCAATCACCACGTTGTGCGCAATCTGGCACTGGTTATCAATGATAACGCCATTGCCGATCACGGTATCGTCCAGCGCGCCGCGATCGATGGTAGTACAGGCGCCGATCTCCACGCGATCGCCAATAATAACGCGACCAAGCTGCGGGATCTTCACCCAATTACCGCGATCGTTAGCGTAACCGAAACCGTCCGCGCCGATCACCGTACTGGACTGGATCAGGCAATTTTCACCGATCTCAATCTCATGGTAAACGGCAACGTTAGCCCACAAACGCGAGCCGGCGCCGATTTTACTATTTTTGCCAACGAAGCAGCCCGCGCCGATAACCACGTTATCGCCCAGCACCACGCCGGATTCGATAACGGCGTTCGCGCCAACGGAGACGTTGTTACCCAGCTTCGCCGTGGGATCGATCACCGCGCTTGGCGCGATGTCTTTCGCCGGCTGCGGCGTGGTATCTAAAATTTGAGCCATGCGCGCGTAGGTCAGGTAGGGATTACGCACTACCAGCGCGGCGCTATGGGCAAAGGGTAAATCGTCCGGCGTCATCACAACGGCGGAGGCCTGGCAAGCGGCCAGGTGTTCACGGTATTTAGGATTTACCATGAAAGTAATTTGGCCTGCTTTAGCGCTCTGCATGGACGCAACGCCGGTGATGACGATATCGCCATCACCGTGTAACTCTGCATCCAACTGCTGTGCTAAGTCAGCCAGTCGAATTGAAGGCATTACTTATTTAACCTGTTTCAGTACATCAGCGGTGATGTCTTTCACATCGCTGCTGTTGTATGCGACGGCATTAGAGTCAACAACCAGATCGATGCTCTGATCTTTCGCTACGCTCTGAACGGCGGTCTGGATACGGGTAACCAGTTTGCCACGTTCTTCGTTGGAACGACGTGCGCGATCCTGCTCAAAAGCCTGTGCTTTCTGCGCGAAGGACTGACGCTGAGACATCACGTCTTTTTCCAGCTTGCTACGATCTGCGCCCGGTTTCATAGACTGCAGACGCTGCATTTTGGACTGCAGATCGCCTTCCAAACGCTGCAGTTCGCTAGCGCGGCCTTTGAACTCATTTTCCAGCGTGTTGGAAACGCCAGTTTTCTGGGCTACCTGTTGGAACAGGTTGTTCATGTTAACCATTGCAATTTTATCTGCCGCCTGAGCGGAAGTTACCATTGCTAAACCCAGACCTGCAGCTAATAACCACTTTTTCACAATTGACTCCTTACCATCCCATGAGTACCCAGGGGTACCGTTATTTGCGTGGCCAGGCGATAGCATCCGCTATCGCCTACAGTCAGCGCTATACTGCACTTACATTCCGTTGTTGCCAACAATTACCAGGTTTTACCAATGTTAAACTGGAACTGCTCGGCTTTGTCTCCATCGTACTTTTTAAACGGTTGGGCGTAGGAGAAGACCAACGGCCCCAACGGCGACATCCACTGTACCGCGATACCCGCAGACATACGAATGTTGTTCGGATCGCTGTAGTCAGGCACGCCTGCTGCTCGAGTCGCCGCGGTATTTTCCCAGTTAGTATCCCACACGGTACCCATATCCCAGAAAATGGAGGTACGTACCGAGTTCGCATATTTATCGCTGATAAACGGCGTCGGGGTAATCAGCTCCAGGCTGGCGACCGCCATGGCGTTACCGCCGACCGCATCGTCTGATTTACAGTATGAACCATCAGAGTTGGAACATTCTTCGTAGTCGCTATTATCTCCGGCATAAGCCCCGGATTTATAGACCGCTTTCGGACCGATGGTGTTCGACTGGAAGCCACGCACGGTACTTGAACCACCGGCGTAGAAGTTCTCATAGAACGGCATCTCTTTGCTGCCGATACCGTCGCCATAACCCAGGCGGGTACGACCCAGCACAACCCACTGGTGATCGTCATCGATCGGCACGTACGTCGCGGTATCCAACGTCGCTTTGTAGTATTCGTTGTCTGACCCCGGAATGGTCACTTTACCGTTCAGGTTGACGCGCGAACCTTCCGTTGGGAAGTAACCACGGTCCAGCTTGTTATAGGTCCAGCCGTAGTTAAAGGTGAAGTCATTCGCGGTAAAGCTGCCAGTGCTGTCTGACCCTACAGAGTCAAGGTAACGATCCATCGCCACCTGCGGCTGCATGTTGGACAGGGAGTTATGAACATAACCTAAACCTGCACGCAGCGAGTTGTATTCGTTGATCGGGAAGCCGAGGGTGACGTCCGTACCATAGCTTTTGTTGGTATAGTCAGACAGATCCGCGTCATTCGCATCAAAGTCGTTATAGAAGAGGCGGCCGCCGAGGCTCACGCCGTCTACGGTGAAGTACGGGTTAGTGACCGACAGTTCAGCGTAGGTCTGGTAGTCGTTTTTGGTCCCGTTGATGCCAACGGAGTAGCCGGTACCTAACCAGTTATCCTGCTGTACGCCCGCCTGGAAGCTGACGCCGCTTTCGGTACCGTAACCGATACCGAAGTTCAGGCTACCGGTGTTACGCTCTTTCACCTTGTAAACGACATCGACCTGATCCGGGCTACCCGGCACGCGCTGGGTATCGGTATCGACGGTTTCGAAATAACCTAAACGGTTAAGACGGTCTTTACCCTGGTCAACCAGGTCGCTGCCCAGCCACGCCCCTTCCATCTGGCGCATTTCGCGGCGCAGTACGGAATCTTTGGAGGTGTCGTTACCTTCGAAGCGTATTTTACGCACGTAGTAACGGTTGCCGGCATCAACGTTAATATGCAGCTTCACGGTTTTATCCGTGTCGTTGATTTCGGGCTGCGACTGAACGCGCGGATAGGCGTAGCCATAGCGACCGAGGAGTTTCTTAATATCATTCTCCATTTTGGTCACTTTGGTGCCGTTATACAGCTCGCCCGGCTCAATTTTGGTCAGCGATTCGATTTCCGCCGAATGGCCCGCCAGATCGCCCGTTATCTGCACGCCGGAGAGCTTGTATTGCTCGCCTTCGGTGATGTTAACGGTGATATAGATGCCTTTCTTGTCCGGCGTCAGGCTAACCTGCGTCGAATCGATGTTGAAACGCGCGTAACCGCGATCCAGATAGTAGCTGCGCAGGGTTTCAAGGTCGCCCGCCAGTTTCTGTTTCTGGTATTTACGATCGCCGACGACGTTCCACCACGGTACTTCATCGCGCAGTTGGAAGTGAGAGATCAGTTCGTCAGTGGTGAATGCGTGGTTACCGACAATGTTAATCTGCTGGATTTTCGCCGAGACGCCTTCCTGGAAAACCAGTTTCAGGTCGACGCGGTTACGCGGCAGCGGCGTCACGACAGCTTTTACGCTGGCGCTATATTTACCGACGCTGTAGTAGAAATCTTCCAGCCCTTTTTCGATATCGGCAAGCTTGGTGCGATCGAGAGATTCCCCAACGCGAACGCCGGATGCCTCAAGGTTTTGCTTGAGCATGTCATCCTTCACCGACTTGTTGCCGGAGAAGGTAATGCTCGCAATTGTTGGGCGCTCTTTCACCTGCACCAGCAGGGTATCACCATCGCGCAGGACGCGGACGTCCTCAAAGTTGCCAGTGGCAAACAGAGCGCGAATGGTGTTACTGATATCATCATCGGTCACCGTATCGCCAGGACGCACTGGCATGCTGAGGAGGGCCGCACCAACAGCGACACGCTGCAAGCCTTCGAAATGAATGTCCTTCACCACGAACCCTTCAGCACCGTATACAGTCGCGCTGCTAAACAGCAGCGACGCTATGAGCAACTTTTTCATCGCCATCGTTATTATGCGTTCTTCCTAACAAACTCTCTTACAACCGAGAGAAATCATTGAAAAGTGCAAGCCCCATTAACAGCACCAGCAGTATTGAGCCAATGCGATAACTAAAGTCTTGAACTCGCTCGGATACCGGCCCGCCCTTCAGCTTTTCAATCGCTAAAAACAGCAGATGCCCCCCGTCGAGGACGGGTAGCGGGAACAAGTTGATTATTCCGAGGTTCACGCTAATCAGCGCAAGGAACATCAGATAGTAAATCAACCCAAATTCCGCTGACATTCCAGCCCCCTGAGCGATAGAGATCGGCCCACTGAGGTTGTTCAGTTTGACATCACCGGTTATCAATTTGCCCAGCATCCTGACCGTTAACGACATCAGTTGCCAGGTTTTATCCGTGGCTTCGGCGATGGCGGCAAACGGCCCGTACTGACGCACTGTCTTGTATTCATCAGGCAGCGGGATAACTTTTGGCACTACCCCTGCAAACCCTTCAGCCTTGCCTTTTACCGACTTCGTATCCGGAGTCAGGGTCAACGACAGCGGCGTACCTTGTCTGTCGACCTCCAGAGCCAGCGCCTTGCCCGGATTGTCACGCACCAGATTAACAAACGTCATCCACTGCGTTAACGGTTGACCATCGACTTTAACGATCCTGTCTCCCGCTTGCAAACCTGCTTTCTGCGCGGCCGACTGAGATTGTACCTCAGCCAGCGCGGTATCAATCTGCGCACTACGCGGCTTGATGCCCAGCGAGGCCACCGGATCTTGCTTATCCGGCTCAAACGCCCAGTGCCGCAGGTCGAGGATTTTATCCTGACGTTGGTTCGTCCCGAAAGGGGCGACGGTAAGTATTGTTTGTTGGTCGCCAATCTTCGCGACTAACGCCATACGTACTGCATCCCAATCAGGCGTTTCGATGCCATCTATCGCTTTAAGTTCCATTCCTTTTGCAATTTGTGCTTGCGCAGCGATGGAATTGGGCGATATTTCATCAACAACCGGACGCACGCCAGGGACGCCGATGATAAACACCAGCCAGTAGGCAAAGATGGCAAAAATGAAGTTGGCGATAGGGCCTGCGGCAATGATGGCCGCGCGCTGACCAACGGTTTTATTATTGAAAGCGTAGTGACGCATTTCCGGCGCCACCGGTTCGACGCGTTCGTCGAGCATCTTCACATAACCGCCGAGCGGGATCAGCGCGATAACAAACTCGGTCCCCTGCTTATCCACGCGGCGCCACAGCGCTTTACCAAAACCAATGGAAAAACGTTCAACGCGCACGCCGCATCGACGAGCCACCCAGAAATGGCCGAACTCGTGCACGGTGATCAGTACGCCAAGCGCAATAATAAAAGCGGCCAAATTCCAGAGAACGCTCAGCATAAAACCTTCCGTCAAATCGTCCTGAAGACTAACAACAGCAGACAAGCGAACACCGGCACCGCAGCCGTCAGGCTATCAATGCGATCTAAAATACCGCCATGTCCAGGGATCAGATGCCCGCTATCCTTGATGCCGGCTTCACGTTTAAACATACTTTCCGTCAAATCGCCCAGCACTGAAGCCAGCGCCGCCACCACCGAGCAAATCAGCAACACGGTTGGGGTGACATCCAGATGAGCCCATACGCCATAAACCCAAGAGATAACGGCTGCCGTCAACAGGCCGCCGAAGAAGCCCTGCCAGGTTTTACCCGGAGAAACCTTCGGCGCCAGCTTATGCTTTCCGAACATTTTACCGAACATGTAGGCGCCGGAATCCGCGCCCCACACCAGAATCATGACGTACAGCAGCCACACCGCGCCGCTATAGTGGTTATCGGCATAATGCCATGCGCGCAGCGCCAGCATGCCCCAAAAAAACGGGACGATAGTCAGCAAGCCGAAGATCAGACGCAACGCTTTTGAATGGCGCCACAACGCCGCCGAGGCCGGATAAGAGAGAACCAGCACCAGCGCGACAATCCACCAGCCAAACGAGGCCCATAACGATCCCTCAACCATCGGTTGATGCGCGTCATAGTGGTATTCGGGCAACATAAAGAGCATCAGCGCCAACAGCAGGCCGCAAAGCACCGCGAGCCACACGCGCTGCGTCGTTGAGGTAAAACCGCTTAATTGCCCCCACTCCCACGCGGCGAGCATACAAACGACCAGGGTGACGATAGCAAAGCCCGCGGGCGGCAATAGAAAAAGCGCCGCAATAACGACGGGAATTAAAACGAAAGCGGAAATCAGGCGATACTTCAGCAAAAGTGACCCCCATCAGGCATGACTGCCACCCGGCTCTTCTGTGCCGCCAAAACGACGCTCTCGACTAACGAATGCATGGAGTGCACCTTCAAAGTCCTGTTCAGCAAAATCGGGCCAAAGAACATCCGTAAAGTAAAGTTCGGCATAGGCAATTTGCCAAATCAAAAAGTTACTTATTCGGTGCTCTCCCCCGGTCCTAATAACTAAATCAACGGGAGCCAGTTCATGCATACACACCTGCTGGCTAAGCATCTCTTCCGTGATCTCTTCAGGTTTTAACAACCCTTTTTGTACCTGTTCGGCCAGTTGACGCGCGCCCTGGACAATATCCCAGCGGCCGCCGTAATTAGCGGCGATATTCAGCGTTAACCCCGTATTGTTTGCCGTTAGCGCCTCCGCCTTACGGATGCGCTCCTGCAGCCGGGCATTAAAACGCGTCGTCTCGCCGATAATCCGCAGGCGGACATTGTGACGATGCAGGCTTTTTACTTCGCTATCCAGCGCCCAGACAAACAGCTCCATCAGCGCGCTCACTTCCTGCGCCGGACGGTTCCAGTTTTCACTACTGAATGCGTAAAGCGTTAATGCTTCAATACCATTATTCGCCGCGAAGGAGACCGCGCGACGAACAGATTTCGCTCCAGCTTTATGGCCAAAGGCGCGAATTTTACCTTGTTGTTTCGCCCAACGACCGTTGCCGTCCATGATAATGGCGACATGGCGACAACCATGTGCAGGCGACATTTTGCTGACAGTTTGATTAGCAGACAACATAACGCGTTTTAAGTCCATAATAAGGATTAGCTTAGCCACAACACACACGCCGCCGGGCAGCGCTGAATACGCATTTTTATCCGGCGCCGGAGCTACAGCCAATCGCAGAGAACAACCAAAAGCTTTACGCAAAAAAGCCGTGTCTTGCCACGGCCACCGTAATCTTTCACAACAAAATGCAACGATCGGGTGGCGCAGACTATATCACTGAAGCCCAGCGCCCACAAATATCACAACGCGTTGTAGGGACTCCCCTGCGCCATGTGTTATCGAAGTTGTCGCTGTGCGGCGACGCGTGCTTCGGCATCAATTGCAACCACTTCATCAATGCTTTGCGGTTCATTGAGCGCCATATTATCCAGCACCGCCTGGTTCACTGCCGCAATATCGGTAAAGCGGATTTCACTATTCAGAAACGCCGCCACCGAGACTTCGTTAGCGGCATTCAACGCCGTCGTCGCCGCCTGGCCGACATCAAAAGCGTCCATCGCCAACTTGAGGCACGGATAGCGATCGTAATCCGGCGCCGAGAAGCTCAGGTTGCTCAATTGACAGAAGTCCAACGGTTTAACGCCGGAGTTCAGGCGCTGCGGCCAGCCCATGGTATGGGCGATCGGCGTGCGCATATCCGGCTCGCCTAATTGCGCCAATACGCTACCGTCCTGATAGCGAACCATGGAGTGAATCACCGATTGCGGATGAATAATGACTTCCATCTGCTGCGCAGAGGCATTAAACAGCCAGCGGGCTTCGATGTACTCCAGCCCTTTATTCATCATCGTGGCGGAATCAACGGAAATTTTGCGTCCCATTGACCAGTTCGGGTGGCGGCAAGCCTGATCCGGCGTCATTGCCGCCAGCTCAGAAATCGCCGTTTCCCGGAAAGGACCACCGGAACCGGTCAGCAGAATCGACGAGACGCCGTTCTGCGTCAGGTCAGCGTATCCCAGATGGTTTTGAATTGTTTCCGGCAAACTCTGAAAAATCGCGTTATGTTCGCTATCAACCGGCAACAGTCGAGCGCCATACTGCTGAACCGCGTCCATAAACAGGCGGCCGCAGGTCACCAGAGACTCTTTGTTCGCCAGCAGTACCGTTTTGCCGGCGCGAATTGCCGCCAGCGTCGGCGCCAGGCCGGCCGCGCCAACGATGGCCGCCATCACCTGATCGACCTCATCCAGCGCCGCGACATCAGCCGCCGCCTGCTTGCCGCTCAGCACTTCGGTGCGGCAGCCCTGATCACGCAGCAGCGTACGCAAACGCTCAGCGCTTTGCGCATCATCCATCACCGCGAATCGGGGAGAAAATTCCAGACATTGTTCAACCATACGGTCGACATTTTTCCCCGCGACCAGCGCGGCGACGGAAAAGCTTTCGGGATTATGACGCACCACGTCCAACGTGCTGCAGCCGATTGAACCGGTCGAACCGAGAACGGTTAATTGCTTCATGAGACGTCCAGAAGAATTGTGACAGGATAAAAAGCAAAACGCCGCCAGCAAGCCCTTTACGCATCAATCCTCGGGGCTAAAACGGCGGCGAATGACCTTCGGTATAAAAAGGAAGGCTACAAGGCCAGCGATTTTAACGCAATCCCAAATATTGAGCGTACGGTCTTCTGTACGGCGTTTCAGACTTTACGCAGCCCCGAATGCCCCGGGCCTGCGTAGCGGCAGAAAATCAGAACTGCATCAGTTCCGCTTCTTTCTCTGCCAGCGCCGCATCAACTTTCTTAATGGCGGCGTCAGTCATTTTCTGCACGTCGTCCTGAGAGCGGCGATCGTCATCTTCGCTGATCTCTTTCTCTTTGAGCAGAGCTTTAACTTTGTCGTTCGCGTCACGGCGAACGTTACGCACGGCGACACGCGCCTGCTCAGCTTCGCCACGCACGATCTTAGTCAGATCTTTACGACGTTCTTCAGTCAGCGGCGGCAGCGGAACGCGGATATCGCTACCCGCAGAACTTGGGTTCAGACCCAGGTCAGACGCCATAATCGCTTTTTCAACGGCCGGGCTCATAGAGCGGTCGAAGACGTTGATTTTCAGCGTACGGGAATCTTCCACCGTAACGCTTGCCAGCTGGCGCAGCGGGGTCGGCGTGCCGTAGTATTCCACGATGATGCCATCCAGCAGGCTTGGAGAAGCACGGCCCGTGCGGATTTTGCTGATTTGGTTTTTGAATGCTTCAACGCATTTTTCCATGCGTACTTCAGCATCTTTTCTGATATCGCTAATCACGTTACGAATCCTTGAAAACTTGTCTCAGACAGACCACACGGTCGCCCACTGCGAAAGTGAGCTAAGTATAGTCCTGATTAATTCAATTAACCGGGCAACTTCCCCGCTAAAGTAAAGCGGAATATTACCCGGAATTAGCGCCGACGGGAATTATTCCGTAATCAACGTGCCTTCTTTTTCGCCCATGACCACGCGACGCAGCGCGCCTGGTTTGTTCATGTTAAATACGCGAATTGGCAGTTTGTGGTCGCGCGCCAGGGTGAAGGCGGCAAGATCCATCACTTTCAGCTCTTTATCCAGCACTTCGCTATAGGTCAGCTGATCGTACATGGTAGCGGAAGGATCTTTCGCCGGGTCAGCGGTAAACACGCCGTCAACCTTGGTCGCTTTCAGAACCACGTCGGCTTCGATTTCAATACCGCGCAGGCAGGCTGCGGAGTCGGTGGTAAAGAATGGGTTGCCGGTACCCGCGGAGAGGATCACCACGCGATTGTTACGCAGCAGGCTAATCGCTTCCGCCCAGCTGTAGTTGTCGCACACGCCGTTCAGCGGGATTGCGGACATCAGGCGAGCGTTCACATAGGCGCGATGGAGCGCATCACGCATTGCCAGGCCGTTCATGACCGTTGCCAGCATGCCCATGTGGTCGCCCACAACGCGGTTCATACCCGCTTTCGCCAGACCAGCACCACGGAACAGGTTACCGCCACCAATCACTACGCCAACCTGAATACCCAGTTCAACCAGTTCTTTGATTTCCTGAGCCATACGGTCAAGTATGCTTGCATCAATACCGAAGCCTTCTGAACCCTGCAGAGCTTCGCCACTTAACTTCAGCAGAATACGTTTGTAGACGGGTTTTGCATTGGTAGCCATGTTTCTTTCCTGAGACTGTCAACGATTGAGATGAGTTAATTCTGACGACATTGTATGCCATCGTTCAGCGCAGTCACTATAAGCGATTGGCTGATTTTACAAGAGAGGCGCAAAAAGAAGCCGCCCTCAGGCGGCTCCTTTTTTTAAAAATTAAGACTGCTTGGACATCGCAGCAACTTCTGCTGCAAAGTCAGTCTCAACTTTCTCGATGCCTTCGCCCACTTCAAAGCGGATGAAGCCAGTAACGTCGGCGTTGTGCTCTTTCAGCAGCTGACCAACAGATTTGCTCGGTTCCATAACGAAAGGCTGACCAGTCAGAGAAACTTCGCCGGTGAATTTCTTCATGCGGCCTTCAACCATTTTCTCTGCGATTTCTTTCGGCTTACCGGACTGCATCGCGATGTCCAGCTGAACCTGGTACTCTTTTTCTACTACTTCAGCAGAAACGTCTTCCGGCTTAACGAATTCCGGCTTGCTTGCAGCAACGTGCATTGCCAGCTGCTTAACCAGCTCTTCGTCAGCGCCTTTAGCGGCAACCAGAACGCCGATGCGAGCACCGTGCTGGTAGCTGCCCAGAACGTCGCCTTCCAGGATAGCGATACGACGGATGTTGATGTTCTCGCCGATTTTAGCAACCAGGGCAACACGTTCTTCTTCGAACTGCGCTTTCAGAACTTCAACGTCGGAGATTTTACCAGCAACAGCGGCGTCCAGTACTTTGTCAGCAAATGCCTGGAAACCACCATCTTTAGCAACGAAGTCAGTCTGGCAGTTAACTTCCAGAATGTAACCGTAGTTGCCGTCGATTTTGGTTTTGATCACGCCGTCAGCAGCAACGTTGCCTGCTTTTTTCGCCGCTTTGATCGCGCCGGATTTACGCATGTTTTCGATTGCCAGCTCGATGTCGCCATTAGCTTCAGTCAGTGCTTTTTTGCAATCCATCATGCCTGCGCCAGTACGTTCGCGCAGCTCTTTTACCAGGGAAGCGGTAATTTCAGCCATTCTAAAATCCTCGGGAGATGTGGAAACTGCCCGGCCTGCGGCCAAACAGCATAAATTGAAAAAAGGGGCCTAAAATTGGCCCCTATTCATACACGGTACTAATAAGGGCTTAAACCTTATTATTCAGCTTCTACGAAGCTTTCTTCCGCCTGAGAAGCCAGGTCCTGAGAGCGACCTTCACGAACGGTAGCTGCAACAGCGCCCAGGTACAGGCTAACTGCGCGGATTGCATCGTCGTTACCCGGGATAACGAAGTCTACGCCGTCCGGATCAGAGTTGGTATCAACGATAGCAAATACCGGGATACCCAGGTTGTTTGCTTCTTTGATAGCGATGTGCTCGTGGTCAGCGTCGATAACGAACAGTGCGTCCGGCAGGCCGCCCATGTCTTTGATACCGCCCAGGCTGTTTTCCAGCTTGTCCAGCTCACGAGTGCGCATCAGCGCTTCTTTCTTGGTCAGCTTCTCGAAAGTACCGTCCTGGGACTGAGTTTCCAGGTCTTTCAGACGTTTGATGGACTGACGAACGGTTTTCCAGTTAGTCAGCATACCGCCCAGCCAGCGATGGTTCACGAAGAACTGGTCGCAGCTGTTAGCAGCTTCTTTTACCGCTTCGCTTGCAGCGCGCTTAGTACCAACGAACAGGATCTTGCCTTTACGGGCAGAGATTTTGTTCAGCTCAGCCAGAGCTTCGTTGAACATCGGTACAGTTTTCTCAAGGTTGATGATGTGAACTTTGTTACGCGCGCCGAAGATGAAAGGCTTCATTTTCGGGTTCCAGTAACGGGTCTGGTGACCAAAGTGAACACCAGCCTTGAGCATGTCGCGCATGGAAACAGTTGCCATGTTTAAAACCTCTATAGATTAAATTGGGGTTATGCCTCCACGTATCCCATATTACCGACCCCAAAGGGCACCCCGGAATATGTGCCGATACGTGTGTGTTATTTACACAATATGAGTATGTCGCTTACGCCCATCCTTGTGTATCTGAGATGGAACGGAAGTCCGGCGCGCTTTATACCACAAAACCTGGCCAGACACCAACTCTTGTTGACGTCGCGTGCTGTTAATGATTCTCAATTTGGCACCAACGTACCCGGACTGTTACCATTGACAGGACTTAATCTATTATTGTCGAAAAAATCGACACTGCTGGACATATTCCATGGCTATCTCTATCAAGACATCTGAAGACATCGAAAAAATGCGCGTTGCCGGCCGTCTGGCCGCCGAAGTGCTGGAAATGATCGAACCCTACGTCAAACCGGGCGTCAGCACCGGCGAGCTGGATCGCATCTGCAACGACTACATTGTTAATGAGCAGAAAGCGGTCTCCGCCTGCCTCGGCTATCACGGCTTCCCGAAATCGGTCTGTATCTCTATTAATGAAGTGGTGTGCCACGGCATCCCGGATGACGGCAAGCTGCTGAAAGACGGCGACATCGTCAATATCGACGTGACCGTGATTAAAGATGAGTTCCACGGCGATACCTCAAAAATGTTCATCGTCGGCAAACCGACTATCCTCGGCGAGCGCCTGTGCCGCATCACTCAGGAAAGCCTCTATCTGGCGCTGAAGATGGTCAAACCGGGTATTAACCTGCGCGCGATCGGCGCGGCGATCCAGAAATTCGTCGAAGCGGAAGGTTTCTCCGTGGTACGTGAATACTGCGGGCACGGTATCGGCCGCGGCTTCCACGAGGAACCACAGGTACTGCACTATGACTCGCCGGAAACCGACGTGGTGCTCAAGCCGGGTATGACCTTCACCATCGAACCGATGGTCAACGCCGGTAAGAAAGAGATCCGCAGCATGAAGGACGGCTGGACGGTGAAAACCAAAGACCGTAGCTTGTCTGCGCAGTACGAGCATACTATTGTGGTAACCGATAACGGCTGCGAAATTCTGACGCTACGCAAGGATGACACCATCCCGGCGATAATCTCGCACGATGCATAATGAAAAGCCGGCGCCCGCCGGCTTTTTTATTAGATAGCTTTTTCTTATGGTGACGCGATGAGCAACTCTTTCCCTGACACAGCTTCCCCCCTTCTGCCCATCCCGCCGGAACATCCCGTGAGCTGGCCGCAGGGCGATCTGAACTGTGCCGCAATCAAGGCGCACATCGATACCTTCCAGCACTGGCTCGGAGAGGCGTTTGATAACGGCATCGCCGCAGAGCGGCTCATCGCGGCGCGCACCGAGTTTATCGACCAGTTGCTGCAGCGGCTGTGGGTCGACTACGGTTTTGACTCCGTCTGCGACCTGGCGCTGGTGGCCGTCGGCGGCTATGGTCGCGGCGAGTTGCATCCGCTCTCCGACGTCGATCTACTGATCCTCAGCCGTAAAAAGCTACCGGACGACCAGGCGCAAAAGGTCGGCGAACTGCTGACGCTATTGTGGGACGTCAAGCTGGAGGTGGGTCACAGCGTGCGCACCCTCGAAGAGTGTTTGCTGGAAGGACTTTCGGATCTCACCGTCGCCACCAATTTAATTGAATCCCGCCTGCTGATCGGCGACGTCGCGCTGTTCCTTGAACTGCAAAAACATATTTTTAGCGACGGCTTCTGGCCGTCGGAAAAGTTCTTCGCCGCCAAGGTTGACGAGCAGAATGTCCGTCATCAGCGCTACCACGGCACCAGTTACAACCTGGAGCCTGACGTCAAAAGCAGCCCCGGCGGCCTGCGCGATATACATACCCTGCAGTGGGTGGCCCGCCGCCACTTCGGCGCTACCTCGCTTGATGAAATGGTCGGTTTCGGCTTCCTCACCGAAGCCGAGCGCAACGAGCTTAACGAGTGCCTGCACCAGCTCTGGCGCATCCGTTTTGCTTTGCACCTTGAAGTGAATCGCTACGATAACCGCCTGCTTTTCGATCGCCAGCTGAATGTCGCCCACCGCCTCGGCTATGAAGGCGAAGGTAATCAGCCGATCGAACACATGATGAAAGATTTCTTCCGCGTTACGCGCCGGGTGAGCGAACTCAACAACATGCTGCTGCAGCTGTTTGACGAGGCGATCCTCGCGCTAACCGAGAACGAAAAGCCGCGGCCTATTGATGATGATTTCCAACTGCGCGGCACCCTGATAGACCTGCGTGACGATACCCTGTTTATGCGCGAGCCGCAGGCGATTCTGCGGATGTTCTTTATTATGGTGCGTAACAGCAGCATCACCGGTATTTACTCCACCACCTTGCGTCATCTGCGCCACGCGCGCCGCCACCTGACGCAGCCGCTGTGCTATATCCCGGAGGCGCGAACCCTCTTTCTCAGCATGCTGCGCCACCAGGGCGCGGTGAGTCGCGGCCTGCTGCCGATGCATCGCCACAGCGTGCTGTGGGCCTATATGCCGCAGTGGTCGCATATTGTCGGCCAGATGCAGTTCGACCTGTTTCACGCCTATACCGTCGACGAGCACACCATACGCGTCTTGTTAAAGCTGGAAAGCTTCGCGAAAGAAGAGACCCGCAGCCGCCATCCGCTGTGCGTAGAGCTGTGGCCGCGGCTGGCCCATCCTGAACTTATCCTCATCGCCGCCCTGTTTCACGATATCGCTAAAGGCCGCGGCGGCGACCATTCGATTCTCGGCGCCGAAGACGTGCTGAAATTCGCCGAGCTCCACGGGCTCAATTCACGGGAGACGCAACTGGTCGCCTGGCTGGTACGCCAGCATCTCTTGATGTCGGTAACCGCCCAGCGCCGCGATATTCAGGACCCGGAGGTCATTAAACAGTTTGCCGAAGAAGTGCAGACAGAAAACCGACTGCGCTATCTGGTATGCCTGACCGTCGCCGATATCTGCGCCACCAACGAAACGCTGTGGAATAGCTGGAAGCAAAGCCTGCTGCGCGAACTCTATTTCGCCACCGAAAAACAGCTGCGCCGCGGTATGCAAAGTACGCCGGATATGCGCGAACGCGTACGCCACCATCAGCTGCAGGCGCTGGCGCTGTTGCGCATGGACAATATCAATGAAGAGGCGCTACACCAAATCTGGAACCGCTGCCGGGCGAACTACTTTGTGCGGCACACGCCGAATCAGCTCGCCTGGCACGCCCGCAACCTGCTGAAGCACGATCTCAGTAAGCCGATGATCCTGCTGAGTTCACGGGCCACCCGCGGCGGCACCGAGATCTTCATCTGGAGTCCGGACCGCCCTTACCTGTTCGCCGCCGTCTGCGGCGAGCTGGATCGGCGCAACCTCAGCGTTCACGATGCGCAGATCTTCACCACCCGCGATGGCATGGCGATGGATACCTTTATCGTCCTTGAACCCGACGGCAGCCCGCTTTCCGCCGATCGCCACGAAGCGATTCGTCACGGTCTGGAGCAGACGATAACCCAACGCAGCTGGGAGCCGCCGGCCCCGCGTCGTCAGGCGGCGAAACTACGCCACTTTTCCGTCGCCACTGAAGTGAATTTTCTGCCGACCCATACCGACAGAAAATCATTTCTTGAGCTCATTGCGCTCGATCAGCCAGGGTTGCTCGCCCGCGTCGGCCAGGTGTTTGCCGACCTCGGAATATCGCTTCACGGAGCCCGAATTACGACAATTGGTGAGCGAGTAGAAGATTTATTTATAATCGCCACCGCCGACCGGCGTGCCCTTAATAATGAGCTGCAACAAGAAGTGCAACAACGGTTGACAGAGGCCCTCAATCCAAACGATAAAGGGTAACGTATTTTTTTTAAGTGAATGGAAAGAAACAATGCAGCAGTTACAGAACGTTATTGAGTCCGCCTTTGAGCGTCGCGCCGACATCACGCCGGCAAATGTGGATACCGTAACCCGCGAAGCGGTTAACCAGGTTATTGCCCTGCTGGATTCCGGTGCGCTACGCGTCGCTGAGAAGATCGATGGTCAGTGGGTAACGCATCAATGGCTGAAGAAAGCGGTACTGCTCTCTTTCCGTATTAACGATAACCAGGTTATCGATGGTGCGGAAAGCCGCTACTTCGATAAAGTTCCGATGAAATTCGCCGACTACGACGAAGCGCGCTTCCAGAAAGAAGGCTTCCGCGTAGTGCCGCCAGCGGCCGTCCGCCAGGGCGCGTTCATCGCACGCAATACCGTGCTGATGCCGTCCTACGTCAACATCGGCGCTTACGTTGATGAAGGCACCATGGTTGATACCTGGGCCACCGTCGGCTCTTGCGCGCAGATCGGTAAAAACGTTCACCTGTCCGGCGGCGTTGGCATCGGCGGCGTTCTCGAACCGCTGCAGGCTAACCCGACCATCATCGAAGATAACTGCTTCATCGGCGCGCGTTCTGAAATCGTTGAAGGCGTTATCGTTGAAGAAGGCGCGGTAATCTCCATGGGCGTGTACATCGGCCAGAGCACCAAAATCTACGACCGCGAAACCGGTGAAGTCCATTACGGCCGCGTGCCGGCGGGCTCGGTTGTCGTTTCCGGCAACCTGCCGTCGAAAGATGGCAAATACAGCCTGTACTGTGCGGTGATCGTGAAAAAGGTTGATGCGAAGACCCGCGGTAAGGTCGGCATCAACGAACTGCTGCGCACCATCGACTAAGCAGAACAAAAAGCGGGAGATATCCCGCTTTTTTTATATCTGACGCTGGCGAAGATGGATTTTTTCGTTAATTATTCAATGGTTATGATGATATCAAAGGTACCGTTATGTACGATAATCTGAAAAGTCTTGGCATTACCAATCCTGATGAAATCGATCGCTATAGCCTGCGCCAGGAAGCTAACAACGACATCCTGAAGATCTATTTCCAGAAAGATAAAGGCGAATTCTTCGCCAAAAGCGTGAAGTTTAAATACCCACGCCAGCGTAAAACCGTGGTCGCCGACGGCGTCGGTCAGGGCTACAAAGAGGTGCAGGAGATAAGCCCGAACCTGCGCTATGTGATCGACGAGCTGGACCAACTCTGCCAGCGCGATCGCACAGAAATCGACCTCAAGCGTAAGATCCTTGACGATTTACGCCATCTGGAAAGCGTGGTCACCAATAAGATCAGCGAAATTGAAGCCGATCTGGAAAAGCTGACGCGTAAATAAATCAGCCTGATAGGGCCAGCGACTGGCCCTCTTCCCCTGCCCCATCCCCTGTTTCCTTAGCCGTAGATCATCTTCGCCATCAGCAAACCTCAGTTATCCCTCACTGACATCATTTCACATCACAACCCTATCCATATGAATTACTTAAAATTTCATTTCGTTTATGTTCAGTTTCCGCTTAAAAGGAGATAGCTCTATGACACAGGAAATTGAACAAAAATGTTATACCCTGCCATCGGCCCCCTGGCTGGATAAAGCCGGTTTTGAAAAAGGGCGGCAGCACGATCGTCAGGCGCTGGGGTTTATTCTACCCGCCAATACCGTACTGCAAATTCGACAAACCGATCTCAGCAACGGCATCTCGACCCTGCGCCTGCTCTGCGACGATACCGCGCTGGAGAAAACCTGCGCCCTGACCACCAATTGGAAAACGATCAGCACCACCGTCGATTCCGTCCCTTTTATCGATACATTATATACCGACAGCCCCTGCGAGTTCTCCGTGGTTTACCAGCAACCCGCGACGACGAAACCGCTCCCCAGCTGGAAATCAGGGCAATCTGAAGAGGCGTTTTTCCTTGGCTGGGAGAATAATAAATCATCGTTCGCGCTGATTGATTTGGATGTTATCAACCTGCTGCTACCCTATGCCGACCGCGATAATGCGCTGAAAGCGGGATTAGCGACATTACACCGTTTCTATAATCACCTTTTCACCTGCTATAACGAGTGGGCCGGGCTAAGCAATAATCCAGATTCACAATGGAATCAGGATGTTGCTAACCGCTATTTTCTGCGGGCGGATAAACATGGCGTCGGCGCGGCCTATTATAATAGCAGCTGGTGCGCGCAAACCGCCGCAACGGTGGGCGAAGGCTGGCTGGATAACGTCGCCACACAGTGGGTTATCCTGCATGAAATTGGCCACGGCTATCAGGGTAAATTTATGCAAGATCCCACGCTGTCCGTCAGCGAAGTGTGGAACAATATTTACGCCTCCTTTTATCAACAGCTCACGCTGAGTCAGGATAATCATCTCTATACCGATGGCTGGTTATACAACTATGGGCAGCTGGCCGTGCAGGAAGCACAGCTGAGAAACTATATTACCGATAAGACGCCAGTCACCAGTTGGGGTTTGCGTCCTCGCCTGCAATTCCTGATGCTGATGTTATTCAAAGCAGGCGCCAACGCTTTCCGCGTCTTTAACCAGAATTATCGCCAACTCGCCAACAGCGATGGCTTCCAGCCGACCGATCATCAGCTTGCCGATATGCTGGCAACCGCCATTGCTACCTCTGCGGGATATGATGTGACGCCGTTTATCGATCTCTGCGGTTTAACGCTGAAGCACGCCACCCGGGAAAATATCGTTTCACTGGCGACAAAACCGCTCTATCCACTGTATCGTTTTCTGCCGCAAAGCGAGTGGGATAGCGCGCGCCAGCAGTTAGGGCTGGATTCCTTCTTCTGGCTGGTGGATAACAGCGAGCTGGCAATATTAGGTAAAACGGGGACGCTAACCCTGACGCTGAATATCGATCATCCGGAGCAAATTTACGGTCAGACGCTGACTATCAAGGATAATTGCGGTAACCATTATTCACTGGTTATTAATGGGGACGCCCTGACCCTGAAAGAGATGCCAATTGGCGTGTATCAGATTGAGCTTCCAAAAGGTCGGTCACAAAAATATCGCCCGGACATCAGCTATCTCACCGTAAAAGAAGGCGCCAACGCGGTTACCGTTAACTACATTCCACAAAACGATACCAGCGAACGTAACGTGAGAATAACCTTTTTAGGGCTTAGTGACGCGCCTTTCGCCCGCCTTGATATCGATTACGAAAATCAGCAGCTTATTCTTAATGTCACCAGCTCTACGCCGCACAGCTACTACCCTGGGGCATTGTATGCTGCGGTAAACGTACTTTCCGCCAGTGGGGAAAAAGTATTCGAACGCAACATGACCGGTACCAATTGCGCCACCGGAAAAGTCGTTATTCCATTCAGTCCTCACTATCACCTGTACATTACTCACGTGGAACCTGGGCGGCTGAAAGCTTCTCTCGGATATTTAACGCTGGTCGCACGCGAAAAATACCAGCTGATACGCATTGATGATAATGGTCTGTATAACTTTATCCTCAATAATAATCCGGCGGATGATTTACAGGCTATTTTCGAGCACAACGCCCAGGCGATCCGGAGCCAGCCCTCGCTGCTAGCGCAGGAAGAGTGCGTCTGTAAAAACGACCTCTGGCTGATGCTCCCTCATATTGAAGAACCCCAACGCAGCCGCTTGCTGAAAGCCTATGCCGATGTCCTGCCCCTGGCTAATGACGATCCTGGCGAGCTGACGGGCAAAAGCGTGACGCTCAATCTCCGCGGTCAGGGCAATAACGAGTTTTGCCAGATCGTTATTGATAATAAACAGCGCGCGATGACGGTCGCCACGCGGGCCGGTACGCCGCACTCGTATTACGTCGCCCATACTTATGCCAGCATTACGGTCAGCGACGAGAACGATACGGTCGTTTATCAACGCAGCTATGCCGGCGCAACTAACAATCTGGCAAACAGTGAAACTATCGCTCTCGCGGAAGGGATGATCATCGATATTTTCCATGATGAAGCATTCCGCTCCAGCGCCACGAATGGCACAACCCAAAACGCCGTCCCCCTTAAGCAACATAACCGCTGGCGCGTGGTGAAAACGGGTCTCGAAGCCTTTGCGCTCGCACATGATGTGCCGGATGAGGAAGCCGCTGGTACAGAAGAGGAAACTCAGGAGGCCACCGCGCTGTATGGCGATTGCTTCAGCTGGCAGCTGCTTGGCGATGATGACGTGTGCTTTGCCGCGATGGAGCTGGATATTGGTAACAGTCTGCTGACCTTTACCGCGAGTCCAGTGGTGCCGAACAAGCACTTTACGACCACATACGCCACGGTCAATGTCTACAATACGCGCGGTTCGGTGGTGTATCGTCAGTCGATCAAAGGATCGTCGCAGCTGGGCGACTATGTTGATACCGCTATGCTGGAGGAAGGCTATACCATTGAAGTCTTCCATGCCGAAGCGGGAAATCGTTCCGTTATTATTAACCCGCTCAATGGCAATAGCTGGCAACAGTCCAATACCGTCACCTGGCAAGTGACCGCTCGCGGGCTACAGCGCCTGTAGTCCGTCATTTCCACTCCCGCCTCAGGCGGGAGTGTTTTTAGCGTTGTTCATCCAGCTGCAATGCAATGTACAACAGCAGACGGTCGTCAAAACTCCCGAGATCCAACCCGGTCAATTCCGAAATCCGATTGAGCCGATATTCCAGGGTATTACGATGAATAAACAGCGCCTTTGACGTGGCCAGCGGCTGCACGTTATGACGAAACCATGCCTGCAGGGTGCGGCGCAGCAGGCCGTTGTTATCCATCGCCTTCAGCCGCGTCAGCGGGCGCGCCAGCTCATTGGCCTGCCAGCCGCCGCGCAGGCTATCCAGCAGCACCGGCAGCATCAGATCCTGATAAAAATAGCTGCGGCTCTCCGGCATTCGCTGCTTACCCACCATCATCGTCGTGCGCGCGGTCCGATAAGAACGTGCGATACTGCCGGGTCCGGTAAAGAAATTACCTAACGCAACGCGGAACTGCAGCTGGCCGTTCTCTTTCATACGGGCAATCAGTTGCTCAACGCGCCTGCAGTGGTCATCGGCGTCCCAGCGGCCAAAGGCATTTAACGCTGGTTTCAATACCACCATCTCGGTCAGCGAGACAATCGCCACCAGGTTGTTGCGATCCGGCGTGGTCAGCGCCGTCTGCAGCTGCTGCAATTCCGCCATCGCGCTATCGACGCCAAGCTGGCCGCTATCGACCTCAATCATCGCCACCACCCGCGGCTGATTGAGGTCGATGCCCAGTCGCTGCGCCCACTCGTTGAGCGCCGGGGTATTTTCTTCCGCCTGAATCAGGTTCATGACCAGTTCTTCACGCAGGCGGCTGTCCTGCGCCAGCAAATGCATCAGTCGCGACTGTTCGAGCATCATCTCCGCGGTCATACACACCAGCTCACCATACTTGCGCAGCGATTCGGGCTCGCCGGTTAATCCAATTACGCCGACGATCTCCCCTTCAAGACGCAGCGGCAAATTAATCCCCTGACGTACGCCGTGCAGATGGCGAGCGACCGCATCATCAATATCAACCACCCGTCCCTGCGATAGCACCAGCAGCGCGCCTTCGTGCAATTCACCAATACGCTCGCGATCGCCGCTGCCGATAATGCGCCCGCGGGCATCCATTACGTTAATATTGGTATCAATGATGCGCATCGTTCGCGCCACGATATCCTGCGCCATTTTGGTATCAAGATGCCAGCCAGCCATGTAACCCTCCCCTGAGCAGGGCATCAGCATAAAAGAGTGACGAAGAGGACGCACTGTGCATATGCACAAAGCATGACAAAGAAGTATGGAGTTGTGGCGGGAATCACAGAACCGGCGGGTAGAATAAAAAAGCCCCCTTCCCATACCGGGAAAGGGGCATTCACGCTAGTATCAGTTACTGCATCAGCAGGTAGATAGAGGTATCACCACGCTGAATATTGAGCGCCAGAACAGACGGTTTCGCGTCGAAGATTTTGCGCAGGTCGGCGATGTTTTTCACCGGCTGCTGGTTAGCGCCGACAATGATGTCGCCTTTCTTCAGACCAATCTGCGCCGCCGGGGTGCCCGCTTTCACGTTGCTCACCACCACGCCTTTATCCTGGCCCTTGTTGCTCATTTCCGCGCCTTCAATACCGTTAAAGATGCTGCTGGAGTCAACCTGGTTCTGGTTGCTCTGCTGGAGTTCAACGGTAACGTTGACCGGCTTGCCGTCGCGCAGCAGGCCCAGCTCGACTTTGCTGCCGATAGGCATCGTACCGACCTGCGCACGCAGCGCCGCGAAGCTACTGATCGGCTTGCCGTTCAGGGTAGTAATCACGTCGCCGGCTTTAATACCCGCTTTCGCCGCCGCAGAGCCCGGCATCACCTGGCTTACGAACGCGCCGCGCTGGGCATCGACTTTCATCGCCTTCGCCAGCTCGGAGTTCAGCTCGGTACCCATGATCCCCAGTTCGCCGCGTTTCACCTGGCCAAACTTGACCATCTGCTCGGTCAGGTTTTTCACCATGTTGCTCGGGATAGCAAAGCCGATACCGATGTTGCCGCCGTCCGGTGCAAGGATCGCGGTGTTGATACCGATTAGCTCACCGTTGAGATTCACCAGCGCGCCGCCGGAGTTACCGCGGTTAATAGCCGCATCGGTCTGGATGAAGTTTTCATAGTTTTCCACGTTCAGGCCGCTACGGCCCAATGCGGAGACGATACCGGAGGTCACGGTTTCGCCGAGGCCAAACGGGTTACCGATAGCCACGGTGTAATCGCCGACGCGCAGCGCGTCAGAGTCGGCAAGCTTAATCGCCGTCAGGTTCTTCGGATCCTGAATTTGAATCAGCGCGATGTCGGAGCGCGGATCTTTACCAACGACTTTCGCGTCGAATTTACGGCCATCGCTCAACTGAACTTTAATCGTGGTGGCATTATCGACCACATGGTTGTTGGTCACCACGTAGCCTTTGGCCGCATCAATGATGACCCCGGAACCGAGCGCCATAAATTTCTGCTGCTGCGCGTTATCGCCAGGCGCGCCCTGGCCGCCGCCCTGACAGAATGGGGAGCTCTGGAATGGCGAACCGTCCTGGCAGAACGGCGAGTTGTCACCGAAGAACTGCTGGAAGTTACGCGGCATCCGCGGCGTGTTAACAGTCGTGCTGCCTTCAACGTTGATGCTCACCACAGACGGCATCACTTTTTCCAGCATCGGCGCCAGGCTCGGCATCTGCTGCACAGTGGTCGCCGAGGAAGCCGTTTCAGCCGCGCTCGCAGAGAGCGGGGACAACGCCAGACCTAAACTCAGAGCCAGAGCACTCATTGCTAACGTGGTTTTTTTCATAGGTTTCAATCTCAATTTCAAATTTCGGATAACGAAAAAGTTGCTGTGTACGCACTCTCAGAGTCATTTTATAGCGCGAAGTTCCAGAGTTAAGTTTCGGTAAAAGTAAAAATTTATTGTCCGTCTTTACAAAACTCAGACTTATTCCACCGC
Organism: Klebsiella sp. 141203; assembly: GCF_032601985.1. NCBI lineage: Bacteria > Pseudomonadati > Pseudomonadota > Gammaproteobacteria > Enterobacterales > Enterobacteriaceae > Klebsiella > Klebsiella sp. 141203. The sequence goes on along the minus strand of NZ_JAQIRL010000005.1, from coordinate 347,892 downwards.
CATCAGACGACGATATTCATCCCACGCATACAAATCCGTCATTCCGCTGATATAGTCCTGAATCAATCGACAACGGTAATAATACTCCAGCACGGGATATTCTTCGGTATCGCGCGAAAGCTTATTTACCGCCTCCACATAAGCCAACCGATGTCGGGTTGAGAGTTTCTGGAACAATCTCGAAGCAATAGGCAAACTGCGTACCCGCTCTTGTTCCACCAATTGGCTGAACTCCTCCAGCGATAATTTCAGCAGTGGCTCGTAGATATCCAACAGCCCGCTGATAACGCGGTAGCCCTGTAATTCCAGCTGTTCAACATCAGGATGGCTAAACACCTGTTTTATGGCGACGTTTTTATAAAGTTCAAGTAGCTGACTACAATCACTATCGTCCTCTAACAGCGCATGATTAAAGTCGCCGCTAAAAATGGCCGGTAAGTTTTCGATAAATCGATGCGCCGCATAAGGCACCAGTTTATTCAGCGTATTAACCCGTAAATACATAAAGAACTGATCTTCAGTGCTGCGGCTGAGTGAATTAGCGCGCGATTTCTCCCACGCGTTTTCTACGACTTGTGCGAACAGCGATCCTTTTTCATGAACGCCCCATGCGTCATACAGATGCTGATACAATTGCTCCACGCTGAATATCCTTTTTTCCACCGCATCTTCGAGGTCAGCAACACAATATGAGATATCATCGGCAGCTTCCATAATCCACGTTAATGGGAAACGATTGTAAGGCGCCAGATCCAATTCTTTACGCAGCCGCGCGATATACTCTTCTTCGGCTAAATAATAACCAGGCTTTTTCATTAAATAGCTATGGCTGGCTGGCGTCTCTCCCCGCCACCACGCCGGTCGCGTATATTTCAGAATGCAGCCGACCTGGGTCCAGGTCAGATTCATACGCATCAGCGTGTGCACCAGCCGGATCCCCTGCGCATTACCTTCAAAGCAGCACAAATCCTGACGCACTTTACGCCGCAGTTCGTTGAGCAACCCTTCGCCGTCGTGCAGACGCAGCGCGTCAACCTGGCAGCGATCCTGGCTTAACGGCTGGCTGGCGGCATCTTTCGGCGCTAGCCGTTTGCTGAACCAATCGTTAATTGCCGCTTCGCCAAAATGGCCAAATGGTGGATTGCCGATATCGTGCATCAGGCAGGCCATCTCCACCACGCTTTCAAACGGGCCGCTCAGTTCATCCAGACCGTAGCGTTCCAGCAGCTTTTGCTCCTTCAGGCGGCTTAGCACCTCTTTGGCGATGTAGCGCCCGACCTGCTGGACTTCGAGCGAATGGGTGAGACGTGTGCGGACCGCCGCGTTGCGCTCAAGTGGAAAGACCTGGGTTTTTTGCTGCAGCCGCCGGATAGCCGGAGAATTGATAATGCGCCCGCGATCGCTTTCAAACACCCGCAGGATCTCGCGTTCCGTCTCTACCCCCTGCGGCGAACGGTAGCGCCGACGCCAGTGAATCTTGTTGCGAAAATCAATATTTGCCATAGCCTCTCCCGCGCGAGCAATACGCTTCCCCTTAAGCGCATGATAGACTATGCAGCTAATCCTGACATATCGCGAGTAAATCTATGAAAATTGGCATTATTGGCGCCATGGAAGAGGAAGTTACTCTTCTGCGCGACAAAATCGAGAACCGCCAGACTATCTCTATCGGCGGTAGCGAAATCTACACCGGCCAACTTCACGGTACCGAGGTTGCTCTGCTGAAATCCGGCATTGGTAAAGTGGCAGCCGCCATGGGCGCGACCCTGTTGCTGGAGCGCTGCAAGCCGGATGTGATTATCAATACCGGTTCCGCGGGCGGTCTGGCGCCGACGCTGAAAGTCGGCGACATCGTGGTCTCTGACGAAGCGCGTTATCACGATGCCGACGTCACCGCGTTTGGCTATGAATACGGCCAACTGCCGGGCTGTCCGGCGGGTTTCAAAGCTGATGACAAACTGATTGCCGCCGCGGAAACCTGCATCAAAGCGCTGAATCTCAACGCCGTTCGCGGGCTGATCGTCAGCGGTGACGCATTCATCAACGGCTCGGTAGGGCTGGCGAAAATCCGCCACAACTTCCCGCAGGCCGTTGCCGTAGAGATGGAAGCGACCGCCATCGCCCACGTCTGCCATAACTTCAGTATTCCATTTGTGGTGGTACGAGCAATCTCTGACGTCGCTGACCAGCAGTCGCATCTCAGCTTCGACGAGTTCCTCGCCGTTGCCGCCAAGCAGTCCACCCTGATGGTGGAAAATCTGGTGCAGAACCTGGCGCGTGGCTAAGTCGCTACAGAAGGCGTTAACCGCCCTGCTGTTACTCGCCCCGGCGTGGCTTTTCGCCGCGCCGCGGGTGGTGACGCTCTCCCCGGCCAACACCGAATTGGCCTTTGCTGCCGGCATTACGCCGGTCGGCGTCAGCAGTTATTCCGACTACCCTCCCGCCGCGGCTAAAATCGAACAAGTCGCCAGCTGGCAGGGAATGAACCTTGAACGTATTGTCGCTCTGAAGCCCGATCTGGTGCTGGCGTGGCGCGGCGGCAATGCCGAACGCCAGGTCAATCAGCTCAGTTCGCTGGGAATCAAGGTTATCTGGGTCGAAACGGGTTCGATTGAGCAAATCATTAGCGCTCTGCGGATGCTGGCGCCGTGGAGCCCGCAGCCGGAAAAGGCCCGTCAGGCCGCGCAGGCGATGCAAGACGATTACCAGGCGCTAAAAGCCCGCTATGCCACCGTGCCGAAAAAGCGCGTATTTTTGCAGTTCGGCGCCAACCCGCTGTTCACCAGCAACAGCGCCTCGATCCAGAATCAAGTATTGAGCCTGTGCGGCGGAGAAAATATTTTTGCCGCCAGCCGCGTTCCCTGGCCGCAGGTCAGCCGCGAACAGGTGCTGTCACGGCATCCGCAGGCTATCGTCATCACCGGCGACGCCAGTAAAATCCCCGCCGTGGATCGCTATTGGCAAAATCAGCTCACAATTTCGCTCATCGCCTTACATAGCGACTGGTTTGAACGCGCGGGCCCACGTATTATCCTTGCCGCAAAACAACTCTGTACTGCGCTTGAGCAGGTAAAATAACCGCCTGGCAGCAGGCTTATAGCGGGAACTGACGATGCTTGTCTATTGGCTGGATATTATTGGCACAGCCGTATTTGCTATCTCCGGCGTATTGCTGGCGGGAAAATTACGCATGGACCCTTTCGGCGTGCTGGTATTAGGCGTGGTTACCGCCGTGGGCGGCGGGACGATCCGCGATATGGCGCTGGCCAATGGCCCGGTGTTCTGGGTTAAGGACCCTACCGATCTGGTCGTGGCGATGGTCACCAGTATGTTAACGATTCTGCTGGTACGCCAGCCGCGGCGCATGCCGAAATGGGTACTGCCGGTATTAGATGCCGTCGGCCTGGCGGTGTTTGTCGGCATCGGCGTGAATAAAGCCTTTATTGCCCATACCGGCCCGCTGGTAGCTATTTGCATGGGCGTGGTCACCGGCGTCGGCGGCGGGATTATCCGCGACGTGCTGGCGCGAGAAATTCCGATGATTCTGCGCACCGAAATCTATGCCACCGCCTGCATTGTCGGCGGTATCGTGCACGCGACGGCGCACTACACCTTTCAGCTGTCGCTGGAAAACTCGGCGATGTTAGGCATGGTGGTGACGCTGGTAATACGCCTGGCGGCGATTCGCTGGCACCTCAAGCTGCCGACCTTTGCGTTGGATGATAACGGACGGTAATAAAAGCAAAACGGTAACCTCATGGTTACCGTTTTTCGTATTCGTTGCTCTCTGTGGCAAAGAGCTAGTGTGACTACCTTTAAACGCTGAACGAGGAGCCGCAGCCGCAGGTGCTTTTCGCATTCGGGTTGGTCACGATGAAACGCGAACCTTCCAGACCTTCGGTATAGTCGACGGCGCCGCCAACCAGATACTGCAGGCTCATTGGGTCAACCACCAGGCCGACACCCTGTTTCTCGATAGTCATATCGCCTTCGTTGACCTGATCGTCAAAGGTGAAGCCATACTGGAAACCGCTGCAACCGCCGCCGGTGATGTACACGCGCAGTTTCAGGTTCGGATTGTCTTCATCCGCAATCAGATGTTTTACTTTGTTCGCTGCGGCTTCGGTGAACTCCAGCGGCAACGCTACGTCATCACTCATTTTTTGCTCCCATTAATACTTCCGGCCGATTAAAGAATAACCGGACCTTTTGAGCCATTATCTAATACCCTGGTAAATCGTTCAAGTATTCTCCCGGGGTACCTGCTGCGCTTTCGCCGCCTCTTCGGCCTTCTGTTTCGCCAGAGTACGCTGCAGAATGGTCGAATACAAAGGTTTACCGCCGAGGAACTGCGCCAATAGTGTTGCCCCAAGGCAGGTAATAATCATTGGCAAAATGAGCTGATAGTTATCGGTCATCTCCAGCACCAGCACAATCCCGGTGAGCGGTGCGCGCACCGAAGCCGCCAGCAGCGCCCCCATCCCGGCGATAGCGAAGGTACCGGCATCCAGATGATAGGACGGAAACAGCGGGATGGCAGCCATGCCGAATGCCGTCCCCAGCAGCGTGCCGAGCGCCAGCATCGGAGCGAAAATCCCCCCCGGCGCGCCGGAAGAGAAGCACAGCAACGTGGTGATGACGCGCGCAATAAAAATGAACAGCAGCAGCCCAACCGAGAAGTTGCCGGCAGCGGCGATCGGGATAAGGTTAAAACCGCCGCCCACCGCGGTCGGCTGCATCAGGCCCAGCAGACCGCACAGCCCGCCGATAAGCCCGCCAATCAACACCCATTTTTTGATATTGCCGCCATGGAGGCGCTGGAACATATCCTGCGTTCGCAGCACCAGGGTATTAAACAATGGCCCGAAACAGCCGAAAATCATGCCCAGCACCAGATACAGCCACAGGGTATTCACCGGCGCATTGCTCAGTTTGCCGACTTCGATAATCGCCCCTTCGCCGTTAAAAATGCGAAATACAATGCTCGACATGATCACGCCGGTAAACACGGCTTTAATCGAAATCAGATTGTAGCGGAACTGCGGGCGCATCTCTTCGATGATAAACAGGATCCCCGCCAGCGGCGCGTTGAAGGCCGCGGAGAGGCCCGATGCCGCACCGGTAGCCAACAGCGTGTGCCGCGCTTCCGGGCTGCGCAGACGAAACACATCCACCACCATGCGCCCAATATTACCGCCAAGCTGCACCATCGGCCCTTCGCGCCCCAGCACCATCCCGGCGCCCAGGGTTCCCATGCCGCCGATGAATTTTACCGGCAGCACGCGCCACCAGCGTACCGGGCGCAGCTCTTCCAGCGCGCCTTCGATTTCCGGAATCCCGGAACCGCCGGCTTCCGGCGCAAAGCGGCGCACCAGAAAATAACCGACCATCGCCAGCAGCGCCGACAGGATAAAGGCCAGCGGCCAGACGAGGTACCAGTGGTCCGCCACCTGCACCAGGGCGCCAATTCGCTGGTTCTGTACCCAGTTCACGCTCTTTTCAAACGCCACGCCCACCAGCCCGGCCAGCGTGCCGACTACCGCCGCCATCAACAATACCGCCAGCGGCGTTTTGTCGCGTTGAATTAACCGGCGGACCGCATCGCTACGGCGCACGCGAACAAACTGATGTGCTTCAAAAGAGGGAGTTTCTGCTTTCATGCCATTATCATTTATTGGTAATACAAATGAGAAGAGAGGCATTCTAGCCGCCTCCGCGCCGCGCGTCGCCAAAAAATTGTTTCGTCTACTTAATGTTTCAATTGGGCAAAACTTTCATAACCTTCATGGAATAACTTAGAATAGCCCGATAACTTTATTCACGAACCAGGATCCTGGCCATGAGCAAATCTGAAAATCTGTATAACGCCGCCCGCGAACTTATCCCCGGCGGCGTCAACTCGCCGGTCCGCGCCTTTACTGGCGTCGGCGGCACCCCGCTGTTTATTGAACGTGCGGATGGCGCCTACCTGTACGATGTCGATGGTAAAGCTTATATCGATTATGTCGGTTCCTGGGGCCCAATGGTGCTGGGTCACAACCACCCGGCCATTCGTAACGCGGTGATTGAAGCGGCAGAGCGCGGGTTAAGCTTCGGCGCGCCAACCGAAATGGAAGTCAAAATGGCGGAACTGGTTACTGAACTGGTACCGACCATGGATATGGTGCGCATGGTAAACTCCGGCACCGAAGCCACCATGAGCGCCATTCGCCTGGCGCGCGGCTTCACCGGCCGCGACAAAATCATCAAGTTTGAAGGATGCTACCACGGCCATGCCGACTGCCTGCTGGTGAAAGCCGGCTCCGGTGCGCTGACCCTCGGCCAGCCGAACTCGCCGGGCGTACCGGCCGATTTCGCGAAGCATACCCTGACCTGCACCTATAACGATCTTGCTTCGGTTCGCGCGGCGTTTGAGCAGTATCCGCAGGATATCGCCTGTATTATCGTCGAACCGGTGGCCGGTAATATGAACTGCATTCCGCCGCAGCCGGAGTTCCTGCCAGGCCTGCGCGCGCTGTGTGACGAATTCGGCGCGTTGCTGATTATTGACGAAGTGATGACCGGCTTCCGCGTCGCGCTGGCCGGCGCCCAGTCTTATTACGGCGTGGAGCCGGATCTGACCTGTCTGGGTAAAATCATCGGCGGCGGTATGCCGGTGGGCGCTTTCGGCGGCCGCCGCGAGGTCATGGACGCGCTGGCGCCGACCGGTCCGGTATACCAGGCAGGTACGCTGTCAGGCAACCCTATCGCCATGGCCGCAGGCTTCGCCTGCTTAAGCGAAGTGGCGCAGCCGGGCGTGCATGAAACCCTGACCGAGCTGACCAATCAACTGGCGGATGGCCTGCTGAACGCGGCGCGCGAAACCGGGATCCCGCTGGTGGTGAATAATGTCGGCGGCATGTTCGGTATCTTCTTTACCGATGCCGAAACCGTCACCTGCTATCAGGACGTGGTGAAGTGCGATGTTGAACGTTTCAAGCGTTTCTTCCACCTGATGCTGGAAGAAGGGGTTTACCTCGCCCCGTCGGCGTTTGAAGCCGGCTTTATGTCCGTCGCCCATAGCGAAGAGGATATCAACAACACTATCGACGCCGCGCGTCGGGTGTTTGCCAAGCTGTAAGGTTCTTGAATGCCTGGTGGCGCAGGGATTTTCCCGGAGGCGGCGCATTGCGCCTTCTCCGGGCTACCAAATCGAGCGGTACTGTAGCCACCGGGGATGTTGAGGCTATCGGGATCGTTAGCGGCTCTGCTTTCTCAACAAATAGATAAAATACGGCGCGCCGATAAACGTCGATAACAAACCTGCCGGGATTTGGTAAGGGAACATGATCATTCGCCCGCACCAGTCGGCGAACACCAGCAGCATCCCGCCAATCAGCCCGGAAATCACCATATGCGGCATCGTCCGGCGGAATCCCATCATCCTCGCAATGTGCGGCGCCATTAAACCAACGAAACTTAACGGCCCAATGGTTAGCGTCGCCGTCGCCGTCAGGCTCGCCGCCAGCAGCAGCAACCCAATACGCGATGGCGTCAACGCCATTCCCACCGCTCGCGCCGCCTCGCCGCCGAGCGGCAGGATGGTCAGCCAGCGGCGGCAGAGCGGCGTCAGCGCCAATAGCGCCAGCATTACCACCCCGCTACGCAGCACCATCTCCGGCGTCGCGCTATAGGTCGAACCGGACATCCACGTCAGGATCTGCGCCATTCGCGGATCGCCGCTGGCCTGTAGCATCATCAATAGCATGGTGAAGGCGGTACTTAGCGCCATCCCCGCCAGCAGCATCCGGTGCGGCGAGAATCCGCCGCGCCCGGCGGCGACCAGGATGACCAGCAGCGTCGCCGCCGCGCCAAGACTGCCGGCTGGCAGCAGCCAGACAAAAGCGTTGCCCGGCACGAAGAATAGCATCAATACCACGCCGAACGCCGCGCCAGAGCTGATACCCAGCACTTCCGGGCTGGCCATCGGGTTACCGGTCAGGCGTTGAATAATACAACCCGCGACGGCAAGCATCACCCCGGCGAACAGCGCCGAGAACACCCGCGGCCAGCGCCAGGGCATCAATTGCTCCAGCAGATCGCCGCTGGCCCATTGCCACTCCTGCGCATCGCGGCCAAAGGTCAGCGCGGCGGTTACCGCCAACAGCATCAGCGCCAATCCGCCCAGCGCGAACCACTGCACGTTGCGGCGCTCAATCAGCGCTTTATCGCCGCCATTCATCACCGGCGCGCTGATGCTACGCAGCCGCGGCAGCAGCCACAGTAATAAAGGCGCGCCAATCAGCGCGGTGACTGACCCGGTCGACACCTCCCGCCATACCCGGCTGAGCCAGAGAATAATTTGGTCGGAAAGCCACAGGATCAACGCGCCAAGTAGCGCCGCCAGCACCAGCCGCGATAGCAGGCGGCGGGCGCCGAGCATTTTCGCCAGCAGCGGCGCGAACAGACCGATAAAGCCGATAATACCGACCGCGTTGACCAGCAGCGCGCTTATTACTATCGCCAGGGTCAAGACGCCAAGGCGCGCCAGAGAGAGCGCCAGCCCGAGATTCCGCGCCACGCCATCATCCAGCCCCATCAACGTTAACGGGCGTAGCAACAGCAGCGTCAACATCGCGCCGCCAAGCAGCTGCGGCCACAGGCGCTGCGCCACGCTCCAGTCGGTCTGCGTCAGCGTACCGGTACTCCACAGGAACATGCTTTGCAGCTGGTCGTGATGGAAAATCACCATCAGCTGATTGACCGCGCCGCAATAGAGACTCACCACCAGGCCGGCCAGAATCAGCGTCACCGGCGACAGACGTTTGCCCCACGAGACGCCGAACACCAGCGCGCCGACCAGGCAAGCGCCTGCCAGCGCGGCAAACTGCGACGCCAGCACGCCTGGGATCGCCCATAACGTCGTCACCGTCATTCCAAGCTGCGCGCCGGTGGCGACGCCGAGCGTGGTCGGCTCCGCCAGCGGGTTACGCAGCACCTGCTGGAACAGTACGCCAACGAGCCCCAGTCCGGCGCCGACCAGCAACGATACAGCCAGCCTCGGCAGCAAGCTGTAATGGAACAGCATCTGGGCGATATTATCGCTATCCGGCTGCCACAGCGCCTGACGCCACTGCGCGTAAGGTAAAGCAACCTGAAGGTTGATGATGCTCAGCGCGAAAGCGGCAACCAGCAACACGACCAGCAGGATAATGGCTAACGGCGAGAAACGCGCCTTCATACCGCCCTCCCCTGCGCATCGGCCAGTACGCGGGCGAAATGCATCGCCGACAGCGTCGCGCCATAGAACCACACCGCTGGAAGACGCTGGAAACGCCCCGCGCGCACGAAAGGCATCGCCTGCCACAGCGGGGTCGCCATCAGTTGGGCCATCTCCCGTTCGTTGCCGTGATCGAAACAGATAACATCAGCCTCTTTAAATTCCGCCAGCCGATCGATGCCTACGGTGATACTGCCCCAGAATGCCGCTTCACCGCGCCAGGCGTTTTTGATGCCAAAACGATCGAGCACTTCCTGGAACAGGCAGTTCTCGCCGAATACCAGCACATGTCGGGCATCAAGTAGCGAAATCATCAGCAGCGGGCGATCGCCACGGTCGGCAAATCGCGGACGCAGGCTTTCCATCAACGCGTCGAACTCCGCCAGATGGCGCTTCGCCTGCTGCTGTTTACCCAGCAGATCGGCCATTTCCAGCAGCGAACGCTGAGCCATCGCCAGCGGCCGTTTGCCGTCGCTGAAGGTGAAACCGCGACCGGGCGCGATACGCGCCAGCTTTTCCGACGACGGGCCATAGCCTGCCGACCAGACGATAAACGACGGTTTCATCTGCGTCAGTAATTCAAGATTGGGTTCAGTGCGCAGGCCGACATCAATCACCGAGGCGGGTAACGCCGGCTCATTGACCCACAGGTTATAGTTGGGAATGTCTGCCACGCCGTAGGGCGTAACGCCGAGCGCCAGCAGCAGTTCGGCCGGCAGCCACTCCAGCGCGACGACGCGCTGCGGGTCAACGTTCGCCGCCAGCGCGCCACGCATCTGCCACAGCAGCGGCGACAGCGCCATTGCCGTCAACAGGCGCCGGCGTGAGAAGAAGTTCGAATTTTCCATCAATAGACAAAACTTACCGGCGCTGCGCCCGCCGGGTGCGGCAGGATCCCCATCGGGATGCCGTAGATTTGCTCGAGCGTTTCGCTGCGCATCAGCTCCGCGGGCGTCCCCTGGGCGATCATTTCACCGCCGCGCAGCGCGACCAGATAATCGCAATAGCGGGCGGCCATATTAATATCGTGCAGGACCGCGATTACCGTCAGGCCACGCTGCTGGCTGAGACGATGCACCAGCGCCAGCACATCGACCTGGTGGGCGATATCCAGCGCCGACGTCGGTTCATCAAGCAGCAAACAGCGGCTGTCCTGCGCCACCAGCATGGCGATCCACGCGCGCTGGCGCTCGCCGCCGGAAAGACTGTCCACCAGCCGATGCGCCAGCGGTTTCAGCCCCACCAGCGCAATCGCCTCTTCTACTTTTTGGCGATCCGCCACGCCGAAGCGCCCCAGCGCGCCGTGCCACGGATAGCGGCCAATCGCCACCAGTTCGCGCACCGTCATCCCTTCCGCCGCCGGCAGTTGTTGCGGCAGATAGGCCACTTTGCGGGCAAACGCCTTGCTGCTCCAGCTGTCCAGCGGCTGGCCGTCCAGCAGCACATCGCCTTCGGAAGGCGGCTGATGGCGGCCAAGCATTTTGAGTAACGTGGATTTGCCGGAACCGTTATGGCCAATCAGGCCAGTGACTTTTCCTGCCGGGAAGGTCAACGAAAGGGGATGAAGCAGCGTGCGGCCAGGCACGCGAAAGGTCACGCGATTTAACGCAAACGTCGTCTCAGAGTGCGGAGTCTGTTCCTGCATAGCAACAACCTGATATTGGGCGCGGCGAACCGCGCCCGTGAGTAGTTAGAAGCGGAAGGTTGCGGTAGCAACAACCTGACGTTCCGCTCCCCAGTAGCATGCGTACTCGCTATAGCAGCTGGAGACATATTCGCGGTCAAACAGGTTGTTGACGTTGACGCCGACCGAAGACCCCGGCAGACCAAAGCGCGCCAGATCGTATTTCACCGTCGCATCCATCAGCGCATAACCGGCCACATTGAAGGAGTCATTTTTCTTACCGGTGCTGGTGTCATTTTTGTAGTAGCTGACTGTAGAACCGATATAACGCGCGCCCGCGCCAATGGTCAACCCGCTGAGCGCAGTTTCGTGGAAGGTGTAATCCGCCCACAGCGAGGCCATATTACGCGGCACTTCCGCCGGGCGCTTGCCTTCGAAAACGGTGTCGTGGGTGTACTCGGCATCGGTGTAGCTATACGCCGCGGTCAGGTTGATATTGGCATTGACCGCCGCTTTCGCCTCCAGCTCAAAGCCGCGGGAGCGGATTTCACCGGTTTGTACGCTGAACAGTCCGGTCGGATCGTTCGGGTCTGCCGTCAGGTTCTTATCTTTAGTCAGCTGATAGACCGCCGCGGTTACCACCACCGGCATATCTTTCGGCACATACTTCACGCCGGCTTCATACTGCTTTCCGCGCGACGGATCGAACGGCTTGCCGGTGCTATTGGAACCCGATACCGGTTCGAACGATTCGCTGTAGCTGAAGTACGGGGAGATGCCGTTATCAAATAGATAGTTGATACCGCCGCGCCAGCTGAACTGCTGGTCGTGATTCTCCGCCATGCTGCTGGTGGAACGGGTGAAGGTAGACGTGGTGGCGTAATCGTAACGACCGCCTAAGGTCATCACCCACTTATCCCACTCCATCTGATCCTGCGCGTACAGCCCCGTCTGCTCCATACGGTTAAGGACCGCATACGGGAAGTTGACGTTCACGTTTGGATTGCCGTACTGCGGATTGGTCATGCTAATGGCATCGGCCGTACCGTAATCTGCATCAACGTCGTTACGCATCCGCGAGTAGTCGACGCCGGTCAGCAGCGTGTGATTCACCGCGCCGGTGGCGAAATCAGACTGCAGTTGCGTATCAACGGTAAAGGTATTCAGGTGCTCATCGGAACGCACGTAGGCACGATTGATTTTCCCCGGCTCCTGGTAACCATTGCCGTAGACCGAACGATACAGCGTATGCACGTCGGCATAGCGCAGGTTCTGACGCACGGTAAAGGTGTCATCGAACTGGTGGGAGAAACTATAGCCAACCATCTGCTGGCGACGCGCCATCTTGTTATCGGACTCGCCTTCGTTGAAATCGGTCGGCAGCTTGTGGGCCTTACCGTTGGCATCGTAATACGGCACCACGGTGCCTTCACGCGGCAGCCAACCGTAATAGCCGGCATACGGGTCATTCTGGAAGTTGCTGAGGAAGGTGAAATCGGTTTTATCATCCGGACGCCAGCTGAAAGACGGAGCGACGGCGTAACGGGTCGATTTCGCCATCTGCTGCTGCGCATCCTGGCTGCGGCCTAATCCGGTCAGGCGGTAAGACCACACGCCGTCATCATCGATGGCGTCGCTGAAGTCGAAACCGGTTTGCCACAGGTTATCGGTGCCCATCTTAAACTGTACTTCTTTCAGCGGCTCGGTGGTCGGACGCTTGCTGACCATGCTGACGATACCGCCCGGGTTGCTGTTGCCGTACAGCACCGAAGTTGGCCCGCGCATCACTTCCACGCGTTCCAGGAAATACGGATCCATGGAGACTTCAGAGTAGTTGTTACCCTGCAGCTTCATGCCATCCAGATACTGGTTGGTGTTCACCGTGCTGGATGTGGTGAATCCACGAATGGTGACTACATCATAGGTGGTCGAGCTACCGCGGGTAGAGAATACGCTCGGGGTGTATGAGAGCGCTTCTTTAACCGTTGTCGGCTGCTTCATGTCCATCTCTTCGCGGGTCACCACGGAGATAGACTGCGGCGTTTTTTCAATGGGAGTATCGGTTTTGGTCGCCGTGGCGGAACGCTTCGCCGCGATAGTCGGAGCCGGTCCCCAGGCGCTTTCCTGGCTGGCGGGCGCCGCGGTAACGACGAGGGTTTCTTCTTTCGGTTGTTCCGCAGCCTGTGCATAGACAGACATGCCGCTAACCGCCGTGGCTACTACGACTGCGATTTTACGCAGCGAGTGATTTGGCTGAGCAGTTTTAAGACGCGCCATTGGTATATCTCTGATGAAAGTGAATGATAACGTAAACGAGAATTATTATTATGACGGGTGACATAATAGGCGAAACGCGGAATCTAAGGCAAGCGCTATGCCGGGAACGAAATGCCAAGGGATTAATAAATAACCAGACGGTTATTAGGGAGTTATCACGGTGTTACGCAGATGCCCACAATAAAAAAGCCCCTTAATACTTTCGTATTAAGGGGCTGTTCAGACGTTCAGCTTAAACGGTTTTAGTTGCCGCCAAACATATCTTTAATCCAGCCGGCCACGCCATCGCTCTTCTCCTGCTTCGCAGGTTGCTGCTGTTGCTGCTGCGGTTGGTTAGCAGGCTGCTGCTGCCCGGACTGGTTGAACGGGTTATTGGCTTCCTGTTGTTGCTGCTGTTGCTGCTGCAGGGCTTCGCCCTGACGGCACAGCGCATCCGGCGAGGTGGTCCACACCGGCAGGGTACGCATACCGCCGCTGCACTGGAAGTAACCATTACTGTCCACGCCCATATCCACCACGTCTTCCGGCGGCGTCAGCGCCAGCGGCGTCGGGGTCTGGTTAGCCAGATAGCGCTGATAAATCGACATCGCGCCGCTGGCCCCGTACAGCTTGGTTGGCTGGTTGTTATCGCGGCCAACCCAGGTAATCGTCACCTGGCTGCCATCGATACCGGCAAACCAGGTATCCACGTTGTTGTTGGTGGTCCCGGTTTTACCCGCCAGATGCAGGCCAGGATACTTGGCGCCAAGCTGACGGCCGGTACCGCGCTGCACCACCTGCTGCATGGTCCACAGGGTCATATAGGCCGCCTGCGCCGGAACGGCGCGTTCCGCCTGCGGGTAGCTCTGGTACAGCACCGTACCATCTTCAGCAATCACGGAACGCAGCGCCGACAGCGTCGCGCGGTTACCGCCACTGGCGATGGTCTGGAATGCCTGCGCCACTTCGATTGGCGTCAGGTTAAGGGCGCCAAGGATCATCGCTGGAACCGCATTCAGCTGGTCTTTCGGTACGCCCAGCTTCTGCCAGGTATCGGTGATCGCCGGCAGACCCAGCGACATCCCGAGGTTAACCGTCGGCACGTTCATCGAACGGGTCAGCGCATCCACCAGCATCACCTGACCGCTAAAGCGACGATCGTCGTTCTGCGGCGACCAGGTCTGGCCGTTAGCCAGGCGGATCGTCACCGGCGCATCGGCAATCCATGTATTCAGGCGGTACTGATTCGGCTGGCTCAGCGCGGTCAGATAAGTGGCCGGTTTCGCTAACGAACCAATCGAACGACGCGCCTGCATCGCGCGGTTGTAGCCGGCAAACTGCGGCTCCGCGCCGCCGACCATCGCCCGGACTTCGCCGGTAAAGCGGTCGACCACCACCATGGCGGTTTCCAGATCCGGCAGCTTACGCTGTTTCTTCAGTACCGGGATCCCTTCAATGGCCGCTTTTTCCGCCGCCTCCTGAGCCACCGGGTCAAAGGTGGTAAAGATCTTCACGCCGGAGAGATCTTTCACTTTATCGCCCAGTTTCGCCTGCAGCTCCTGACGCACCATCTGCATGAACGCCGGCTGCGGAGAAATCACCCCGCCGCGCGGCTGCACGCCCAGCGGACGCGCGCTCAGCATATCGTACAGCTCCTGGTCGATAACATTCTGCTGCTGCAGCAGACGCAGCACCAGGTTACGCCGCTCCAGCGCCAGTTTCGGGTTACGCCACGGGTTGTAGATTGACGCGCCTTTGACCATCCCGACCAGCAGCGCCTGCTGGTCAAGGCTCAGTTCTTCCACCGGGCGGCCAAAGTAGTAAAGGCTCGCCAGTGGGAAACCGCGGATTTCGTTATCGCCGCTCTGGCCGAGATACACTTCGTTCATATACAGCTCAAGGATACGATCCTTGCTGTAGCGGGCATCGACGATCAGCGCCATATAGGCTTCGTTGGCTTTACGCCAGTAGGAACGCTCGCTGGAAAGGAACAAGTTCTTCACCAGCTGCTGGGTCAGGGTACTCGCCCCCTGCACCGTACGCCCCGCCGTCAGGTTCGCCAGCACCGCGCGGCCCATTGAGTACAGGCTGATGCCGTCATGCTCGTAGAAGTGGCGGTCTTCGGTCGCCAGCAGGGTATCCACCAGCAGATCCGGGAAACCGCTACGCTTAACGAACAGGCGCTGCTCGCCGTTCGCCGACTGCAGCATGGTGATCAGGCGCGGATCGAGACGGAAGAAACCGAACTGACGGTTGTTATCCATATTCTCGATGGTATCCAGATGATCGCCATCAAAGGTCAGACGCGCGCGTACCTGCCCCTCTTTGCTATCCGGGAAATCGAACGGACGACGGATCATCTCGATGCTGTTAGCCTGTACGGTGTATTCGCCAGGACGCGTCATTGCGCTGACCTGACGGTACTGGGTCGCATTAAGCAGGCGCACCATCTCGTTTTTGCTGATCTGCATATCCGGCTCAAGGTTGACCATCCGGCCATACACTGCCGCCGGCAGTTCCCAGACTTTACCGTCAATGCGGCTGCGAATTTTCTGGTCGAGGTAGACGCCATAGGCGGCGATAATTACCGCAAAGACAATCCCCAGCTTGACCAGCAGCCACAGCCAGCTGCGCTTACGACGAGGCTTATTGCCTTTGCCCTTTCCTTTCTTCGGCATCGGTCGTTCATCCTCATAATCGTCATCGTAATCATCGTCGTAGTCCTCATCCCGGACCCGGCGACGGGTGACTTTTTGTTTTGCCGGGCGTGAAGGTCTCCCTTTACGTCCGATAGGCTCGCGGTCATCTCCCGCCATGCTTTTTCTCCGCAACTTTCAGGCGTAAAGGCCTGATTCTCAATACTTCCCCCTTTAGGAGGAAGAAGATATCTCTCAATTTCACACCCGCCGCGCTGCCGCGGCCGACGTCTTTCATATCATCTTCGAAGAATAATTCATTAAACAAATCATATAATTATCTGTTTAAGCTGAAGAATATCTCCGGACATAGCACGAATTGTCCAGGCCACAGAGAATAGCACTAATCCGCGACATTCTTAACCAGCATTTTACAACCGCAAAACGCGATAAACGGTAAAATATGATGTTTTTTAATAACATAAATATTGCGCCGTGTGACTGCGGCCAGCGATTTTCGGAACCGCGCCCACAGCAAGGGTGCGGCGCCTCAGCTGTATTTTTTCGTCCGCCGGGTCGGCGCGGTATTCGCCGGGTCATCCGGCCAGACATGTTTCGGATAGCGCCCCTTCATCTCTTTTTGCACCTCGCGGTATGCCCCCTGCCAGAAGGCGCTTAAATCGCGGGTAATTTGTAATGGTCGCTGCGCCGGCGAGAGTAACTCCAGCACCAGGGGAACCCGTCCTTCGGCAATGCGCGGCGTCGTCGCCTCGCCAAACATCTCCTGCATTCGTACTGCCAGCGCCGGCGGGTTATCTTCATGATAGCGAATGGCGATACGACTACCGGTCGGCACCGTGTAATGGGTCGGCAGCTCGCTATCCAGCTTCTGGCGTAACGTCCACGGCAGCCAGTTTTGCAGCGCCTGCCGCAGGTCCACCGCGTTAAGCGCCCGAAGCGAATGCACGCCGGTCATCTGCGGCAACAGCCATGCCTCCAGCGCAGCCAACAGCGATGCGTCATCAACGGCTGGCCAGCCTGCTTCCGGCAACCACTGCGCGGCGCAGTGCAGACGCAGGCGCAGTTGTTCAGCCTCCGGCGTCCAGTTCAACACCCTGAGCCCTTTATCGCGAATACCGTTGAGCATTGCCTGATGCAGCTCCGCTTCCGACGGCTTCGCCAACGGCTGGGTTTTTATCACCAGTTGGCCAATACAGTTACGCCGCCAGGCTTTTAACGTCCCCTGCGCTTCATCCCATTCCACGGTATCGGAGCGCTGTATCAGCTCAGGGCGCTGCGCGACGAGTTGGTCAATGTTCAGCGGCAGCGCCAGCAAAATTCGCGCATCGGGCGCCGAACTGCCCTGCAGCAGCAGCGGCGCAATTAACCATTCGTGACGCCCGAGCGCATCATCGGCATCCAGCATCGCGCCCATGCCGTTAGCCAACTGATAGCGTCCCTCCTGGCCGCGTCGACGGGCGATACGGTCGGCAAAGGCTGGAGCCAGCAACGCCGCCATCCGCTCAGCATCAGGCTGACCGCCTCGGCTGGCCAGCCGCTTCAATAACTGCTGCGCCCGCTGCTGCCAGTTGCCCTGCTGGCGGGCAAACGCGGCGCCTAAATCGCTGCTGCCGCCGCGCGGCGGCTCCTCAAGAATAGCCGCCAGTTTCGCCGCCGTCGCCGCGTCATCCGCGGAATCGGCCGCCGTCAACATGGCCGCCAGACGCGGGTCATTACCCAGCATCGCCATTTTGCGCCCGTGAGCAGAAAGGCGTTCGCCCTCCAGCGCCGATAACGCCGTCAACAGACGCCGCGCCGCCGCCAGATTTATCGCCGGCGGTAGATCCAGCCAGCGAAGCTCGGCCGGATCGCGGCAGCCCCACTGCAGCAACTCCAGCAGCAGACCCGACAGATCGCTTTGCAGAATTTCCGGATCGCTCTGCGCCGCCGCGCGCTCCGCCTGCTCTTTCGCCAGCAAATGCAGGCAGATCCCCGGCTCCAGACGCCCGGCGCGACCGGCGCGCTGGGTCATTGACGCCTGGCTTATCCGCTGGGTGATTAGCCGGGTCAGGCCGGTGCGCGGATCGAAGCGCGCGACCCGTTCCTGAGCGCTGTCGACCACCAGACGAATGCCTTCGATCGTCAAACTGGTTTCAGCGATATTGGTCGCCAGCACCACTTTGCGCATTCCGGCAGGCGCCGGGAGAATCGCTTTGCGCTGTTCGCTCAGCGGCAGCGCGCCGTACAACGGGCATAACAGCACATCGCTGGCTACGCGCTCGCTTAATTGTTCCTGTACGCGCTGAATTTCGCCAACGCCCGGCAGGAATAATAGCATCGAGCCCTGCTCCTCACGCAGCAGATCCGCGGCGGCGATCGCTACCGCTTCGGCAAAACGCTGATGGGTCGCTAGCGGCGCAAAGCGACGTTCAACCGGAAACGCACGCCCTTCGGAAACTACCACCGGCGCTTCCGGCAACAGGCGCTGCAGACGATCGTTATCCAACGTCGCCGACATGATCAATAACTTGAGATCGTCACGCAGCCCCTGCTGGACATCCAGCAACAACGCCAGCGCCAGATCGGCCTGCAGGCTACGTTCATGAAATTCATCGAGGATCACCAGCCCCACGCCGGAAAGTTCCGGATCGTGCTGCAAAGTGCGGGTTAAGATCCCTTCAGTGACCACTTCCAGACGGGTATTTGGCCCTATGCAGCTTTCGGCGCGCATCCGGTAGCCTACCGTTTCTCCCGGTTTTTCTCCCAGCAGCTCCGCCAGGCGCTGGGCGACGTTACGCGCCGCCAGCCGCCGCGGCTCCAGCAGAATTATCCGGCCGTCGATGTTGCCGTCGGCGAGGATCTGTAGCGGCAGCCAGGTTGATTTACCCGCGCCGGTAGGGGCATTAAGCAGCACCTGCGGCGCCTGCTGCAGGGCGGAAAGAAGTTCGGGAAGAATTGCGGCAACCGGCAATGAGGACACGAAAGGCTCCGGAGGTTAACATTCGAGGGCAAGCATTGTAGCATCCCCGTAATTCATTACCGAGTCTCTATCATGTCCGAGCCGAAACGGCTGTTTTTCGCTCTTGAACTGCCGAAAGCGATACAGAAACAGATTATTCACTGGCGCGCCGCCCATTTTTCCGACGATGCCGGAAGGCCGGTCGCCGCCGATAACCTACATCTGACGCTGGCGTTTCTCGGCGACGTCAGCGCTGAAAAACAGCGCGCGCTGTCGGCAATGGCCGGACGCATTCAACAACCGCCATTTACCCTGACGCTCGACGACGCCGGCCAGTGGCTGCGCTCTCGCGTAGTCTGGCTCGGTACCCGCCAGCCGCCGCGCGGCATGCTGCAGCTGGCAAATATGCTGCGCGCTCAGGCGGCGCGAAGCGGCTGCTATCAAAGCCCGCAGCCGTTTCATCCGCATATCACCCTCCTGCGCGACGCCCGCCACGCGGTGCCGATCCCGCCGCCGGGTTTTTGCTGGCAGGTGCCGGTCAACGAATTCGTGCTTTATGAGTCCAGCTTTCTCCGCGGTCGCACCCGCTACAACGTGCTGGAACGTTATCCATTTACCAGGGAACTCTGATGCTGTTCACTCCGCCTTTGCAGTCCGCCACTTTAATTAAACGTTACAAACGGTTTCTGGCCGATGTCGTCACGCCAGAGGGCCAGGAGCTGACGCTGCACTGCCCGAATACCGGCGCCATGACCGGCTGCGCTGCGCCGGGCGATACCGTCTGGTATTCCACTTCCGATAATCCTAAACGTAAATATGCACATACCTGGGAATTAACTGAAACCCAACAGGGCGCGGTGATCTGCGTCAACACGCTGCGGGCCAATACTCTGGCGAAGGAGGCGGTACTCGCCGGAAATATCCCTGAGCTTGCCGGGTATAACATTCTGAAAAGCGAAGTAAAATATGGCGAAGAAAATAGCCGAATCGACCTTATGTTACAGGCAGAAGGCCGCCGTAACTGCTATATTGAAGTGAAATCGGTTACGTTGGCGGAAAAAGAGTACGGTTATTTTCCCGATGCCGTTACCGCACGCGGCCAGAAGCACCTGCGGGAGCTAATGAGCGTCGCGGCCGCAGGCCATCGGGCCGTGATTTTATTCGCCGTGCTGCATTCGGCGATAGACCGTTTCTCACCCGCGCATCATATTGATGCCAAATACGCACAGCTGTTGATAGAGGCGCAGGAAAAGGGGGTAGAAATTCTCGCCTGGAAAGCGGAACTTTCTACCAAAATGATGACTCTGAATAAGCCGATTGCCGTGGCGTTAACCCCCGGTAATTAAAAGGCTAAATTGTGTCCGGTTCGCGAGCGCAAATACGCTTTTCTTCACAGCGTTGTCAAGTGTAACGTTTAGATAATTGCTATCCGGAAAAGCATCTGCTATTTATAGCGGCCTGATTTTTCCCCCACATGGGGATCGATAGTGCGTGTTAAGGAGAAGCAACATGCAAGAAGGGCAAAACCGTAAAACATCGTCCCTGAGTATTCTCGCCATCGCTGGGGTGGAGCCGTACCAAGAGAAGCCGGGCGAAGAGTATATGAACGAAGCCCAGCTGGCGCACTTCAAGCGCATTCTTGAAGCATGGCGTAATCAACTCAGGGATGAAGTGGATCGCACCGTAACGCATATGCAGGATGAAGCTGCCAACTTCCCGGACCCGGTCGACCGTGCCGCGCAGGAAGAAGAGTTCAGCCTGGAGCTGCGTAACCGCGACCGCGAACGTAAACTCATCAAGAAGATTGAGAAAACACTGAAAAAAGTCGAAGACGAAGACTTCGGCTTCTGCGAATCCTGTGGCGTGGAGATTGGCATTCGCCGTCTGGAAGCGCGTCCAACAGCTGACCTGTGCATCGACTGCAAGACGCTGGCGGAAATTCGCGAAAAACAGATGGCGGGTTAATCCCAGCTACCTCACTCTCTGGCGGGAGTTTCTCCCGCCTGATTCCCCTTGTGTTTAACATGACCGACTCAGACTATATAGGGCGCTTTGCTCCCTCACCTTCCGGCGAACTCCACTTCGGCTCATTAATCGCCGCCCTTGGCAGCTATCTACAAGCGCGGGCGAAAGGCGGTATCTGGCGCGTACGCATTGAAGATATCGACCCGCCGCGGGAAGTTCCTGGCGCCGCCGACACCATTTTGCGACAGCTCGATCGCTACGGTCTGCACTGGGACGGCGAAGTACTGTGGCAATCCCAGCGGCACGATGCTTATCGCGAACGCCTCGCCTGGCTGCGCGATCGGGATCTTTGCTACTACTGCACCTGCACCCGCGCGCGCATTCACAGCGTCGGGGGGATCTACGACGGTCACTGTCGCGATTTGCGCCTTGGCGCCGAAAACGCCGCGCTGCGCCTGCGCCAGACCCGTCCGGTACTGGAATTTTATGACCAGTTGCGCGGGACCCTCGTCGCCGACGAACCGCTGGCGCGGGAAGATTTCATCATCCATCGTCGCGACGGGCTGTTCGCCTATAACCTGGCGGTAGTGGTTGACGACCATTTTCAGGGGGTCAGCGAAATCGTTCGCGGCGCCGATCTTATCGAGCCAACGGTACGACAAATTTCGCTGTATCAACACTTTGGCTGGCCTGTACCAGACTACGTGCACCTGCCGCTGGCGCTGAATGCTGAAGGTAATAAGCTCTCAAAACAGAACCACGCCCCGGCCCTGCCGGAGGGCGATCCGCGCCCGGAAATTGTGCGGGCATTAACATTTTTGAATCAGGATGTCGTCGAGGATTGGCAAGCGCTGAGTATTGAAGATTTACTCAAACAAGCGGTAGCCAACTGGCAACCTGCAAAAATCCAGCATTCTCAAATGGCTCCCGCTGAGCTATGATTAGCCGCTATTTTTGCTCGTCGCCCTTCAGGTTGCCCCTGAATTTGCCGTTTAAATGCAACCTGAAGCCTATAGAGTAATGTTTTATCCGAAGTTCGTCTGACACTACGAGGTGCACCATTTTTACCCGAGTCGCTAATTTTTGCCGCAAGGTGCTAAGCCGTGAAGAGCGCGAGGCAGAGGCTGCCGCCGTCGAACAAACGCATATGACGGTGATCCCGCGTGAACAGCATGCAATTTCCCGCAAAGATATCAGTGAAAACGCGCTCAAGGTGCTCTATCGACTGAACAAGGCGGGCTACGAAGCTTACCTGGTCGGCGGCGGCGTTCGCGACCTGCTGCTGGGCAAGAAGCCAAAAGATTTTGACGTCACCACCAGCGCGACCCCGGATCAGGTACGTAAACTGTTCCGCAACTGCCGCCTGGTCGGCCGTCGCTTCCGCCTGGCGCACGTGATGTTCGGGCCGGAAATCATTGAAGTCGCCACCTTCCGCGGCCATCACGAAGGCCACACCAACGACCGCGTCACCTCCCAGCGCGGCCAGAACGGCATGCTGCTGCGCGATAACATCTTCGGCTCTATCGAAGAAGATGCCCAGCGCCGCGACTTCACCATCAACAGCCTTTATTACAGCGTGGCGGATTTCACCGTACGTGACTACGTTGGTGGAATGCGCGATCTGCAGGAAGGGGTAATTCGCCTGATTGGCGACCCGGAAACCCGTTACCGTGAGGATCCGGTGCGCATGCTGCGCGCGGTACGCTTCGCCGCCAAACTCCATATGCGCATCAGCGCCGAAAGCGCCGAGCCAATTCCACGTCTGGCCGCCCTGCTACACGACGTACCGCCAGCGCGTCTGTTTGAAGAAGTGCTGAAGTTGCTGCAGGCAGGTTATGGTTATGAAACCTATCAACTGCTGCGCGAATACAGCCTGTTCCAGCCGCTGTTCCCGACAATCACCCGCTACTTCACCGAGCGCGGCGATAGCCCGATGGAACGTATCATTATCCAGGTGCTGAAGAATACCGATAACCGCCTGCATAACGATATGCGCGTCAATCCAGCGTTCCTGTTCGCGGTCATGTTCTGGTATCCGTTACTGGAAATGGCGCAGAAAATCGCGCAGGAGAGCGGACTGGCCTATTACGACGCCTTCGCGCTGGCGATGAACGATGTACTGGATGAAGCCTGCCGGACGCTGGCAATCCCTAAACGCATCACCACCCTGGTGCGCGACATCTGGCAGTTGCAGCTACGTATGTCCCGCCGTCAGGGCAAACGCGCGTGGAAACTCATGGAGCATCCGAAGTTCCGCGCCGCCTATGACCTGCTTGAACTGCGCGCAGGCGCCGAGAACAACCACGAACTGCAGCGCCTGACCAAATGGTGGGGTGAGTTCCAGGTGGCCGCGCCGCCGGAACAGAAAGATATGCTCAACGATCTCGGCGACGATCCGGCTCCGCGCCGCCGCCATCGCCGCCCGCGTAAACGCGCGCCGCGTCAGGGTAACGCATGACCCTGGTCTATATCGCCATTGGCAGTAATCTCGCCTCGCCGCTCGAGCAGGTGAATGCCGCTATCCGCGCGCTGGCCGACATTCCGGACAGCCGCGTGGCGAGCGTGTCTTCGCTCTACCGTACGCCGCCGCTGGGGCCGCAGGATCAGCCCGACTATCTCAATGCCGCCGTCGCGCTTGAAACCTCGCTCGCGCCAGAAGCGCTGCTCGATCACACTCAGCGCATTGAGCTGCAGCAGGGACGGGAGCGCAAAGCCGAACGCTGGGGGCCGCGTACGCTGGACCTCGACATCATGCTGTTTGGCGATGCGGTCATTAACAGCGAGCGTCTGACGGTGCCGCACTACGATATGAAAAATCGCGGTTTTATGCTCTGGCCGCTGTTTGAAATCGCCCCACAGCTCTACTTCCCCGATGGCCTCGCCCTTCGCGCCGCGCTGGAAAATCTGGGCGCCGAAAAACCCGCTCTCTGGTAACCTCTACTCCCTTTTTTAGCATTTACGGCGATAGTGGTAATCGGTTGCCCAAAATCATTGCCCCCCTGAATGCTGCTGTTAGAATGCCGGTTAATATGACTTTCATCATCAGGAAACGTTATGAAACCGACCACCATTGCCCTGCTGCAGAAATGCAAACAGGAGAAAAAGCGCTTCGCCACTATCACCGCCTACGACTACAGCTTCGCTAAGCTTTTTGCCGATGAAGGCATTAACGTCCTGCTGGTGGGCGATTCGCTGGGGATGACGGTACAGGGCCACGACTCCACGCTGCCGGTGACCGTTGACGATATCGCTTACCACACCCGCGCGGTTCGTCGCGGCGCGCCGAACAGTCTGTTGCTCGCCGACCTGCCGTTTATGGCCTACGCCACGCCGCAGCAAACTTTCGAAAATGCCGCCGTCGTGATGCGCGCCGGCGCCAATATGGTCAAACTTGAAGGCGGCGCGTGGCTGGCTGATACCGTCAGGATGCTGGCGGAACGCGCGGTACCGGTTTGTGGTCACCTCGGCCTGACGCCGCAGTCGGTGAACGTTTTTGGCGGCTATAAAGTTCAGGGGCGCGGCGATGCGGCGCAGGCGCTGTTCGATGACGCGTTAGCCCTGGAAGCGGCTGGCGCGCAGCTGCTGGTGCTGGAGTGCGTGCCGGTAGAGCTGGCAAAACGCATTACCGAAGCGCTGACGATCCCGGTTATCGGCATCGGCGCAGGTAACGTCACCGACGGGCAAATCCTGGTGATGCATGACGCTTTCGGGATCACCGGCGGCCATATTCCTAAATTCGCGAAGAATTTCCTCGCAGAAGCGGGCGACATCCGCGCCGCGGTACGGCAGTATATTGCCGAAGTCGAATCCGGGGCCTATCCGGGCGAAGAACATAGTTTCCATTAAGGAGTCTTGTTGTGCTGATAATTGAAACCCTGCCGCTGCTGCGCCAGCATATCCGTCGTTTACGCCAGGAAGGCAAGCGCATTGCGCTGGTTCCCACCATGGGCAACCTGCACGATGGCCATATGAAGCTGGTCGATGAAGCCAAAGCCTGCGCGGATGTCGTGGTGGTCAGTATCTTCGTGAATCCGATGCAATTTGACCGCCCGGACGATCTGGCGCGCTACCCGCGTACGTTGCAGGAAGATTGCGAAAAGCTGAACAAGCGCAAGGTCGATTTTGTCTTTGCACCGGCGCCGGCGGAAATTTATCCGCAGGGTACTGAAGGACAGACTTTCGTTGACGTTCCTGGCCTGTCGACCATGCTGGAAGGCGCCAGCCGCCCTGGCCACTTCCGCGGCGTCTCGACCATTGTCAGCAAGCTGTTCAACCTGGTGCAGCCGGATGTCGCCTGCTTCGGCGAGAAAGATTTCCAGCAGCTGGCGCTGATCCGCAAAATGGTCGCCGATATGGGCTACGACATCGAGATCGTCGGCGTGCCGATTATCCGCGCGAAAGACGGCCTGGCGCTAAGTTCGCGCAACGGTTATCTGACCGCCGAACAGCGCAAAATCGCCCCGGGTCTGTACAAAGTGCTGAGTTCGGTGGCGGATAAACTTGCCGCTGGCGAGCGTAACCTCGAGGAAATCATTGCCATCGCCGAGCAGGAGCTCAACGAATCAGGTTTTCGCGCCGACGATATCCAGATCCGTGATGCCGACACCCTGCTGGAGCTCACTGATGCCAGCAAACGCGCGGTGATCCTGATGGCGGCATGGCTGGGCCAGGCGCGTCTGATTGATAACAAAATCGTCGAGCTGGGCCAGTAGTCCGGAACGAAAAATCGGGTTATTTTCTCAAAGCGGATGCCGTGTCCGCTTTGCTACATAAAGGTTGGAAGGTAGAAGTTATGATGCGTAATATGCTGCAGGGCAAGCTCCACCGCGTTAAAGTCACGCAGGCTGACCTGCATTACGAAGGGTCCTGCGCCATTGACCAGGATTTCCTCGAAGCGGCCGGTATTCTGGAAAATGAAGCCATTCATTTGTGGAACGTGACCAACGGTAACCGTTTCTCGACTTATGCGATCGCCGCCGAGCGTGGTTCGAAGATTATCTCCGTCAACGGCGCTGCGGCGCACTGCGCAAGCGTCGGCGATATCCTCATTATCGCCAGCTTCGTGACCATGTCTGACGAAGAAGCCCGCACCTGGCAGCCGAAGATCGCCTATTTCGAAGGCGATAACGAAATGAAGCGCCAGGCGAAAGCTATTCCGGTGCAGGTCGCCTGATTCTTACGGCGCTGCGCTCAGCCGCAGCGCCGGTTTACCCTTGCGGCTGATTGCTGATAAGCCGCGACATCGTCTCCAGCGAATCGGTACGCAGGATATACAACCGCTTCAGCAGGAACGGATTATCCCCCGGTTTCACCTTCCCTCTCACCGTCGTTACCGCCAGATGAAAACCGGCATCGTTCGCCGCCTTGACCGCCGTGGCGTTATAGCCGCCGAACGGATACGAAAGATACAGCACGTGCGGATTAAACTGGCTCAGCGCTCGCCGGGAACGCTCGAAATCAAAGAGAATGTTGTGATAATTCCGGCTGAGTAATATCGGGTGACGGGCGGCATCGACCCGGTGCAGAAAATGGGTATGCGACTGCACATCAAACACGTCCTGAATCTGTCTGAGCTCAGAGATACTCATAAACTGCAGCGATTTCGGATCCCACTTTTGCGGATGACGTTTGATCCGCGATGAGATAATAAATGCCGTAGCGTGGAAGCCGTACTGCTTGAGGATCGGATAAGCGTAGCGATTCACCGACTTGAGGCCGTCATCAAAGGTAATCACCACCGAGCGCGCAGGCAGATTAACCTTGTTACGTAAATACCCTTCCAGTTGATACATCGTCAGCGTGGTATAGCCCTGGTCACGCAGCCAGGTCATCTGGTTACTGAAAGCGCGCACCGAGGTGGTGGTCGAGGTATGGCGGAAACGGCTATTTTCTTCATCACGCAGAATATGGTGATAAGTCAGTAGCGGAATGCCGTTATCCTCCTGCGCGTCCAGGCTGCTTACCCACGCCAGCCGGTTACCGATACGAATCTGATACCAGGTTTGATTAAGGCGGTCTTTCAGCTTGCTGATAATGGGATAGCGCAGGTTATTGGCCAGGGTGCCAAACGGCGGGCTGCCCACTGACGGCGCATCGTAAACCGGCGTGTCTTTCCAGGTCAGCAGGTTCTGATTGCTCAACGGCTGATGTAAATCACCCAGATTATCCTCAACCCGTTTCGCGCCCTGCACCGGCCCCAGGTGTCCTTTATCAATAAAGCCAGTACCGAAGCCGAAATTGAATTCATAATAGTCTGCCGTGGTCGGCACCACGGCGAGGATCTGCCCGGCGCGAACGTTGCCGACGCTCACTACATGGTTGCCGACCTGCGCCCAGATATCGGCATCTTCCGTGACTTGCATATAGCGTGCGGGGACGCCCTGTTGGCTGAGCAGGCTAGCGGAAACGCTGACTGACGTCAGCAAAAGGAATAATGTTATGACTCGGGCAAACATGCGCATCGAACCGGTAAACCTGAATGCCGCCATTGTAACAAAAGCGGCATCAATGCTAATGCCTAATTTCCGAACGTATCATGCAGTAGACGAAAAGGCGGATTCTTTTGCTGTTGATGCCAAAGACTGCTCACCGTCGGGCCTCCAGCGCTAACGATAGCATTACGGAAGGCATCACTGCTGAGGGTATAGCGCTGTAAATACATTTCCTCCAGCAATGGATAGCGAATGCCGGAAATAACTTCACAGTGGGTGTGTTTGTGACTCATCAGCGCGGCGGCGCGATATGGCGCGGCACCGGTTTTATCGGTGAGAAAAATCACGCCATCGCCGCAGTCCGTGGCATGTAGCGCATCGCACATCATGCGGCTCAGCATATTGACGCTCAGATTACGCCAGTAATTCACCGCCCGGCACTGCGCCAGCGGGCCAAACTTTTTCTCCAGACGATCCAGCATCTCCTGCGCCAGCTCATCATGGCAGGTAATTACCCAACCTAACATCGCCTACCTCCTTAGCAGGCAAACAATTTAGCAGGGCAAGCGTTGAGGTGGGGTGATGGGTATCAAAAATTACCGCTTAGCGCCCCGGCAAGGTGAAATTAGCGGGGGCGCTTGTAGAGAGGATTAGCTACGCAGGCCGCGCCCACGCTGGATCAGGTACCAGCACAGAATATAGAAGGCCACGATAAACACCACCAGCACACCAAAGGTGGTCGCCAGCGGGACGTCATGAATGCCGAGGAAGCCAAAACGGAAGCCGCTAATCATGTAGACGATAGGGTTGAGATGCGACAGCGCCTGCCAGAACGGCGGCAGCAACGTCAGCGAATAGAACACCCCGCCCAGGTAGGTCAGCGGCGTCAGCACGAAAGTCGGGATCAGGCTGATGTCGTCGAAGGTTTTCGCAAACACCGCATTGAGCAGGCCCGCCAGCGAGAACAGAATTGCCGTCAAAATCAGCGTCAGGGCGACAAACAGCCAGGAATGAACCTGGAACGGGACGAAGAACAGCGAGATAGCCGTCACCAGAATGCCGACACACAGCCCACGCGCCACCCCGCCGCCGACGTAACCGGCGATCACCACGTGGGTTGGCACTGGCGCCACCAGCAGTTCCTCAATGTTGCGCTGGAACTTGGCGCTAAAGAACGACGAAGCGACGTTGGCGTAGGCGTTGGTGATCACCGCCATCATAATTAGCCCCGGCACGATAAACTGCATATAGGTAAAACCGTGCATCTCGCCGATCCGCGAGCCGATCAGATTGCCAAAGATGACGAAATAGAGGGTCATGGTGATCACCGGCGGCACCAGCGTCTGAACCCAGATACGCATAAACCGGTGGATCTCTTTGGTCCAGATGCTTTTCAGCGCGACCCAGTACAGCTGCATCATGCTGATTCTCCTTTTTTGTCGTGCACCAGCGTGACAAACAGCTCTTCCAGACGGTTGGCCTTGTTACGCATACTTAATACCTGCACGCCCTGGGCGCTTAGCTGGGCGAAAACGCTGTTAATCCCCTGCTCGCGCAGCACTTCAACTTCCAGCGTCGAGGTATCAACCAGTCGGTACTGATACCCGTCGAGGGTTGGCAGCGGGCTTTTCGGCGCCAGATCGAGGATAAAGGTTTCCGATTTCAGCTTAGCCAGCAGCGCCTTCATCGAGGTATTTTCCACCAGCTCGCCGCTCTGGATAATGCCGATATTACGACACAGCATTTCCGCTTCTTCCAGATAGTGGGTCGTGAGGATAATGGTGGTGCCTTTATCGTTGAGATCTTTGAGGAACCCCCACATTGAGCGACGTAGTTCGATATCAACGCCAGCGGTGGGTTCATCAAGAATGAGCAGCTTCGGCTCATGCATCAGCGCGCGGGCAATCATCAGGCGGCGCTTCATCCCGCCGGAGAGCATACGCGCGCGTTCATTGCGCTTTTCCCACAGATCGAGCTGTTTCAAATACTTTTCGCTACGCAAAATTGCTTCTTTACGCTCAACGCCGTAGTAACCCGCCTGGTTAACCACGATTTGCTGTACGGTTTCGAATGGGTTGAAGTTGAACTCCTGCGGCACCAGCCCGAGCTGGCGCTTGGCGTTCACCACATCTTTTTCCAGGTCGTAGCCAAATACATTAACCTGGCCGGAGGTTTTATTAACCAGCGAACTAATGATACCGATAGTCGTGGATTTCCCCGCGCCGTTCGGGCCCAGCAGCGCATAAAAGTCGCCGGCTTCAACCTGCAGGTCAATGCCTTTCAGCGCCTGAACCCCGCCGGGATAGGTTTTCTTGAGCTGTTTTAATTCCAGAGCAATGGTCATTAAATGTCTCTTCTCGTGTCTTCACATCTAATTTACCCAAATAATTCATGTTGCAGGACAAAACGATTACTCGTTTTGAACAGCGCTTGCGCTGGCCCCGTAGGGGCGAGGCCACTGGCCGAGTAACGCGGCAAATGAGCGACAAATTCGTCAGGAACGAATTTGCCCAGCCCAAGGCTGGCCTCGAGTGAGGGACAAGGATGTCCCTCATTAATCCCCAGGAGCTTACATAAGTAAGTGACTGGGGTGAACGAGTGCAGCCAACGCACCTGCAGCATGAAGTATGACGGGTAAAGATTGTTTTCAAAAAGGTGAGCTTACCCTATATTAGCGCAACGCACTTACTTGGTTACAGGCCGTAAACGTCCATGAATGATATAGATACACTCATCAGCAATAATGCACTATGGTCAAAAATGCTGGTGGAAGAGGACCCCGGCTTCTTTGCGAAATTGTCGCAGGCGCAGAAACCGCGCTTTCTGTGGATTGGCTGTTCCGATAGCCGCGTCCCCGCGGAGCGCTTAACCGGCCTGGAACCCGGTGAGCTATTCGTACATCGTAACGTCGCCAATCTGGTGATCCACACCGACCTGAACTGCCTGTCGGTGGTGCAATACGCCGTTGACGTACTGGAAGTCGAACACATTATTATCTGCGGCCACTACGGCTGCGGCGGCGTACAGGCGGCGGTCGAAAACCCGGAACTGGGGCTTATTGATAACTGGCTGCTGCACATTCGCGATATCTGGTTTAAACACAGCTCGCTGCTCGGTGAAATGCCGGAAGATCGGCGTCTGGATACGCTTTGCGAACTGAACGTGATGGAGCAGGTATACAACCTGGGACACTCGACGATCATGCAATCGGCGTGGAAACGTGGCCAAAAGGTGACGATCCATGGCTGGGCTTATGGTATTCACGACGGACTACTGCGCGATCTTGATGTCACCGCCGTCAGCCGGGAAACCCTCGAGCAGCGCTATCGCCACGGGATTTCCAATCTCAAGAGCAAGCACGCCAACCATAAATAGCCGCCGCGCTCACCGCCCCGGATAAGGCGCTCACCCTATCCGGGACCGCAACAATAATTACTCGTCCAGCAGGATAACTTTACCGACGTACGGCAGGTGGCGATAGCGCTGAGCGTAGTCGATGCCGTAGCCCACCACGAACTCATCCGGAATCGCAAAACCGACAAACTCCACCGGGACGTTCACTTCACGACGGCTTGGTTTATCCAGCAGCGTACAGATAGCCAGTGATTTCGGCTCGCGCAGGCTGAGGATTTCGCGCACTTTAGACAGGGTATTGCCGGAATCGATGATGTCTTCGACGATCAATACGTCTTTACCGCGAATATCTTCATCCAGGTCTTTAAGGATTTTGACATCGCGGGTGGTGGACATGCCGCTGCCATAGCTGGAGGCGGTCATAAAATCGACTTCATGCGGCACCTGAACCTCACGGCACAGGTCAGCCATAAACATAAATGAACCGCGCAGCAGACCCACCAGCACCATTTCGCTGCCGCTGTCTTTGTAGCGTTCATTAATTTGACGACCCAGTTCGGCGATACGCGCTTTGATCTCGGCTTCCGGGATCATCACTTCTACAGTATGTTTCATTAAACTAACCATTTGATTCTTAGGATAAATCTTCAAAGCCGTTGCTTTCACATCGACGTTGACCGGCAAGCGATACAGTATACCAGCAAAACGAAATCTTCGGTGCAGTGAATAATAAAGCCATATTTGTGATTCCGATCACAGTTGTTAAATCCTATAATTAATTGCAGTTAAAAAATTAACAACTGAAGAGTGTCTTTCTATGGCAGAAACAAAATCTCAACAATCACGGTTACTTGTCACGCTGACGGCGCTGTTTGCCGCATTCTGTGGCCTGTATCTGTTAATCGGTGGGGTATGGCTGGCCGCTATCGGCGGTTCCTGGTACTACCCTATCGCAGGTCTGGTGATGCTGGCCGTCACCGTTATGCTGTTCCGCGGCAAGCGCGCTGCGCTGTGGCTGTACGCCGCCCTGCTGCTGGCAACCATGATTTGGGGGGTATGGGAAGTCGGTTTCGACTTCTGGGCGCTGACGCCGCGTAGCGACATCCTGGTCTTCTTCGGCATCTGGCTGATTCTGCCATTTGTCTGGCGCCGTCTACCGATCCCTTCCGCCGGCGCCGTTGGCGGTCTGGTTATCGCCCTGCTGATTAGCGGCGGGATCCTGACCTGGGCCGGTTTCAACGACCCGCAGGAAGTGAACGGTACGCTGAGCGCTGACGCGACGCCGGCTGCGCCGATTTCTACCGTCGCCGATAGCGACTGGCCGGCCTATGGCCGCAACCAGGAAGGCCAGCGTTATTCACCGCTGAAGCAAATTAACGCCGATAACGTGAAGAACCTGAAGGAAGCCTGGGTATTCCGCACCGGCGACCTGAAGCAGCCGAACGATCCGGGTGAAATCACTAACGAAGTGACGCCGATTAAAGTTGGCGACATGCTGTATCTGTGTACCGCGCACCAGCGTCTGTTCGCGCTTGACGCGGCCAGCGGTAAAGAGAAGTGGCATTTTGACCCGCAGCTGAACGCCGATCCGTCGTTCCAGCACGTGACCTGCCGTGGCGTTTCCTATCATGAAGCCAAAGCAGATAACGCCCCTGCCGACGTCGTCGCCGACTGCCCGCGCCGTATTATTCTGCCGGTCAACGATGGCCGTCTGTTCGCGGTGAACGCCGACAACGGTAAGCTGTGCGAAACCTTTGCCAACAAAGGCATTCTCAACCTGCAAACCAATATGCCGGTAACCACGCCGGGTATGTATGAACCGACGTCGCCGCCGATTATCACTGATAAGACTATCGTCATTGCCGGCGCGGTAACCGATAACTTCTCAACCCGCGAGCCATCAGGCGTGATCCGCGGCTTTGATGTGAATACCGGTAAACTGCTGTGGGCCTTTGACCCGGGCGCGAAAGACCCTAATGCGATCCCGAGCGATGAGCATCACTTCACACTCAATTCACCTAACTCCTGGGCGCCTGCCGCCTATGACGCGAAGCTGGATTTAGTCTATCTGCCGATGGGCGTTACCACCCCGGATATCTGGGGCGGCAACCGCACGCCGGAACAGGAACGTTACGCCAGCTCTATCGTGGCGCTGAACGCAACCACCGGGAAACTGGCGTGGAGCTACCAAACCGTACACCACGATCTGTGGGATATGGATATGCCGTCGCAGCCGACGCTGGCCGACATTGATGTGAACGGTAAAACCGTACCGGTGATTTACGCTCCGGCCAAGACCGGCAACATCTTCGTGCTGGATCGCCGTAATGGCGAACTGGTGGTCCCGGCGCCGGAAAAACCGGTTCCGCAAGGTGCGGCGAAAGGCGATTATGTCGCTAAAACCCAGCCGTTCTCCGAGCTGAGTTTCCGTCCGAAGAAAGACCTGACCGGCGCAGACATGTGGGGCGCCACCATGTTTGACCAGCTGGTGTGCCGCGTTATCTTCCATCAGATGCGCTATGAAGGTATCTTCACTCCGCCGTCTGAACAGGGCACGCTGGTGTTCCCTGGTAACCTGGGGATGTTTGAATGGGGCGGTATCTCCGTCGATCCAAACCGTCAGGTGGCTATCGCCAACCCGATGGCGCTGCCTTTCGTCTCTAAATTAATCCCGCGCGGCCCGGGCAACCCGATGGAGCCGCCAAAAGACGCGAAAGGCTCTGGTACCGAGTCCGGCGTTCAGCCGCAGTATGGCGTCCCGTTCGGCGTCACCCTGAACCCGTTCCTGTCGCCGTTTGGCCTGCCGTGTAAACAACCGGCATGGGGTTATATCTCGGCGCTGGATCTGAAGACCAATGAAGTGGTGTGGAAAAAACGCATCGGGACGCCGCAGGATAGTCTGCCGTTCCCGCTGCCTGTCCCGCTGCCGTTCAATATGGGTATGCCGATGCTGGGCGGTCCGATCTCAACCGCCGGTAACGTGCTGTTTATCGCCGCCACCGCCGATAACTACCTGCGCGCTTACAACATGAGCAATGGCGAAAAACTGTGGCAGGCGCGTCTGCCGGCAGGTGGCCAGGCGACGCCGATGACCTATGAAGTGAATGGCAAGCAGTACGTTGTCATCTCTGCCGGCGGTCATGGCTCGTTCGGTACCAAGATGGGTGACTACATCGTTGCCTACGCGCTACCGGATGATGCGAAGTAAAATGCAAAACGGCAACGAAAGTTGCCGTTTTTTTATTTGCCCCCCTCACAGGAGAAGGCGGCAGGTCGCACAGCCCTAAACGGTGAACCCCAACATCATCCCGGTATCTTCATGCTCCAGCAGATGACAGTGCGCCATATAGGCAAACTCCTTTGGCGCCTGATGATCGAACTTCACCAGCACTTCACTCACCCCGCCCTCCACTCTTACCGTATCCTTCCAGCCGCGACGATGCGCCGCCGGCGCCTGGCCATTTTCACTCAGAATACGGAATTGCGTGCCATGAATATGGAAAGGATGCAACATCATGTCGCCCTTGCCGGAGATCAGCCAGCGCTCGTACTGACCTCGGGCCGCGGCAAACATCGGCACATTCATATCAAAGGCTTTGCCGTTGATGCGGTTGGCGTTATGGAAATCGAAGCCCTTTCCTGATGAGGTTCCATGCGCCATGCCGCCGCCGCCGTGGTTCATAGTCTCCATCTGGCCATGATTCATATTGCCCATGTCACCATGATCCATCATCATCCCATGGTTCATACCGGACATCGCCTGGTCGCCATATTTCTTCATCAACGCCTGCATTCCCATCATGTCGAGCATAGGATCCATCGACAGCTGCAGCGTGCGCTGCGTCAGCCCCTCCAGTGAGGGCAGCGCAGGCATCGCCGCCAAAGTATCGGGTAACTTACCGGAGGCCGGGATCAATAGCGGCTGTATACGGAGCACCGGTTGCGGTTTATCAAATGGCGCAATCGCCATCCCCATCTGGCTCACCGGCAGCGTCAGCAGATCAAATGCCTTCCCATCGCGGGTATCAATCAACACCTCAAATCGTTCACCCATCAGCACCGACAGTTCGCTCACTTTGACCGGTTCCGCCAACAGGCCGCCGTCGCTTGCTACTACGTACATTGGGCGGCGATCGCTGGTAGCGAAATTCAGCGAGCGGGCATTACAGCCATTAAGCAGACGCAGACGCAGCCAACCGCGCGGCGGAGCGTGTTCGGGATACAGCGCGCCGTTCGTCAACAGGGTATCGCCAAACCAGCCAACGGCGGCGCTCATGATATCGAGCTGATAATCTATTTCGCCATTGGCATTGAATCTTTTGTCCTGCACGATCACCGGAATATCATCAATTCCCCACTGCTTCGGTAGCAGTAATTGCCCGCTTTCGACATCTTCAATCAGCACCAAACCCGCCAGCCCCATCGCGACCTGACGGCCGGTTTTACCATGCTGATGAGGATGGAACCAGCAGGTTGCCGCTCGCTGCGTCGGCGTAAATTTCACCGTCCTTGAGGCTCCTGCGGCGATGACGCCCTGCGGACCGCCATCGACTTCGCCAGGCACTTCCAGTCCGTGCCAGTGGACCGTGGTCTCCTCCGCCAGGCGGTTATGAATATCTACCGTTACCGCTTCACCTTGCTTCAGCTTCAACGCGGGGCCGAGGAGGTTGCCGTTATAGCCCCAGGTCGTCGCAAGATGCGGGCCAAACTGCGTCTTTCCGGCTTGAATCGTCAGCGTAATGCGATTGCGCGCGTCGGCGGTCAATAAATCCGGAACCGGCAAAGCCGGACGGCCGGCAGCGAATACCGAACGGCTCCAGAGCGGTAAGGCGCTGACCGCGCCAAGCGCGGCGCCTAATTTGATAAACTCACGACGTTGCATTTTCACATCCTTTTATTCTGCTGGTGAATATTTAAGCTTAAACCCTCCCGCAACGGGAAGGTCAAGCAGAAGCTTGTGAATAAAGCTCTGCGTGGTGTAAAGAAGTATGCTAACTTTGATTGTCCGTGTTTCAATGGTAGAAAAAATGAAGACGTTTTTCAGAACAATGCTGTTTGGCAGCCTGCTCGCCCTCTCCGCCAATAGCTATGCATTAAACGAGTCCGAAGCGGAAGATATGGCTGATTTAACGGCGGTATTTGTATTCCTGAAAAACGATTGCGGCTATCAAAATTTGCCAAATACGCAAATTCGCCGCGCGCTGGTCTTTTTTGCCCAGCAAAACCAATGGGATCTCAGCAACTACGATAGCTTTAATATGAAAGCATTAGGTGAGGACAGCTATCGCGATCTCAGCGGTATCAAAATCCCGACCGCCAAAAAGTGCAAAGCTCTGGCGCGTGACTCCCTTAGCCTGCTGGCCTATGTGAAGTAAGCCTATCTGCAGCCGCGGCGATGCGGCTGTCTCTGTAGATTTCTGACTTCCCATCTCCGTTAATATTGACTAAACATGAATTCATTAAACAATATTTTTATTTCATGCTCTCGGTTATTCTCTGTTTTTATTAATTAACTGTAAGCTTAATTTATCAGTAAAAATCACATTCGAGAGTAAACAATTCAACTCATCGTTTATTGCAAAGACCTGCTGGCTAATTAAAATCGCCTGCAACCTCTCTTATTGCAATGGAATGACATTTTGAATATCTCACCTGTTTTTCGCTTACTTCCGTTCACTGTTCTCATGTTAGCTGGCTGCCAGGCGCATCGTCAGGCTAACGCTCCCATAACGCCGCCAATCGCCATCGCCAACGACGCGCAGCAGAATGAAAAGCTGCGGCTGGCCGCTGAGCAGGAGCGACTTAATGCCTGCCGCCAGGCGTTGGATTCGTTAAAAGAAGTCAATCCGAAAGAAGCTTCAAGACTGGGTAGTGAATTCACCGCCCTGATAGGCGCGGCGTCGCAATATAACTCGGTGCGTACGAAAGTCGCCGACCCAACCCGTCAGGGCATCGATTCCATGTATCAATTTAAATCCATTAAGCTTTGCGCCGATATTGAAAAGTCGCTGATCGATAGCCTGGTCATGCGCGGCGATAATGCGGTGAAGTGACAGGCGCCATGATAAATCGCCTTAATATATTGACGCTGGCCTTCATTTTGCTGGCGTCCCTTTTTATTAGTCATGCGCACGCGGATGACGGCGCGCCTGCGTTTCTCAACTATGTCCAGCAGCAGGAGAAAAAAGAGAAGAAAGAGATACCTCCGGCACCGGAGGTCAGTAAACCCTCCCGAGCCCGCGAGAACAACACGGCAGCGCTGCACAAAAAACTGGCCGCGCAAAAAATTCTCATCGCCGACAAAGATAAGACCATCCGCCAACTGCAGGCACAGCTCAAATCGCCACCTCCCGCCAGGATGCCAGCGACGGTAGATAATGCAGCGTTGAATAACACTATCGAACAGCTCCAGCGCCGGATCGCTGCTTTGGACACGGAAAACAAACGGCTTGTTCAGCAAGTCCATACCGTCCAGCAGGAAAAAGTCGACGCCGCGGATAATCTCAAACGCTCTGCCGCCGCTCTGCAGGCGCAAAAGGTAAAGCTCAACGCGCTGGAGACAGACAAGCAGGCGCTGAGCGATAAGCTGGCTACGGCAATGGCGGAGCAGCAGAAACTGAGCGCCGAACTCGCCGGCGTAAAAACCACCGCCGCCACGACAGCCAAAGCACCCACGCTAAACCTCAGCAGCGCTCCACAGCAGCAGGCATATTCGGTTGGCGTGTCGATAGGGCAAGATGCGCTTAAAACGCTGTCCAGCCAGGCCGCTAAGGGGTTAAACCTGCAACAGGAAACCGTTCTTAAGGGCATTAACGATGTTTTTGCCGGTAAGCCGGCGCTGGATGAACAAGCGCGCAATAAGGCGCTTTTCGACGTCTCGCAGCGGTTATACAAGAACATTGATAAGCTTGAGCAACACACTCTACGCGAAGGCAAAAAGTATCAACAGCAATTTGCCGCGCAGAAAGGCGTAGCGCTTAAAGCGGGTATTTACAGCCGTATAGACTACCCCGGCAAAGGTAAGATCGGTGAAAACGATATCGTCACCGTCGTTATCAAAGAAAGCTTGATCGACGGTACCGTGATAAACGATATGGAAGCCGAAGATAAGGTCTGGTCACAGGCGCTAAGTCAGTATCCCGCGACCTTCCGCGAACCGCTTAAACGCCTGAATAACCATGGCGCCATCACTATTGTTGTTCCACCGGAGCGGGCCTACGGCAGCAAAGGAATCCCTGGAAAAATTCCGCCTGGCTCGACGATGGTGTATACCGTGCGAATTGTTGACGCCAGGCCTAACAGCGACCAACAGCCTAAAGCATCTGCGCCGAAAGCCTCACGCTAAGCGAGAGTTCCGCCAAACTTCAGATGGTTTACTATTCGCCATATCAATCTCTACCTATAGTTGGCTATGATGTGGTGCCCGCTTTGCGGGCGCGACAGAAGTTAACAAAGGAGGAGTAAGCCATGGCCGAGAGTAATCAGTGGCATGAGACGCTGCACGACCATTTTGGTCAATATTTTACCGTTGATAACGTGCTGTACCATGAGAAGACCGATCATCAGGATTTAATCATCTTCGAAAATGAGGCATTTGGCCGCGTGATGGCGCTTGATGGCGTGGTGCAAACCACCGAGCGCGATGAGTTTATTTATCATGAAATGATGACCCACGTTCCGCTGCTGGCCCATGGTCACGCAAAGCACGTGCTGATCATTGGCGGCGGCGATGGCGCGATGCTGCGCGAAGTCTCCCGCCATCAACATATCGAAACCATTACCATGGTGGAAATCGACGCCGGGGTGGTCTCGTTCTGCCGTCAGTATCTCCCAAACCATAACGCCGGCGCCTATGACGACCCGCGCTTTACGCTGGTGATCGATGACGGCGTGAACTTCGTCAACCAAACGTCACAAACCTTTGATGTCATTATCTCCGACTGTACCGACCCGATTGGCCCCGGTGAGAGCCTGTTTACCTCGGCGTTTTATGCCGGTTGTAAACGTTGCCTGAACCCCGGCGGAATTTTCGTTGCTCAGAACGGCGTAAGCTTCCTGCAGCAGGATGAAGCGGTCGGTAGTCATCGCAAACTCAGCCATTACTTCAACGATGTCAGCTTCTATCAGGCGGCGATCCCGACCTACTATGGCGGCATCATGACCTTTGCCTGGGCGACCGATAATGAAGCCCTGCGTCATTTGTCGACGGAAATTATTCAGGCCCGCTTCCATAGCGCCGGGCTGAAATGCCGTTATTACAACCCGGCAATTCATACCGCGGCTTTCGCGCTACCGCAGTACCTGCTGGATGCGCTGTCCGCCAGCTAACCTGAAACGAGGAGGTGAACCAAATTGAAAAAGCTTAAGCTGCACGGCTTCAACAACCTGACTAAAAGCCTGAGTTTTTGTATTTACGATATCTGCTACGCTAAAACCGCCGAAGAGCGCGATGGCTATATCGCCTATATCGACGAACTCTATAATGCCAATCGCCTGACGGAAATCCTCTCCGAGACCTGTTCAATCATTGGCGCCAACATACTCAACATCGCACGCCAGGATTATGAACCGCAGGGCGCAAGCGTCACCATTTTGGTTAGCGAAGAGCCTATCGACCCGCAGCTTATCGATCAGAGCGAGCATCCGGGCCCGCTGCCTGAGACCGTGGTCGCACATCTCGATAAAAGCCACATCTGCGTGCATACCTATCCGGAAAGCCATCCGGAAGGCGGTCTGTGCACCTTCCGCGCCGATATTGAAGTCTCCACCTGCGGCGTGATTTCACCGCTGAAGGCGCTGAACTACCTGATTCACCAACTGGAATCCGATATCGTAACCATTGATTATCGCGTGCGTGGTTTCACCCGTGATATCAATGGCATGAAGCATTTTATCGATCATGAAATCAACTCTATTCAGAACTTCATGTCAGAAGATATGAAGTCGCTGTATGACATGGTGGACGTGAACGTCTATCAGGAAAATATGTTCCATACCAAAATGATGCTGAAAGAGTTCGATCTGAAACACTACATGTTCCACACCAAACCGGAAGAGTTAAGCGAGCAAGAGCGCAAGGTGATTACCGACCTGCTGTGGAAAGAGATGCGGGAAATTTATTACGCCCGCAATATACCTGCGGTGTAATGCCTGAAATGCCCGGCGGCGCTTTTGCTTGCCGGGCCTACGGTTGCGCGCCGCCCGGCACAAAACGAATCATTAACGCTGCTGCATAAATTCACGGTATGCGGCA
This sequence comes from Klebsiella sp. 141203, assembly GCF_032601985.1. Lineage (NCBI taxonomy): Bacteria > Pseudomonadati > Pseudomonadota > Gammaproteobacteria > Enterobacterales > Enterobacteriaceae > Klebsiella > Klebsiella sp. 141203. Next base: position 308,155 of record NZ_JAQIRL010000005.1, on the reverse strand, counting down.
ACCACCTGCAGGAAATCCTCCACGCCGCAAAGAGAGAGGCTCTCTTCGTCGTAGTAGTTCATCCCCTCTTCCATTTCATCGCCGGAAAATTCCAGTTGGTTGGCGCGGATCATCACTTCTTCGCCATCCAGCCACAACGTATATTCATGGCCGGCCCGCTGCCAGGAACGTTCACTGCCTTTCACGGTGCGCGCTGCCTGTTCCACTTCATCCAGAAGGGCCAGGTTATCTTTCACCTCTTCGTTGAACCAGTGACCAATCGCCTCGTGGTCCATCGACATTCGCACCTTTACCACACCGGTAATATCGCGCAGAAATTCGTAATCCATAATCTTTTCCTCTGCAAGGGCAATGCGTCACCGCTGCACTGTACCCATAACCTAATTATCGCAGCAGACAGGAAGAAAAAAAGCGCAACGGGTGGGAGGTTTAAAAATAAAAATGCCCGCTGATGCAATGTTCAGCGGGCATTGGAGAGTTTGTAGCCAAACGGTCAGCAAGGCTGACCGAACGGATTACACAGCGGTCTGGAAAATCACGCCGTCAGCTTTTTCAGTGTACTGATCCAGCTGGTTAAAGTTCAGATAGCGATAGGTATCTTCCGCCGTCTTATCAACCTGAGCGACGAAGGTCTGGTACTCTTCCGGCGTCGGCAGTTTGCCCAGCAGAGAAGCGACCGCCGCTAGTTCGGCAGATGCCAGATAGACGTTGGCGCCGGTACCTAAACGGTTCGGGAAGTTACGGGTAGAGGTCGACACGACCGTCGCGCCGTCAGCCACGCGCGCCTGGTTGCCCATACACAGGGAACAGCCAGGGATTTCGATACGCGCGCCGCTCTTACCAAACACGCTGTAGTAGCCTTCTTCAGTCAGCTGCGCGGCATCCATACGGGTTGGCGGCGCCACCCACAGGCGAGTAGGCAGTTGGCCTTTATGGCTGTCCAGCAGCTTACCTGCGGCACGGAAGTGGCCAATGTTGGTCATGCAGGAACCGATAAACACTTCGTCGATCTTCTCACCCTGCACGTCTGACAGCAGACGCGCATCGTCCGGATCGTTCGGCGCACACAGGATTGGCTCTTTGATATCCGCCAGATCGATGTCGATCACTGCCGCGTATTCCGCATCAGCGTCGGCTTCCAGCAGTTGCGGATCCGCCAGCCATTTTTCCATGCCCTGGATACGGCGCTCCAGCGTACGACGATCGCCGTAACCTTCTGCGATCATCCACTTCAGCAGGACGATGTTGGAGTTCAGATACTCAACGATCGGCTCTTTGTTCAGCTTGATGGTACAACCAGCAGCAGAACGCTCGGCGGAAGCATCGGTCAGTTCAAATGCCTGCTCGACTTTCAGATCCGGCAGACCTTCGATTTCAAGGATGCGGCCAGAGAAGATGTTTTTCTTACCTTTCTTCTCAACGGTCAGCAGGCCCTGCTTGATAGCATACAGCGGGATGGCGTGAACCAGATCGCGCAGGGTAATGCCCGGTTGCATTTTACCTTTGAAGCGCACCAGTACCGATTCCGGCATATCCAGCGGCATCACGCCGGTCGCGGCGGCGAAGGCCACCAGACCAGAGCCCGCCGGGAAGGAGATACCAATAGGGAAACGGGTATGGGAATCACCGCCGGTACCGACGGTATCCGGCAGCAGCATACGGTTCAACCAGGAGTGGATAACGCCATCGCCCGGACGCAGTGAAACACCGCCGCGGTTCATGATGAAGTCCGGCAGAGTGTGGTGCGTGGTGACGTCAACCGGCTTCGGATAAGCTGCGGTGTGACAGAAGGACTGCATCACCAGGTCAGCGGAGAAGCCCAGGCACGCCAGGTCTTTCAGCTCATCACGGGTCATTGGACCGGTGGTGTCCTGAGAACCGACGGAGGTCATTTTCGGCTCGCAATAAGCGCCCGGACGGATACCGGCAACGCCGCAGGCGCGGCCAACCATTTTCTGCGCCAGAGAGAAGCCGCGGTTGCTTTCCGCTACGTCTTTCGCATGACGGAAGACATCGCTGTGCGGCAGACCCAGCGCTTCGCGCGCTTTGGTCGTCAGGCCGCGACCGATGATCAGCGGAATACGGCCACCGGCGCGCACTTCGTCGATCAGTACATCGGTTTTCAGTTCGAAGCTTGCCAACAGCTCGTTGGATTCGTGGTTACGCACTTCACCTTTGAACGGGTAAACGTCAATGACGTCGCCCATGTTGAGGTTGCTCACGTCCACTTCAATAGGCAGCGCGCCCGCATCTTCCATGGTGTTGAAGAAGATAGGCGCGATTTTGCCGCCCAGGCACAGGCCGCCGCCGCGCTTGTTCGGTACGTTCGGGATATCGTCGCCCATGAACCACAGCACCGAGTTGGTGGCGGATTTACGCGAAGAACCGGTACCGACAACGTCGCCAACGTAGGCCAGGGGGAAGCCTTTCTGCTGCAGCGCTTCAATTTGTTTAATCGGACCGACCGCGCCCGGCTGATCCGGTTCAATTCCTTCGCGAGCGTTCTTCAGCATCGCCAGAGCGTGCAGTGGGATATCCGGACGGGACCAGGCATCAGGCGCCGGAGACAAGTCATCGGTATTGGTTTCGCCGGTAACTTTGAAGACGGTAACGGTGATTTTTTCCGCCAGTTGCGGACGGTTCAGGAACCACTCGGCATCAGCCCAGGATTGCATAACCTGTTTAGCGTACTCATTACCCGCTTTGGCTTTCTCTTCTACGTCATAGAAGTTATCGAACATCAGCAGGGTATGGGACAGCGCTTTCGCGGCAATCGGCGCCAGTTTGGCATCGTCCAGCGCTTCAATCAGGGGGTGAATATTGTAACCGCCCTGCATGGTGCCCAGCAGTTCAACGGCTTTTTCAGGGGTAACCAGTGGGGAGGTCGCTTCGCCTTTGGCGATAGCGGCAAGGAATCCGGCTTTAACATAGGCGGCTTCATCGACGCCCGGCGGTACACGGTTGGTAAGCAGATCTAACAGGAATTCATCTTCACCCGCTGGCGGGTTTTTCAGCAGTTCTACCAGCGCGGCCATTTGGGTTGCGTCTAAGGGTTTGGCAACAATCCCCATGGCTGCACGCTCAGCTACGTGCTTACGGTATTCTTCTAGCACGACGGTTCTCCTCGCTCTCATTGTAAAATGCGGTAGGCGATTTTCTTCACGCTCCTGTGAGACAGCAGTTTGTAGGGTAAATGCCCGATACCGCGACGGCAGCATAGCAGGATTTTTGAAGGGTGTTAATCTGTTTACAAAAAAGCAACATTAAAATTTAGCTGAATCGTTAAGGGCAGGATATTGCAGGCTTTCTGTCCAAATGCTGGTAGATAAATTTATTTCTGTTACAGATTTAATGTCAGGATCCCAACAAAAATCAAAAAAAACAATATCGTCTTCATATACTCCCGTAACGTACCGTTTTCGCCGATACTTTAGCGAGATGGGTAACATTTCTGTGTCAGGAGCTTCCATGTCACTACCGTTCAAACCCCATATTATCGCCCTGCTCTGCAGCGCAGGCTTACTCGCGGCGGCGGGAACGCTATATGTTAAAAGCCGTACCCCAGAGACTATCGCTGAAGCGCCGGTGACGGCGCAGCCCACAACGGAACCAGCACCAGCATCCCCGACTGCACCGGCGGCGGGACAACCGGTCGCGGCCACCTATACCCAGGCGCAAATCGACCAATGGGTCGCGCCTATTGCGCTCTACCCGGACAGTTTGCTCTCGCAGGTATTGATGGCCTCCACCTATCCGGACAACGTTATGCAGGCGGTGCAGTGGTCGCAGGATAACCCATCGATGAAAGGCGACGCGGCCGTTCAGGCCGTTGCCAGCCAACCGTGGGATCCGAGCGTCAAATCCCTCGTCGCTTTTCCCGCCCTGCTGGCAATGATGGGCGAAAATCCGCCGTGGGTGGAAAACCTTGGCGACGCATTTTTAGCCCAGCCGCACGATGTGATGGATTCCGTACAGCGTCTGCGCGTCATTGCCCAACAAACCGGGACATTGAAATCCACGCCGCAACAGAAAGTGACCGTCACGGCCTCGGCACCCGCCTCTTCGAGGTCATCGAATAGCAGTAGCACGGTATCATCCTCGACAAGCTCAACGGCATCGCCAGCGCCTTCGCAGATTATCAAAATTGAACCGACTAACCCGCAAGTGGTATACGTTCCGAGCTATAACCCTTCGACCGTCTACGGCAGTTGGCCGAATAGCGCCTATCCCCCGGTCTATCTGCCGCCGCCTCCGGGAGAGCAGTTCACCGATAGCTTCGTCAAAGGTTTTGGTTACAGCCTTGGCGTCGCCACCACCTGGGCACTTTTCAGCAGCATCGACTGGGATGATGATGACCATCATCATGATGACGATTACCATCACGGCGGCTACCAGCACAATGGCGATAACATCAATATTAATGTGAATAATTTCAACCGCATTACCGGGCAGAATCTGCCGGGTAACCATGTTAACTGGCAGCATAACCCCGCCTATCGCGGCAACGTGCCTTATCCGAATAATAATGTCGCCCAGCGCTATCATCAGACCAATGTGCCCGGCGGACTCAGCGCGACCCAACACGCGCCGGTCGATCGCAACGCTCAACGGCAAGCGGCGATGACGCAGCTCCAGCATCCCAACGCGCCTGCCGCCAGCGCAGGCAAGCTTGCGGCTAATAACGCCTCTCGCGATGCGCAGCGTCAGGCGGCTTCTCAACAATTGAAGCAGGCCACCCAGCGCAGCAGCTACCGTGGCTACGACAGCACGCCGACACCTGCCAAACAGCAGCGTCGCGAAGCGGCGAAAACGCAGTTGCAACATCCGACGCCGCAGCAGCAACAGCATCGCGAGGCCGTGAAGAACCACGTGCAAAATCCTACGCCTCAGCAACAACAGCGCCGTCAGCAGATTCACTCCGCGACGCCGGCCCAGCGTCAGCAAGCGGTAAGCACGGCGCGCGCCAATGCCTTAAGCGGCAACGAAAGTCGCTCCCCCTCCTGGCAATCGCAGCAGGCGCGCGGGCTGCAAAGCCGCAATATTTCCGGCTTGAGCAGCGAACAGCGCGGCGCCGCCAGAGAGCGTCTTTCCGAACATCATGAATTGCGTCGTCGCTGAGGATGAGCAGATGAGAAAACCATTACAGATCGCCCTATTCACGCTAATGCTGTCGCCGCTCGCCGCCTTCGCCCAGCAACCGTTCCCCACGCCGGAGAAAGCGGCAAGCGCGCTGGCCGATGCGCTCAATCATCGTGATAAAGCCGCGCTCAATAATCTGCTCGGCGATAACTGGCAGCAGTTTTTACCCACCGATGGTATTGATCCCAATGCCGTCGACCGCTTTCAGCGCGACTGGCAGGTGAAACACGTCATTGTCCAGCAGGGTAACAGCGCCTGGCTCGATGTCGGTAGCGAAGCGTGGCGGTTGCCGATTCCCATTGTCAAAGATGAACAGGGCTGGCGTTTTGATATGGCGGCCGGGGAAGATGAAATTCTCACACGCGCCATCGGCCGCAATGAACTGTCGGCAATTGCCGCCATGCACGCCTACGTTGATGCCCAGCAGGATTACTATCAAATGAATCATCGCTGGGCACAAAAAATCATCAGCAGCGAAGGCAAAAAAGATGGCCTGTACTGGCCTACCTCGCCGGGTGAAACGCCAAGCCCGCTGGGGCCGGCATTCAGCCCGACGGAGCCCGGCGCCGGGTATCATGGCTACCGCTTCCGCATTATCGCCGATAACGATAATCAAGGCGTCGCTTTACTGGCATGGCCGGTAGAGTGGGGAGAAACCGGGGTGATGAGCTTTATGATCGATCAGAACGATAAGGTCTGGCAGGCGAACCTGGGCGAAGAGAGCGCGACGAAAGCGCAGGCAATCACGCATTTTGCCCCCGATTCTGCAGCGGGATGGCAGGCGGTCAATCAATAAAAAAATGCCCGGTTGCGCGATAGCAACCGGGCACTCTCTGGTGCTTAGCCCTGGTGCGGCATCAGCTCCGGATAACCGGCAAAAGCAGGTTTCTGACTGGTCAGCGCCGCTTCATCCGAGCTGATGCTCCCGGAATTCGCCGCCCACACCCCTTCAGTAGTTTTCGTCACCAACTGATGCTGCGCATTCAGATCCTGGCCCATCGCCGCAATATGGCTATTTTCAGTGCCGCCGCTGTTCGCAGCCCAGGGAATGACCGCATCGGCCGCACAGGCCATACCGGAAACTAATGTCGTCGCTAACAGCGCCGTGGTTAACAAGCGTTTCATCTCACACCTCAGATACATAATTAACTACCTATTAGTTTACTGAGTGACTATTTTCAAAGTATGTATGAGGTGTAGCGGTTTGTGAACACGGACATAGTTCTAAACATTAGCGATAAAAAAAGCGGCTCTGAGAGCCGCTTATGCATTTTACCCGAAAGAAAAAGTTACTTTTTCTTCGCTTTCGCGTTTGGCAGGTCGGTAATGCTACCTTCGAAGACTTCTGCCGCCAGGCCAACGGACTCGTGCAGAGTCGGGTGAGCGTGGATAGTCAGCGCGATGTCTTCCGCGTCGCAGCCCATTTCGATAGCCAGACCGATTTCACCCAGCAGCTCGCCGCCGTTGGTGCCGACAATCGCGCCGCCGATAACACGGTGGGTCTCTTTGTCGAAGATCAGTTTGGTCATACCGTCTGCGCAGTCGGAAGCGATAGCACGGCCGGAAGCAGCCCACGGGAAGGTGGCGGTTTCGTAGCTGATGCCCTTCTCTTTCGCTTCTTTCTCAGTCAGGCCAACCCATGCCACTTCTGGCTCGGTGTAGGCGATAGACGGGATAACTTTCGGATCGAAGTAATGTTTCAGGCCGGAGATAACTTCTGCGGCAACGTGACCTTCGTGTACGCCTTTGTGCGCCAGCATCGGCTGGCCGACGATATCGCCGATAGCAAAGATGTGCGGCACGTTGGTGCGCATTTGTTTGTCAACGCGAATGAAGCCGCGATCGTCAACTTCCACGCCGGCTTTGCCTGCGTCGAGGTTTTTACCGTTCGGCACGCGGCCGATAGCCACCAGCACCGCGTCGTAACGCTGCGCTTCCGCCGGGGCTTTTTTGCCTTCCATGGAAACGTAAATACCGTCTTCTTTTGCTTCAACGGCGGTTACTTTGGTTTCCAGCATCAGGTTGAATTTCTTGCTGATACGTTTGGTGAAGACTTTAACCACGTCTTTGTCGGCAGCCGGGATAACCTGGTCGAACATTTCAACCACGTCAATCTCTGAACCCAGCGCATGGTATACGGTACCCATTTCCAGACCGATGATACCGCCGCCCATAACCAGCATGCGTTTCGGTACAGATTTCAGTTCCAGAGCGTCGGTGGAATCCCAAACGCGCGGGTCTTCATGCGGGATAAACGGCAGTTGAATCGGACGGGAGCCCGCCGCGATGATCGCGTTGTCGAAGTTAATCACGGTTTTGCCGTTTTCGCCTTCAACTTCCAGGGTGTTAGCGCCGGTGAATTTACCCAGACCGTTAACCACCTTCACTTTACGACCTTTGGCCATGCCAGCCAGACCACCGGTCAGCTGAGTGATGACTTTTTCTTTCCAGGTGCGGATCTTGTCAATGTCGGTTTTCGGTTCGCCGAAAACGATGCCGTGTTCGGCCAGCGCTTTCGCTTCTTCGATAACTTTAGCAACGTGCAGCAGTGCTTTAGAAGGGATACAACCCACGTTCAGGCAAACGCCGCCCAGGGAGCTGTAACGTTCTACGATGACGGTTTCCAGACCTAAATCAGCGCAACGGAAGGCTGCAGAGTAGCCTGCAGGACCTGCCCCAAGTACCACGACCTGAGTTTTGATTTCAGTACTCATCATGACCTCTGTAATTTATATCCGGCGGGTCTGACGCTTTTATTATTACGCCCAAGTCCACCGGGACGTTCTATCCGCGTGTATTTTACAAAATTGTTAACAATTTTTAAACAACAAACGGCAAACGATTTTGTCCTTTGTTGCTGATAATCCTCAACAGCCTGAGGTTATCAGAAAAAAGCCGGCCGTCAGGCCGGCTTTTTCGCTTACATCACCAGGCGGCGAATGTCGCTCAAGGTGTTGTTGATGATGGTAATGAAACGGGCACCATCAGCACCGTCGATGACGCGGTGGTCGAAGGACAGAGAGATCGGCATCATCAGACGCGGAACGAACTCTTTACCATTCCATACCGGCTCCATCGCGGACTTAGACACGCCCAGGATGGCCACTTCCGGCGCGTTAACAATCGGCGCGAAGTGGGTGGTACCCAGGCCGCCGATGCTGGAGATGGTGAAGCAACCGCCCTGCATTTCGCCAGCAGTCAGCTTGCCATCGCGCGCTTTCTTCGAGATGGTGGTCAGTTCGCGAGACAGCTCGGTGATGCTCTTCTTGTTCACGTCTTTAAAGACCGGAACCACCAGACCGTTCGGAGTATCAACCGCCACACCGATGTTGATGTATTTCTTCAGCGTCAGACGCTGACCGTCTTCGGACAGCGAGCTGTTGAAGCGCGGCATCTGCTCAAGCGCAGCGGCAACGGCTTTCATGATGAAGACCACTGGGGTGAATTTCACATCCAGTTTGCGCTTCTCAGCTTCGGCATTCTGCTGCTTACGGAACGCTTCCAGATCGGTGATATCGGTTTTGTCGAAGTGCGTAACGTGCGGGATCATCACCCAGTTACGGCTCAGGTTAGCGCCAGAGATTTTCTGGATACGACCCAGTTCCACTTCTTCGATTTCGCCAAACTTGCTGAAGTCAACTTTCGGCCATGGCAGCATGCCCGGCAGACCGCCGCCTGCGGCAGCAGCCGGTGCGGATTCAGCGCGTTTAACCGCTTCTTTCACGTAAGCCTGAACGTCTTCGCGCAGGATACGACCTTTACGGCCAGTCCCTTTCACTTTCGCCAGGTTTACGCCGAACTCGCGCGCCAGGCGGCGAATCAGCGGAGTCGCGTGAACGTAAGCTTCGTTTTCAGCGAATTCGGTTTTACCTTCTGCTTTCGCAGCCGGCGCGGCAGCTTTCTGAGCCGGTGCCGGTGCAGCAGCCGGTGCCGGAGCAGCAGCAGGCGCGGCGCCTTCCACTTCGAAGACCATGATCAGAGAGCCGGTAGACACTTTGTCGCCGGTGCTGATTTTGATCTCTTTTACGGTACCCGCGAACGGCGCCGGAACTTCCATAGAAGCTTTGTCGCCTTCGACGGTGATCAGTGACTGCTCAGCGGCAACTTTATCGCCGACTTTTACCATCACTTCGGTGACTTCAACTTCGTCGCCGCCGATATCCGGTACGTTAACATCCTTCACGCCGGCTGCAGCAGCCGGTGCCGCTGCAGCCGGAGCGGCAGCCTGTGCCGGAGCGGCTGCAGGCGCAGCGCCCGCCACTTCGAAGATCATGATCAGGGAGCCGGTGGACACTTTGTCGCCGGTGTTGATTTTGATCTCTTTTACGGTACCCGCGAACGGCGCCGGAACTTCCATAGAAGCTTTGTCGCCTTCGACAGTGATCAGGGATTGCTCAGCGGCGATGGTGTCGCCCACTTTAACCATGATCTCGGTGACTTCAACTTCATCGCCGCCGATATCCGGTACGTGAACTTCTTTCGCTGCGCTTGCCGCCGGCGCTGCTGCCGGTGCCGGAGCAGCTGCTTTCTCTTCCTGCGCAGGTGCAGCGGCTGCTGCACCCTCGGCGGAATCGAAAATCATGATCAGTTTGCCAGTCTCGGTTTTGTCGCCGACGGAGACTTTAATCTCTTTCACGACGCCAGCCTGCGGAGACGGAACTTCCATAGAGGCCTTGTCGCCTTCTACGGTGATCAGCGACTGTTCAGCTTCAACTTTGTCGCCAACTTTGACCAGGATCTCGGTGATTTCAACTTCATCAGCCCCGATGTCCGGTACTTTGATTTCGATAGCCATTATTCTCTTACCTCTTACGCCAGACGCGGGTTAACTTTTTCTGCATCGATGTCGAATTTAGCAATGGCGTCAGCCACGACTTTCTTATCGATTTCACCACGTTTAGCCAGTTCGCCCAGCGCCGCAACGACCACATAGGAAGCATCGACTTCGAAGTGGTGACGCAGGTTTTCACGGCTGTCGGAACGACCGAAGCCATCGGTACCCAGTACGCGGTAATCATCAGCCGGTACGTAAGTACGAACCTGCTCGGCGAACAGTTTCATATAGTCAGTGGATGCCACAGCCGGAGCGTCGTTCATCACCTGAGCGATGTACGGTACGCGCGGAGTTTCCAGCGGGTGCAGCATGTTCCAGCGTTCGCAATCCTGGCCATCACGCGCCAGTTCGGTGAAGGAGGTGACGCTATACACGTCAGAACCCACGCCGTAGTCTTTCGCCAGGATCTGCGCTGCTTCACGAACGTGACGCAGGATAGAACCGGAGCCCAGCAGCTGAACTTTACCTTTGCTACCTTCGAGGGTTTCGAGTTTGTAGATACCTTTACGGATACCTTCCTCGGCGCCTTCCGGCATGGCCGGCATGTGGTAGTTTTCGTTCAGCGTAGTGATGTAGTAGTAAACGTTCTCTTGCGCTTCGCCGTACATACGTACCAGACCGTCATGCATGATGACAGCGACTTCGTACGCGTAAGACGGGTCGTAGGAGATACAGTTCGGGATAGTCAGCGACTGAATGTGGCTGTGACCATCTTCGTGCTGCAGACCTTCGCCGTTCAGCGTAGTACGACCGGAAGTACCGCCGATCAGGAAGCCGCGAGCCTGCTGATCGCCTGCCGCCCAGCACAGATCGCCGATACGCTGGAAGCCGAACATCGAGTAGTAGATGTAGAACGGAATCATCGGCAGGTCGTTGGTGCTGTAGGAGGTCGCAGCAGCCAGCCAGGATGCGCCTGCGCCCAGCTCGTTAATACCTTCCTGCAGAATCTGGCCTTTCTCGTCTTCTTTGTAGTATGCAACCTGCTCACGGTCCTGCGGGGTGTACTGCTGGCCGTTCGGGCTGTAGATACCGATCTGACGGAACAGACCTTCCATACCGAAAGTACGCGCTTCATCGGCGATGATCGGCACCAGACGATCTTTGATCGACTTGTTCTTCAGCATCACGTTCAGGGCACGAACGAAAGCGATAGTGGTAGAGATTTCTTTGTTTTGCTCTTCCAGCAGCGCGCTGAAGTCGGCCAGGGTCGGCAGCTCCAGTTTCTCAGTGAATTTCGGCTGACGAGTCGGCAGGTAGCCGTTCAGCTTTTCACGTTGAGCATGCAGGTAAGTGTGCTCTTCGGAACCTTCCGGGAAGGTCACGTACGGCAGTTTTTCGATATCGGCATCAGCCACCGGCACGTTGAAACGATCGCGGACGTAGCGAACGCCGTCCATGTTCATTTTCTTAACCTGGTGCGCGATGTTTTTACCTTCCGCGGTGTCGCCCATACCATAACCTTTAATGGTATGCGCCAGAATCACGGTCGGCTGGCCTTTGGTTTCCTGCGCTTTTTTCAGTGCAGCGTAGACTTTCTTCGGATCGTGACCGCCACGGTTCAGGGCCCAGATCTGCTCGTCAGTCCAGTCGGCAACCAGCGCGGCGGTTTCCGGATATTTACCGAAGAAGTGCTCACGAACGTAGGCGCCGTCTTTGGATTTGAAGGTCTGGTAGTCGCCGTCAACGGTTTCGTTCATCAGCTGAATCAGCTTACCGCTGGTGTCTTTACGCAGCAGCTCATCCCAACGACCGCCCCAGATAACCTTGATAACGTTCCAGCCAGCACCACCGAAGATGCCTTCCAGTTCGTTAATGATTTTACCGTTACCGGTGACCGGGCCGTCCAGACGCTGCAGGTTGCAGTTGATGACGAAGACCAGGTTATCCAGTTTTTCACGGGTCGCGATGGTGATAGCGCCTTTAGATTCCGGCTCATCCATCTCGCCATCGCCCAGGAAGGCGTAAACGGTTTGCGCAGAGGTGTCTTTCAGACCACGGTGTTCCAGATATTTCAGGAATTTAGCCTGATAGATAGCGCCCAACGGCCCCAGACCCATCGATACGGTCGGGAACTGCCAGAATTCCGGCATCAGTTTCGGGTGCGGATAAGAGGACAGACCATTACCGTGAACTTCCTGACGGAAGTTGTTCATCTGCTCTTCAGTCAGACGACCTTCCAGGAAGGCACGTGCATATACGCCCGGAGAGATGTGGCCCTGGAAGTAAACCAGATCGCCGCCGTCTTTCTCAGTGCGCGCACGGAAGAAGTGGTTGAAGCAGACTTCGTAGAAGGTAGCGGAAGACTGGTAGGATGCCATGTGGCCACCCAGTTCCAGATCTTTCTTCGATGCGCGCAGAACGGTCATGATGGCGTTCCAACGGATCGCTGAACGAATACGGCGTTCCAGCTCCAGATTGCCCGGGTATTCCGGTTCATCTTCAACGGCAATAGTGTTGACGTAATTATGCGCTGCCGCACCGGCCGCTACTTTCACGCCGCCTTTGCGGGCCTCAGAAAGAAGCTGGTCGATCAGATACTGAGCACGCTCAACACCTTCTTCACGGATGACCGATTCGATCGCCTGTTGCCAGTCGCGAGTTTCGATCGGATCCACGTCATTCTGGAAACGTTCTGACATGGGGGTATTCCTTATCTATCTAATCGTTGATTTAACTGGAACCTGTCCCATTGAACTCTTTAGCGTTTCACTCTGATGAACAACCAAAAATTCAATAAGACAGGTTCTGCGTTTAGTTGCCGCGCTCTAAAAAATGGCGCTTAAGAACCGGAGTTCTCGTCCTTTCGTTGCTGTAAACGACGCAATGAACGTTCTCTACGACTCTGTTCACGGCTACGATCCAGCAAAATTTCCTCAATGAACGCCAGGTGACGGTGCGACGCCTCACGCGCCTGCTCCGGCTCCCCGGCCATTATCGCCTCGAAAATGCGAGTACGATGGTTGCTGACCAACGGGAGCATTTCCCGGCGGGCATACAGCAATTCAAAGTTCTGACGAACGTTCTGTGCCAGCATCGGCTCCATACACCTTAGCAGATGGAGCAACACCACATTGTGCGCCGCTTCGGTGACGGCGATTTGGTACTGGACGACAGCGCCGGATTCGGCGTCGAGATCGCCGGACTGTTGGGCCCGTTCAATGGCTTGATGCAGTTCGCGAATACGGTCGCGATCTTCATCATTGCTGCGCAGCGCCGCGTAATAAGCCGCGATGCCTTCCAGCGCGTGACGGGTTTCCAGCAAATCGAATTGGGATTCAGGATGGTCGGACAGGAGCTCGACCAACGGGTCGCTAAAGCTCTGCCACAGGCTGCTTTGTACAAAGGTTCCACCGCCCTGGCGACGAAGCAACAGGCCCTTGGCTTCGAGGCGTTGAATCGCCTCACGGAGCGAGGGACGGGAAACGTCGAACTGTTTTGCCAGTTCGCGTTCAGGCGGGAGTTTTTCACCGGGGCGCAACGTCCCCTCAAGAATCAGAAACTCCAGCTGCTGCTCTATCACATCAGAAAGTTTTGGTTGGCGGATCTTGCTGTAGGCCATATTCCCTGTCTCTGCCATTCGCCCGGAGTCAATTGGTCTTACCAATTTAAAGTTCGTAGCGCTAAAGTAACAAAGTATTCACCTCCTGTCCATACAGGTTTTGATTGAAATCAGTAAACCCGGCCTTTTTTAACAACCTTACAGAAATAACGTTTCAGAAATGTAACCTTGCACAAAACTTACATTTACCCAGCAAGGGGTAGCATTAACTTTATATAAACGAAAAATTACGCTTTCTGAACCGATTCAAGAAGCGAAAAAGTGCATTTATAAACCAATAAAGTGAATAGATAACCAATAAAGGGTAGCGGCGACGGTGGTAAGAAAAAATGACAAACGGTGTCTTTTTGTTCGTTCCGTCATCATCCCTTCATAAAGCAGGTGCATTCGCACGCCCTTACCATTATTCTGCATCAGGCGAAAGGTCTTTGAGGGAATTTCCGCTTTGCTTTCCGTAAAGAAATCAATACAAAAATGGAATTTCATAATTACACAAACACAACAATGTGTGCGTTGCGTCACTCGGGTAAAAACTGGCCTCAAACGCCTTGAAATTAGCTAACTATGCTATTTGGCAGAGACGGACAGCAAAGCAGCAACCTGAAGGATGAAGCGTATAAACATAATAACCACACACGAGGTTTCATGATGGAAGGTCAACAGCATGGCGATCGACTCAAGCGCGGCTTGAAGAACCGCCATATACAGCTCATTGCGCTAGGAGGCGCTATCGGTACGGGCTTATTCCTGGGAAGTGCGTCAGTGATTCAATCTGCAGGTCCTGGTATTATTCTCGGCTACGCTATCGCCGGGTTTATCGCCTTCCTGATCATGCGCCAACTCGGCGAAATGGTCGTCGAAGAACCGGTAGCCGGTTCATTCAGCCATTTTGCTTATAAATACTGGGGCGGCTTTGCCGGCTTTGCCTCCGGCTGGAACTATTGGGTGCTGTATGTGCTTGTCGCCATGGCGGAGCTGACCGCCGTCGGCAAATATATCCAGTTCTGGTGGCCGGAAATCCCTACCTGGGCTTCGGCAGCAGTCTTCTTCATCGCCATTAACGCCATTAACCTGACCAACGTAAAAGTGTTCGGCGAAATGGAATTCTGGTTCGCGATTATTAAAGTCGTCGCGGTAGTGGCCATGATTCTGTTCGGCGCCTGGTTGTTGTTCAGCGGCAACGGCGGCCCGCAGGCGACGGTCAGTAACCTGTGGGATCAGGGCGGTTTCCTGCCGCACGGCTTCACCGGGCTGGTGATGATGATGGCGATCATTATGTTCTCCTTCGGCGGTCTGGAACTGGTGGGCATCACCGCGGCAGAAGCGGACAACCCGGAAAAGAGCATCCCGAAAGCCACCAACCAGGTTATCTACCGTATCCTTATTTTCTATGTAGGCTCCCTGGCCGTGCTGCTCTCGCTGCTGCCGTGGACGCGCGTCACCGCCGATACCAGCCCGTTCGTGCTGATCTTCCACGAACTCGGCGACACGCTGGTGGCAAACGCCCTCAACATCGTGGTGCTGACCGCCGCGCTCTCGGTTTACAACAGCTGCGTGTACTGTAACAGCCGTATGCTGTTCGGCCTGGCGCAGCAGGGTAATGCGCCGAAAGCGCTGCTGACTCTCGATAAACGCGGCGTACCGGTCAACACCATTCTGGTGTCCGCCGTAGTCACCGCGCTGTGCGTGCTGATCAACTACCTGGCGCCGGAATCGGCGTTCGGACTGCTGATGGCGCTGGTGGTCTCCGCGCTGGTAATTAACTGGGCGATGATTAGCCTCGCGCACATCAAATTCCGTCGCGCTAAGCAGCAGGAAGGCGTGAAAACGCGTTTCCCAGCGCTGTTCTACCCGCTGGGTAACTGGGTATGCCTGCTATTTATGGTCGCGGTACTGGCCATCATGCTGATGACCCCGGGGATGGCGATTTCGGTGTGGCTGATACCGGTATGGATTGCCGTTCTCGGCGTTGGCTATCTGTTTAAACAGAAAAGCGCCGGCGTCGTAAAAGCACAATAATACATCTCGTCACGCCGTGTCCGTCCTTTACCGACGGGCACGGCGCATTGTTATCTGCTTCACACTTTCCTTCCTGTAACAGTTTTCTCCATATCGATGACGGATTACTGCAACGTAATTCCCGACGCTAAGACCAATAATTCTCTCCAGACTGCAATGGAGAGTTCCAGGATGACAGGCAATACACTTTCGCTGAAAGAAAAGATTGGCTACGGGATGGGCGACGCCGGATGTAACATTATCTTTGGCGCCATCATGTTGTTCGTTAACTACTTTTATACGGATATTTTTGGTCTTGCGCCGGCGCTGGTTGGGGTGCTGCTGCTTTCGGTGCGCGTCATCGATGCCGTCACCGACCCGATCATGGGAGCGATGGCCGACCGCACCCGCAGTAAATATGGCCGCTTTCGCCCATGGCTGCTGTGGATGGCCTTCCCCTACGCCCTGTTCAGCGTACTGATGTTCACCACCCCGGAATGGACCTACAACAGCAAGGTTATCTATGCCTTCGTCACCTACTTCCTGCTGTCGATAACCTATACCGCGATAAATATCCCCTACTGCTCTTTGGGGACAGTGATGACATCCGACCCACAAGAACGTGTCGCCTGCCAGTCATACCGCTTTGTGCTGGTCGGTATCGCGACGCTTCTGCTCTCGCTGACTCTGCTGCCTATGGCGGAGTGGTTCGGCGGCGCTGATAAAGCCAAAGGTTATCAAATGGCGATGACCGTATTGGCGTTCATCGGCATGTGTATGTTTTTGTTCTGCTTCGCCACCGTACGCGAGCGCATCCGCCCGGCGGTCCAAACCAACGACGAGCTGAAAAAAGACCTCAAAGATGTGTGGAAAAACGACCAGTGGGTTCGCATTTTGCTCTTAACCCTGTGCAACGTTTGCCCCGGCTTTATCCGTATGGCCGCCACCATGTACTACGTCACCTGGGTCATGGGGCAAAGTACCCATTTCGCCACCCTGTTTATCAGCCTTGGCGTCGTCGGCATGATGATCGGCAGCATGCTGGCGAAAGTGCTGACCGACCGTTGGTGTAAACTGCAGGTCTTTTTCTGGACCAACATTGTACTGGCGGTCTTCTCCTGCGCGTTCTACTTCTTTAATCCGCATGCCACGACGCTGATTCTGGTGCTCTACTTCCTGCTCAATATCCTGCATCAAATCCCGTCGCCGCTGCACTGGTCGCTGATGTCCGACGTTGATGACTACGGCGAGTGGAAAACCGGTAAACGGATCACCGGCATCAGCTTCTCCGGCAACCTGTTCTTCCTGAAAGTTGGGCTGGCGGTCGCCGGGGCTATGGTGGGTTTCCTGCTGTCGTGGTACGGCTACGATGCCGGCGCGAAGGAGCAAAGCGCCTCGGCGCTAAATGGTATCGTGCTGCTGTTCTCAGTGATCCCCGGCGTTGGCTACCTGATTACCGCAGGCGTCGTACGCCTGCTGAAAGTTGACCGCAATCTGATGCGCCAAATCCAGAGTGATTTGGAAAAGCGCCGCAGTAACTACAGCGAACTGAATGAACTCCAGGAATTGAAAACCAGTGAACACATAAGGAAAGCCTGATGAACAACTGGCCTAACCCCTTTATTGAACAACGCGCGGACCCTTTTATCCTGCGCCATCACGACCACTACTATTTTATTGCCTCCGTGCCGGAATACGATCGGCTGGAGATTCGCCGCGCCGCCACGCTGGAAGGCCTGCGTGAAGCCGAGCCGGTGACCGTCTGGCGCAAGCCGCAAAACGGGCCGATGAGCCAGCTGATTTGGGCGCCGGAGCTCCACCACATCGACGGCAAGTGGTATATCTATTTCGCCGCCGCCCCGACCCATGACCTCGACGCCCAGGGGATGTTCCAGCACCGGATGTTTGCCCTTGAGTGTACCGACAGCGATCCTCTCAGCGGCCGTTGGCATGAAAAAGGGCAAATTATCACCCCGTTCGATACCTTTGCCCTCGACGCCACCACCTTCAGCCATCAAGGGAAACGCTGGTATTTATGGGCGCAGAAAGACCCGCAGATCGCCGGCAATAGCAATCTCTATCTGGCGGAGCTGGAAAACCCGTGGACGCTAAAAGGCGCGCCGCTCATGCTGAGCAAGCCGGAGTTCGCCTGGGAATGCCGGGGATTTATGGTCAATGAGGGGCCTGCGGTGCTGGTACACGGCGATAAGCTATTTATCAGCTATTCCGCCAGCGCGACCGATGAAAACTACTGCATGGGATTATTATGGATCGACCGTGAAGCCGACCCGCTGGTGGCTGAAAACTGGCATAAATCCCCGCAGCCGGTATTTCGCACCAGCTATGAAAACCGCCAGTATGGTCCCGGCCACAATAGCTTTACGCAAACGCCGCAGGGGGAAGATGTGCTGGTGTACCACGCGCGCAACTACACCGAAATTGAAGGCGACCCGCTGTACGATCCTAACCGTCACACCCGGCTAAAGCTGGTACGCTGGCAAGAAAACGGGATGCCCGACTTCGGCATCCCGCCCGCTGACTCGCTACGGTTATAGGACCGTAGGCCGGATAAGCGCAGCGCCATCCGGCGACATGAGTGCGCCAAGCCCAGCAGCGCCTGGCTTCGGGCTGTTAAATCAAAGTCCCGTAGATGGTCAGCAGCGCCATAATTACCACCACCACCAGCGAGGTTTTCTTCGCCATGGAAACCGCCGCTTTTGGCGTCTCAACCGCATCGACGTGCGGCTCGCGGGCCAGCGAGAACTGGGCCAGACGAGTTAATACCTGATACTGCGAAGAGTGACGGTCGCCTAGCGAGGCAAACCACGCCGGCAGCGCTTTTTCGCCGTGCCCCAGCAGCGCGTATACTACGCCAACCAACCGCACCGGCACCCAATCGACAATATGCAGAATACCGTCAATGCCGGACTGTAAACGATGGCGCGGCGTCTGATAGCGCGCAAGCCAGGTCTGCCAGGCGCGCAGGACGCAATAGGCCGTCAGCGTCAATAACCCCCACGGGCCGCCGACCACCAGCCAGAACAACGGCGCCAGATAGTAGCGATAGTTAATCCATAGCAGCGCGTTTTGCAGCTCGCGAAGATACTCCTGACGATCGCAGCCCGGCGGCACGCCGTGAATAAGCGTTAGCTCGCTGGCCATCGAATCGCAGGCGTGGCTATCGTTGTTCGCCGCCGCCTTCAGATAGGCATGATAATGCAGGCGCACCTTACCCGCGCCGATACACAGCAGGCCAAGCAAAATCCAGAACACCAGCAGCGGTACGTTAAATAGCTGCCCCTGTAGCAGGCGTTGAATAACATATACCACCGCCACCGCGACGACGGTCATCAGCACGGTGCCGAACAGCGAGAAATGCTTCACGCGGCGGAACAGTACCTCCAGGCGATGATCGAGCTGCCAGTGCTCGCCAAGCTTGAACAGACGCTCGGCGATGAGAACCAGCAGCGTAGTAAACAACGTCATGGTATCTCCTTATGTGACGATGCGGCCAACATACCGCGATATTTTGCCCAATCAAAGGCCGGGCCGGGATCCGTTTTGCGTACCGGCGCGATATCGCAATGGTCGGTAATATTATCAGCAATACCAGGATAACGCTGGATAAGCGCTTGGGTAATCGCCACTAGCTGCTGGTACTGCGCCTCGGTGTAGGCCTGAGTATCCGTCCCTTCCAGCTCAATGCCGATCGAAAAATCATTGCAGCGCTCGCGGCCGTGATAGCTGGAGACGCCCGCATGCCATGCGCGCTTATCAAAGGGCACATATTGGACTATTTCGCCATCGCGGCGAATCAGACAATGCGCCGAAACGCGCAGATGAGCAATCCCGGCGAAGTAAGGATGCGCGTCGGCATCCAACGTACCGGTAAATAGCGCGTCAATCCACGGGCCGCCAAACTCCCCCGGCGGCAGGCTGATATTGTGTACCACCAGTAAAGAAGGGTTTTCATCGTCCGGGCGGCAATCGTGATGCGGCGAAGGCACCCGACGCGCGCCCACCAGCCATCCGCCATTCAACTGCATGGGGAATCTCCTTTCGCAAACGTAGATCCCGGCGGCCCCACAGGCGACGCGAAATCCATTGGGTATGTGTGGTACAGAAACGTGGTTCAGGTTAGCATGTTTCCCACTTCTGAATCTTATCTATCTGGAGCTTTATCATGACGCCTCGTCGCTACAGCCCCGACCGCCGCCGTGACGCGCTGCTGGAACGTATTAATCTCGATATTACCGACGCCGTCGCGCAATCACTACGCGAAGATCTGGGCGGCGAAGTTGACGCTAACAACGATATTAGCGCGCAACTATTGCCGTCGGACGCGCGCTCTCACGCCGTCGTTATCACCCGCGAAGATGGGGTATTCTGCGGTAAGCGTTGGGTAGAAGAAGTTTTCATTCAGCTTGCCGGCGACGATGTCAGCATCACCTGGCACGTGGCTGACGGCGATACGGTAAAAGCCGATCAGCCGCTGTTCGAACTGGACGGGCCGTCGCGGGTGCTGCTAACCGGCGAACGCACCGCGCTAAATTTCGTGCAGACCCTCTCCGGGGTAGCAAGCGAAGTGCGCCGCTACGTCGACCTGCTCAAAGGCACCAAAACGCAACTGCTTGATACGCGTAAAACGTTACCCGGCCTGCGCACCGCGTTGAAGTACGCGGTACTGTGCGGCGGCGGCGCGAACCACCGTCTGGGCCTTTTCGACGCCTTCCTGATCAAAGAAAACCACATCATTGCCTCCGGTTCGGTACGTCAGGCGGTGGAAAAAGCCTTCTGGCTGCACCCGGACGTACCGGTGGAAGTCGAAGTCGAAACGCTGGATGAACTGGACGAAGCGTTAAAAGCCGGCGCTGATATCATCATGCTCGACAATTTCACCACCGACCTGATGCGCGAGGCGGTAAAACGCACCAACGGCCAGGCGGCGCTGGAAGTCTCCGGCAACGTTACCTTCGATACCATTCGCGAATTCGCGGAAACTGGGGTTGACTATATTTCCGTCGGCGCACTCACTAAGCACGTACGGGCCCTCGACCTGTCCATGCGTTTTCGTTAATTCTCTCCCCGATATCCGCCGGGTATCGGGGCTATTTTTGCGAGACGCCTCGCACGCTTACCGTGCATCTTTGAAAGCGCTACCGAAAAGCTGGATGCCTGCATCCTAAGCGTATTTTTCCTCCTCGCCGCCGCGACGTAATCGCGCCAAAGTCACCCCACAACGAACAAGGAGTGACTTATGGATAAGCAACGTGGTTTTACCCTGATCGAATTAATGGTGGTTATCGGCATTATCGCCATCCTCAGCGCCATCGGCATCCCCGCCTACCAGAATTACCTGCGCAAAGCCGCCCTCACCGATATGCTGCAAACCTTTGTGCCCTACCGCACGGCAATAGAGCTGTGCGCGTTGGACCACGGCGGGCTATCCAGCTGCGATGGCGGCAGCAACGGTATCCCCTCACCAACGACCACCCGCTATGTATCGGCGATGAGCGTCGCCCAAGGCGTGGTCACCCTGACCGGCCAGGAGAGCCTGAACGGGCTGGCCGTCACCCTGACCCCTTCCTGGGATAACGCCAACGGTATCACCGGCTGGCAGCGCGTCTGCGCCATCAGCGATGACAGCGCGTTAAAGCAGGCCTGCGAAGATGTCTTCCGCTTTAACTGAGGTGACAGCCATGAAAACCGAACAGCTACTCTCACTCTGTCAGCGCCATCACGCGCTGTTGTTGAAGAGCGACGAGCAGACCATTGTTATCGCCGTCGTGGATGCGCCGGCGCCAGAACTGATGGAAGCGCTGCGCTTCGCTACCCAAAAGCGCATCGATATTGAATGCTGGAGCCAGGAGCGGATGGATAAGCGTCAGCATGAGGCGCAACAGTCAGCATCAAAGTCCGCCACGGGTAACACCCAGGGCGTAACCGATCTACTGAATCAAATTCTGGAGCAGGCGCTGCGCCAGCGTGCCTCTGATATCCATATTGAGCCGGCGGAAAATCAGCTGCGGATACGCCTGCGCGTCGATGGCGTGTTGCATGCCCTACCGAGACTTGAGGCCGCGCTGGCTGCGCCAATGACAGCACGGCTTAAGGTGCTGGGCAACCTTGATATTGCCGAGCATCGTCTGCCGCAGGATGGACAGTTCACTCTGACACTGGCCGGGCGCACGGTCTCCTTTCGCATTGCAACCCTCCCCTGCCGCGGCGGGGAGAAAATCGTCCTGCGTTTATTACACCAGGTGGAGCAGGCGCTGGATCTGGAAGCTCTGGGGCTCTCCTCTCGTCAGCTTGCTTTTTTCCGCGCCGCATTGAACCAGCCGCAGGGGTTGCTACTGGTCACCGGGCCTACGGGGAGTGGCAAAACCGTCACTCTGTATAGCGCGCTGCAGGCGCGAAACCGCGAAGAGGTCAATATCTGCAGCGTGGAAGATCCGCTGGAGATCCCGCTTACCGGGCTCAACCAAACGCAGATCAACCCGCGATCCGGGCTTACCTTCCAGAGCGTCCTGCGGGCGCTGCTGCGTCAGGATCCGGACATCGTCATGGTCGGAGAAATTCGCGATGCCGAAACCGCGGAAATCGCCATTAAGGCCGCACAGACCGGGCATCTGGTGCTCTCTACATTGCATACTAACTCCACCAGCGAAACGTTGATTCGCCTGCAACAAATGGGCGTAGCGCGCTGGATGATCTCCTCGGCGCTCTCGCTGGTGGTCGCCCAGCGGCTGGTGCGAAAACTGTGCCCCCACTGCCGGCGCGATGGCGGCCGCCCTACCGAGGTGCCGCACAGTCTTTGGCCACGCCCATTGCCCGGCTGGCTGGCGGTTGGCTGCCCACAGTGTTACCACGGTTACTACGGCCGCCTGGCCTTATTCGAACTGCTGCCGGTGGATAGCGCGCTGCGTCAGGCTATTAATCGCGATCTCAGCGCGGCGGAAATCGAAACGCTGGCCCGCGAAGCCGGCATGATGACGCTGTTTGAAAGCGGTTGTGAAGCGGTGGAGCGTGGATTAACCACTCTTGAAGAGATTATCCGAGTGCTGGGGATCCAGCATGGCGACTAAGCAGCTTTGGCAGTGGCGCGGGATGGATAAGCAAGGAATGCCGTGCGAGGGCGCCCTGTGGCAAGAAACGCGTGGGCAGGCGCTGGCATCACTGGAACAGCAGCGGATCCTGCCGCTGGCGCTACGGCGTAAAACGGTACAGAATTCGCTCTGGCGCCCGCGCTACAGCGGTGAGGTTATCCGCCAGCTTGCCACGCTGCTGCAGGCTGGTTTACCGCTGGCCGAAGGGCTGGAGCTGCTGGCCCAACAACAGCCGCACAAACAGTGGCAGGCGCTGCTGCGAATGCTGGCGCAGGAACTGGCGCAGGGCGTATCTCTTTCCAGCGCCCTGGCGCAATGGCCGCAGGTCTTCCCTCCGCTCTATCTGGCGATGATCCGCACCGGCGAGCTCACCGGTAAGCTGGAACGCTGCTGCTTTCAGCTCGCGCGACAGCAGCAGGAACAGCAGCGTCTGACAGAAAAGGTAAAGAAGGCGCTGCGCTATCCGTTCATTATCCTGATATTAGCGCTGACGCTGGTCGTGGCGATGCTGTTTTTCGTTCTGCCGGAATTTACCGCCATCTATCGGACCTTCAACACGCCGCTTCCTCTGCTGACGCAAATGGTCATTCACATCGGCAATGCGTTGGCCCGCTACTGGCCGTTGCTGCCGCCTCTTTTTGCTATTCCGCTATTTCTCAACCGATTGGCCCGGCGTCGGCCTCGCTGGCTGCTGTTAAGGCAAAAATTATTACACGAGATTCCGATTGCCGGTCGGCTGATCAACGGCCAGCAATTGAGCCAGATATTTACCATTCTTTCACTGACCCAAAGCGCGGGCATAAGCTTTGTCCAGGGGCTGGAGAGCGTCGAGGAAACTGTGAGCTGCCCGCTATGGCGGAAGCGGATTGCACAGGCGCGCGCAGATATCATCCACGGCAATCCAATCTGGCAGGCGCTGACGAATTGCGGCGGATTCACCTCGCTGTGCCTGCAGCTCATTCGTACCGGCGAGGCATCGGGAGCGTTGGATACGATGCTCGATAACCTGGCGCGCCATCATAGCGAGCAAACTCATCAACAGGCGGATAATCTGGCGACGCTGCTGGAGCCAATACTGCTGGTGGTGACCGGAACGATCGTCGGCGTGCTGGTGGTAGCGATGTACCTACCTGTTTTTCATCTGGGGGATGCGCTGGGCACAATGGGGAGTTAATGGCTGGCGCCAGAGCGCCAGCCAACGTCATTACAGGCTGTTGAACACGCGGTTCTCTTGTTCCTGTACGCGGATAAAGGTTGTACGTTTAGTCAGCTCTTTCAGGCGAGAAGCCCCGACATAGGTGCATGCTGAACGCAGGCCGCCGAGGATATCACGCGCGGTATTATCCACCGGGCCGCGCAGCGGCAGCTTGACGGTTTTACCTTCCGCCGCGCGGTACTTCGCGACGCCGCCGACGTGGCGTGTCATCGCCGACTCAGAGCTCATACCGTAAAACAGCATGAATTTTTCACCGTTCTCTTCAACCACGGTACCGCCGCTCTCCTCGTGGCCCGCCAGCATCCCGCCGAGCATCACGAAATCGGCGCCGCCGCCAAAAGCTTTCGCGACATCGCCCGGCATGGTGCAGCCGCCATCGCTGATGATCTGGCCGCCGAGACCGTGCGCGGCATCAGCGCACTCAATCACCGCAGACAGCTGCGGATAGCCAACGCCGGTTTTCACGCGGGTAGTACAGACGGAACCTGGGCCGATGCCGACTTTAACGATATCAGCGCCGGAAAGAATCAGTTCTTCACACATCTCACCGGTCACTACGTTGCCGGCAATAATGGTTTTTTGCGGCCAGGCGGCGCGTGCTTTCGCCACGAACTGAACAAAGTGTTCAGAGTAGCCGTTAGCCACGTCGATGCAGACAAAGTTCAGCTGTGGATTCTGGGTCAGGATCTGCTGAGTTTTTTCAAAGTCCGCGTCAGAGGTGCCGGTGGACACCATCACATGCTGCAGCACTTCTGCGGATTCGCTCTGCACAAACGCCTGCCATTCTTCAACACTGTAGTGCTTGTGCACGGCGGTCAGAATTCCAAAAGCGGACAGGGCTTTCGCCATGCTGAAGGTGCCGACGGTATCCATGTTAGCAGCAATAATCGGTACGCCGGACCAGGTCTGGCCTGAATGCTTAAAGGTGAATTCACGTTCCAGCTGAACATCAGAACGGCTTTTGAGGGTAGAGCGCTTCGGGCGGATAAGAACGTCTTTAAAACCTAGCTTCAGATCTTCTTCAATACGCATGTGCGAATTCCTGGGGTTAATTGCATTAATGTGAGAGCACAACTCCAGTGACGCTATCATACGCACGAATCATAGCCGCGCAAGACTGCGATTTTCACTTTTTTTACGCTACAATCGTTTAAATTTACCTGGTGAATAGCGAAAAACACGCTCGTGTGCTTTCCTTACCAGTGCATCATTTTTAACCAATTGATTTTCATATATAAAGAAAGTAACGATTCACATAATGGATACTTTTTCGATTTAGCAAAATCTCGATTAAGCTATCCCCGGCGCCTGACGGGCGCGGTGAATCGCCAGGGTTTTGAACAATAATGTGACATCGGGATTGAAGTGTATGGGGTATACGGTAGCGTTAACAGGCGGCATCGGTAGCGGTAAAAGTACCGTCGCCGACGAGTTTGCTCACCTGGGCGTAACCGTCATCGACGCCGATATTATTGCGCGTCAGGTTGTAGAGCCCGGTACACCTGCCCTGCTCGCCATTGCCGAAAGATTTGGTCCGCAGATGATCAACGACGATGGCAGCCTGAATCGCCGCCGCTTACGCGAACGCATTTTCGCTTATAGCGAGGACAAGGCCTGGCTTAACGCGCTGCTGCATCCGCTGATTCAGCAAGAAACGCGCCGTCAGATGCAGGCCTCAACCTCACCTTATCTCCTCTGGGTCGTACCCTTGCTGGTCGAAAACCGCCTGACCGATAAAGCCGATCGCGTACTGGTTGTCGATGTGCCGAAAGAGACGCAAATCGAGCGCACCATGCGCCGCGATGGGGTCAGTCGCGAACACGCTGAACATATTCTTGCCGCCCAGGCGACACGCGAACAGCGTCTTGCCGCAGCGGATGATGTTATTGAAAACATGGGCTCCGCGGATGCCGTCGCATCCCACGTCGCCCGCCTGCACGAAAAGTATTTAATGCTGGCATCGCAGGCCGCCTCACAGGAAAAACCGTAATGCATACCCCTGTTCTCTTCGAACACCCGCTCAATGAGAAAATGCGCACCTGGCTGCGCATTGAATTTTTATTTCAGCAGCTCTCTTCTCGCCCCACCATCGCCAGCTATGCGGACGCCCTCCATTTTTTCCGCAATACCGGCGATCTACTGGATGTGCTGGAACGCGGTGAAGTGCGTACCGATCTGCTGAAAGAGCTGGAGCGACAACAGCGGAAATTACAAACCTGGGCCGAAGTACCCGGCGTCGACCAGCAGCGTATTGAAGCCCTACGTCAGCAGCTTAAACAGTCCGGCAGCACCTTGATCTCCGCTCCGCGCATTGGCCAGTTTCTTCGTGAAGATCGGCTGATTGGCCTGGTGCGCCAGCGTCTGAGCATCCCTGGAGGCTGTTGCGGCTTTGATTTACCAACGCTGCATATCTGGCTGCATATGCCGCAAGAGTATCGTGATGAGCAGGTGGCGAGATGGTTAGCGAGCCTGACGCCGCTGATGCAGTCGCTGGAGCTGATCCTTGATTTGATTCGTAACTCCGCGCCTTTCCGTAAGCAAACCAGCCTCAATGGTTTTTATCAGGATAACGGCGACGATGCCGATCTGCTGCGCCTGCGCCTGGATCTCGCAAGCCAGCTGTATCCGCAAATTTCCGGCCATAAAAGCCGCTTTGCTATCCGTTTCCTGCCACTGGACAGCGAGCATGGCATCGTGCCGGAACGCTTTGATTTTGAACTGGCTTGTTGCTAAGGAGACACTATGTCAGAAGAGACTATCGTTAACTGCCCAACCTGCGGTAAAAACGTCGTCTGGAGCGAGCAAAGCCCGTTTCGCCCGTTTTGCTCGAAACGCTGCCAGCTTATCGATCTTGGCGAGTGGGCGGCGGAAGAGAAACGTATACCCAGTTCCGGCGACTTGTCCGACAGCGATGACTGGAGCGAGCCGCAGCAGTAACCTTCCCTATCGCTAACCCGGGACGATCCGGATTAGCGTTTCAGGCAGGCGCCGGGTTGCCCGGCGCTCAGGCAAGCGTAATAAGTTTATTGATTATCGGCTCGTTCGCCGGCGGAAATGCCTGCGGATCCAGCGCCTGCTGCGCCATCCACTGCCCCGGTTGTCCTTCTTTGCCCCACGGCTCGCCTTGCCAGTTTTCCACCAGGAAGAACCATAGCGTGATATGGCGGTCAGGGAACTGATACTCCAGTTTGTCGAACAACGCAGACGTCGTCACCGTAATCCCGACCTCTTCCTGCAGTTCACGTATCAGCGCCTGTTCCGGCGTTTCACCTGATTCTATTTTGCCGCCGGGGAATTCCAGTTTATTAGCCATATGCGCGTCTGCGGCACGCTGGGTAATAAATATTTCGCCTTGCGGATTGCGAATTATCCCGACGGCGATTTGCAGTTTTTTCATTGAATCAGCTCCATAAAAAAGGCGCAGAAATCTGCGCCCTGGTTTGCTTTTTATCAGCCCTTAGCTTAGACGGCCGTGGCACTGTTTATATTTTTTACCGGAACCGCACGGGCACGGATCGTTACGGCCAACCTTACGGTCGCCGGTCTGCTCAGCCAGCGAGGCGGCAGCCAGAGTATCGTCATCCTGATGGCTCAGCTGCTGCATCTGCGCGAGACGCTCCGCCTCTTCACGACGTTGCTGTTCCATCTCTTCGACTTCTTCCGGCATCCGCACCTGCACCTTGCTCAGGGTGCTGATGACTTCATACTTCAGCGATTCGAGCATAGCTGCGAACATTGAGAAGGATTCGCGCTTGTACTCCTGCTTCGGATCTTTCTGCGCATAGCCGCGCAGATGAATACCCTGGCGCAGGTAGTCCATCGCCGCCAGGTGCTCTTTCCACAGGGAATCCAGCGTTTGCAGCATGACGCCTTTCTCGAAGTGACGCATCATTTCGGCGCCGACCACTTCTTCTTTACGCTGGTAGGTTTCTACCGCGCTCTGCAGAATACGTTCGCGCAGGGTCTCTTCATGCAGCTCCGGCTCTTTATCCAGCCACTCTTTGATTGGCAGATCAAGGTCGAAGTCGTTTTTCAGACGTTCCTGCAGGCCTTCGATATCCCACATTTCTTCCAGCGACTGCGGCGGAATGTGCGCATCGATAGTGGCTTTGAAGACATCTTCGCGGATGCTGTTGATGGTTTCGCTCACGTCGGAGATATCCAGCAGCTCGTTACGCTGGGTGTAAATAGCGCGACGCTGATCGTTGGCGACGTCATCATATTCCAGCAGCTGTTTACGAATATCGAAGTTGCGGCTTTCCACTTTACGCTGAGCGTTGGCAATCGCTTTGGTCACCCACGGGTGCTCGATAGCTTCGCCCGGCTTCATCCCCAGTTTACGCATCATGCCGGATACGCGATCGGAGGCGAAGATACGCATCAGGGCATCTTCCATCGACAGGTAGAAGCGGGAAGAACCGGCATCACCCTGACGGCCAGCACGGCCACGTAGCTGGTTATCGATACGGCGGGATTCATGACGCTCGGTACCGATGATGTGCAGACCGCCTGCGGCCAGGACCGCATCGTGGCGCACCTGCCAGTCAGCTTTGATTTTTTCAATCTGCTCCGGCGTTGGATTTTCCAGCGCGGCGACTTCCGCCTGCCAGCTACCGCCGAGCATAATATCGGTACCACGGCCCGCCATGTTGGTGGCGATGGTGACCGCAGCCGGATAACCCGCCTGGGCGACGATATCCGCTTCACTGGCGTGGAACTTGGCGTTCAGGACGTTGTGCTTGATGCCGGCTTTCGTCAGTTCACGGGAAACCACTTCAGATTTTTCGATTGAGATAGTACCGACCAGCACCGGCTGACCGGCAGCGGTACGATCTTTAATATCCTCGATAATCGCCTGAATTTTTTCCGCTTCGGTCATGTAGACCAGATCCGCCATATCCTTACGGATCATCGGACGGTTAGTCGGAACGACAACGGTATCCAGTTTATAGATGGAGCTGAATTCAAAGGCTTCGGTATCCGCGGTACCGGTCATCCCCGCCAGCTTCTCGTACAGACGGAAGTAGTTCTGGAAGGTGATGGATGCCAGAGTCTGGTTCTCGTTCTGGATCTCCACGCCTTCTTTGGCTTCTACCGCCTGGTGCAGGCCATCGGACCAGCGACGCCCCTGCATCGTACGGCCGGTGTGTTCATCAACGATGATGACTTCGCCATCTTTCACGATGTAGTCAACGTCGCGGGTAAACAGCGCGTGGGCGCGCAGCGCGGCGGTAACGTGGTGCATCAGCATGATGTTGGTCGGAGAATACAGCGATTCGCCTTCCTCCATGATGCCTTCCTGCACCAGCAGCTCTTCGATCAGTACCAGACCGCGTTCGGTCAGGTTAACCTGGCGAGCTTTCTCATCCACGGAGAAGTGGCCTTCACCGGTAAAGGTGTCGGAGTCTTCCTTTTCCTGGCGGATCAGGTGCGGAATAATTTTGTTCACCTTGCGATACATTTCGGAGCTGTCTTCAGCCGGGCCGGAAATGATAAGCGGCGTACGCGCTTCGTCGATCAGGATGGAGTCCACCTCATCCACCAGCGCATAGTGCAGTTTACGCTGTACGCGCTCTTCCGGGCTGAACGCCATGTTATCGCGCAGATAGTCGAAGCCGTATTCGTTGTTGGTACCGTAGGTGATGTCGGCTGC
The DNA here is from genome assembly GCF_032601985.1 of Klebsiella sp. 141203. NCBI lineage: Bacteria > Pseudomonadati > Pseudomonadota > Gammaproteobacteria > Enterobacterales > Enterobacteriaceae > Klebsiella > Klebsiella sp. 141203. Next base: position 278,650 of record NZ_JAQIRL010000005.1, on the reverse strand, counting down.
GTAGGCTTCACGCTTCGCCGGCGCAGGCAGGCCTGACATATTGATGCCCACGCTCATGCCGAGGAATTCGAACAGCGGACGGTTGTTTTCGGCGTCACGCTGCGCCAGATAGTCGTTGACGGTAACGACGTGAACGCCTTTACCGGTCAGCGCGTTAAGGTAGGCCGGCAGGGTCGCGGTCAAGGTTTTACCTTCACCGGTACGCATTTCCGCGATGCAGCGGTCGTTCAGTACCATACCGCCCAGCAGCTGCACGTCGAAGTGGCGCATACCGAAGACGCGTTTACTCGCTTCGCGCACTACGGCAAAAGCTTCCGGGATCAGGCTTTCCAGGCTTTCACCTTTCTCCAGACGCGCGCGGAATTCTCCGGTTTTGGCTTTCAGCTCATCATCAGAGAGCTTTTCCATCGCCGGTTCCATACCGTTGATGATATTGACGACTTTGCGCATACGACGCAGCGTACGGTCGTTACGGCTACCGAACACTTTAGTTAACATTTTAATTAGCATAATAAAATCTCAAACGCCCCGCGGTGCGGAGTCAAAAAAATAGGATGGTCCGTGTTTATTTTCAGCTGAGACGTTGAGGCCCTGCGCGTATCCCCGCCACCTGGCTTATCCAGGCGCTGACGCGGAAGGCAGAATAAGAGGAAGGGATATACGCCGCCTGGCGGATAACCACCGGCGGTTTGCTGTCCTGGGTAAGCAGCGCGCTGAGCGTATCGAGCAGGGCCAGATGCTGGGCCTGAAGCGGCGATGATTCTTCCGCCACCGGCAAAGCCTGCGGCGCCATCGCAAACGACAGATGGCGAATGACGGTGCGAATCGCATGCTGATGCCAGTAATCGACGGTAAAGTTCGGCCGACGGTTGGCCTCCAGCAGCGCCAGCTGGGAGAAGTTAACTTTATTCGGGTTATGGTTGCTGGCCGTGGCTTTCGCCGGCGTAGTGGTTTCGTGGCTGTTGTTAAGCGCAGGCAGGCCGAGGCTAGCCGCGACCATCCCCAACAGGAGATGCGGCCAAAAATACCGTCTGCCAAACTGTCGCCAACGCGTCAGCAATCCACTCACTTTCTTTACCTTTAGTTGGTATTCCTGCGTCCTTTCAGGCGGTCCATTTTATTGGCGGTCTTCGCAGTACAGCCTGAAATCGACAGGATAAAGCAACCCAGAGAAAAATTTTGCGCCCAAATACTAACATTAATACCGCGCCGAGACAGCAGGAATGAACGCTAATGCTGCGGGAAAACGCTTAATAAAGCAGCGAACGCGCACAGGTTATTGCCAGCGAAACACAGTCAAAAGCGGTTTGGGGAGGCTAAAAAGAAAAACGACTGGTTCCCTGGACGGAGAGAGTACCAGGTTACCAGTCGAATTTACTGAATGGTCAGGCTTACGCCAGAACCATTGACGGTGCGCGGAATGCCAGCGGCAGTTTTGCGTCGTCTTCGAAGGTCACATACTCCCAGGCTTCCTGTTTTGCCAGAACAGCCTGCAGCAGTTTGTTATTTAACGCGTGACCGGATTTGAACGCCGTGAATGCGCCGATAATGTTGTGACCACACATAAACAGGTCACCGATCGCATCCAGCATTTTGTGGCGAACAAATTCATCTTCAAAGCGCAGACCGTCTTCGTTCAGTACGCGATAATCGTCAACAACGATGGCACAATCGAAGCTGCCGCCCAGGCACAGGCCACGGGACTGCAGATATTCGATATCACGCATGAAACCGAAAGTACGAGCACGGCTAATCTGACGCATGAACGCATCGGCCGAGAAGTTCAGCGCATAGCGTTGGGTGCTGGAGTCGATCGCCGGATGGTTAAAGTCGATGGTAAAGTCCAACGAAAAACCATTGTACGGCTTAAACTCAGCCCATTTGTCGCCATCTTCAACGCGAACCGTCTCTTTGATACGCACAAATTTCTTGGCGCTGTTCAGTTCATCGATGCCGGCATCCAGCAACAGATAAACGAACGGAGCGGCGCTACCGTCCATAATCGGGATTTCCGGCGCATCGACTTCAACAATAATGTTGTCGATACCCAGGCCAGCCAGTGCGGCATTTAAGTGCTCGACTGTAGAAATCCGCACGTCATGCTCGTTCACCAGGCAAGTACAGAGCATGGTATCACGCACAGATTTGGCATCAGCCGGAAAATCAACCGGTGGATTCAAGTCGGTGCGACGATAGATGACCCCGGTATTTGCCGGCGCAGGGCGTAAAGTCAGCGTGACTTTCTTGCCGGTATGCAAACCGACACCAGTCGCCTGAACAATACGTTTAAGAGTCCTTTGTTTGATCATCGTATAATCTCGCCAAGTTACCTATCCAACCGAAGTGTACTATACATTCGGCAGGGCAGTTTAGCACAAAGAGCGCAGATGCCCAACTTCCAGCCAATTCTTAATCAGCTTGCTTACGCAGGAAAGCTGGAATATCCAGATAATCCGGCTCTTTCGCGGTTTGCGGCGTATTGTCGTTCACCACTTTGGCCACCGGTTTCTGCTCTTGAGTCAATGGAGCCATACCGTGCTGCTGGTAGCGATCCATTACCGGCTGCTGTACCTGTTTGTTGGTCACCAGGGTAATTTCCGGACGCTTGTCCATACCGATACCGGTGGCAACAACGGTTACACGCAGTTCGTCGTTCATATCCGGGTCCAGAGAGGTACCGATAACCACGGTCGCGTTATCCGAAGCAAAGGCGCGGATAGTGTTACCAACGGTCTCGAACTCATCCAGACGCAGGTCGAAGCCAGCGGTGATATTGACCAGTACGCCGCGCGCGCCGGACAGATCGATATCTTCCAGCAGCGGAGAAGAGATAGCCATTTCAGCCGCTTCTTCCGCACGGTCTTCACCGCTCGCCACGCCGGAGCCCATCATCGCGTAGCCCATTTCCGACATCACGGTACGGACGTCCGCGAAGTCGACGTTCATCAGACCCGGACGGGTAATCAGTTCGGCAATACCCTGCACCGCGCCTTTCAGTACGTCGTTCGCCGCGCCGAAAGCGTCGAGCAGAGAGATACCGCGGCCCAGTACTTTCAGCAGCTTGTCGTTCGGGATGGTGATCAGTGAGTCAACGTGCTTGGACAGCTCGGTGATCCCCTGCTCAGCAAACGCCATGCGCTTCTTGCCTTCGAAATTAAATGGCTTAGTGACGACCGCAACGGTCAGGATACCCAGATCCTTCGCCACTTCCGCGACCACTGGCGCCGCACCGGTACCGGTACCGCCGCCCATACCCGCCGCGATAAAGACCATGTCCGCGCCATCAAGCGCAGCGCGCAGCGCTTCACGGTCTTCGTCAGCCGCATTACGGCCAACTTCCGGGTTCGCGCCTGCACCCAGACCTTTGGTAATACCGCTACCGATCTGGATAGTCTGGCCAACAGCCGTTTTACGCAGCGCCTGCGCATCGGTGTTCACCGCGAAGAATTCAACACCCTCAATGCGCTCGCGCACCATGTGTTCAACGGCATTACCGCCGCCGCCACCGACGCCGATGACTTTAATCACCGCGTCGTTGGTCAGTTCCATAGGTTCAAACATAGTTTCTCTCCGTCTTGTGCCTGTCGCCTGAGAACGCTAATTGTCTGCGTTCTCTTAAAAAATTAAAACTCTTTTCGCAGCCAGCTGTTGAGTCGCTTAATCCACGAGCCCACTGACGCCGTCACGCGTTTTTCTACTTCTGCTTCACCACTGAGATGTGACTCTTTTCCGTAGTGCAGCAGCCCAACCGCCGTCGAATAGTACGGCTCCTGAGCGTAATCCGTTAAACCGGTGATGTTCAGCGGCGCGCCAATGCGCACCTGCGTATGGAACACGCGCTGCGCGCAGGCCGCCAGGCCTTCAATTTGCGCGGCGCCGCCGGTTAATACAATCCCCGCCGCCAGATGGTGTTTGACCCCTTGCTGACGGAGCTGTTCCTGCAGTTGCAGGATTTCTTCGTTAACCAGATTGAGCAGTTCGGTATAACGCGGTTCAATCACCTCTGCCAGCGTCTGACGCTGCAGGCTGCGCGGCGGACGTCCGCCTACGCTCGGTACTTCCACGTTTTCGTCTTTACCGACGATTGAACCTAATGCGCAACCGTGACGAACCTTGATGGCTTCGGCGTCGCTCGGCGGCGTACCGAAGGCATAGGCGATGTCGCTGGTCACCACGTTGCCCGCGTAAGGGATCACTTTGGTGTGACGCAGCGCGCCGCCGGTATACACGGCGATATCCATTGTACCACCGCCGATGTCCACTACGCAGACACCCAGCTCACGTTCGTCTTCCGTTAATACGGAATAACTGGCCGCTAAACCGGCGAAAATAAGTTGGTCAACTTTCAGACCACAACGTTCAACCGCTTTAACAATGTTTTTCGCCATATCGTTATGGCAGGTAATCAGATGTACCTTCGCTTGCATACGCACGCCGGATAACCCTACCGGGTTTTTAATACCTTCCTGGTAGTCGATGGCGTATTCCTGCGGGATGACGTGCAGTACGCGATGTTCGTCGCGTACGCGTACCGATTTCGCGGTATGAACGACGTTTTCCACGTCATCCTGCGTCACCTCTTCTTCGGAGATAGGCACCATGCCAATCTCATTTTGACAGCTAATATGCTTACCTGAAAGCGCCAGATACACTGATGAGATCTGGCAATCGGCCATCAGTTCAGCCTGGTCGATAGCGCGCTGTACGCATTTCACTACCGACTCGAGGTCATTCACCCCGCCTTTATCCATGCCGCGCGATGGGCAACTGCCCACGCCAATGATATTAATCATACCGTCGGGCAGAACTTCCCCTACTAAAGCGGCAACCTTCGCGGTGCCAATCTCCAGTCCAACTACCAGTTTTCTGTCCGTCGCCTTGATCATCGTTGTTCTGCCTGTGCCTGATTCTGTTGTTGATTATTTTCCTCTACGGGAGCAGGTACCCAACCTACCGCCGCACCCGAGTCATAGCGCAAATCAACGTAGCTTATCCGTTTGCCGTCGGTCTGTGCCTGCTGCTGAAGAACCGGGTAGAGTTCCATAAAGCGCTGAAGCCGTTTCATGGTGTCGCCGCGGCCAAGGTTGAGCTTAATATCGTTATTAAGCGTCAACTGCCAGGAGCGACGCGCGGTCATTGCCGCCACTTTCAACGTGAACTTATCCTTTGCCACCACCTGCCCCATGTTGCGGTATCCCTGTAGCACTTCATTTTCGCTGCCTTCAGGGCCGTATAACATCGGTAAGTTCTGTTTGCTGGTGCGATCCGCCGGCACGCTGAAAGAATTTCCTTCCACGTCTACCATATGTTGATCATTCCAGCGCGCAATCGGCACATATTCAACCAGATGAATCTTCAATTCATCGGGCCACTGTTTTCTTACGCTCGCCTGTTTAATCCACGGCAGGCGCTCAATTTGGCTCTGGATGATATTGACATCCTGAGTCATAAAGGTGCCCGGCGAGCCCAACGCCAAAATCGCCTGACGGATATCATCGTTACGCGTGTAGTGACGTTCGCCGGTGACGACCATTTTCGACAACGGCAGACGCTGCGCATCTTCCATCCAACCAAGAACCATCCATCCGCTGACCAACACGGTACACAACACCGCCAGCAGGAAAACGATCCCTGCCAGCCGGGTTCCATTATTCCGACGCGAAGAAGCAATCGATTCTTCTTCCTGGTTCCGCGTATTCAGCGCCGCCTGCGACATATCACCCCGCCAGGTCCAGAATTCGTACAACAAGCTGCGAGAAGCTCATCCCCGCCTGGCGGGCCGCCATCGGCACCAGACTATGACTAGTCATGCCCGGTGAGGTGTTCGCTTCCAGCAGATAAAACTGGCCATCGCTGTCCAGCATCACGTCAATACGTCCCCATCCTTTGCAACCCAGAACATTCCAGGCTTTAAGCACCAGGCTCTGGATTTCTGTCTCGCGGGCGGGTTCCTCAAAACCAGGGCAGAAATATTGCGTCTCATCAGAGAGATACTTCGCCTCATAATCATAGAAGGTTCCAGCCGCCTGGATACGAATTGACGGTAAAATTTCTTCACCGACGATAGCGACGGTAAATTCCGGGCCACTGAGCCATTTCTCAATCAGAACTTCATCATCATGCTGAAAAGCCAGCGCCAATGCATCCTGCATTGCACAACTTTCGCTAACTTTCGACATGCCGACGCTGGACCCTTCGCGGCTCGGCTTGATGATAACCGGCAGCCCCAGCGCCGCAATCTGCTCAGAAACGCCAGCAGAAAGTCCTGCGTTGAACTGGGCACGAGTCAATGCAACCCACGGCGCGACCGGTAATCCCGCCCCCTGCCACAGTAATTTGCTGCGCAGTTTATCCATCGAAATAGCGGAAGCCATTACGCCGCTGCCGGTGTACGGCAGTTGAATGAGTTCCAGAAGGCCTTGCAGCGTGCCATCTTCGCCGCCGCGCCCGTGCAGGGCAATAAACGCTTTCTGAAAGCCCATGCTTTTCAACTGGGTGATATCAACGTCGCGCGGATCGACCGGGTGGGCATCCACCCCGCCTTCACGCAGTCCGGCCAACACCGCCGCGCCTGAGTTCAGCGAGACTTCACGTTCAGCGGAGGTTCCGCCGAAGAGAACCGCGATTTTATCAGCCATGTCGGTCCTCCTCCGTTTTTTGCGGTACCAGTTTGATTTCAGCCAGGTGACGTGCGATTTTTCCTATGTTACCGGCGCCCTGCACCAGCACCAGATCGTCGCCGGTCAATACCGACGCCAGCATCTCCGCGGCCTGCGCCGGATCGGAAACCAGAATCGGGTCAACTTTGCCGCGACCGCGGATCGTACGGCACAGCGAGCGGCTATCGGCGCCAGGGATCGGCGCTTCGCCCGCCGGATACACATCCAGCATCAGCAGCGCATCAACCTGGGTCAGCACGTTGGCGAAATCATCGTACAGATCGCGAGTACGGGTATAACGGTGCGGCTGGAATACCATCACCAGATTTTTATCCGGCCAGCCGGCACGCGCCGCTTTGATGGTAGCGTCAACTTCCGTCGGGTGATGACCGTAATCGTCGATTAGCATCGCGCTACCGCTCTTGCCGTTGACTTCCGCCAGCGGATATTCGCCAAGGAAGTCGAAGCGGCGGCCGGTGCCCTGGAAACTTTCCAGCGCGCGCAGAATCGCCTCATCTTCAATGCCTTCTTCCGTCGCGACGGCAACGGCCGCGGCAGCGTTGAGCGCGTTATGGCGACCCGGCGCGTTCAGCGTCACCTGCATGACCTCTTTATCCTGGCGTACCAGGCGGAAATGGCCCTGCGCGCCGACCTGGCGATACTCTTCAATGCGTACGTCGGCGTCATCGCTAAAACCGTAGGTGGTGATTTGGCGGCCAACGCGCGGCAGCAGTTCACGAATCACCGGGTCATCCACGCACATCACCGCACGCCCGTAGAACGGCAGGTTGTGCAGGAAGTTAATAAAGGTCTGCTTCAGGTTCTCGAAGTCGCCATGGTAAGTATCCATATGGTCAGCTTCGATGTTGGTCACAATGGCGACCATCGGCTGCAGATGCAGGAACGACGCATCGCTCTCATCCGCTTCCGCAATCAGATAGCGGCTATGGCCAAGACGAGCATGCACGCCCGCCGCCTTCACCAGCCCGCCGTTGACGAAGGTCGGATCGAGGCCGGCCTCGGCGTAAATGCTGGATACCATCGCGGTGGTCGTGGTTTTGCCGTGCGTACCGGCAATCGCAATCCCGTGACGGAAACGCATGAGTTCCGCCAGCATTTCCGCGCGGCGGATCACCGGAATGCGGGCTTCGTGCGCGGCGACGATTTCCGGGTTATCCGCGGAGATCGCGCTGGACACCACGACAACGCTGGCATCGCGCACGTTTTCCGGGCGATGGTTGAAATAAATGGTGGCGCCAAGCTGCGACAATTGCTGAGTCACCGGATTCGGCGCGAGATCGGAGCCGCTAATCTGGTAGCCTTCATTCGCCAACACTTCGGCAATACCGCCCATACCGGCACCGCCGATGCCGACAAAGTGAATGTGCCGAACGCGACGCATCTCGGGCACTATGGAACGCAGTTTTGCCAAATCTTGTGTATTCATTCTTTACGCCATCAACTTCTTTATTCGGGCGGTGAAAATCACCGCGATTAGCGCGCCAAAGCTACGGCGCTGACCTCTTCCGCTACCCGCTCGGTAGCATCCGGAATCGAAGCGCCACGCGCTCGTTCCGCCATATCCATCAGGGTTTCCCGATCCCAACCGGCCAGGGTGGCCGCCACGGCATCCGCCGTGAACTCGGGTTGTTCGAGAATTTTCGCTGCGCCGGCTTTTTCCAGCGGCAGCGCATTCCAGTACTGCTGACGATCTTTGTGCTGGAACGGGACGAACAACGCCGGTAAACCTGCGGCGGCAATTTCGCTGACCGTCAGCGCGCCGGAACGACAAACAACCACATCGGCCCAGGCATAGGCTGCCGCCATATCATCAATAAACTCAGTCACTTTATGCTGCGGCTGACCGGCGGCGGCGTACGCCTGGCGCACGGTATCCATGCCGCCTTTCCCGCTCTGATGCCAGATAGTCACCGTATCGCCGAGCTTCGCGGCCACCTGCGGCATAGTCTGGTTCAGTACGCGCGCGCCCTGAGAGCCGCCGACCACCAGCACGCGAATCGGCCCCTGCCGCCCCACCAGACGCTGTCCCGGCAGCGGTAGTGCGAGAACGTCAGTACGCACCGGATTCCCGACGACATCTGCGTGCGGGAAGGCGCCGGGAAACGCCTGCATCACTTTCTTCGCAATCTTCGCCAGCCATTTATTGGTCAGGCCGGCAATCCCGTTTTGTTCATGCAGCACCACAGGGATCCCGAGCGACCATGCCGCCAGACCGCCAGGCCCGGAAACATAACCGCCCATGCCCAGCACCACATCCGGCTGGAAACGCTTCATGATCGTCCGCGCCTGTCGCCAGGCGTTGAAGATCCGCACCGGCGCTAACAATTGCGCTTTTATCCCTTTGCCACGCAGGCCGGAGATGCGAATAAAATCGATATCAATGCCGTGTTTCGGCACTAAATCCGCTTCCATACGATCGGCGGTGCCCAGCCAGCGAACCTGCCAGCCCTGGTCCATTAAATGGTGCGCGACCGCCAGCCCCGGGAACACGTGTCCGCCAGTGCCGCCCGCCATCACCATTAACCGCTTTTCCTGACCGCTCATCGAACACCCCGTGTAAACGCCTGCGCTTTCTCGAGGCGCGTTTCATAATCTATTCGCAATAAAAACATAATGGCCGTCGACATAATCAGCAGACTGGAACCACCATAACTAATCAATGGCAGGGTCAGACCTTTGGTCGGCAGCATTCCCGCCGCCGCCCCGACGTTAACCAACGCCTGGAAGCTAAACCACACGCCGATAGCACAGGCCAAAAAGCCGGAGAAGCGGTGGTCAATCTCCAGCGCTTTACGGCCAATCGACATGGCGCGAAAGGCGACGAAGAATACCATTAAAAGCGCGAGTACCACACCGATATAACCGAGTTCTTCGCCGATAATCGCGAAGATGAAGTCGGTATGCGCTTCCGGCAAATACTCCAGTTTCTGTACCGAGTTGCCGAGACCCTGTCCCCACATCTCGCCGCGGCCAAAGGCCATCAGCGACTGGGTCAGCTGATAGCCGCTGCCAAACGGGTCTTCCCACGGGTTCCAGAAGGAGGTGACACGGCGAATACGATACGGTTCGGCGAGGATCAGCAGCACCACCGCCGAGATCCCCATGCCGATAATGGCGATGAACTGCCAGAGTTTCGCGCCGGCCAGGAACAACATCGCCAGCGTGGTCACGAACAGTACGACTACCGTACCGAGGTCAGGCTGCGCCAGCAGCAAAATCGCCAGTACGAAAATCACGCCCATCGGTTTTAAGAAGCCGCGCAGGTTGTTACGCACCTCATCCGCTTTACGCACCAGATAGTTGGCGATGTAGCAGAACAGCGATAGCTTGGTAAACTCCGCCGGCTGAATACGCAGCGGCCCGAGCGCGATCCAACGCGAGGCGCCGTTAACCGAACTCCCCACCACCAGGACGATTAGCAGCATCACAATCGAGGCGATCAGCATTGCGGTGCTGTGGCGCTGCCAGAACTCCATCGGTAGACGGAGCGTAATCATCGCCAGCGCGAAGGCCAGTACAATGTACAGCCCATCACGCTTAGCAAACAGGAACGGATCGTTCGCCAGACGCTGTCCGACCGGCATCGATGCCGAAGTCACCATGATAAAACCGATCGCCGCCAGGCCGAAGGTCAGCCACAACAGCATCCGGTCATACATGACCAGGCTATCGTTATCTTTCGGGCGCGAGCCCATCACCCAACCTTTCAGCGCGGCGAAGAGCCAGGCAAAAATAAACATCCCCGGCAGTCGCGGCAGCTTCAACCGGGGCAAGCCCAGCTGTGGCATTTTCAGGCGTGGGAGAGAGAAACGCATCAACCTAACTCCTTCGCCAGACGGGTAAAGATATCGCCCCGTTGTTCAAAGTTTTTAAACTGGTCCAGGCTCGCGCAGGCTGGCGACAGTAAGACCATATCGCCTGATTTGACCTGCGAAGCGATCTGCCGCATCGCCTGTTCCATGGTTTCGGTTTGTACCGCAATTTCCGGACGCAGCGCCGCCAGTTGAGCGCCGTCGCGGCCGAAGCAGTACAGACGAACGTTCTCGCCGCCAAGATAGCGTTTCAGCGGCGTAAAGTCGGCGGATTTACCGTCGCCGCCCAACAGCAGATACAGCGTGCCGTCGAGATGCAGGCCGTTCAGCGCCGCCTCGGTACTGCCGACGTTGGTCGCCTTGGAGTCATTGATCCAACGCACGCCGTTATGCTCCAGCGCCAGCTGGAAACGGTGCGCCAGGCCGGTGAAGGTGGTGAGCGCCTTCAGGCTACTGGCGCGCGGTAAGCCCGCGGCATCCGCCAGCGCCAGCGCCGCCAGGGCATTGCTGTAGTTGTGCTGGCCGCTGATGGTCATTTCTTTCACGTTCAGCACTTTCTCACCCTTCACCCGCAGCCAGGTTTCGCCCTGCTGGCGATTAAGGTGATAGTCGCCAACATCGACGCCGAAGCTGACGCAGCGTTCGTCAGCGCCGCGTACCGGCATGGTCAGCGCGTCATCGGCATTCACCACGCAGGTTTTAGCATTTTCATAGACCCGCAGCTTCGCCGCGCGGTACTGCTGCAGCCCCAGCGGATAGCGGTCCATATGATCCTCAGTCACGTTGAGGATGGTGGCCGCGACGGCTTTCAAACTGGAGGTGGTCTCCAGCTGGAAACTGGAAAGTTCAAGCACGTACAGTTCACGCGCCGGATCCAGCAGCATCAGCGCCGGCAGGCCGATATTGCCGCCAACGCCGACGTTCACACCCGCCGCCTTCGCCATCTCGCCCACCAGGGTAGTGACGGTGCTTTTTCCGTTAGAGCCGGTAATGGCGATAATCGGCGCCTGCGCCTCGCGGCAAAACAGCTCGATATCACCGACGATTTCCACGCCAGCGTCGGCCGCCGCGCTCAGTGAAGGGTGCGCCAGAGCAATCCCCGGGCTTGCGACAATCAGATCCGCCGCCAGCAGCCAGTCGTCGTTAAGGCCGCCAACGTGGCGCTCAACGGCTTCCGGTAGCTTCTCAAGCCCGGCAGGGGCGACGCGGGTATCCATCACGCGCGGGGTTACGCCGCGCGCCATGAAAAAGTCCACGCATGACAGGCCGGTCATGCCCAGCCCAATAATGACGACTTTTTTACCCTGATAATCTGCCATGATTAACGTACCTTCAGCGTCGCCAGGCCAATCAGCACCAGCATCAGCGAAATAATCCAGAAGCGCACGATAACGCGCGGTTCCGGCCAGCCTTTCAGTTCATAGTGGTGGTGAATCGGCGCCATACGGAAGATGCGCTGACCGCGCAGCTTGAACGAGCCGACCTGCAGGATAACCGACAGGGTTTCCACGACGAAAACGCCGCCCATAATCACCAGCAGGAACTCCTGGCGCAGCAGTACGGCGATAATGCCCAGCGCGCCGCCGAGCGCCAGTGAACCGACGTCGCCCATAAAGACCTGCGCCGGGTAGGTGTTGAACCACAGGAAGCCCAGACCTGCGCCGACAATCGCCGTACAGACGATAACCAGTTCCCCGGCGTGACGCAGATAAGGAATGTGCAGGTAGTTGGCGAAGTTCATGTTCCCGGTGGCCCACGCCACCAGCGCAAAACCGGCGGCGACGAAGACGGTCGGCATAATCGCCAGGCCGTCGAGGCCGTCGGTCAGGTTGACCGCGTTGCCGGTACCAACGATAACGAAGTAAGCCAACAGGATGTAAAACAGTCCTAACTGCGGCATCACGTCTTTAAAGAACGGCACAACCAGTTCGGTCGCCGGGGTATCTTTCCCCGCCAGATACAGCGCGAACGCCACGCCCAGCGCAATCACCGACATCCAGAAATACTTCCAGCGGGCAATCAGACCCTTGGTGTCTTTGCGCACGACTTTACGATAATCATCAACAAACCCGATGATGCCGTAGCCGATTAATACCGTCAGTACGCACCAGACGTATGGATTTGACGGATAAGCCCACAGCAGGACGGAAACGGTAATCGCGGTAAGGATCATGATCCCGCCCATGGTCGGGGTACCGCGTTTGCTGAAGTGGGACTCCGGACCATCGTTACGAACGACCTGGCCGAAGGACATTTTTTGCAGACGGGCGATCATGCGCGGGCCCATCCACAGAGAGATGAACAGCGCGGTCAGCAGGCTGACGATGGCGCGAAACGTCAAATAAGAAAAGACGTTAAAGCCGGAATAATATTTGACCAGATGTTCGGCCAGCCATACTAACATGTCGCAATCTCCTGTAATGCGCGTACTACCTCTTCCATAGCGGCACTACGTGAACCCTTCACTAAAATGGTCATGATTTTATGCTCTGCCAGCAGCTCGCGCAGGCGAGCTACGACGGCGGCTTTATCGTTAAAATGTTCGCCCACGCCGCTGGCGCTGCTGATATCCGCGCTCAGGGAACCGACGCTGAGGACGCAATCCAGCCCCGCCGCTTTCGCCGCTTCGCCAACTTCGCGATGACACGCCGCGCTTTCCGCACCGAGTTCAGCCATATCGCCGACCACCATCGCCCGGAAGCCCGGCATTTCCGCCAGTACCTGTACCGCGGCGGTCATCGAACCGACGTTGGCGTTGTAGGAGTCATCCAGCAGCAGCTGGTTTTCCGCCAGTTGGATCGGGAACAGACGTCCCGGCACCGCTTGCAGCTGCGCCAGCCCGGTTTTCACCGCGGCCAGATCGGCGCCTACCGCCATCGCCAGCGAAGTTGCCGCCAGCGCGTTAGCGATGTTATGGCGCCCCGGTAGCGGCAGCAGTACGTCGACGTTGCCGAACGGGGTCTGCAGCGTAAATTCGGTGCCATGACTGGTGATATGTACGTTGGTCGCCGTGAAGTCGCTGTTCGCCGCGTTCGGCGAGAAGCGCCACACTTTGCGATCGCCAATCACGCTCTGCCAGTTCAGCCAGTCATTGTTGTCGGCATTCAAAATCGCGATGCCGTTTTGCGGCAGGCCGGTAAAGATTTCACCCTTGGCCTTCGCCACGCCCGCCAGCGAGCCGAAGCCTTCGAGGTGCGCGGCGGCGAGGTTGTTGACCAGCGCCGCTTCCGGACGCGTCAGGCTGACGGTCCAGGCGATTTCGCCCTGGTGGTTGGCGCCAAGTTCAATCACCGCATACTGGTGATCTTTGTTCAGACGCAGCAGCGTCATCGGTACCCCGATATCATTATTCAGGTTACCGGCGGTATACAGCGTATTACCGCACTGGCTGAGGATCGCCGCGGTCATCTCTTTGACCGAGGTCTTACCGGACGAACCAGTCAGCGCCACCACGCGGGTCGGCACCTGCTGACGCGCCCAGGCCGCTAACTCGCCAAAAGCCAGACGGGTATCTTTCACTACCACCTGCGGTAAATCGCAGGCCAGTTGGCGACTTACCAGCAGCGCGCCTGCGCCCGCCGCTTTCGCTTGTTCGGCAAAATCATGCGCGTCGAATCGCTCGCCCTTCAGCGCCACAAACAGGCAACCCGCCGTGACTTTGCGGGTATCGGACGTCACGTCATCGATAGCGATATCGCTACCCTGCAGTTCGCCGCGGGTGATATCGGCGAGCTGGCTTAATGTAAAGCGAATCATGCTACCGCTCCCAGCAGACGCGCGACGGTCACGCGGTCGGAGTAATCCAGACGGCGGTTACCGACGATCTGATAGTCTTCGTGGCCTTTGCCCGCTACCAGCACAACGTCGTTCGCTTTCGCCTGCATCACCGCGCCGGTCACCGCTTCCGCGCGGCCTTCCATCACCTTCACCTGCCCGGCATCAAGCATGCCAGCCAGAATGTCGTTGATAATCGCCCGCGGCTCTTCGGTACGCGGGTTATCGTCAGTCACGACCACGATATCGGCAAACTCTTCCGCGATAGCGCCCATCAGCGGGCGTTTGCCCTTGTCGCGGTCGCCGCCGCAGCCGAAGACACACCACAGCTTGCCGCTACAGTGCAGACGCGCGGCCTGCAGCGCTTTTTCCAGCGCGTCAGGCGTATGGGCGTAATCGACCACCACGGTCGGTTTGCCCGGCGCGCTGAACACTTCCATACGGCCGCACACCGGCTGTAAGCGCGAAGAGGTTTTCAGCAGATCCGCCAGCGGATAGCCCAGCGCCAGCAGCGTCGCCAGCGCCAGCAGCAGGTTGCTGACGTTAAAGGCGCCCATCAGGCGGCTTTCGATTTCGCCTTTGCCCCAGCTCGAGTCAAACTGAATGGTCGCGCCGCTGTCGTGATAGTTGACCGCGGTCGCCTTCAGCCAGCGGCCGTGGCAGTTCGGATTGATATGATCTTCCATCGACACCGCCACCGCATCCGGCAGTTTCGCCAGCCAGCGGCGCCCGACTTCATCGTCAGCGTTGACGATGGCCTGGCCGCAATGGTGGGTGGAATAGAGCAGCCATTTCGCCGCTTCGTAATGTTCCATGTCGCCATGGTAGTCGAGGTGGTCACGGCTCAGGTTGGTAAACACCGAGGCGGCAAACTGCAGCGCCGCCACGCGGTGCTGCACCAGGCCGTGAGAAGAGACTTCCATCGCGCCGAAAGTCGCCCCCTGCCCTACCAGGCCGGAAAGCACGTGCTGAACATCAACCGCAGAGCCGGTGGTGTTCTCGGTCGGCACTACTTTATCCAGCAGGCCGTTACCGACGGTCCCCATCACCGCGCTGGTTTCGCCGAGCAGTTTAGCCCACTGCGCCAACAGCTGCGTAGTCGTGGTTTTACCGTTAGTACCGGTGACGCCCACCAGACGCATCTGCTGCGAAGGTTGTTGGTAAAAACGCCCGGCCAGCGCGGATAACCGCTCGTTCAGTTGGCTCAGGTAGATGACCGGCACGCCGTGCATCTCGCGAACTTCGCCGTCTGCGGCCTCGCCCTGCGCCTCAGCAATAATGGCAGCAACACCTTGCGCTATCGCCTGCGGGATATAACGACGCCCGTCCGCCTGATGACCCTGTACCGCGACAAAGAGGTCGCCGGACGCCGCCACGCGGCTGTCCAGCGTCATCTCTCGCAGAATTCGCTCCGGCGCATTTGGCACCCACGGAGCGAGAAGGTCGCGCAAATTACGATCTGCCACCTGTTCCCTCGCCTTGATTAATCACAAATTCACTTTTTTCGCCCGTTGCCAGCGCATCCGGTTCGATGTTCATGGTGCGCAATACGCCGCCCATGATGGCACCGAACACCGGCGCGGAAACGGCGCCACCGTAGTATTTACCTGCCTGCGGGTCGTTGATCACCACCACCAACGCGAAACGCGGGTGGCTGGCGGGCGCAACGCCTGCGGTGTAAGCAATATATTTGTTGATGTAGCGGCCATCCGGCCCCACTTTTTTCGCCGTACCGGTTTTAATCGCGATACGATAGCCTTTGATCGCTGCTTTCACGCCGCCGCCGCCGGGAAGCGCCACGCTTTCCATCATGTGAACGACGGTACGTACCAGTGAGTCCGGGAATACGCGCTCGCCCGGCACCGGTGGATCAACTTTGGTAATCGACAGCGGGCGATAGATGCCGTAGCTGCCAATCGTTGCGTAGACTCGCGCTAACTGTAACGGAGTTACCATTAGCCCGTAGCCGAAAGAAAAGGTGGCCCTCTCTATGTCAGACCACCGTTGTTTTTGAGGATATAAGCCACTGCGTTCTCCGACCAACCCCAAATTGGTCGCCTTTCCAAGCCCAAAACGTGAGTAAGTATCTACTAACGCTGAGGACGGCATCGCTAACGCCAGCTTAGAAACGCCGACGTTACTCGACTTCTGTAGCACCCCGGTCAGGGTCAATTCGCTGTAGCGCGCCACGTCTTTAATTTCGTGGCCGTTAATTCGATATGGAATGGTATTCAGCACGGTATTTTCATTGACGATGCCGCGCTGCAGCGCCGTCATCACCACCATCGGCTTCACCGTTGAACCCGGTTCAAATACGTCGGTGATGGCGCGGTTACGCATGGTATCTTTGGACGTACCCGCGAAATTATTTGGGTTGTACGACGGGCTGTTGGCCATCGCCAGCACTTCACCGGTGTTGACGTCGACCAAAACGGCAGTGCCTGATTCCGCTTTGTTGAACGCCACCGCATTATTCAGTTCACGATACACCAGCGCCTGTAGGCGCTCGTCGATGCTCAGCGCGAGGTTATGCGCCGCCTGGCTGTCGGTGGAAGAAATGTCTTCAATCACGCGGCCATAGCGGTCTTTACGCACGATACGCTCGCCCGGCTGGCCGGTTAGCCACTTATCGAAGCTTTTCTCAACCCCCTCGATCCCCTGGCTATCGACGTTGGTAAAGCCAATGAGGTGAGCGGTTACTTCGCCTGACGGATAATAACGGCGAGACTCCTCGCGCAGATGTATCCCCGGCAGCTTCAGTTTTTTGATGTAGTCGGCCATGTCAGGGTTCACCTGACGCGCCAGATAGATAAAACGCATCCGCGGGTTGCTGTTGATACGCGATGCCAGCTGGTCCAGCGGCATATTCAGCGCATCGGCTAACGCTTTCCAGCGGTTATCGAGCGTCACGCCGCCCGCATCATGCAGCTCTTTCGGGTCGGCCCAGATGGCTTTTACCGGCACGCTGACCGCCAGCGGGCGGCCGGAGCGGTCGGTAATCATGCCGCGCGCGGTTGACACTTCCTGCACACGCAGGGAACGCATATCTCCCTGACGCACCAGCATATCCGGACTCACCACCTGCAGCCACGCGACGCGGCCAAGCAGGAAGGCGAGAGCGATTAAAATACATCCGCACAGCAACGCAAAACGCCAACTGATAAAGTTGGCCTGTTCTTCCTGACGTTTTGCTTTTGGCGTTTTCGGCGCTGCTTTCATGCGTCGCAATAATCCTTATTTCTGTACCACTATATTTTCTTGTGATGGATCAACGTGTTGCATCTGCAACTTCTCTGTCGCGATCCGCTCAACCCGACTGTGATCGCCAAGGGCGTTCTCTTCGAGGATCAGGTTGCGCCATTCAATATCCAGAGCGTCACGCTCCAGAACTAATTGTTCACGCTGCGCGGTTAACAGACGGGTATGGTGCGCCGTCGTCACCACGGTCACTGCCGTTATGATGATGCAAATGAACAGGCAGAGTGGCAGCTTCCCAAACCGCAGAAGATCGTCCCCGATAACGCCAGGCAAGGCATGGCGCTCGTTGCTTCCTAACGATCCTTTAACTTTGCTTAAGGCTACTGTCACTCTGCCGATCATGCGTTCGTCCTCTCTGCGATACGCAGCACTGAACTACGAGCGCGTGGATTCTCTGCCACCTCTTCTTCGCCCGGCATCAACTTGCCTAGTGCTCGCAACTGACGGCCGCCCAGTTTCCTGAGTTGCTCTTCAGTCATCGGGATCCCCGCTGGAACCTGCGGACCGCGACTTTGTTCACGCATAAAGCGCTTCACAATGCGGTCTTCCAGCGAATGGAAACTGATAATCGACAGCCGGCCGCCGGGGGCCAGCACGCCGAGCGAGCTTTTTAGCGCCTGCTCTATCTCCTCCAGTTCACTGTTCACCCAAATGCGCACCGCCTGGAAGGTACGGGTCGCGGGATGTTTGTGCTTATCTTTCACCGGCGTCGCCGCCGCGATAACTTCCGCCAGCTCTTTGGTACGGGTCATCGGCTCAATGCGGTTACGCTCAACGATCGCGCGCGCGATACGTTTACCGAAACGCTCCTCGCCAAAGGTTTTGATTACCCAGGCGATGTCGGCTTCTTCGGCGGTCTGTAACCATTCGGCGGCGGACTGACCGCGAGTCGGATCCATGCGCATGTCCAGCGGACCATCGCGCATAAAGGAGAATCCGCGTTCCGCGTCGTCCAGCTGCGGTGAAGAAACGCCAAGATCGAGAAGAATACCGTCGATCTTGCCGGTAAGATTGCGCTCGGCGACGTAGTCAGCCAGCTGCGAGAAAGGACCATGTACGATGGAAAAGCGTGGGTCATCGATGGTTTTCGCAACGGCAATAGCCGTTGGGTCGCGATCGATTGCCAGCAGGCGCCCTTCCGCCCCCAGTTGGGAGAGGATCAGACGCGAGTGACCACCGCGGCCAAAGGTTCCATCAATGTAGATACCATTTGGACGAATATTCAGGCCGTTAACGGCTTCATCCAGAAGTACCGTAGTATGTTTAAAATTTTCCATCATTTTATAAAGACAAATCCTGCAGGCGCTCCGACAGTTCACCGGTAGCGGACTGCTCAGCGTCGATATCTTCCTTGACCCGTTGATACCAGGTCGTTTCATCCCACAGTTCAAATTTATTAAACTGTCCGACCAGCATCACTTCTTTTGTCAGCCCGGCATGTTGCCGCAGCACCGGCGCGATTAGCAATCGTCCGGCGCTATCCATCTGACATTCGCTGGCATGCCCCAAAAGCAGGCGCTGTACGCGCCGCTCAACGGGATTCATGCTCGACAAACGCGACAATTTTTGCTCGATGATTTCCCATTCAGGCAAAGGATAAAGCAGCAGGCACGGGTGATGAATGTCAATGGTGCACACCATTTGACCAGAAGCATCCTCGATCAGCCCGTCGCGGTAGCGCGTCGGTACGGCCAAACGGCCTTTACTGTCGAGATTGACTAACGTTGCTCCACGGAACATGCCAGCCTCACCCCTTTTCGCCACTTTACCCCACAAATTCCCACCTAAAGGAGTTTACGGAGCGGAGGAAAAGCTTGTCAAGCCAGCACTAATGCCAACGGAGCGCAAAAACCCATTATTTACAGCCGATATTAGCCCTGATGAATAAATCACCAACAAATGAGGCAAATTAACGTTATGAATACGTGTAAGAAAATAACCAACAAACTCGTAACAGTTAAAAGCGACAAAATATCTTCAGCGGGAAAATATAAAGTGTCAGTTTGCGACGCGAGCGGCATTTTAGGCCATTCTGATGTCCGTTAACAGTGCCTGTTGTGGACGGAGAAGCACTTGTGCCGCGGCCTGACGCTCTCAACGGCGATGAAGGTAGGATAAAGCGATTGTTAATTCAGCAATTATTCCGATGAATGTAACAAAATAATACTAACAGATGGCATTGCGCATTTTCTTGCACCATTTGGATACAAAAAAATCTTTCTCAGGAATAAAACAAAATAAGGCGTAAAGAAGTTTAGGGATTTGTCTGAAAGCGAATAGATTTACGAATCTCTACGTAAATTGTATGGATTATCGCCAGATGCTAATCCATCTGGCGAATAACCTACGAAGAATCTTAACCTTTTTTCGCTAATGGATCAGCGGCGATTCAAACTTCCGCGATGATAAAGGTTACGACGAATACGGCTTAAGCCTGGTTTTGGCTTACGCGGTTCATCCAGGCTTGCCAGTACAATCTCTAAAACACGCTCGGCAACGTCGCGGTGACGCTGCGCAACTGCCAGCACCGGACACTGCAGGAAATCGAGCAGTTCGTTATCACCGAAGGTGGCGATGGCGAGTTCGGATGGCAGTTTGCCTTCACGGCGCAGCGTGACGTCCATCACGCCCTGCAACAGCGGGAAAGAGGTGGTGAACAGCAGTTGCGGCATCGGATGCGTTTCCAGCCACTTTTCAAACAGCTGGGCCGCGGCTTCGCGTTCATAGCTGTTGGCATAGAGGAAGTTCACTTCCCGCGGGTCATCCTTCCACGCCGAACGGAACCCCTGCTCGCGCAGGAAGCTTACCGACAGCTCCGGCAGCGCTCCCAGATACAGCACATTGTCACCGGGGAATTTGCGCAGCTCGGCGGCGAGCATTTCAGCGTCGTCCTGGTCCGCGCCGACGACGCTGGTAAAGTGTTCACGATCGAGCGCGCGGTCGAGCGCGACAATCGGGAAAGGATCGTTCGCCCAGCGCTGATAGAATGGATGCTCCGGCGGCAGTGAAGTCGAAACGATAATGGCATCCACCTGGCGCTGCAGCAGATGCTCAATACAGCGCATTTCGTTATCCGGCTGATCTTCCGAGCAGGCGATCAGCAGCTGGTAGCCGCGCTGACGCGCCTGACGCTCCAGATAGTTCGCAATACGGGTATAACTGGTATTCTCGAGATCCGGGATCACCAGACCAATTGAACGCGTGCGTCCTGCGCGCAGGCCAGCAGCGACCGCATTCGGGTGGTAGTTATGCTCGCGCACCACCGCCATCACCTTCTCGACCGTTTTATCGCTGACGCGATACTGCTTCGCTTTGCCATTAATCACATAGCTCGCGGTGGTTCTTGAAACACCGGCCAGCCGGGCGATTTCATCCAGTTTCACAATTGCCCCTTGGGTAAGAAGTACAAAAAACAACCATTAAATAGATATACTCATTAGAGTATAGAGATCCATTTTTATAACATCTAAACGCAGAATAGTTAGCGCGGCAACCGCTTTCGTCCACAGTTCCTACGGAATTCGCAAAAAAATAACCCGACAGTTTGTGTCGGGCTATTTTTACGTCATTTTTTCAGCGTTTAGCGCATGATTTTATCGCCGCGCGACAGGCCGACCACTCCGGAGCGCGCCACTTCAACAATGCGCGCGACGTCGCGCAAGGAGGCCAGGAAGGCATCCAGCTTATCGCTGGTTCCGGCAAGCTGCACGGTATAGATAGAAGGCGTGACATCAATAATCTGCCCGCGAAATATCTCGGTGTTGCGTTTCACCTCTTCGCGGCCATAACCGCTGGCCTGCACTTTCACCAGCATGATTTCACGCTCGACGTGGGAGCCCTGGCCCAGTTCGCTAACCCGCAGCACGTCCACCAGCTTATGTAATTGCTTTTCGATCTGCTCAATGGCTTTTTCGTCGCCCACCGTCTGGATGGTCATGCGGGACAACGTCGGATCGTCGGTTGGCGCTACCGTCAGGCTTTCAATATTGTAGCCGCGTTGGGAAAACAGGCCGATCACCCGGGATAATGCCCCCGATTCGTTCTCCAGTAATACAGATAATATCCGGCGCATAATCAGGTTCTCTCCGTTTTGCTCAACCACATTTCGTCCATGCCGCCGCCGCGGATCTGCATGGGGTAAACATGCTCGCTACCATCAACCGTTACATCAACGAACACCAGACGGTTATTACGCACCTGCTCCAGCGCTTCCGCCAGTTTAGCCTCCAGCTCTTGCGGCTCGCTGATGCGAATACCGACGTGGCCATAAGCCTCAGCGACGCGCACGAAGTCCGGCAGCGATTCCATATAGGACTGCGAATGGCGGCCGGAATAGAGCATATCCTGCCACTGCTTCACCATCCCGAGGTAACGGTTATTCAGGTTCAATACCAGTACCGGCAGTTCGTACTGCAGGGCGGTGGAAAGCTCCTGAATGTTCATCTGGATGCTGCCGTCCCCGGTCACGCAGATAACGGTTTCATGCGGTAGCGCCATCTTCACGCCCAGCGCCGCAGGCAGGCCAAAGCCCATCGTGCCGAGGCCGCCGGAGTTAATCCAACGTCTTGGTTTATCAAATGGATAATAGAGCGCGGCGAACATCTGATGCTGGCCGACGTCGGAAGTCACGTAAGCGTCGCCGTTGGTCAGGCGCCAGATGGCTTCAATCACCGCCTGCGGTTTGATCTTGCCGCTTTGCGTGTCGTATTGCAGGCAATGGCGGGAACGCCACTGTTCGATCTGCTGCCACCAGTCGCGGATCTCATCCAGCGGCTGCTGGCTCTCTTCCTGTTCAAGCAGATCAAACATCTGGTCAAGCACCTGACGCGCGTCGCCGACGATCGGCACATCCGCCGGGACGGTCTTGGAGATCGACGTGGGATCGATATCAATATGCAGCACAGTGGCGTTCGGGCAATACTTAGCCAAATTGTTGGTGGTGCGATCGTCAAAGCGGACGCCAACTGCAAAAATAACGTCAGAATGATGCATAGTCATGTTGGCTTCATAGGTACCGTGCATCCCCAACATCCCCAGCGCCTGCTGATGAGTCGCCGGAAAAGCGCCTAAACCCATTAATGAAGAGACCACCGGTAGCTTCAGCTTTTCGACCAACGTACGCAGCTGCGCTTCGCACTGCGAATTGATTGCACCGCCGCCAACGTACACGACCGGTTTTTTCGCCGCCACCAGCGTTTGCAGCGCGCGTTTAATTTGCCCTTTATGGCCGCTGGTCGTCGGGTTATAGGAACGCATGCTAACCGCATCCGGCCAAACGTAAGGCAGCTTCTTCGCCGGATTAAGAATATCCTTCGGCAAATCGACCACCACGGGCCCTGGACGGCCGCTGGCGGCCAGCCAGAACGCTTTCTTTAGAATACCTGGAATATCTTCAGTCTGTTTCACCAGGAAGCTGTGTTTGACCACCGGCCGCGAGATCCCCACCATATCGCACTCCTGGAAGGCATCGTAGCCAATCAGCGAGGTCGCAACCTGCCCGGAAAGAATGACCAGCGGAATAGAATCCATGTAAGCCGTTGCAATACCGGTAATAGCGTTTGTCGCTCCCGGGCCGGAGGTCACCAGCACCACCCCGACTTCGCCAGTCGCGCGCGCCAGCCCGTCGGCCATATGCACCGCCGCCTGCTCATGGCGCACCAGCACATGGTCAATGCCGCCGAGGGTATGTAATGCATCATAGATATCGAGGACTGCGCCTCCGGGATAGCCGAATACTTGCTTGACGCCCTGATCGACAAGCGATTGGACGACCATCTCGGCTCCTGACAACATCTCCATGGTTTGCCTCCAGGCTTATTGTTTTCACGACGGCGGAAGTCATTTTCCGCGCGCGTCGTATGATGCGCCGCCAGCGGCAGCGCATTGAGGTGAACGACTTGCTGTGCATTACCATAACTGCTCGCCAACAGGCAGGCAATTCGCCTGCCGGGGTCTGCAGCGGGTCTCAAAAGCAGAAAAGAAAGCATCTGGAGAAATATATGGAGGATTGCTTCATGAATAGCAAAATGAGACAGCCAATACTCGGGGAAAATGGCTTACGGCAGAAAATCATCCATTTTTCACCGTCGGGTTGCGAGAACCCGCGGTGATAAACAGAATAATATTCTGCTTTTTGGCTATTTATTCAGATAAGCTGGAGCTTTCGCTCCCCTTTGTAGATAACGGCAATTAGCGCTGGCAGATATTCGCCAGTAACTCTTCCATCCATTGATGGCCTTTATCGCGACCGGCCGCTTCGTGCCAGGAGAGGAAGCAGGTGCGGCTATTTACCTTCAGCGGCAGCGGTAATATCTGCAGGTCTAATTTATCCGCGAATTCATTGGCTAACCAGCGTGGCGCTATCGCCACCATGTGGGTTTGCGAAACTACATTTAATACGCTGACCATGGCATTGCCCTGATAAGCAATACAGGATTGTTTATCTACGGAGTCATACCACGGCTGGCTAAATGACGCATAACGATCCAATGCGACGACCGCGTGCTCTTCCTGATAAATATCCGCTTCCGTTAACGGCCCGGAAATACGCGGATGTTTACGGCTGGCAACCAGAACCATTTCATCTTTGAATAAAGGTATGCAGGCGAACTCAGGACGACGAAACTCTTCATAGCCGATAACAAATTCAATTTCCTGATAACGCAGCTGATGTTCGGTGTTTTGATGTAGCGCTGATTTAAAGACCAGATGAATATTTGGCGCGATTTCACCAACTTTATTAAATATTAGCGAGGTTAAGTAATTATCCAATGGGCTACAAACGCAGAGGTTAAATACGCGTTCGCTACTCAGCGGTTCAAAACCGGAACCCGGCAGCTCATTTTGCACCAGTTGCAATGCCTGGCGTACCGAGCCAAACAGCTGATATGCCCGCGCCGTTGGCTGAATGCCGCGCCCATAGCGAACAAACAGTTCATCATTAAACATCACCTTAAGACGAGATACCGCGTTACTTACCGCCGGTTGGGACATGCCGAGAGTATGGGCCGCGCGGGTAATATTTTGTTCCTGCATCACCGCATCAAAGACGGTCAGCAGGTTGAGATCCACCATCCGCAGTTGTGGTTTAACGACTTCCTGTCCCGGGGCTGATTTATATTCAGTATTTTCAATTAACATATCTAACTCCACCGTCACGCTAAATTCCTTTTACCAAAGTGCAGTAATTAATTAAGACAATATCATTTATCATGCATATTAAATCTGCAAAAGGGTAAAGTTGAATTTTAGGAATATATCAAGGTTATGAGTAGCGACGAAAAACCTCACAGGACATCACCGGAACCCGCCTAAAACATATCATTTACTTGATGATATAAAGTGTACCCATAGATCACAGGAATAAACAACACCACTATTAGTTAATTGCAATTTAAGTATCAATTAACTATCTATTTTCCCTCTGCTATTAATTAACACTTTGTTATCCTTCCTCTCGCCTGTAATTCTCAAAACCAGCAACGACAACACCACTAATCCCTTATGTTTCATTAAGATAAGCACATTCCTCCCTCCTGTCTTTATCGCCCCCCTTTATGATAAAAATTTTTTCTAATTGTTTTATTTTTCCAGAGGCAGATAAATGTCTCAAATAGGATCGTCGGCGAAACAAGGGATAATCCAGCACAATTAGCTAATTCACCAGGCTTGTGAAAAACAGTTTTTATCTTGCCTGGGGTTGACATCAAAACCGCTATCCAGTAACTCTAAAAGCATATCGATTTCAACTGGAGTATGACGCATGATTCGCACTACTCGCTTCACCAGCCTACTACTACTAAACGCATCCATTGTGCGCGGTAGGCTGTTGGGCGACGTTCAGCGTTAAGTCATCTTCCAGCAAGACACTAAACCCGCGCCATTGCGCGGGTTTTTTTATGCTCGAAGCAAGGCGCCAGGCAACAGATTAAGGATCTAAACCATGAGCCAGCAAGTCATTATTTTCGATACGACCTTACGTGATGGGGAACAAGCGTTACAGGCCAGCCTGAGCGTGAAAGAGAAGCTGCAAATAGCCATGGCCCTTGAACGTATGGGCGTCGATGTGATGGAAGTCGGTTTCCCGGTTTCTTCCCCAGGCGATTTTGAATCGGTGCAGACCATCGCTCGCACCATCAAAAATAGCCGCGTGTGCGCGCTGGCGCGCTGCGTTGAGAAAGATATCGACGTGGCGGCGGAATCCTTAAAAGTGGCGGAAGCATTCCGTATTCACACCTTCATCGCCACCTCACCGATGCACATCGCCACCAAGTTGCGCAGTACGCTGGATGAAGTCATCGAGCGCGCTATTTACATGGTGAAACGCGCGCGTAACTATACCGATGACGTCGAATTTTCCTGTGAAGACGCAGGCCGTACGCCGATCGACGATCTGGCTCGCGTTGTCGAAGCGGCTATCCGCGCTGGCGCCACGACCATTAATATCCCGGATACCGTCGGCTACACCATGCCGTTTGAATACGCCAACATCATCAGCGGCCTGTACGAACGCGTACCAAACATTGATAAAGCGATTATTTCAGTCCACACCCATGATGATTTAGGCATCGCCGTCGGCAACGCCCTCGCCGCCGTCCACGCTGGCGCGCGTCAGGTAGAAGGCGCGATGAACGGTATCGGCGAACGCGCCGGTAACTGCGCGCTGGAAGAGGTGATCATGGCGATCAAAGTGCGCAAAGACATTATGAACGTGCACACCAACATCAATCACCACGAAATCTGGCGTACCAGCCAGACCGTCAGCCAAATCTGCAATATGCCGATCCCGGCTAACAAAGCTATCGTCGGTACCGGCGCCTTCGCCCACTCTTCCGGTATTCATCAGGATGGCGTGCTGAAGAACCGCGAAAACTACGAAATCATGACCCCGGAATCCATCGGCCTGAACCAGGTACAGCTGAACCTGACTTCACGCTCCGGCCGCGCGGCGGTGAAACACCGTATGGAAGAGATGGGCTACAAAGAGAGCGACTACAACCTGGATCATCTGTATGACGCCTTCCTGAAGCTGGCGGATAAAAAGGGCCAGGTCTTCGACTACGACCTGGAGGCGCTGGCCTTCATTAACAAACAGCAGGAAGAACCAGAGCATTTCCGTCTCGACTACTTCAGCGTCCAGTCTGGCTCCAGCGATATCGCTACCGCCTCTATCAAGCTGGCCTGCGGTGATGAAATCAAAACCGAAGCCGCCAATGGCAACGGCCCGGTTGACGCTATCTACCAGGCGATCAACCGCGTGACGGACTACAACATCGACTTAGTGAAGTATGGCTTAAGCGCCAAAGGCCACGGCAAAGATGCGCTGGGTCAGGTGGACATTGTTGTGGAATACAACGGTCGCCGCTTCCATGGCGTCGGTCTGGCGACCGATATCGTCGAATCGTCAGCAAAAGCGATGGTACACGTGCTGAACAATATCTGGCGCGCCGCCGAAGTCGAAAAAGAATTGCAACGCCAAGCTCAGAATAAAGAGAACAACAAGGAAACCGTGTAATGTCGAAGAATTATCATATTGCCGTTTTGCCGGGTGATGGAATTGGCCCGGAAGTGATGAACCAGGCGATGAAAGTACTGGAAGCCGTTCGTAACCGTTTTTCAATGCGTATCACCACCAGCCAGTACGACGTTGGCGGCATCGCCATCGACCGTCAGGGCATGCCGCTGCCGCAAGCCACCGTTGATGGCTGCGAGCAGGCTGACGCGATTCTGTTCGGATCCGTCGGCGGCCCGAAGTGGGAACATCTGCCGCCGGCCGAGCAGCCGGAGCGCGGCGCGCTGCTGCCGCTGCGTAAGCACTTCAAATTATTCAGCAACCTGCGCCCGGCTAAACTGTATCAGGGGCTGGAAGCGTTCTGCCCGCTGCGCGCCGATATCGCCGCCAACGGCTTCGACATTCTGTGCGTGCGCGAACTGACCGGCGGCATTTACTTCGGTCAGCCGAAAGGCCGTGAAGGCAGCGGCCAGCATGAAAAAGCCTTCGACACCGAGGTATACCACCGCTTTGAAATCGAGCGTATCGCGCGTATTGCCTTTGAATCGGCGCGCAAGCGTCGTCACAAAGTGACGTCAATCGATAAAGCCAACGTCCTGCAGTCTTCTATCCTGTGGCGCGAAATCGTCAACGAGATTGGCAAAGAGTATCCGGACGTCGAGCTGGCGCATATGTATATCGATAATGCCACTATGCAGCTCATCAAAGATCCGTCGCAGTTCGATGTCCTGCTGTGCTCCAACCTGTTTGGCGACATCCTGTCCGACGAGTGCGCGATGATCACCGGCTCTATGGGCATGTTGCCGTCCGCCAGCCTCAACGAGCAAGGTTTTGGCCTGTATGAACCGGCGGGCGGCTCGGCGCCGGACATCGCGGGCAAAAATATCGCCAACCCGATTGCGCAAATCCTGTCGCTGGCGCTGCTGCTGCGCTACAGCCTGGATGCGGGCGACGCGGCGAGCGCCATTGAACGCGCTATCAACCGCGCATTAGAAGAAGGCATTCGTACCGGCGACTTAGCGCGCGGTACGGCGGCTGTCAGTACAGATGAAATGGGCGATATCATTGCCCGCTATGTCGCGGAAGGGGTGTAATCATGGCGAAGACCTTATACGAAAAATTGTTTGATGCGCACGTGGTGTACGAAGCGCAGAACGAAACCCCACTGCTGTATATCGACCGCCATCTGGTGCACGAAGTCACCTCTCCGCAGGCGTTTGACGGGCTGCGCGCGCACGGTCGTCCGGTGCGTCAGCCGGGCAAAACGTTCGCCACCATGGATCACAACGTCTCAACGCAGACTAAAGATATCAACGCCTCCGGCGAAATGGCCCGTATTCAGATGCAGGAGCTGATTAAGAATTGCAAAGAGTTTGGCGTTGAGCTGTATGACTTAAATCACCCATTCCAGGGCATCGTACACGTCATGGGCCCGGAACAGGGCGTCACCCTGCCGGGGATGACCATCGTATGCGGCGATTCCCATACCGCCACTCACGGCGCATTCGGCGCGCTGGCATTCGGTATCGGCACCTCTGAAGTTGAACATGTACTGGCGACCCAGACCCTGAAACAGGGTCGCGCGAAGACGATGAAAATCGAAGTTCGTGGCAAAGCGGCGCCGGGCATTACCGCGAAAGACATCGTGCTGGCGATCATCCGCAAAACCGGTAGCGCCGGTGGTACCGGTCACGTGGTCGAATTCTGCGGCGAAGCCATTCGCGACCTGAGCATGGAAGGCCGTATGACTCTGTGCAATATGGCAATCGAAATGGGCGCCAAAGCGGGTCTGGTCGCGCCGGACGAGACCACCTTCAATTACGTGCAGGGCCGCCTGCACGCGCCGAAGGGCCAGGATTTCGCCGACGCGGTGGAATACTGGAAAACGCTGAAAACCGACGATGACGCCACCTTCGATACCGTGGTGACGCTGCAGGCAGAAGAGATTGCGCCGCAGGTCACCTGGGGTACCAATCCCGGCCAGGTCATCTCCGTCACCGATATTATCCCGGATCCGGCATCGTTCAGCGATCCGGTCGAGCGCGCCAGCGCCGAAAAAGCGCTGGCCTATATGGGGCTGAAATCCGGCGTGCCGTTGACCGAGGTCGCGATCGATAAAGTCTTTATCGGTTCCTGCACTAACTCGCGAATCGAAGATTTACGCGCGGCGGCGGAAATCGCCAAAGGGCGTAAAGTGGCGCCGGGTGTACAGGCGCTGGTGGTTCCCGGCTCCGGCCCAGTGAAAGCGCAGGCGGAAGCCGAAGGTCTGGATAAGATTTTCATCGACGCCGGTTTTGAGTGGCGCTTACCGGGCTGCTCCATGTGCCTGGCGATGAACAACGACCGCCTGAATCCCGGCGAACGTTGCGCCTCTACCAGCAACCGTAACTTTGAAGGCCGTCAAGGCCGCGGCGGACGCACTCATTTAGTCAGTCCGGCAATGGCCGCGGCGGCAGCGGTGACCGGCCATTTCGCCGATATTCGTAACTTGAAATAAGGAGACCATCATGGCAGAGAAATTTACCCAACATACTGGCCTGGTGGTTCCGCTGGATGCCGCAAACGTCGATACCGATGCGATCATTCCTAAGCAGTTCCTGCAGAAAGTAACGCGTACCGGCTTTGGCGCGCACCTGTTTAACGACTGGCGTTTTCTCGACGACCAGGGGCAGCAACCAAACCCGGAGTTCGTACTGAACTTCCCGCAATATAAAGGGGCGTCTATCCTGCTGGCGCGTGAAAACTTCGGCTGCGGCTCCTCGCGCGAGCACGCGCCGTGGGCGTTGACCGATTACGGTTTCAAAGTGGTGATTGCGCCAAGCTTTGCCGATATCTTTTACGGTAACAGCTTCAATAACCAACTGCTGCCGGTGACGCTCAGCGATGAGCAGGTGGATGAGCTGTTCAAGCTGGTACAGGCGAGCCCGGGCATCCGCTTTGAAGTGGATCTTGAAGCGCAGGTGGTTAAAGCCGGGGATAAAACCTACAGCTTTAAAATCGACGACTTCCGCCGCCACTGCATGCTCAACGGCCTGGATAGCATCGGCCTGACGCTGCAGCATGAAGAGGCGATTTCCGCCTACGAGCGCCAACAACCCGCCTTTATGAACTAACCTTCAAGCCCGGCGAACAAGCCGGGCTTTCTCTTTGTGTTTCTCTCCGGCGCCTATTATTACGTATAATTTATAGATAAATTTATCCTTCCCGTACCTCATCGTGCATTTATACCGGCGTTGCCGGGCTATTTTTGTATAGATCCACAATGACAAGTAAATAATCAGCAGAAGTATTTAAAACAAACCGTCCAATATGTGAATTAACGGTTAACTCCATAGAAAACCCCTATAGCTCAGCACAAAAAAAAGCATTATTTTTCCCCTCCCCGGCTCGTTATCTTTCCTGACAGAGAAATATTAACTTTAGATACGTCACGACGCCTGCTTCACAACGTGGGCCGCCTGCCGTTCTTGTGGAGAGCCTAAATGAGCCACTATCCTCATCTATTCAGCCCGCTAACTATCAACGGGATGACCATAAAAAATCGCATTATCATGCCGCCGATGGGTACCAATATGGCCACCCTGAATGGCGAAGTCTCGCAGGAACAGCTTGAATACTACGAACTGCGGGCGAAAGGCGGTACCGGGCTCATTACCGTGGAAAATATCTGCATCGATTTTCCCTTCGCCTCCAATGGTACAACGCAGTTACGTATCGATAACGATCAATATATTCCGCGTCTGTTTAAATTAACCGAAACCCTTCATAAACACGGCGCCTGCGTAGCGATTCAGCTGAACCACGCTGGCGCTTCGGCTTATGCTTATCGCCTGAATGGGCAGACGCCGCTTTCCGCATCCAGCACGCCGTCGAAAAAGCACGGTAATATTCCGCGGCCAATGACCCATGAAGAAATTTATCACGCGGTAGACAAATTTGGCGACGCCGCGGAGCGCGTACGCCGCGCCGGTTTTGACTGTGTAGAAATTCATGGCGGCCACTCCTATTTAATTAGCCAGTTTTTATCGCCGCTATTTAATAAACGTACCGACGAATTCGGCGGTAGTATCGAAAACCGCACCCGCATATTAAGCCTGATTATCGATAAGGTTCGCGCCTGCGTCGGGCCGCGTTTCCCAATAAGTCTACGCATCAGCGCCGACGATTTCTTAAAGGGCGGCAACACGCTGGAAGATTCGCTGCGCATCCTCGAACTGTGTCAGGACAAAGTCGACATCATTAACGTCTCTGCCGCACAGAACGATAACCTGAACCTGCAAATCGACCAGATGTCGCTGGAAGATGGCTGGAAGCGCTATCTCTCCCGCGCGGTACGCGACAAATTCCATAAGCCGACGGTGATCGCCGGCAACATTCGTTCGCCAAAAATCGCCGAAGATATCCTCGCGACCGGCGATGCCGATCTGATCGCCATTGGTCGTGGGTTGATTGCCGAGCCTGAATGGGTGCAGAAAGTACAAAGCGGCAATGAGCGTCTGATGCGCAAATGCATCTCCTGTAATATCGGCTGCGCGGATCACCGCATCGCCCGCTCTCGCCCGCTGCGCTGCTCGATCAACCCGGACATCATCCACGGCGACGCTTACAAACAGCAGCGTGTTTCGCGCGAAACCAACGTCGTGGTAATCGGCGCCGGCACGGCCGGAATGGAAGCTGCCTGCACCGCCGCGGAAGTCGGCTGCAACACCTGGCTGCTGGAAGAGAAAAGCCACGTCGGCGGCCTGGCCAGCACCATTGCGCTGCTGCCGGAGAAAAAGCGCATCGCCGATTTCCCGCAGTTTATGAAAAACCGCCTTTCCGGGCTCAGTAATCTGATGCTGCAGGTCGGTAAACGCGCCGACGTCGCTTCAGTCGCCGCGCTGCATCCACAGCTCATCGTTAACGCCACCGGCTCGGTTCCCCTACTGCCGCCGATCGACGGCCTGCGCGAGAACATTGACGCCAAGGGTGGCCGCCTGTTCTCAATAACCGGCATGATTGAACACCTTGACGCCTTTGCCGATGCCGCAGGTAAACGCATCGTGGTGGTTGGCGGCGGCGCCGTCGGCCTGGACGTCATCGAATACTTCTCCGCGCGCG
Source organism: Klebsiella sp. 141203 (assembly GCF_032601985.1). Lineage (NCBI taxonomy): Bacteria > Pseudomonadati > Pseudomonadota > Gammaproteobacteria > Enterobacterales > Enterobacteriaceae > Klebsiella > Klebsiella sp. 141203. Next base: position 246,515 of record NZ_JAQIRL010000005.1, on the reverse strand, counting down.
GCGCCGAAACGGTGCTGATTGAAATGCAGGACGCCCCGGGACAGGACCTCGACATTATTACCAAAAACGCGATGTTGACCATGCTGGAAGAACACCAGGTGGAGCAACACATGCAGACCCGATTGACCGCTGTCGCTCCAGACCATTTCACCGTTAATACCGCCAGCGGCACGTTCGATATTCCCTTCGACTACGGCTTTGTGTGCCTGGGAATGCGCGCCAACCGCGCAGGTCTCGACGACATCGCCCAGTGGGCCGCCGCCAACAACGTAAAAATCATGAATATCGGCGACAGCCTGTCGGCCCGGCGAATTATTGACGGCGTGCGCGAAGGCCGCAACGTGCTGGAAATACTCGAAGACATGGGCGTACTCGGCAATCGCGAAGCGCAACAGATTCCATTTTTAACATATTGAGGATATTTATCATGGCAGAACGTCTTACCGGTCATACCGAGCTGATTGGCTTAATCGCTACCCCGATTAGACACAGCATGTCGCCGACCATGCACAACGAAGCCTTTGCGCATCTTGGTCTCGATTACGCCTACCTGGCGTTCGAAGTCGATAACCAGGAGCTAAAAGATGTCGTGCAGGGCTTCCGCGCGCTGAAACTGCGCGGTTACAACGTCTCAATGCCGAATAAAACCGAGATTTGTCAGTATCTCGACAAGCTTTCGCCGGCGGCGCAGCTGGTCGGCGCGGTCAATACCGTCGTCAACGATAATGGCGTCCTGACCGGTCACATTACCGACGGCACCGGCTATATGCGCGCGCTGTCAGAAGCCGGTATCGATATCATCGGCAAAAAGATGACCATCCTCGGCGCGGGCGGCGCGGCTACCGCCATCAGCGTACAGGCCGCGCTCGACGGCGTGAAGGCCATCTCGATCTTCAACCGTAAAGACAAGTTCTTCGCCAATGCCGAGCAGACCGTCGCCAAGATCCGCGATAACACCGACTGCGAGATCCACCTTTTCGATCTCGACGATCATGACAAGCTGCGCGCCGAAATCGACAGCAGCGTGATCCTCACCAACGCCACCGGCGTCGGTATGAAACCATTCGAAGGCCAGATGCTGCTGCCAAACGACAGCTTCCTGCGCCCGGACCTGATTGTCTCCGACGTCGTCTATAACCCGCGTAAAACCCATCTGCTGGAAGTGGCGGAGAAAAAAGGCTGCCGCACCCTTAACGGCCTGGGAATGATGCTGTGGCAAGGCGCGCGCGCGTTCGAAATCTGGACGGGCAAAGAGATGCCGGTTGACTACGTCAAGAGCATTCTGTTCTAAGAGGCAAGAGATGAAAAACAAATACATCCCTACTGCGGCAGGGCTGTATCTCAACTACCTGATCCACGGCATGGGGGTGCTTTTAATCACCCTCAACATGGCCCATCTTCAGGAACAGTGGGGAACAGATGCTGCTGGCGTATCGATCGTTATCTCCTCATTAGGTATCGGTAAACTGGCGACGATCGTGACCGGTTTTTTGTCGGATCGCTTTGGTCGCAAGCCTTTTATTTATCTCGGGATCCTGAGTTATCTGATCTTCTTCGTCGGCATTCTGCTGACTAAAAATATTTATCTGGCCTACGTGTTTGGCATCATGGCTGGTCTGGCGAACAGCTTCCTCGACTCCGGAACCTATCCGGCGCTGATGGAGTCTTTCCCGCACTCCGCCAGCCGCGCTAATGTACTCATCAAAGCCTTCGTTTCCGCAGGGCAATTTCTGCTGCCGTTCATTATCAGCCTGCTGATATGGGCAAATCTGTGGTTTGGCTGGTCGTTCGTGATCGCGGCGGCTCTGTTTGTACTGAGCGCAATCTATCTGCTCAAGATGCCGTTCCCCGATAGCCAGGCGGCCAAAAAGGAAGAGGCTCCAGCGGCGCAGGCAGCGGCTTCAGCTAAGCCGCAAGCCAACAAACTGGATATGGTTGTCTTTACCCTGTACGGCTATATCGGCATGGCAACTTTTTACCTGGTAAGCCAGTGGCTGGCGCAATATGGTCAGTTCGTGGTCGGTATGCCTTATGCATCGGCGATCAAGCTCCTGAGCATCTACACCGTCGGTTCGCTGGTCTGCGTCTTCGTGACCGCCGCTTTCGTCAAAGAGGTATTCAGCTCTGCGGTAGCGATGATCATCTATACCTGCCTGTCGATGGTCTCACTGCTGTTAGTGTGCCTGTTCCCCACCCCGCTGATGGTTACCGGTTTCGCCTTCGTCATCGGCTTTGCCGCTGCCGGCGGGGTATTGCAGCTGGGAGCGACCATCATGGCAATGAGCTTTCCGAATGGCAAAGGCAAGGCGACCGGGATCTTCTACACCGCAGGCAGTATCGCGAGCTTCACGATCCCGCTTATCACCGCCAGGCTTTCACAGATTAGTATTGCCAGCATTATGTGGTTTGATTTCCTGATCGCCGTTATCGGCTTTGTGATCGCCCTGTACATCGGCTATCGTCAACTTCAGGCGCGCGCGGCGCAAAGAGTGTCTCGCACCACCGTCACCGCCTGAGGTTCACGACAACAATAATGGATACCTACATGACAACTGCAGTAACCGTAAAGAACATCACCTTCAAGGAAGGCGAAACCTTAATTTGCGTACCGCTGATCGGGAAAACGCTGGATGAACTGCTGACTAATGCGCAGGGCCTGGTTGACGCTGGCGCTGATATTATCGAATGGCGAGTTGACCATTTTACCCACGTCCGGGAAATCCCCCAGGTGCTGGCCGCGCTGGCGGAAATCCGTCATACGCTGAAGGCTCTACCGCTGCTGTTCACCTTTCGCAGTAAGAAAGAGGGCGGCGAAACGGAAATCAGCGACGAAGCGTATTTTGAACTTAACCGTCAGGCGGCGCTAAGCGGATTAGCCGATGTTATCGACATCGAGCTGTTTAACGACGAAGCGCAAATCCGCGCGCTGGTGAACGATGCGCATCAAGCCGGCGTAAAAGTGATCATGAGCAATCATGATTTCCATAAAACGCCGGCGCAGGAAGATATCATCTATCGACTGCGTCGAATGCAGGAGTTGGGTGCCGATCTACCAAAGATCGCGGTGATGCCGCAGACGCCTCAGGACGTTCTCACTCTGCTTTCCGCCACGCTGACCATGAAAGAGAAGTACGCGACGCGCCCGCTGATCACCATGTCGATGGGCAAATCCGGCGGCGTTAGCCGGGTAACCGGACGCTTGTTCGGTTCAGCGATGACCTTTGGCACCGTCGGCCAGGCCTCCGCGCCGGGTCAGATTGCCATCGCTAAGCTGCGCGAGCTAATGGACATCCTGTCCTGATAAACAGGCTGCCCGGAGCCACTCTCCGGGCGCTTGCTCAGTTGATTCTCTGGCTATCGTTAATAATGACGTTTTTAAACGATTGAATTGCTGAAGAAAGTACCCTTTCCTTCATCGTTGCAAGGTAGATATAACGCGGGGGGAGCTCATTTTTTATTTTCAGAATGTGCACGTTATAATTTGCCAGTGCGGAGATCCTCGGCATAATCGCAATACCATAATCGATGCTAACCAACCCCGCCATCGCGGTATCTTCATCGACGTAGCAGGCGATATCCGGCACCAGTTTTTGCTGCATAAAGACATTATCAATAAAAGGCCGCAAACCGCTGTTCTCTGAGAAGTAGATATAGGGATAGTGAATCGTCTCAACCAGATCGACCTCATTTTCATACAATCTGGCAAGCGGATGATCTTTCGCCGTCACCACCACCAGTTCCTGCTGAATGATGGGAATAAAATCGATGTCTGGTTCATCGGCAATATATGAACAAATCGCCAGATCGGTTTTTCCTGCCTTTAACGCTTGTAATAACGAAAGCGAAGTGCCTTGCGTAAAGGAAAAAGTCACCTTGTGACTGGATGGTGAATTAGTGTATTTATTAATTAACTGCGGAACAACAAATTCACCCATCGTATAAATAAAGGCGATACGAATATTCTCTTTCTTTTCGCTATCATTGTTTTGCAGCGTCAGCCGCCCATTCTCTAAAGAAGCGAGCGCATCTTCCACATAGGGTAAAAAACGTTTACCGTTTTGCGTAATTTTGACGTTGCGCCCTTTTCTGGCGAACAGCGCCACGCCAAGTTCTTTCTCCAACTCAGATATGGCGTGGCTTAGCGAAGGTTGCGTGATGAACAGGCTGGAGGCAGCTTCGGTGTAATGTTCCGTCTCGCTCAATCGCTTAAAATAATAAAGTTGCTTCAGGTTCATTATTTTTGTCCGTATAATATAAGAATAAGATCACTGCGCTTAATATACCATGCGGCAGGTTGATAATACGCTACAACGAGTCAATATCAGATTCACATCAAATATTATTTGATATTTTCTTTTGTGCGTAACAAAGCGTTGCCATTCATAGACCCAGTCTATGAATCATTAAAATATTTCTGCATGCATAAATACATGCAAAAATATTTTAAACTTTAAAGGAAATCTTTATGTCTATACCTGGCTCTCAAGGAAGCCTGGCGTCATCGCCCGGCACGCTAAAAAGAAGCAGAACGCGTATTTTTATTTTAACGCTGTTATCGCTGGGTACGATGATCAATTATCTCGATCGTACCATTCTTGGAATCGTCGCTCCAAAATTAACCACTGAAATCCACATTGACCCGGCAATGATGGGCATTGTTTTTTCCGCTTTTGCCTGGACTTATGCGCTGGCGCAAATTCCTGGCGGCATGTTTTTAGACCGTTTCGGTAATAAATTGACCTACGCCCTGTCCATCTTCTTTTGGTCACTATTTACCCTACTGCAAAGTTTCTCTCTGGGGCTGAAATCTTTGCTCCTTCTGCGTCTGGGGCTAGGTGTCAGCGAGGCCCCCTGCTTTCCGGCCAATAGCCGCATCGTCAGCAAATGGTTTCCCCAGCATGAACGCGCCAGAGCCACCGCCACTTATACAGTTGGGGAATATATTGGATTAGCCGCCTTCTCGCCATTGCTATATTTAATTCTTGAACATCACGGCTGGCGAACCTTATTTTTCCTGACCGGCGGGCTGGGTATTTTATTCACTTTCGTATGGTGGCGTTTTTATCATGAGCCACATGAATCAAAAACGGCAAATAAAGCAGAGCTGGATTATATTGGCGCCAACCAGATTACCAATACGAGTGAAAATATTCCATTTAACTGGCGCGATGCCAAACGGCTACTCTGCTGCCGACAAATTATCGGCGCCAGTCTGGGGCAGTTTGCCGGTAACACTACGCTAGTCTTTTTCCTTACCTGGTTCCCCACTTACCTGGCCAACGAACGCCATCTGCCGTGGCTTCACGTGGGATTTTTCGCCACCTGGCCATTCCTGGCCGCCGCGGTTGGCATCATCTTCGGCGGCTGGCTTTCCGACAGGCTACTTAAGCGTACCGGTTCGGCAAACATAAGCCGAAAACTTCCAATAATTTCCGGACTGCTCCTTTCTAGCTGCATTATCGCCGCTAATTGGGTCAGTGCGAATTCGACGGTGATTATTATCATGTCGATCGCTTTCTTTGGTCAGGGAATGGTCGGTTTGGGCTGGACGTTAATATCTGATATTGCCCCGGATAATATGGCTGGGTTGACCGGCGGTATATTTAACTTCTGTGCCAATCTGGCCTCAATTATCGCACCACTCATCATTGGCGTGATTATATCAGCCACCGGTAACTTCTTTTATGCCCTCATTTACGTTGGGGTGACCGCACTGATCGGGGTGATTGCCTACATCTTTATCATCGGCGACATCAAGCAAATCGTGCTGAAATAACGCTATCCCGCGCCGGGCCAGCATGGCCGGCGCGGGAGAATGACTTAAATATCTTTAACCCTACTGGTCAAAAACAGCGTCAGCAGCGAAATCGCCGCGATTGTCCAGTAAACGCTGGCATGACCATAGCTTTGCGACAGCGCTCCCTGAATCACCCCGGCCAGAATCACCCCGGTGGAGATACTGTTGGTAAACAGCGTGGTCGCCGCCCCGGCGCGCCCCGGCATCAGGTCCTGGAACCACAACATGCCGATCCCGGCGATGATACCGATGAAGATGGCGTTGAATAACTGTAGCGCCAGCAGCGCCGTGCGGCCATGGAACATAATCAGCCCCACATAGAACAGCACGCCAGCGGCGACTGCCGCCACCATCATTTTGCGTTTCCCCCAATGCTTAACGTAGTAGCCGGCCAGGATCATCGCCGGAATTTCAAGACCGGCAGCCGTTCCCATCAGTATCCCCGCCAGGCTATCCGGCAGGCCAAGATCGCTACTGATCCACAACGGCATATCGATGATATACATCGTGTTGCAGGTCCACATCAACGTAGAAGCGATAAACAGCATGCGCACGTTTTTATCGCGCCAGCCGCCTTCCAGCTCCGGCAGGCTGCTGCCTTCCTGCAGTTGCGTCACTCGCGCCACCGAAGGCAGCTTAAAGGCAATCAGCGCCAGGCTGATGACAAAAATCCCGGCGGCGATGGAGAACATGGTCATAAAGCCATAATTCAACGCCAGCATAAAAGCCAACGGTGGGCCAATGACCCACGCCAGCGACAGCTGAGCGCGCATCACCGAGCTGAACATGACCACTTCGCGGGCAGAGCTATCGGCGTATTCGCGGGCGAGGGCAAACAGCTGCGGCATTGCCGCATTAGCGACCGACGCCAGCATGACGCCACAGGTGATAAGCGTCAGATAATGGCGGTTGAAAGCGAATAACAGCGCGTTACCCACCGCCATCAGGCAGCAGAACATAATTAACCGCCGACGATCGCCGCGGCTATCGGATCGTTTGGCCAGCGCCAGGCTCACCAGGATACCGGCAATCGCATTCACCGTATAAAACAGGCCGACCCAGAACGGCTGTGCGCCGACTTCACGGCTGAGAAACAGACTAAGCGTCGGCGCCTGCAGCGCCCCGGCCACGCCCATCATAAAAGCCACCAGCATAAAGGCGGCATAGACGCCGTTTAACCGTCGCCCCATCGTCATCAACCACAGCATGAAATGTCCTTAACACACGCGAAGTAAACGAAAAAAGCCAGCAGAAGCAATCTGCTGGCGGGTGATTCTATACTCTGTGGATTTCGAGTTGCAGCCAATACGCTTGCAGCCTGAAAGACGGCGAGTATAACACCAATACTCAGTCACACATGATGTCGGCAAGTCAACGATCGGAGGTCGGCGACGTAACTCCCCACTGCATCAATTCCTCCAGCATTTTCTGCTGCCTTCCTGCTAACTGGCGGGCCAGCCAGGACGCGCCCTGCGTCGCAGAAAAGTACCGTTGATAGAACTGCTTAGTGGTTGACCTCGTCATATTCATCTCCTTACTTCATCGAGGTTCATTATTGGCTTAATATAGGAACTCATAAATTGCTGAGTTTTCGTCAGGAGTTCCTCTTTTATGCCTTCCAGCCGTCTGCAACAACAGTTCATCCGCCTGTGGCAATGCTGCGACGGCAGGTCGCAGCAGACCACCCTCAACGAACTGGCGGAAATGCTTAGCTGTTCGCGCCGCCATATGCGCACCTTGCTCAACCTGATGGAAGCGCGCGGCTGGCTGGCGTGGGAATCCGAAGCCGGGCGCGGCAAGCGTTCCAGGTTGACCTTCCTTTATACCGGTCTGGCGCTGCAGCAGCAGCGTGCCGAAGATTTACTGGAGCAGGATCGCATCGATCAGCTGGTGCAACTGGTTGGCGATAAAACGGCGGTCAGGCAAATGTTGATCTCCCATCTTGGCCGCAGTTTCCGCCAGGGGAGGCACATTCTGCGCGTGCTCTACTATCGGCCGATGAAGAATCTACTGCCCGGCAGCGCCTTGCGCCGTTCGGAGACCCACATCGCGCGGCAAATTTTTAGCGCCCTGACGCGGGTAAATGAGGAAAATGGGGAACTGGAGGCCGATATCGCCCACCACTGGCAGCAAATTTCGCCTAACCACTGGCGCTTTTTCCTGCGTCCCGGCATTCATTTCCATCATGGCCGGGAGCTGGAGATGGCCGACGTTATCTCCTCGCTACAGCGCAGCAGCGAACTGCCGCTATTTTCCCATATCGAGCGCATCGTCTCGCCGACCGCCTGGACGCTGGATATTCACCTCAGCCAGCCGGACCGTTGGCTGCCCTGGCTGTTAGGCCAGGTCCCGGCAATGGTGCTGCCGCGGGAATGGCGGACGATGGAGAACTTTTCCAGTATGCCTATCGGTACCGGCCCTTACGCGGTCGCGCGCAATAATCAAAACCAGTTGAAAATCCATGCCTTTGAAGAGTACTTCGGCTACCGGGCGCTGATCGATGAGGTTAACGTCTGGGTGCTGCCGGAAATTAGCGAAGAACCCAACGGCGGCTTAACCCTGCAGGGTAATACTGAAAGCGAAAAAGCCGTAGAGAGCCGCCTGGAAGAGGGGTGCTATTACCTGCTCTTTGATAGTCGCAGCCCGCTGGGCGGCAATGATGACGTGCGCCGCTGGTTAAGTTATCTGTTCCAGCCAGCCAATCTGCTGTATCACGCCGGCGAGCACTATCAAGGTAACTGGTTCCCGGCCTACGGCCTGCTGCCGCGCTGGCACCACGCCCGCAGCCACGCCTGCGAAAAACCAGCCGGTCTGGAGTCAGTCACCCTCACCTACTATCGCGATCATGTGGAACATCGGGTCATTGGCGGGATCATGCGGGCGCTGCTGGCGGAACATCAGGTGAAGCTGAACATTCAGGAGCTGGAGTATGATGACTGGCATCGCGGCGAAACGGTGAGCGATATCTGGCTCAACAGCGTCAATTTCACGCTGCCGATCGATTTTTCCCTGTTCGCCTATTTATATGAAGTGCCGCTCATGCATCACTGCATTCCCATCGACTGGGAGGCAGACGCCAACCGCTGGCGCGCGGGCGAATTCAACCCGGCGACCTGGAGCCAGCAACTGCTGGAGAAACAGCATATTGTTCCGCTGATTCACCACTGGCTTATGATTCAGGGCCAGCGCAGTATGCGCGGCGTGCGCATGAACACCCTCGGCTGGTTTGACTTTAAATCGGCGTGGTTCGCCCCGCCGGAGCCCTGAATGCTTTGCGTCATCTAACAAAATCATTACACTATCGCCGTTCTCAACGGGGTGCTAATAAACATACGCAATATCATTCAAGTTGCATCAAGGCAGCAAGCGGGTGAATCCCCTGGAGCATAGATAACTATGTGGCTGGGGTGAGCGCGCGAAGCTAACGCAGATGCGGCTTGAAGGATGAAGCGTATGGGCTGAGAAAATACCCGTCGAACCTGATCCGGATAACGCCGGCGAAGGGATTTGAGGCCTACTCAAAATCCTTTGCCTCCCCATATATTGAGGTGCAAAGTGTTGAAAAAACTGCTTCCCCTGCTGGCGCTGGTCGCCGCCCCGGTCTTTGCTAAACCGGTCCTGACCGTTTACACCTATGATTCATTCTCTGCCGACTGGGGTCCTGGCCCAGCGGTTAAAAAGGCATTTGAGGCCGACTGCGGCTGCGAACTGAAATATGTCGCCCTCGAAGATGGCGTCTCGCTGCTGAACCGGCTGCGAATGGAAGGCAAAAACAGTAAAGCCGATGTCGTGCTCGGCCTTGATAACAATCTGCTGGCAGCCGCGGCGCAGAGCAAACTGTTTGCCAAAAGCGGCGTGCCGGCCAGCGCAGTCTCCGTACCCGGCGGCTGGGATAATGACACCTTCGTGCCTTACGACTACGGCTACTTCGCCTTCGTATATGACAAAAACAAGCTGAAAAACCCGCCGAAAAGCCTGAAAGAGCTGGTCGAGAGCCCGCAGAAATGGCGCGTGATCTACGAAGACCCGCGCACCAGTACGCCGGGGCTCGGTCTGCTGCTGTGGATGCAAAAAGTGTATGGCGATAAGGCGCCGGAAGCCTGGCAGAAGCTGGCGGCCAAAACCGTCACCGTCACCAAGGGCTGGAGCGAAGCCTACGGCCTGTTCCTGAAAGGCGAAAGCGACCTGGTGTTGAGCTACACCACCTCGCCGGCTTATCACCTCATCGAAGAGAAAAAAGATAATTATGCCGCGGCGGACTTTACCGAAGGCCACTATCTGCAGGTTGAAGTCGCCGCGCGTACCGCCGCCAGCAAGCAACCGGAACTGGCGGAGAAGTTCCTGAAATTTATGGTCTCACCAGGCTTCCAGAACGCCATTCCCACCGGCAACTGGATGTACCCGGTAACCCAGGTCGCGCTGCCGGCCGGCTTCAATACGCTAACCAAACCGCAAACCACGCTGCAGTTCACCCCGCAGCAGGTCGCTGCTGAACGTCAAAACTGGATCGGTTCATGGCAACGCGCCGTCAGCCGCTAAGTTTCGGCTGGCTGATCCCCGGCGCCGCGGCGGCTTTCTTACTGGTCATCGTAGCGCTGGCGGCGTTTCTGGCGCTGTGGCTGGAAGCGCCGCAGGCGCCCTGGCAGACGATCCTCAGCGATAGCTATCTCTGGCACGTCGTACGCTTCTCTTTCTGGCAGGCGTTTTTGTCGGCGCTATTTTCCGTGGTGCCGGCGATATTCCTCGCCCGCGCCCTGTATCGCCGCCGCTTTCCGGGGCGCACGCTGCTGCTGCGCCTGTGCGCGATGACGTTGATCCTGCCGGTACTGGTGGCGGTGTTCGGCATCCTCAGCGTCTATGGCCGCCAGGGGTGGCTCGCCGCGCTGTTCCACGCGCTCGGCTGGCAGTGGGATTTCTCGCCATACGGCTTACAGGGTATCCTGTTGGCCCATGTGTTCTTTAATATGCCGATGGCGACCCGCCTGCTGCTGCAGGCGCTGGAAAACATTCCCGGCGAACAGCGGCAGATCGCCGCTCAGCTCGGGATGCGCGGTTTCGTCTTCTTCCGTCTTGTGGAATGGCCGTGGCTGCGTCGGCAGATCCCGCCGGTGGCCGCGCTGATTTTTATGCTGTGCTTCGCAAGTTTCGCCACCGTGCTGTCGCTCGGCGGCGGGCCGCGGGCCACCACCATTGAGCTGGCTATCTATCAAGCGCTAAGCTTTGATTACGACCCGGCGCGGGCGGCGCTGTTAGCGATTATTCAAATGATCTGCTGCCTTGGGCTGGTGCTGCTGAGCCAGCGCCTGAGCAAAGCCGTGGCGATCGGCGCCAGTCAGGTGCAAGGCTGGCGCGACCCCGACGACCGTCTGCATAGTCGCCTGTGTGATTACGCGCTGATCGCCGTCGCTCTGCTGTTGCTGCTACCGCCGCTACTGGCGGTGATCGTCGATGGGCTCAACGTCAATCTGCCGAAGGTGCTGGGCCAAGCCGCACTGTGGCAGGCGCTGTGGACCTCGCTGCGTATCGCCCTCGCCGCCGGTGTGCTCAGCGTCATTCTGACCATGATGCTGCTGTGGAGCAGTCGCGAACTGCGCGCCCGTAACCTGCCGCTGGCCGGGCAGACGCTGGAACTCAGCGGTATGCTTATTCTTGCCATGCCGGGGATTGTGCTGGCGACCGGCTTCTTCCTGCTGCTCAATAACAGTATCGGCCTGCCGGAATCCGCCGACGGGATTGTCATCTTTACCAACGCGCTGATGGCAATCCCCTATGCCCTGAAGGTGCTGGAAAACCCAATGCGCGATATTGCCGTCCGCTATGGCGCCCTGTGTCAGTCGTTGGGGCTACGAGGTTTTAACCGGCTGCGGGTGGTGGAGCTGCGGGCGCTGAAACGGCCGCTGGCGCAGGCCCTGGCTTTCGCCTGCGTGCTGTCGATTGGCGACTTCGGCGTGGTGGCGCTGTTCGGCAATGAATCCTTCCGCACGCTGCCTTTCTATCTGTATCAGCAGATCGGCTCCTACCGCAGCCAGGACGGCGCGGTCACCGCGCTCCTGCTCCTGCTGCTGTGCTTTATCCTTTTTACTTTGATCGAGAAACTACCGGGACGCGATGCTAAAACTCAATGATGTCACCTGGCTGTATCAGCATTTGCCGATGCGATTTACGCTCAGCGTCGAGCGCGGAGAGCGCATCGCCGTGCTCGGTCCCAGCGGCGCCGGAAAGAGCACGCTGCTGAATCTGATTGCCGGGTTTCTGCCCCCCGCCAGCGGTAGCCTGCTGATCGACGGCGAGAAGCATAACGCCACGCCGCCGGCGCAACGCCCGGTTTCTATGCTGTTTCAGGAGAACAACCTGTTTAACCATCTCACCGTCCGGCAGAATATTGGCCTCGGCATCCACCCCGGCCTTAAGCTGAACCGCGAGCAGCACGCGCAGGTCATGGCGATAGCCGGGCAGATGGGAATGGATACATTGCTGGATCGCTTGCCTGGCGAGCTATCCGGCGGCCAGCGGCAGCGGGCGGCGCTGGCCCGCTGTCTGGTACGCCAACAGCCGGTGCTGCTGCTTGATGAACCCTTCTCGGCGCTCGATCCGGCGCTGCGTCAGGAGATGCTGACGCTGGTCGCCGATGTCTGTCAGCGGCAGCAGTTGACGCTGTTGATGGTATCGCACAGCGTGGAGGATGCGGCGCGCATTGCGCCTCGTTCCATCGTGGTCGCCGAAGGGCGCATTGCCTGGGACGGCGCCACTGACGATCTGTTAAGCGGCAACAGCAGTGCCTCGGCGCTGTTGGGAATTAGCGCGAAATGACCTTATGCAGGATCTCAAGATAGACCGGCATCAGGGGATGGCGGAAAACAAATGTTAGCGCCGCTACCGCCAGCGCCGCCATCAACGGCGCCAGCCACAGCAGGCGTCCGCGCGGTAGCCAACGGGTCAGGCGATCGCCGGAGGTTTTCGCGCTCCGCCACAGCCGCCAGCACAGCCAGCCCGCCAGCCACGCCAGCAGCGCCGCGCCCAGCAGCAGCCATTTGAAGCTGGCGCTGTTTTCATCGGCAGGAATATCAATCGCCGCCCCCGCCAGAATACCGGGGAGGAAATAGAGCGGCGGCCAGAGCAGGCAGCCAATAATATTCGGCAGCACGAACTTCGCCACCGGCAGGTCGAGCATCCCGGCCACCATCGGCACCAGCGGCCGCGTCGGCCCGACAAAGCGGCCAATCAGAATCGTCACCATGCTGTGCTGGTGCAGCGCGTGTTCGGTTTTCTCCAGCAGCGCGCGATTTTTTTTCATAAACGACCAGCGGTGTAACGGCTTTTTAAAGCGCCAGCCGAGCCAGAATGAGATCCAGTCTCCCAACAGGCAGCCGACAATCCCCGCCAGCCACGCCTGCCAGAAGTTAACTTCGCCGCTGCCGATGAGCGCCCCCAGACCAGCCATCATAACCGTGCCGGGTAAGATAAGCCCCACCAGCGCCAGCGACTCAAGAAATGCCACCAGCATCACGGCTATCAACGAGTAGATCGTGGATTGGGTGATAAAGTGTTCCAGCAATGCCTGCATAATGTACCCGGTTAAAAAACGAAGCCCGGATTCTCCGGAGCCGTCACGTCGTCGTCAAGCCACCAATTGTCTTAATAGTTTACTGGCTGTGACATTTAAGCGGGTCATCATTTCACTTTCTTTACTTTTTATTCACATCCTGCGCGGAATTCACTGGGGCTGGCGCCGGTGCATTTTTTAAAGACCCGCGAAAAATAGAGCTGATCTTCGAAGCCAACGTTGCGGCCGACGCTGGCAATCGGCATCCGGGTAGTACTCAACAGCAGTTTAGCCTGGCTAATTCGCTGATCTTCCCGCCAGCCAAGTACGCTTATCCCCAACTGCTGGCGAAACAGATGCGACAAACGAGAAGGTGACAAACAGACGTGCTGGGCGACGCTGGCGATATCGAAATGGCTGTCCGCCAGATGGTCGCTGATGTACTGGCAGGCGTCGCGCACCCGGTTATCCAGCGGCGGATGCAGCGATTCGTTAATCGCCTCCATGCGCCGCAGTAGCAGCTGTTCCAGCAGGTTAATCGCCAGCAGTTCGGAATAACGCCCCGCCCCCTGTCCGGCATCGACAATCTGCCCGAATAGTTCGCCAAACCGCGCCTGCCATTGTTCATCCGGGCGGAAGAAACCGGTATGGGCGAAGATCGTCGGCCAGTTGAGCCATTCATGCCAGTAGGCGCGTGGGCGGAAATAGACCCACTGGTGATACCACTCGCTGGCGTCGGGATGGCGGCCATAGTGATGAATCTCCCCCGGCGGAAACAGCAGCATATCGCCGGGGCGACAAACGAACTGTTCGCCGTGGTTGTTGATCACCCCCTCGCCGCGGATCGTCAGGTTGAGAATATAGCCTTTCATGCCCAGCGGACGGTCGATAAAGAAATCGAGATATCCCTGCGCCTCAATCGGCGTCAGGCCGGTGACCAGATGGGCGTTAAAGGAATAGCCCGGAAGCAGCGGATCGTTTTGCGTTTCGGCCATAAGCGTCGTTCTCCACGAGGTATTTTTGACACCAATTGTCCATATTCATCATTTTATCGCCATCCGCGCCGTTGCGACTGCGATACCGGTGGGAATTTAGACAAAAACCCGCACGGCGAGCGAAAAAAGCGCTACCAGCACGCATTTCGCGTTGATCCAGCGCATAACAAAAGTGTCTATAAATACGGCAGGAAAGTCCACATCGAATATTTGCACGGCGTCACACTTTGCGTGGTGACAGCAATATAGTCCATAAGATTAGCGAATACGGCCTGACGGATTTATCCGGGGATATCTACTGTTGCTGCATGAATGATTTCAGCATGGAGTAACAAGATGGCAATTGCGATTGGCCTCGATTTTGGTAGTGACTCAGTACGCGCGCTGGCGGTGGAATGCGCTACCGGCGCGGAACTGGCCGCGAGCGTAGAGTGGTATCCACGCTGGCAGGAAGGGCTGTTCTGCGATGGGCCGAATAACCGCTTCCGCCATCACCCGCGTGATTACATTGAATCCATGGAATCAGCGCTGAAAAGCGTCCTGGCGGCATTAAGCGCTGAACAACGGGCGACGGTGGTCGGTATCGGCGTCGACAGCACCGGCTCAACCCCGGCGCCGATTGATGCGGACGGAAACGTGCTGGCGCTGCGCGAAGAATTCGCTGACAACCCGAACGCCATGTTCGTGCTGTGGAAAGATCATACCGCGGTGGAAGAGGCGGAGGCCATCACCCGCCTGTGCCACGCGCCGGGTAAAGAAGATTACTCGCGCTATATCGGCGGCATCTACTCCAGCGAATGGTTCTGGGCCAAGATCCTCCACGTCACGCGCGAAGATAGCGCCGTCGCGCAGGCCGCGGCGTCGTGGATTGAACTTTGTGACTGGGTGCCCGCCCTGCTTTCCGGCACCACCCGCCCGCAGGATATCCGTCGCGGTCGCTGTAGCGCCGGACACAAATCGTTGTGGCACGAGAGCTGGGGCGGACTGCCGCCCGCCAGCTTCTTCGACGAACTCGACCCGATTATTAACCGCCACCTTGCCTGGCCGCTGTTCCGCGACACCTGGACTGCGGATCTCCCCGTCGGCAATCTGACCGCCGAATGGGCGCAGCGCCTCGGCCTGCCGGAGACGGTGGTCATTTCCGGCGGCGCCTTCGATTGCCATATGGGCGCGGTCGGCGCCGGCGCGCAGCCTAACGCATTGGTTAAAGTGATCGGCACCTCCACCTGCGACATTCTGATCGCCGATAAACAGAGCGTGGGCAACCGCACGGTGAAAGGTATCTGCGGCCAGGTGGACGGCAGCGTGGTGCCGGATTTCATCGGTATGGAGGCCGGTCAGTCGGCATTCGGCGATATCTATGCCTGGTTTGGCCGCATTCTCGGCTGGCCGCTGGAACAGCTTGCCCAACAGCACCCTGAATTGCGCGAGCCAATCAAAGCCAGTCAAAAACAGTTGCTGCCGGCGCTCACCGAAGCCTGGGCCAATAATCCGTCCCTCGATCACCTGCCGGTGGTGCTGGACTGGTTCAACGGCCGCCGCACGCCGAACGCCAACCAGCGGCTGAAAGGCGTTATTACCGATTTAAATCTGGCCACCGACGCCCCGGCATTGTTCGGCGGATTGATTGCCGCCACCGCCTTCGGCGCTCGCGCCATTATGGAGTGCTTCACCGAGCAGGGCATTCCGGTGAATAACGTGATGGCACTCGGCGGCATCGCGCGCAAGAACCAGGTCATCATGCAGGCCTGCTGCGACGTCCTGAACCGTCCGCTGCAGATTGTCGCCTCCGATCAGTGCTGCGCGTTGGGCGCCGCCATCTTCGCCGCCGTCGCCGCGGGCGTCTATCCGGATATCCCCGCCGCGCAGCGCAACATGGCAAGCGAGGTGGAAAACACCCTGCAGCCGCGCGCGCAACAGGCGCAGCGTTTCGAACAACTGTATCAGCGCTACCAGCAGTGGTCGGCTAGCGCGGAACAACACTATCTCCCTTCGGCTGCAAAGGCGGAAAACGCCCCGCAATCTCCGGCAGCGCTCACCCATTAAGGATACGAAAATGACGATTTTTGATAACTATGAAGTATGGTTCGTAATTGGCAGCCAGCACCTGTATGGCCAGGAGACCCTGCGCCAGGTAACGAAACATGCCGAACATGTGGTGAATAGCCTGAATGCGGAAGCAAAACTGCCGTGCAAGCTGGTGCTGAAACCACTCGGCACCACGCCGGATGAAATCACGCATATTTGCCGCGACGCCAACTACGATGATAAATGCGCCGGATTAGTGGTCTGGTTGCACACCTTCTCACCGGCGAAAATGTGGATCAACGGCCTGACGCTCCTCAACAAGCCGCTGCTGCAATTCCATACCCAATTCAACGCCTCCCTGCCGTGGGACAGCATTGATATGGACTTTATGAACCTTAACCAGACCGCTCACGGCGGCCGCGAATTCGGCTTTATCGGCGCGCGCATGCGCCAGCAGCACAGCGTCGTCACCGGCCACTGGCAGGATAAAGAAGCGCACCAGCGCATCGGCGCGTGGATGCGTCAGGCGGTTTCGAAGCAGGATACCCGCCATCTGAAAGTGTGCCGCTTCGGCGATAACATGCGAGAAGTGGCGGTAACCGACGGTGATAAAGTGGCGGCGCAGATTAAGTTCGGCTTCTCGGTCAACACCTGGGCGGTAGGCGATCTGGTGCAGGTGGTGAATAGCATCAGCGACGGCGATATCAACGCGCTGGTCGATGAATACGAAAGCAGCTACCGCCTGACGCCAGCAGCGCAGGTGCACGGCGATAAGCGCCAGAATGTGCTGGACGCCGCGCGCATCGAACTGGGGATGAAACGCTTCCTTGAACAAGGCGGTTTCCACGCCTTTACCACCACCTTTGAAGACCTTCACGGCCTGAAACAGCTGCCGGGTCTCGCCGTACAGCGCCTGATGCAGCAGGGCTACGGCTTTGCCGGCGAAGGCGACTGGAAAACCGCCGCTCTGCTACGCATCATGAAAGTGATGTCGACCGGTCTGCAGGGCGGCACCTCCTTTATGGAGGATTACACCTATCACTTCGACAACGGCAACGATCTGGTGCTGGGCTCGCACATGCTGGAAGTGTGCCCGACTATCGCTACCGCCGAGAAACCGATCCTCGACGTCCAGCCGCTGGGAATTGGCGGTAAGGCCGATCCGGCCCGTCTGATCTTCAACACCCAAACCGGCCCGGCGATCGTCGCCAGCCTGATTGATTTAGGCGATCGCTTCCGCCTGCTGGTCAACACCATCGAAACCGTCGCGACGCCGCACGATCTGCCGAAGCTGCCGGTGGCCAACGCCCTGTGGCAGGCGCAGCCGGATCTGCGCACCGCGTCGGAAGCCTGGATCATCGCCGGCGGCGCGCACCATACCGTCTTCAGCCATGCGTTAACCCTCGACGATATGCGCCAGTTTGCCGAGCTGCAGGATATTGAGCTGGCCGTCATCGACAACGATACCCGCCTGCCGTCGTTCAAAGACGCGCTGCGCTGGAATGAAGTCTATTACGGTAGCAAACGCTAAGCGCACAAGCAGAATGCCCGATGACAATCCGCTCATCGGGCAGGGAGAACAAGATGTTAGAAGATCTCAAACGCCAGGTGCTGGAGGCCAACTTAGCGCTACCGCAGCATAATCTGGTGACCTTAACCTGGGGTAACGTCAGCGCCGTCGATCGTGACAAAGGGGTATTGGTTATTAAACCCTCCGGCGTGGATTACGGCCTGATGACCGCTGACGACATGGTCGTCGTCAGTCTGGAGACCGGTGACGTGGTGGAAGGCAACAAGAAACCCTCTTCCGATACGCCGACCCATCGCCTGCTATACCAGGCGTTTCCGTCGCTTGGGGGGATTGTGCATACCCATTCGCGCCACGCCACCATCTGGGCGCAGGCCGGGCAATCTATTCCGGCGACCGGCACCACCCACGCTGACTATTTTTATGGCCCGGTCCCCTGCACCCGGTTGATGACCGATGCGGAGATCAACGGCGAATATGAGTGGGAAACCGGCAACGTGATTGTCGAAACCTTCCGTCAGCAGGGCATCGACCCGGCGCAAATGCCCGGCGTGCTGGTGCATTCCCACGGCCCGTTCGCCTGGGGTAAAAACGCCGAAGACGCGGTGCACAATGCCATCGTGCTGGAGGAGATCGCCTATATGGGAATTTTCTGCCGCCAGCTGGCGCCGCAACTGCCGGATATGCAGCAGACGCTGCTCGATAAGCACTATCTGCGTAAACACGGGGCTAAAGCCTACTACGGCCAGTAACGACCGCTGGTTGGGCCGTGTTGTAGAAACTGTTGTCGGTTTACAACTGTTTTGGTCCGGGAAAAATGTGTGTTTTGTGTTAATTCAGAGCACATTGCGCTCCCAGGCTCTGGCCACCAGCACCGGCAGTTTCAGTAGCCACAGGTACAAGGTAGAGACCTTAAGCTCACAATGGCACGAACCGTAGGCCGGATAAGGCGCAGCCGCCATCCGGCGCAAAGCGGCACCTGATCCGCGGATATTGCCCGGCGGCGCTGCGCTTGCGCGGGCCTACAGATCACATGCCGGGCGTAGCCCGGATGAGGCGCAAGCCGAAATCCGGGGCAACCGCGGCGCTGAATGCCTGTATAAAACCCCAGCACCCATCATGAAACCAGGCTATAATCAGGCCTGGTTTTTTATCGTTGAGAGCACGCGTGACGCAGCCGCAAGCAGGATTTTTACTCACCCGTCACTGGCGGGATACCCCGCAGGGAACGGAACTGGCCTTCTGGCTGGCGACCGATAACGGCCCGCTGCAGGTCACGCTGCCGCCGCAGGAATCCGTCGCGTTTATTCCTGAAGCGCAGCGGTCGCAGGCTGAAAGCCTGTTGCAGGGTGAAAACGGCTACCGTCTGGCCCCGCTTGCGCTAAAAGATTTCCACCGCCAGCCGGTTTTCGGCCTGTACTGCCGCGCGCATCGCCAGCTGATGCGGCTGGAAAAAAAGCTGCGTGAAAACGGCGTCACCGTTTACGAAGGCGATATCCGCCCGCCGGAGCGTTACCTGATGGAGCGCTTTATCACCGCCCCGGTGTGGGTAGAAGGCGAAACGCGCGGTTCGCAGCTGGTTAACGCGCGCATGAAACCTAATCCGGATTACCGCCCGCCGCTGAAATGGGTCTCGCTGGATATCGAAACCAGCCGCCACGGCGAGCTCTACTGCATCGGCCTGGAAGGCTGCGGCCAGCGGGTGGTCTACATGTTAGGCCCCGAGCCCGCCACGCCGCCGGATGTGGGCTTCAGCCTGGTCTATGTCGCCAGCCGCCCGCTGCTGCTGGAAAAGCTCAACGCCTGGTTTGCCGAACACGATCCCGACGTGCTGATCGGCTGGAATGTGGTGCAGTTCGATCTGCGGGTCCTGCAAAAACACGCCGAGCGCTACCGCATCCCGCTGCTGCTCGGCCGCGGCAATAGCGAGCTGGAGTGGCGCGAGCACGGTTTTAAGAACGGCGTCTTTTTCGCCCAGGCCAACGGCCGGCTGATTATCGACGGTATCGAAGCGCTAAAATCGGCGTTCTGGAACTTCTCCTCATTTTCACTCGAGGCCGTCGCCCGTGAGCTGCTGGGCGAAGGCAAAGCTATCGACAATCCGTGGGATCGGATGGACGAAATCGATCGCCGCTTCCATGAAGATAAACCGGCGCTGGCGACCTATAACCTACAGGATTGCGAGCTGGTGACGCGGATCTTCCACAAAACGGAGATCATGCCGTTTCTGCTCGAACGGGCGACGGTCAACGGTCTGCCCGCCGATCGCCACGGCGGATCGGTCGCCGCCTTCAGTCATCTCTATTTCCCGCGCATGCACCGGCTGGGCTACGTGGCGCCGAATCTCGGCGAAGTTCCCCCGCAGGCCAGTCCCGGCGGCTACGTCATGGACTCCCGCCCCGGCCTGTATGACTCAGTGCTGGTGCTGGACTACAAAAGCCTGTATCCGTCGATCATCCGCACCTTTTTAATCGACCCAGTCGGCCTGGTTGAGGGACTGGCGCAGCCCGATGACCGCCACAGCACCGAAGGGTTTCTCGGCGCCCGCTTCTCGCGCGAAAAGCACTGCCTGCCAGGCATCGTCGGGCAGATCTGGCACGGCCGCGATGAAGCCAAGCGTCAGCACAATAAGCCGCTGTCGCAGGCGCTGAAGATCATCATGAACGCCTTTTACGGCGTGCTGGGGACCAGCGCCTGCCGCTTTTTCGATCCACGGCTGGCGTCGTCGATCACCATGCGCGGCCACGCGATCATGCGCCAGACCAAAGCGCTGATTGAAGCCCAGGGCTATGACGTTATCTACGGCGATACCGACTCCACCTTCGTCTGGCTCAAGCGCCCGCATAGCGAAGCGCAGGCGGCGGAAATCGGCCGCAAACTGGTTGCCTATGTCAACGACTGGTGGGCGCAGGAACTGAGCAAAAGCCAGCTGACCAGCGCGCTGGAGCTGGAGTATGAAACCCACTTTTGCCGCTTTTTAATGCCGACGATCCGCGGCGCCGATACCGGCAGTAAAAAGCGTTATGCAGGGATGATTCAGGAAGGCGATGCCCAGCGCATGGTGTTCAAGGGGCTGGAGACGGTACGCACCGACTGGACGCCGCTGGCCCAGCAGTTTCAACAGGAGCTGTACCTGCGCATCTTCCGCCATCAGCCGTATCAGGAATATGTACGGGAGACTATCGCCAGGCTGATGAACGGCGAGCTCGATGAGCAGCTGGTTTATCGCAAGCGCCTGCGCCGACCGCTGGCGGAGTATCAACGCAACGTGCCGCCGCACGTGCGCGCCGCGAGGCTTGCCGATGAACACAACGTGAAGCTTGGGCGGGCGCAGCAGTATCAGCAGCGCGGCACCATTAAATACGTCTGGACTACCGGCGGCCCGGAGCCGGTGGATTACCAGCAGTCGCCGCTCGATTACGATCACTATCTGTCAAAGCAATTGCAGCCGGTGGCGGAAGGAATCCTTCCCTTCGTCAACGACGACTTTGCTACAATAGTGACAGGGCAACTGGGGCTATTTTGACAGGTGACTAACACCGCGGCATCCAGTACCATAGCGCCCTTTCCATTCCTGGACCCAATTTTGATTCCTCAGCGTAACTATGCTGAGGATGCACTATTGCCTGCAATTAAAGAACAAAGAGCCGAACACATATGCCTTTTACACTTGGTCAACGCTGGATTAGCGATACAGAGAGCGAACTAGGACTAGGGACAGTGGTAGCGCTGGATGCGCGAATGGTCACTCTCCTTTTCCCCGCCATCGGCGAAAACCGTCTGTACTCTCGCAACGATTCCCCGATCACCCGCGTAATGTTTAACCCGGGCGATACCATTACCAGCCACGAAGGCTGGCAGCTCCACGTTGACGAAGTAAATGAAGAAAACGGGCTGCTGTCCTACACCGGCACCCGCCTGGATACGCAAGAAGAAAATGTTACCCTGCGCGAAGTCCTGCTCGACAGCAAGCTGGCCTTCAGCAAGCCGCAGGACCGCCTGTTCGCAGGGCAAATCGACCGGATGGACCGCTTTGCCCTGCGCTACCGCGCGCGTAAGTTCCAGAGCGAACAGTACCGCATGCCGTGGAGCGGCCTGCGCGGCCAGCGCACCAGCCTGATCCCGCATCAGTTGAACATCGCCCACGACGTAGGCCGTCGTCACGCGCCGCGCGTTCTGCTGGCCGATGAAGTGGGCTTAGGTAAAACCATCGAAGCCGGGATGATCCTGCACCAGCAGCTGCTCTCCGGCGCCGCCGAGCGCGTGCTGATCGTGGTCCCGGAAACCCTCCAGCACCAGTGGCTGGTGGAAATGCTGCGCCGCTTCAACCTGCGTTTCTCGCTGTTTGACGACGAACGCTATGCCGAAGCGCAGCACGACGCCTACAACCCGTTCGAAACCGAACAGCTGGTTATCTGTTCCTTAGACTTCGTGCGCCGCAGCAAGCAACGCCTGGAGCACCTGTGCGACGCCGAGTGGGACCTGATGGTGGTCGATGAAGCGCACCACCTGGTGTGGAGCGAAGAGGCGCCGAGCCGTGAATATCAGGCTATTGAACAGCTGGCCGAACGCGTGCCGGGCATTCTGTTGCTGACCGCGACGCCGGAACAGCTGGGCATGGAGAGCCACTTTGCGCGCCTGCGTCTGCTGGATCCAAACCGCTTCCACGATTTTGAACAGTTTGTTGAAGAACAGCAAAACTATCGCCCGGTCGCCGACGCCGTCGCCCTGCTGCTGGCAGGCAACAAGCTGAACGATAATGAACTCAACACCCTTGGCGATCTGATCGGCGAACAGGACATCGAGCCGCTGCTGCAGGCCGCCAACAGCGATCGTGAAGATGCTCAGGCCGCGCGCCAGGAGCTGGTTTCGATGCTGATGGACCGCCACGGCACCAGCCGCGTACTGTTCCGTAACACCCGTAACGGCGTGAAAGGTTTCCCGAAACGCGAGCTGCACACTATTCGCCTGCCGCTGCCGACCCAGTACCAGACGGCCATCAAGGTCTCCGGCATCATGGGCGCGCGCAAAACCGCGGAAGAGCGCGCGCGCGACATGCTCTATCCGGAGCAGATCTATCAGGAGTTTGAAGGCGATACCGGCACCTGGTGGAACTTCGATCCGCGCGTCGAGTGGCTGATGGGTTACCTGACCAGCCACCGTTCGCAGAAGGTGCTGGTGATTTGCGCCAAGGCCGCCACCGCGCTGCAGCTGGAGCAGGTACTGCGCGAGCGCGAAGGTATTCGCGCCGCGGTATTCCATGAAGGGATGTCGATTATCGAACGCGACCGCGCCGCGGCGTGGTTTGCCGAAGAAGACACCGGCGCGCAGGTGTTGCTGTGTTCCGAAATCGGCTCCGAAGGGCGTAACTTCCAGTTCGCCAGCAACCTGGTGATGTTCGATCTGCCGTTTAACCCGGATCTGCTGGAGCAGCGTATTGGCCGTCTCGACCGTATCGGCCAGGCGCACGATATCCAGATCCACGTGCCGTATCTGGAAAAAACCGCGCAGTCGGTGCTGGTGCGCTGGTATCACGAAGGGCTCGACGCCTTCGAACATACCTGCCCGACCGGTCGTACCGTCTACGATAGCGTTCACGACGACCTGATTAACTACCTTGCCGCGCCGGAATCCACCGATGGTTTTGACGATCTGATCAAATCCTGCCGCCAGCAGCATGAAGCGCTGAAAGCGCAGCTGGAACAGGGCCGCGACCGTCTGCTGGAGATCCACTCCAACGGCGGCGAAAAAGCGCAGGCCCTGGCGGAGAGCATCGAAGAGCAGGATGACGATACCAGCCTGATCGCCTTCTCGATGAACCTGTTCGATATCGTCGGCATCAACCAGGATGACCGCGGCGAAAATCTGATCGTCCTGACTCCATCCGATCATATGCTGGTGCCGGATTTCCCGGGCCTGCCGGAAGATGGCTGCACCATCACTTTCGAGCGTGACGTGGCGCTGTCGCGTGAAGATGCGCAGTTCATCACCTGGGAACACCCGCTGATTCGCAACGGTCTGGATCTGATCCTCTCCGGCGATACCGGCAGCAGCACCATTTCTCTGCTGAAGAACAAGGCCCTGCCGGTCGGCACGCTGCTGCTGGAGCTAATCTACGTCGTCGAAGCGCAGGCGCCGAAGCAATTACAGCTTAACCGCTTCCTGCCGGCGACCCCGGTTCGCATGCTGCTGGATAAAAACGGCAACAACCTCGCCGCGCAGGTGGAGTTCGAAAGCTTCAACCGCCAGCTGAGCGCGGTCAATCGCCACACTGGCAGCAAGCTGGTCAATGCGGTGCAGCAGGACGTTCACGCGATTCTGCAACAGGGCGAAGCGCAGATAGCCAAAGCGGCGCAGGCGCTGATCGACGCGGCGCGTAACGAAGCCGATGATAAACTGACGGCGGAACTGTCGCGTCTCGAAGCGCTGAAAGCGGTGAACCCGAACATCCGTGACGACGAACTGGCGGCGATCGAAAGCAACCGCCAGCAGGTGATGGATGCGCTGGCGCAGGCAGGATGGCGTCTGGACGCGCTGCGTCTGATCGTCGTCACTCACCAGTAACGGAACGCGAAAATGGCGATGGAAAACTACAATCCGCCGCAGGATCCCTGGCTGGTGATTTTGTATCAGGATGAGCACATTATGGTGGTCAACAAGCCGAGCGGCTTGTTGTCCGTGCCCGGCAGGCTGGAGGAGCATAAGGATAGCGTGATGACGCGTATCCAGCGCGATTTCCCGCAGGCCGAATCGGTGCATCGCCTGGATATGGCCACCAGCGGCGTGATTGTGGTGGCGCTGAATAAGGCCGCCGAGCGTGAACTGAAACGTCAGTTCCGCGAACGCGAGCCGAAGAAGCAGTACGTCGCCCGCGTCTGGGGTCATCCGCAGCCTGCGGAAGGCCTGGTGGATTTACCGCTGATTTGCGACTGGCCGAACCGGCCAAAGCAGAAGGTGTGTTATGAAACCGGCAAAGCGGCGCAAACCGAATATGAAGTGCTGGAGTACGCGGAGGACAACACCGCCCGCGTGCGCCTGAAGCCGATTACCGGGCGCTCGCATCAGCTTCGCGTGCATATGCTGGCGTTGGGACATCCGATCCTCGGCGATCGCTTTTACGCCACGCCGGAGGCGCTGGCGATGGCCCCGCGCCTGCTACTGCACGCCGAAACGTTAACCATCACCCATCCCGCTTACGGCAACGCAATGACCTTCCGCGCGCCGATCGACTTTTAAGTCGTTATCCGGACGCCCCCGGTTGCGCTTCGCCGCCGGGGAAATCTCTAACGCAAACGCGATTAATCGCGGGCGAACCACGCATCAATCATCTGCTCGACGCGAGCGACCACCAGCTCGGTGTCGTGACGACGGCTGCGCGCGCAAGCGTGGGCCGGCTCATCGCACAGCAAGCAGCGGCGCATCGATTCGCCCTGTGCCTGGCGGCTAATCAGCCCCGCTTGCGGACAAATGACATCGATATCCCACAGGCGACCCAGCGGATGATTCTGTTCCAGTTCGCTGCATAGCGCTTTGATCTCTTCCGCGGAGTGCTCAACGCACCACATCGCTTCCGGGCCGGTAGGCAGCCACAACACCTGGCGGTCGAGCGTTTTCCAGCGCTGCTGCCACAGAAGTTGGTCACAGGCCTGCAGCGCAACACCCATCATATTGCGATAGCGAATACTGTCTTTTACCGCCCCTGGCGTTACCAGGGTGAGAGAAATGACCGGTTGTTGATAATGGTTGAGCCAGTCTTGTTGACGGGCTGCGCGCTGCTCTTTCGCCGCCAGCAGATTTTCCATGCTGACGCCCGCCCGGGCGGGAGTATGCACTGACATTCTTTCCTCTCCTTTAATGATCAAAAAGGCAGCTCGGAGCTGCCGTCGCTATCGCGGATAACGCCGCCTATTGTATCGCTAATTGCACAGAATTTAGGACGCAGGACAAAGAAATTTTCTTCGTCCTGCGGAGGGAAATGGCAGTTTTTGCTATTAGCGCAGAACTAAATCACGATAAGAAATGACTTAAGAACAGCAGCCCTAACGACACATTAATCGCGCCGCCGATACGGGTAGCTATCTGAGCAAACGGCATCAGGTTCATACGGTTGCCGGAAGTCAGGATAGCGACGTCGCCGGTGCCGCCCTGCCCGCTCTGGCAACAGGAGACAATCGCCACATCGACCGGATGCATCCCCATTTTCTTGCCGACGAAGAACCCGGTGGCCACCAGCGCCGACACGGTGCAGACAATGACCAGCAGGTTGGTCAGCGTGAAGGCGTTTACCAGCTCCTGCCACGGGGTAATCGCCACGCCAACGGCAAACAGAATCGGGTAAGTCACCGCGGTGCGGAAGAATTTATACACCACCTGCGAGCCCTCCTGCAGGCGCGGCGAAACCACATTCGCCAGCTTCAGTAGCACCGCGAGGAACAGCATGCCAACCGGCGCCGGCAGGCCAATCAATTTGTGTCCCAGCATGCCCATCATATACAGCAGCACCGCCAGCAGCGCGCCGGAGGCCAGCGTCGCCACATCCGTTTTACCGCCAAATCCTTCGCTTTCGCTCAGGCTGCGGGTTTCATTACTGCGGTTAGGCATTAGCTGGCCTTCGCCGGTCAAATGTGGGAAGCGCTTACCGAGCTGGTTCAAACAGCCGGCAATGACGATCGCCGTCAGGCTGCCCAGCATCACCATCGGCAGCACGCGTCCCAGCGCAACGCCCTGATCCATATGCATCAGCGCCGCATAGCCAATCGACAGCGGGATCGCCCCTTCGCCCACGCCGCCGGCCATAATCGGCAGCACGATAAAGAAGAAGACCTGGAAGGGATCCATCCCCAACAGGCTGCCAACTCCCACGCCGACCAACATACCGACGACCTCGCCGCACAGCATCGGCAGGAAGATCTTCAGGAACCCCTGAATCAGCGTGGTGCGGTTCATGCTCATAATGCTGCCAACGATAATGCAGCAGATGTAGAGATAAAGAATATTGGTCGATTTATAGAATTTGGTGGTGGATTCAACCACCACATCCGGCAGCAGGCCGTAATGGACCAGCGCGGAAGGAATAAAGGTGGCGCAAATCGCCGCCGCGCCAAGCTTGCCGAGTACCGGCAGGCGCTTGCCGAACTCGCCGCAGGCGAAACCGAAGAAGGCCAGCGTCGCCACCATCACCACGATATCGCTCGGCAGCTTGCCGCCAAGGCAATCCAGCGCGATAAGACCACCGGCCAGCAAAAATAGCGGCAGCGGGATAATCCCCACTTTCCAGCTATCCATCACGTGCCACCAGCGCTGCTTCAACGAGGCTTTCGGTTTGTTAATAGGTTCAAGGGTTGCAGAGAATGCGTTGTCTGTGGTGCTCATAAATTCAGCCCTGTAGTTATTATTCCTGTTCAGGGTAGAGGGCCGGGCGCGCGGTTAATGTGAGAGGGGGCAGATTAAAAAAGAAGTTTTAATGGTCGTTATGGTTTTTATGGTTTCTATTGACTCTAGTGATATATATCTAATTTCTTAGCGTGGTTTTTATGGTTTTTTTATTAACCGGATAATTACCCTTTATAAATAGGCGCCAGTAGATAAATTGTCCTTCTGGCCGCTGACGATATCGTTACCGCATCTCAAATACTGTGCGCATAACTATGAAAGTTTCATTTCAATTTAAGCTATTCATCTCCCTGGTGGCCTTTTTCTCCATCTTATTCGCTCTGCTTGGCGTTTATTATTATCTCGACGCCAGCCGCCAGCTGTATCAGGAAATGAGCGCCAGGGCGAAAATTCAGGCCGAAGAGATTGCGCTGATGCCCAATCTGCGCCAGCAGGTCAGCCTGCACGACCCGCAGGCTATCGGCGCCTTCATGAAGCAAATCGCCGCCCACAGCGACGCCAGCTTTATCGTCATCGGCGATGATAAAGGCGTACACCTGTTTCATTCCGTACACCCGGAATGGGTCGGCACGCGCTTAGTGGGCGGCGATAACCAGGCGGTGCTGGAAGGCAAAACTATCACCACCATCCGTAAAGGTGGTTTAGGCGTCTCGCTACGCAGTAAAACGCCCATTGTCGATGATAACGGGAGGGTGATCGGCATTGTCTCCGTCGGCTATCTGACCAGCTATCTCGACAGCATCACCGTGCAAAAGGTGGTGAATATTTTTGTCGCCGCCATCCTGTTGCTGATCGCCCTGTTTATCTTCTCCTGGTATTTTACCCGCAGTATTAAAAAACAGATTTTTTCGCTGGAGCCGCGCGAAATTGGCCTGCTGGTACGCCAGCAAAAAGCGATGATGGAATCGATTTTCGAAGGAGTTATCGTTATCGACAGCCAGCGACGGATTGAGGTGATTAACCACGCCGCCCGCAGCCTGCTGGGGCTTAAGCAGCCCGCGCATCTGCTGCGCGGCAAATCGATTGATAGCGTGATCGCCCCGCAGCCGTTCTTCGCCAGCGGCGCAATGCTGGCGAATGATACGCACGATGAACTGTGTCGCTTTAACCAGTTGACGGTACTCGCCAGCCGGGTGCGCATCATGCTGGAAAACTCGCTACAGGGCTGGGTGATCACCTTCCGCGACCGCGATGAAATCAACGCCCTCACCGCTCAGCTCAGCCAGGTGAAACGCTATGTCGATAACCTGCGCATTATGCGCCACGAACAGCTCAACCGCATGACCACGCTCTCCGGCCTGCTGCATATGGGCCACTACGACGAAGCCATTCGCTATATACAAGCGCAATCGGAGCATGCCCAGGAGCTACTGGACTTCATCTCCTCGCGATTTCGTTCGCCGACGCTGTGCGGCCTGCTGCTGGGTAAAGCCACCCGCGCCTATGAAAAAGGCGTTGAACTGAGCTTTGATCCGGCCTGTCGTATCGATCGCCCGCTGTCGTCGCTGATGGAGTCGGAACTTATTTCGATCATCGGCAATCTGCTGGATAACGCCATTGAAGCCACGCAACGCGCCGAACTACCGCACGAACCGGTCGAGGTGCTGATTCAACTCAACGCCCGCGAGCTGATGATTGAGGTGGCCGACCGCGGTGTCGGTATCCGCCCGGATATTCGCGAGCGTATTTTTGAGCGCGGAGTGACGACAAAAACCCGTGGCGATCACGGTATTGGTCTGTATCTTATTGAACATTATGTGACTCAGGCTGGCGGCACGATTGAAGTCGCCGATAACGCGCCGCGCGGAACGATATTTACCCTGTTTATTCCCGCTGACCCGCCAGCCCATCCGCAACCGGAGGCCAACGATGCATCATGATTTGGTCGATGTGCTGATCATCGAAGATGAAAACGAGCTGGCCCGACTGCACGCCGAGCTCATTCAGAAACACCCGCGCATGCGGCTGGCGGGAATGGCTGCCTCGCTTTCTCAGGCGCGGCAGATGCTCAACGCCAGGCCGCCGCAGCTGGTCCTGCTGGATAACTATCTGCCGGACGGCAAAGGCGTCACGCTGATGACCGACCCGATTCTGGCCAACGCCAATTGTTCGGTCATTTTCATCACCGCCGCCAGCGATATGGAAACCTGCAGCCAGGCGATACGCAACGGCGCCTTCGACTACATTCTCAAACCGGTTTCGTGGAAACGCCTGAGCCAGTCGCTGGAGCGCTTTATTCAGTTTTACGACCAGCAGCGGGAATGGAAAATCGTCGATCAGCAAAACGTTGATTCCCTGTATCAGCTGCAGGCTAAAAATTTTCGCGCCGATAACGGCAGCAAAGGCATCGAGGAAAAGACCCTGGCGCTGGTGCAGAATTTATTTCATGGCCGCGAAACGCACTGCTTTTCAGTGGACGAAGTGGTCAGCGAAACCGGACTG
This sequence comes from Klebsiella sp. 141203, assembly GCF_032601985.1. Lineage (NCBI taxonomy): Bacteria > Pseudomonadati > Pseudomonadota > Gammaproteobacteria > Enterobacterales > Enterobacteriaceae > Klebsiella > Klebsiella sp. 141203. The sequence goes on along the minus strand of NZ_JAQIRL010000005.1, from coordinate 216,789 downwards.
AGCAAGACCACCGCTCGTCGTTATCTCGAGCACTGCGTGGAAGTGAGTTTTCTGGAAGTGGAAATGCTGTACGGAAAAATTGGCCACCCGCGGCGGATGTATCGCCGCGCGCAGGGCGCGAACTAAGGCTTCTCCATGAAGGAGAAGCCTTACGGGATTCAGAAGCCGCGCTGCTCTTTGATAAGCTCCCAGGCTTTCTGGATTTCCTGTGCTTTCTGTTTCGCCATTTCCATCATCTCCGGCGGCAGCCCTTTGGCCACCAGCTTGTCCGGGTGATGTTCGCTCATTAGTTTACGGTAAGCGCGCTTGACGGTTGTAGCATCATCGGTCGGCTTGACGCCGAGAACATTACAAGCGTCTTCAAGCGTCGGGCCGCGCTGTGCCTGCTGCCAGCCGCCATTGCCGCCGCGCTGACCATAGGATTGCTGCTGCGAGCCGCCGCCGAACTGCGCGCCGCCCTGCATCATGCGCAGGAACTGCTCAAACTGCGCACGCGAGATACCAAGCTCGTCGGCGATAACAAACAACACTTCGCGTTCATTGGGATGTAATTCGCCGTCGGCGAAGGCTGCCTGCAGCTGAATTTCCAGAAACATCCTAATTAAATCGAAGCGACCGAAACAGACGCTTCGCAGCTGGCGCATTTTCTCGCGCAGCGGGTAATTATCGGCCTTTCCGGCGCGAAATGCCTGCTGCGCCGCGGTGCGCGACTCGCCGTGCAGGTTCATACGATCCATCAGCACATTCGCCACATGAATATCGGCTTCCGTCACGCGCCCTTTCGATTTGGTCAAATGTCCCATCACTTCAAACGTGGTGGAAAAGAACAGCGACTGCCGTTCCTGCTGGTTGGCAAATAAATTCAGTCGACGGCTACGGGCCCGGTCAAACATATGCCCGACTAAAAAGCCAAGCACCACGCCCCAGAAGCCGCCGCCCATCAATAATGCAACCGCGACACCAATCACTTTACCCAAATACTGCATAGACTCCCCAATCTTTCTGCTACCAGTTAAGCTATATATGACCGCACGTTACCAAGCGTTGACGCCACGGTCATGTGGGACATCGCCTATAATTTGCTTTATCATACTCGCCATTCTACACGGTGCCTAACGCTCAGAAACGAAACGAGCGGATTAAGACTAGCGCGATTAAGATGAGTACGTTAGGCTCTGACCGTTTGCAAGCCGCTGCCACAAGATGACGGAACAACAAATAAAACGTATGAAAAAACGTATCCCCAGCCTCCTGGCCACCATGATCGCCAGCGCCTTGTATAGCCAACAGGGCATGGCCGCCGATCTCGCCACGCAATGTATGCTTGGCGTGCCAAGCTATAATCGTCCTCTCGTTGAAGGAAAGCCTAACGATCAACCGGTAACGATTGACGCCGATCATGCGAAAGGCAACTACCCTGATAATGCCGTGTTTACCGGCAACGTTGATATTAATCAGGGGAATAGTCGCCTGCAGGCCGACGAGGTGCAGTTGCATCAGCAGCAGCCGGCGGGCCAACCGCAGCCGGTGCGTACCGTTGATGCGCTTGGCAACGTTCACTATGACGACAACCAGGTCATTCTGAAGGGGCCGAAGGCGTGGTCGAACCTGAACACCAAAGATACTAACGTCTGGAAAGGCGACTATCAGATGGTTGGCCGTCAGGGGCGCGGTACCGCCGACCTGATGAAGCAGCGCGGCGAAAACCGCTATACCATTCTGGAAAACGGCAGCTTCACCTCCTGTCTGCCGGGTTCTGATACCTGGAGCGTCGTCGGCAGCGAAGTTATCCATGACCGCGAAGAGCAGGTTGCCGAAATCTGGAACGCGCGCTTTAAGCTGGGTTCCGTCCCTATTTTTTATAGCCCGTATCTGCAGCTGCCTGTCGGCGATAAGCGCCGCTCCGGCTTCCTGATCCCCAACGCCAAATACAGCACTAAAAATGGCGTTGAGTTCTCGCTGCCCTATTACTGGAATATCGCGCCGAACTTCGACGCCACCATTACGCCGCACTATATGAATAAACGCGGCGGCGTAATGTGGGAAAACGAATTCCGCTATCTGACCCAGGCGGGCGCAGGTTTATTCGAATTCGATTACCTGCCTTCCGATAAAGTGTATGAAGACGATCACTCCAACGACAGCAACAGCCGCCGCTGGATGTTCTACTGGAACCACAACGCGGTTATCGATCAGGTGTGGCGTCTGAACGCCGACTACACCAAAGTCAGCGACCCGGATTACTTTAACGACTTCAGCTCTAAGTACGGCTCCAGTACCGACGGCTACGCGACGCAGAAATTCAGCGCCGGTTACGTTAACCAGAACTTTGACGCCACCGTGTCGACCAAGCAGTTCCAGGTCTTCGACCGTAGCTCAAGCAACTCCTACGCTGCTGAGCCTCAGCTCGATATTAACGCCTACCAGAATGACGTCGGTCCGTTCGATACCCATCTGTATGCGCAGGCGGTGCACTTCGTCAACACCAACGGCGATATGCCGGAAGCGACGCGCCTGCACATGGAGCCGACGATCAACCTGCCGCTGTCTAACGGCTGGGGAAGCATCAATACCGAGGCGAAGCTGCTGGCGACCCACTATCAGCAGAGTAACCTCGATCAGTACAACACCGCTAACGGTACCGATTACAAAGATTCGGTTAACCGCGTGATGCCGCAGTTCAAAATCGACGGCAAAATGGTCTTCGAACGCGATATGCAGGAAGGGTATACCCAGACCCTGGAACCGCGCATGCAGTATCTGTATATCCCGTATCGCGACCAGAGCCACATTGGCGTCTACGACTCGACCCTGCTGCAGTCCGACTATAGCGGCCTGTTCCGCGACCGCTCCTACAGCGGCCTTGACCGTATCGCGTCAGCCAACCAGGTCACCACCGGCGTCACATCTCGCGTATATGATGACGCGGCCGTTGAACGTTTTAATATTTCCGTTGGTCAAATCTACTATTTCACCGAGTCTCGTACCGGTGCGGACAACATCAACTGGGAGAATAACGACACCACGGGTTCACTGGTCTGGGCCGGCGATACTTACTGGCGCATCACCGATAACTGGGGTTTACGCGGGGGGATCCAGTACGATACGCGTCTGGATAACGTCGCAACCGGCAACGGAACCATTGAATACCGCCGCGACGAAAACCGCTTAGTGCAACTGAACTACCGTTACGCGAGTCCGGAATATATTCAGGCGACGCTGCCTTCGTATTCCACCGCTCAGCAGTATAAAGAGGGTATTTCTCAGGTGGGAATGACCGCAAGCTGGCCGATTGTCGATCGTTGGTCAGTGGTCGGCGCGTACTACTTCGATACCAATACCAAAAAAGCGGCTAACCAGATGTTAGGGGTGCAGTATAACTCTTGCTGCTACGCTATCCGCCTTGGCTACGAACGTAAGATCAACGGCTGGGATAACAACAACGGCGGCGAAAGCAAATACGACAACACCTTCGGTATCAACATCGAACTGCGTGGTCTGAGCTCCAACTATGGTCTTGGCACCCAGCAGATGCTGCGCTCGAACATTTTGCCGTACCAGAGCTCGCTGTAAGGCATCTGGTTTAAAACGTAATCCGCATTTGCGGTTAATTGAAATGGAAAAAGTATGAAGAACTGGAAAACGCTGCTTCTCGGTATCGCCATGATCGCGAATACCAGTTTCGCCGCCCCGCAGGTGGTCGATAAAGTAGCGGCTGTCGTCAATAATGGCGTTGTTCTGGAAAGCGACGTCGATGGTCTGATGCAGTCGGTAAAGCTCAACGCTGGTCAGGCGGGACAGCAGCTGCCGGATGACGCGACCCTGCGTCATCAGATCCTCGAAAGATTGATCATGGACCAGATCGTTCTGCAAATGGGTCAGAAGATGGGCGTGAAAGTCAGCGACGATCAGCTTGACCAGGCCATTGCCAACATCGCCAAACAGAACAACATGTCGATGGATCAGATGCGTAGCCGTCTGGCCTATGAAGGCATCAACTACAACACCTACCGTAATCAGATCCGTAAAGAGATGCTGATTTCGGAAGTACGTAACAACGAAGTGCGCCGCCGCATCACCGTGCTGCCGCAGGAAGTTGAAGCGCTGGCCAAGCAGATTGGCGATCAGAACGATGCCAGCACCGAACTCAACCTGAGCCACATTCTGATCGCGCTGCCGGAAAACCCGACCTCCGATCAGGTTGCGGCAGCGGAAGAGCAGGCGAAGTCCGTCGTTGAACAAGCCCGTAACGGCGCTAACTTCGGCAAACTGGCTATCACCTATTCCGCTGACCAGCAGGCGCTGAAAGGCGGCCAGATGGGCTGGGGCCGTATTCAGGAGCTGCCGGGTATCTTCGCTCAGGCGCTGAGCACCGCGAAGAAAGGCGATGTTGTCGGTCCGATTCGTTCCGGCGTCGGCTTCCATATCCTGAAAGTTAACGATATGCGCGGCGGCAGCCAGAACATCTCCGTCACCGAAGTCCATGCCCGCCACATCCTGCTGAAGCCGTCGCCGATCATGAACGACGCGCAGGCCCAGGCGAAGCTGGAACAGATTGCGGCTGACATTAAGAGCGGTAAGACCACTTTCGATAAAGCGGCGAAAGAGTTTTCCCAGGATCCGGGTTCCGCCAATCAGGGCGGCGACTTAGGCTGGGCGACGCCGGATATCTTCGATCCCGCGTTCCGCGATGCGCTGATGCGCCTCAACAAAGGCCAGACTAGCGGCCCGGTTCACTCCTCCTTCGGCTGGCACCTGATCCAACTGATGGATACCCGCAACGTCGACAGAACCGACGCCGCGCAGAAGGACCGTGCTTACCGCATGCTGATGAACCGTAAATTCTCTGAAGAAGCGGCCACCTGGATGCAGGAACAGCGCGCCAGCGCTTACGTCAAAATTCTGAGCAACTAAAGCTCTGCCCTCTCCACGCCTTAAAGGCGTATCGGGAGGGTAGACCGGTCGCCCCAGCTACGGCTGGGGTCGACTGCGCAGCTGGGCCTTCCTGGCCCGAAGGAACGTTTCTATGCAACGTGTTGTTATCACTCCCGGCGAACCCGCAGGGATTGGTCCCGATCTTGTCGCCGAGCTTGCGCAGCGCGACTGGCCGGTTGAACTGGTTATTTGCGCCGATGGCGCCCTGTTAACTGACCGAGCCCGCCAGCTCGGTCTTCCTTTATCGCTCTTCCCTTACGATCCAACCCGTCCTCCACAGCCGCAGCGGGCGGGCACGCTTACGCTACTTCCCGTTGCCCTCAACGCGCCGGTACAGCCGGGCGTGCTTAATGTCGCTAACGGCAGCTATGTGGTGGAAACCCTGGCGCGCGCCTGCGATGGCTGCCTTAAGGGTGAATTCGCCGCGTTGATTACCGGGCCGGTGCACAAAGGCAACATCAACGACGCCGGTATTGCCTTCACCGGCCATACCGAGTTCTTTGAAGAACGCGCTCACGCCAGCAAAGTGGTCATGATGCTGGCGACCGAAGAACTGCGGGTCGCACTGGCCACCACCCACCTGCCGTTAAAAGCGATAAGCGAGGCGATCACGCCGGAGCTGCTGCGTGAAGTGATAACCATCCTGGATGCCGATCTGCGGCATAAATTCGGTATCGCTCAGCCGCACGTGCTGGTTTGCGGCCTGAATCCCCACGCCGGCGAAGGCGGTCATATGGGGACGGAAGAGATCGATACCATTATTCCGGTGCTCGAAGAGATGCGGGCGAAGGGCATGAATTTAAGCGGTCCGCTGCCTGCGGATACCCTTTTTCAGCCAAAATATCTCGATAATGCCGATGCGGTACTCGCGATGTACCACGATCAGGGCCTGCCCGTGCTAAAATACCAGGGCTTTGGCCGCGGCGTGAATATTACGCTCGGTTTACCTTTTATTCGTACCTCCGTTGACCACGGTACCGCGCTGGAATTAGCCGGTCAGGGAAAAGCGGACGTCGGCAGTTTTATCACGGCGCTTAATCTCGCCATCAAAATGATTGTTAATACCCAATGAATAATCGAGTCCATCAGGGCCATTTAGCCCGTAAACGCTTCGGGCAAAACTTTCTCAACGATCAGTTCGTGATCGACAGCATTGTTTCGGCCATCAATCCTCAGAAAGGCCAGGCGATGGTCGAAATCGGCCCGGGTCTCGCCGCGCTGACCGAACCGGTCGGCGAACGCCTCGACCAGTTAACCGTTATCGAGCTGGACCGCGATCTGGCGGCCCGCCTGCAGACCCATCCGTTCCTCGGACCTAAGCTGACCATTTACCAGCAGGATGCGATGACCATGAACTTCGGCGAACTGTCGGAGAAAATGGGCCAGCCGCTGCGCGTCTTCGGCAACCTGCCGTACAACATCTCTACGCCGCTGATGTTCCACCTCTTCAGCTATACTGATGCCATTGCCGATATGCACTTTATGCTGCAGAAGGAAGTGGTTAATCGTCTGGTTGCCGGGCCGAATAGTAAAGCGTATGGTCGATTAAGCGTAATGGCGCAGTACTACTGCCAGGTGATCCCGGTACTTGAAGTCCCGCCGACCGCTTTTACGCCGCCGCCAAAAGTGGATTCCGCCGTCGTGCGCCTGGTGCCGCATCGCACCATGCCGTACCCGGTGAAGGATGTCCGCGTGCTGAGCCGTATCACTACCGAAGCCTTCAACCAGCGCCGTAAGACCATTCGCAATAGTCTCGGCAATCTGTTTAGCGTTGAAGTGCTGACGGAGCTGGGCGTCGACCCGGCGGTACGTGCGGAAAATATTTCTGTAGAGCAGTACTGTAAGATGGCCAACTGGTTATCCAACAATCTGCCTTCGAAGGAGAGCTAACCATGATTAATTCGCCTCGTGTTTGCGTCCAGGTGCAAAGCGTCTATATCGAATCGCAATCTTCTCCGGAAGAAGAGCGCTACGTCTTCGCTTACACCGTCACCATTCGCAACCTGGGGCGGAGTCAGGTTCAGCTTCTCGGCCGCTACTGGCTTATCACCAATGGACACGGTCGCGAGACGGAAGTCCAGGGTGAAGGGGTCGTCGGAGAACAGCCGCACATCCCTGCCGGCGAAGAGTATCAATACACCAGCGGCGCGGTTATCGAAACGCCGCTGGGCACCATGCAGGGTCATTATGAGATGATTGATAACAACGGCGTACCGTTCACTATCGAGATCCCTGTCTTCCGTCTCGCAGTTCCAACGCTTATACATTAAAACAATGGCTACATACCTTATTGGCGACATTCATGGTTGCTACGATGAACTGATCGCATTGCTGGAGCAGGTGGAGTTTAACCCTGATACGGACACGCTGTGGCTCACCGGCGACCTGGTCGCGCGCGGCCCCGGCTCTCTGGAAGTGCTGCGGTTCGTGAAAACGCTCGGCGATAGCGTGCGCATCGTGCTGGGCAACCATGACCTGCATCTGCTGGCGGTGTTTGCCGGCATTAGCCGCAACAAGCCCAAAGACCGCCTGACGCCGCTGCTGGAAGCACCGGACGCTGACGAACTGCTCAACTGGCTGCGTCGCCAGCCGCTGATGCAGGTCGACGAAGAGAAAAAGCTGGTGATGGCTCATGCCGGCATCACGCCGCAGTGGGATCTGGAAACCGCCAAACAGTGCGCGCGCGATGTCGAAGCCGTGCTGGCGAGCGACTCCTATCCGTTCTTCCTCGACGCGATGTATGGCGATATGCCGAACCACTGGAGCAACGAGCTCAGCGGCCTGGCGCGCCTGCGCTTTATCACCAACGCCTTCACCCGCATGCGCTATTGCTTCCCGAACGGCCAGTTGGATATGTACAGCAAAGAGGCGCCGGAAGACGCGCCTGCCCCGCTTAAGCCATGGTTTGCCATTCCGGGCCCGGTTGCCCGCGAGTACAGTATCGCCTTTGGTCATTGGGCGTCGCTGGAAGGCCGCGGTACCCCGGAAGGCATCTACGCGCTGGATACCGGCTGCTGCTGGGGAGGGGACCTGACCTGCCTGCGCTGGGAAGATAAAACGTATTTCACCCAGCGTTCCAACCGCCAGAAAAGCCTCGACGAAGGCGAAGCGGTCGCCTCCTGAGTCGATCCCGGATGGCGGCGCGCTGCGCCTTATCCGGGCTACCTCCGGTACGGAAGATTCCTGATAAAACAAAACCCCGGCCACGCCTGACGCGACCGGGGTTTTTTAATCCACGCTATGTTAGCTTAACGACGCTCGAGGATCTCGAAGCAGTAGCTATGGGAATTTTGCGCGTCGGCATCGTGGAACTCACTGAACACCGATTCCCACTCGTCCGGATCGTAATCCGGGAAATGGGTATCGCCTTCCACTTCCGCATCAATATGGGTCAGGTAGAGTTTGTGCGCTTTCGGCAGGAACTGCTCGTAAACGCGGCCACCGCCAATCACCATAATCTCTTCCGCGTCGCCGCAGGCGGCAATCGCTTCATCAACAGACTTCACCCACTGCACGCGATCGTCGCTGCCTGGCTTGCTGCTGATAACGATATTTTTACGTCCTGGCAACGGGCGACCGATGGATTCCCAGGTCAAACGCCCCATTACCACCGGCTTGTTTAAGGTATTACGTTTAAACCAGGCGAGATCGGCAGGCAAGTCCCATGGCATAGCGTTCTCCATGCCAATTACGCGATCTACAGCTAACGCCGCAATCAGACTAATCATTGAAAATATCCCGAATGCAAAAAATTGCCGCCACTATACGGAAAGCGTAATACTTCGTCGACTGAACGAAGAGTAAAGAATAAGAAAATTTTTAGATTTGCTGGCGAGCCCACGTAACCCTCATGAGCCGCCAGATCAGGAACTAAATTGAAAACAAAATGTTAGCTGTAAAGTTAACGCAACATCTGCTTACCACCTCAGGTTGAAGGCTTATTCTCCGGCTCATCGCGAACGTCTCCGGTGTGCCGTCCTTCTTCGGTACCTTGCCAACCGTGACGCTGCACCAACGACAGATGATTACGGTCCTCATTGATGATACCGGTAAGCATATCGCTGGTTCGCTTGAACACCGCCACGCGAGAGGCGGCATCATTTTCCGCCATCGCCACCATCTCTTCCACCATCTGCTGGTTGAAACGGCGGAACAGATCGGCGCGCTCGCGGGCCTCATAAGCGCCCAGACCTAAGGCCTCCAGCGTCATACGGCCGCTTTTCAGCGCCGATTCGAAGGTTTCACGCTCCGGCGCTTCCACTCCGGCCTGGCGCAGCTGAATGTAGTGATCGACATCGCGGGCGCGCGAAATGATCTGCAGATGTGGGAAGTGCTCTTTCGCCAACTCCACCAGCTGCAGGCTGGCCTGCGGATCGTCGATGGCGTTAATCAGCACTTCAGCCTTTGCCGCCCCCGCCGATTCCAGCAGATCCACCCGCGTGGCATCGCCGTAAAACACCTTCATATCGAACTTGCGCAGGGTATCAACGTGGTCCGGGTCGTGATCGAGGATAACCATTTTCACGCCGCTGGAAAGCAGCACACGCCCGGCAATCTGCCCATAGCGGCCAAAACCGGCGATAATCACCCGCGGCTGCTCTTCGTCAATCTCATCCGCTTCGCGCTCCTGGCCGCTGGCGGATTTCTCCATCCGCGTCAGCAGCACCAGCAGAATGGGCGTTGCCGCCATTGATAGCGCCACCGCCAGCGTCAGCGCCTTCGCCCACTCGCTATCCAACACATCGGCCATCTGCGCGGCGCCGAAGACCACGAAAGCGAACTCACTTCCCTGCCCCAGCAGTACGGCAAACCAGCGGCGCTGCGCGCGCGGTACACCCAGTGGTTTAGCAATCAGCCATAGCATCAGAGCCTTAATCGCCAGGAAACCCACCAGCAGGATCAGGATACGTAGCGGATGGGTGACCAGGGTACCGAAGTCGATAGACATACCGACGCCGATAAAGAACAGCCCCAACAGCAACCCTTTAAACGGTTCAATATCGCTCTCCAGCGCATGGCGGTATTCCGAACTTGCCAGAAGCACCCCAGCAAGAAACGCGCCCATCGCCATCGACAGCCCGACTTCCTCAAGCAGCAATCCGAAGCCAAAGACCAGGAACAGGGCCACGGCGCTGAATACTTCGCGCAGACCGGAACGGGCAACAAAGCGCAGCACCGGCCGGGTCAGATAGCGCCCTAATAGCACCACCAGCGCCAGCGCGCCGGCCACTTTCAACGCCGACAGCGCAAACGCGGCCAGGGTCGTTGAACCGCCGCTGGCCGCCAGCAGCGGAATCATCGCGACCAAAGGAATAGCGGCGATATCCTGGAACAACAGCACGGCAAAGGCGCTCCGCCCTAGTTGCGTCACCGTCAGGTTACGTTCGTTCATCGCCTGCATGGCAATCGCCGTCGACGACAGCGCCAACGTCATCCCGATAAGCTCCGCCACCTGCCAGCGCAAGCCAAGCAGCATGCAGAACAGCCCGATAAACGCGCCGCACACCACCATTTGCAGCGCACCGCCGCCAAATACCGAGGCGCGCAGTTTCCATAGGCGCTGCGGATCCAACTCAAGGCCTATAACAAACAGCATCAGCACCACGCCGATTTCGGCGAAATGCAGAATCGCCTCAGCGTCAGTGACCAGTCGCAGTCCCCACGGGCCGATAACGCAGCCGGCAATCAGATATCCCAGCACCGATCCCAGTCCCAGACGCACGGCGATCGGCACGATAAGCGCAGCGGAGCCGAGGTAAATCAGCGCCTGTATTAGCGTATGGCTATCCATTGTTATGCGTCTCCTGCCATTCGATTAAGCGTTGACGATAATGACGGGCCTGCGCCTGCAGCGTTTCGTCATCGCAGATAAAGGTACAGTGCATCGCAAACGGCGGCAGCCATTTCATGCCGCAGTACAGCGCCGTCGCCTGCAGAGGCTGCGCCAGCACGTCAAAGCCGGGGAATGAACCAATATCGAAATGGCTTTCGCCGCCGCCGGTGGTAACCGCCCACATCAGCGATTTACCGTGTAACGCAATACCGTTGTGGCCGTACGCCCAGCCGTGGGACAGTACTTTATCCATCCACAGTTTTAACAGCGGTGGAACGCTGTACCACTGCATCGGATGCTGCCAGATAACCAGATCGGCGCGCGCCAGCGCCGCCTGCTCGGCAGCGATATCGATATTGAAGTCGGGATATAGCTCATAGAGGGAGCGTATCTCTACGCCATCAAGCGTCCCTGCTTGCTCAAGCATCCGCTTATTCGCATGCGAGTGATGCGGATAAGGATGCGAGTAAATTATCAGAATCATGAATGGGCCTGTCTTTTGTATTCTTGTAGCAGTGAGTGTAGACAGTTAACTCGCTCACTGAAAGGGGGGAATGCCTGAGGAGAAGTCGAATACAGCCAATGATAATCCTTCCATCACGAAAGAATTGCAGACGCTCCAGGGGGCAATCGTCGTCCCATTCAATTCCCCATACGAATTTATTATTACAAATAATACAGTCAATGCATATTTTAAGACGAGATTAAATCATTCTTTAATAAATAAACCTATACACTCCACAATGTACAACCAATAATTTTACGCTCTTCATCTTGAGCCCAAAAATTTTCAATCTAAAAACGAAATTCTAATATATAGCGTTAACCGGAAGCGCTATTTACGCAAATGGACGTGTATATGAGCAACAAACACTTTGAACTAAACAGAACAACCAAAACACTGGCGAGAATATTTCCCGCCTTATTAATGTTTACGCCAATTGTTGTCAGCGCAGGCACGATTGACCAGTCAACTTCAGTACCGCAAAACTTCTCCACCGACACGGAATACGCCATCAGTAGAGACGTCACCGTCTCCTCCGCAGATAACACCCCAGCAGTATCCGTTAGCGGAATGAACGTCAAAAAAGTTACCAATGAAGGCAATATTGCCGGAACGGGAATCGGACTGGATATTAATATTGAAGGTCAATCCGTTGAAATTAATAATAATGAAAATGCAATTATTTCATCTGCAACTGATAATGCCGTTAACGTACAATCAATGGCAGGTGATTTTAATAATAGCGGAATCATTACTGGCGCTAACAACGGTATTTTCGTTAGCGAAGAGTCATCGGCAATTAGTATCACCAATACCGATACCGGCGTGATCACCGGGAAAAACGGCCTGAGTTCGCAAATTGGCCTCGGGTTAGATAACAGCGGCGCCATCACCGGTACCGCAGGCGATGGTGTTGCGTTAAGCAACGGCAACAGCAAAATTAACAACAGCGGCACCGTGCAGGGCAGCCAGAACGGGATCAACATCGTTGATAGCGCGAAAGCCGATATCATCAACAGCGGTTTACTTGGCGGCCGCGATGCGGCCGTTATGTTTGCCAGCAGCAAAAATAACAGCCTGGTACTCAATACCGGCTCTTCCCTCATCGGCGATGTCATCTCCACGGGCTCAACGGGTAACACCGTCTCGCTGGTCGGTACCGGAACGGAAGACAGTAACTTTGTCGGCCTTAACGATGGCGACGGTTTTGCCTCCGTGAAAATGAACGGTGAAGACTGGACGCTCACCGGCAACCTCGACATCATCGGCAGCGGCGATTCCCTCCAGGTTAATAGCGGCCAGTTGACGCTGGCGGGCGCTGTCGCTAATAGCGGCAACACGCTGGTCGCGGAAGCGGCCACGCTGCAGTTGGGCGACGGGCAGAAAACCGCAACCCTCACCGGTAGCCTGACCAATAACGGCACGCTGATCTTCAATCAGGGAAGCGACTCTACTTTTGCCACCGGCATCATCGGTAGCGGTAACGTGGAAAAAGTCGATACCAACACGCTGACGCTCACCGGCGCCAATAGCTATACCGGCGATACCGTGCTCAAAAGCGGCACGACTCTGGTCGCAGAAGGCGCGACCCTCGGAGCATCCGGTAGCGATGCCACCCTCACTATCAACAATGGCGCGCAATTTGCCAGCTCAGGCGAAGTCAATAACAACATTGATATCCTCAGCGGAGGTGTCCTCGCGGCGTGGAATGCAATTGAAGGAAACGCCACGTTAAGAACATCCGGCGTCGACACCATCAATGGCAATGTGAGCAACAGCGGCACGCTGTTGCTTAGCGCCGCGGATAATAGCGTTGGCAACAATTTTACGATTAACGGCGACTATAGCGGTTCTGCCGGCAGCCAAATCGTGATGAACAGTCAGGTTGGCGAAGACAGTTCACCGACCGACCATTTGTCGATCACCGGCAGCAGCTACGGTCAATCCGGCATCAGTATCGCCAACATCGGCGGAGTGGGCGCGCAAACCGTTAATGGCATGGAGATTGTCAGCGTCGGCGGCAGTTCTGAAGCACAGCTAACCTTGTCAAAACCAGTTGTCGCCGGAGCTTATGAATACGATCTTTATCAGCACAACAACGGCAACTGGTATCTGGAATCCAAAGCGACCCCGTCTGACGATCCGTCGGATGATACCGACGATGATGACAGCGGCACCGATGGCGGCAGCGGCACCGATGGCGGCAGCAGCACCGATGGCGGCAGCAATACCGATGGCGGCAGCAATACCGATGGCGGCAACAATACCGATAATGGCGATCAATCCGCGCCAGAAGTAATGGCCCCGGAAGTCGGTGCTTATCTGGGCAACTATCTTGCGGCACAGAGTATGTTCCTGCATAAACGTGACGATCGCGACCAGCTCACTTTCCGCAACGAAGACAATCTGAACACCTGGATGTACGTGAAGGGCCGCTATCATGAGAACGACGCCGGCGGCGATAAAGTCAGCTACGACACCACCACCACCGTGCTCCAGCTCGGCAGTGATTTCATGAGCAAGCCGATGGACAAAGGAATGCTGCGTGCGGGCGGCATGTTTGGCGCAGGCCAGGCGAAAACGGATTCGGATGCGAAACACAACGTGCGTGATGCGCAGGGTAAAGTCGACGGTTTCAACGTTGGCCTGTACGCCACCTGGCAGGAAGATCCGAAATTACGTCTCGGCAGCTACATCGATACCTGGGCGTCATACAGCTGGTATAACAACACCGTCACCAGCAATCGCAACAATGAAAAGTATGACAGTAAAGGTTTTGCCGCCTCTGTTGAAGTCGGCCATGCGTGGGTGATCCCTTCAGAAAGCGCGCGTACGTGGAAGATTGAGCCTCAGGCGCAGGTGATCTACAGCTATCTCGATCAGGAAAATCATACCGACCCGGATGGCGTGCGGGTAACCACCCTGGACAACAATAGCCTGTTTGGCCGTCTCGGCGTGAAGAGCAGCTACTTCGAGCAGCACGATGTTAAAGCATGGCAGCCGTATATCGCGGTGAACTGGTTGAAAGGCGCGGGTCAAAACGATCTGGCGTTCAATGGTGAAAAAGTCAGCAACGATACGCCGGACGACCGCGGTCAGTTAGAGCTGGGCGTGACCGGCAATGTGAACGAGACGACCACTATCTCGCTGCGCGCCAGCGGCGAATGGGGTGAAAACAGCTACGCCGCTTATGGCGGCCACATTCTGCTGAATCACCGTTGGTAATCGCCGTACAATGAAAGGTAAAAAGCAGTGGCCGAAGCCACTGCTTTTTTTTAGTTATCCAGCTCGTCCATAGACTTCACCTGGTCGCGATTAATCTGCTCCACGCGACCGGTTTCCGCATTTTTGTAGGATACCAGGCCAGTATCATCATCGACCTGCGGCTTACCGCTGGTCACAATTGTTTTGCCATCTGTCGTTTTGAGCGACTGATTTGATGAGCAACCTGCCACAAATACCATCGCCGTTGCCGCCAGCGCGGATGCCACCAGAATTTTGTTCCGCATTGTATCCTCCTGTCTTTTCATCAATTGGTATCGTTATCGTGCTAACTATAGTTAGCCTGACCTGGCAGATAGATAAAAGCAGAACTCTCCGAAGATGAGTGCCGTAAAAAAATGGGGCTGACGATATCGTCAGCCCCCGTGTTTCGCTTTCCGGCCCGGCCGGTGCGCTTATTTGGTGATTTGCGCGTGCATTTCCTGCACCGAAATGACCTTCTCGGTCGCATCGGCATTCAGCGCCATCGCGGTGGCGAAACCGCCGTTCAGGGTGGTGTCATAATGCACCTTGTACTGCAGCGCGCTGCGGCGAATCAGCTTGGAGTCTTCAATCGCCTGACGTCCTGCGGTGGTATTGATGATGTAGGTATACTCGCCATTCTTGATACGGTCCTGAATGTGCGGACGACCTTCATGCACCTTGTTCACCAAACGCGGGTTGATACCGGCTTCGCCCAGAACAATCGCAGTACCGTGGGTTGCATCCAGCTCGAAGCCCTGTTTCAGCAGTTTTGCCGCCAGGTCGACAACGCGCTCTTTGTCGCCTTCGCGAACGGAGAGCAGCGCGCGGCCCTGTTTCTTCATCGTGGAGTTGCTGCCCAGCTGCGCTTTGGCGAACGCTTCCGCGAAGGTGCGGCCCACGCCCATCACTTCCCCGGTAGAGCGCATTTCCGGCCCTAACAGCGGGTCAACGCCCGGGAATTTGTTGAACGGCAGCACCACTTCTTTGACCGAATAGTACGGCGGGATGATTTCTTTGGTGACGCCCTGCTGCGCCAGCGTTTTACCAGCCATCACGCGCGCCGCCACTTTCGCCAGCGGTACGCCGGTGGCTTTCGACACGAACGGTACGGTACGCGCCGCGCGCGGGTTGACTTCAATCAGGTACACTTCGTTGTTCTTCACCGCGAACTGTACGTTCATCAAGCCGCGAACCTGCAGCTCGAAGGCCAGCTTCTGCACCTGCTCGCGCATCACATCCTGAATCTCTTTGCTCAGAGTGTAGGCAGGCAGAGAACAGGCGGAGTCGCCGGAGTGTACGCCCGCTTGTTCGATGTGCTCCATGATGCCGCCAATCAGCACCATTTCGCCATCGCAGATAGCGTCGACGTCAACTTCAACCGCGTCGTCGAGGAAGCGGTCCAGCAGTACCGGCGCATCGTTGGAGACGCTCACCGCGGTCTGGAAGTAACGGCGCAGGTCAGCCTCGTCGTAGACGATTTCCATCGCGCGGCCGCCCAGTACGTAGGACGGACGCACCACCAGCGGATAACCGATCTCTTTTGCCTTCTCAACCGCTTGCTCAAGCGCGGTCACGGTGGCGTTCGCCGGCTGCTTCAGCTTCAGGCGGTCAACCGCATGCTGGAAGCGCTCGCGGTCTTCAGCACGGTCGATAGCATCCGGGCTGGTGCCGATAACCGGTACGCCTGCGGCTTCCAGTTCACGCGCCAGCTTCAGCGGGGTCTGGCCGCCGTACTGCACGATAACGCCTTTCGGCTTCTCGATGCGCACGATTTCCAGTACGTCCTCAAGCGTTACCGGCTCGAAGTACAGACGGTCGGAGGTGTCGTAGTCGGTCGAAACGGTTTCCGGGTTACAGTTAACCATGATGGTCTCGTAACCGTCTTCGCGCAGCGCCAGCGAGGCGTGTACGCAGCAGTAGTCAAATTCGATACCCTGGCCGATACGGTTCGGGCCGCCGCCGAGAACCATGATTTTATCGCGGTCTACGGACGGGTTGGATTCGCACTCGTCTTCATAGGTGGAATACATGTAGGCGGTATCGGTGGCGAATTCCGCCGCGCAGGTATCCACGCGCTTGTAGACCGGGTGCAGGTTGTACTGGTCGCGCAGCTTGCGGATTTCCGCTTCGCGCACGCCCGCCAGCTTCGCCAGACGCGCATCGGCAAAGCCTTTACGCTTCAGGTGACGCAGGAAATCAGCGTCGAGGCCGTTGATGCCCACTGCCGCCACTTTCTCTTCCAGGCGCACCAGTTCTTCGATTTGTACCAGGAACCAGCGGTCGATGTTGGTCAGGTTGAAGACGCCGTCGACGGAGAGACCGGCGCGGAAGGCATCAGCGATGTACCAGATACGCTCGGCGCCCGCATCTTTCAGCTCGCGGCGGATTTTGGTCAGCGCTTCCGGATCGTCGAGGCTGACTTTCGGGTCGAAGCCGGTGGCGCCCACTTCCAGGCCACGCAGTGCTTTCTGCAGCGATTCCTGCTGCGTGCGGCCAATCGCCATCACTTCGCCGACGGATTTCATCTGCGTTGTCAGACGGTCGTTAGCGCCAGCGAATTTTTCGAAGTTAAAGCGTGGAATTTTGGTCACAACGTAATCGATGGACGGTTCGAAGGAGGCCGGAGTACGGCCGCCGGTGATATCGTTCATCAGTTCGTCGAGGGTGTAACCCACCGCCAGCTTCGCCGCCACTTTGGCAATCGGGAAGCCGGTCGCTTTCGAAGCCAGCGCCGAAGAGCGGGAGACGCGCGGGTTCATTTCGATGACGATCAGGCGACCATCTTTCGGGTTCACCGAGAACTGTACGTTAGAGCCGCCGGTTTCCACGCCGATTTCACGCAGTACCGCCATCGAGGCGTTACGCATGATTTGGTATTCTTTGTCGGTCAGGGTCTGCGCCGGGGCGACGGTGATGGAGTCGCCGGTGTGAATCCCCATGGCATCGAAGTTTTCAATCGAGCAGACGATAATGCAGTTATCGTTCTTATCGCGCACCACTTCCATCTCGTACTCTTTCCAGCCGATCAGCGATTCATCAATCAGCAGTTCGTTGGTCGGAGAGAGATCCAGGCCGCGTTCGCAGATTTCTTCGAACTCTTCGCGGTTATAGGCAATACCGCCGCCGGTGCCGCCCATAGTAAAGGACGGACGGATGATGCATGGGAAGCCAACGTCAGCGGCCACCGCCAGCGCTTCTTCCATGGTGTGCGCAATGCCGGAACGCGCGGTGTCGAGGCCGATTTTCTTCATCGCCACGTCGAAGCGACGGCGATCTTCCGCTTTATCGATCGCATCGGCGGTCGCGCCAATCATGGTCACGCCGAACTCTGCCAGCACGCCCTGACGCTCCAGCTCCAGCGCGCAGTTCAGCGCGGTCTGGCCGCCCATGGTCGGCAGCACCGCGTCCGGACGCTCTTTTTCGATAATTTTACGCACCACTTCCCAGTGAATCGGCTCGATATAGGTCGCATCGGCCATTTCCGGGTCGGTCATGATGGTCGCCGGGTTGGAGTTCACCAGAATAACGCGGTAACCCTCTTCGCGCAGGGCTTTACAGGCCTGGGCGCCAGAGTAGTCAAACTCACACGCCTGACCGATAACAATCGGGCCCGCGCCCAGAATCAGGATACTTTTTATGTCTGTACGTTTTGGCATGGCTCTTTTACTCCTGATTATTTCGCGGACTGACGGTATTGCTCAATTAACTCGATAAAGTGGTCGAACAGCGGCGCGGCATCGTGCGGGCCCGGGCTCGCTTCAGGGTGCCCCTGGAAGCTAAACGCCGGCTTGTCGGTACGATGGATCCCCTGCAGGGTGCCGTCGAACAGTGACTTATGGGTCACGCGCAGGTTGGCAGGCAGCGTCGCTTCATCAACGGCAAAGCCATGGTTCTGGGCGGTAATCATCACGACGTTGTTATCGATATCTTTAACCGGGTGGTTGCCGCCGTGGTGGCCGAATTTCATCTTAATGGTCTTCGCACCGCTCGCCAGCGCCAGCAGCTGATGGCCGAGACAGATGCCAAAGACCGGAATATCGGTGGTGAGGAATTTTTCAATCGCCGTGATGGCGTAATCGCACGGCGCCGGGTCGCCTGGGCCGTTGGAGAGGAAAATACCGTCCGGATTCAGCTTAAGCACGTCTTCAGCCGACGTTTGCGCCGGAACGATAGTCAGGCGACAACCGCGGTCAACCAGCATCCGCAGGATGTTGCGCTTGGCGCCGAAGTCATAAGCCACGACGTGGAACGGCAGCTCGCTTTCCGCCTTCGCTTCCGGCAGGTCGCCCGCCAGTGTCCAGCTCCCCTGGGTCCAGGCGTAGGTTTCTGCGGTAGTGACCTCTTTCGCCAGATCCATACCGTTCAGGCCAGGGAACGCCTGAGCTTTTTCCAGCGCCAGCTGGGCATCAAGGTTATCGCCCGCGATGATGCAGCCATTCTGCGCCCCTTTCTCACGCAGTAAACGCGTCAGCTTACGGGTATCGATATCGGCAATGGCCACAATGTTATGGCGCTTGAGGTAAGAAGAAAGGTCTTCGGTATTGCGGAAGTTGCTGGCAATCAGCGGCAGGTCGCGGATCACCAGACCTTGTGCGTGTACCTGGGAAGATTCTTCATCGGCGGCGTTGGTGCCGACATTACCAATATGGGGATAAGTAAGAGTGACGATTTGGCGGGAATAGGAAGGATCAGTGAGGATTTCTTGATAACCGGTCATTGAAGTATTGAAAACGACTTCCCCAACCGCCGTGCCGGTTGCCCCAATGGCCCGACCGTGAAACTGGGTTCCGTCTTCCAGAACCAAAAGCGCTGACTTAATCAAAACACCCTCCAGAGAATATTCACTCACTTTATTTGCATATTAATGCAGAACGTAGATCTGAATCAATGCAAATTTTTGCCCGCAGAATTTTGGCAAACGGCGGCATTCTGGAGAGATGTCGGGTAAAAGTCAACTTAAAGCGGATATTTTTAATCTTATTTTACGCCACTGGCGCGTAACGGGCGTTTTTCACGGTAAAAAGATCAACTAACCTGGTTGAGAAAACGCTTGCGGGCGAGGAAAACTGTAAAATCACTCGACGGAGGGGGAAAAAGTGGACCAGATGGTCAAAATTTACAATTCAATAACTAAAAACATTAGTAAGATATAGTTTTTTGAAGATTTAAGAAGAAAAAAAGATAAAAGCACTCAAAATAAAAAAGGGCAATAAAATATTGCCCTTTGCAATCAATTACATATTGAATGCAATAACCACATCACGATGGGTAATAATCATTATAAAGCATTCAGATCAAGCACATCTTTCATGTCAAATAGACCATTTTTTTTGCCTTTCAGCCACAAAGCAGAACGAACGGCGCCATTGGCAAATGTCATCCGGCTGGAGGCCTTATGGGTAATTTCGATACGTTCGCCGATATCAGCGAACATCGCCGTATGTTCGCCGACGATGTCGCCCGCGCGAACGGTAGCGAAACCAATAGTACCCGGAACACGTTCACCGGTATGGCCCTCACGGCTGTAGACGGCGCAGTCCTTTAGATCTTTGTTCAGTGCCCCGGCGATCGCCTCACCCATCGCCAGCGCGGTGCCTGACGGGGCGTCCACTTTATGCCTATGGTGCGCTTCGATGATTTCGATATCGGTATAATCGCCCATCACCTTCGCCGCCTTCTCCAGCAGCTTTAACAACACGTTGACGCCAACGCTAAAGTTAGCGGCAAAGACGATAGCGATGTCCTGTGCGGCATCGCTAATCGCCTGCTTTCCGGCATCATCAAAACCGGTAGTGCCGATCACCATCCCTTTGCCGTACTGACGGCAGAAAGCCAGATGGTTGAGCGTGCCTTCCGGGCGGGTAAAATCGATTAAAACATCGAAATCATTGCTTACCGCCGCCAGGCTGCTTTGGACGGTAACGCCTGATTTACCAACGCCCGCCAGCTCGCCCGCATCGCTGCCCACCAGGCTCGAACCTTCGCGCTCCAGCGCCGCGCCAAGCGCCACGCCGTCCATTTGCAGCGCAGCCTGAATTAACTGGCGTCCCATCCGGCCGCCCGCGCCGGCGATGGCCACGCGGATTTGTGCATCTTGCATAGCTATTCTCTTTTGTTAACTTCACGTGAATTGTTTTCAGAGTAACCAGCCCATTGCATAGCCGCTACTCAAAAACGCCGATAATTAGAAATTTATGACAAACGGCGGTCGATATCAGTAAAAACTATATGATTGTGCCGCGATTCGGCGTTTAAGTAGTGAAATTCGGGAGGGGCACGTAGCGCCCCGCCCGCGCGAGGCGGGCTAAGGCGTTGTTGTACGCAATCAAAGGGGGAAAAGCGCGCCTGCGGGGAAAGCGGATAAAAACCAGGTTACCGCCAATAAATCTGCGCTGCCGCCGGGGCTGAGATGGCGAGCAATCAGCTCGTCGTCGAGTTGGCGTAGCGCCTCCAGCCCACCGTCAGCCATGACGCCGCCCTGCCACAACAGCCGCTGCGCCTCCTGCTGCACAAAGTTCAGGCCGGCAAGCCCGCCGCGCGAAACCAGATTGGTGTCATCATTCCATGCCATCAGATGCAGCAAGGTTTGCAGCAACGCCAGGTTGCTATCGCCAGTCTCTTCCATCATGCGGTTGAACACCGGTAGCGCCTGGGTACGCACGGTACGAAAGCCGCTCTCAGCCTCGCCGCGGGCGCCGGAGAGACCATAACGTAGAAAATGGGCTTCGCCTTTGCTTAACGGTTCGCCGCTGGAAGCGGAGAGTTCTTGCATAACCATGCCGCGACAGAATCGCGCCACCTGGTCGCAAAGCCGATGCTGTTCAATCGGCTCGCCTTTCGACACCAGCCTTCCCGCCGCCGCGCTCAGCAAACCAAAAGCGAAGATCGCCCCACGATGGGTATTTACTCCGCCGGTGGCCTCCAGCATATCGTTCTCACAGGCCATCCCCACCGGACGCAGCATCATTAGTACCTGCTCCGGGACAATCGCCGCGGTATCGTGGCCCATGATGAAAAATTTCTCCATCCACGGCGCCACCACCGCGGTACTGGCCTCAAACGAGGCCAGGTCCATATCGTGATGGGCGCCAGCGTTACGAATATCCACCAACCCGGGCTTTGGGGTCAGGCGAACTTCGGTCAACAGCGCGCGCTCTACCGCGCTGACCACCTCTTCAGCGTTCAGCGGTTTCACGCGCAGCGAACGCGGCGGATTGATTAACACTTCGCTCATTGCCCTTCCCCCTCTGCGTTTAGTCGCTGTTTTTCACCTGACGAATAACATCAAGCACGGAGCCATCGCGATAGCGCACCACCGCCACCACGCGATCGGTAAACTCGATCGGATGTGGTTTGCCGGTTAACAGTTCCGCACGCTGCTGCAGTTCCTCAATAGTCATCAGCGCAATGCCCGCATTGCGCAAATTGTCGATCAGATCCTGGCGCGCCGGATTTACCGCAATGCCGTGGTCGGTGACCAGCACATCTACGCTGGCTCCCGGCGTGACGCGAGTCAGCACTTTTTCCACGACGCAAGGAATACGGCCGCGAACTAACGGCGCGGTAATGATGGTCAGATCCGCGCCGGCGGCGGTATCGCTGTGGCCGCCGGATGCGCCGCGCAGTACGCCATTGGAGCCGGTCATCACGTTGACGTTAAAATCGGTATCAATTTCCAGCGCGCTGAGCATCACCACATTTAAGCGCTCGCAGGAGGCGCCTTTAGAGCCCGGGCTGGCATACTGGTTGGTGGAAATCTCTACGTGGTTCGGGTTCTGCGCTAATGAACGCGCCGCGTCGCCATCGAACGATTGAGTATCGAGCAGCGTTTTAATCAACCCTTTTTCGTGCAGGTCAACCATCGTCCCGGTGATCCCGCCAAGGCCAAAGCTGGCGGTAATACCGTTACGGCGCATTTTGTCTTCGAGGAAGCGGCTCACCGCCAGCGAGGCGCCGCCGGTACCGGTCTGCAGCGAGAAACCGTCTTTAAAGTAACCGGAATGCTCAACGACTTTCGCCGCCTGACGGGCGATTAGCAGCTCACGCGGGTTGCTGGTCAGACGGATCGCGCCAGCGGTGATTTTTTCCGGATCGCCGACTTCGTCCACCTGAACAATCAGATCTACCTGATCCTGAGCGATGCTGGCCGGGTAGTTAGGGTAAGCCACCCACTCTTCGGTCAGCAGCACCACGCATTTGGCATGTTCCGCATCAACGCGCGCATAGCCCAGCGAACCGCAACGTGATTTTCCGCTAAAGCCGTTGGCATTACCAAACTCATCGCAGCAGGGGACGCCGAGAAACGCGACATCAATCGACAGCTCGCCGCTTTGAATCAGCTGTACGCGACCGCCATGGGAGTGGATCTGTACCGGGTTTTCCATCAAGCCGGCGGAGATCTCCTCGCCGAGCTTGCCGCGCAGTCCGGAGGTGTAGATCTGGCGGATCACGCCATTTTTAATATGCTCGATCAGCGGCCAGTGGGCGTCGATCAGCGAACTGGATGCCAGCGTCAGATCGCGAAAGCCCATTTCCGCCAGCTTCGCCACCACCATATTGACGACTTTGTCACCGCCGCGAAACGCGTGGTGGAACGAAATGGTCATGCCGTTTTGCAAGCCGGAGCGACGGATTGCCGTTTCCAGCGAATCACAGATTTTACGCTGACGTTTTTCGCTTTCGCTGGCCAACCACGGACTTTTCACCGTCACGCCCGCATAAGGCGCTAACCCTTCCGGCATCACGTACTGCTGATTAAGCATTGCTACTGTCTCTTTCATCTTATTCCCCTTAATCACGAATACCGGAAGCCGAGAGCGCCACCACTTTGCGAGCGTGGTCGATAATCGGTCCATCGATCATCTTGCCGTTCAGCGATACCACGCCAAGACCGCGCGTTTCGGCTTCTTCCGCCGCGGCAATCACTTCCAGCGCGTGGTCGACCTCTTTGCGCGTCGGAGCATAGACCTGATGCAGGAGCTCTATTTGTCGTGGGTTAACCAACGATTTGCCGTTAAAGCCGAGGTTTTTGGCCAGATTCGCTTCCGCCAGGAAGCCCTCTTCGTTATTGATATCCGACCACACCACGTCATAAGCGGCGATGCCGGCAACGCGCGCCGCATGCAGTACGGCGCAGCGGGCATAGAACAGTTCAGTACCGTCGCCGCGGGAAGTGCCCATATCCATAACGTAATCGAAGGCCGCCAGCGCAATCGCCGCCAGACGCGGGCTGGCGCGGGCGATCTCCACCGCGTTCACCACCCCCAGCGCCGACTCGATAGCCGCCATCAGTTTGGTGCTGCCCACTTCCCGGCCGCATTCGCGCTCAATCCGCTCAACATGCGCTTCCAGCTCATGGATATCTTCTTTGCTGTCGGTTTTCGGCAGACGCACCATATCCACGCCCGCGCGGACTACCGCTTCAAGGTCGGCGAGACCGAACGGCGTATTCAGCGGGTTAATGCGTACCACGGTTTCGATATCCTGATATAGCGGATGCTGCAGCGCCTGATGCACCAACAGGCGGGCGGTATCTTTTTCGCGTAGCGAAACGGCATCTTCAAGGTCGAACATCACCGCATCGGCGCCGTACACGAATGAAGTGCTTAACATGGCGGCATTGGCGCCAGGGATGAACAGCATACTGCGACGTGGTTTCATAGCTGGCTCCATTGTAATTGGGACTGTTGCGCCGCCCGCAGCGCCGCTGCCTGTACGCGGGCACGCAGTACGCACTCCAGCGCGCCTTTATCATCGACCACCACGTTGGCCTGCTTCACGCCAAGCTGCGCCAGCGTTTCTCTGACCACCTGCTCAATCGCGGCGCCAAACTGCTGTTTCACAATGCTGTCGATTTCCAGCTGAATGCCCGGCTGCGCCGCCGGTCCAATCCTGACCATCACATCGCTGGATTCCAGCGTGCCGGCCAGGGCGTCAATCTTCATTTCCATAGGGGAAAATCCTTAGTTAGGGCATAAAAATCAGGCGGTTTGATGTTCGCTTTTCGCCAGTTGCATCAGAAAAGAGAGGGTTCCCGGCGGCACCAGCGCCGCGACCGCCTGCCAGTTGCGCTGCCGATAAAGTTCGCGCACTCGGGAGGCCGACACGGGCCCGCCATTTTTTTCGATTCGCGCCAGCTCAACCACTTCAATGGGCGGCGCCTCGCCTGGCGCTTCCAGCAGTGACTTCATGCGCTGGTTGTAATTACGGGTCAGGGGACACAGCGGCTCGGTGCCGACAAAACGATGGGTAATCTGCAGCGCCGGGGCCAGACGTTCGCGAAAGAGCTGCAGGTCAATCTGGCTGTGGCAGTCATCGACCACGCCCTGCTCTTTCAGGAAGTAACCGGGGAACGTCGCCCGCGAGATCAGATACGCCGAACCGGGGTGCAGCGTCACTTTGTCGATGCCGGTAATCCCCTGTTCGATCAGCGTGAAGCGATCGTGATAGGAAAAGCAGGATGCATCTTCCTTGACCACAAACAGATGCAGCCAGTCGCACTGCCGTGCCGCCTGTTCCACCAGCCAGCGGTGACCAAGGGTGAAGGGATTGGCGTTCATCACAATAGCGCCGATTTTTTTTCCCGGTTGACGGTACATTGCCAGCTGACGGCAGTAACGAGTCAGACGTTCGCGGCTGTTTTCCATCAATACGGCGCGGTCGCCCGCCTGGGCTATCGGCCAGAAGCCGGCGCCGGAGAACAGCGCGGCATTGCTCGGTTTAGTAAATAAGAACAGTTCGCTGCGCCCCAGTTCATAGGCCAGCGTCAGGAGTTCGGTCAGTAATTTGAGGCTCAGCCCCTCCCCCTGTAGCGAGGGATCGACGGCGATGCATTTCAGTACATTACCGGCAATGGCGCCGCAGCCGACCAGCCGCTGCCGATACTCCGCAACGATTGCCATCTCGCAATCGGCTTCTAACGACAACTGATGCTGATGAAGAAACCGATCGATCGCCTCTCGCCGCGGTTGATCCTTAAATAGCTGAACGCGTTTTAATATCAGAGTCATTTTTTAGCGCTTCGTTATTCTAAAACGAACTGTATTTCGCCAGCGTTCGACTATTGATACTTGTATTTAAGTCACAGTTTTCCCCGTGGCTTAATTAGCTTTATGGTTTTTATGTTGTTAATTAATTCAGAATAATAAAAATAATTAAATTAATAAAAAACACGAATATTCAGTGAAGGCAATCACACCTTAGCACTAAGTCTATTTATTACTATGCGCCGGTATTACTACTCCATCAATAAACAGGAAAACGTTTATGACCAACATGAGTCAGGCTCCGGCGACGGAGAAAAAGGGCGTTAGCGACCTGCTGGGATTTAAAATCTTCGGCATGCCGCTCCCCCTTTACGCGTTTGCGTTAATTACGCTATTACTTTCACATTTTTATAACGCTTTACCCACCGACATCGTTGGCGGCTTTGCCATCATGTTTATTATCGGCGCCATATTCGGCGAAATAGGTAAACGCCTACCGATATTCAACAAATATATAGGTGGCGCCCCGGTAATGATTTTCCTGGTTGCCGCTTATTTCGTTTACGCCGGTATTTTCACGCAAAAAGAAATCGATGCTATCAGCAACGTTATGGATGAAAGTAACTTCCTTAACTTATTCATCGCGGTATTAATTACCGGGGCGATTCTGTCGGTAAACCGCCGTCTGCTGCTGAAATCGCTGCTCGGCTATATTCCAACTATCCTGATGGGCATTGTCGGCGCGTCGATTTTCGGCATCGCTATCGGTCTGGTGTTCGGCATTCCGGTAGATCGCATCATGATGCTGTACGTCCTGCCGATCATGGGCGGCGGCAACGGCGCGGGCGCGGTTCCGCTGTCGGAGATCTATCACTCCGTCACCGGTCGTTCTCGCGAAGAGTATTACTCAACCGCTATCGCTATTCTGACCATCGCTAACATCTTCGCCATCGTCTTTGCCGCCGTCCTCGATATCATCGGCAAAAAACACACCTGGATGAGCGGCGAAGGCGAACTGGTGCGTAAAGCCTCGTTCAAAGTCGAAGATGACGAGAAAGCGGGACAAATCACGCATCGTGAAACCGCCGTCGGTCTGGTGCTTTCCACGACCTGTTTCCTGCTGGCATACGTCGTCGCGAAGAAAATCCTGCCAAGCATTGGCGGCGTTTCGATTCACTACTTCGCGTGGATGGTACTGATCGTTGCGGCGCTGAACGCCTCCGGCCTGTGCTCACCGGAAATCAAAGCCGGCGCCAAGCGTCTGTCTGATTTCTTCTCTAAACAGCTGCTGTGGGTACTGATGGTCGGCGTCGGCGTCTGCTACACCGACCTGCAGGAAATCATCAATGCCATTACTGTCTATAACGTCGTTATCGCCGCCGTCATCGTTATCGGCGCAGTGCTCGGCGCGGCGATCGGCGGCTGGATGATGGGCTTCTTCCCGATTGAATCGGCGATCACCGCAGGCCTGTGTATGGCTAACCGCGGCGGTTCCGGAGACCTGGAAGTTCTTTCCGCCTGTAACCGTATGAGCCTTATCTCTTATGCGCAAATCTCCTCTCGTTTGGGCGGCGGTATTGTGCTGGTCATCGCCAGCATCGTGTTCGGCATGATGATTTAACCCATACGCACGATGGCGCCGTTGAGCGGCCGAAGAAGTTGACCCAGTCAGGGACCAGCGCCGGGGGCGGCTGCGGGAAATCCACCCTGCTCCTTAGCCGGAAGCGTCGACAAGCTCGCCAACCAACGCGCCATCGTGCCCTTATACGAGACTTTGTATGACTGATGCTGCGCTGTTAGGCGAAGGCTTCACCCTGATGTTTCTTGGCATGGGCTTCGTGCTGCTGTTCCTGCTGCTGCTCATTTTCGCCATCCGGGGAATGTCTCTCGCCGTTACCCGTCTGTTCCCTGAGCCACCTGCCGCGCCCAAACCGGCGCCGGCGGCCGTCGCGCCCGCTGACGACTTCGCCCGTTTAAAGCCGGCGATTGTCGCCGCCATTCACCACCATCGCCGCCTTAATCCTTAATTCACGGAGGAATTCATGACCGTTGCCATTACCGATGTCGTCCTGCGCGACGCCCACCAGTCCCTGTTCGCCACCCGTCTGCGTCTCGACGACATGTTGCCCGTTGCGGCCGCGCTCGACGACGTCGGCTACCGCTCGCTGGAATGCTGGGGCGGCGCCACCTTTGACGCCTGCATCCGCTTCCTCGGCGAGGACCCGTGGGTCCGCCTGCGCGAGCTGAAAAAAGCGATGCCGAAAACCCCGCTGCAGATGCTGCTGCGCGGCCAGAACCTGCTCGGCTACCGCCACTACGCCGACGACGTGGTGGAGCGCTTCGTGGAGCGCGCCGTCAAAAACGGCATGGACGTGTTCCGCGTCTTTGATGCCATGAACGACCCGCGCAACATGCAGGCCGCCCTGCAGGCGGTCCGCCGCCACGGCGCCCACGCCCAGGGCACCCTCAGCTACACCACCAGCCCGGCGCACACCCTGCAGACCTGGCTCGACCTCATCGAACAGCTGCTGGAGACCGGCGTCGACTCCATCGCCATCAAGGACATGTCCGGCATCCTCACCCCGCATGCCGCCTTTGAGCTGGTCAGCGAAATCAAAAAACGCTATGACGTCACCCTGCACCTGCACTGCCACGCCACCACCGGCATGGCGGAAATGGCGCTGCTGAAGGCCATTGAAGCCGGCGTCGACGGCGTTGATACCGCCATCTCCTCGATGAGCGCCACCTACGGCCACCCGGCTACCGAAGCGCTGGTGGCCACCCTCGCCGGCACGCCGTACGACACCGGCCTCGATATCCACAAGCTGGAGAGCATCGCCGCGTACTTCCGCGAGGTACGCAAAAAATACCACGCCTTCGAAGGCCAGCTGAAAGGCACCGACAGCCGCATCCTCGTCGCCCAGGTGCCGGGCGGGATGCTCACCAACCTCGAAAGCCAGCTGAAGCAGCAGAACGCCGCCGATAAGCTGGACCAGGTGCTGGCGGAAATTCCCCGCGTGCGCGAGGACCTCGGCTTCATCCCGCTGGTCACCCCGACCTCGCAGATTGTCGGCACCCAGGCGGTGCTCAACGTGCTGGGCGGCGAGCGCTACAAAACCATTGCGAAGGAGACCGCCGGTATCCTGAAAGGCGAATACGGCCACACCCCGGCGCCGGTTAACGCCGCCCTGCAGGCGCGGGTGCTCAACGGCGCCGACGCCGTCACCTGCCGCCCGGCGGATTTACTCAAGCCGGAGCTGGCGGAGCTGGAAGCCGACGTGAAACACCAGGCGCAGGAGAAGGGCATCACGCTTGCCGATAACGCCATCGACGACGTGCTCACCGTGGCGCTGTTCCCGCAGGTCGGCCTGAAGTTCCTCGAAAACCGCCACAACCCGGCGGCCTTTGAGCCCGTGCCGCAGGTGGAAGAAGCAAAATCTGCCGCGCCGGCAAAAGCCGCCGCCTCCGGCGTCTACACCGTCGAAGTGGAAGGCAAAGCCTTCGTGGTCAAAGTCAGCGACGGCGGCGACGTCAGCCAGCTCAGCGCCGCTGCGCCGGTAGCCGCTGCCGCCCCGGCCCCGGCAGGCGCCGGCACCCCGGTGACCGCGCCGCTGGCGGGCACTATCTGGAAGGTGCTGGCCAGCGAAGGCCAGGCGGTGGCGGCAGGCGAGGTGCTGCTGATTCTGGAAGCCATGAAGATGGAAACCGAAATCCGCGCCGCGCAGGCCGGTACCGTACGCGGTATCGCGGTGAAATCCGGCGATGCGGTGGCGGTCGGCGACACCCTGCTGCAGCTGGCGTAAGGACGAGGAGCGCAAATGGAAAGTCTGAACGCCCTGATTCAGGGCATGGGGCTGATGCACCTGGGGGCCGGCCAGGCGGTGATGCTGCTGGTCAGCCTGCTGCTGCTGTGGCTGGCGATTGCGAAAAAGTTCGAGCCGTTACTGCTGCTGCCGATTGGCTTCGGCGGCCTGCTCTCCAATATTCCGGAGGCCGGGCTGGCGCTGAGCGCGCTGGAAAACCTGCTGGCCCATCACGACCCGGTCCAGCTGGCGGTGATTGCCGCGAAGCTCAACTGCGCGCCGGATGTCCACGCCATCAAGGAGGCGCTGGCCCTGGCCCTGCCGTCGGTGCAGGGGCAGATGGAGACGCTGGCGGTGGACATGGGCTACTCCTCCGGGGTGCTGGCCATCTTCTATAAGGTGGCGATTGGCTCGGGTATCGCGCCGCTGGTGATCTTTATGGGCGTCGGGGCGATGACCGATTTCGGCCCGCTGCTGGCCAACCCGCGCACCCTGCTGCTGGGGGCGGCGGCGCAGTTCGGGATCTTCGCCACCGTGCTCGGGGCGCTGGCGCTGAACTACTTCGGCTTCATCCACTTCACCCTGCCGCAGGCGGCGGCCATCGGCATCATCGGCGGCGCCGACGGCCCGACGGCCATCTACCTGTCGAGCAAGCTGGCGCCGGAGCTACTGGGGGCCATCGCGGTGGCCGCCTACTCCTACATGGCGCTGGTGCCGCTGATCCAGCCGCCGATCATGAAGGCGCTGACCAGCGACAAAGAGCGGAAGATCCGCATGGTGCAGCTGCGTACGGTGAGCAAACGCGAGAAGATCCTCTTCCCGGCGGTGCTGTTGCTGCTGGTGGCGCTGCTGCTGCCGGACGCCGCGCCGCTGCTGGGGATGTTCTGCTTCGGCAACCTGATGCGCGAAAGCGGCGTGGTGGACCGGCTGAGCGATACGGTGCAGAACGCGCTGATCAACATCGTCACCATCTTCCTCGGGCTGTCGGTGGGGGCCAAACTGGTGGCGGACAAGTTCCTGCAGCCGCAGACGCTGGGGATCCTGCTGCTGGGGGTGATCGCCTTCTGCGTGGGCACCGCGGCCGGGGTGATCATGGCGAAGCTGATGAATGTGTTCAGTAAACACAAGATCAACCCGCTGATCGGTTCCGCCGGGGTGTCGGCGGTGCCGATGGCGGCGAGGGTGTCCAACAAGGTGGGTCTGGAAGCGGACGGGCAGAACTTCCTGCTGATGCACGCGATGGGCCCGAACGTGGCCGGGGTGATCGGCTCGGCGATCGCCGCCGGGGTGATGCTCAAGTACGTGCTGGCGATGTAAGCCGGCATCCTTCCCGGATGGCGGCTTGCGCCTTATCCGGGCTACCAGTCCGCTCCGGTTTGTAGCCCCGGTAAGCGCAGCGCCACCGGGGAGAGGTTCCCGGATAGCGGCTGGCGCCTTATCCGGGCTGCCGGTCCGCTCCGGTTTGTAGCCCCGGTAAGCCAGCGCCACCGGGGAGAGGTTCCCGGATGGCGGCTGGCGCCTTATCCGGGCTACCAAACCAACGCCCGACTCAATGTTTTTGATCGGGCGTTTTTCTGAAATTTTTGGTTCTGTGCGCCAACTGCAGGTACACCGACCGCCAAACGAGGAAACTAGCCATTTAATGTCTATCGGCCCTATGTACACCCGAAAAATAACCCACTGGTTTGCAAGGCGATCCTTTCAGAATCGTATCTTCCTGCTGATCTTATTTACCTCTACTGTCGTCATGCTGGGTATGTCCTGGTATCTGACAGACATAACCGAGGAACGTCTTCATTACCAGGTCGGGCAGCGGGCATTAATTCAGGCGATGCAGATTTCGGCGATGCCGGAGCTGGTGGAAGCGGTACAGAAACGCGATCTCGCCAGAATTAAAGAGCTTATCGACCCCATGCGTTCCTTCTCTGACGCTACCTATATCACCGTCGGCGACGCCAACGGGCAGCGCCTCTATCATGTGAATCCTGACGAAATCGGTAAATCGATGGAAGGCGGCGATAGCGATGAGGCGTTGTATAACGCCAAAAGCTATGTCTCGGTACGCAAAGGTTCGCTAGGTTCATCATTACGGGGTAAATCGCCGGTGCAGGACGCCACCGGCAAAGTCATCGGCATCGTGTCGGTCGGTTATACCATTGAACAGTTAGAAAACTGGCTCAGCCTGCAGATAAGCTCGCTACTGATCCCGATGGCGATTATCCTGCTATTGCTGCTGTACTGCGCTCGGCGCTTCTCGCTGCATATCAAAAAGCAGATGCTCAATATGGAGCCCCAGCAGCTATCGCAGTTGCTCATCCAGCAGAGCGTGCTGTTTGAATCGGTGTTTGAAGGACTCATCGCCATCGACTCAAATTATAAGATAACCGCTATTAATCAGACCGCCCGTCGTCTGCTTAATCTGAGCCAGCCGGAGCCCGTACTGATCGGTAAAAAGATCAGTAGCGTCATTGCGCAAGAGACCTTCTTCTACGATGCCCCGCATGAAAACAAAAAAGACGCCATTGTCACCTTTAATCAGATCAAAGTGATCGCCAGCCGAATGGCGGTGATCTTAAATAATGCGCCTCAGGGGTGGGTGATTAGTTTTCGCAGCAAAGATGACATCAACACCCTCAGTCTGCAGCTGAGCCAGGTACAGCAGTACGCCGATAACCTGCGCGCCGTGCAGCATGAACATCGTAATCTGATCTCAACCATCGCCGGGCTGCTGTTTCTCAAACGCTACGATCACGCGCTGGATCTGATTCAGCAACAGTCCGAAAGCCACCAGAAGGTGCTCGATTTTATTGCGCGTAATTTCCAGGATAACCACCTTGCCGGGCTACTGATCGGTAAATATTATCGGGCCAAGGAGCTCGGTCTTGAACTGGTATTCGATCCCGCCTGTTTCGTCGATATCCTTCCCACCGCGCTTTCTCCCAGCGAATGGATCTCGATCGTGGGGAATCTTCTCGACAACGCCTACAATGCCTCGTTACGCCAGCCGCTGGGATCGAAGCAGATCGAGTGTTTAATAAATAGCGACGGCCATGAACTGATCGTCGAGATCGCCGATCAGGGATGCGGCATTGACGAGACGCTACGCGACCGCATCTTCGAGCGCGGCGTCACCAGTAGCGCCAGCGCCGAGCACGGTATTGGGCTCTGGCTGGTGCGCAGTTACGTAGAACAAGCAGGCGGCACTATCGTCGTCGAAAATAACATTCCCTTTGGCACCATCTTTACCCTTTATATCCCCCTGACCCGAGATGAACATCATGGATAGCATTACTACTCTAATCGTTGAAGACGAACCTATGCTGGCGGAAATCCTGGTCGATACCATCAAACAGTTCCCCCAGTTCAACGTTATCGGCATCGCGGATAAACTGGAAAGCGCGAAAAAACTGATGCGTCTCTACCAGCCGCAGCTGATCCTGCTGGATAACTTTCTCCCTGACGGCAAGGGGTTGGATCTGATTCGCCACGCTGTCAGCACGAACTACAAAGGACGAATCATTTTTATTACCGCCGATAATCATATGGAGACCATCAGCGAGGCCCTACGTCTGGGGGTATTCGATTACCTGATTAAGCCCGTGCACTATCAACGTTTACAGCATACGCTCGAGCGTTTCGCCCGCTACCGCAGTTCCTTGCGTTCGAGTGAACAGGCCAGCCAGACCCACGTCGACGCCCTGTTTAATATCCAGGCTCGCGAGCACACTGAGCCTGCTGACGCGCCGCTGCGCGGGATCGATGAAAGCACCTTTCACCGCGTGCTTCAGCTATTCTCAGACCCGGAAGTGGTGCATACCGCCGACTCTCTGGCCCGCATCCTCGGCAGCAGTAAAACCACCGCCCGCCGCTATCTGGAACAAGGCGTTAAAAACGATTTTCTGGAAGCAGAGATCAGTTATGGCAAAGTCGGTAGGCCGGAGCGCATTTATCGCGGCAAACATCCCTACCCTGAGCACGCCTGAAATGCTTATTCGAGGGTATAGCTGACGATCATCTGCCCTTTTTTCATTTTCAACTGGCTGATGACGATATTCCCCAGCATCGCCAGACTGGCAACATGGGTACCGCCACAGGGATAAGCCGGTAGTTCGCCGAATCCCACGCTGCGCAAACCGTTGTCAAAGATGACCTGGCGCGGTAAATCTTGCATCTGCCACGCTTTCACCTGCGCCAGCAGGGCGCTGGCTTCCGGTAACGCGGCGCCGGCGTCGGCAGCAAACGTAATCCTCCCCTCTCCCGGCCAGTGATGCGCCTTCACCGGCCGCCAGCCGAACTGCTCGCCGGCCAACCCCAGCAAATGACCGGCGGAGTGCAGACGGGCATGTAACTGTCGCACAGGCGCATCAATGCTCATCCCCACCTCGCCAAGCGGCAGCGGCTGGGCAACGATATGCAACACGCTATCGCCGCGCGTCGTGACCGCCATTACGGGCTGCTCATCGATCCAGCCGCGATCGGAGGGCTGGCCGCCGCCCTGCGGATGGAACAACGTGCGGTCCAGTTCAATGGCATAACCACCATCGGCTTCAGCACTGCAGCTGATAATCTGCGCGCGCCCTTCGGTGGCGTCGCTGGCGTAATAAACACGTTCAGTCATGATTGTTCTCCTCTCTGTCAGCACAGTATATTGATAATATTGGCCGCGATAATGGCCTCCACAACCAATGCACTTTTGCCTTGAGGGCACAAATGAATCTAAACCTTCTCCCCGACCTCGCCCTCTTCGTACAGATTGTCGAACAAGGCAGCTTTTCCGCCGTCGCCCGTCAGAGCGGGATTACGCCATCCGCCGTCAGTCGCAGCGTCTCGCGGCTGGAACAGGAGATGCGCTGCAAGCTGTTGCACCGAACCACCCGCAAGCTGCGGCTGAGCGATGCCGGGAAAGCGGTGTATGAACATGCGCTGGAAATGCTGGAAGCGGCGCGCCAGGCTATGGACTGCGCCGGAAGTACCCAGACGGTGGCGCAAGGTAAACTCACGCTGAGCGTACCGAAAGCCGTCGGGCGCTTTGTCATCCATCCGCTAATGATCGACTTTTTCAACCGTTATCCGCAGGTTGACGTCTGTTTACGCTTAGAAGATCGCGACCTCGACTTTATTGATGACGGCATCGATCTCGCGCTGCGTATTACCCATACCCCTTCCCCTGGACTACATGGCAAACCGTTGATGCCGATTGTTCATGTCATCTGCGCCACCAGGGAGTACTTACAGCGCCACGGAATGCCGCGGACTCCGCAGGATCTGCGTACGCATAGCTGTATCAGCCTTGGCGAAACGCCCGCCGACGCGCGGTGGAAATTTCGTCGCGAAGGCAAAAACGAAACGGTGCAGACGCATGGACGCTACGCCGCTAACCACACTGCCGTGCGTCTTGATGCGGTTAAACAGCATCTGGGTATCGGAAGCCTGCCGCTGTTTACCGCCCGCGAAGCGCTGGCAAAGGGTGAAATCGTGCAGGTGCTGGCGGAGTGGGAGTTTATCAGCAGCTACTCCGGCAATCTGTGGCTGTTATGGGCAGGCCATAAGCATATGCCCGCCAGAATGCGGGCAATGATTGATTTTCTTAGCGAGACGGTGCCGGCGTTGAACGCAGGCAGCACATTGCCAACAACCAGGTAAAATGCTGACAGCATTCAAACTGCCAGCAAGAGATGAGTAAAAATTAATTAAAGGCTACCTGCTGGTTGATCTTTATTATAATTAATAAGACTCCCGGCCTTAATAATATCTTGCTCTGCGCTGGTTAATTTCTCCATATAGAGGCTAATCCGCTGAATAGGTTTTTTAGCGCTAAGGATAAATGCGGTAATATCGCTCAGATCGCCCGCTAACGCAGATTTTATTGCCGGGATATAGATAAAATCACCGACCTCAAAATCAGGCGCCTCTTTCATCTGCAGCGGCAGCATTCCCCAGTTAATTACATTAGAACGATAACGCTTGGTCGCGAACTCCTGGCAAATATTTGCCAGCCCGCCAAGCACGCGCTGGCAGCTGGCGGCCTGCTCTCGCGCCGAACCATCACCGGGTTTAACCGCATAGATCATGCTACCTATCTCAGTCTGTGCCGCGGTAATATTTTCCTGACCCGGCAGCAGCCGTATCTGGGAAAATATATTTTCCAGCTGTGGATTTAAACGGCAAAGATCTTCACCCTTAACGCGTTGTTGCTCCATAGCGGCAATTTTTTTAGCCCGCTCCACATACTGCGGATCGCGGCGAGAGAGCGTAAATTCGGCCAGGCCTAACGGGTTTGAACGAAACGATGATGTTTCACCTGATGGTATCAGTTCGTCGGTAGTGGTCACCGGATCCATTATTTTTGAAGTAACGGCTAACAGAATGTTATCCGTTAAAGCATTCATTTCCGGCCAGTCTTTTATATTCGGTCCATAGATTAGCGGCTGCTGTGTAGCGCCTTTAACGAACCCCTGGTATACCCGGTTTTTATAGGGGGAAACATCAAATTCATATTCCGGCGCTTCGTGCCAACAATCGAGCTCCGCCGCCGAGGTTAACAATCCCCCGTTAGCGGCCGTCGCGGCAATTGAACGCGCATCCATCAATGCCACCGCCGACATTTGCCCATTTCCTGGCTTGGAACCCTCACGGTTGGGAAAGTTACGCGTCGTATGGCGGATGCTCAAGCCGTTATGCATCGGGGTATCGCCGGCGCCAAAGCAAGGGCCGCAGAATGCGGTACGAATAATGGCGCCCGCGCTCATTAAATCATTGATCATTCCCTGTTTCGTTAACGCCATCAGCACCGGTTGCGAGGAAGGGTAAACTGAAAGCGAGAAAATATTGTCGCCACAGGAATGATGCCGCAGGGCATTAGCCGCCTGCGCCACGTTGACATAGTTCCCCCCGGCGCAACCCGCAATGATTCCCTGCTGAACGCGTAATTTGCCATTCTCTATTTTGTCCAACAGAGACAGCTTCGCGCGCCCCAGCGATATTTTCTCAGATTCAATTTCAACTTCACGTAAAATGTCCGGCAAATTCTGATTAAGCGTATCAATTTCATAGACATTGGCTGGGTGAAACGGTAGCGCGATCATCGGCTTGATGGTGCTTAAATCGATCTCGATGCAGCCATCGTAGTAAGCCATCTCTTGTGCTGACAGCGCACGATAATCTTTCTCTCTACCATGAAGCCGTAAAAAATGCCGCGTCTCTTCATCGGTCTGCCAGATAGAAGTCAGACAGGTGGTCTCAGTAGTCATGACGTCAATACTGTTTCTGTAGTCGGTCGACATACTGGCCACGCCGGGACCAACGAATTCCATCACTTTGTTCTTCACAAAACCGTTTTTGAATACCGCGCCAATTAATGCCAGCGCAATATCCTGAGGACCAACGCCAGCGGCAGGTTTACCGGTTAGATAAACGGCGACAACTTCGGGGTAATCAATATCCCAGGTGCTTCCCAATAGTTGTTTAACTAGCTCACCGCCCCCTTCACCGACGGCCATCGTCCCCAGCGCGCCATAACGCGTATGGCTATCCGAGCCCAGTATCATTTGGCCGCCGCCGGCCATCATCTCCCGCATGTACTGGTGAATAACCGAAATATGCGGCGGTACATAAATTCCGCCATATTTCTGTGCTGATGTAAGACCAAAAATATGATCGTCGCTGTTAATGGTTCCGCCCACTGCACAAAGTGAATTGTGGCAATTGGTTAAAACATACGGCAAGGGAAAGCGCGTCATTCCAGAGGCCTTGGCCGTCTGGATGATGCCCACGAAGGTGATATCATGGGAGGTCATGGAATCATATTTAATTTTTAATTTCCGTTCATCGCCAGAAGTATTATGCGATGACAATATTGACCAGGCGATGGTTCCCTTCCGCGCAATCTCTTTGGCAACAGGAGTGGCGCATTCCTGTTCTGGGATAATCCCATGCTGATGGGATAAATATATCCCACGATCGTGTAATTTGATCATGA
The DNA here is from genome assembly GCF_032601985.1 of Klebsiella sp. 141203. Lineage (NCBI taxonomy): Bacteria > Pseudomonadati > Pseudomonadota > Gammaproteobacteria > Enterobacterales > Enterobacteriaceae > Klebsiella > Klebsiella sp. 141203. The sequence goes on along the minus strand of NZ_JAQIRL010000005.1, from coordinate 179,504 downwards.
CGTGTGTCCTTAAGATAGATTAAATAATTAGGCGATGCTTTTATCCGTATCGTTACGAATAAAAAGGAAAAAATATCGGCAGTAAAATAAAGCTCACCACCACAGATATAATAATCAGCGGTAATCCGACCCTGACATAATCCATAAACCGATATCCCCCGGCGGAAAAAATCATCATATTCGCCGGCGTCCCAACCGGAGTCGCATAAGCACATGAACAGCCAATAACTATAGCCATCAGCACCGCTCGCGGGTCAGCGCCCATTGAATGTGCAATAGACAAGCCAATGGGAATAAGTAAAGCCGCCGTTGCGGTATTCGACATAAAATTGGTTAATATGCAGGAAATTATTAAAACGGCACTTAATAATAAGAACGGTGAAGCCTGTTGACCAAGCAGATCGATAATTGAGCGGGCCATGATTGCACCCGCGCCGGTGGTTTCGAGCGCTTTTGCTAAAGCTAATGTGCCGCCAAAAAGAAAAATCGTCTGGGAGTCAATTGACTGGTAGGCCTGTTTTTCTGTGATCACTCGCGTAATAACCAAAAATAACGCGCCAATTGAACCGATAATCGCAATCGGCAAGCCAATAACATTCTCAAAAATCATCCCCAGTACGGTAAATACCAGCACTAAAACAGCAATCACCTGCTTATATTTAGGACAATCATTTTTGCTACTTTTTTCAGCTTTGTCTTTGAGATTGACAGATTGCGCTGGCAGCAGTTTATAACCGATGGTCAAAAAGTAGATGATTCCGCAAAGCAGCATGGGGATGCCCAGTTTGGCATACTCGAAAAAACCGAAGCGTTGCCCAACTTGTTCCAGCGCCGACTGGGCGATCAGATTACCCGGTGAACCAATAAGCGATAAGTTTCCGCCCAGCGCCGAAGCGAACGCTAATGGCATTAGCAAACGAGATTGCGCATAGCCCGACTTAATAGCGGCGCCGATGACTACAGGAATCAGTACCGCAGCCGTTCCCGTATTCGACAAAAAGCCGGAGAGGGCCCCGCACACCAACATAATAATAACGATAAGTTGCCGCTCCGAGCGGGCGTAGCGGGTCACTATTCCGCCAATTTTGTCCGTGACGCCAGTTTCAAATAAGGCGCCGCCGACCACAAACATGGCGACAAACAAAATGACGTTCTGGTTAATAAACCCCGCGAAAGCCGTTTTTACATCAAAAACGCCTGTTACGACTAAAGTAATACAGACGATCATAGCCGTAGCGGCTAAAGGAATTTTTTCCCAAACAAACATCACAATTGAAAATAACAACAGTGACAATGTAATTGCTACTGGTGACATAAATATATAACACCTCTTCAGTGTGTGGGTTCAATAATTAGTCTAAGCAGGTGATGCAGCGTTTTATAAATTTCAAGTTATAGTTAAATAACTTTCCAGTACATTAATAATTCCCACCACCAGACTCCTACGGTGATATGTAGGATAAAAGTCAACAGTGCTAATATGCCGCCAACAATCCACCAGGATTTAATATCATTATAACCAACCCCAAATATAACCGGGCCAGCCGCGCCACCATAATGGGTGACCATGCCGCCATAGGAATTACTAAACAGCAGAGCTAACGCAGTTAACATAACCGGCGCGCCGGAAACATTCGCCAGCATGGCAAAGACCGGAACCATCGCCACAATATAGGCGCTACCCGAGGCAAAGAAATAACGAACCAGTATACTCAGTGCGACGATGACAACGAAAGCCAGCGTGCTATGACTGCCAAATGAAATGTTATCCTTCAGTAACCCGGCCAACCACAAGAAAAAACCAACTTTAGAAAGCAAAGAACTTAAACCAATGATACCGCCGTACCAAATAAGGGTATTCCAGCCCCCTTTATTTTTTATAACATCATCCCAGCTGACGATTTTTAACACCAGCATCAACGCCATGACGCAAATCGCTACCGTTGATTCGTTGACGCCAAGCGATTTACTAAACACCCAACCTGCCAATGCCATGACAAACAGGCAGGAGAGCATCTTTTCGCGCAAGGTCATCGGTCCTAAAGACTCAAGACCTTCCTTTGCAATCGCTTTATTATCAACTTTTTTTAATTCAGGTGGATATAATTTATAGGTAATGAGCGGTGTCAGTAATAGCATAATAATGCCAGGTAATATTCCGGCTAATGCCCATCCGCCCCAGCTCAGTTTGATGTGACAAATATCTTCAATCATTTTGAGCGCCAGTATGTTCCCAGCCATGGCGGTAAAGAACATATAACTGGTCGTTTTGGTGACCATATAGACGTTAATCATCAAATAATGACCAACGCGTTTTGCCGTATGCTCCGGTTCCGAGCCTAACGCGACGGCCACGCTATTGATGATAGGTAAGACGATACCACCGGCGCGAGCCGTATTCGACGGTGTCGCGGGGGAAAGGATGAGATCAAGAAAGGCGGTAACATAACCTAAGCCGAGCGTGGTACTCCCTATCTTGCCGATAAGAATATAAGCAATTCGTTTACCTAAACCAGTAATAACAAAGGCGGCACTTAAGGTAAACGCTGAGAAAACCAGCCAGGTCGTCCCCGACGCATAGCCACTTAATACGCTCGATGATTTTATTACGCCATCACCTAAATTACCAATAACGACCATTGATGTGGCAACCGCCACTAACAATATTACTGGTTCTGAAAAGGGTTTAATCACCAAACCGACGATTGCTGCCAGATAAATTCCTGATAGCACCCATGCCAGTTTAGTCAGCCCAGCCGGGGCCGGGAATAAACTAATAAGCAATGGGATGGCTACAAGCACTAATAGCTTGCATACTGTTTTTTTATCCATTTTGATCCCTTACCTGAATGAATAATATAAGAGCAGTAATAAAATTATTCAGGGAGATAAACCATGCCAGAAAGAATCTTACGCGCGGTACGAATAACCGATGCGCGAATATTTTCAGGATTTCCGTTAGCGTTACTTAAGTTCACCTCAATTCTGCCGCTTGGGTGTTCAACGTTAATTAACCCTTCACCCGACATTCGCGTAAGCTCGTTAACCACGGTGTCGGCAATAACACACGAACTCGCCAGGCCGATAGCGCCCGTAATCGCTAGCGACTTATGGCAGCTGTGGGGCATGAAATAACGCACGCTCATTGTCCCGCCGTGTTGCGGTGGAGCAACCAGTACTGGTTTAGGGATAACCATGTTGGATACATCGCCAAACCCCATTGCCGCGCCGGCTTGTTGACGTATAGACTCAAGGCGCTGGAAAAATGCGCTGTCCTTATCTAATTCAGCGGCCGATTCATATCCGGTTTTACCCAAGCTATGCGCTGGAATAATGACCATTGGCATCGCCATATCGATACACGTGACGCGAATATCATCAAAAAAATCAACCCGGTTGCCGGTTGGAAAAAGCTGGCCAGATTTCGCCCCGGCGGCGTTTAAAAACGTCAGCGCAACAGGGGCAGCATGCCCGGGAACACCGTCAATATGGGTATCCCCGTCATAAACGACCTGGCCGTCCGGCGTTTGAATGTCAGCATCGACAAAGGTGTTGGTATTGACGTTTCGGATACGCACCCGTGTTACCGGGGAATTCGCCGCGATAAGCCCTTTTTCGATAGCAAATCCACCTACCGCGCACAGCATATTGCCGCAATTCGGCGTGGTATCAACCCGTCGTTCATTGACAATGACCTGCACAAATAAATAGTCAATGTCAGCTTGTGGGCTGGCCGAGCGACTGACAATCGCCACTTTACTGGTTTGCGGGCTACCGCCGCCAATACCATCAATTTCCAGTTCATGACCAGAACCCATGATGGTTAATAACGCTTCATCGCGTTTTTGAATATCTTCAGGTAGATCATCCGCTAAAAGGAAAGCCCCTTTTGATGTTCCTCCCCGCATGAGAACACACGGAATTTGTTTCATAACACCCTCCTTACAAATATATTAGAAAAAGAACAAATAAACGGGGCGTGAATTTAATGCACTTAATGCATTTAAAGTTTTTTATTTACTTTATTATTCATTTGCTCGCACAACCGTTTATCATCTGATTCTACTTGCAAGGCGGATAGTGATTGATAAAATATAAAAATAAGACTTATACCTACAAAGCATTAATAATAGCTATCGGCACAATAATAATTAACAAGGTCATTCTGCATATTAATATATTTATTTCAGATTACGGAGTAACAATGAATAATGAACTATCCGGAATGAAAGCCTTCGTCACTGTTGCCGAACTGGGGTCGTTTAGCAAAGCCGCTGAAGTGCTTAACCTGACGCAACCCGCACTAACTCGAAAAATACAGAAAATAGAAAGTAACCTTAATACCCCCCTGTTCGAGCGAACCACCCGAAAAATCATGCTCACCCAGGCAGGACAAATACTCCTTCCCAAGGCAAAGTCACTGATTGCCAGCCTCGATGCCGCCATTTTTAATCTCAGCAACCTGACTTCTAATGTGCATGATACGGTAACGCTTTCTTGTATCCCGACGGCGGTATTTTATTTTTTACCTCGCGCCATCGTTCAATTTAATCAGCGCTACCCGCACATCAAAGTTCGAATTTATGAACAAGGTATAGAAAATTGCATGGCTTCGGTGAGAAAAGGCGAAGTCGATTTTGGAATAAATATGAACTTCATCACACATCCCGATATCGAATTTAGCCCGCTGGTCAACGAACCCTTCGTCCTGGCTTGCCGACAGGATCATCCGCTGGCCGGTAAAAAATTAGTGGAATGGCGCGAGCTCGTCTCGCAGAGATTAATTGGCGTCAGACGCTCAAGCGGTAATCGGCAACTTATTGAAAGTTGCCTTCAGGATAAACCATGGAAATTGGATTGGTTTTACGAAGTCAGACATTTATCCACCTCTCTGGGGCTGGTCGAGGCGGGGCTTGGCATATCGGCTCTGCCCTGCCTGGCCATGCCGCATCACGCCAACAGCGCAGTCGTCAGCGTGCCGCTGGTTGAACCGGTCATCAGACGCACGCTTGGCATGATTCGCGTTAAAAACCGCCCGCTTTCCGCTGCGGCTGAACGCTTCGCTTCATTATTGCTACTCATGTGGACGGATGAAGCGAGCGAGTTATGGTGCAATGTGGTCGATTCACACCAGCAGCTATAACGGTCACGGCGCGAGAGCGAAAACTTCCGCCGCCCAATGTTGAAAACCCGCGACATCTAAATCCAGCGCTACCTGCGCGTTGGCCGGCTGTCCCAGACGTCCTTCAATATCCACCACGGTGGTGCCAGCCGTCCAGCTCCCCTGCGTCTCCACCGCCACAAAGCAGGGTTTGAGCGTAAATAGATCCGGGCGAACCAACCACGCGATAGCGCAGAGATCGTGCATTCTCAGGCCGCTACTCATGCTGCCGCTGCGATAGTGGCTAAATAGCGCATGAAGCATTTTACCGGTTTGATTGAGCGTCGGTAGGGTTGCCAGATAGTCCGCGCTCAGCATCGCCTTATTGGTGACATCCAGCCCGCACATCACAATGTCCAACCCACTCTGGAAGACTTTCGCGGCAGCTTCCGGATCGATGGCGATATTGAACTCGGCGTTGGGGGTGAAGTTACCGCGCCCGGCCGAGCCGCCCATCAGCACCAGTCGACGAATATTAAACAGGCACTCAGGATACTGCGTAATCAGTAGGGCAATATTGGTTAGCGGGCCAATGGCCACCAGGGTCACGGGTTCCGCTGCGTGCATCAGCGCATCGCGAATCGCCTGAAAAGCCGGTTTAGCCAGCGGCTGGCGGTTATGTTCGACGAAATCATAGCCCTCCATGCCGGATTCGCCATGCACCGAGGCGGCATCGCGCAGCGGACGCACCAGCGGCATCGATGCCCCTTGCGCCAGCGGGACATCTGCATTCCAGAAATGCAGTAACTGCAGCGCGTTGCGGGTCGTCTTCTCTACCGAGACATTGCCCGCGACCGTCGTCATTAGTTGCAGATCCAGCTGCGGCGAGAAGAGCGCGGCAGCAATCGCCGCCGCGTCGTCAATACCCGGATCGGTGTCGAGAATAATCGGTAAGCGCATGGTTTTCTCCCAAAAAAAATGCCAGACGTTAAGTCTGGCATCTTCTCATACTGCTGGGGGAAAGAACTTACTCTACTTCACGGACATCCACACGCAGCTCTTTCGGCACTTCGAAAACGATATTCTCTTCACGGCCTTCCAACGGCACCGCTTCGCCGCCGCCCAGCTCCTGCAGGCGGGCAATCACGTTCTGCACCAGGATATCCGGGGCCGACGCGCCCGCCGTTACGCCAACGCAGGCCGCAGACTTAACCCATTGTTCCTGGATATCGGTGGCATCGTCGATGAGATAGGCCGCTTTCCCCATCCGCTGCGCCAGTTCAGCCAGGCGATTGGAGTTAGAGGAGTTTTTCGAACCGACCACCAGCACCACGTCAGCCTGCTCCGCCAGCGCGCGTACGGCTTCCTGACGGTTGGTGGTGGCGTAGCAGATATCGTCTTTACGCGGGCCGACGATTTTCGGGAAGCGCTCGCGCAGCGCGTCGATAACGTCAGAAGTATCATCGACCGAGAGCGTGGTCTGGGTCATGAACGACAGTCGGGCATCGTTTTTCACTTCCAGCGTCAGCACGTCTTCCGGCGACTCCACCAGGTACATACCCCCTTCCGGGTTATTGTACTGGCCCATGGTGCCTTCAACTTCCGGGTGCCCGGCGTGGCCAATCAGAATCGACTCTTCGCCGCGGCGGCTGGCGCGGGCGACTTCCATATGGACTTTGGTCACCAGCGGACAGGTGGCGTCGAAAACCGTCAGGTCACGACTCTTCGCTTCGTTGCGTACCGCCTGCGAAACGCCGTGGGCGGAGAAAATCAGGATCGCGCCGTCCGGCACTTCGCTAATCTGTTCGATAAAAATCGCCCCACGCTGGCGCAGGCTATCGACGACGTAGCGGTTATGGACGACTTCGTGACGAACGTAGATTGGCGCGCCGTACAACGTCAGCGCGTTTTCTACAATGCTGATAGCGCGGTCAACGCCGGCGCAAAAACCGCGCGGGTTAGCCAACAGGATCTGCATCTTACCCCTCCAGCGCCGGATCGACTTCCAGCACTTCAATATCAAAATGAACGGTGCGCCCGGCCAGCGGATGGTTGAAGTCTACGGTGATGGAATCGCCGTTCACTTCGCGGATCACGCCGGGCATTTCGCTGCCATCCATTGCGGTAAAGAGCATAATTGCGCCAATTTCCGGCTCGCCGGCGTCGATAAACTCGCGGCGAGAGAAATACTGGATCAGGTCCGGCGTCGGTACCCCGAACGCGGCATCAGGTTCCAGCGAGAACGTGGTTTTATCGCCGGCTTTCAGCCCCAGCAGATGCTGCTCCAGCCCTTCGGAAAGCGAGGCATCGCCAAGACGAAACAGCGCCGGTTTACCGTTACCGCGCGTGGATTCGGCGGTGGAGCCGTCATCCAGTTTCAGCGTGAAGTGCACCAGCACCGCGCTGTTGCTCTGTACAGAGTTAGACATGCAGGTTTGCTCTTTTACATTACCGCCGCTTGTTTGCCCGGTGGCGCTGCGCTTACCGGGCCTACAAAGGCCGATGTATACTGTAGGCCGGATAAGACGCTTTAGCGTCTTATCCGGCAATTTTTTATGATGCTTTTTTATCGCTGGATGGCAAGAAGCCTTCCAGCACGATCAGCGCCGCGCCGATGCAGATAGCGCTATCGGCTAGGTTGAAGGTGGCGAAATGCCAGTCGCCGACGTAGAAGTCGATCATATCGACGACAAAGCCGTGCCACAGACGATCGAACAGGTTACCCAGCGCGCCGCCAATAATCAGCGCGTAGGCAATATTGTTCAGCTTTTGCGTCGCCTTCGAACGGTACATCAGCACCGCCAGCACCACGCAGATGCCGACGGCAATCCCGGCGAAGAACCAGCGCTGCCAGCCGCCGCTGTCGGCGAGGAAGCTAAAGGCCGCGCCGTAGTTGCGCGCATAATGCAGATTAAGCGACGGGAACAGCGAAACCGTCTCCCCCAGAGCGAAGTTCTGGAGGATCAGGAATTTGCTGCCCAGATCGATAATCAGCACGGCTACGACGACCCACAGCCAGCGTAGCCCCGTTGAACAGATCGATTTACTCATCAGGCGAATTTACGTTGCTCGCCGTCACCGGCGACGTTACTGACACAGCGACCGCAGATTTCCGCGTGTTCCGCTACCTTGCCGACATCGCTGGTGTAATGCCAGCAGCGTGGGCACTTCTCGCCCTCGGCTTTGCTCAGGACTACTTTCAGCCCTTTCAGCAGATCGCTCTGCCAGGCATCAGCCGGCGCCTGTGCATAATCGGCAACGTTAGCGCCGGAGGTCAACAGGACAAATCGTAATTCTTCGCCCAGCGCGTTGAGCTTGGCCGCCAGGTCAGCATCGGCATACAGCGTAACCGCCGCTTCCAGAGAACCGCCGACTTTCTTATCCGCACGCGCCTGCTCAATCACCTTGTTGACTTCGCCGCGCACTTTCAGCAGTTCATCCCAGAAACCGTCGTTCATCGCTTCGTCGTCGGCCAGGCCGAACAGGCCTTCATACCACTCGCCGGTGAAGACGTATTTTTCACGCTCGCCCGGCAGATAGCCCCAGATTTCGTCCGCGGTGAAGGACATGATCGGCGCCATCCAGCGCACCAGCGCTTCCACGATATGGAACAGCGCGGTCTGGCAGCTGCGACGCGCCACGCTGTCCGCTTTCGCGGTGTACTGGCGGTCTTTGATGATGTCGAGATAGAACGAGCCCATTTCGATGGAGCAGAAGCGCATCAGGCGCTGCACCACTTCGTGGAAGTCGTAGGATTCGTAGGCTTTGAGAATATCTTCCTGAGCCGCCTGCGCGCAGCCGACCGCCCAGCGGTCCAGAACGACCATCTCTTCCGGTTTAACCATATCTTTTGCCGGATCGAAACCGTTAAGGTTCGCCAGCAGGAAGCGCGCGGTATTACGGATACGACGATAGCTGTCCGCGGCGCGTTTGAGGATCTCATCGGAGACCGCCATTTCGCCGGTATAGTCGGTGGAAGCCACCCACAGGCGCAGAATATCGGCGCCCAGTTTGTTCATCACGTCCTGCGGGCTAACGGTGTTACCGATAGACTTGGACATTTTGCGGCCCTGGCCGTCGACGGTGAAGCCGTGGGTCAGTACCTGACGATATGGCGCTTTGCCTTTCATCGCCGTGGAGATCATCAGTGAAGACATGAACCAGCCGCGATGCTGATCGGAGCCTTCCAGATACATATCCGCGGCGTGACCGGCGAATTCCGGACGCACATCAACCACAGAAGAGTGGGTAGACCCGGAGTCAAACCACACGTCGAGGGTATCCGGCACTTTTTCGTAGCTGTCAGCGTCATCGCCAAGGATGTCGCGGGAATCGAGATCCCACCACGCCTGGATGCCGTCGACTTCAACGCGTTTCGCCACTTCTTCCATCAGTTCGAGGGTACGCGGGTGCAGCTCGTGGGTTTCTTTATGCACGAACAGCGACATCGGCACGCCCCAGGTACGCTGACGGGAGATACACCAGTCAGGACGGTTGGCCACCATCGATTCGATACGCGCCTGGCCCCAGTCCGGGATCCACTGCACGCCTTTGATCTCTTTCAGAGACTGGGCACGCAGGCCTTTCTGATCCATGCTGACGAACCACTGCGGAGTAGCGCGGAAGATGATCGGCGATTTGTGGCGCCAGCAGCACGGATAGCTGTGCTGCATTTTTTCCACGTGCAGCAGCGCGCCGCTATCGCGCAGCATCTCAACGATGATGTCGTTGGCTTTGAAGACGTTAATACCGTCCAGAGACGGATAAGTACCTGGCAGGTAAGAGCCGTCCGGGCCAACCGGGTTGGCGATTTCCAGACCGTATTTCTGGCTGATCGTGTAGTCGTCCGGACCGTGGCCGCCGGCGGTATGCACCGCACCGGTACCCGCGTCCAGCGTCACGTGGTCGCCAAGGATAGCCGGCACGTCAAAATCGAGGAACGGATGCTTAAAGCGCATCAGTTCAAGCTCGGAACCCTGCACCGCCGCCAGGATGGTGTAATCCGCCACGCCAATGCGCTGCATCACGCTTTCCACCAGGTCTTTCGCCAGGATCAGCGCCTGGCCGTCAACCTGCACCAGCGCATAGTCGAACTCAGGCGACAGAGAGATGGCGCGGTTAGCCGGCAGGGTCCACGGCGTCGTGGTCCAGATAACCAGCGAAACCGGGCCAGTGACGTCGGCTACGCCGAATTTGGCCAGTACCGCGGCTTTATCTACCGCGTGGAACGCCACATCGATAGACGGAGACGTTTTGTCATAATACTCAACTTCCGCTTCCGCCAGCGCGGAACGGCAGTCCACGCACCAGTGCACCGGCTTAGCGCCTTTATGCAGGTGACCGTTGCCGATGATTTTACCCAGCGCGCGGATGATATTGGCTTCAGTTTTGAAGTCCATGGTCAGGTACGGACGTGACCAGTCGCCCAGTACGCCCAGGCGGATAAAGTCTTTACGCTGGCCGTCGATCTGCTCGGCGGCATATTCACGGCACTTGGCGCGGAATTCTGCAGCGGTGAATTTCTCACCCGGCTTACCGTATTGTTGCTCGACTTTCAGTTCGATCGGCAAACCGTGGCAGTCCCAACCCGGAACGTACGGCGAGTCAAAGCCCGTCAGTCCTTTGGACTTAACGATAATGTCTTTCAGAATCTTGTTAACCGAGTGACCAATATGAATGCTGCCATTCGCATAAGGAGGGCCATCATGCAGAATGAAGGTTTTTTTGCCTTTTTTCGCCGCACGGATGATGCCGTACAGGTCATCATCGGTCCAACGCGCCAGCATTCCCGGTTCGCGTTTGGCGAGATCGCCACGCATCGGGAACCCTGTTTCCGGCAAATTCAGGGTGGATTTATAGTCACTCATCAGATTCTCGGTTCCGTTATTTCGGTTTGATAAATACCAGTAGGATTATCCCTGCCTGGTGAGCCCAAAGAACTCGCGGGCCGTTAACTCATCTCGTGCGATTTGCGCTTTTAGCTCATCCAGCGACGCAAAACGCTGCTCGTTACGTATTTTTTTACGCAGTATTACATCTATATGGCGACCGTAGAGGTCCATTACAACGTCCAGGAGGTGAACTTCCAGCTGCTGTCGCACGCCGGAGACCGTTGGACGCGTGCCAATGTTGGCGACGCCGGGTAATGGCTTATCGCCGAGCCCTGCCACTTCTACCGCAAAGACCCCTTTAACCGGGGAAACCTGACGACGCAGCGGTAAGTTCGCCGTCGGGAAACCTATGGTGCGCCCCAGCTCATCGCCGTGCACGACGCGGCCAGAAATGGTAAACGGATGCCCCAGCAGGTTTTCCGCCTGCGCGAGGTCATCGTCCGCCAGCGCCTGACGCACCGCGGTGCTGCTGATACGTACGCCGCCTTCGCAGAAGGTTTGGGTGCTGGTGACGTCAAAACCGTACTCCGCCCCGGCCTTCTGTAATAACAAGAAATCCCCCTGACGACCAGCGCCAAAGCGGAAATCATCACCCACGGCAAGGAACTGTACGCCCAGCTGGCGCACCAGCAGCTCGCTAATAAAATCTTGCGCCGTCAGCGCTGCGAAACGCCGGTCAAAACGAACACACAGCACGTAGTCGACGCCGCTTTCCGCCAGATAGCCCAGTTTTTCACGCAGACGCGTGATCCGCGCCGGCGCTTTATCGGCGGCAAACAGCTCCAGCGGCTGCGGCTCAAAAATCATCACCACAACCGGCAGACCGAGCCGGCGGCCCTCTGCGCGCAGGCGCTGCAGCAGCGCCTGATGCCCGCGATGCACGCCGTCGAAATTTCCAATGGTCAGCACGCACCCGTGCGGGGCCTGACTGAGATTATGTATGCCGCGTATCAGCTTCATGTCTGGCTCAAAACAGTGAAAATCGTCCGAGTATACCTTGTACAACAGGCGACGTTAACCAGCGATTGCACCTCGATTACGAAAGATCCTGCTAATTCATTCACTCAGCGTAAGAATGCAGGAAAAACTATACGCGGCCGTCGATTTTTATGGTGGAAAGACTGTATTCGACTACAACAAGCTGGTAGAATCTTGCGCCATCACTACGTAATGAAGCCTCGTTATCTTAAACGGCGCTTATTTGCACAAATCCATTGACAAAAGAAGGCTAAACGGGCATATTCCTCGGCCTTTGAATTGTCCATATAGAACACATTTGGGAGTTGGACCTTGGCTAATATCAAATCAGCTAAGAAGCGCGCCGTTCAGTCTGAAAAGGCTCGCAAGCACAACGCAAGCCGTCGCTCTATGATGCGTACTTTCATCAAGAAAGTATACGCAGCTATCGAAGCTGGCGACAAAGCTGCTGCACTGAAAGCATTTAACGAAATGCAACCAATCGTGGACCGTCAGGCTGCTAAAGGTCTGATCCACAAAAACAAAGCTGCGCGTCATAAAGCAAACCTGACTGCACAGATCAACAAACTGGCTTAATCGCCCGCTTGCTGAACTTTGTTAAAGAAACCCGCGAAAGCGGGTTTTTTTATGTCTGTTGTTTGCCGATACTTAACTTTGCGGTTGCGCAAACAGCGATGAATAATCGCGATTGCAGATACGCTGTACCGCTGGATGCTGAATCATTCGCTCGGCAAAAATAGCGTGATACTCCTCCATGACGTTCTCCATGCGGCCAATTTCGACAATCGACTCATCGGCATAGAAATCGTGAGCATAGAGGGTTGGCGCCACAAAAATGGCATTATGCGCCGCGCCGAAGGCTTTCATAAGCGCCGCATCGTCGAACTCGCCGAGAATTTCCACCTGCAGCCCCTGCGAATTAAACCAGTTCAGCAGCTTGCGCCCGAGCATTGAACGGCGACCGGGAATGAGCAGGCGACGCTCCTCAAGACAGGCGGGAAACGCTTTTTCCGGCGGCGGATTCATACACCAGAAGCTCACCCCGCACTCGCCGATTTTCACCGAAAACAGCCCCTCTTGCTGGGTCGAGTCAATCGGGCAATCCGAGATAATCATATCCAGCTTATGCTGGCTCAGTTGCTCCAGCAGCATCTCGTGGGTGGATTCAAAGCAGCGCAGGTGAATTTGCTCATCTTCCACTACCGCCGCATCCAGAACGCCGCTCACTAATCGCTTGGAAAGCGCGTCGGCGACGCCGACATCAAATAGCAGGTTCGACTCTTTGCGGTAGTTGACGATATCGAGCATCTCCTGGCTCAGGGTGAACATGCGATCCGCGTAGCGAAACACCAACTCTCCCAGCTCGCTGGGTTCCAGGCCGCGTCCTTTGCGTTTAAAGAGCTTCCCCTGTAAGCGCTCTTCCAGCGCTTTTATCTGCCCGGTGATCGTCTGCGGCGTCAAATAGAGCGCCTCGGCGGCGCCGACGACCGAGCCCTCACGGTAGACGTGCCAGAAATAGTACAGATGGTTGTAATTGATGTGTGACATACATCCCTCCCTGATATGTCCGGAAGGGCCCACAGGCCCTCCCGATGAAGTTACACGCTGTGAGTAAGATCCGTTACGCGCTTACGCAGAATCATGTAGCCGATGACGGCAGACAGGATAGACCCTATCAGAATGCCCAGCTTAGCCCAGTTGATCAATCCGGGATCCACGCTGCTAAAAGCGAGCGTGGCGATGAAAATCGACATGGTGAAGCCGATTCCGCACAGTACGCCGACCGCCATAATCTGCGGGAAGCGGGTTCCCGGCGGCAACGAGGCCCACTTAAACTTCAGCGCCAGCCAGCAGAACAGGCTAATTCCGAGCGGCTTACCGATAAACAGTCCGGCAATGATCCCAAGCGGCAGCAGCGAGGTCAGCCCCGCGAAGGTAACGCCCTGCAGCGAAACCCCGGCATTGGCAAAAGCAAACAGCGGTAGGATAAGAAACGCGACCCACGGATGCAGCACATGCTCAAGCTGTTTCGCCGGCGATTTGCCATTCTGCTCCTTCAAAGGAATCATAAAACCGACGATAACCCCCGCCAGGGTCGCATGTACGCCGGATTTCAGTACCGCCGTCCATAGCACCGCGCCAACCAGGATATAGATACCGGTGCGCCGTACGCCGCTGAGATTGAGCGCCGCCAGTACCACAATCGCGCCAGCGGCGACCGCCAGCGATAGCACCGACAGATCGTTGGTATAAAAGAGCGCGATAATCACGATCGCCCCGAGGTCATCAATGATAGCCAGCGCCATCAGGAAAATTTTCAGCGCTGTTGGTACACGGTTGCCTAATAGCGCCAAAACGCCAAGCGCAAAGGCGATATCAGTCGCCGCCGGGATCGCCCACCCTTCCCGCGCAACGGGATCCTGGGCATTGAAAGCTAAATAGATAAGCGCCGGCACCACCATGCCGCCAATCGCGGCGACCACCGGGAACACCGCCTGACGGCGGCTGGCAAGCGCCCCCTGGATCATCTCACGCTTCACTTCCAGGCCAATTAACAGGAAAAACACCGCCATTAGCGCATCGTTGATCCACAACAGCATGTTTTTGTTAATTTCCAGCGCGCCAACGCGCAGCTGTACCGGCGTCTCCAAAAAGGCATGATACAGACCGCTGGTGACGCCGCTATTGGCCATAATCATCGCCAGCGCGGCGGCGCAGATTAAGATAATGCCCCCGGAAGCATCGCTACTGAAAAATCGTTGCAGATGTTTCACTTTTACTCTCACCTTGTTGGTCAATAACTCGATAAAAGTATGATACAGCCGACAATACATCGAAAAAATCAGATTTAAATTGCCATTACACTCATTTTTTCCGAGCTATCTTATCCGCTCATTAATCATAGACCACCCGTAGCAGGGTGAGCTGCTTGTCAGCATCGAGATAGCTTTTCTCTACCGTTGCGTATGCCGAGGCCAGCGATGTCGTGATATTTTCCACGATCACATGGCGTTCGATACGATCGGCGCGCTGGCACAAAATCTCGCTACTTTCCGTTTCGTTCCAGCAGCTTTCAGTAACAACATTGCCAAAAAAATGGATATTACCGGCAGAGTGCGCCTGAACGCCGCCGATGGCGAACAGTGGAACGGCCGCCAACACTAACCATCTGTGCCTGGACTGCATACGCGAAACCCTCGTTCGGAGGAAGCAGGTAACCGGGGTCCGCGCCCCGGTCGCTGAGACTTAACCTTTAGCTTTCTGAATCGCCATCTGCAACGCATCCTGCGACGTACTGCCCGGCACGACCGAGATACGCCCGGCATCCGGGGCGGCAGCCTGTGGCATCACCACAAAAGCCGGAGTACCGGAAAAATTCATATGTTGAGCCAACGCCTGATTACTTAGCAGCGCGTCATGCACTGCCCCGCTCTGCTGGGCGGTTTTTACCGCCGTCATTTGCGGCTGGGTGAGATAATGCGACGCCAGCGCGTAAACCTCCTTCTCGGTTAGCTGCCCCTCCACTTTGCCGGTGGCGTACAGGGCATTATGCCAAGCCAAATACTTCGCGCCGCCATCGTTCAACCACACCTGTTCGCCGATCCTCGCCGCCAAACCTGACACCGGCCAGCGGGATGAAAAAATAGGAAACTCTTTAAAGATAAAACGCGTATCAGGATTCGATTTCACCAGCTCTTCCACCACGGGCGACATCTTGCTGCACCAGGAACACTGGTAGTCAAAAAACATCACCACCGCCGCTTTAGCATCCGCCGGGCCAACAGAGGGAGAGCTATCGCTCAGCAACTCAGAGCGGTACTGCAGCGCCAGCTGCGCATAAGCCTGCTTCTGGGCCACCTGCTGACGCTGATGTAGCGTTTCGCTGGCGGCGATAAGGAATTCCGGATGATCCGCCAGATACGTCGCCACCGCTTCGCCGACTTTATCCGGATGGCTGGCGATATAGGCTTCCGCGGCCGGTCCAATATCGCTGGCAACGGGTTGTGTATCCACGGCCAACGCGGAAAAAGAGATGACGCCGCCAACCGCCATACACACCGCCGATTTACAGGAAAGTTTGCGCATTATTGAGTTCTCATTATTAAGTTCAGGGGATGCCCGCAGGGGCAGAGTAAAATCGTCATCGCCGTTGCGCCGTTACCGTGACCGGCGGCATTACGCCCCCGGCATCGTTGAGGCTTTGCCAGCGCACGGCGCAGCTTTTCGCCTGTCGACACCACGATGTACGGCGGGTAGAAAACGGCGCGACCACCCCCGCGGCGTCTATAGGCTTACCGTTGACGCGGGTGGAAAAGAGGGTGATGTAGTAGGGTCCAGCATTGCGTACCGTCAGCCCATCCGCCGTTAAGTTCCAGGCCAGTTGGCGATAAGCCTGCTGCGGATCGCCGGTTAGCCCTGCAGGCCGATAAATCAGCTTTAACGCCGAGCGAAAAGCCATCTGCACGCTATTGGCGCCGGTTTTCCCCGAAGGAATAGCGGCAATACTCAGGGTGAACAAACTTTCACGATCCTGCGCCAGCGCCTCGCCGCTCCACGCGACGCGCAGCGTGTTCTCCTGGCCCGCGCGTAATAAGAAGAGCGGCGGCGTGACCACGAATGGTGTTTTACGGGTCGATAAATCATCGGCGCCTGGCCAGCGTCCACCGCTCAGCACGTGGCTGTCCACCAGCCAGTCACTCTCCGAGGTGTTGCGCAGCGGAACGCTCAGCGTCGTCCGCTCAGCGTGATAAATAAAACGCGTGCCGCCAATCACCACGCCCGCATGGCCTATCCCAAAGGGCATCAGCCAGAGCCAAAACCAGCAGAAAAGTCGTCTATTCATAACTCAGCACAAAAGTCGCGGAAGCATCGGCTACACCCGGCGCCACCGGAGCGCCATCAGCCACATAGCGGGCATAAAACTGTAAACGTTCGGACGCGGCGCCCGCGGTTAGCGCGAGCACATCGCTTTGCGCCCCCGGCGCTACCTGTTGTTTGTTCTTGTCGTATAGCGCAATCCCGATACCGGAGGCCGCGTTCGCCCCGCTATCCAAAGCGAAAAGATCGCCGCTTTGCGAGTCGCTGGTACCGCTAAAGCTCACCGTCACGCCGCTGGCGGTGCTGCCGCAATTTTGTAGGGTGATCGAAAATGGCTGCCACTCCGCGCCGGCCCCCGCTTGATAAAACTGGCGGTTGCTGACGGTTCCCATATCGACCTGAATATTCTCGGAATCCGGCGATAGCGTGCAGGTGTTGTCGGTAATCGTGCCCGTCACATAGACCCTACCGTCATGGGCCAGCGCGCCGTTCACCGCCAGAAGGAGTCCACAGCAGAAAAACAGTGGTTTGATCATTGCCGCGCGCCTATTCATATTGCAGATCGAAATACATCACCGCCGTCGCATTTCCGGAGGTCACGGTTGGCCGGGTAGATTTGTAGCGAATATAAAACGATAAGGTGTTGCGGCCCGTTTTCAGCGGATAGACCACCGAACTGGTGTTATTGATGCTGACGGCATCCTGATCCTCATCAAGGATCTCCACGCCAACGCCGCCTGCCAGCATTTTTTCGCTACCCATCCCGGTGTCGCTCAGCGCCAGCAGCGCCGGATTGTCGCTGTCGGCAGTGCCGGTAAACCAGATTTTGCTGCCGGTAATGCCGCGCGAGCAGTTCTTCAGGTTGATGTTGAACGGTTTAAACTTCGTCGTCGTACCGGTGGAGGGAAAATCTGCCACCGAGAACTGACCTAAATCGATACTCTGGCTAAGGCTGGAAATTTCGACATCGCAGGTTTGCGCGACAATCGTGCCGGTAAATTCCAGGTTGTAACCGCTATCGTCGGCGTAGCAGCCGTTACCGCACAGCAGGATAAGTAAGATGAAGTACTGAAACAGGCGCATTAATCGAAATCCACCCGTAAGTTAGCCAGCGCGGTAAAAGCGCCTTCCGCCGGCGTCTGGCCGGTGGTGCTGACCGGATACGCTTGCAGGGAAAGGGTCGCCTGTCCGTTTTCATCGGTAGTAAAAGGCTCGACGCTGCTGGCGTCATTGGGCGTTAATATCTTGCCGTCGCTGCTTTCGACCACCACGCCAACATCAGGATTATCGGTGGCGATGGCCTGGCTTAAGTGACTATCGGCGGTGGCGATCAGCCGCAGGCTCAGGTTAACCTGTGAATCCCCCCCACTGCACTTCACCGGCACGGTGAATCTTTTATTGCGGACACCGGTTGGTTTTTCTCCGGCGCGATTGAAACCGCCGCTGTACAGCGAGCCAAAATCAACGAGGATAGTTTGCCCGGCATTAATCTCGCAGCTTTGCGGCACGGTCACGCTGCCGCTGTAGACAATGCTGTATACCACGGTACTCAGCGGATCGTTCCCGGTGGTGGTGACATAGACGTTAAACATGGTCTTCGGCTCGATATTTACCGTGCCAATAAATGGCTTCACAACCTTAAGTTGAAAAACCAGATTTGAATCATGTACCGGAAACGGTGAGCCATTGTTGACGTTGGCGTCATAGCCCATATAGACATAATCCATTGGAGGATAAAACACCCCGGCCGCCGAGTCTTCGATGCGCATCGCCCCTTCAAGATAGGTGCCATCCAGCTGCATATATTTCCAGTCGCCGTTGGTTTCCACTATCGATGAAGAAGCGACATACGAACGATACGTCCGCCCGGAATCCGAAGAACCGGCGGGACAAATCGCCTGTACGTTTACATCCTGGTTTTTGCTGAGCTGCGTGGTCGAACCGGCCTGATTTTGCGCCGCCATCAGCGTCGTCGTCAGGTCATAATCGACCGTCGCAGGCGAGCCATTGGTATTCTGGCAAACGGCCGCCAGACCACCGCGTGCCAGCAACAGCCCCATTAACAGAAAAAGAAAAGAGACAAGCTTCATTTAGCGACATTCCAGATGCTGACGCGCCAGCGGTTGGCTCACGTCAGGGAGATGATAATGGGTGAGGCATTGTTGGCCTGGCCGTGGCCCCCACTGCGCTTTCAGCGTGCCCTGCGGGCTAAGACCGGAGAGATATACTTCGCCGTCGTCGCCAACGATGCCTTCTTCAGCCGCGCCAGCAATAGAGACCGTGGCGCCGAACGGTAGCGGTTTTCCGTCATGGTTTAGCGTCAACAGCGCGCGCTCGCCGACCCGTGCGGTAAAGTTCGCCAGCACCATTGCTCCTTGGGTGGGAACCACATTGATCACCGCATCATCAATATCGACATCTTCTTTTAGCGAATTGACGTCCAACGCCATGCGGTTCTGGCGGTAAGTAGTGGCGTACGGCACCACCGCGTAGCCGCGGCCATCGGTGTGGATCCCCGGCTGATCTTCAATATTGACGTCGCCAGCCCCCGGCACGGCGATAAGGACATTGGTATCGCCCAACGGCTGGCTGAGGGTGAGACCATGGGCATGCGCGACCATGCCGCCGCTGAGGCCATAGTTCAGTTGCCGATAATCGCCATGGTTGCTGTTGTTGTAGCCGACATTCAGGTTGCCCTTTGCCCCGTCGTATTCGAGGCTGGCGGAGCCGCTCGCACCAACCCCCTGATTCTGATAGCCCTGCTGCACGCTGTAGCTCAGGTTGTTTTGATCCAACAACGTGCCGCTGATACCGCTATTCTGCGTCACGCCGCCGTGCCCGTCGCTACTGGTGGAGAACGTCGCATAAACGTTATGACGCCGTTGGGTAATGTCGTCGCCGTGGGTAAGCCACTGGCTGAGCGGTAGTGAGATATTGAGCGCCAGCGTCCGATCGCGTTCCTCCTCGCCGGGGGCGCGGCTGCTGCTATATGACAGGCTCCACGAGACCCCGGCCAGCGTGTCGCTGTAGCCAATTTGCAGTAATTTATTGGTTTCATCGGTGTGCCAATAGCTCTGTTGGCTACCGGTGACGTACAGTGAGCCAAAATGACCGAACTGCTGAGAGAGGTTGATCTGTACCTTGCCGCGTTTGGTGTAATACAGATTGTAGTCATCGCCGACATCGCGATCGCTGTCATCCTCCTGCTGGCCGCTATTGCCGGACATCTGCTTCCACGCGGTATCATCGAGCGTATAAAAACCAGAGGTCGAGTAGCGATAGCCCAACAGTTGAAAATGGGTGCCCAGGTCGTTTAACGATTTAGCATATAAAAAGCGCAGCGATTGCCCCTGGTGTTCACTGTCATCCGCCAGCGTACTGTAGGCTTGCGTAAGATCGACGGAAATTGCCCCCCAGTCACCGAAGTTAGCTCCAGTTCCCAGCGCCAGCGCGCGGTAATCGGAGGAAAACTGCGTTCCGCCGTACAGCGTAAAGCCGTGCGGCAACCCCCACATCAGGGTCGCCTGGCCGAAACTCATCTCCCGCTTCTGGCTGCTATCGCCGCGATAGCTCGCCGCGGTGGCGGCATATTTCACCCGCCCCTCGCGTTGCAGAACCGGTACGGCGGCATAGGGCACGCTATAGCTGGAGACGCTGCCGTCGGACTCCTTGATCTCAACGTTGAGATCGCCGCTGGAGGAGGTCGGATAGAGGTCGTCAATGGTGAAGGCGCCAGGCGATACATAGCGCTGGTCGATGGTGTAGCCATTCTGGCGAATCGTCACCTGGGCATTGCTTTTGGCGATGCCGTGGATAGTCGGCGCGAAGCCTTTCATGCTGTCCGGTAGCATATTGTCATCAGACGCCAGCTGGAGCCCACGAAACGGCAGGCTATCGAAAACGCCAGAAGGGGTATAACTATCGCCCGCCGTCAATTCGCCTTTTAGCGCCGCCACATCACGCTCCACATAGGTACTGATGTGCTGCCAGTCGCTTTTATGTTGCTGATTATCGCTGTTGTAGTTCCATGTCGAGTAATCACGCAAACGCCAGGCGCCGAGATTTAATCCGCTATTGAGGCCGAGGAAGTCGTTGTCGCTATCAGTACCGCCAGCGCTACGGTCCCGGCTATTCGCGCCGGTAAACGTATAGTTGAGCAACAATGCATTAATACCTTCATCCCAGTTTTGTGGCGGAATATAGCCTCGAGCCTGGTTGTTCAGCGCCGCCTGCGGAATGCTGATATTTAGCCGCTGCTGACTAAAGTCAAAAGCGGTAGAGGCTGCCGGGATAGCCGCCGTAAGATCGACGCAGTCGCCGGCACCGGCCTTCGCCAACGGTGGAAAGGCGCTGAGATTCACGTTCATGCCGTTGAGCATTTCAGGCGTTACGCAGGCGCGCAGACCTGAGCCATCGGCGGCCTGGTTGTTGGCGCGAAAAGCGATATCGCGCGTCGTCAATAATGCGCCATTAAGGTAGACATCGACCCGATAAACCCCCGGCGCCTGACCGTTACCCTCAAAATGCGAAAGGTCAGCGATTTTCGACGGATCGTCAGATAAAAAGGCAGGGTTAAAATAGTTTTCGGCCCAGCCGCGCGGCAGCATAAACGCATTTGCCGAGATTAGAGCCAGGCTGATAAGCGCAGGCAGTCTACCCACCGTCAACTGGCGAGCGGCGACATCGAGTTTCAACACAATCTTACTGGCTCAGACAGGTTTGCTGCGGCGTAGTGGCGCCGAAATCGTTAATCGACTGGAAAGTCACCTGTCCTGCCCCGCCGTGCAAGGTTATCTCGCTTTTCGGCGGCACCATCGCATTGGCCAATTTCTGCCCGCCAACATGAATATCAACCAGCGAAACATAATACGGTGAAGGATTGGCGATGCTCAGACGCTCGCCGGCACGCTGACAGCGTAACATCGCCGGCGCGTCTACCGAGGCAATGGGCAAATGTTTAGGGCGAATAAACAGTTTAATAACGCTTTGCGTGGCGATTTGCAGCGAATTCGCCGCCAACTTGCTTTTATTAACCGAGGGAATGGCTTTGCTGTTGAGATAAAACACGCTTTCGCGATCTTCCGGCAACGAAGGGCCAACGTACATAATACGCAGCAGGTTTTCTTTTCCCGGCTGAATGACGAACAGCGGCGGCGTCACGACAAAATCGGCGCTTCTGCCGCCATCGGCGTTCGACACCCACGACTGAATTAAAAATACATTATTGCTGGATGAGTTAATTACCGGCAGAGAGACCTGCTTATCACCCTGCGGATAAATAACCCGGGTCGAACCCAGCGCGATACCGCCAGCATGAGCCAACTGAGTCATTCCCAGCGCCGCCAGCAGCAATAACGAAAATAAAATCGGGGTAATTCGCGTACTCATTCTTTTGATAACCAGGGAGGAGATGAAATGCATCCCTCCGCTGCCAGCAACGGAGGAGATGCGGATACCAATCAGGAATAGACCATGCTGAAGGTCGCGGTCGCCGCAACGTTACCTGCAGTGGCCGCGCCGGTAGCGACATAATCCACGCTCAGCGGTACGGTGTTTTCGCCATCAATCAGGGTGATGGTGCCGGAGGTATCGCCGATATTCAGAACCTGTCCATCCGGGCCGTATAACTGCAGCGCAACGTTAGTCGCCGCACCCGCGCCAGCGGTATTCGCCAGCGAACCCGCGAGCGTACTGTCCTGCTGACCATTAAAAATAACCGCCGCGTTCTGGCTGACCGTGGTGTCGCAGTCCTCCAGTTTGATTGAGAAATCTTCTTTCTGATTGGCAACCATTCCAGATGCCGTCAGTTTGCTGGTGCGAACCTGGCTCAGGATTACGGTCTGATCGATAGAGTCAGCAGAAACGGAGCATGCAGCATTCACAACCTGCCCCGTAAAATTCACCGTACCGCCGGAAACCGTCGAAGTATCCGCATTAGCTGCGCAGGTCATACCGCCCGCCGCCATGGCGGTTATTGCCATCGCTAAAAGATGTTTTTTCATAAATAACCTTTTAAATACACAAGTCGAAAATAGAATTAATAACGAATTTTAGTACCGAGCCCTCTTCACAGAGATCTCTTATTGGTACCGGGCGCAAAAAACGTTAAAAGTTGTAGCGTACAGAAATACTATATTCAATGAATAGCAAGCCCTGCACTGATTTATAAGCGCTAATGGGAAGTAAATTTCTGCCGTTATTTAATTATTATAAATTGGCCAGGGAGTTGCAATCTACAATGGCTGTTTTTATAGGACTCATCTTAACTACATGTTTTTGCAGCAAATAATTTATTTACTTTGTTATTTAAAGCGGCAATTAGTAAGCCAACGGTAGTTTCTTAACCCCTAACAAACGCCCACCATCTATATTGATATAACCGCCCTTCCTCAATTCAGAAAGTAACTTCATGGTGCGGCTTCGTGATATTCCGGTTCGTCGTTGAATAAAATTCAGGACATTAATGCTCTGGCGATATTCGTCGCTGTAGGCGGCAATTTCGATTAATAACGCACGAACCTTGAGATAAGAGTCAACGCCAACCAGTTCCCGATCGCGAACGTTCATCACCATCAGACGATAGGCGAGAAAACGAGCCACATCGTGCCAAAGATTGCATTCGTCCGTCACCTTAATAAAATCCGCTAGCGAAACCGCGCGACCACAGCATTCTGTTTCCGCAATCAAAAAATGTTCCGGGCGAGTGGGAACATCGTAAGTCAGACCGTAGCTATCAATCAGTCCTGCGATTGACGGGGCAAAAACCGACAACACATTCAGCCCTCTGTCGCTGCGGCAAATTGAGAAGATACCGGACTCCAGCAACACAATGCGGCTACTTTGTTTCGTATACAGCGAAAACTCTTCACCCGGTTGCACGACGAAAGGCTTGCCGAAGGGCAAGAGTGCAGAAAATAAAGCATCAATCGCCGCATGAGGTTTAGCCTGCTGGGAGAAAATATATGAGTGCAAGGCATTCTCATTATCATTTTCGAAACCATTTAATTTCATTATATCTTCATTAAAAATCCATAATCATATGAGAAATAAAGATATACGCACATTAGTTAGCCTGCAATTAATAATAAATAAATACTAAATATAGAATAAATGTATAATGAAAGCACAAATAATCAATCATTAATCAAATAAGATAATCCTCAAACAAATAACCAACAAAGATCTCAAAATATTATTAAGCATTTTTAACATTACACACTATAACAAATGAAATTATTTCTTATGATATAACAAGAAAGAGAAAAGGCGGCGATCCAGAATAGTACCTCCACTGAATCACCGCCTTTACGCTACATGAAATAAAGATCAATTAACTAAAATATCGCGGGGCCGCGTAGTACTCCGCCATTTTCTCCGCCAGCCAACCGCCATCTTCACCGTTGGAATGAATAGTGGTGATACTGACCGTCGAACCGCCGCCCCACAGCACGGCAAAAACGTTATAGTCCGGCAGATTTAGCGCCTGCATCTGGCTCCAATCGTATCCCTCATCCTGGCGCAGAAAATCCCCCACCGTCGCAACACCATACGTCGTGCTGTTCACCGCGGTATTTAACAGCGCCGGGGTAATGGCGTTGATATCGCTGCCAATCCGCGAGTCCCCCATGAAGAACGTACCGCCGGATGCAAAATGCGCCGCAGCGATTTTACTGGTCCCTTCCGCAACCGTCGGCATATGGCCGCCGGGTATCTGCCACAGCATCGCCGGTTTTTGCAACGCTCTGGCGGCCTCCTTCACCATGCCCAGATAGTTAAACCAGCAGCTGGCGTTCCAGCCGTAGTGGGCCAGGGCATCCGGGCTGAAGCAGTCGCGTTCGAATTTATCAAATGCGATAAAGTCTGGCGCATAATCGCCGCTGTATACGCCCAATTCATTAATGAATTCAGCAATCGCCGCCCCTTGTTCACGCGGCGCGGCGTTGGCGCGCAGCAGCCAATCTGCCGTGCCCGTCGCCCAAACGTTGGTCTGCCAGCCAAAAGCGATATCAGGCGCGAACTGGCGAACGATATAGTTAATCGCCTGTACGTAGCCATACAAATCGTTGCTGAATGTCGGCAACGCCGGCGCGCTGAAACCTGGAATCGCAGGGAGCGCATTGATCGCCGCCGCCAGTTGTACATTCACCTGCACGCTATTGGCTTTACGCAACGCGGTATAGCCATAAGGCTCCTGCTGCATAGCGCCCAGGAAGTCCGGATTCAGGACGAAGGTTGCCGGAACCGGATGCTGCTCATCTTTCCAGGATTGTGCCGCCAGACACTGGGTAATGAAGTTACCAAAGTGGTTGCGTAAACGCTGCTCATCCTGCAGATCCGATACCGCGCTGCCGCCGCTGGCATTGGCGGTATAGACCACCATCACCGGCATCACCGCGCGACCCGCTTCGGCTTCTATCTCGCGAACCAGCGGCACGGTTTTGTGGATCGGTAGCGAAGCATAATCCAGGAAACCATCGCCATTGCTGTCCACTTCCGCCGCCGGAATCGGATCGCCGCCGCCATCAAAACCATCGTATTTAAACAGCGCGCTGCAAGGCACATTGCGATACAGATCGGTCGTCTCTGCCGCATTCACCGTCACGCCGCCGTGCGCCAGATAATTCGGCCAGCCTTTTACCTGCAGCGGAACGCCCTGGATAAACTCAAGCGCGACGTTATTGACGCTTTGTAGTAAACGCAATGGCGCGCTGATGTCGCAACGCCAAGGCGTACCGGCGATATATACATCCGCTACCTGTACGCTATATTCCCCGGCAGATAAACGCAGCGGTAGTTTCTGCTGACGAGTATCGCTTTCCAGCACGAAACTATACTGATAGCCGCCGCAGCAGAAACGATAGCGCTGCGCGGCCGTCCCCTGTGGTAAGCCTAATACCGTTACCGCGACCTCAACAAAGGCGTCGCTCGCAACGGGCGCTTTTTGTAATGCTACGTTCACCTGCATCGTCATGCCGACCTTCGGCACAATGGTTGCAGGCTGCGCTGCGGTCGTGAGCAACTGATTGTTCATGGTCGTCGGCTGCAGGCAGATAGCATATTGATGATTCGCCAGGAGCTGGGTAACACGCTGCGGTTGATTCGCCATCAGCGTCAGTGTTCTTTCGCACACGCCCGCCTCCGACCATAGCTCAACAACGACTTCCGCGCCTTCCAGTTCATCGTCCGCCAGCAGCAACTCGATCGCGGCAAAGGTCACCGCTGGCTGATAAGCAATCTGACAGCGCTCAACGGCGTTACCTGAAGCAAGTTCCAGCGTATAGCTTTCTGTCACGGGCGAAATTCTCATCTCGTCGTTACACAGTTCCAGTACCGTAATACCGTAGCTTCCGGCGCTCAGATCGCCGATGGTTAGCGTCGCGCCCCATTCCCCGGCGAAGCGCTGCTGACGGCCATCAGAGTACCGCAGCTCAATTTCCGGCTTCAGCGAGGTGCTCTGCGCCTGCGCCGGGAATTGAACAATAATTTGTCCCTGGCGTCCCGGGTCATGCGCCAGCGTCGCCGTCAGGTCACTCAGCACGACGGGCGTTTGTGTGGCCGAAAGATAAAACTCCAGTACCGCCGATTTGCCAGCAGCCAACAGATACTCGCCGTCGTTATTGATGGTGATGGTATTTTTTTCTGTCGGCCAGCCACCGTCGCTGGCCAGCGTTACCGCCTGGTTACCCAGCATGGTACCGCTAAATGGGCTGTACGGATCGGGATGCGCTGTCGCGGTGAAGCCTAATTTCAGCTGATTAATATCGACAGACTGCGAATACTGATTCGTCAACGTCAGGGCCATGCGTTGATACCAGCTGGACGCGTTCACCTCTCCGGAAACCAGGGTCAGTCCTGTACCGGTAATCGCGTCGGCGGCGGGCGTTTCAGGTTCTGGTTCAACCTCATCAGTTGAATCATCGGCGGGCGCTTCAGGTTCTGGTTCAACCTCATCAGCTGAATCATCGGCGGGCGCTTCAGGGACTGGTTCAAGCTCATCAGCTGAATCATCGACGGGCGCTTCAGGGACTGGTTCAAGCTCATCAGCGGCGTCATCGCTATCGGAAGCCGCCAGAGTCAGAGCGAAGGTAGATAATTTTACCGGTACCTGGGTGGCCGCCAGGCTAAAGAATAGAGTACCGCTTTCCCCAGCCGGCAGTAGCAGCTCGCTGCTGTTGTTTATAATGATTTCATTGAATTCCAGGGTTCCCTGGGCGGTGTCACGCAACGTTAATGAACGATCCCCTTTCAGCGTGCCTCCCGTATTCCCCCACGGATCCGGATGTCCGGAGGCAGTAAAGCTAATCGCCGCCTGGTTCAGATCAACGGTTCGATTACTTTCGTTTGTGAAGGTTAACGTGACTTTCTGGTACCAACTATTCACGTCAATCTGGCTATTTTTAATTACAACGGTCATCAACTCGATTCCTCATTCCCTGGTGGAAAAAAGCCCCGGTAAACCGGGGCTTTGCTATAGAGCCCAATACGCCATTAAAAGAGAGATGTATTAGTAGGCGCCTAAGTCAGTCCATGTGCCGCTCTGACCGCAGTTCAGGTCAGGCTGTTCGCCCTGGGACCACCATTTCACTTGGTAGTTGTGACCATTCCAGCTAACAATTTCGAAGGTACCCCAGATTGCGCCATAAACAGCGTTAGCATCCCACAGCGCATATGGCGCATCATGGTCAGCCGCCTCATCGGAAGAGGAGTCATCTTCAGCCGGTTTGGTATCCTCGTCGGGAACCGGAATCACGTCGGTTTCATCTTCTTCATCAGCCGGTGTTGGTTCAACCTGGGCAGCAGCCGGAACCACAGTCAGTACAAAACGCTGTTGAGTTGAAGGTTCGTTGTAGCAGTCACGTACGAAAAGAGTGAACTGGAACGCCGTCTTCGCACTTACCTCAGGCACGACGAACTCAATCACTTCCGCCGTTTTATCCGCGACGTTAATTTCAGACGGTACGCCCCAGCTAAAGGTCAACTCGTCTTTATCTTCATCGGAAGAACCGGCGCCGGACAGCTGAACGGTAGAACCGCCCACTACCAGCAGCTCAATAGCCGCTTTCGGCGCATGGTTGACGTCCGTTTTCTTATCGTCTTCAGCAGATTCATCTTTTTCAACGTTGATGCCATCGAAGTAGAACGGGTCCATATCGATAGTTTCTGACTCAATTTCATAACCCAGCCCTTCACGCGCCGCATTGACCAACACGCCGTTGTCCTGGTCGATAGTCCAGGTGAACATGCCGCCCAGACCCAGCTTCGCCGCGTATTCGCCTTTGGCTTTCACGGTGCGCGGCGTATCCAGCGACATAAACAGTTTGGATTCCGGGTTGTAGAGATAGTCAGCGTCAGCAACCTGATCGGTATAAACGTTGAAGCCGTTACGGCCCTTCTGGTTTTCCAGATCCAGGTAGTTGTAGATCACGTCATACCATTCATTAGTGCCGGACTCGAAAGTACCCGTGGTATCCCCGTTACCCGGGTTATAGGTACCTTTCAGCGGAGACAGCGACTCCAGCTCAACGTTACGGCCGTTACGGGTATAGCCGGCATAACCAATGTTGATATTTTCGGCCGGGAAACCTTCAGACAGCAGATGTTCCACAATAGTGTTTACACCCCAGCCGCCCTCTTCCAGCGCCTTCAGGTTAGTGTGATGAGCAACGGTTTCCGCCCACGGGGTGCCGAAGAAGTCATAGGTCATCAGGTTGATGCCGTACAGGCCAGCTTTAATCAGCGCTTTGACGTTGGAATAATCGAAAGTCTTCACCACCGCGGAGCTGGCAATGGAGATTTTCACATTGCTCAGGTTGGCGGAATCCAGCTGCTTACGCAGTTCGCCAATCAGCAGGGCGTAGTTTTCGCCATCTTCCGGGCCGCAAGGGTTGCCCGCGCCTTCGGCATTCGGGTATTCCCAGTCGATATCCACTTCGCTGAACATCGGGAACTGTTTGAACAGCTTCACCACGCCTTTAGCGAAGGTTTTACGTGCGGAATCAGATGCCGCGGTTTCATGGAAGCCGTTACTCATGGTCCAGCCGCCGATGCTCATGGACAGCACCAGGTTGTGGCCCTGCTGTTTGGCTTTCGCCTGCAGGTCACGCAGGCCACCGAGCAGGCCTTTGGTGTTCTCCTGGGTTACGGTTTTCGGATCGACATCCCAGCCGCTGACGCTGTGGCCAACGTTAATGTAGGACTGGAAGTCGCCCCACGGATCCAGGAAGGTTGGTTCATATTTGACTTTGCCGCACTTCTCAGCGCCTTCGGCCACCACGTCGCGATACTGGCCATCAATTTTATGGAAACCAGTCACGCCAACGAAGCCGACAATAATTTTATCGTAAGCGGTCGGTGAGATATTGGTCAGGTCATAGCCGCGACCGCGGTTATCTTTAGAGTCATCCCCTTCCAGACGACCATCATACTGAGACCAGTCGGTATAATAGCCAAATACCTTCGGCTTCGTGGTTGCTGCTTTATATTTGTTATAGACCGGCTTTGCGACACGCGCTGAAGTATAGCTATAGTTGCTCACTTCAGTTGCTGGATTAAAACCATCAGCGGCGTTGCTGGTTTCGGTAAGAGTATCGCCTTTAATCAGTTTGCTGGTAGCCATTTTAAATTTCCTTTTAAGTTTAAAAATTATCGCAGTTCGTTCTGCGAGACCAATAATCCATGACTCATGAAAAATTGGCTAATCACAAAGCATCAGCAATTAATCAACGCCAAATAATTATTTCACTGAGACCTCAATGAGGAACATCAGCACGACATCATCGGGTCAGAGAGGCCATCAAACCTACCTGAAGGATAAAAAACAAACAGCATATTAAATATAATTTAGGTAGTAATTAATTGTCATTTAACTTACATGAGATTATGTGACAGAGGTCTCCCCAACAAACAACACTACAATAAAACCGATGACAAAAAATGGATTAAGCCATTTCTTGTGCAATATATTCATCGACGACAATCAGGATGTGCAAATCTAAAGGAAGACGTTATGAAAACTTATCTCATCAATAACAACTGCATCTACAACGAACAGAAATATGAACTAAGAACGAGCTCAAATTCGCAAGTTATTCGAATGACGGCAATGCGTTCTAAATGTCTTAGTTTCATTATTGAAAACGCTCATCTGGAGATTATCGAACGGCAGAAAATCACCAATGAGTTATGGGGTAGCAGAAGTCATTTTGTGAATGATGCCAATCTAACGCAGATACTGTATTTAATCAGACGAGATCTCAAAGCACTCGGTATAAACGATCTTTTCATTACCATCCCGCGCCAGGGGCTGCAGGTCAACAAAGACATTACCATTGAAAAAGTCGAACCCAGGAAACCAAAAGTCAGAAAGCAGTTTTTCCGTAAAACGCTGGCGGCGCTAACCACCGTCTTTTCCGTCACGCTAGGTACAATGATGTACATGCACATTCATTAATTCAGGGAGAATAGAATGAATCCAATTATTGATGGAATCCTCGGACTGGAAGGCGGCTATAGCGCCAATCCTAAGGATAAAGGCGGCGAGACTAACTGGGGCATCACAGAAGCAACGGCGCGAGCGCACGGTTACCAGGGAAAGATGAGCGAACTTTCTCACAACGAGGCCTATGCGATTCTGGAGACCGATTACTGGATCAAACCCGGCTTTGAGCAGGTATCGCAACTCTCCTGGTCAGTAGCATTTGAGCTGTGCGACGCGGCAGTGAATATTGGTCCTCACCACCCCTGTATGTGGCTACAGCGCTGGCTTAACGTGATGAATCGCGAGCAGCAATACTACCCGGATATAAAAACAGATGGCAACATTGGCCCGCGAACCCTGAATGCGCTGAATTGCTATTTAACGCGACGAGGTAAAGAAGGAGAACAGGTGTTAGTCAAAGCGCTAAACTGCAGCCAGGGGGCTTATTACCTGGAGATCAGCGAGAATCATCGACAAAATGAAGAGTTCATTTACGGCTGGCTTAAAAACCGGGTGACATAGTTGAGGCGCACTAATCTGTAATAAAAGACTCAAGGATGAGCCTTTTATTACGTAGTAATACTACTTGAGCTTAGTACCGCCAAGCGTATTTTTTACTTTCTCACCCAGTATTTTTAAAATTGGACCGGCAAAAACACCGCCTAACCCTGCGGCTAACAGCACCATATTAAAGCTAAATCCTTTTTCGATAGCGATAGCGCTAAGGAGAAAACTGGTAAAACAAGATATCACCACCTGGGTCAGGCAGTTCATAATTCCCTGATGTGCTTCGCCACTGTCTTCCTTATTTTTACGGAGAAGGAAACTGACGAATCCCCCCCAGGCGCCGATAGAAATAATGGTCAGAAGTATCTCTACTTCCAGTAATACAACTTCCGTTGTTTCTAAATGATTAGGTATAGACATAATCGCTCCTGCATAACTAAAGTAAAAAAAGATTCATCAGGAGTGTAAGTGGCGTAACTGGGGAAAGGTAATCAAAGAATATCAAGACTAACCACATCATATTAATGACGGTAAGATGATGGAACTTACCGTCTGAATGATGACAGCGTATGTAACATGGAAACTGTTTCATTTATCGCTGATATATTTCTACTATTTTTGTTCCATGAAGCATAAACCTGCACGGACTTAAACATCAATTCAGGTGGCGGTTGGATAAAATTTATATCGTATTTACGCTGATTTTTATAAAATAGCGCCAGCTTTAAAGGCAATAATGCAATCAACGCGGTTCTTTCTACCATGCCAACCAGTCCGGTGATAGAATCGCTGCAATAGCCCATGGTACGTGAACCGTCATAATAAACATCATCTTTAAATAATCCGTTATCAGTGATGATGGAAGGAGAAGAAATGCCGGGTTGATACATGGCATGGCGGGAAGAGTAGAACTGATGTAAAGAAAGCTGCGACAGTTCGCTGAACAAATGACCCTTGGCACAAATACAGACGAAATTTCTGAAGCTATCAATCATTTGATTATCGAGCCCAGGTTCAACCAACGGCTCAGAACCAATCGATAAATCGCATTGTGCCGTCAGTAGAAGCTCTTTAGCTTTATCGCGGCTAATATTGCGGGATGAAAAATGATTGATCACGCCCTGTTCAAAAAGCGCGCTGCCGTACAGTTGGGAAAGGTAATAACTTTCGATGAAGTCGCTACCAAGGATCGTAATCCGGGTATCATCATCCTTGTTTTCTGTCAGAAAGGTATTATCGACAAGCAACATGGCCTGGCGAAAACTATGGTGGATCTCGAGTGCTTTCGCTGTTGGCAGTAAACCATCTTTACTTCTGACAAACAGCTCCTGATGATAGAAGTTTTGTAGTCGTCTTAATGCCAGAGAGACCGCGGCAGGAGTAATGGCCAATTTTTTCGCCGCCTTCGCGGCATTACCTGCCGAAATGACAGCGTCAAGAACCTTGATTAAATTATAATCAAAGCCCTTATTGGCACCTTTCGATCCCATCCACTGTCAGCCTCTTTTATCGAAAAAAGCAATATAGATAATACTCAAAATAAATCAAACCCGGACATGCTAAACAAAGTATAGCGTCTCTATTCAAGGCTGAGGCTAGGGCAGAAAAAAGCCTGAACAGGATGTTCAGGCTTGTGCTAATAACGTAATTTAACGCAATTAACGCGTTAAATCATCGAAGAATTTTTTTACGCCATCGAAGAAGCTTTTGGAACGCGGGCTGTTTTTCTCACCCGTCGGACCACCGAAAGTTTCCTGCAGCTCTTTCAACAATTGCTTCTGCTTATCGTTAAGACCCACCGGCGTTTCCACCACCACGCGACACAGCAGATCGCCCTGAGCGCCGCCGCGTACGGACTTCACGCCCTTGCCGCGCATGCGGAACAGTTTGCCGGTTTGCGTTTCGCCAGGCACTTTCAGGTTAACGCGGCCATCCAGCGTCGGTACTTCAATCTCGCCGCCAAGCGCAGCCATGGTGAAGTTGATCGGTACTTCGCAGTACAGATTATTCCCTTCACGCTCGAAGATCGCGTGCTGTTTGACCTGAACCTGAACGTACAGATCGCCCGCCGGAGCGCCATGCTCGCCGGCTTCACCTTCGCCAGCCAGACGAATGCGATCGCCGGTATCGACGCCAGCCGGGATTTTCACCGACAGTGTTTTGGTTTTTTCAACGCGACCGTGACCGTGACACTTGTTGCATGGATCTTTGATAAGCGTACCGCGCCCCTGACAGTGCGGACAGGTTTGCTGAACGGCAAAGAATCCCTGGCGCATCTGAACCTGACCGGAACCATGACAGGTCGGACAGGTCTGCGGCTGAGTGCCGGATTTGGCGCCGCTGCCGTGGCAAACATCGCACTCTTCCAGCGTCGGGATGCGGATTTCTTTAGTGACGCCACGGACCGCTTCTTCCAGCGTTAATTCCATGTTGTAACGTAAATCTGCACCGCGCGCCGCGCGTTGACGGCCACGACCGCCGCCGAAGATATCGCCGAACACGTCGCCAAAGATATCGCTGAAATCCGCGCCGCCGCCGAAGCCGCCGCCGAAGCCGCCGCCGCCCATGCCGCCTTGTTCAAACGCGGCGTGGCCGTACTGATCGTAGGCTGCACGTTTCTGGGCATCAGTCAGGACTTCATACGCTTCTTTGATTTCTTTAAATTTGGCTTCGGCCTCTTTGTCACCCTGGTTACGGTCCGGGTGATACTTCATGGCCAGGCGCTTATACGCCTTTTTGATTTCACGCTCTTCCGCTGTTTTGGA
The DNA here is from genome assembly GCF_032601985.1 of Klebsiella sp. 141203. Taxonomy (NCBI): domain Bacteria; kingdom Pseudomonadati; phylum Pseudomonadota; class Gammaproteobacteria; order Enterobacterales; family Enterobacteriaceae; genus Klebsiella; species Klebsiella sp. 141203. The sequence continues at coordinate 145,967 of NZ_JAQIRL010000005.1, read as the reverse complement.
AACGCCCAAAATCTCGTAATAATCTTGCTTTGCCATTGGTGTTTTTCAGCCCCTTAACATGCGTGCACGGGCGGAGAGGAAACCTCTTCGCCCGTGCCAGTGTTTTACCCGTTCAAAGGGCGATTATTTTTTGTCTTTCACTTCTTCGAACTCAGCGTCGACAACATCGTCGTCCTTCGCGCTGTTCTCTTGAGCGTCAGCGCCGCCAGCCTGCTGCTGAGCGTGCTGCTGCTGAGCGATTTCCATCAGCTTCTGGGAAGCCTGGGCCAGCGCCTGCATCTTCGCTTCGATGTCCGCTTTGTCTTCACCTTTCAGGGAAGCTTCCAGTGCGGTCAGCGCAGACTCGATTGCAGTTTTGTCATCAGCCGGCAGTTTGTCGCCTGCTTCTTCAACCTGCTTACGGGTGCTGTGCAGCAGATGGTCGCCTTGGTTACGGGTCTGAACCAGCTCTTCGAACTTACGGTCAGATTCAGCGTTAGCTTCCGCTTCGCGAACCATTTTCTGAATTTCTTCTTCATTCAGACCGGAAGAAGCCTTGATGGTGATCTTCTGCTCTTTACCGCTGTTTTTATCTTTCGCGGAAACGTGCAGGATACCGTCAGCATCGATATCGAAGGTTACTTCGATCTGCGGCATACCGCGCGGCGCTGGGTTAATACCATCCAGGTTGAACTGACCCAGAGATTTGTTATCAGAAGCGCGTTTACGCTCACCCTGCAGCACATGGATGGTTACCGCGGACTGGTTGTCTTCCGCAGTAGAGAACACCTGGCTGTGCTTGGTCGGGATCGTGGTGTTTTTGCTGATAAGCGCTGTCATCACGCCGCCCATGGTTTCGATACCCAGCGACAGCGGGGTAACGTCCAGCAGCAGAACGTCTTTAACTTCACCAGTCAGTACACCACCCTGAACCGCTGCGCCGATAGCCACAGCTTCATCCGGGTTAACGTCTTTACGCGGTTCTTTACCAAAGAACTCAGCAACTTTCTTCTGCACCATCGGCATACGAGTCTGACCACCAACGAGGATCACGTCGTTGATATCGGAAACGGACAGACCGGCATCCTGCAGGGCAACTTTCAGCGGCTCGATGGAACGGTTAACCAGATCTTCAACCAGGCTTTCCAGTTTCGCGCGAGTCACTTTAATGTTCATGTGTTTCGGACCGGTCGCGTCTGCGGTGATATACGGCAGGTTAACGTCGGTCTGCTGAGCGGAAGACAGCTCAATTTTCGCTTTTTCTGCGGCTTCTTTCAGACGCTGCATCGCCAGCGGGTCGTTGCGCAGGTCAATGCCCTGCTCTTTCTTAAACTCGTCAACGAGGTAGTTGATCAGACGAGTATCGAAGTCTTCACCACCCAGGTGGGTATCACCGTTGGTTGCCAGAACTTCGAAGGTTTTTTCGCCGTCAACTTCGTCGATTTCGATAATAGAGATATCGAAGGTACCGCCACCGAGGTCGTATACCGCGATAGTACGGTTGCCGACTTCTTTATCCAGACCGTAAGCCAGCGCAGCGGCAGTCGGTTCGTTGATGATACGTTTGACTTCCAGACCCGCGATACGGCCGGCATCTTTGGTTGCCTGACGCTGAGCATCGTTGAAATACGCAGGTACGGTGATAACAGCTTCAGTTACCGGCTCACCCAGGTAATCTTCAGCGGTTTTCTTCATTTTCTTCAGCACTTCAGCAGAAATCTGCGGCGGTGCGGTTTTGGTGCCTTTCACATCAAGCCAGGCGTCGCCATTATCTGCGGCAACGATTTTGTACGGCATGATGGAAACGTCACGCTGAACTTCTTCATCCTGGAAGCGGCGACCAATCAGGCGTTTAATCGCAAACAGGGTGTTTTGCGGGTTTGTCACTGCCTGACGTTTAGCCGGCTGACCAACCAGAGTTTCACCATCCTGGGTATAGGCAATAATAGAAGGCGTGGTGCGATCGCCTTCGGCGTTCTCCAGCACGCGAGCGGTAGTGCCATCCATAATCGCTACACAAGAGTTGGTAGTACCCAGGTCGATACCAATAATTTTACCCATCTAAACGTCTCCACTAAAAATTCGATCAACATGTGGTTGTGAACCTGTAATAAGGGCGAAACGTGCGGTTTCAACTGCCCTGACATCATTTTTTTTCAGGTTCTTCACTGCGGTTGACTACAAGATGGGGTCGCCCTGGTTTTCATCAAGGGGCAAGCCAAAAAAAATTTTTATGGCAAAACGCAGACGCGAGAGTAAACAACACGCCAGCCGGGCAAAATAGTCGCCATAACTCATACAAAACATAAATAGTAAATAAGAACATATTCATCGGATATCGCACATGTTCGGCGAAGAGTTCGCGATTATCGCGGCGTAAGGTAAATTGCTGAAAAATACCCCGCCAGATCATAGACAGTAACCACGCGCCTCATTATTATGCCGCGCCCCACCGCAAGTGGCGGGGTAATGCTTCCCTTTCTAATCATTATTTTGAGGAATTATGGGCAACACTAAGTTGGCTAATCCGGCACCGCTGGGCCTTATGGGCTTTGGCATGACCACTATTCTGCTTAACCTGGCGAATAGCGGCCTTTTCGCATTCGATGTAGCTATCCTGGCGATGGGCATTTTTTACGGCGGCATTGCGCAAATTTTTGCCGGCCTGCTCGAGTATAAAAAAGGCAACACCTTTGGTTTAACCGCTTTTACGTCCTACGGCTCCTTCTGGCTGACGTTGGTCGCGATCCTCCTGATGCCGAAAATGGGTCTGGCTGATGCGCCGAACCCGCATTTCCTGGGCATGTATCTTGGCCTGTGGGGTATCTTTACGTTGTTCATGTTCTTCGGCACGCTGAAAGCCGCGCGCATGCTGCAGTTCGTCTTCCTGAGCCTGACGGTGCTGTTCGCGCTGCTGGCGATTGGCCACCTGGTCGATAACGAAGGCATTGTTAAAATTGCCGGCTGGATTGGCCTGGTATGCGGCGCGAGCGCTATTTACCTGGCGATGGGCGAAGTGTTGAACGAGCAGTTCGGGCGCACCGTTCTGCCGATTGGCGAACCACGCTAATGGCCTGCCGCCGCCCGCAAACCGGGCGGCGGCGTTAAATTTAACGCTGCAGTTCTCCTTGCGGTAAAACCGCCTGCGTCGTCAACCCCTGACGCAGCCAGATACCTAAACCCAGCCCCATCAGAGACAGCGCCAGTACGTACCAGGCCGGCGCCATCGGCGAAACCCCCATCAACATGGTGACGGCAATCGGCGTCAGGCCGCCGAAAATGGCGTATGACAGATTGTAGGAAAACGAGATGCCGGTGAAACGCACTTCCGCCGGGAAGGCGCGCACCATTACGTAAGGTACCGCCCCCACCACGCCGACGCACAATCCAACCGTGCCATACAGCAGGAACAGCCGCTGCGGGCTGGCGCCGGAAAGGTGGTAAAAGGCCCAACTGGCGGCCGCCAACAGCAGACTACCGACAATAAAAGTGCGGCTGGCGCCGAATCGGTCTGCCGCCAGACCGGCGAGTAAACAGCCGATACACAGCATAATCGTGGCGATGCTATTGGCCTGCAGGGTAATCGCCGGCGCAAAGCCATAATGTTTTTGCAGCCAGACCGGCGACATCAGGATCACCACCACCACGCCGGCGGAAAGCAGCCAGGTGAGCAACATCGAAACGATGACGGCCTTCTGGTGCTTAAGCGCCACCGCCTTCACCGGCAACTCCTGCGCCAGCGCTTTGCGCTGTTGCATCTCAAGAAATATCGGCGTCTCCTGCAGCCAGCGACGCAGATACATCGCCACCAAGCCAAAAACGCCGCCCAGCAGGAAAGGAATACGCCAGCCGCCGTCGTGGATACCCTGCGGCGTCATGCTGGTGTTGATAAGCGTCGCCACCACCGAACCTAACAGGATCCCAACGGTCAACCCCGCGGTCAGGGTGCCGCAGGCGATACCGATGCGTTTTTCCGGGACATGTTCGGCCACGAAAACCCAGGCGCCCGGCACTTCGCCGCCAATCGCCGCTCCTTGTAAAATACGCATGAGCAGTAATAGCAGCGGCGCAACGATGCCCATTGAGGCATAAGTCGGCAGCAGACCGATCGCCAGCGTCGGCAACGCCATGAGCAGAATGCTAAGCGTAAACATTTTCTTGCGGCCGACCAGGTCGCCAAAATGGGCCATGATAATGCCGCCAAGAGGACGCGCCAGATAACCCGCGGCGAAAATACCGAAGGTCTGTACCTGACGTAGCCATTCCGGAATATCGGCGGGGAAGAACAGTTCGCCGACGACGGCGGCGAAGAAGACAAAGATAATGAAGTCATAAAACTCCAGCGCCCCGCCGAGGGCGGCCAGCGTCAGAGTTTTATAATCCTGTCGATTCAGTGCTCGGGTGTGTTGTGACATAACTGGCGCTTCGTCCGCAGTAATATTACGCAATGTGTAAAGTAAAAAACACTATACCGTAAATAAAACAGCACACCACCGGCAATGCAGGTTATATCAGCAATGCATTAAATTCAGGATAAAGTTTCACGTCGTGCGCTTTTCGGGCGAAAAGCTGCTACAACGCTGGCTTCCGTCTCCACATACGGCCCCTCAAGCAACTGTACACAATAAGGTACACTTGCAAAAACACCATGCACCAGCACCTTACCTTCCGCGTCTTTAACTCCTTCAAGAGTCTCCTGAATCGCTTTCGGTTGGCCAGGCAGATTGAGGATCAGCGCCTGCTTGCGGATGACGCCAACCTGCCGGGATAGGATAGCCGTCGGCACAAAGTGTAGGCTAACCTGACGCATTTGCTCGCCGAAACCGGGCATGACGCGATCGGCAATCGCTAAAGTTGCGTCCGGAGTCACATCACGGCGCGCCGGGCCGGTGCCGCCGGTGGTTAACACCAGATGACAGCCCATCTCGTCAACCAGCTCGCACAACGTTTGTTCAATGATGGGCTGTTCATCAGGGATCAGGCGTGTCTGTAGTTCAAAGGGCGTTGTCAGCGCACGCGACAGCCACTCTTCCAACGCAGGAATACCTTTGTCCTGGTAAACGCCGCTGGAGGCGCGGTCAGAAATAGAAACTAAGCCGATGCGTAATTTATTCATATTCATTCCGTTCAAATAGTGCAATTAAGCGGAATGATACACGCTGGAGAGAATTACAGACAGGATTCAAAAGAAGTAGCGTGACCGGTAGCCCGGTCACGCTGGGATGATTACAGCAGGTCGCCGATCATTTTTTCCAGTTTTTCCTGGTCGATGGCAAACTTACGGATACCTTCCGCCAGTTTGTCTACCGCCATCGGATCCTGGTTGTGCTGCCACAGGAACTGGGATTCAGTAATGCGTTCCGGACGCGCTTTGACTTCGCCGCTGAACGCCAGTTTACGTTCGACAGCGCCTTCGCTTTCTGCCAGCTCTTTCAGCAGCGCAGGGGCGATGGTCAGACGGTCACAACCGGCCAGCTCAAGGATTTCGCCAACGTTACGGAAGCTTGCGCCCATCACGACGGTTTCATAGCCGTGCTGCTTGTAGTACTCGTAGATTTCGCTAACGGAAATCACGCCCGGATCTTCTGCCGGCGCGTACTCTTTCTTATCCGTGTTCGCTTTGTACCAGTCGAGGATACGACCAACGAACGGAGAAATCAGGAAGACGCCCGCTTCAGCGCAAGCGCGAGCCTGAGCGAAGGAGAACAGCAGGGTCAGGTTACAGTTGATGCCTTCTTTTTCCAGCTGCTCAGCGGCGCGAATGCCCTGCCAGGTCGAAGCCAGTTTGATCAGGATGCGATCGTTGCCGATACCGGCATCGTTATACAGTTTGATCAGGCGTTTTGCTTTCGCGATAGAAGCGTCGGTGTCGTAGGACAGACGGGCATCAACTTCGGTAGAAATACGGCCCGGGATCAGTTTAAGGATTTCGAGACCGATGTTCACCGCCAGTTTGTCGGAAGCATCGATAATCTGCTGCGCGCGATCGCTGCTCTGGCCGCGAGCCCAGGCAACAGCGTCGTCAATCAGCTTACGGTACTCAGGGATCTGAGCCGCGCCGAGGATCAAAGAAGGGTTGGTGGTGGCATCCTGAGGCTGATACAGCTTCATTGCCGCGATATCTCCGGTGTCAGCTACGACAGTGGTGTACTGACGCAGAGAAGTCAATTTATCCGTCATGATAGTGTTTCTCTTAAACAGCAGTTAAGGGGATGTAACCGGTCTGCCAAGATGATAACACGCCATAGGGTCAGCGCAACCGCCGACAATGCAAGAGCGCAGAGTGTGATAAACTCGACATATTAATTATCTGAATGCTAAAGGATTGTCACCGGAGTGGTAGCGCTTACACCGCGCGCCGGCATGGACAAGAGGACGTTTAATGCCTGATTTTCTCTCGTTTATCAATGAAATACTCTGGGGCTCGGTAATGATTTATCTGTTACTGGGCGCCGGTATTTGGTTTACCTGGCGAACGGAGTTTATTCAGTTCCGTTATATTCGCCAGTTTGGCAAAAGTCTTAAAAAAAGCCTTCGTCCTCAGCCCGGCGGATTAACGTCTTTTCAGGCGCTGTGCACCAGCCTGGCGGCTCGCGTCGGCAGCGGTAACCTGGCGGGCGTGGCGTTAGCGATTGCCGCTGGCGGCCCCGGCGCCGTGCTCTGGATGTGGGTCTCCGCACTACTCGGCATGGCCAGTAGCTTCGCCGAATGCTCGCTTGCCCAGCTGTACAAAGAGCGCGATAGCGCAGGCCAGTTCCGCGGCGGCCCGGCGTGGTATATGGCCCGCGGACTTGAGATGCGCTGGATGGGCGTGGTCTTCTCGATCCTGCTGCTGCTGGCCTATGGGGTTATCTTCAATACCGTGCAGGCTAACTCGGTGGCGCACGCCATGGCCTATGCTTTCGATTTACCGATGGTCGCCGTCGGCGCCGCGCTGGCAGCCGCGATGCTGTTGATTATCGTCCGCGGTTTACGCGGCGTGGCGCGATTGATGCAGTGGTTTGTCCCGCTGATGGCCCTGCTGTGGGTCGGCGCCAGCCTGTTGATTGGCCTCTGGCACTTCGCTGCCCTGCCGGCGGTTTTTGAAACCATCTTCCGCTGCGCTTTCGGCTGGCAGGAAGCGGCGGCGGGCGCGGTGGGCTATACCATTAGCCAAGCGCTTACCGGCGGGTTTCAGCGCGGGATGTTTTCCAACGAAGCGGGGATGGGTTCAACGCCAAACGCCGCCGCAGCCGCGGCCTCATGGCCTCCGCATCCGGCGGCGCAGGGCATTGTACAGATGATTGGCGTCTTTATAGATACCATTGTTATCTGTACGGCCAGCGCGGTAATTATCCTGCTGGCGCCGCGCGAAAACCGCGATAATGTGGTCAGCGGTATTCAAACCATGCAGCACGCGATGGGCGATCTCATTGGTAGCTGGGGGCCGGGTCTGGTCGCCACAGTGCTGCTGCTTTTCGCTTTCAGTTCGATTGTCGCCAATTATATTTATGCCGAAAATAATCTGATCTTCCTGCGGCTCAATAAGCCGCTGCATATCTGGACGCTCCGGGTTATCACCGTATTAATGGTGATGGCAGGCACCCTGGTGAGTTTGCCGGTGGTCTGGCAGCTGGCGGATATTATTATGGCGTTAATGGCCATCACTAACTTAACGGCGATTTTGCTGCTTTCGCCAACGGTACGCATCCTCGCCAGCGATTATCTGCGCCAGCGTAAACTCGGCGTGCAGCCGGTCTTCGATCCCGCTCGCTATCCGGAAATTCAGCAACATCTGGCGCCCGGCGCCTGGGATGAGATACCGCGCGAATAGCGCGGTAATCGCAGCAATCGATCCCACCATGCGCTTTTTTTGTTAAAATTCGTCGAAATTCCCTGCAAGGACTGGATATGCTGATTCTGATTTCACCTGCAAAAACGCTCGATTATCAAAGCCCGCTGGCAACGACTCGCTATACCCAGCCCGAACTCCTGGAGTATTCTCAACAGCTTATCGGTATCGCCCGTCAGCTGACGGCGCCGCAAATCGGTAAGCTGATGAGCATCAGCGATAAGCTGGCCGACCTCAATGCCACCCGTTTTCACGACTGGCATCCGGACTTTACCCCGCAGAATGCCCGTCAGGCGATACTGGCGTTCAAAGGCGACGTCTATACCGGCCTGCAGGCCGAAAACTTTAGCGAAGCGGATTTCGATTTCGCCCAGCAGCATCTGCGTATGCTTTCCGGACTTTACGGCGTATTGCGCCCGCTGGATTTGATGCAGCCCTACCGTCTGGAGATGGGCATTAAGCTGGAAAATTCGCAGGGCAAGGATTTGTATCATTTCTGGGGCGATGTCATTACCGATAAGATCAATCAGGCGCTGCAGGCGCAGGGCGACGATATCATTATCAATCTGGCATCCGATGAGTATTTTAAATCGGTAAAACCGAAGAAATTGCAGGGACAGTTGATTAAGCCGGTATTCCTCGATGAGAAAAACGGCAAATTCAAGGTGATCAGCTTCTATGCCAAAAAAGCGCGCGGCCTGATGAGCCGCTACATCATAGAAAATCGTTTAACCCGTCCGGAACAGCTGCAGAAGTTTGATAGCGAAGGCTATTTCTTTGATGCGCAGGCATCGGAGAAAGGTGAACTGGTGTTTAAACGCCACGAGCAGTAAGCCTGAATGCCCCCAGCCTGACGCCGGGGGCAAGAACGATTAGTCGTCGTGGTGATGCCGCTCGTGGCCATGACCATGATGGCCTTGATCGTCATCGTCATCGCGATCGCGATCGTGGCGGCGATAATCATCATGCGGGCGCCAGCGATCGTCGCGCCAGTCATAATGGCTCGCCCACCAGCCATGATCGCGCCAGCGATCGCCGTCCCAGTAGCGGCCATAATCATCCCGGTCGCCGATTTGCAGCTTCACCGCCGGGATCAGGGTAATTTCATCTGCATGAACCAACGCAGGAGCGACCAGCAGCAGAGAAAGCGCCAGCAAAACAGGTTTCAGCATCGTCATAAGTAACCTCTTCTATTCGCCCCCATTATGGGTCGATAACGAAATATTAACCCCGCAAAACTATCCTGTTTATTCTCCGCAATCCGAATTTATTCTCTTCCGCATTTATTGGTCGGTTATACACAATTTCTCCATTTTCGGGCGTAAAAAAACCGGGCGCGGAGCCCGGTTCAACGAACGGTAGAATAGCAATACTAGCCCATCATCAGCTTACGCAGCGCGGCGAAATCGGCCGGTAGATTATGCGACAGCAGCGGCAGGTCGGCGCGGTCGGCCAGTTCTTTCGGCAACGGCAGCGTCTCCTGCAGAATCTCTTCTACGCTCTCTTTGAATTTAGCCGGATGCGCGGTACCAAGGAACAACCCGTACTCGCCCGGCTGCAGCTGGTCGCGCAACGCGCGATAAGCAATTGCCGCATGCGGTTCAGAGGTGTAGCCGATGGACTTCAGTTCACGCATGGTTGCTTTGGTGGTTTCATCATCAACCGCGGCGTATCCCAGCTCATTAAGACGCCAGATTTTGCGGCGGAACAGCTCTTCCACGCGCGGCCAGTTGTTCGGTTGGCTGACGTCCATCGCGTTAGACAGGGTCGCCTGCGTCGCCTTCGGCGCCCAGTTGCCATCCTGCAGGAAGCGCGGCACGGTGTCATTGGCGTTGGTAGCGGCAATAAAACGCTTAATCGGCAGCCCCAGCGATTTCGCCAGCAGGCCGGCGGTAAGATCGCCGAAGTTGCCGCTTGGCACCGACACCACCAGCTGATTACGGGCTTCCTGCGGCAGCTGCGCGACCGCCTCGAAGTAGTAGCAGATCTGCGCCAACAAGCGGCTGATGTTAATAGAGTTGGCGGAGTTGAGACCGAGCGCGACCTTCAGCTCTTCATCATCAAACGCCTGCTTAACCAGCGCCTGACAGGCGTCGAAATCGCCGTCAATCGCCACGGTTTCGATGTTGCCGCCCAGGGTACAGAACAGCTTCTCCTGCAGCGGGCTGATCTTACCGCGCGGGTAGAGAATCACCACTTTGACGTTTGGCAGACCGTAGAAGGCGTGCGCCACGGCCGCGCCGGTGTCGCCGGAGGTAGCGGTCAGAATCGTCACCGGCTTATCGCCCGCAATATGCGTCAGCATCTGGGCCATAAAACGGCCGCCAAAGTCTTTAAACGCCAGCGTTGGGCCGTGGAACAGCTCCAGACAGCCGATATCATCCTGTACTTGAGTGACCGGCGCCGGGAAGGCGAACGCCGCGGCAACGCGGGATTGCAGTTCATTCTGCGGGATCTCGTCGCCAATAAAGGCCGACAGGATTTTCGCGCTGCGGGTCACGAAATCCTGTTCCAGCATTTCGTCGATTTCGGTCAGGTTGAATTCCGGCAGATCGTGCGGAAAGAACAGCCCCTGTTGTTTGCCAAGCCCTTGCGTCACGGCCTGCGCAAAGCTGACCTGTTCGTTATGATCTTTTAAGTTATACAGTTTCATCACTTATCCCACTACTCGAGCGCCCGCCGTGTCCAGCCGGCAAATATGAACGAAGCCTTCCTGATTTTGCAGATAATGCGCGGCCAGCCAGTCGGCGACGCGCTGCGCGGTGTCCGGTTTATCGCACAACGCGAACAGCGTCGGGCCGGAGCCGGAAATACCGCAAGCCTGCGCGCCGATTTCCATCGCCGCCTGACGCGCTTCGCTGAAGCCCGGCAGCAGTTTGGTACGGTACGGTTCGGCAATAACATCTTTCATTAACTTTGCCGCCAGCTGCGGCTGACGGCTATAGCAGGCGTGAATAAACCCTGCCAGATGGCGACCGTGGGCGATGCAATCCTGACGGCGATACTGCGCCGGAAGAATCGCGCGCGCTTCGGCGGTAGAGACCTTAATGCCCGGATAGGCCAGCACCCACAACCATTCATCAAAGCCCGGGATCTGCTGGCTGATGATGCCTTGCTCTTCAATCATCAGTTGCATACCGCCAAGATAGCATGGCGCCACGTTATCATAGTGAACGCTGCCGGAAATGCGCCCTTCCATCTCGCCCATCAGCGCCAGCATCCGATTTTCGTTCAGCGGCTTACCGCAGTGTTCGTTCATCGCCACCAGCGCGGCGACCACCGAACAGGCGCTGGAGCCAAGACCCGAGCCAATCGGCATATTTTTTTCCAGGGTCATCGCCACCGGAACCGTTTTACCGATCTCGCGGCAAAAGGCTTCCCAGCATTGATAGACGATATTTTCCTGCGGCGCCGAGGGTAATTTGCCGGCGAAGCGGCCTACGTTACGCAGGCTGAACTCTGCCGCCGCCTCTACCGAGACGTTATCCCCAAGCAACGTGCCGTCGACCGGCGTCACCGCGGCTCCCAGCACATCAAACCCGACGCTCATATTGGCACTGGAAGCCGGGGCGTATACTTTGACCATCTTAAACTCCTAACTTCCATGACAGGGTACGCAACAGGTCGGCGAACACGCCAGCCGCGGTGACGTCGTTACCCGCGCCATAGCCGCGCAGCACCAGCGGCAGCGGCTGATAATAGTGGCTGTAAAACGCCAGCGCGTTCTCGCCGTTTTTCACCTTATACAGCGGATCGTTACCGTCCACTTCAGCGATTTTCACCCGGCAGACGCCATCTTCTTCAATATTGCCGACGTAACGTAAGACTTTACCCTCGTCGCGCGCTTTAGCAACCCGTGAGGCGAATTGATCGTCAAGCGTCGGCAGGCGCGCCATAAAGCTTTCGACATCGCCGCTGGCGTCGAAGTCGGCAGGCAGCGCAGGCTCAACGATAATATCCGAGAGCTCCAGCTCGCGCCCGGTTTCGCGGGCAAGGATCAGCAGCTTGCGCGCCACATCCACGCCGGAAAGATCGTCGCGCGGATCCGGTTCGGTATAGCCCATCTCGCGCGCCAGTTTAGTGGCTTCGGAGAGGCTCATACCCTCATCCAGCTTACCAAAAATGAATGAAAGCGAACCAGACAGGATACCGGAGAAGTGCAGCAGTTCATCGCCGGCATTCAGCAGGTTCTGCAGGTTTTCAATGACCGGCAGACCCGCGCCAACGTTGGTGTCATAGAGAAACTTACGTCGTGAGCTGCTGGCGGCGTGGCGTAACTGGTGGTAGTAATCCAGCGAAGAGGTGTTGGCCTTTTTATTCGGCGTCACCACATGGAAACCTTCACGCAGGAAGTCAGCGTACTGATCGGCCACCGCCTGGCTGGAGGTACAATCGACGATAACCGGGTTCAGCAGGTGATACTCTTTCACCAGGCGGATTAAACGGCCCAGATTAAAGGGCTCTTTCGCTTCCGCGAGTTCGCTACGCCAGTTTTCCAGATTCAAGCCATGGACGTTGGTCAGCAGCGCCTGCGAATTGGCGACGCCGCATACGCGCAGATCGATATGCTTGCCCTTTAACCAGCTCTGCTGGCGTTTAATCTGCTCGATTAACGCGCCGCCCACGCCGCCGACGCCGATCACGAAGACTTCAATGACCTGGTCGGTGTTAAACAGCATTTGATGCGTGACGCGCACGCCAGTGGTCGCGTCATCATTGCTGACGACCACCGAGATTGAACGCTCGGAAGAACCCTGGGCAATCGCCACGATATTAATATTGGCGCGCGCCAGCGCGGCGAAAAATTTCGCCGAGATGCCGCGCAGCGTGCGCATCCCATCTCCCACGACGGAAATGATTGCCAGGCGCTCCATGATTGACAGCGGCTCCAGCAGTCCTTCTTTCAATTCGAGATAGAATTCCTCTTCCATCACCCGCTTCGCCCGCGCGCAATCACTTTGCGGCACGCAGAAGCTGATGCTGTATTCCGATGAAGATTGGGTAATCAACACCACAGAGATACCGGCGCGAGACATGGTGGCGAAAACGCGCGCCGCCATGCCGACCATGCCTTTCATTCCCGGACCGGAAACGTTGAACATCGCCATATTGTTGAGGTTCGAGATCCCTTTTACCGGCAGGCCGTCTTCATCAAGGCTGGCGCCGATGAGCGTCCCCGGCGCCTGCGGATTACCGGTATTTTTAATCAGGCATGGGATCTGGAACTGGGCGATAGGGGCGATAGTGCGCGGATGCAGCACCTTAGCGCCGAAATAGGAGAGTTCCATCGCTTCCTGATACGACATGGATTTCAGCAGCCGCGCATCCGGTACCTGACGCGGGTCGCAGGTATAGACGCCATCGACGTCGGTCCAGATTTCGCAGCAGTCGGCGCGCATACAGGCGGCCAGCACGGCAGCGGAGTAATCAGAGCCATTACGCCCCAGCACCACCAGTTCACCCTTTTCGTTGCCGGCGGTAAAGCCGGCCATCAGCACCATGTGGTCTGCCGGGATTTGGCTGGCGGCGATACGGCGAGTGGATTCAGCAATATCGACAGTGGATTCAAGGTAGTGGCCGACGGCCAGCAGTTTTTCGACCGGGTTAATGACGCTGACCTTGTGACCGCGCGCTTCCAGCAGCGCCGCCATGATAGCGATAGAGAGCTTTTCACCGCGGCAGATCAGCGAGGCGTTAACGCCGTCCGGGCACTGGCCCAACAGACTGATACCGTGCAGCACGTGTTTAATCTGCGCGAATTCCTGGTCTACGAAAGTTTTCAGTTGTGCGAGCGGAAAGCCAGGCTGAATGTCGGCCAGCCCCTGCAGCAGGTCGGCAAAGATACGTTCGGCGTCGGCGATATTGGTCAGAGCGTCCTGACCGCTGATGGTTTTTTCAATCATCGCGACCAGATGGTTGGTGATTTTCGCCGGGGCAGACAGCACGGTCGCAACCTGCCCCTGCCTGGCATTGCTCTCCAGGATATCGGCAACCCGCAGAAAACGTTCTGCATTTGCCACTGATGTACCGCCGAACTTCAACACTCGCATGGTTCTTACCCCTTGATCTCTTGTCAAAAAAAAAGCCCGCACTGTTCAGGTGCGGGCTTTTTTCTGTTGTTTCCTGTACGCGTCAGCCCGCACCGTTACCTGTGGTAATGGTGGTGGTGATAATGGTGGTAATCATGCCGATGCGATTCATGGATGTTGTGTACTCTGTATTTTTATCTGTCTTGTGTCCTGTCTATATTGGTTAAAGTATCTGCCTGCTTAAGTCAACGAATTTCTAAAATGGCGACTTTTTAGCCAACACCGTCATTACGCCACAACGCCCCGATAATTCCGCCGCATTGCCGGACGGTTGCCGTTGAAATTAGTATATTCAACTATAAAAAAAACTTATCGCAGGATTTTATTCAGGTAGATTTTTTTCAATATCATGCAGCAATCGATGCAACATGGCGGTGTCGCGCTGCTGTAAGAGGCCAATACGCTGCTGTAGCCAGTCGGCCAGTTTGATGTCGTCCTCCACCCCCAACTGTCCAAGTAGCGAAAGCGTCCGCTGGCGTAGCGCCTGCAATTGTTTTTCGTCGGTTTCAGGCGCCTGAACAGCACTCTGCTGCTGTAGTGAGCTCAGTTGATAGCAATACACCATCACCGATTGCCCAAGATTCAGGGAGGGATAATCGGCAACCATCGGCACGCCGGTAAGCACATCGGCCAGCGCCAGTTCATCGTTAGTTAATCCGGAATCCTCACGGCCAAAGACCAGCGCCGTATGCTTCATCCATTGTGCTTTTTCTTCCAGCAGCGGCAGTAACTCCTGCGGCGTGGCGTAGTAGTGAAAACGCGCGCGGTTACGGGCGGTGGTAGCGATGGTAAAGTCGACATCGTGCAAAGCCTGCTCAAGCGTCGGGTAGGTTTTTATATTATCTAAAATATCTCCCGAACCATGCGCCACCCAGCGCGCGGCGGGCTGCAGATGCGCCTCGCTATCGACAATCCGCAATTCGCTGAATCCCATGGTTTTCATCGCCCGCGCCGCTGCGCCGACGTTTTCCGCCCTCGCGGGGGCCACCAAAATAATCGATAAACGCATTGTGCTTCTCTTATCCTCTTACGCGGCGCTAATCTGCGGTCGCCCTCATTTTACGCGGCGAAAATTTACAAATTTGCAACAAAAATCACTAAAAATGGGCTTTATTACTCTTAAAAAAAACTAAACTGTTCACATTGGACACCAATACGGAGTATGTTAACAGAACGCATTTATCCATATGTTTGGCAATGATATTTCAGTTTTCATTCGTCCACAGACTTTGGATTCATTGCATTTATTAATTCATAGCTGCAACTAATTGAGCTGTGTAAGAAATGTGACGATAATTCGCAAATCGATGCAATGATTTCACAAGACTGTTAACGTGCTACAATTGAACTTGATATATGTCAACGAAGCGTAGTTTTATTGGGTGTTCGGCCTCTCTTAGCCTGTTATGTTGCTGTTAAAATGGTTAGGATGACAGCCGTTTTTGACACCGTCGGGTCCAGAGGGAAAGTACCCACGACCAAGCTAATGATGTTGTTGACGTTGATGGAAAGTGCATCAAGAACGCAATTACGTACTTTAGTCATGTTACGCCGGACATGTTAATTTGTGGCATGTACCAGGCAGGTCAGGGACTTTGGTACTTCCTGTTTCGATTTAGTTGGCAATTTAGGTAGCAAACATGCAGACCCCGCACATTCTTATCGTTGAAGACGAGTTGGTAACACGCAACACGTTAAAAAGTATTTTCGAAGCAGAAGGTTATGATGTATTCGAAGCGACCGATGGCGCGGAAATGCATCAGATCCTGTCTGAAAATGATATCAACCTGGTGATCATGGATATCAACCTGCCAGGTAAAAATGGTCTTCTGCTCGCGCGTGAACTGCGTGAACAGGCTGACGTCGCGCTGATGTTCCTTACCGGCCGCGACAACGAAGTTGATAAAATTCTTGGCCTCGAAATCGGCGCCGATGACTATATCACTAAACCGTTTAACCCGCGTGAACTGACTATCCGCGCGCGCAACCTGCTCTCCCGTACCATGAACCTCGGTACCGTGAGCGAAGAGCGTCGCAGCGTTGAGAGCTACAAGTTCAACGGTTGGGAACTGGATATCAACAGCCGTTCGCTGGTGAGCCCAAACGGCGAGCAGTACAAGCTGCCGCGCAGTGAATTCCGCGCGATGCTGCACTTCTGCGAAAATCCGGGCAAAATCCAGTCACGCGCAGAGCTGCTGAAGAAAATGACCGGTCGCGAGCTGAAGCCGCATGACCGTACCGTGGACGTGACCATTCGTCGCATTCGTAAGCATTTCGAATCCACGCCGGATACCCCGGAAATCATCGCTACAATTCACGGTGAAGGTTACCGTTTCTGTGGCGATCTGCAGGAATAATTTCGCTTTTCCTGCTGTCATAATGCAAAACGGCGCCTTCTGGCGCCGTTTTTTTATAGCTATTTTACTTCCAGATACGAAACGTATCGTCATCCTTGCTTTGCGGCTTTTCCGGCTTGCTCTGCGGTAGTGATAAGGCGTACCAGTCCACGCGGCGAGTCAGGAACATTAGCGCGCACAACGCCAGCAGTAACACCCCGGAGCCAAGCAGCAGCGCGCTATCTTCTGAGCGCAGTAACAGCCACATCACGCCGTCCAGCAGCAGTAACGCCATTACGAACAGCAGGCTATTACGCCACCCTTTCAATACCGCCTGTAAATAAACACCGTTAATCACCGCGCCAATCAAGCTGGCCACTGTCCAGGCTTGGGTAAAGCCAATATGCTCAGAGAGCGCCAGCAACACCAGGTAGAACATCACCAGTGATAACCCTATCAGCAGATACTGCATCGGATGCAGACGACGATGCGTCAGGCTTTCGAAGACGAAAAAGGCCATAAAAGTCAATGCGATTAGCAGGATGGCATATTTGGTCGCCCGGTCAGTCAGCTGATATTGATCGGCCTGCGACATCACCTCCACGCTAAAGGCGGGTAAACGCGACCACTCAATATCGGTGTCATCGGTGAAATAGTTGCCCATATTGTTGGCAAACCAACTGCTTTGCCAGTGGGCGATATAACCCGAAGCGCTCACTTCGCGTTTCGTAGGCAGGAAGTTGCCAAGGAAACCAGGATGCGGCCAGTTACTGGTTAACTGCAGCTCGCTGTTACGTCCCAGCGGTACAACGGAGAAGTCGCCGGTACCGTTAAGGCCGAGGGAAAATGCAATATTCAGCGGTTTATTGTCTGCGGTTAACGCGGGCATCGGCATATGAATGCCCATACCGCCGCCGTTCAACCCCACCCCTGGTTCAACGGTCAGCGTCGTACCATCAATTACCGGCGCGTTGATGACGCCTATGCCGCGGGCATCGCTCACGCTAAGCACTAAAAAAGGTTTCCCTAAAGCGGTATTCGCCTTTTTCAGTTCCTTAAGCCGCGCGGGATCGAACTGCGCCTGAATTTGCAGAGCGTTATGCCAGACCTGCCCACTGTATATGCCGACTTTTCTCGACTCCACATTTTGCACGCCGTTGACCGCCAGCGATTCCGGTAGCCAGTAGTAGATCCAACTACGCTGATATTCGACCTCTTTTTGATTCTCCATGCGGGTCAGCGTCTCGGTCACCGGGATGGCAACCAGCGGCCCGGTCAGCTTTTGTGAACCGCTGGTGCTGCGCTCTATCGCATCCACTACATCGCTGCGATAGTCCGCGCGCTCGGCGATAAGCACTCTGACCATCATCAGCGGCACGGACAACAGCAAAATACAGCCCAACAGCGTACTAATTTTCCAGAATAACGGTGATTTCATCATAGCCTTCTTCTCCCAATGGTGATGGGTTCACTGTAGGGTGGCTATGTGCAGTGTATTTGAAGCTATGTGAAGGGACGGTGAAGTTGTAGCGTCGCGACAACGCCGCCTTCAGGGCGATTACGCAGGCTGATATCGCCCTGATGCAGGCGCGCCACCTCACGAACAAACGCCAGTCCCAGACCGCTGCTCTTGTGGCCGTCTTCCCGCGGCAGCGAGTAAAAGCGTTCAAAGACGCGCGTCAGCGCAAAGTCAGGAATACCGCGACCGTTGTCCGTCACGCTTAGCAGCGCTTCTTCGTGGCACATCTCCACCGCCAGAGCGATTTCACCGCCATGAGGGGTAAAGTCAATCGCATTGTCGATAAGATTGCCCAGCGCCTGCGCCAGTAGTTCGCCATCGCCATTCACCGTTACTCCGCTCTTCTGCCAGCGCAGGGTGATGGCTTTCGCCGCCAGCGCAATGTCCCGGTCTTCCGCCAGACGTTGGAAAAGCGCATCAACCGAAACCAACTGCGGCGTTATCTCCAGCCGATTTTCCAGCCGCGCCTGCAGCAGCAACTTTTCCACCAACAGCTGCATGCGCGTATTCTGCGCAAGAATATTTGCGGTGAAACGCGCAGCGATCTCAGGCGGCGGCCCCTCGCGCAGGATCTCCGCCGCGCCGCGAATTGCCGCCAGCGGGCTTTTGAGTTCATGGGTGAGATCGTAGACATAGTTTTCGATCGCGTTTTTACCTTCTAGCTTCACGCGCATGCTCTCCAGTGCCTGCGCCAGCTTGCTTAACTCGCTACTGCCGACGTTCGGCAGAGGTAGCGGACGATCGGCAGTCACCGAATCGGCGTAACGTACCAGTTTGCCAATGGAGAAGTTAATCCACCAGACAATCCCGCCGCCAATCAGTAAAGCAATCCCCAGCAGCGCGCCACCGGCCCACAGGATCCGCCGTTCGCTGCGTTTAATCACCGGCGTCATCGCCAGATTAGGTTTACCGACGCTCACCACGCCGATGATACGGCCGTTATCCATCACCGGCGCGGCAATGTACATGACTGAGCTATTATCATCCTCGGGGTCGCTGCGCGAGCTACGGGCGCCGTACTGGCCTCGCAGGGTTAGCCAGACGTCATTCCAGCGTGAATAATCCTGGCCCACCGCCTGCCCGCTGGAATCGAACACCACTTTCCCCTGCGCATCCGTCAGATAGACGCGATACTCATTGCGCATTTTCCTGATGCCGCTGATGTTGGCGTTGATGGGCTGCTGATTAAGCGACTGAAAGGCCTGCGCCAGTCTCCCCTGCTGTGGATTTACCGAAAGCAGATCCTCACGGGCCAGAGCCGCCAGTAGCGTTGCGGTATCGTTAAGCGTGCCTTCCGTTGCCCGACGTACGCCCGGTTTGACTTCCTGTACGAAGATAGAGAGCACAAACCACGCGGCAATGGCGACAATCAAGAAATACCCCAGCAGCAGGCGCATCCCGATACGCATCAATAGCCTCCCAGGCTATAGCCCAGACCGCGATGCGTATTAATTGGGTTAATATCGGGGTTCACCGCCCGTAGCTTGGCGCGCAGGGTCTTGATATGAGTATCGACGGTGCGATCGATACTCTCGTAAGCATCGCTCCACACTCGCTCCATCAACTGCTGGCGGGAGAACACGCGGCCGGGGGCGTTGATTAGGGTTTTCAACAGCAGGAATTCGTAACGCGTCAGGTTCAGCGGTTGGCCACACCAGCTAATTGCCATCGCCAGCTCATCCAACACAAACTCGCCAACGCGCACCACCGGTGAAGGAGTAGAAAATTTCTGCAGCCGACGCAGCACGGTTCGCACCCGCGCGCAGACTTCGCGCGGCGAAAACGGTTTGGCGATGTAGTCGTCAGCGCCAATTTCCAGCCCCAGCAGCTTATCAACCTCTTCGCTGCGTGCGGTCAGAAACAGTAACGGCAATGCCGGATGGCGCGCCAGCAGTCGTCGGCATAGTTCAAAGCCGCTAATATCCGGCAAGCCGACGTCGAGGATCGCTAAATCCGGGCTCTGATGCAGCGCCGCATCAAGCGCGGGCAACCCGCGCTCGAAGACGGTCACGTCAAATCCTTCCTGTTGCAGCATGTAAACAAGGGTATCGGCGATACTCCGTTCATCCTCAACTAACCAAATCCGTGGCTGTTGCATTGTGACTCCCGTTTATTTACTCCACGGCATGATCGGCACGGCGCTGATGGCATTCTTCGGCGAGCCGTCGACCACTTTATCCGAATAGGTCAGATACACCAGCGCATTGCGTTTAGCGTCGTAGAAGCGAACGACCTGCAGTTTTTTGAACACCAGCGAGGTACGTTTCTGGAACACGACATCGCCCTGGCTTTTGCCGTTTTTGATTTTGTCCGTCAGCTCAATCGGCCCGACCTGCTGACAGGAGATGGCGGCGTCAGAGGTATCTTCCGCCAGCCCTAACCCGCCTTTAATGCCGCCGGTTTTTGCCCGGCTGATATAGCAGGTGACGTTTTGTACATCGGGGTCGTCGAAGGCTTCGACCACGATTTTATGATCCGGTCCCAGCCATTTAAATACCGTATCGACGGAACCGATTTGCTCGGCGTGCGCCAGTTGGCCTGCGGCCAGTAAGAACAAACCTGCCACTAACTTCTTGTATTTCATATTGTTACCATTTCTTAAAATTCCGCTGCGTGATAATCACAAACGCTATGGAAAAGGTTTAAAGATCACAGCTTTACAAAATTACCAACGATATCCACCAGATAATCGCATTTAAAAGCAAAAAAAACACTGAATGCTAAAACATCAAAAAATGCTATTATCCGCTACCTTAATATAGGTACCTGAGTTTAAAGGATGGGGACATTTTATGGATCAAGCTGGGATTATTCGCGATCTCCTGAGCTGGCTGGAAGGTCACCTGGATCAGCCCCTCTCGTTGGATAATGTGGCGGCGAAGGCAGGTTATTCCAAGTGGCATTTGCAACGTATGTTTAAAGACGTCACGGGTCAAGCTATCGGTGCCTATATTCGCGCACGCCGTCTTTCCAAATCCGCTGTTGCGCTACGGCTGACCGCACGCCCGATCCTCGACATCGCGCTGCAGTATCGCTTCGATTCCCAACAGACGTTCACCCGCGCCTTTAAAAAACAGTTTAATTTGACCCCAGCGCTCTATCGCCGTTCTCCGGACTGGAGCTCGTTTGGTATGCGTCCGCCGCTGCGCCTCGGTGAGTTTACGATGCCGAAGCATGAGTTTGTCACCCTGAGCACCACGCAACTGGTCGGCGTGACTCAAAGCTATACCTGTAAGCTGGAAGAGATTTCTGAATTCCGTAACCAGATGCGCGTTCAGTTCTGGCGCGAATTCCTCGGCAACGCGCCCAGCATTCCGCCGACGCTGTACGGCCTGCATGAACCGCGTCCAAGTCTGGAAAAAGATGACGAACAGGAGGTGTTCTACACCACCGCGCTGACGCCGGAGATGGCGAACGGGCACCTGCATAACTCTCATCCGGTGATTCTGGAAGGCGGCGAGTATGTGATGTTCACTTACGAAGGATTAGGCACCGGGCTACAGGAGTTTATCCTGACGGTGTATGGCACCTGTATGCCGATGCTGAACCTCACCCGCCGCAAAGGGCTCGATATCGAGCGCTTCTATCCGGAAGATGAAAGCCGGAACCAGGCTACGCCAATTCAGCTGCGCTGCGAGTACCTGATTCCGATTCGTCGTTAACGCTGCAGTTCATCCATCGCGGGGGCATCGAGATGCGAAACGTCCCCCGCGGTCTCCACGACCCACCCTGACGCCAGCCACGGGCTCTGCTGGTAATCAACGCGTGAAATCGAACAGTTGCGCAGGCGCAGACGGCGCTCGGCATAGGCAGGCAGCCCGAGGATCGTGCTCACCAGACAGCCCAGCGCCATCCCATGACTCACCAGCAGCGGTCGGCTTCCTGGCGGTAATTCCAGGCAGGATGATAGCGCCGCGCGCATACGCTCGCTCAGCTCCTGCATGGATTCGCCCTGCGGAATGCGGCCATCCGGCGTACCGTTGACCAGCTGGCGACGCCAGCCCTCTTCTTCTTCGCTAAGCGAGTCGATATGGCGCTTTTCAAGCACCCCCATATCCAGCTCGCGCAGGCGCGGATCGGTAACGACGCCGCAGCCGCAGGCTTCAGCGATAATTTCTGCGGTGCGGCGGGTACGGCCGAGGTCGCTGGCGATAATATGGGTAATCCCCAGCGTTCTGGCGCGCTCACCCACCTGCCATGCCTGGCGCTCGCCGTGAGCGGTCAGCGGACTATCGGACTGGCCTTGAATACGTCGCTCGGCGTTCCACTGCGTTTCACCGTGGCGAACAAGGTATACCTGTAACATGCTTATTTTCCGTTCTGAACCCTTCATCATTCGACGAGCTGCGCGATCGGCTGCCGCCAGAGTGATTTAGAGTATACTGCGATGACGTTAATTAATTCTGAGTTGTTTTGATTATGCACCATGTTGTCTCAGCTACCACTAATCCCGCCAAAATTCAGGCAATTCTGCAGGCTTTTAACGAGATCTTCGGCGAAGGATCCTGCCATATTGAGTCCGTCGCCGTCGAGAGCGGCGTGCCGGAACAACCCTTCGGCAGCGAGGAAACGCGGGCTGGCGCACGAAATCGCGTCGCTAATGCCAGGCTCGCGCAGCCGGAGGCTGATTTTTGGGTGGCGATAGAAGCCGGGATCGATGAAGGCAGCACCTTCAGTTGGGTAGTGATTGAGAGCCGCCAGCAGCGCGGCGAAGCCCGCTCGGCAACCCTGCCGCTGCCGGAGGCGATCCTTGCGCAGGTTCGCGCCGGGGAAGCGCTGGGGCCGGTCATGTCGCAGCATACCGGGATCGACCAGATCGGCCGCAAAGAGGGCGCTATCGGCGTCTTTACCGGCGGCAAACTGACGCGCAGCAGCGTTTACCATCAGGCGGTAGTGCTGGCGCTAAGCCCATTCCATAACGCTATTTATCGTTAAGCAGCGTCTGTTCCAGCCACTGCCGTAGCTCTACCGGCGCCGATTTCAGGCTATTTGAGCCGCGAGTAATCGTAGCGATACCGGCGCCGAGTTCGTTTTTCAGTTCGCGCTGGCTCATCTCGCCGCGCAGCAGCTCTTCAATAATGCGCACCCGGGTACCCAGCGCTTCGCGCTCGTCGGGCGTCAGCATCAGCTGCAGTAACGGCAGGTGAAGATCCTCGGCGTAGGCCTGCTGCAACAACGCCACGAAGCGCAGCCACTCCTGATGACGTTGTTCGGCCACGGCCGCTGAATAGGGAGATTGTTGGGTCATGTTACGTCGCCATGTTGAGACGGGCAGCCAGGCTGCCCGTCGAATGTACTCTTCAACGAGTACAAAGAATAACATACTTCCGGACGATCAGTAACGCTGTTGCCATTCGGCGTCGCTCAGCAAGTTATCCTGCTTGCCCATAAAGTAGCGGTAATAGGCATCGTAAGAGAGGACGTTTTTTACGTACCCGCGGGTTTCCGAGAACGGAATACTCTCGATAAATGCCACCGCATCGATGCGCCCGGCGCTATTGCCCTGCCAGGTGCGTACGCGTCCTGGCCCGGCGTTATAGGCGGCGGAAGCGTAAATACGGTTATTACCAAACTGCTGGTAGACGTACTGCAGGTAGCTGGTGCCGATGTTGATATTGGTTTCCGGATCCAGCAGTTGCGATGGGCTGCTATAACCAGGAATGCTGAACATGCTAACGGTATGCGTCGCGGTGCCTGGCATAATCTGCATCAAGCCGCTGGCGCCGACCGGTGAACGCACTTTCGGGTTCCAGGCGCTCTCCTGACGCGCAATCGCCATCGCGTAGCTCTGCGGAATATCTTTGCCGCTAATGTAACGCGCGAATAGATCGTTGTACGCCAGCGGGAAGCGCTCTTCCAGCTGATCCCACAATTTACCGGCGATCGTCGCCTGTACGCTGAGATCCCACCAGTGTTGATCAAAAGCGTAACGCGCCAGCTGCGCCTGCTGCGATTTGGTCCGGCTGCTTACCAGATTCGCCCATTCGCTGCGCGCGGTGTTGTCCATGTTCCAGTACATCAGCTCGCGAACGCGCGCCATCTCAGGGCCGGAGGCCAGAGCCGGGTCGATAGTGCCGGAGGCTTTATCAATGCGGAAGGTGTACTCTTCGCCCAGACGTTGAGCGGCAACCATCGGATAGAAGCCGCGTTGCTGCATCAGCGAATGCAGGATGGCTTTCGCTTCGTCATCGCGTCCGCGCTCCAGCAGCAGATCCGCCTGCCAGTAGCGCCACTCGTCTTTCTCTTTCGCCTCCATCGGCAGACGCGCCAGCCAGGTGTTCAGCCCATGACGATCGCCGCTACCCAGCGCCATACGAACCCGGCGTTCCACCAGCGAAGTCGATTGTGAACGCATGATGGCGTCATCGCGCCACTCCGCCTGCGCTTCGGTCACATCGGTGCCCATCAGGCGCCAGGCGACAATATCGCGCAGCTCCTGGGTTTGATCGTCATTCAACTGCTGCGCCTGCACCAGCGACGGGATCATCAGACGGGCATTTTCCACATCCTGACGCGCGACGCTGGCAAAAGCGACCGCCGCCATCTGGCGGGTAAAGTCAGTGGCCCCGGTGGTACGGGCAAAGGTCATCACGCTATTGGGATCGTTGGCTAACGCCACCACCGCCGAAGCGATGCTCTGATAGTTTGAGGGCATCTGTTGAGCAAGCACGCGGACCAGGCTGGTATTACCGGCCTTCATCGCCAGGCGGATTCGTTCGAGATAGGCCAGCGGATCCTGCTGCCCGGAATCGCGCCACGCGCTGAACAGCGGATCGCAGGCATTTGGCTGGCTCTTGCCGGTCAGCCACAGCTCTTTCGCCCCGCTCCAGGCTTCCTGCGATTGGCCGACGCTAAGTTTGGCGTAGTAGTAGTTACACTGCGCTTCGGTTGTCGTCGGTTTATCCGGGCTGAACGCCAGCAAGCCGCGCCAGTCGGTGCGCCGCGCCAGCTCATTAACAAAGCGGGATTTCAAAGAACGCGCCGCCGGTAGCGTCGGATTCGCCGCAATGAAATTAGTGACCACCAGCGGCGGCTGGTTCATCAGGTCATCGGTGATTTGTCGATATTGCAGGTAGGGATACAGCGGATAGCTGCTGAGCGTAGGCATCAACTGATTGACGACATCCATCTGGCGGTTGTCCCACGCTTGTTTAATTTGAGCATAGCGGCTGCGCTGTTCATCCAGTGAATCCGCATGTGCCAGCTGGCTTAGCGTCAGCAGACTCACGCCGGCAGCCAGAAGACGCCATGCCGTAGTTTTGGCTTTTTCCACAAGCTCTTCCTCTAGTTTGGTGCATCACCGCGGCATCGTGCCGCTTCAAAAAATTCAGGTATTGCTTAGTTATGCTAATCAGACAACTGAAAACATGCCATGTCCTGAACATTTTTTTACGCTTCTGTGAATCCTGTCGCCTCGCTGGGATTACCGCGCGAAAAAGGCTACACTTCGCCTTTGAACTATCTATCAGAATAGAAAGAGGCGAAGTCCAACGTGGCTCAATTCGTTTATACCATGCATCGTGTCGGCAAAGTGGTTCCGCCGAAACGTCATATTTTGAAAAATATCTCCCTCAGTTTCTTCCCTGGCGCGAAAATCGGTGTTCTCGGTCTGAACGGCGCCGGTAAATCTACCCTGCTGCGCATCATGGCCGGTATCGACACCGAGATCGAAGGTGAAGCGCGCCCGCAGCCCGGTATCAAAATTGGCTACCTGCCGCAGGAGCCGCAGCTGAATCCGGAGCACACCGTGCGCGAATCCGTTGAAGAAGCGGTCGCCGAAGTGGTTAACGCGCTGAAAGGCCTGGACGAAGTTTATGCCAAATACGCCGAGCCGGATGCCGACTTCGATAAGCTTGCCGCGCAACAGGGCAAGTTCGAAGAGATCATCCAGGCGCACGACGGCCATAACCTGAACGTACAGCTGGAGCGTGCGGCCGATGCCCTGCGCCTGCCGGACTGGGATGCGAAAATCGCCACTCTTTCCGGTGGTGAACGCCGCCGCGTCGCGCTATGCCGCCTGCTGCTGGAAAAACCAGACATGCTGCTGCTCGACGAACCGACTAACCACCTCGACGCCGAATCCGTCGCCTGGCTGGAACGCTTCCTGCACGATTTCGAAGGCACCGTGGTGGCGATTACCCACGACCGTTACTTCCTCGATAACGTCGCTGGTTGGATCCTCGAACTTGACCGCGGTGAAGGTATTCCGTGGGAAGGCAACTACTCCTCCTGGCTGGAGCAAAAAGATCAGCGTCTGGCGCAGGAAGCTTCTCAGGAAGCAGCACGCCGCAAATCTATCGAGAAAGAACTCGAGTGGGTTCGTCAGGGCGCGAAAGGCCGTCAGTCTAAAGGCAAAGCCCGTCTGGCGCGCTTTGAAGAGCTTAACAACGTCGAATACCAGAAACGTAACGAGACCAACGAACTGTTCATTCCGCCAGGAGCGCGTCTGGGCGATAAAGTTCTGGAAGTCAGCAATCTGCGCAAATCTTACGGCGACCGCGTACTGATTGACGATCTGAGCTTCTCCGTACCGAAAGGCGCTATCGTTGGTATCATCGGTCCGAACGGCGCGGGTAAATCCACCCTGTTCCGCATGATGTCCGGCCAGGAACAACCTGATTCCGGCACCATCACGCTGGGTGAAACCGTTAAACTGGCTTCCGTCGATCAGTTCCGCGACGCGATGGACAACAGCAAAACCGTTTGGGAAGAAGTGTCCGGCGGCCTGGATATCATGAAGATCGGCAACACCGAGATGCCGAGCCGCGCCTACGTTGGCCGCTTTAACTTCAAAGGCGTCGACCAGGGCAAACGCGTTGGCGAGCTGTCCGGCGGTGAGCGTGGGCGTCTGCACCTGGCGAAGCTGCTGCAGGTCGGCGGTAACGTACTGCTGCTCGATGAACCAACCAACGACCTGGATATCGAAACCCTTCGCGCGCTGGAAAACGCCCTGCTGGAGTTCCCGGGCTGCGCCATGGTTATCTCGCACGACCGTTGGTTCCTTGACCGTATCGCGACCCACATTCTGGATTACCAGGATGAAGGTAAGGTTGAGTTCTTCGAAGGTAACTTTACCGAGTACGAAGAGTACAAGAAACGCACCCTCGGCGCCGATGCGCTGGAACCGAAGCGTATCAAGTACAAACGTATCTCAAAATAAAATACAAAAAGGCAACGCAAGTTGCCTTTTTTAGTGTTTGCTCCCTCTCCCATTGGGAGAGGGTTGGGGTGAGGGCTACAGCCCGCAGAGCCTCTACCCCTGCTCGCCCATCAGCTGCTTCACCAGCTCAACGCAGCGCAGGAACCGGGCGTCGTAGTCCGACTCTTCCACGTGCACGAACTCAATGTCGTTTTCTTTCAACAGCGATACCAGCAGCGTCTGAAACTCTTTGCGATCTACCGAACTACCGAGGCTACGCAGCCCATCGGCCACCCACGGCGTGTTGTTCTCCAGCAGGATCACCAGATCAAAGCGGTATTCATCGATTAACGCCTGCACGAACGGATGTTCGCGGCCTTCGTACTTCAGGCAGAAGGCCTGAGTGCTGACGAAGTCAGTATCGATAAACGCCACTTTATTGGCGTATTTCACCGCGAAATCAATGTACTGTGCGTGCCCCAGCGCGATTTTATCGTAATCGGAATACTGCAATGCCATTTCATCGCCGCCGAGGTGTGAAAAGACGTAATCGCGGCCATATTCCCAGGCGCTGGTGGTATTGAAGATATTGGCGAGCTTATTCACCAGCGTCGATTTACCGCTCGACTCGCCGCCGAGGATCGCCACCGTACGCACAAAGAACGGTTTGACCTCAGTCGGAATATATTCCCAATAGCGGAACGGGTTTTCGCGGATCTGGCCGCCGCTGATACTCATGAAGGTTCGCTTCGGATCGATAAGCACGGTTTCGATCCCCAGATGTTCCAGATACTGCGGCGCATCGGCCTCTTCTGAGGTATAAATCCAGTTTGGCTCGATTCCCTTTTCACTCATGAAGGCGCGGATCCCGCGGCTCCAGACGTCCCAACCGTGCGGGTACGGCTCCATCCCTTCTTCGTTGAAGGCGTGGATGCGAATATTTTTTTGATATTTAAAGGTTTGCAGCAGCCAGCGCAGACGATCGGGAACCGTCGGCTGTTGCGACATGGCGCTCTCTTCGAACAGCTCGCGGTCGCGAGTGTCGTCATAGCCCATGATGATATGAAGCTCATCGACCTGGCTACAGGCGCGCTGAATCAGGTAAATATGCCCGGTATGCAGCGGATAAAATTTACCAAAAACCACCCCGACGCTTTTCTGTTTGCGCGGGAATTCAAGGCCGAGGAAGCGGTGTAACGCTTCAAGCTTCTGGGCGCTCGGGCTTTTGATTTTCGCGTTTAATAGCTGACTGAGATAACCTTTGGTCATCCCGCTGGCTTCCGCCACCTGCTGCAGCGTACAACCCTTTTGCTTAATGGCGTTTTTCAGATAGTCGAATGACGACATAGTTTATGCGTGCCTCCTGCAAACTCGGGTTTGATACCCGTCATACCCTGAAGTATGACGGGTATCATTATAAGTCGTCAAAAACGCTCAGCGCATCGGCCAGTTTTTTCACGCCAAAGATTTGCATCCCTTCCGGCGCTTTTTTGGGCACATTGGCCGCCGGGACGATGGCGCGACGGAACCCGTGCTTCGCCGCCTCGGAAATACGTTCCTGGCCGCTTGGCACCGGGCGAATTTCACCGGCTAATCCGACTTCGCCAAAGACCACCAGATCCTGCGGCAACGGGCGATCGCGCAGGCTCGAAACCATCGCCAGCAGCAGCGCCAGATCGGCGCTGGTTTCAGTGACCTTAACCCCGCCAACCACGTTAACGAAGACGTCCTGATCGGCCATCTGCAGGCCGCCATGGCGGTGCAGCACCGCCAGCAGGATCGCCAGACGGTTCTGTTCCAGGCCTACCGCTACGCGACGCGGATTAGACATCATTGAGTGATCGACCAGCGCCTGGATCTCAACCAGCAGCGGGCGAGTACCTTCCCATACCACCATGACCGAGCTGCCGGAGGTGACTTCATCGCCGCGGCTGAGGAAAATGGCGGAGGGGTTGCTGACTTCGCGCAGGCCTTGCTCGGTCATCGCGAAGACGCCGAGTTCGTTGACCGCGCCAAAGCGGTTTTTATGGCTGCGCAACGTGCGGAAACGGGAATCGGCATCGCCGTCCAGCAGCACCGAGCAGTCAATACAGTGTTCCAGTACTTTCGGCCCGGCCAGCGAGCCATCTTTGGTGACGTGGCCGACCATCACGATCGCCACGCCGCGAGTTTTGGCAAAGCGCGTCAGATAAGCCGCGGTTTCACGTACCTGGGCCACGCTCCCCGGCGACGACTGGACATCAGCCATATGCATCACCTGGATGGAGTCGATGACCATCAGCTGCGGCTTTTCTTCATCGGCGATCTGGCAGATTTGCTCGATGCTGGTCTCCGAGAGCATATTCAGGTTCGCCGTCGGCAGCCCGAGACGATGCGCACGCATCGCTACCTGCTGCAGGGATTCTTCCCCGGTGACGTACAGCGTTTTCATCCCTTCGGCCAGCTTGCAGAGGGTTTGCAGCAGCAGCGTCGATTTCCCGGCGCCGGGGTTGCCGCCGATTAGAATCGCGCTACCCGGAACCACGCCGCCGCCGAGCACGCGGTCGAACTCTTTAAATCCGGTGGAGAAACGCGGCAGCGCCTCCAGGCTTATCTCCGACAGCTTCTGTACCTTCGACACGCCGGCATTACCAGCGTAACCTGACAGACGCTCGTTTCTCGCCACCTGCGGCGAGGCGGCGATGCGCATCTCGGTGATGGTGTTCCAGGCATGACAGGCGCTGCACTGCCCCTGCCAGCGCGGATAATCCGCACCACATTCATTACAGACAAATGCGCGTTTTGGAGCTTTCGCCACGTTAACCTCTTACTTTTGATTCATGCTGCCAGAGAGAATACAGAATACCCCCATCAGGTCAGCGTGGCGGATGGTGACTTCCGCCTGTTCATTGACTTTTGGTTTCGCATGATAGGCAATGCCGAGACCTGCCGCCTTGATCATCGGCAGATCGTTGGCACCATCGCCAATCGCCACGGTTTGCGCCGACGGAATTTCATATTTTTCCGCCAGTTTACGTAGAGTGTTGGCTTTATATTTGGCATCGACAATGTCGCCGATAACGTTGCCGGTGAGCTTCCCGTCCATAATTTCCAGCTCGTTGGCGAATACCGCGTCGAGATGCAGCTTATCGCGCAGGTATTCGGCAAAGAAGGTAAAGCCGCCGGAGGCGATGGCCACCTTCCAGCTCAGCGTTTCCAGCTTCAGCACCAGTTGGGTCAGCCCCGGCATCAGCGGCAGCGCTTCCCGCACCTGCAGCAGGATGTTCGCGTCGGCGTCTTTCAGAGTGGCGACGCGCTGGCGCAGGCTGGCGGTGAAGTCGAGCTCGCCGCGCATCGCGCGTTCGGTCACTTCCGAGACCAGCTCGCCGGTGCCGGCAAGCTTAGCGATTTCATCGATACATTCGATCTGAATCGCCGTGGAGTCCATATCCATCACCAACAGGCCCGGCGTGCGTAGATGCGGGATTTTTCCCAGCGGCGCGACGTCCAGCCCGGCCTCGTGGGCCAGGCGCGTGGCGCGCTGCGTCAGCGAACCCGCCAGGCGAATCACCTGATAATCCTCCACGACCCAGGAAGAGACGATGACCAGCGCCGCGCCGAGCTCGCGCTGCCACGCCGTCAGCCGACGTTTATCAAGACCGCGACCATACAGCAGCCAGCCGCTGCGCCCGGCGTGATAATCCAGCGGCATGACCTCGTCGCCGCTCAGGGAAAGCGGCAACCCAGGCCACAAGGAAACATCTTCGGGCAGGTCGCACCAGGTCAAACTGTTAGGCATTACGGCTCCACATCTCTTCATTCAGGCGAGGAAAATAACGCATGAGGCTACCTTGTAACCAGCGCTTCTGGCAACATTAAGCTGCAAATTTTCAAAGGTGGAATATGGTACGAGCAAAACTGAAATTCCGACTGCATCGCGCCGTCATTGTTCTGATCTGTCTCGCGCTTCTCGTCGCGCTGATGCAGGGCGCCTCATGGTTCAGTCAGAATAGCCAAAAGCAGCGTAATCCGCAGCTGGAAGAGCTGGCGCGAACGCTGGCGCAGCAGGTTACGCTGAACCTGGCGCCGCTGATGCGTAGCGAAACGCCCGACGAAAAGCGCATTACCCGCCTGCTGGAACAGCTGACGGATAAAAGCCGGGTGCTCGATGCCGGGGTATATGATGAACAGGGCGATCTGGTGGCTCGCTCCGGCGAAAGCGTCGACGTGCGCGACCGCCTGGCGTTGGATGGCAAAAAAGCCGGCGGCTACTTTAACCAGCAAATCGTCGAGCCGATCCTCGGCAAAAACGGCCCGGTCGGCTATCTGCGCCTGACGCTGGATACCCACACGTTGGCCACTGAGGCGAAACAGGTGGATAATACCACCAATATCTTACGCCTGATGCTGCTGTTGTCGCTGGCAATCGGCGTGGTGCTGACCCGCACATTGCTGCAAGGTAAACGTACCCGCTGGCAGCAATCGCCCTTCCTGCTCACCGCGAATAAGCCCGTCCAGGACGAAGATAAAGATTAACCAGACAAGGATATCCTATGCCGACGCTCCGCCTGTTGCTCTCCGACTCCTACGACCCCTGGTTTAACCTGGCGGTAGAAGAGTGTATTTTCCGCCAGATGCCGGCCACCCAACGGGTGCTGTTTCTGTGGCGTAACGCCGACACCGTGGTTATTGGCCGCGCGCAGAACCCGTGGAAGGAGTGTAATACCCGGCGCATGGAAGAGGATCACGTGCGGCTGGCCCGTCGCAGCAGCGGCGGCGGCGCGGTTTTCCACGACCTCGGCAATACCTGCTTTACCTTTATGGCGGGCAAACCGGAATACGACAAAACCGTTTCTACCGCTATCGTGCTGGCGGCGTTGAATTCGCTTGGCGTGACCGCGGAGGCCTCCGGGCGCAACGATCTGGTGGTCAAAACCGACAACGGCGACCGCAAGGTTTCTGGTTCAGCCTATCGCGAAACGATGGACCGCGGTTTTCATCACGGCACTCTGCTGCTAAACGCCGACTTAAGCCGTCTCGCCAACTATCTTAATCCGGACAAAAAAAAGCTGCAGGCCAAGGGCATTACCTCGGTACGCGGGCGCGTAGCGAACTTGGTTGAACTCCTACCGGGCATTACCCACCAGCAGATTTGCGAAGCCATTCAGGAGGCATTCTTCAACCATTACGGCGAACGGGTAGCGGCGGAAGTCATTTCGCCGGACAACACGCCGGATCTGCCGAATTTTGCCGAGACCTTCGCCCGCCAGAGCAGCTGGGAGTGGAACTTCGGTCAGGCGCCCGCTTTCTCTCACCTGCTGGATGAGCGCTTTAGCTGGGGCGGCGTCGAGCTGCATTTTGACGTCGAGAAGGGCCATATCACCCGCGCGCAGGCTTTTACCGATAGCCTGAACCCGGCGCCGCTCGAGGCGCTGGCGGCACGATTAGTCGGTTGTCAGTATCGGGCGGAAATATTACAGCAGCAGTGTGAGGCGCTGCTCGCCGATTTCCCGGAGCAGGAAGCGGAACTAAAAGAACTGTCGGCGTGGATGGCCGGCGCGGTGCGCTGATAAAAAAGCCCGCTGCGCTTAGCGGGCCTGGGAAACCGTAGGCCGGGTCAGGCGAAGCCGCCACCCGGCACAACAGGTCTTACTCTTTATCGCCCAGTAGTACGGATTCCAGCGCGATTTTGATCATATCGTTGAAGGTCGTCTGACGCTCAGCGGCAGTGGTCTGCTCGTGGGTACGGATATGATCGGAAACGGTGCAAATGGTCAGCGCTTTCGCGCCGAACTCCGCCGCGACGCCATAAATGCCGGCCGCTTCCATTTCCACGCCCAGAATGCCGTATTTTTCCATCACGTCGAACATAGACGGGTCCGGCGTATAGAACAGGTCAGCGGAGAAGATGTTGCCGACGCGCGCGTCAACGCCCAGCGCTTTGGCTGCGTCTACCGCGTTACGTACCATGCCGAAATCGGCAATCGCCGCGAAGTCATGGTCTTTGAAGCGCAGACGGTTGACTTTAGAGTCGGTGCACGCGCCCATGCCGATAACCACATCACGCAGTTTGACATCTTCACGTACCGCGCCGCAGGAGCCGACACGGATGATTTTTTTCACGCCGAAATCGGTGATCAGCTCTTTGGTGTAGATAGAGCAGGATGGGATACCCATACCGTGGCCCATCACGGAGATTTTGCGGCCTTTGTAGGTACCGGTGAAGCCCAGCATGCCGCGCACGTTGTTTACTTCACGCACGTCTTCGAGGAAGGTTTCTGCAATGTGCTTCGCGCGCAGCGGGTCGCCCGGCATCAAAACTACGTCAGCGAAATCGCCCATTTCTGCGTTAATGTGTGGGGTAGCCATCGTTTTATCCTTATATAAATTGTTCGAGCCTGATGGCGGCTACGCCTTGTCAGGCCTACAAAACGTATTCAAATACCCTAAGGATTTCGCGTTGTAGGAAGGCGACGAATTCGTGAATCCCCGGGAGCATAGATTAACTATGTGACCGGGGTGAGCGAATGAAGTCAACGCATCTACAGCGCGAAAGACAACGGGTATTACAGCATGTTTTTACCGTACGCCATCGGCGACGTACCAAAGTATGTCGCCAGCGTCTGGCCGATATCCGCGAAAGTTTCGCGGTGGCCTAACGAACCCGGCTTCACTTTCGGACCGTACACCAGCACCGGAATGTGCTCGCGAGTGTGGTCGGTACCGGTCCAGGTCGGGTCGCAGCCGTGGTCGGCGGTGAGGATCAGAATGTCGTCTTCCCCAACCAGCTCCATCAGCTCCGGCAGACGGCGGTCAAACAGTTCCAGACCCGCTGCGTAGCCAGCGACGTCACGACGGTGACCCCAGGAGGAGTCAAAGTCGACGAAGTTAGTGAAGACGATAGTCTCGTCGCCCGCTTCCTTCATCTCTTTGATGGTCGCGTCGAACAGCGCGTCCAGCCCGGTGGCTTTCACCTTCTTAGTGATGCCGCAGTTGGCGTAGATGTCGGCGATTTTACCCACGGAAACCACGTGACCGTTTTTCTCGTCGACCAGCTTTTGCAGCACGGTCGGCGCCGGCGGTTCGACCGCCAGGTCGTGACGGTTACCGGTACGCTGGAAGTTACCGGCTTTGTCGCCCACGAACGGACGCGCAATCACGCGGCCAATGTTATAGCCGCCTTCGGTCAGTTCTTCACGGGCGATTTCGCACAGCTCATACAGCTTGTCGAGACCGAAAGTCTCTTCGTGACAGGCTATCTGGAACACCGAGTCAGCAGAGGTATAGAAAATCGGTTTCCCGGTTTTCATATGCTCTTCACCCAGTTGATCCAGAATCACGGTACCGGATGAGTGGCAGTTGCCGAGGTAGCCCGGCAGGTTCGCGCGCTTAACCAGTTTATCCAGCAGTTCCTGCGGGAAGCTGTTTTCATGATCGCTGAAGTAGCCCCAATCAAACAGCACCGGCACGCCGGCGATTTCCCAGTGGCCAGACGGCGTATCTTTACCGGAAGAGAGTTCATGCGCCCAGGCGTAGGCGCCAACGACTTCGGCATTACCGTCCATACCGGCGGCAATTTTACCGGTAGAACCTTCATGCGCTTTCACCAGGCCCAGACGGGTCAGGTTAGGTAAATTCAGCGGGCCTTTACGACCATTGTCAGCTTCACCTTTGGCGCAGGCTTCCGCAATGTGGCCCATGGTATCGGCGCCCACATCGCCAAAGCGGTCAGCATCTTCCGTTGCGCCAATCCCAAAGGAGTCCAGCACCATAATAAATGCACGTTTCATCTTGTTCTCCATACATCATGCGCTGCAAAAAAGCGATCAGATCAGTATATCGCTACTTGGTGATTCGGCGATAGACCGTCGGTGTAATTTCTGGGGCTTGAGCGTCCAGTTTAATTGCCGCTTTCACGGCTTTGGCCGCTTCCTGCCAGCTGGATTCATCTTTCGCATGAATCACCGCCAGCGGACGTTCGCCATCGACTTTATCGCCAAGGCGCGCCATATCGGTAAAGCCAACGCTGTAGTCAATAGTATCGGAAGCCTGACGACGACCGCCGCCCATCGACACCACCGCCATCCCCAGCGCGCGGGTATCCATTTCAGAGACAAATCCGGCGCCTTCAGCATAGACGGCTTTGCTCAGCATTGCCGTCGGCAGGTATTTCGCATAGTTTTCGACAAAGTCGTTCGGCCCCTTCTGCGCCGCCACCATACGGCCAAAGACTTCGGCAGCTTTACCGTTATCCAGCACCGCCTGCAATTTCGCGCGCGCCTCGGCGTCATCCGCCGCCAGCTTGCCGGAAATCAGCATTTCCACACACAGCGCCATGGTGACGTCGTACAGGCGTGGGTTACGATATTCACCGGTCAGGAACTGCACCGCTTCGCGAACTTCAACGGCGTTACCCGCACTGGAGGCCAGCACCTGGTTCATATCAGTTAACAGCGCGGTCGTGCGCACGCCGGCGCCGTTGGAGACGCCAACGATCGCTTCGGCAAGCGCTTCAGAAAGCTCATACGTCGGCATAAAGGCGCCGCTGCCGACTTTGACGTCCATCACCAGCGCATCCAGACCTTCCGCCAGTTTCTTGGCCAGAATAGACGCGGTAATCAGCGGGATGGAATCCACCGTCGCGGTAATATCGCGGGTGGCATAGAAACGTTTGTCAGCCGGGGCGAGCGAGCTGGTCTGCCCGATGATCGCCACGCCGACATCTTTAATAATTTCGCGGAAACGCGCGTCGTCCGGGAAGATATCGAAGCCCGGGATCGCTTCCAGTTTATCAAGCGTACCGCCGGTATGGCCGAGACCGCGCCCGGAGATCATCGGTACGTAACCGCCGCAGGCGGCAACCATTGGCCCCAGCATCAGCGAGGTGACGTCACCCACGCCGCCGGTCGAGTGTTTATCGACGATCGGGCCGTTGAGGTTAAGGCTTTTCCAGTCGAGAACGGTTCCTGAATCCCGCATCGCCATGGTCAGCGAAACACGTTCCGGCATAGACATATCATGGAAGAAGATGGTCATCGCCAGCGCGGCGATCTGTCCTTCAGAGATAGTATTATCGCGGATGCCGTTGATGAAAAAGCGAATCTCCTCATCGCTTAATGCATGACCATCACGTTTTTTACGAATAATTTCTTGTGCGAGAAACACGGTAACCTCCCAAATGGTATAAATCGCCGGATGGCGGCGCGAGCGCCTTATCCGGCCTACAGGCATCAATTCGTAGGCCGGATAAGCGAAGCACCATCCGGCATATCAAGGGATTAGTAGCTGCTGGCGCTCTTACCGTCGCCGTGACCCAGGGCTTTCAGCAGGCTAGCCAACAGGCTTGATGCGCCGAAACGGTAGTGACGGGAATCAGCCCAATCGGCGCCGAACAGTTCATCGGCAATCGCCAGGAACTGCTGCGCGTCTTCCGCGCTGCGCACGCCGCCGGCAGGTTTGAAGCCAACGGTTTTCTCAACGCCCATATCGCGGATGACTTCCATCATGATGCGCGCGCTTTCCGGCGTCGCATTTACCGGCACTTTACCGGTCGAAGTTTTGATGAAATCCGCGCCCGCTTTAATAGAGATTTCAGACGCTTTACGAATCAACGCTTCTTCTTTCAGTTCGCCGGTTTCGATGATCACTTTCAGCAGCACATTCGCCGCCGCACAGGCTTCTTTACAGGCTTTCACCAGATCAAAACCAACCTGCTCGTTACCAGCGATCAGCGCGCGGTACGGGAAAACCACATCCACTTCATCCGCGCCATAGGCGATTGCCGCGCGGGTTTCCGCCAGCGCGATATCAATATCGTCATTACCATGCGGGAAGTTAGTCACCGTCGCGATACGGATGTCCGGCGTTCCTTGTTCGTTCAGCGTCTTACGGGCAATCGGGATAAAACGCGGGTAGATACAGACAGCGGCGGTATTGCCCACCGGGGTTTTCGCCTGATGACACAGCGCGATCACCTTCTCATTGGTGTCGTCATCATTCAGGGTGGTCAGATCCATCAGTTTCAACGCGCGCAGGCTGCTTGCTTTCAAATCAGTCATTTCATACTCCGACGGCGTATTGCCGGTTCAATAGTTTGTTCACCTTGCGAGCCTGTTACTATTGTAACAACCGCTCGCCATTACACTTCGACATTCATCACAGTTAATGAAAACTAATTACTAATTTGCATTACTGTAACGTGACATAACTCACAATTAACCATCGATTACCGCCAATCTACCGGTCATGTCCTGTTTAAGCATAATCGGCAAACCTAAGTTCTTATCGATGTTATTATTCTAACATATCAAAACGAATTATCTCGACGCCATGGCGCACAAATTGTGCAACCACTGGCCATAAATATACTTTCTAATTGAAATGTAATAGATTTTATATTTACAAAAAATGATGGGATTATCACACCCTGCCAGAGCCGGGGACGACTTTGCCCAGAAGGTGGGCCGTTAGAGAGTGAGCGCGGTAAAGAGGCTTTTGGTATTCGCCAGTAGCGCCGCTTCAATTTCCTGCGCCGGTTCCGCGCGCAGTTCACATAGCGCGTCAAAGACGCGGGCCGCCTGTTCCGGGCGGTTCGGCTGCCCCTGAAAACCATTGAGCGGCATATCCGGAGCATCGGTTTCCAGCAACAGCGAAGAAAGCGGCAGACGCGCCATAACATCACGAGTTTTGCTGGCGCGGGGATAGGTAATGGTGCCGCCGACGCCAATCTTATAGCCCAGCTGTACAAAACGTTCCGCCTGCTGCAGGCTGCCGGCAAAACCATGCACCACCCCGGCGCGCGGCAGGTTATGTTTTTTTAGCAACATCGCCAGCTTATCGTGGGTGCGCCGCGAATGCAGGATCACCGGCAAATCGTAACGCTTCGCCAGCCGAAGCTGCGCTTCCAGCAGCGCCTGCTGGCGATCGAATTGCGGATCGTCGCGGTAGAGATCGAGGCCAATCTCTCCGACGGCCACGAGTTTCGGATGACGCTGTGCAAGATAGCTTTCCAGTTGCGCTAATCCGCGGTCATCATGCTGTTCGATAACAATAGGATGCATCCCTAGCGCGGCATACAGCGGCTCGTGTTGCTCCGCCAGCGCCAGCACGCGAGCAAAGCGCGCGGCGGCTATCGACGGCACGATAATACGCCCAACGCCGGCCTGCGCCGCCCTCGCGATACTTGCGGGTTCATCCTCTGTAAACGGGGGAAAATCGAAGTGACAGTGGGTATCAATAAAGCGTAACGTCACGCCAGATCCTCGTTATTAAAGCTGGGGTCATTAGCCTGCGGCGCGGTGATAATCGCCTGTTGCGGCGTTTCGTTAGCCACCGGCAGCGGCGGCACCACCACCGGCGTCGGCCTTGCCACACGCGGCGCATGGCGTAACAGAGGCGGTTGCTCAGTCAGCAGTTTCCCTACCGTGGCAAGGAAGTAGCGGCCGCACTGGCGCCCGGTTTTATAATCTTCCAGCAGCGCCGGCAGACGGCTGCCAAGCGCCATACTGCGCAGCGGCCGCTGCGGATAAATTTCGAATATCCGCAGTTTACCCGGCGGTTTTTCAATAAACTGCTGCGTCGCGCGATAGGTGGTTTCGTGGTGCTGTACCAGGTTCACAAAAGGCTGCAGGCTGCTTTCTCCCAGCCAGCGTTCCATTCGTTTAAACCACTGCGGGGTGTAGAACATCTGCGAAGGGACGGTACGGATCACCACGATAGTCTGCGCGCCGCGGCGCGCCGCCTCCTGCACCGGGATCGCATCGCTGACGCCGCCATCGAGGTAGCTCACGCCATCCAGCAGGACGCCGCTACGGTAGAAGCCGGGAATGGCGCTGGAGGCGCGGATCAGGTCGAGCCAGGTCTGGCGGGTGGGGGAAAAATAGTTTGCCGTGTAGTCGTCACCGCGGCAGGCGCACATCCACAGCTCTTTACCCAGCGCAAACTGCTCCTCGGCATAGTTCATCGCCAGCGGCATTTGTTGCGAAGTGGAATCGACCAGCCAATCGAGATCGATAAGATTGCCGCCGCGAACAAAGCGCATCGGGTCGAAAAACTGCCTTGAGGTGGTATAACGCGTAATGACTTTGCGGGCGTAGCCCTGCTGATTACAGATATAAGCGGAGATGTTTTGCGCGCCAGCGGAAGTGCCAAGCATCAGGTCGAAAGGGTTAAATCCGGCGCGCATGAATTCGTCCAGAACCCCGGCTGTGAAAATACCTCGCTGACCACCGCCTTCGCACACCAGAGCAAGTTTGCCTGGACGGAAGGGTTTTACCGCTAACGGGGCAATATTGCCCAACGTCACGGGAATGCGCTGCCCCACCCTGCTTTCCTGTTT
Source organism: Klebsiella sp. 141203 (assembly GCF_032601985.1). Lineage (NCBI taxonomy): Bacteria > Pseudomonadati > Pseudomonadota > Gammaproteobacteria > Enterobacterales > Enterobacteriaceae > Klebsiella > Klebsiella sp. 141203. The sequence goes on along the minus strand of NZ_JAQIRL010000005.1, from coordinate 106,758 downwards.
GTTTATTTTCTGTCATTAAAGTAACGCAAATTGTCGTCCCCTGAAACCGCAAAAGCCAGTCACATTGACTGGCTTTATGTAAGACGTTATGTCATCACTGCGCGGTTATTGATTCACGCCTTTCGGCATATCGCCTCTAGGGTCGTTTTCGACCGGTAAACAGGCTGACCAGGAAAATGATAATACCGACAACAAAGACGATTTTAGCCGCCCACGCCGCGGTACCCGCCAGACCACCAAAGCCCAATGCGGCGGCAATCAACGCGATGATCAGAAAAATAATGCCCCATCTAAACATACTGTTCTCCTTACCATATGATTAACGGTCGCTTTTCTGCGCGCTCAGGCCGCGCATACATCAACCCTGCGTACAACTCGCTCAGCGGTCTCGCCGCTGGCGAATATCTTTTAATGAATACCCTTACTGCACTTTAAGATCGTTCTTCACGCCCTTAACACCGGTTACCGCTTTGGCAATGTCTGCCGCGCGATCGACCTGCTTGCTGGATTCCAGCGTCCCGGAGAGATGAACTACCCCGTTGCTGGTCTCCACCGTAACCTTACGCGACGGAACGATATCGTCCGCCAGCAGTTTGGCTTTGACTTCGCTGGTGATTGCGGTGTCGCCAGCATAGCCCTTCAGGCTGGCTGATTTTTCCCCCGCCACGGTCAGCTTATCGCTTACCGAACTCACTCCTTCGACGCCTTTCGCCGCGCTGACGGCCTGTGATTTTTGCTCAGCGCTCTCCACGGTCCCGCTTAAGGTCACGACTTTGTTTTCCGTTTTCACCGAGATATCGGTGCTACGGATACTTTTGTCATCAATCAGCGCCGCTTTAACACGGGCAGTGATCGTGCTGTCATCCATAAAATCGCCAACCTTGTTGATCGACTTATCGACGCTTTCTCCGGCGCTGGTCGCGGCAGCCTTCGCGCTATCGGTTGCGGTGGTTTCCGCATAGGTCGAGGCGCTTATCAACGCTGAGCCTAAGAAGAGAGGCAGCAATAGCCTGGCGCTCTTTAGTCTGGTCATTGGTATGCCCTCACGATGTCTGCTTTGGTAAAACAAATGGCTATTTATTCAGCCAGGTTTCTGAAAAGTGCTTAATAAATATAGTAGATGAGCGGAGATGCGGCGGAGGGTTTGAATAAAAAAGCTACGATTTGCGCAGATTTAAGAACTTTCTATGGTAAGGATGAAGGCGGACAAAACGGGCTGGAGCGCAGCATCGCCGCGCTCCAGAGAGACATTAGTGCTCGCGCGTTTTGCGGAACACCACATCAGGATAACGCTCTTGCGTCAGGTTCAGGTTAACCATCGTCGGGGCGATATAGGTCAGATTATCGCCGCCATCCAGCGCCAGCTGAACTTCGTTCTTACGCTTGAACTCTTCGAATTTTTTCACGTCAGTTGATTCAACCCAGCGCGCGGTGGCCACGTTGACGGATTCGTAAATCGCTTCAACGTTATATTCGCTTTTCAGACGCGCTACTACCACGTCAAACTGCAGCACGCCGACGGCGCCAACGATCAGATCGTTATTAGCGATAGGGCGGAAGACCTGTACCGCGCCCTCTTCAGAGAGCTGTACCAGCCCTTTCAGCAGCTGTTTCTGCTTCAGCGGATCCTTGAGGCGAATACGACGGAACAGTTCCGGCGCGAAGTTCGGAATACCGGTGAACTTCATCATTTCGCCCTGGGTAAAGGTGTCGCCAATCTGAATGGTGCCGTGGTTATGCAGACCAATGATATCGCCCGGGTAGGCTTCTTCAACGTGCGAACGGTCGCCCGCCATAAAGGTCAGCGCGTCGGAAATCACCACGTCCTTGCCGATACGCACCTGACGCAGCTTCATGCCTTTCTCGTATTTGCCGGATACCACGCGCATAAAGGCCACGCGGTCGCGGTGTTTCGGGTCCATGTTGGCCTGAATCTTAAACACGAAGCCGGTGAATTTCTCTTCTGCGGCCGTCACTTCACGGGTATCAGTGTTACGCGGCATCGGCGCTGGCGCCCATTCCACCAGGCCATCCAGCATATGATCCACGCCGAAGTTGCCTAATGCGGTGCCGAAGAACACCGGAGTAATTTCGCCCGCCAGGAACAGATCTTTATCGAACTCGTTCGAAGCGCCCTGTACCAGTTCCAGTTCATCGCGCAGCTGCTGCGCCAGATCGTCGCCCACCGCGGCATCCAGCTCAGGGTTATTCAGCCCCTTAACCACTCGCACTTCCTGAATGGTGTGCCCTTTACCGGTCTGATAGAGGTAAGTTTCATCTTTATAAAGATGATAAACCCCTTTAAACAGCTTGCCGCAGCCGATAGGCCAGGTAATCGGCGCACAGCCGATTTTCAGCTCATTTTCGACTTCATCGAGCAATTCCATCGGATCGCGGATATCACGGTCGAGTTTGTTCATAAAGGTGAGGATCGGCGTATCGCGCAGACGGGTAACTTCCATCAGCTTGCGGGTACGATCTTCGACGCCTTTCGCCGCATCGATAACCATCAGACAGCAGTCAACCGCCGTCAGGGTACGGTAGGTATCTTCGGAGAAGTCTTCGTGCCCCGGGGTATCCAGCAGGTTAACCAGGCAGTCATGGTACGGGAACTGCATCACCGAGGTGGTAATTGAGATCCCACGCTGCTTTTCCATCTCCATCCAGTCGGATTTAGCATGCTGGCTGGAGCCGCGGCCCTTCACGGTACCGGCGGTCTGAATCGCCTGTCCGAACAGCAGCACTTTTTCAGTGATGGTGGTCTTACCGGCATCCGGGTGAGAAATAATGGCAAAAGTGCGGCGTTTGGCCACCTCTTGCAGATAAGGAGACAACGTCATAATTCAATCTTCTAAGTAAACGCGGCAACGGGCCGCGCATGTGGAATACGAAAAATTGCGGCTATTTTACCCATCAATGGGGGGGAGGCAATTAGTGTTTACACAGGAGTTGCTCCAGTTCGCTTAAAGAGGTCACCGTCCAGTCGGGCTGCAGGTCTGCCGGCAGCGTTTGCTGGTGCGCATTCAGCCAACAGGTGGCAAGCCCGGCATTGACGCCGCCGCGGATATCCGACTCGGCGGTATCGCCGACCATCAATACCCTGTCGCGCGACGGATTACCCGCCTGCGCCAGCGCATAGTCGAAGATACGCGCATCCGGCTTCGCGACGCCGACTTCCTCAGAAATAATCAGCAAATCAAAATGATCGCGCAGGCCGGTACGCTCCAGACGAGTCTGCTGCAACGAGGTAAAACCGTTGGTGATGATGCCCATTTTTACCTTGCCCTGCAGCGCATCCAGCAACGATACGGCGCCCGGCAGCGGCGCGCAGATTTCTGCCATCGCATTCATGAAAGCGTCGTTCAGTTCGCCCGGGGGGACGTTCAACCGTTCCGCCCAGCTATCAAAACGCTGATGCTGTAATTGTAGCGAGGTGATGGCGCCGTTTTGATAATCCACCCACAGCGGCTTATTAACGGCCTGATAGTCCTGAAAATCTTCGGCGGTAAATGTCACGCTATAGTCGAGAAACATCCGCTGTAAGCCGCTGAAAGAATCAAACGTAAACAACGTTTCATCGGCATCAAAGAAAATCCAGTCCCATTTCATCGTTTCACCTTGTCTTACATACTGATTGGCAGAGCCATGATAATTGCGTCTTCACGCCCGTCGGCCGTAGGGTAGTAATTGCGGCGGATAGTCGCCTCGTTAAAGCCTAAGCTTTCGTAGAGCGCGATGGCGGCGACATTCGATGCCCGCACCTCCAGCCACAGCGTGGCGACGCCAAGTTTTTCAACTTCATCAATAACATGTTCCAGCAGTTCCCGTCCCAGGCCGCGGCGCTGGTATGCGGGGTCGACGGCGATGTTAAAAAGCGTCGCTTCATCAAGAACAATCTGAGTAATGGCAAATGCCGCCATTTCCCCATCGACTGCTAGTTGGTAATTCAGATAACGTTCACCCTGATTGCTGGCAAAGGTTTGTTCGCTCCACGGAAAAGCGTGGGCGCGTTTTTCGATTTGCCAGGCTTTGGATAAATCAGCCGTGCTGAGGGTAGAAATCGTGTTCATGTGCGCAGATTTGTTGCCAGAGCGCGATGCGAGCCGGCGCGCTGCTCTGAAGTTCATCAAAAACGGGCGTCGAGACCTGGGCGCCCGCCAGCGACAGCGGCGTCTCGCAGCCCAGTCGCCAGCTGTTGCAGCGGCTATTTTGCGGCAGCATCGCTACCCGGTCCGGCGTAAGCTGCAGTACCTGATCGGCGCGAATCGAGAGCGCGCGCAGAATATCGCTAATGAGCGGTTCAGTCAGCGATGGAGGGGTTTCTGCCACCATCACCAGACGAATATGTTCAGGAAGCGAGATAGCGATTTCGCCCTGCAACGCCCCCGGGCGACGCAGCGACCACTGGGTAATTCCCAGTTGCTGTAATTGCCAGTCTCGTCGGGAAGTCATAGCGAAACACTCCTGTTAAACAAGCGCGCAATATAGCAAATCCGTCGTATCTGCGCCAACAAACTACTATAATCGGCGCCAGTCTTATTGAAGGAGTGTTTCATGTCAGCTTTTACCCCGGCAAGTGAAGTCTTGCTGCGCCACAGTGATGATTTCGAGTCCGCCCGCGTTCTGTTTGCCGGTGACCTGCAGGATGACCTGCCTGCACGTCTGGATACCGCGGCCAGCCGCGCTCACACCCAACAATTCCACCACTGGCAGGTCCTGAATCGCCAGATGGGCGACAACGTTCGCTTTAGCTTAGTGGCCGAGGCCGCCGACGTCGCCGATTGCGACACCCTGATCTACTACTGGCCGAAGAACAAGCCGGAAGCGCAGTTCCAACTGATGAACCTCCTCTCTTTGCTGCCGGTGGGGATCGATATTTTCGTGATCGGCGAAAACCGCAGCGGCGTACGTAGCGCCGAGCAAATGCTCGCCGAATACGCGCCGCTGAATAAAGTGGATAGCGCCCGCCGCTGCGGTCTCTACCACGGCCGTCTGGAAAAACAGCCCTCCTTCAACGCCGAACAGTACTGGAACGAGTACGCGCTTGATAACCTGACCATTAAAACGCTGCCGGGCGTGTTCAGCCGCGACGGCCTTGATGTTGGCAGCCAACTGCTGCTGTCAACCCTGCAACCGCATACCAAAGGTAAAGTGCTTGATGTCGGCTGCGGCGCTGGGGTGCTGGCCGCGGTACTGGCCAGCCATTCGCCGAAGGTACGCCTGACGCTATGCGACGTCAGCGCTCCGGCGGTTGAAGCCAGCCGCGCGACGCTTGCCGCGAATGGTTTTGAAGGCGAGGTCTTTGCCAGTAACGTCTTCTCTGAAGTCAACGGCCGTTTTGACATGATCATCTCAAATCCGCCATTCCACGACGGCCTGCAGACCAGTCTTGAAGCGGCGCAGGCGCTGATCCGCGGCGCGGTCCGCCATCTGAACAGTGGCGGCGAACTGCGTATCGTCGCCAACGCCTTCCTGCCGTATCCGCAGGTCCTGGATGAGACGTTTGGCTTCCACGAAGTGATCGCCCAAACCGGCCGTTTCAAAGTTTACCGCACGGTGATGACTCGCCAGGCGAAGAAATAATCATTGATCCTTGCCGGCGGCGCTCCCAATGCGCCGCCGGTACTTCCCTCCGCTCTGAATAGCCGATTTTTGCAGCAATCGATAAAACCTGCATAATTAACTATTGACGTGTCGCCGAAAACCACTAGAATGCGCCTCCGTGGTAACGATACTTTTTATAGTGTCGATGGTATGCGAAGGTGGCGGAATTGGTAGACGCGCTAGCTTCAGGTGTTAGTGTCCTTACGGACGTGGGGGTTCAAGTCCCCCCCCTCGCACCATAATCCACGTTGATATCGCTCGCACTGTGCGAAGGTGGCGGAATTGGTAGACGCGCTAGCTTCAGGTGTTAGTGTTCTTACGGACGTGGGGGTTCAAGTCCCCCCCCTCGCACCAACGAGGCGATATCAGATTAAGAATACTGTGCGAAGGTGGCGGAATTGGTAGACGCGCTAGCTTCAGGTGTTAGTGTCCTTACGGACGTGGGGGTTCAAGTCCCCCCCCTCGCACCAATATTCTTACCCTTCTCTGTTTTATCCCATCAGCTTCAAATTCAACATTATCAGCATTATTCCACTAACCAACGCTACGCTTGACGGCAACAGTACGAAATGACGCAACTGACGGTGCCAGATCATAGCCGCCGATAGTAATAACCCCAAAGCAATCATCACGCGCCAGGCTTCCACCGGCAGACCAATCATGCCTAACACCATCACCAGAACGCCCGGCAGCAGAATTCCCCAACCACTCCCTAAAGCTCGCTGCAACATGGTTTTGCCTCTTACAACGATAATGATAACCAATATCATATGATAATTTTTATCATTTGTCATCTCAGGGCGTTCAACTTTTATTACTCTTGCACTCAGGGGTAATGACATACATTCATTGGGATGATAAATTAAGCAAATTAAATCTATATATTAAATTGTCTGATCATTTGCGCAGATATCCTTATATTATGCATTGTTTTATATTTTCCCCCTTTGGCAGCCATCATCTTGAAACTTAACTACTAATAATGATAGTACCTATATGACTGCACAAACCTGGCGGGCTCATTATGAGCAAAAATATCAGTATTCCTTACGACTTTTTTTATTACTTAATTGTGTTTCTGCTGCTCTGGCGCTGTTCAGCCCGCTGTTTACCATTGTCACCGTCACATTGCCGAGTGCGCTGATCTGTGCGGCCAGCCTGGGCTTATTGTTATGGAATTGGAAATTCCCAAAACAGAAAATAAATATTCCTGTTATTTCTCTGTTATTTGGCGTGCTATGGGCCTGGCACATCGTAATAAAATCCTCATTGTTACCCCCTCCGCATTTTAACTTTCTGGTTATTGCCTTATTAAGCATCCTGTTTATTGGAACTATCGCTTTTTCTAACAATATCATCGCCTTTACTCTACATTCTCTACCGACTTTTATGGTGTGTCTGGCGCTGGCTGGCGGTGAACAATGGCTGCGGATGTTTTACTGCTTTGTCCTGCCTGTTGCCGGGATTACGTTGCAAAACATTATGCAAAAGCGCAGCGATAATTTTACCCAAGGGCTAATGGATAAATTGCTGCAAGAGCGTAACACCCTGAACGATCTCAGTATGCTTGATCCTTTGACCGGCCTTTATAACCGTCGCGGCTTGCAAAACCGGATGGATAACATCCTGGCAGTGGATTCGCGCGAACATTTCATCCTGCTGTTGGATATTGACCATTTCAAAGCCTACAACGATAACTATGGCCATATGATGGGCGACCAGGCGTTAATCCAGGTATCGGCGGCGATTCGTAATTCCGTGCGCTCACGCGATATCGTCGCTCGCTTTGGCGGTGAAGAGTTCATGGTCGTGCTAACCAGTAGCACGGCGGAAACCGCCTTCCAGACGGCAGAACGCATTCGCCAGCGGGTTTACGATTTAAAAATCGCGCATCGTTTTAACGAGAGCGTCGCTACCAATGTCACCATCAGTATAGGTATGACCCCGCTGGTGGATGGCGATATCGACAGTGCGATAAAACGCGCCGATAGCGCGCTATATGAAGCCAAAAATCAGGGGCGTAATATCATTCTCGTCAACTAACGCTTCCAGCCCGCCGCGAGGGATACGCGGCGCTGACAAATCGCTTGCGCTCCCTGCGGTGAACAACTAGTATCAGCAATCATTATCATTTAGATTTGTATCTGGAAATCTGATGGCTTACCGTACCTTCTCCTTCAGCGATGATATTATTTGGCGAGCGCCGCTTGCGCCCGTCGAGCACGCTTTGGCGAATGCGATACGGGAAAAGATCGCGGCGGTACGCCCGCATCTGCTGGATTTCCTGCGTCTGGATGAAGAAGCGCCGCCGCTTACCCTGACCCTCGCGGAATGGTCGCAACCCACTACCCTCATTTCGTTGTTGTCCACCTATTCCGATCATATTTATCGCCATCAGCCCGGCCAGCCGCGTGAACAAAAACCCCTGCTGTCACTGTGGGCACAGTGGTATATCGGCCTGCTGGTACCGCCGCTGATGCTGGCGTTACTAACAGAAGAACAAGCTATTAGCCTTGAACCGGAGCATTTTCGCGTTGAGTTCCATGAAAGCGGGCGCGCGGCTTGCTTCTGGATTGACGTGCATGCCGACCATGATGCGCTAATGCTTTCCGCGCAAGCGCGTATGGATATGTTGGTCAATAAAGCCCTGAAGCCGGTGGTGGAAGCGCTGGAAGCTACCGGCGACATTAACGGTAAGCTTATCTGGAGCAATACCGGCTATTTGATTAACTGGTATCTCGGTGAAATGAAAAATCTGCTTGGCGACGAGCAGGTTAACGCGCTACGTCAACACTGCTTTTTTGCAAAACAGCAGGCCAGTGGCGAGGATAATCCGCTGTGGCGGACGGTAGTCGTGCGCGAAGGGCTACTGGTACGACGAACTTGCTGTCAACGTTATCGCCTGCCGGACGTTCAGCAATGCGGCGACTGCACGTTAAAGTAATCATCTGACGGGCGGCAATATGCCGCCCGTTGTTATTTTATGCGGTCTGCTCGTTCTCCTGCTCGGCGCGCTGCGCCTCTTCAGCTTCCTGCGCCAGCAGTTGCTTTTCGTACACCTTAAAGAACGGGAAGTAGATGATTGCCGATACGCAAGCAAGAATAACGACCAGGATCGCCGCGCGGAAATCCCATCCCAGAGCCCATGCGCCGCCAATCGGCGCCGGCGCCGTCCACGGTACGACAGAGATAACTCGGCCTATCAGATCCAACTTCATGGCCGCCCAGGCAATCACCGCGTTAACCATCGGCGCCAGCAGGAACGGAATAAAGAATACCGGGTTCATGACGATAGGCGTACCGAAGATAACCGGCTCGTTAATGTTAAACAGGCTTGGCACCACGCTTAAACGACCAATAGAGCGCAAATGCGCAGAACGACTGCGTAGATAACAGAACACCAAGCCCATCGTGGCGCCAGAACCGCCTACGACAATAAAGAACGTCCAGAACGCTTCCATGAAAATATGCGGTAGCGGCGCGCCCTGCGCCAGAGCCTGCTGGTTCATCCCCAGATTAGTGAGCCAGAACATCTGCAGCATACCGGAAACAATCGCCGCCCCGTGAATCCCTGCGAACCACAGCAGGTGGCCAATCAACACTGCCAGCAGAATAGCCGGTAATGAATCCGCAGCGGATACCAGCGGCTTAAAGATAGCCATAATGGCCTGCGGAATCAGCAGGTCGAAATGATGCTGGATAAACAAGCTCAGAGGATAGAGCGTCAGTACCACCACCAGAACCGGGATCAACAGATCGAAAGAGTTTTTGATCATCGGCGGCACTTGATCCGGTAGGCGGATCCCGATGTTGTGCGCCCTTAAGAAACGCATCATCTCAACACAGTAAATCGCCACCAGGATCGCGGTAAAGATCCCGGTACCTCCCAGGCTATCAACCGGCAGACTGCCATTGGTTTTTGGCGCAGCGATCAGTAGAAAGGCCATGATCGACAGCATGGCGCACATGAAAGGATCGAGCTGGTACGCCTTTTCATAATGTTTGCCCAGGTTGTAGGAAATCGCCGCGCAGATATAAATAGACATGATGCCCATGGTCATATCAAAAGGCGTCAGAATGCGTCCTTCGAACTCTTTGGCCAAATCCAGCCAGGCGCGGGCGAAGCCCCAGGTGGTATCCGGTGAAAACGGCGGATAGGCGAAGACCAAGAGAAAGGAGCCTACAATCATAAACGGCATGGCCGAGATAAATCCGTCACGAATAGCCATGACGTGGCGCTGCGATGAAATGCGCCCGGCAACGGGACTTATATAGTTCTCTACAAAGCGAAATATCAGATTAAACGCAGCATGGTTTGCAGACATAGCAGCCCTCCTGACAGGCTATCGAAACAGGACCAACAACGGTAATCTTGCCGCTATGCTGAAATTAACTGCAGACGGATTGTGGCTGACCGGGACTGACGGTTGCCATAATGCCAGCAGGAGGATCTCATGCGCGGCTGTTAGTTATCTTTGGTACAGGGAGTTACCATGTCAGTATTCATCGACGAGCGCGATCCTGCAACCGGTTACAGTAACCGGTTGCGGCGATTGTGAAGAAGATCCAGAAATCAGAATAATTCCTGATTATCCATCGACAATATTTACAGATTTCCGGCCTTGTGACAGATTTAAGCGGATAACTACCAGGAGAACCCCATGAGTCTGCAGTCCGTGAGGCAGTTTTTTGCTGAGCATGCCCCCGATATTGAAATCATCGAGTTGAATCAAAGTACGGCGACCGTTGCGCTTGCCGCCGCCGCGCATCGTGTCGAGCCGGGGCAAATCGCTAAGACTTTATCCTTAAAGGTAAAAGAACGGGTTATATTGATCGTCGCTAAAGGCGATGCTCGCCTTGATAATAAGAAGCTGAAAGACGCCTTCGGGGCAAAAGCGCGGATGCTCAGCAGTGATGAAGTCGTTACGCTAACCGGCCACCCCGTTGGCGGCGTCTGTCCGTTTGGCCTGGAAAACCCTCTGCCGGTCTATTGCGATGTTTCACTCAAGCAGTACGCCGAAGTTCTACCGGCAGCAGGGGCAATTCATAGTGCGGTACGAATTTCGCCTGAGCGCATGGCACAACTGACAGAAGCCGATTGGGTGGACGTCTGCCTGTAACTTGCCGGTTATTGCGCCAGGCGCATTCCTGGCCCATCGTCGTTATTCGCCGGCAGACACAGCAGAATGTCCGCCGCACTAAGCAGGCCAATATCAGAGTTAACGCCCAGTTTGGTCATCGCGTTAAATTTATGTGCGCGAATGGTTTTGATATTTCTATCAAGCTGGGTGGCAATTTCGGGCAATGAATAGCCATAGGTCATATAACGCAGTATCGTATGCTCCGTCGGGCTAAGAATTTGCCCACAGGAGCTGTAGCTGCGCTCCAGAATGCTTTCTTTATCCAATGGCGCCTGCTCGATCAGCTGCAGTAAACGTTCCTGCAGACGAGTAAGGCAAGATGATTTATTCAGAATAGTTTGCGGGCTTGAAGGTGTCAGATGACTGATCAGACGCATTTCGGCCGTATTATCCGCCAGTACAATTCGCTGTATTTCGGGTCGCGTTTGCGCTATTTCATGTAAAAAAAGCAGGCTTTCCAGACGAATACGTCGGCTACCGGAAAGGGAAAAAATAACGGCGATAAAGTTTTTGGAAGCGAATTCACGCTTTAAGGCCTGAGTATCTTTATAAAAATGAATGCTATATTTTTTACCTGCTTCATTATCTAAAATATAACGAAGCGCCATCTCAGTCATTGCGCATTTTTCTACGATAGCGACACATCGTGTTGTGAGATTTTTTTCCATTCCGTGTTATCTCCATAGGCTGAATACAGATTCAGTTCCTTCATTCCTTGAGCGCTATTGATCCAGGCATACATTTCTGCATTACTGCGTAACGAAAGTCGGCGCATGGCGCTATTTTTCTGCGCGCTTATCGTTTTATTGCTTTTTTTCAACAAGGCAGCAATCTGGTTAATTCCCCACCCTTTTGCCAGTAGCCGCAACACTTTGCGCTCTGAAAAGGTTAAGATGACCGTATCGCTAGCATCATCACCTAAGTTGTCCATCTCGGGTGAAAAGAGTGTCTGGCTAATTCTTTCGGCAGAAGCTTTACCAGCTCGGATAACCTCAATGAAACGTTTGACCGGCTCGCTATCAGAAATCAGAGAACTTTCCGGCCGCATCAGAAACTCAACTGCCAGTGGGAAGCAGGAGTGACCAACCATAAAGATCCAGTGAATATCCCGGTATTGATTCATTAACGAATAATAATGCTCACAAATATCTCGCGGGCGTTCAATGTGACCGGAGAGGTCGACGAGAACCAGCACGGCGCGGCGAAGCTGAAGCAGCGTGAGTTCATCCTGTGAAGCACAGAAACTCAGATCGTAATCAGGGAGATGCTCCCTTAAAATAGCCTTCAAACCCGATTGCATAACCGGTATTCTACTAATGATGACGCCAAATTTACCTTGTCCTGGCAACATAAAACCTCCACCTCCTGTCAAAGATTCACACCCGAAATAAATAACGGATGAATGGCTACTATAATATTATTTCGCCAATTGAATCTTTATCGTCCCTGGTGGGCATGACGTATGCCCTGAAGTTAATTCCATAACCGTGAGGGATATTTTTGCATTACTCTCACCAACGATTTACCCTAACACAAAATGATGCCATCAATAAATTAGAAAAAATTAAAAGCCTCATTAGAAAAATTACCTTAAGAATTAAATAAATAATTTATTTAATTTCTTTCCTAAATGCTTTCGGTGAGACCCCACTATATCGTCGAAAGAATCTCGAAAAATAAGCAGCATCAGTAAACCCCAAATAATCAGAAAGTTGGGTGATAGTCATGCTGGTATATTGCAGGTTACGCCGCGCTTCCAACATTAAACGTTGATGTAATACGCCTAATGCGCTGCAGCCATGAAATTCACGACACAAATAATTTAAATGCGTTGCGGAAAGCCCCACTAGCTTTGCATATTCAGCCAGCGGCAGATGTTCCCGGTAGTGGCTTTCAATCAGACGGGAAAAATGGCGCATGACGCTGCGCTTACGTTCGGCTTTGTCTTCTGTCACGGGTGTCGGCCGGCACTGGCGGTTTAACCATACTAATAGCGCTCCCAGCAGCGAATGGAGCATCATTTCGCGCGCATCATGCTCTTCGCAATATTCTTCACGTAAGGCGGTAAACAACGAACGAATATGGCCGCGGGAGCGTTTCACCGCCACGCACTGCGGCTGCGATAGCACATCAAGCGTGCGCCCAAACTGGCTTTCAAAGCGGCTCAGCAACGGCTGCGACAGCGACAGGACAAACCCTTGCGTGCCGGGCGAGAAACGAAAGCCATGGATGCATAATGCCGGTACGACCTGAATACAGGCTTCGGTCATCACCCTGGTGACGCCTTCGATTTCAATTTCAGCGCGCCCCTTATGCAGATATAAAAGCTGCACCATTTCGGCATGTTGATGTACGCGGATATGCCACTCATAAAGGCTGCTGCGCTGCAAAATGGATTCGCAATGCAGCAGATCCGGCGTCGGCCAACCGCGCTCTTCGCCATACAGGGTAAAAACGGGAATCGTGTTCGCGGTTAACATGGTCTCTCCAGTTTTCGTTTGTCGTTACGTGACGCGCTCCATCGGCAGCCCCACATAATTTTCGGCAATGGTCGTTAGCCCGGCTCGAGAACCCAGATAGTAGCGGCGGTCGGCGGCCTGCATTTTTTTATCGAATTCATTCTGTTCAGGAAAGTCGTGCAACAGGCGAGTCATAAACCAACTGAATCTTTCTCCTTTCCACACGCGGTCGAGAGCAAAGCGCGAATAGCTGGCAATAAGATCCGCGCGGCCATGGTGATAATATTCGCGCAGGATCCGCCATAAATAATTGACATCCGACGCCGCCAGATTCAGCCCCTTTGCGCCGGTTGGCGGCACGATATGCGCGGCGTCGCCGACCAGAAACAGTCTGCCGTACTGCATCGGCTCAACGACATAACTGCGCAGCGGCGCAATGCTCTTCTCAAGTGAGTGACCAGTTACTAACTTATTTGCCAGATCCTCCGGCAGGCGGCGTTTTAGCTCATCCCAGAAGCGTTCATCAGACCACGCCGAGACGCTATCGCTTAGCGGCACCTGCAGGTAATAGCGGCTGCGGGTGAGTGAGCGCTGACTACACAATACAAATCCGCGTTCGTGATGAGCGTAAATCAGCTCCGGATTCACCGGCGGCGTATCCGCCAGCAAACCTAACCAACCAAACGGCCACACGCTTTCATACTCTTTGAGAATGTCACGTGGAATACTTTGCCGCGAAACGCCGTGGAAACCATCGCAACCGGCAATAAAGTCACACTCCAGTCGACACTTTTCGCCGCCGCTCACGTAGGAGACCACCGGCCGGTCGCTCTTAACATCCTCGATTGCCACCTCGCTAACGCCATAGATAATCGCCGCGCCGCTGTCGCGTCTTGCCGCCATCAGGTCACGGGTGACTTCAGTCTGACCGTAAACCATCACGCTTTTACCGCCGGTCAACTCGCTGAGCGGTACCGGTACCCGCTGGCCTTCAAATAAAAACTCCATGCCATGATGAACCAGCCCTTCCGCGTCCATGCGCTTCGCCACTCCCGCTTCACGCAGTAGTTCGACGGTACCGTTTTCAAGTATCCCCGCGCGGATGCGCCCCAGCACATATTCCGCACTCTGACGTTCAAGGATGACGGTATGAATACCAGCGTTATGCAGCAGTTGACCTAACAGCAGCCCCGAAGGGCCCGCGCCAATAATGGCAACCTGTGTTCTCATAGGGTACTCGCTCTCGAAAGTTAATTATTTGTTTGTTTTTTGTTTATTAAAAGTTCACAGATGCATTTTTGATAACTCAAACGGGAAAAAGAAGGGATGAATGGCGGTAAAAATTGCACTTTCCAACGAAGTGACGAAAGTGTGGCGCGGTTCAAATTTCAGCCAACGCCATTGATGGAGCAATTTTTGCACATTGTTTGATCCGGCACGCCGCACAACGGGGTGGAGTTCAGGTACAAGTATTAATAGAGACGCGGACAGCAGGTACTTATGCAGGCAGATAAATCAGAGCAGCGCGCCGTCACCCGGTTGTGCATCCAGTGTGCCCTTTACTTACTCCAGCACGGTGCGGAAAGCGCGCTGGTTGAGGAGCTTTCTACCCGCCTCGGGCGAGCGTTAGGTATGGATAGCGTTGAGAGCGCCATCTCCTCTAACGCGATTGTGCTCACCACGATTAAAAATGGTGAATGCCTGACTTCTACCCGCAAAAACAGCGATCGCGGAATTAACATGCACGTGGTGACGGAGGTACAGCATATCGTGATCATGGCCGAACATAAGCTGTTGGATTACAAAGATGTCGAGAAGCGCTTTTCGCAGATCAAACCCTTGCGCTACCCGCGTTGGCTGCTGGTATTGATGGTGGGCCTCTCCTGCGCCTGCTTTTGTAAATTGAACAACGGCGGCTGGGATGGCGCGGTGGTGACCTTCTTTGCCAGCACCGTCGCCATGTATATTCGCCAGCTGCTGACCCATCGTTCCATGCATCCGCAGATTAATTTCTGCATTACCGCCTTCGTCGCTACCACGATTTCCGGGCTGATGCTGCGTCTGCCGGCCTTTAGCGACACGCCGACTATCGCCATGGCCGCCAGCGTGCTGTTGCTGGTTCCCGGCTTTCCGTTAATTAACGCCGTGGCCGATATGTTCAAGGGCCATATTAATACCGGGCTGGCCCGCTGGGCGATCGCCAGCCTGCTGACGCTGGCGACCTGTATTGGGGTGGTGATGGCAATGACCGTGTGGGGGCTACGCGGATGGGCATAATCTCTTACCTTTTCGACCTGGCGCAGGATATGGCGCTGGCGGCCATCCCTGCCGTCGGCTTTGCGATGGTGTTCAACGTTCCACAGCGCGCGCTGCGCTGGTGCGCATTACTGGGGGCTATCGGCCACGGCTCGCGGATGGTAATGATGAGCGCAGGCTTCAATATAGAATGGGCCACCTTTCTCGCCGCGTTACTGGTCGGCAGTATCGGCATTCAATGGTCGCGCTGGTATCTGGCGCACCCGAAGATATTTACCGTCGCCGCAGTGATCCCGATGTTCCCTGGGATTTCGGCTTATACGGCGATGATCTCGGCCGTCAAAATCAGCCATTTTGGTTACTCCGAAGAGATGATGATTATGCTGTTAAGCAACTTTTTAAAAGCCTCCTCCATCGTCGGGGCGCTCTCTATCGGGCTATCTATTCCCGGTTTGTGGCTCTATCGCAAACGCCCGCGCGTATAACCGGCAGCGCTGCTTCCTGGCCTCGCACTATGCTACTATGTCAGCAATTCCCCCACTCTTTGCTGTTCAGAGTTGAGATAGCGTTATGTCTTCACGAATTTTAACCACCGACTTTTGCGGTCTTGACGATTTCGTCGAGAACCACGCGGCCAGGCTGCAAAAATCAGCCAGCGGCGCCGTCGCCGTGTTTGCCAATAACGCCCCGGCGTTTTACGCGCTGACGCCGGAGCGCCTGGCGCAGTTGCTGGAACTGGAAGCGAAACTGGCGCGCCCCACCAGCGATATCGCGCTGGATGCGCAGTTCTTTGACGAGCCGAGCGCCGCGCCCGTCGCCGTGCCGATGGGGAAATTCGCCATGTATGCCGGCTGGCAGCCGGATACCGATTTTCAGCGTCTGGCGGCGCTGTGGGGCATCGCCCTGACGCAGCCGGTCACCCCTGAAGAACTGGCTGCCTTTGTCGCCTACTGGCAGGCGGAAGGCAAAGTTTTCCACCACGTGCAGTGGCAGCAAAAGCTGGCGCGTAGCGTGCAAATCGGCCGCGCCAGCAACGGCGGGCAGCCGAAGCGCGATGTGAACACCATTAGCGAACCCGATAACCAGATCCCGCGAGGTTTCCGAGGATGAGCATGAAAAACGTTGGCGATCTCATGAAGCGCCTGCAAAAAATGATGCCAGCCCACGTGCAACCGGCGTTTAAAACCGGCGAAGAGCTGTTGGCCTGGCAAAAAGAGCAAGGTAAGCTGCGTTCAGAGGCGCTGGAGCGGGAAAATCGGGCGATGAAAATGCAGCGCACCTTTAACCGCTCCGGGATCCGTCCATTACATCAGAACTGTTCATTTGATAATTACCGGGTCGAAAACGACGGGCAGATGATAGCCCTATCTCGCGCCCGCCAGTACGTTGAAGAGTTTGACGGCAACATCGCGAGCTTTATCTTCTCCGGCAAGCCGGGCACCGGTAAAAATCATCTTGCCGCCGCTATCTGCAACGAGCTGCTGCTGCGCGGTAAATCGGTATTAATCATCACCGTCGCCGATATTATGTCGGCGATGAAAGATACCTTTGGTAATCGGGAAACCAGCGAAGAGCAATTGCTAAGCGACCTGAGCCGGGTCGATCTGCTGGTTATCGACGAAATCGGTATGCAAACCGAATCGCGCTACGAGAAAGTGATCATCAACCAGATTGTCGATCGTCGCTCCTCCTCGAAACGCCCGACCGGCATGCTGACCAACAGTACCATGGATGAAATGAACAAACTGCTCGGCGAACGCGTCATGGATCGCATGCGCCTTGGTAATAGCCTGTGGGTAAACTTCACCTGGGATAGCTACCGCGATCGCGTTACCGGTAAAGAGTATTGAGAGATTTCCGAGCTCAAGCGGCGTTATACTGAAGAGATTCTTAAGTAACGACGAAGAGTACGTTTATGAAATCTTTGCAGACAGCTTTTTGCGCCGCTATCGCAGCCGGCGCGTTGATGGCGGCCCCCACCTACGCCGCCTCCTGGCAGGACTCACTCAATAGCGCCGCCAGCCAGCTCAGCAGCAGTTCCCAGCAAAGCGGCGGCGGTATGTCGATGTCGTCCTTAACCAGCCTGCTCAACGGCGGCAACCAGGCGCTCACCTCCAGCAGCATGAACAATGCCGCCGGCGTTCTCTCTTATTGCGCGCAAAAAAAACTGACCTCGGTCACCAACGCCGACAACGTGAAAAACCAGGTACTGGATAAGCTTGGCCTGAGCACGCCGGAGAAACAGAAACAGGATACCGGTTATCTGGAAGGGCTACAGGGATTGCTGAGCAGTAATAACGGCCAGCAGTTGAATCTGAACACCCTGGGCAGCAGCCCGCTGGCTGAAAAAGTGAAGACTAAGGCCTGTGACCTGGTACTGAAACAGGGCGTTAACTTCCTGTCTTAAATTTCCCCGCCGATGCCGCGTTTGGCGCTTTAGCGTCGCCAGCGCGGCCGCAATCGCTATTTTTACTTTTCTGCTCCTGTTTTCCCCGTGACGACAGGATGAGACATCGTACAAAAAAGACGCTTTCTAAACCAATTCTGAATCACAGCACACTTTCATGACACTACAATTGCAGCAGAAAGACGCTGCCATTACAGTGTAGCGTGAAAATCGATCTATCCGGCCAGCCCGCCGCTGGCGCACATGAGGGTTAGCTGTGTCAGAGTTGTTATCCATCGCCTTGTTTCTCGCCTCGGTGGTGATCTATGCCTGGAAAGCCGGTCGCAATACCTGGTGGTTCTCTGCCACTCTTGCGGTGCTGGGGCTGTTTGTTGTGCTCAATATCACCCTCTACGCCAGCGACTACTTCACCGGCGACGGTATTAACGACGCGGTACTCTATACCCTGACCAACAGCCTGACCGGCGCGGGCGTCAGTAAATATATTCTGCCGGGTATCGGTCTGGTGCTGGCGCTGGTCGCCGTATTTGGCGCCCTCGGTTGGATATTACGCCGTCGCCGCCACCATCCGCATCACTTTGGCTACAGCCTGATAGCGCTGGTACTGGCGCTGGCCTCCGTCGACGCCAGCCCGGCGTTCCGCCAAATCACCGAACTCGTGAAATCGCAGTCCCGCGACGGCGATCCGGACTTCACGGCTTACTACAAAGAGCCGTCGAAAAGCATCAACAATCCGCAGCTGAATCTGGTCTATATCTACGGCGAGAGCCTGGAGCGCACCTATTTCAATAACGAGGCTTTCCCGGAGCTCACGCCGGAACTGGGTAAAATCAAAAGCGAAGGACTGGATTTCAGCAATACCGCACAGCTTCCCGGCACCGATTACACCATCGCCGGTATGGTCGCTTCCCAGTGTGGTATTCCGCTGTTCGCGCCGTTCGAAGGCAACGCTTCCGCGGCGGTATCCAGCTTCTTCCCGCAAAATATCTGCCTCGGCGATATCCTGAAAAATTCCGGTTACGAAAACTACTTTGTACAGGGCGCCAACCTGCGCTTCGCCGGTAAAGACGTTTTCCTCAAATCCCACGGTTTCGATCACCTGTACGGTGCGGAAGAGCTGAAAACGACGGTGGCCGACCCGTCCTACCGCAACGACTGGGGCTTCTACGACGACACCGTGCTCGACGAAACGTGGAAAAAGTTCGAAGAGCTCTCCCAATCCGGCAAACGCTTTTCGCTGTTCGCCCTCACCGTCGATACCCACCATCCTGACGGCTTTATTTCGCGCACCTGCGAGCGTAAACGCTATGACATGGATGGCAAAAAGAATCTCTCCTTCAGCGCCGTGGCCTGTAGCCAGGAGCACATCGCCGCGCTAATTGAAAAGATTAAGGCCTCGCCGTACTTCAAAAATACGGTCATCGTGGTCTCGTCCGATCATCTGGCGATGAAAAACAGCGCCTGGGATTATCTGAACAAACAGGATCGCAGTAATCTGTTCTTTATCCTGCGCGGCGACCAGCCTCAGCAGGATGTGCTGGCCGTGAAGCGTAATACCATGGATAACGGCGCGACGGTGCTGGATATTCTCGGCGGCGATAACTATATCGGCCTTGGCCGCAGCAGCCTTTCCGCAGAATCGCTCTCCACTATCTTCATGAACATGAAAGAGAAGGTGCTGGCATGGAAACCGGACGTCATTCGTCTGTGGAATTTCCCGAAGGAGATTAAGAGCTTCAGCATCGACTCGCAGAAGAACATGATCGCATTCTCCGGTAGCCATTTCCGTCTGCCGCTGCTGCTACGGGTCTCGGATCAGCGCGTCGAGCCGATTCCGGAAAGCGAGTATTCCGCGCCGCTGCGCTTCCAGTTGGCGGACTTCGCCCCACGCGACAATTTCGTATGGGTCGACCGCTGCTACAAGATGGGCCAACTGTGGCGGCCGGAACTGGCGCTGTCCACCGACTGGTGCGTCTCGCAAGGTCAGCTGGGCGGCGAACAGCAGGTACAGCACGTCGACAAGCCGCAATGGCAGGGCAAAACCGCCTTCAAAGATACCGTTATCGATATGGAGCGCTACAAAGGCAACGTCGATACGTTGAAAATTGTCGATAACGATATTCGCTATAAAGCCGATAGCTTTGTGTTTAATGTCGCCGGCGCGCCGGAGGAGGTCAAACAGTTCAGCGGCATCTCGCGGCCTGAGCTGTGGGGACGCTGGTCCAACGCCCAGCTCGGTGACGAAGTGAAGATTGAATATAAAGAACCGCTGCCGGAAAAATTCGATCTGGTGATCACCGCCAAGGCCTTCGGCCCGAACGCCAACCAGCCAATACCGGTGCGCGTCGGGAAAAGTGAGCAAGTACTTACTTTAGCCAATGAAGTGACCACGACGACGCTGCATTTCGACAATCCGGCGCGCAGCAACACCTTAACTATCACTCCGCCGGAGCCGCAGTCCACCAACGAAGGCAATATTGTCGGCCACGCGCCGCGCCAGTTGGGCATTGGCATGGTGGATATTAAAATCGTCGGTCGCGAAGGTTAATACCTACGGCCCGGCGTCTGCGCCGGGCTAGTTCAAGCGCAGGCACATCTCGTACTGCTGCAGCGCCAGCGGCGCATAACCCGCCGATTTAAACAGCGGCGTGAAGGTTTCCGGGATGGTCACCGAAGTGCTTAATCCCGGAAACTGTTGAGCCAGCGCGATCAGCATTTCCCGCCCCAGCCCGCGTCCGCGCGCCGCCGGTGTCAGCCATAAAAACTGCAGCTGCGGCTTGCTGGCAGTGGTTGCCAGCACGGCGAAGGCCTGCTGCTGCAGCGTCAACGCCCGACATGGCAAGGTAATAAAGGTCAGTGGATCCAGCAGCCACGGCAGTTGCCCTTCCTGCTCCAGGCTTGCATGACGCAGCAGACTCAGCAAATCGTAATCCTCCAGGGGAGACTCACGCGGCTCCGCTTGCGTCTCGCTGAGATAGCCGCACAACCCGTGACGCACCGCAAAGCCCAATGACTGATACAGCGCCACCGCCCGGTGATTATCGCGGATCACCTCCAGCCACATTCGCTGTACGCCCTGAACCCGTAAATCGGCGATAAGCGAGGTCATCAATTGTCGCCCTCGTCCTTTGCCGCGAAATCCGGGATGAATAGCAAAAGCCGCCAGTCGCGCATCGCGCCCGCGGCGGGCGATGAGCCCGATAGCCGCCGGTTCATCTCCTGCCAGCCACACCTTAGACTGCAACAGGTTTAACCCTTCGGTGCTAAAGCGCTGTACAAACAGATCTACCGACATCGATACCGGCACCAGATAATCGGCAAAGCAGTCATTCAAAATCGTAGTCAACTGCGCGCCGCTAAACTGGACGGCAGGTACGGCGGTGAACTCCATGCATTTCTCCCTGAGGCTGCTATGCTGAGGCGATGAAAACTAACACTATAAACCCCACTTTCACTTTTCGCCTGACCGAAGAAGGCGATCTGCCGCTGCTGCCCGCGCTGGAGCGTTCGGCGGCCCAATCCTTTGCGCGCATTCCCGCTTTCGCCTGGCTGGCGGAAAGCCCGGTAATGAGCGTTGAACAGCACCGGCAATACCTGGAAACCGGCCATAGCCTGCTGGCGCTTGCTGACGACAGGCCCGTTGGTTTCCTGCTGAGCGAGCCGCTGGACGATGCCCTGTTTATTGTAGAAATCTCCGTCCACCAGCAGTGGCAGGGCCAGGGTATTGGCCGCGCCCTGCTTAGCCAAACTATCGACAACGCCCGCCGCGACGGCTTCCCGGCGGTGACGCTCACCACCTTTCGCGAGGTGCCGTGGAACGCGCCCTTTTATACCCGGCTGGGCTTCACCATCCTCAATGAACTGCGCCTACCCGAAGGGCTGGCGGCGAAACGCGCGCTGGAAACGGAGCATGGCCTGACGGCGGAAACCCGCTGTGCGATGCGCCTTGATTTTTAACGCCGCGAGAGGCGCCGCGCTGATTTTGTCACCGGCATATGGTACAAAGTACCATTCCCAATACATAACCTGATACCCGGAATGGCCTACTCGATCGATATCATCTCCTGCATCACCGACCGCTTTATGGCGCTGACCGCGACCGAAAAGCGCATTGCGCAGTTTATTCTCGACGACGTCGCCGCCGCGGCGGAAATGCCGATTGCCGAACTGGCGCGCCTGACCGACACCAGCCAGGCATCGGTGACGCGCTTTGCGCGTGCTCTGGGCTGTAAAGACGTGCGCGAACTGAAAATGAAGCTCGCCCAGTCGCTGGCCATTGGTCAGCGCTTTATTCTCGATGTGCCGGATCTGGAAGGCGTACAGGGAATTTATGAATCAATCATCAGCGTGCTGGAAACCAACCGCCGGGCGCTGGACCTTGCGGCGCTGAAACGCGCGGTGGAATGGATTAGCGACGCCCGTCAGGTGCTTGCGCTGGGTATGGGCGGCGGTTCGACCATCTGCGCGCAGGAGATCCAGTATCGCCTGTTCCGCCTCGGGTTGCCGGTAGTCAGCCAGAGCGACGGCCTTCTGGTACGCATGATGAGTTCGGCGGTGACGGCGAAAGATGTGGTGATTGTGCTGTCGCTCGGCGGCTATACCAAAGAGATGATTGAAAGCGCCGCCATCGCCCGGCAATACGGGGCGAAAATTGTCGCCATTACCCCGCCGGAAACGCCACTGGCGGCGCAGGCCGATATCGTGCTGCCGCTGCTGGTGAGCGAAAACGACTATATTTTCAAGCCCAGCGCTTCACGCTATGCGATGTTGGCGATGGTAGATGTGCTGGCCACCGAACTGGCTATGGCCAATAAACCGCAGGCGAAAGACCGTCTGCGCCGCATTAAGCTGGCGCTCGACGACCACCGCGACGGCGTCGACCGACTGCCGCTCGGCGATTAATCGCCGCAGGCGGCGATAAAGCGTTGCGCCTGCTGGCGGGTACGCGCCAACGGCTGCCCGGCGCGGTAGAGATCGCTGCCTAACCCCGCCCCCGCGCAGCCCGCCTGACGCCAGCTGTGCAGGTTTTCCGGCGTCACGCCGCCGACCGCCAGCACCGGCACCTCCGGCGGCAACACCGCTTTCAGCGCGCGGATATAGTCCGGGCCGAATGCCGATGACGGAAAGATTTTCAGCCATTGCGCCCCGGCATCCAGCGCGCTAAACGCCTCGGAGGCCGTGGCACAGCCGGCGCACACCAGCATCCCCTTTTCTACCGCGCGGCGGATCACCGCCGGGGCCGTATTGGGCGTCACGATAAGCTTCGCCCCGGCTTCAGCCAGAAAATCAACCTGCTCAACCTTCAGCACCGTCCCCGCGCCAATCACCGACCGTTCGCCAAACTGGCGCACCATCGCCGGAATACTCTGTTGCCAGTCCGGCGAGTTAAGCGGAATTTCAATATAGCGAAAACCTGCATCGATAAGCGCGGCGATATGCTCCGCCGCTTCACCGGGCTGAATACCGCGTAAAATCGCCACCAGTTTAACCTTGTCCATCAATCATCCTCGCTATACCCGAAAGAAACGCCGCCTCGCCGGAACAACAGGAAACGGTCAACCCTCGCGCCGCCATCGCCTGCTGATAACGGGCACTAAGCGAGTGCTCACCAACCAGCACCACGCGGCTGGCGCGATAGCGCTCGCTAAAGGTCGCCACCTCCGCGCCAATCAACAGCCCGGAGAGATAATCGCTCACCGAAGTCGCCGCCAGCGCCCCTAACACCCGCGCGGCGCGGGCGCTAAAAAGCCCGGACAACAACGCGGGCTGATTTAGCCCTTTTTCCATACCGAGGGCGAAAGCGGCGTCATCGGGTTGTTGTACAGGCAGTTGCTGGCCGAGCAGCGAATGATTCAGCAGCAGGTGATGCAGTTCGCCGGTCATCGCCGTGGCGAACTGGCGCACCACGCCGTTCTGGACCTGCACCCATTTACAGTGGGTGCCGGGCATCACGTAACACTCCGCGGGCATCCGTTGCCAGGCGCCCAGCAGCTGCGTTTCTTCACCGCGCATCACGTCGTAATCTGCGGCCTGCGCCACTTTAAGCCCCGGCACGATCCACACGTTTTCCGCCACCTCATGTAACTGACCGTTGAGCGCCTCCAGCGCCAGCGGGCAGGCCAGATATGGCACCGGTTGCCAACCGGCATCGCTGCCGATCATCCCCGCCATCACCACCGGCAGCGCGGGGTCGCCGCGCCACGGCGCCAACTGCTGCTGAAATACCGCTTCGGGGCGCTGCCCGTTCAGGCGCGTGATGCCGCAGGGCAGCTTCAGCTTGTCGATGCATTCGCCATCACGCATCCGCCATGCCCGCAGCTGCGTAGAGCCCCAATCGACGGCAATATACTCGTTCATGATTACCCCTTACCCGCGTGAGGTATGACGTTTGCCAATCGGCAACGGCGGTGGCGTTGGGCGGCTTTCACGTTCGTGGGTAATCATCTCCAGCGCCTGCTCGCGGCTCATGCTGCTGGCCGGGGTCAGTAACGTCACCACAACCGAAGCCACCAGGCTCGTCAGTACCGCCGGAATACACGGGTTGCCCCAGAACGCCAGCCAGTCGCTATCCACCAGCACCGCAACCGATGCTCCGGCGCCGCCGGCGAGCGCGGCGACCGCGCCCTGCCAGTTAAAGCGTTTCCAGAAGCGGCCAAGCATGGTGCAGATAAACATGCCGGACATAATCATCGAGATCATTTTGGTGATATAGCTGATGATGTCATTGGAGGTCAGGGCAAACAGCAGCGCCAGCGCAATCACCAGAACCAGGAAGATCCGCGACAGGCGAATGGCTTTCTCCGGCGCGGGCATATGGCCGGTCACCAGGGTGTAGAGGTCGCGCAGCATGATGGACACCGCGGCGATGGCATCAGAGCTACCGGAAGACATATTGGCCGACATGCCGGCAATCAGGATCGCCATCGCCAGCACCGGCGGCAGCACCTGGGTGGCAAATAAGAAGGCGAAGCCGCTGTTTTCCAACTGCGGGTTCATGGTCCATACCGCCATACCGATGATCGCCGGCAGGAAGGAGAAGCCCAGATACAGCAGGCCGGTAATCGTGAAGGACTGACGTACCGAGGAGACGGTCTTCGCCGAGTAAATGCGCTGGCGATAAGAAGGCGTCGCCAGCACGCCGACGCCGATCACCATCGCCAATGATAGCGCCGGCAACACGCCTAATTTATCGACCGCGAACAAGCTTTGCGCCGCCGGATCGACGGCCTGCTGAATATGGCTCCAGCCGCCAACGTGATGAACCGCCAGCACCGCCATTAAAATAAAGCCGACGAACAGTACAATCGATTGAATGGTATCGATCCACACCACCGCGGAATAGCCGCCAATACCGACATAAACCACAAAAGCCAGCGCAATAATAATTTTTGCGACATTAATATCAATGCCGCTGGCCCACGCCAGATATAATCCGCCACCTAATATATGCGCCCCCAGCCAGCCGATAGAAGCAATAAAAATAAGTATCGCGACTAGGTTTTTAATTATTTTACTGCCGCCGGTGTAATACGACATTTCTTCACTCATGGTCATGAAGCGAAGTTTGCGTACCGGAGCGAATAACCATGCCACCAGCAGAATCCCCACCGCGCCGCCGAGGCCGTAAAGCATCCCGGCCCAGCCGTTGCTGTAGCCAAAGCCGACGGCGCCGACGCTGGAGCCGGTGCCCACCATGGTGCCGACCGTCGAGCCGAGAGTGAGGATCATCGGCAGCGAACGGCCGCCAAGTAAAAAGTCTTCGCCGGTTTTCTGTTTGCGCGAAACGTACCAACCTAAGGTAATCATCGCGCAGGCATAAACGGAAAACCAAATCATAAATGACATATTATTCATGGCTCACATCCAGACGTAATAAATAATATTCGTGCCGCTGAATATTATGAGTTAACAGGAACCATGCCTGAAAAAAGGCATAGCGAACCCAGTGGCACCGATTTATTTATTCACTCTGGTGCCGATATCACACTTTTTTGATGCTCCCTCCCGGAAGGGAGGGATTTATTTTTAGGTTTCGAGCGTTATTGTCGCGCAGCGTTAAAACAGGTCACATCCACTTCAACTTTGCAATCCACCACCAGGTCCGCCACGCAGCAAATGCGCGCTGGCGGATTATCGCCAAAGAACTCGCGAAATACCTTATTGAACGACTGGAAATAGCGCGCGTCGGTGAGGATCACTTTGACGTGCACTACGTCCGCCAGGCCGTAGCCGGCTTCGCTCATGATGTCGACGCAGTTCTGGATCGCCAGCCGCGATTGTTCGACGATGCCGCCTTCTACGACTTCGCCATTTTTCATTGGTGTCTGTCCGGAAACGTACAGCCAGCCGCCGGCTTCCACCGCGCGGGCGAACGGCAGATGCTGACCGCCGGTTCCGGTACCGCCTTCTACGCCATAACGTTTGATACTCATATTCAACTCCTTAGTCCATCCGACGGCGCAGGAAACGCCCTGCCCGCCCGGTAATTTTCTTATCACTGCCGTAGCTCATCACGCCGTTGACCATCACCGCCTCAATGCCGTCCGCCGGTCGTTTCGGGTCGGAGAAACTGGCGACATCGCGCACCGTCTGCGGGTCAAACAGCACCAGGTCGGCGAAGTAGCCAATTTTCACCAGCCCGCGATCCGCCAGCTGGAAGCGCGCCGCCGACAGCCCGGTCATCTTGTGTACCGCGGTAGTCAGTGGGAATAGCTGCTCGTCGCGGCTATAGTGGCCGAGTACCCGCGGGAAGGCGCCCCACAGGCGCGGATGCGGCATCGGATCGTTCGGTAGCCCGTCAGAGCCAATCATGGTGACCGGATAGCGCATCACCCGCCGTACGTCCTGCTCATCCATGTTGTAGTAGATAGAGCCCGCCGGCATCAGCCGCGCCGCGGCGTCGTGCAGGCTCACCTGCCACTCATCGGCGATCTGCTGCAACGTTTTCCCGGCCTGTTCCGGCTGCGCTTCGGACCAGGTGATCACGATATCAAACTCGTCGGTCACCTGTTTCATATCCAGCGTCGACGAGCTGGCGGAGTAGGGATAACAGTCGCAGGCGATATCCTGCTGCTGGCGCATCTCATCGAAAAACGCCAGCGTTTCTTTGGTACGCCCCCAGTTTTTCGCCCCGGCGCACTTGTGGTGTGAAACCACCACCGGCACGTTGCCGTGGCGGCCGATGCGGAAGGCTTCATCCAACGCCTCAAGAATCGGCTCGAACTCCGAGCGTAAATGGGTGGTATAGACGCCCTTCCCGGCCGCCAGCTCTTCCGCCAGCGCCATCACCTCTTCGGTAGTCGACTGGAAGGCGCTGGCATAGGCCAGCCCGGTACTGAGCCCTAATGCTCCTTGGCGCAGCGCATCGCGTAGCTGTACGCGCATACCGGCGATTTCCGTCTCGCTCGCCGGACGAAACAGATCGTCCATATGGTTATTACGCAGCGCTGTGTGACCGATTAGCGTGCCGACGTTCAACGACGGTCGCGCCGCTTCCACCGCGTGGGCATAAGCCTCCACGGTGGGATAGATAAAGTGCTGCTGTTCGCCGAGGAGATTCATCGGGTCCGGCACTTCCCCGCGCATGGTAGCGGTCGCCGCGCTGATCCCGCAGTTGCCGACGATCACCGTCGTCACCCCCTGGCTGAGTTTCGGCAAGTACTCAGGCATACGGATAACGTTGATATCATCATGGGTATGCACATCAATAAAGCCCGGCGCCAGTACCCGCCCCTGGCCATCAATCACCTGCTCCGCCGCGACATCCAGCGCCGGGGCGATAGCCATTATTCGGTCGCCCTTCACCGCCACATCAGCACGGTATTGCGGCCCGCCGCTCCCGTCGATCACCGTGACGTTTTTGAAAAGCCAGTCAACTTTCATAGCAATTACTCCCTTTCGACATGCCGATAAGTTAACCATTTACAAGCGCAAAAAACAGTGGAAAACTACGCAAAACCCAGATCATTTTGTGATACTTTTATTCAAAACGAATAACATTTTTATATTAAAAATATATTTATCAAATAGTTATAAATGATACCCAGCGATTAACCGATTATAAACCCTGAAAGGATAGTGTTATGAAATACCATTCAGCACCGCTCATCCCGCACAAATCCGCCCTCATGTCCGCGCCGGCTAATCTGCTGGCGGAAGAGGTCTGTCTGCCCGCCGCGCTGTTAAAAAAGTCGGCGCTGGAAAACAATATTTCATGGATGCAGCGCTATGCCGACGCCCGCGGCGTGTCGCTGGCGCCGCATGGTAAAACGACAATGACGCCATGGATATTTCAGGCGCAGCAGCGAGCGGGAGCGTGGGGGATCGGCGTGGGCAGCGCCTGGCAGGCCAGCGCGGCGATGGCCAGCGGCATCCAACGCGTCCTGATGGTCAATCAGCTGGTCGGCAAGGCCAATATGCAGGTGGTCGCGCAGCTAAAAGCCCACTATCGGGCAGTGGATTTTATCTGCTGCGTCGATAGCGAGGCCAACGTGCGCGCCCTTTCCGCGTTTTTCGCCGCCCAAGGACAAACGCTGGATGTGCTGATTGAACTTGGCGTGCCGGGCGGGCGCTGCGGCTGTCGTAGCGTCGATGACGCGCTAGCGCTGGCGCAGCGGGTAAGCGACCTGCCGGGGTTACGGCTACGCGGGCTGGAATTGTATGAAGGGGTGCTGCACGGCGACGATCCGCAGCCGCAGGTGGAAGCGCTATTACAGCAGGCCGCGGCGCTTGCCTGCCGCATGGAGCCGCTGGTTGACGGCGAATTTATTCTCACCGGCGCGGGCACCGTCTGGTATGACGTGGTGTGCAACATCTGGCTGGCGGCGGCAAAACCGCGCCGCTGCCGTATCGTCATCCGCCCTGGCTGTTATATCACCCACGATCGCGGGATCTACGATCTCGCACAACAAGAGCTGATCGCCCGCGATCCGATTGCCTGCGATCTCGCCGGCGATCTCACTTCAGCGCTGGAGCTGATGGCGATGGTGCAATCGGTGCCGGAGGCGGATCGCGCGGTGGTAAACTTCGGCAAGCGCGACTGCGCTTTCGACGCCGGGCTGCCGCAGCCGATCGCCCATTATCGTAACGGCCAGGAGTTAGCGCTGCGCGCGGAGTCGATCGTCAGTATCGGCATCATGGATCAACACTGCATACTGCGCCTGGCGCCTGGCAGCGATGTGCAGGTCGGCGATATTCTGCTGTTCGGCACCTCGCACCCGTGTCTGACCTTTGATAAGTGGAAGACGTTGCTGCTGGTCGATGACGACTACAACGTGCTGGACGAGCTCGACACGCTATTTTGACAGGCATCCCGGGTAGCGGCGCTTCGCGCCTTACCCACCCTGGCGCAAGGCGCAAATCTCATCATGCAATGAACGGCTGATGGCGACCCCCTGCCGCTCACTCTGCTGGCGGCAGGCGAAACGCCGCTCGCCCGGCAGCCGCGCCCCCTGATCCTGCATCGCATTGAACAACGTTTCGGCGCGCGCCAGCTGCTCTGGTGCCTGCGCGCCGAGAAAGCGCTGCGGATCCAGCGCCAGAATAAGCTCGCCGCCGTAGGGGAGACCGCCCGCGCCGTTATCCCACGCCAGCGATTCGGCGCTGGTCATATCGCCGATAAGCGGCCCAGCCAGCAGCTCGACCATTGCCGCCAGCGCCGAGCCCTTATGTCCACCAAAGGTTAACATCGCGCCGTTCAGCACCTCCGCTGCATCGGTCGTTGGCTGTCCCTGACTGTCGATTCCCCACCCTTGCGGTAGCGCTTTACCGGCGCGCTGATGCAGTTGGATCTCGCCTCGCGCCGCGGCGCTGGTCGCCATATCAACAATAAACGGCGGCTTATCCCGCCGCGGCCAGCCAAAAGCGATAGGGTTGGTGCCGAACAGCGGACGCGTGCCGCCCGCCGGGGCTACCCAGGCGTGGCTTGGCGTACAGGCCAGCCCCACCAGCCCTGCCTCGGTCAACGGCTCAATATCGGCAAACAGCGCGGAAAAATGGACGCAGCGGTTAATCGCCAACGCCGCAATGCCGCTGTGCCGCGCCTTCTCCAGCAGTAACGGCAGCGCGCGCTCGTAGGCCAGCAGCGAAAAAGCGCCGCCGGCGTCCGCCCGCGCAATCGCCGGCGCCTGATCGTGGATTTGCGGCTCGGCATCAGGCGATACCTTACCTTTACGCAAGGTATCGACAATGCCCAACAGCCGCCACAGGCCGTGGGAAGCGCAGCCGTCGCGCTCCCCGGCGGCCACATTACGTGCAATGGCCGCCGCGTGGTCGGCGCTAAATCCATTGGCGCTGAGTACCTCCAGCGCCAGGTCATAAGCTTCAGGTAACGATAGAGTTACCGATTCCATACTGTTCTCCTTTACTCTTCTTCATCTCCGCTAAAGTTAGCCTGCGGCAGGCAGCTGCGCGCCCCCCAGTAGTAAATCCCCAACGACATCGCCGCCACCAGCACCGTATCCCAGGGGTGACCGATGACATTAAGCCCGCCGAAGCTGCCCAGCCAGGAAAAGAGGATAATCAACGCATAAAAAACGATCAGCCACAGCGAAGACTTAACCTGCTGCGCCAGGCTCACGGTATGTTCCGGCACCTTACCTTTGCACATCACGTAGACGACAAACATCACGATTTGCAGCCCCAGTAACCACGAGAGCGTATTCCAGCCGGACCAGTAAACAATCAGCGCCGAGATCATAAACGATATCGGGCCGATGATGCCGAAGGCGCGCACGCGGAACGGCCGCGGTAGATCCGGCGCGTTGCGGCGCAGCCCGGCGGCAGTCACCGGGGCGATGGCGTAGCTCAGCACCAGGGCAGCCGACACCACGCTAATGAGCTGTTCCCAGGAGGGGAACGGCAGCGTCCAGAAAATCGACAGTCCAAAAGTCAGCCATAGCGCCGGGCGCGGAATACCGGACTCTTTATCAATATGGGTAAAGGCTTTAAAGAAGGTACCCGCCTTCGCCCAGCCGTAGATCACCCGCGGCGTCGCGTTCATATAGATATTGCCGGTGCCGCTCGGGGAGATGATCGCATCGCTTATCACCATAAAGGCCAGCCAGCCCATGCCGAGGGTAATAGCGATATCGCGATACGGTAGCGAGAACTGTTTGCTCACCTCGGCCCAACCGCCGTTCAGCATCTCGGTGGGGATACTGCCAAGGAACGCCAGCTGCAGCAGCACGTAGATAATCGTCGACAGCACCACTGATAAAATCAACGCAATAGGGATAGTCCGCTGCGGCTTTTGTACTTCGCTGGCTACCGAGATAATCGGCGTCAATCCCAGATAAGCGAAGATAATTCCGCCCGCGCTGATCGCCGCTTCCACCCCGGACATGCCAAATGGCGCAATACCCTGAGCGTGCAGATTCTCCGGTTTAAAGAAGGTGAACAACGTCACCACCACCAGCAGCGGCACCAGGAACTTGAGCACGCTGATGAAGTTGTTCGATCGGGCGAAGGTCTTAACGCTGTAGTAGTTAAGCGCAAAGAAGAAACAGAGTAGCAAGAACTGCACCACCCACCCCAGCAGCGTCGGCGAACTGGAGCCCGGTTGGGTCAGCGCCGGAAACCAGGCGGCGGCATATTGCCGGGCGGCGACAATTTCAATCGAAATCAGGCTGGAGAACGCGATCAGGGTGATGAATCCCAGCAGATAGCCCATCAGCTCACCATGGGAAAAGACCGGGTAGCGAATAATGCCGCCGGCGCGCGGCAGCGCCGCCCCCAGCTCGCAGTACACAATCCCCAGTAGCAATACCGCAAAGCCGCCGATCACCCACGACGCGATCCCGGCCGGACCGGCGATGGATGCGACGTGGCTGGCGGCGAATAACCATCCGGAGCCGAAAATCGCCCCCAGGCCGATAAAGGTGAGATCGGTTAGGGTCAACTGTTTTTTAAACTTACCCGACTCTGCAACGCGGGTTTGACTGTTATGCGTAGAGTGAATGGTCATGGTGATGCCCTTGCGTCAATGAGAGGAGGAAATCGCTTCCCGGGTCCACTGGCCGTTGACCAGGCGCAGCAGGTTCAAAGGGTTCGCATCCTGCAGCGCCGGCGGTAACAGGGCGGCTGGCGCGTTCTGCAGACAGACCGGGCGCAGAAAGCGCTCAATCGCCCGGCTGCCGACCGAAGTCCCGCGGGCGTCGGTGGTCGCCGGCCACGGGCCGCCGTGGACCATCGCATCGCACACTTCCACGCCGGTGGGATAACCGTTAAACAGCACCCGTCCGGCCTTTTCGCAAAGCAGCGGTAGCAGGCTCGCTGCCAGCGGGCCATCATCCGCCTCAGCATGCAGCGTCGCGGTAAGCTGCCCCTGCAGCGCTTTCACCACCGCCTGCAGTTGGGCCACGTCGTCCACTTCCACCAGTAGCGATAGCGGGCCGAAAACTTCGGTCTGCAGCAGCGTATCCTGCGCCAGCAGATCCTCGACCTGAGCCTGCCACAGCAGGGTTTGCGCCTGCCCGGCGCCGGCGGCGATGCCGCTCGCCAGCTTCTCGATACGCGGGTGCGCCGCAAGCGCCGCCACGCCCTGGCGGTAGTGCTGAAGGGTCGGCGCATTGAGCAACACCTGCGGCGAAGAGCCCGCTACCGCCTCGCACAGCGCTGACTTAAAGCGTTCCAGCCCGGCGCCGCGCAGCGCCAGAATCAGCCCCGGACGGGTACAGAACTGGCCGCCGCCGAGGGTGAATGACGCCACCAGCTCGTTCGCCAGCGCCTCTGCCCGCGTCTGCAGCGCCTGTGGCAGAATAATCAATGGGTTAATCGCCGACATTTCAGCAAACAGCGGGATTGGCTGCGGGCGCTGCTGCGCCAGCTGATACAGCGCCTTACCACCAGCCAGAGAACCGGTAAAGCCAACGGCCTGAATCGCCGGATGGCGGACTAATTCGGCGCCGATATCGGTCCCGAAAATCATATTGAATACGCCGCCGGGTAAACCGCACCGCACTACCGCCCGGACGATCGCTTCAGCAGTCAGCTCGGCGGTGGCCATATGGCCCGGATGGGCCTTCACCACCACAGGGCAGCCAGCCGCCAGCGCCGAAGCGGTATCGCCGCCGGCGGTGGAAAAGGCCAACGGAAAGTTGCTGGCGCCGAACACCGCCACCGGTCCTAACGCCTGCTGATACTGTCGCAGATCCGGGCGCGGCAGCGGCTGGCGATCGGCTAAGGCGGTATCAATACGGGCGGCGAAGGTATCGCCGCGCTGGATCACGCCAGCAAACATCCGCAGCTGGCCGCTGGTGCGCGCCCGTTCTCCCTGCAGCCGCGCCAGTGGTAGCGCGGTCTCCTGCCCGGCGATAGCAAAAAACGCCTCGCCCAGCGCATCCAGTTCATCAGCAATGGCGTTGAGAAAGCGCGCCCGCTGCTTCGGCGTGGTTTGTGAATAGACGGCAAAGGCCTGCTGCGCGGCTT
Organism: Klebsiella sp. 141203; assembly: GCF_032601985.1. Taxonomy (NCBI): domain Bacteria; kingdom Pseudomonadati; phylum Pseudomonadota; class Gammaproteobacteria; order Enterobacterales; family Enterobacteriaceae; genus Klebsiella; species Klebsiella sp. 141203. The sequence goes on along the minus strand of NZ_JAQIRL010000005.1, from coordinate 73,465 downwards.
CTGCGGCCTGAGCGGCTTCCTCGCGTGAAGCCGGATAAAAGCGGTGGCCGGTGGCTTCGCCGTCCACCGCCCGCAGGCTCAATAGCGTCGCCTCACCGCTGGCAATACGGCGTCCGGCAATAAACTGCCGTCCCGCCGTGGTTTGAGATGCATTCATATTGACTCCTGAGCTCAGAGGCCGACATCCGGCAGCGTCGGACGAGTCGCCAGCGCCTGTTCAACGATCGCCACCACCTGCTGGCGCGTTTCGCCTTCCAGCGCCAGACGCGGCGGACGGGTGATGGCGCTACCGCGACCCAGCAACTCTTCACACAGCTTGATGCACTGCACCAGATCCGGACGCGCATCGAGATGCAGCAGCGGCATGAACCAGCGGTACAGCGCCATCGCCTCTTCGTAACGCTGCTGGCGCGCCAGGCGGAACAGCGTTTCCCCTTCACGCGGGAAGGCGTTGGACATCCCGGAGATCCAGCCTTCCGCGCCGACGGCGATGCTTTCCACCACCACGTCATCCAGCCCGGCAAACAGCACGAAGCGGTCGCCAACGGTGTTACGCAGGTCGATAAAGCGGCGGGTATCGCCGGAGGAGTCTTTAAAGCAGACGATATTGTCGCAGTCGGTCAGGGTGGCGAGAATGTCCGGCGTCACGTCGTTTTTGTAAATCGGCGGGTTGTTGTAGACCATAATCGGCAGGTCGGTAGCGCTCGCCACGCTGCGGAAGTGGGCCGCGGTTTCATGCGGTTTTGAGGAGTAGACCAGCGCCGGCATCACCATGATCCCGTCGACGCCGACGCGCTCCGCCTCTTTCGCCATTTTCTGGGCAAAGGCGGTGGTGAACTCGGCCACCCCGGCGATGACCGGAATTTTGCCGCCGGCGGCATCCTTCGCCACCTCGATAATCTGCAGTTTTTCATCGGTGCTCAGCGAGGTGTTTTCACCTACGCTGCCGCACACCACCAGCCCGGAAACGCCGTCTTTAACCAGGTTTTTCATCACCGCGTGAGTAGCGTCTAAATCGAGGGAGTAATCGCTACGAAACTGCGTGCTGACCGCCGGGAATACGCCACTCCAGTGAATCGCTTTTTTGCTCATGCTCGGTTCCTTGTCGTCGTTTTGTTAAGTCAAAGTGAATGAATGGTGAATATTCACTGACAGATTGACGTGTCGCGGAACCGGCGGCTTGTCGGTTTTCCCTCAATACGATGACGAAATTAGCACAGTCGACAAAAGTGTGAGCCAGCGTTTATCCGAGCAGCGTGAGGCGAAAATCACGCGGCGTCGAGCCGGTCATGGCCTTGAACTGGCGGCTGAATGCGCTGTGATCGGTATACCCGCACTGCAAGGCGATATCGGTAATCGGCGTATCGCCGGCCAGCAGTTCGGTGGCTTTTTCCAGCCGCACTTTGTGGATCATCTGCCGCGGGGTGAGATGAAAGATCCGCTTGCAGTAGCGTTCGATCTGCGCAATCGACATTCCGCTTAAGGCGGTTAACTCTTCCATGGCGATCGGCCGGTGATAGTGGCGGCGAATATGATCGTCGACGATCGCCAGCCGCTGCCATGCCGGATGGCGGGCGTGGGCCTCCTGCAGATCGTGCGAGATCCCGGCCATGCCGATCACCTGGCCGCTGATATCGCGTAGCGCCAATTTCTGCGTCAGGCACCAGCCGCGCTCGCGGCCATTGTAGAGATGCATTTCCAGCTGATCGCGCAGGGTCACGCCTTCCCGCAACACCCGAAGATCCTGCTCGGTGTAACCCTGGCCCAGCGCGGAAGGAAAGACATCGGCGGAGGTTTTGCCCAGCAGCGAGGAGACGCTTTTGAAACCACAGCGGCGGGCCAGCGTCAGGTTCGCCAGCAGATAGCGCGCCTGGCGATCTTTGATAAAAAAGACCACATTAGGGATGGCATTGAGCAGGGGCGCAATCAGCGCCAGCGCATTCAGCAGCGCCGGCATATTTTCCGGCCGCTGGCGCGCCAGCCCTTCGCAGATCTGGCTTAGCTCATCGACGGCCAGCTCAGGTTGGTTAACCGCGCGCGGCGGCGCCGCATCAGAAACACCGATCATAAGGCCTCCTCATGGTAAGTGACCGAAGGATATTTATTCACTTTTAGTTAACACCACAAGCGTCAAGCGCTGGATTTGCGATCCTGGATCCGCTTTACGCCTTCCCCTGATTTAGCCACTGGCGCAATGGTCACTTTCGGTTTACCACAGCATTAAGCAAATGATTAATAAGAAATAACTATGTGGAATAGAAATATACCGCGCTCAGTACTATGCAGATTTCGTCATTTTCTCTGACGAAAGCGCTCAAGCAGGTCGGGAAAGGTTGCGCCAGCATGATGAAACATGTTGTTAACTTCCGGAGAGCCTGATGACCGCGCCACGCCCCCCTATTACGCTGAGAGCTATTGATTCACACACCGGCGGCGAACCGACCCGCCTGATCGTTGACGGCTTCCCCGATCTCGGCGGCGGTAGCATGGCGGAACGCCGCGACCGCTTCGCCCGCGACTTCGACCATTGGCGTCAGGCGGCCATTCTCGAACCGCGCGGCAATGACGTACTGGTCGGCGCGCTGCTGTGCAAACCGGTCTCGGCAGCGGCTACCGCTGGCGTGATTTTCTTCAACAACGCCGGTTTTCTGAATATGTGCGGCCACGGCACCATCGGGCTTATCGCCTCGCTGGCCTGGCTTGGACGTATCCAACCCGGCGTACATCTGATTGAAACGCCGGTCGGCGACGTAAGCGCTACGTTGCACGACGATGGCAGCGTATCGGTGCAAAACGTCCCGGCCCGCCGCTGGAAAAAACAGATCCGCGTTGAGACCGCGCTGGGTCCCGTCATCGGCGATATTGCCTGGGGCGGTAACTGGTTTTTCCTGATTAACGACCATCCATTCGCCATTACCCCCGAACGTATTCCACAGCTCACCGACTACGCCTGGGCGGTGCGCGAGGGATTGGAGAAGGCGGGGATCCGCGGCGGCGACGGCGGCGTTATCGACCATATCGAGCTGTTCGCCGATGACGATACCGCCGACAGCCGCAGCTTCGTGCTCTGTCCGGGAAAGGCCTGGGATCGCTCGCCATGCGGTACCGGCACCAGCGCCAAGCTGGCCTGTCTGGCGCAGGATGGCAAGCTGCAGCCGGGGGAAATTTGGCGTCAGGCCAGCATCATCGGCAGCCAGTTTACCGCCAGCTACCAGCGTACCGCTGAAGGCATCATCCCAACGATCCGCGGCGAAGCCTGGGTGTGCGGCGATAACCAATTGATCCTCAACCCTGACGATCCCTTCTGCTGGGGGATCGCGCCGTGAAGCAGTGTGATGTCATCGTGATCGGCGCCGGGATCATCGGCGCCGCCTGCGCGTGGCAGCTGGCGAAGCGGGGGCAGAGCGTGACGCTCATCGATAACGGTCAGCCCGGCGCCACGGCGGCCGGTATGGGCCATCTGGTGTGCATGGATGACGACCCCGCCGAGCTTACCTTGTCGGCGTGGTCGCTGGAACGCTGGCGCGCTATCACGCCGCGGATGCCCAACAATTGCGCCTGGCGCGGTTGCGGCACGCTGTGGCTGGCGGAAAGCGAAGAAGAGATGGCCGTGGCTGACGACAAACAGCGGCGGCTGGCTGGCTATCAGGTCCACAGCGAACTCCAGACCCCGCAGCAGATCGCCGGGCGCGAGCCGCTGCTTCGCGGCGGGCTGGCCGGCGGGCTATGGGTGCCAGGCGATGGTATCGTCTACGCGCCGAACGTCGCCCGCTGGCTGATAGCCGATGCCGGAGACCATCTCACCTGCCTGCGCGATAGCGCACAGACGATTGAAGAGCCGCAGGTGCTGCTCGCCAGCGGCCAACGGCTACAGGCGCGGGCGATCGTGGTGGCCTGCGGCCTTGAAGCCAATGTGCTGTTAGCGGAAAACTGGCTGAGACCGAAAAAAGGCCAACTGGCGATTACCGATCGCTACGGGCCGCGGGTGCATCACCAGCTGGTTGAGCTGGGTTACGGCGCCAGCGCCCACGGCGGCGGCACCTCGGTGGCGTTTAATCTTCAGCCGCGACCGACCGGCCAGCTGCTGATTGGCTCTTCGCGTCAGTTTGATAACCGCGAGCGCGAGTTGGATCTGCCCCTGCTGGCGCAGATGCTCGATCGCGCCCGCCATTTCGTACCGGCGCTGGCGACATTGAATATCATCCGCTGCTGGAGCGGCCTGCGCGCCGCCTCGCCGGATGGTAATCCGCTGATCGGCCCACACCCCACCCGCCATGGCGTATGGTTAGCGCTGGGCCATGAAGGGCTTGGCGTCACCACCGCCCCAGGCACGGCAGAACTGCTGGCGGCGCAGATCCTCGATGAACGCAGCCCATTGGCTCCCGACGCCTGGCTCCCGGCTCGTTTAGCTCAACAGGAGGCGATCGCATGAATGCCACGCTCACTATCATCGTTGATGGCGAAGCGCTGACGGTGCCGGAAGGGATCAGCGTGGCGGCGGCGCTGGCGTTGACCGGCGACCCCACCACCCGCCAGGCGGTTAACGGCGACCTCCGCGCGCCGTTTTGCGGCATGGGCGTCTGCCAGGAGTGCCGGGTCACCGTCGATGGCCTACGGGTGCTGGCCTGCCAGACCTTGTGCCGGGCCGATATGCAAATAGAAAGGAGCCGCGATGAACACGCTGCGCTGTGACATTTTAATCCTCGGCGCCGGCCCCGCAGGGATGGCGGCCGCGCTCTCCGCCGCCGCCTGCGATAAACAGGTCATCATCCTCGACGATAACCCCGCCCCTGGCGGGCAAATCTGGCGTGCCGGTCCGCAGGCGACGCTACCCGACCTGGCCCGGCGCTACCGTGACGCCATCGCCGCATCTGCCGCCATCCTGGTGGTGAACGGCGCGCGGCTGATTGCCCGCCCCTCCGCGCACAGCATGCTGTTTGAAACCGCCGACGGCGGCGGCGTGGTTCACTGGCAGAAACTGATCCTCTGCTGCGGCGCGCGCGAGCTGTCGCTGCCCTTTCCCGGCTGGACCTTACCCGGCGTGACCGGCGCGGGCGGCCTGCAGGCGCAAATCAAACAGGGTCTGTCACTGAAGGGTGAAAAAGTGGTGATTGCCGGCAGCGGTCCGCTACTGCTGGCGGTGGCGGATACGGTGAACAAGGCCGGAGGCGAAGTGACGAATATCATTGAGCAAGCGCCGCTCCCGGCGCTGCTGCGCTTCGCCAGCGGGCTGTGGCGCTGGCCGCAGAAGCTGCGCCAGTTAGCGACGCTGGCCCCGAAAGGCTATCTCAGCAACGCGCAGGCGATCCGCGCTCACGGCACAACGCGGCTTGAAGCGATTACGTTACGCCAGCGCGGCGTCGAGCGGACTATCGCCTGCGATCGGCTGGCTATCGGCTACGGGCTGATACCCAATATCGAGACGGCGCTGCTGTTCGGCTGCGCCACGGCGCAGGAGGCGATACAGGTTAACCGCTGGCAGCAGACCAGCATCGCGGATATCTACGCCGCCGGCGAGTGCACCGGTTTCGGCGGCAGCGAGCTGGCGCTGTTGGAGGGCGAAATCGCCGGTTTTGCCGCCGCCGGGGCCAGCCATCAAGCGCAGGCGATTTTTGCCCGTCGCGCCCGCTGGCAGCGCTTCGCCGAAGCAATCAACCGTACCTTCCGGCTGAGGGAGTCCTTGAAAAACGCCGCGACGCCGGAAAGCCTGCTGTGCCGATGCGAAGATGTACGCTGCGGCGACGTTGACGCCGCCGGAGGCTGGCCGCAGGCCAAACTTAGCCTGCGCTGCGGAATGGGCGCCTGTCAGGGGCGCACCTGCGCCGCCAGCGCCCGCTGGTTGTACGGCTGGCCGCTACCGCAGCCAAGAGAACCGCTGGCCCCCGCCCGCGCGGAAACGCTTATTGCCCTCGCCCGGCCGAGCGCCGAGCCTTAACCGCTACTCTTCTTCATCACCGCGCACGGCAGGGACGCCAAGCGCAATAAACTCCTCCAGCAGCGTGGTCAACTGGCGCATCTTCTCCGCCGTAAACTGCGCTTCTATCTGCCGGTAGGCCTCTTCCACCTGCGCCTGGGCGCTCTCATACAGCGCCAGCCCTGCGGGCGTCAGCGACAGGTAGAGCTTGCGCTGATCGTTGACCGGTTTTAAGCGCAGCACTAAACCGTCGCGCTCCATGCGCGTCAGAATCCCGGTCAGACTGGGGCGCAGAATACAAGCACGCCAGGCCAGGTCGTGAAAATCCATCGATGGGTTTTCCGCAAGGATACGCACAATACGCCACTGCTGTTCGGTCAGGTTGTGGCGTTTGACGATCGGCCGGAAATGGGCCATCGCCGCTTCCCGCGCCTGCAGCAGCGCAATGGTTAATGAATCATGCATGGTATCCCCTCAACAACGCTCACCAAAACTTATTAACAATTTAATAATTAGCCCTAATCCTGCCATGTACAACCGGTTTCTGCACCTGAAAAGTACCAGCCGTCATTAAAAATAAATGTATCTATATGATAAATAATAAATAAATAAAAAATATGTAAATATTGTGTTAATCAGATCACAAAACATTCACTTCTATTTGCCAAACCGGCGCGCAAAGAATAAAAGATGATCATTAACATATTAATGAAATTCCTTCGAATCGATAATCAGTACCAGAGGAGTGGTGAATGAAAGGTACCATCTTCGCCGTTGCGCTCAATCATCGCAGCCAGCTCGACGCCTGGCGCGAAGCGTTTCAACAGGCCCCCTACAAGACGCCGCCGAAAACCGCGGTCTGGTTCATCAAACCCCGTAATACCGTGATTGGCGATGGCGAAGCCATTCCCCATCCGCAGGGCGAGACCGTACAAAGCGGCGCGACGGTGGCGCTGATTGTCGGCAAAACCGCGCGTAAAGTGGCGGCGGAAGAGGCGGCGCACTATATCGCCGGCTACGCGCTGGCTAACGACGTTAGCCTGCCGGAAGAGAGTTTTTATCGCCCGGCGATCAAAGCCAAATGCCGCGATGGCTTCTGCCCCATCGGCGCGCTGTCGGCGGTGCGCAACGTCGATAACCTGACCATCATCACCGAAATCAACGGCCGCGAGGCGGATAGCTGGCATACCGGCGATCTGCAGCGTAACGCCGCACAGCTGCTTAGCGCCTTGAGCGAATTCGCCACCCTCAATCCCGGCGACGCGATCCTTATCGGCACACCCCACTCTCGCGTTACGCTGCGCCCCGGCGACCGCGTACGTATTCTCGCCGACGGTTTCCCGGCGCTAGAAAACCCGGTTGTCGCAGAAGGAGAGCTGGCATGAAACAGGCACGCATTGAATGGCAAGGACAGGTACGCGACGTGCTGGTCGATGAACGCGACCAGGTGCGCCTGCCCGATGGCACGGTATTGAAAGAAGGCGAATTCCGCTGGCTGCCGCCCGCCGACGGCACGCTGTTCGCTCTGGGGCTGAATTACGCCGATCACGCCAGCGAGCTGGAGTTTAAACCGCCAACCGAACCTTTGGTGTTCATCAAAGCGCCGAACACCTTTATTGGCCACCAGCAGCAGTCGGTACGCCCGGATAACGTCGAATACATGCACTACGAAGCCGAACTGGTGGTGGTGATCGGGAAAACCGCGCGCCGCGTCAGCGAAGCCGAGGCTATGGATTATGTCGCTGGCTATACCGTGTGCAACGACTACGCGATCCGCGACTATCTGGAAAACTACTACCGCCCGAACCTGCGGGTGAAAAGCCGCGATACCCTGACGCCGATCGGCCCGTGGATCGTCGCCAAAGAGGCGATCCCGGCCCCGCATAATCTGGCCCTGCGCACCTGGGTCAACGGCGAACTGCGCCAGCAGGGCACCACCGCCGATCTGATCTTCAGCATCCCGTTCCTCATCGCTTATTTAAGCGAATTTATGACCCTGCAACCGGGCGACATGATCGCCACCGGCACGCCGAAAGGGCTATCCGATGTGGTGCCGGGCGACGAGGTGATCGTTGAAGTCGAGGGCGTGGGCCGCCTGGTCAACCATATCATCAGCCAGCAAGCGTATGAGGAGACACTGTCATGAAAAAGATTAACCATTGGATCAACGGTAAAAACGTTGCCGGCGCAGACTATTTTCATACCACCAACCCGGCCACCGGCGAGGTACTGGCTGAAGTCGCCTCCGGCGGTGAAGCCGAAATCAACCAGGCGGTAGCGGCGGCGAAAGAGGCCTTCCCGAAGTGGGCTAACCTGCCGATGAAAGAGCGCGCGCGCCTGATGCGCCGCCTGGGGGATCTGATCGATCAGAACGTCCCGGAGATCGCGGCGATGGAAACCGCCGATACCGGCCTGCCGATCCACCAGACCAAAAACGTGCTGATCCCGCGGGCGTCGCATAACTTCGAATTTTTCGCCGAAGTGTGCCAGCAGATGAACGGCAAGACCTATCCGGTCGACGACAAGATGCTTAACTACACCCTCGTGCAGCCGGTTGGCGTCTGCGCACTGGTGTCGCCGTGGAACGTGCCGTTTATGACCGCCACCTGGAAGGTGGCGCCGTGCCTGGCGCTGGGGAATACCGCGGTGCTGAAAATGTCCGAACTGTCGCCGCTGACCGCCGATCGTCTGGGCGAGCTGGCGCTGGAGGCCGGGATCCCGGCAGGCGTGCTCAACGTGGTGCAGGGCTATGGCGCCACCGCTGGCGACGCGCTGGTACGCCATCATGATGTGCGCGCCGTCTCCTTCACCGGCGGCACCGCCACCGGGCGCAACATCATGAAGAACGCCGGCCTGAAAAAGTACTCCATGGAGCTCGGCGGAAAATCGCCGGTGCTGATTTTTGAAGACGCCGATATTGAGCGCGCGCTCGACGCCGCGCTGTTCACTATCTTCTCGATCAACGGCGAACGCTGCACCGCCGGTTCGCGCATTTTCATTCAGCAGAGTATTTATCCGGAGTTCGTCAAGCGCTTCGCCGAGCGCGCCAACCGCCTGCGCGTAGGCGATCCGACCGATCCGAATACCCAGGTCGGCGCGCTGATTAGCAAGCAGCACTGGGAAAAAGTGTCCGGCTACATTCGCCTCGGCATCGAAGAGGGCGCCACCCTGCTGGCCGGCGGCGCGGATAAACCGTCCGACCTGCCGGCGCATCTGAAATCCGGCAACTTCCTGCGCCCGACGGTACTGGCGGATGTCGACAACCGCATGCGCGTCGCCCAGGAAGAGATTTTTGGCCCGGTCGCCTGCCTGCTGCCGTTCAAAGACGAAGCGGAAGGGCTGCGCCTGGCTAACGATGTGGAGTACGGCCTGGCGTCGTACATCTGGACCCAGGACGTCAGCAAAGTGCTGCGTCTGGCGCGCGGTATTGAAGCCGGAATGGTGTTCGTCAACACCCAGAACGTGCGCGACCTGCGTCAGCCGTTCGGCGGCGTGAAGGCCTCCGGCACCGGCCGCGAAGGCGGCGAGTACAGCTTTGAAGTGTTCGCCGAAATGAAAAACGTCTGCATCTCGATGGGCGACCATCCGATCCCGAAATGGGGAGTCTGATATGGGTAAGTTAGCGTTAGCAGCAAAAATCACTCACGTGCCGTCGATGTATCTGTCTGAGCTACCGGGGAAAAACCACGGCTGCCGTCAGGGCGCGATCGACGGACATAAAGAAATTGGCAAGCGCTGCCGTGAAATGGGCGTCGATACCATTATCGTGTTCGACACCCACTGGCTGGTCAACAGCGCCTACCACATCAACTGTGCCGACCATTTCCAGGGCGTCTACACCAGTAACGAACTGCCGCATTTTATTCGCGACATGACCTACGACTACGACGGCAACCCGGAACTGGGTCACCTGATTGCCGACGAGGCCGTCAAGCTTGGCGTACGCGCCAAAGCGCACAATATTCCGAGCCTGAAGCTGGAATACGGCACCCTGGTGCCGATGCGCTACATGAATAGCGATAAGCATTTCAAAGTGGTGTCCATTTCCGCCTTCTGTACCGTTCACGATTTTGCCGACAGCCGCAAGCTGGGCGAGGCCATTCTCAAGGCCATCGACAAATATGACGGCACCGTGGCGGTGCTGGCCAGCGGTTCGCTGTCGCATCGCTTTATCGACGACCAGCGCGCCGAAGAGGGGATGAACAGCTATACCCGCGAGTTTGACCATCAGATGGATGAGCGCGTGGTGAAGCTGTGGCGCGAAGGCAAATTCAAAGAGTTCTGCACCATGCTGCCGGAGTACGCCGACTACTGCTACGGCGAAGGCAACATGCACGACACGGTGATGCTGCTCGGCCTGCTGGGTTGGGATAAATACGACGGCAAGGTGGAGTTTATCACCGAGCTATTCGCCAGTTCCGGTACCGGCCAGGTGAACGCCGTGTTCCCGCTGCCGGCGCAGGCGTAAGGAGGCCATATGCCGCATTTTATCGCCGAGTGTAGCGACAATATCCGCGAACAGGCTGATTTACCGGGCCTGTTCGCCAAAGTCAACGAGGCGCTGGCCGCCACCGGCATCTTTCCGATTGGCGGCATTCGTAGCCGCGCCCACTGGCTCGATACCTGGCAGATGGCCGACGGCAAGCATGATTACGCCTTCGTGCATATGACCCTGAAGATCGGCGCCGGGCGCAGCCTTGAGAGCCGCCAGGAGGTGGGCGAAATGCTTTTCGCGCTGATCAAAGCCCACTTTGCCGCGCTGATGGAGAGCCGCTATCTGGCACTGTCGTTCGCCATGGAAGAGCTCGACCCGACGCTGAACTACAAACAGAACAACGTGCACGCGTTATTTAAATAACGTGCAAATTGCCCGGTGGCGCTGCGCTTACCGGGCCTACAACGGCCATGAATTTGTAGGCCGGATAAGCGAAGCGCCATCCGGCAATACAATGCCACAGGAATCACTATGCTCGATAAACAGACCCGAACCCTGATTGCCCAGCGGCTGAACCAGGCCGAAAAACAGCGTGAACAGATCCGCGCGATCTCGCTGGATTATCCGTCGATCACCATTGAGGACGCCTACGCCGTCCAGCGCGAGTGGGTCGAAATGAAGATCGCCGAAGGCCGCGTGCTCAAAGGTCATAAGATTGGCCTGACCTCTAAAGCGATGCAGGCCAGTTCGCAGATCAGCGAACCGGACTACGGCGCGCTGCTCGACGATATGTTCTTTCACGACGGCAGCGATATTCCCACCGACCGCTTTATCGTGCCGCGTATTGAAGTCGAGCTGGCCTTCGTGCTGGCCAAACCGCTGCGCGGCCCGAACTGCACGCTGTTTGATGTTTACAACGCCACCGACTACGTTATCCCGGCGCTGGAACTTATCGACGCGCGTTGCCACAACATCGACCCGGAAACCCAGCGCCCGCGCAAAGTGTTCGACACCATCTCCGACAACGCCGCCAACGCCGGGGTGATCCTCGGCGGCCGGCCGATTAAACCAGATGAGCTCGACCTGCGCTGGATCTCCGCCCTGCTGTATCGCAACGGCGTGATTGAAGAGACCGGCGTCGCCGCGGGCGTGCTCAATCATCCAGCCAACGGCGTGGCCTGGCTGGCCAACAAACTGGCGCCGTACGATGTCCAGCTCGAGGCCGGGCAAATCATCCTCGGCGGCTCCTTCACCCGCCCGGTCCCGGCGCGCAAGGGCGATACCTTCCACGTCGACTACGGCAACATGGGCGCCATCAGCTGCCGCTTTGTTTGAGGAGAGCAACATGAACAACGCATTTAAAGAGGCGCTCAAGGCCGGGCGTCCGCAAATCGGCCTGTGGCTTGGGCTGTGCAGCAGCTACAGCGCCGAACTGCTGGCCGGCGCGGGCTTCGACTGGCTGCTGATCGACGGCGAACACGCGCCCAACAATGTACAAACGGTGCTGACCCAGCTTCAGGCCATTGCGCCCTACCCCAGCCAGCCGGTGGTGCGTCCGTCGTGGAACGATCCGGTACAAATCAAACAGCTGCTGGATGTCGGCGCGCAAACCCTGCTGGTGCCGATGGTGCAGAATGCCGACGAGGCGCGGCTGGCGGTAAAAGCCACCCGCTACCCGCCTGCCGGCATCCGCGGTGTCGGCAGCGCGTTGGCCCGCGCCTCGCGCTGGAATCGCGTCCCTGATTATATCCACCAGGCCAATGACGCCATGTGCGTACTGGTACAGATTGAGACCCGCGAAGCGCTGAAAAATTTGCCGCAGATCCTCGATGTCGAAGGGGTGGATGGCGTGTTTATCGGCCCGGCGGATCTGAGCGCTGATATGGGCTACGGCGGCAACCCACAACACCCGGAAGTGCAGGCCGCCATTGAAGATGCCATCCAGCAAATCCGTCAGGCCGGTAAGGCGCCGGGGATCCTGATGGCCAATGAACAGCTGGCGAAACGCTATCTTGAACTGGGCGCGCTGTTCGTCGCCGTCGGCGTCGATACCACCCTGCTGGCCCGCGGCGCAGAAGCGCTGGCGGCCCGTTTTACCCACACCGCAACCACCACAACCGATAACAATAAATCCGTCTATTGAACGGATAATGTGGAGCGCAACATGACTACCTCTACCCTGCAACACAATGATAATAAAGCCATTGAAGTAGAAAACCGGGTGATCAAAAAGCTGTTCCGCCGCCTGATTACCTTCCTGTTTGTTCTCTTTGTTTTCTCATTTTTGGATCGAATTAATATCGGCTTCGCCGGCCTGACGATGGGCAAAGATCTCGGGCTGACCTCCACCATGTTCGGCCTGGCGGCGACGCTGTTCTACGTCACCTACGTGCTGTGCGGGATCCCCAGCAATATCATGCTGGCGAAAGTCGGCGCGCGCCGCTGGATTGCCGGGATCATGGTGGTCTGGGGGATCGCCTCGACCTGTACCATGTTCGCCACCAGCCCGCATACGCTATACATCCTGCGCATGCTGGTCGGTATCGCCGAGGCCGGTTTTCTGCCGGGGATCCTCGTCTATCTGACCTGGTGGTTCCCGGCCTACCATCGCGCCCGCGCCAACGCCCTGTTTATGATCGCCATGCCGGTGACCATGATGCTCGGCTCGATACTTTCCGGCTATATTCTGGCGCTCGACGGCCTGTGGAACCTGAAGGGCTGGCAGTGGCTGTTTCTGCTGGAAGGCCTGCCGTCGGTGGTGCTCGGCGTCGTCACCTGGTTCTTCCTCAACGACACGCCGGATAAAGCCAACTGGCTGGATAATGAAGAGAAACAGGCGCTGAAGGCGATGATCGATCGCGAACGGGAACATGCGGCGATCGTCCCGGCTTCGCCGCGTTCCACGCTGCGCGAAGTACTGACGCCAGCGGTGCTGATGTATACCCTCGCCTACTTCTGCCTGACCAATACCCTCAGCGCCATTAATATCTGGACGCCGCAGATCCTGCAGAGCTTCAACACCGGCAGTAGCAACATCATGATTGGCCTGCTGGCGGCGATCCCGCAGTTCTGCACCATTTTCGGCATGATCTGGTGGAGCCGCCGCTCCGACCGGCGCAAAGAGCGCAAGATGCATACCATCCTGCCCTACCTGTTCGCCGCGGCGGGTTGGCTGCTGGCTTCGGCAACGCACCACAGCCTGATCCAACTAATCGGCATTATTATGGCTTCGGTGGGATCTTTTACCGCGATGGCCATTTTCTGGACCACCCCGGATCGGGTGATCAGCCTGCAGTCGCGCGCGGTGGCGCTGGCGGTGATCAACGCCATCGGCAACGTCGGCTCTGCCGTCAGCCCGCTTTTGATCGGCATTTTGCGCGATACCACCGGCAGCTTTAGCTCCGGGCTGTGGTTTGTCGCCGGGCTGCTGATCGTCGGCGCGCTGGTGCTCACCCGCATTCCGATGAGCCTGCGCGAGGACGCCGCCGCCGCGCCGGGCTTAGCGGCGCAAAAAGGCCACTAAGGAGCGGGTATGTGCCAGCATTCAATCGCCAACATCGACATCAATAAAGATTACGACGAGAGTCTGGGCACCGAAGAGGTGCACTATCAGTCGTTTGCCCGCATGGCGGCCTTTTTTGGCCGCGACATGCAGGCGCATCGCCACGACCGTTATTTTCAGATGCACTTTCTTGATACCGGACAGATTGAGCTACAGCTTGATGACCACCGCTATTCGGTGCAGGCGCCGCTGTTTGTGATAACGCCGCCTTCGGTGCCGCACGCCTTTATTACCGAGTCCGATAGCGATGGTCACGTGTTGACGGTGCACGAAGAACTCATCTGGCCGCTGCTGGAGGTGCTTTATCCCGGCACGCGGGAGACCTTCGGCCTGCCGGGGATCTGCCTGTCGCTGGCGGATAAACCTGACGAGCTGGCGGCGCTGGCGCACTACTGGCAGCTGATTCGCCGTGAATCCACCGCCCAGCTGCCGGGGCGCGAGCATACCCTGGCGCTGCTGGCGCAGGCGGTATTTACCCTGCTGCTGCGCAACGCCAGGCTCGACGATCATGCCGCCAGCGGCATGCGCGGCGAGCTGAAATTATTCCAGCGCTTTAACCAGATGATCGACAGCCACTTTCATCAGCACTGGACGGTACCGGATTACGCCAACGAACTGCATCTGACCGAATCGCGGTTGACCGACATCTGCCGCCGCTTCGCCAACCGCCCGCCGAAGCGGCTGATATTCGACCGCCAGCTACGCGAGGCTAAGCGGCTGCTGCTGTTTTCCGATAGCGCGGTCAATGAGATAGCCTGGCAGTTGGGGTTTAAAGATCCCGCTTATTTTGCGCGCTTTTTTAGCCGCCAGGTCGGCTGCTCGCCCAGCAGCTACCGGGCGCAAAAAGTACCGGTGTCGTAATTCCCCGGTGGCGCTGCGCTTGCCGGGGCTACGGTCCATAGGGCCAGTTAGCGCCGCGCCACCCGCCAAAAGCTGCAGAGATCACAAAATTTACTCCCGCCTGAAAAGTACCCGCCGTTGTCGCAAACGTCCCTTCACGACAAGCGCAATAACCGCTTCAATTAAACAACAAAAACAAAACATATATTTAACATTATTATTCCGATAAATACTGAAGAGGCCCCTATGAAACCTGAAGATTTCCGCGCCGACGCGAAGCGCCCGTTAACTGGCGAAGAGTATTTAAAAAGCCTGCAGGATGGCCGCGAAATTTATATCTACGGCGAGCGCGTGAAGGATGTCACTACGCACCCGGCTTTCCGTAATGCCGCGGCTTCTGTCGCTCAGCTGTACGATGCGCTGCACAAACCGGAGATGCAGGATTCCCTGTGCTGGGGCACCGATACCGGTAGCGGCGGCTACACCCATAAATTCTTCCGCGTGGCGAAAAGCGCCGACGACCTGCGCCAGCAGCGCGACGCCATCGCCGAGTGGTCGCGCTTAAGCTACGGCTGGATGGGCCGCACCCCGGACTATAAAGCCGCCTTCGGCTGCGCGCTGGGCGCCAACCCGGCGTTTTACGGCCAGTTCGAGCAGAACGCCCGCAACTGGTACACCCGCATTCAGGAAACCGGCCTGTACTTTAACCACGCTATCGTCAACCCGCCGATCGACCGCCACAAGCCGGCTGATGAAGTGAAGGATGTCTACATCAAGCTGGAAAAAGAGACCGATGCCGGGATCATCGTCAGCGGCGCGAAAGTGGTCGCCACCAACTCGGCGCTGACCCACTACAACATGATCGGTTTCGGCTCCGCACAGGTGATGGGCGAGAACCCGGACTTCGCGCTGATGTTCGTCGCGCCGATGGATGCCGAAGGCGTCAAGCTTATCTCCCGCGCCTCCTATGAAATGGTCGCCGGTGCGACCGGATCCCCGTACGACTATCCGCTTTCCAGCCGTTTCGACGAGAATGACGCGATTCTGGTAATGGATAAAGTGCTGATCCCATGGGAGAACGTGCTGATTTATCGCGACTTTGACCGCTGCCGCCGCTGGACGATGGAAGGGGGTTTCGCCCGCATGTACCCGCTGCAGGCCTGCGTGCGTCTGGCGGTAAAACTGGACTTTATCACTGCCCTGCTGAAGCGTTCTCTGGAATGTACCGGCACCCTCGAATTCCGCGGCGTACAGGCCGACCTCGGAGAAGTGGTGGCGTGGCGCAACATGTTCTGGGCGTTAAGCGATTCCATGTGCTCGGAAGCGACGCCGTGGGTCAACGGCGCATGGCTGCCGGATCACGCCGCGCTGCAGACCTACCGCGTGATGGCGCCGATGGCCTACGCCAAGATCAAGAACATCATCGAGCGTAACGTCACCAGCGGCCTGATTTATCTGCCGTCCAGCGCCCGCGATCTGAACAACCCGCAGATCGACCAGTATCTGGCGAAATACGTGCGCGGCTCCAACGGTATGGATCACGTTGAACGTATCAAGATCCTCAAACTGATGTGGGACGCCATCGGCAGCGAATTCGGCGGCCGTCATGAACTGTATGAAATCAACTACTCCGGTAGCCAGGATGAAATTCGCCTGCAGTGTCTGCGTCAGGCGCAGAGCTCCGGCAATATGGACAAAATGATGGCAATGGTCGACCGCTGCCTGTCCGAGTACGACCAGAACGGCTGGACGGTGCCGCATCTGCACAATAACGCTGATATCAACATGTTGGATAAGCTGCTGAAGTAATTCACAGCGGGAGGTCATAATGCAATTAGATGAACAACGCCTGCGTTTTCGCGATGCCATGGCCAGCCTGTCGGCGGCGGTTAACGTTGTCACCACCGCAGGTGAAGCCGGCCGCTGCGGCATTACCGCCACGGCGGTTTGCTCGGTGACGGATACGCCGCCATCGGTGATGGTTTGTATCAACGCCAACAGCGCGATGAACCCGGTCTTTCAGGGCAACGGCAAGTTGTGCATCAACGTGCTGAACCACGAACAGGAAATCATGGCCCGTCATTTCGCCGGGATGACCGGGGTGACGATGGAAGAGCGGTTTGCCCTCAGCGGCTGGCAGCAGGGCGCGCTCGGGCAGCCGGTGCTGAAGGGTTCGCTGGCCAGTCTCGAAGGCGAGATTAGCCAGGTGCAAACCATTGGTACCCACCTGGTGTATCTGGTGGAGATCCGCAATATTACCCTGAGCCCGCAAGGGCACGGCCTGATTTACTTTAAACGCCGTTTCCACCCGGTGATGATGGAAATGGAAGTCGCGGTGTAATGGCCTCGCCTGCTCCTCTCCGCCCGGGGAGGAGCCTTATCTTTCATGACCATCTTCTCGGCCACAATCCCCTGTGATCTCAATCACATATTTATCTCCTGTTCACTTCATAGCCAACCGCTTACCCCAGCTAGCGACCGCTTAACCCCCCATACAACCACTCACTCATTTACCCAACTTTACGCGCGCGCAGTTCTGGCAAGATCGACGCTAGCCTAGCTAATCAATACCTCCACCAACCCAAACACAAAACCAGACGGCTTCGGCCAATTATTAATCTAATTAACGCCAGGTTTTACTATGGATACCAAAAAACTACTCAAGCACATACCCTGGGTGATTCTTGGAATCATCGGGGCATTTTGCCTCTCAGTCGTCGCGTTGCGCCGCGGTGAGCACGTCAGTGCGCTGTGGATCGTCGTCGCGTCGGTTTCCGTGTACCTCGTCGCCTACCGTTATTACAGCCTGTACATCGCGCAGAAGGTGATGAAGCTTGACCCAACGCGCGCGACGCCGGCGGTCATTAATAACGATGGCCTGAACTACGTGCCGACCAACCGCTACGTGCTGTTCGGCCACCACTTCGCCGCTATTGCCGGCGCTGGTCCGCTGGTTGGCCCGGTACTAGCCGCGCAGATGGGCTATCTGCCGGGCACCCTCTGGCTGCTGGCCGGCGTGGTGCTGGCGGGCGCGGTACAGGACTTCATGGTGCTGTTTATCTCCTCGCGGCGTAACGGCGCTTCGCTGGGCGAGATGATTAAACAGGAGATGGGGCCGGTACCAGGGTCTATCGCCCTGTTCGGCTGCTTCCTGATTATGATCATCATTCTCGCGGTGCTGGCGCTCATCGTAGTGAAAGCGCTGGCGGAGAGCCCGTGGGGCGTCTTTACCGTCTGCTCGACGGTGCCTATCGCCCTGTTTATGGGTATTTATATGCGCTTCCTGCGCCCTGGCCGCGTCGGCGAAGTTTCGGTTATCGGTATCGTGCTGCTGGTGGCGTCTATCTGGTTTGGCGGCATCATTGCCCACGACCCGTACTGGGGCCCGGCGCTGACCTTTAAAGACACCACCATCACCTTTACTCTGATTGGCTACGCGTTTATCTCCGCGCTGCTGCCGGTATGGCTGATTCTGGCGCCGCGTGACTATCTGGCCACCTTCCTGAAAATCGGCGTGATCGTTGGCCTGGCGCTGGGGATCGTTATCCTCAACCCGGACCTGAAAATGCCGGCAGTGACCCAGTACATTGATGGTACCGGCCCGCTGTGGAAAGGCGCGCTGTTCCCGTTCCTGTTTATCACCATCGCCTGCGGCGCGGTCTCCGGCTTCCACGCGCTGATCGCCTCCGGCACCACGCCGAAGCTGCTGGCCAACGAAACCGACGCCCGCTTTATCGGCTACGGCGCGATGCTGATGGAGTCGTTCGTCGCCATCATGGCGCTGGTCGCAGCATCAATTATCGAACCGGGTCTCTACTTCGCCATGAACACCCCGCCGGCAGGCCTTGGCATCGTCATGCCGAACCTGCATGAAATGGGCGGTGAAAACGCGGCGATGATCGCCGCACAGCTGAAAGAAGTGACCGTCCACGCGGCGGCGACCGTCAGTTCCTGGGGCTTCGTGATTTCACCTGAGCAGATCCTGCAGACGGCGAAAGATATCGGCGAACCTTCCGTACTGAACCGCGCCGGTGGCGCGCCGACGCTGGCCGTCGGTATCGCTCACGTGTTCCACAAAATCATCCCGATGGCGGATATGGGCTTCTGGTACCACTTCGGTATTCTGTTTGAAGCGCTGTTTATCCTCACCGCGCTGGATGCCGGTACCCGCGCAGGCCGCTTTATGCTGCAGGATCTGTTGGGTAACTTCGTGCCGTTCCTGAAAAAAACCGACTCGCTGGTCGCCGGTATTATCGGTACCGCCGGCTGCGTCGGCCTGTGGGGTTACCTGCTGTATCAGGGCGTGGTCGACCCGCTAGGCGGGGTGAAGAGCCTGTGGCCGCTGTTCGGTATCTCTAACCAGATGCTGGCCGCGGTGGCGCTGGTGCTCGGCACGGTGGTGCTGATCAAAATGCAGCGCACCAAATATATCTGGGTCACCGTTATTCCGGCTGCGTGGCTGCTGCTATGCACAACCTGGGCGCTGGGTCTGAAACTGTTCAGCACCAACCCGCAGATGGAAGGCTTCTTCTTTATGGCTCAGCAGTATAAAGAGAAGATTGCCGCCGGCGGCGAGCTGACCGCGCAGCAGGTCGCCAACATGAACCATATCGTGGTTAACAACTACACCAACGCCGGCCTGAGCATCCTGTTCCTGGTGGTGGTGTACAGCATCATCTTTTACGGCATCAAAACCTGGCTCAATGTCCGCAACAATAAGGTGCGTACCGACAAAGAGACTCCGTACGTGCCAGTACCGGAAGGCGGCGTGAAAACCTCGTCACATCATTAACCCTGATGCCGGATAGCGCTACGCTTATCCGGCCTACCAAAAACGCATTAACGTAGGCCGGATAAGGCGCGAGTCGCCATCCGGCTTTATTCGTTATCTGGAACTTACAATGTTTGGTAACTTAGGTCAGGCAAAAAAATATCTCGGTCAGGCGGCGAAAATGCTGATCGGCATTCCGGATTACGACAACTACGTCACCCATATGCAAACCAACCATCCGGATCAGCCGTACATGACTTATGAAGAATTCTTCCGCGAACGCCAGCAGGCCCGCTACGGCGGCGACGGCAAAGGCGGCGTACGCTGCTGTTAATGGAGGCAATAATGGCACCGATTGCAGTCACCCTATTAACCGGTTTCCTCGGCGCAGGAAAAACCACCCTGTTGCGCCACATCCTTAATGAGCAGCACGGTTTCAAAATCGCCGTGATTGAAAATGAATTTGGCGAAGTGTCCGTTGACGATCAGCTGATCGGCGACCGCGCCACGCAGATTAAAACCCTGACCAACGGCTGTATTTGCTGTACGCGCTCCAACGAACTGGAAGATGCCCTGCTCGATCTGCTCGACAGCCGCGATCGCGGCGAGATTGCCTTCGACCGACTGGTGATTGAGTGCACCGGCATGGCCGACCCGGGGCCGATTATTCAGACCTTTTTCTCCCATGAGGTGCTTTGCGAACGCTATCTGCTGGACGGCGTGATCGCCCTGGTTGACGCCGTCCATGCCGACCAGCAGATGGATCAGTTCACCATTGCCCAGTCGCAGGTCGGCTACGCGGACCGGATTTTGTTAACCAAAACCGATGTCGCCGGCGACAGCGAAAAGCTGCGCGAACGGCTGGCGCGCATCAACGCGCGGGCGCCAATTTATACTGTCATCCACGGCGATATCGATTTAAGCCTGCTCTTTAATACCAGCGGTTTTATGCTGGAAGAGAAGGTCGTAAGCGCCACACCGCGCTTTCACTTCGTGGCGGAAAAACAGAACGACGTCTCGTCGATTGTGGTCGAACTCGACTATCCGGTGGATATCAGTGAAGTCTCACGGGTGATGGAAAACCTGCTGCTCTCCTTCGCCGAGCAACTGATGCGCTATAAAGGCATGCTGTGGATCGACGGCGAGCCAAATCGCCTGCTGTTCCAGGGCGTGCAGCGCCTCTACAGCGCCGACTGGGATCGCCCGTGGGGCGATGAAACGCCGCACAGCACGCTGGTGTTTATCGGCATTCAGCTGCCGGAAGAGGAAATCCGCGCCGCGTTTGCCGGGCTCCGTAAATAGCCGACGCAAGGATGTATCCCTCCCCCGATGGGAGAGGGATACTTCATGATGGGTGGTTTAGCGGCGAACGACCACCAGCTTCTGATTCACAAACTCTTTGATACCGAGGTCGGAAAGCTCGCGGCCAAAGCCGGAGCGCTTCACGCCGCCAAAAGGCAGTTCCGGCGCGGTATCCGTTAACCAGTTGATATAGACCATGCCGGTTTCAATCCCCGAGGCCATGCGCTTCGCCCGCTCAATATCCTGACTGAACACCGCGCCGCCCAGGCCGTAGTGAGAGTCGTTGGCGAGCGCAATCGCCTCATCATCGTCTTTCACCACGTAAATCTGCGCCACCGGGCCAAAGAACTCCTCGAAGTACGCCGGGTTATCACGGGTAATTCCCGTCAGAATGGTGGGTTCGTAGAAGTTACCTTCGCCCGAAACCGGCTTGCCGCCGAGGTGTAATTTAGCGCCATGCTTCACCGCCTCGTCGACCTGCTTACTTAAGGTTTCCAGCGCATCTTTCGAGGAGAGCGGGCCAAGCGTAGTGCTTTCATCGAGCGGATCGCCGATCTTCACCTGGCGGAAGGCGTCGCTAAACTTGCTCAGGAACGACTCGGCGATTTTTTCATGCAGAATGAAGCGTTTAGCGGCGGTACAAACCTGCCCGGCGTTGTTCAGCCGCGCCTGTACGCCAATTTTCACCGCGCGTTCCAGATCGGCATCCTCGAGCACCACAAACACATCGTTGCCGCCCAGCTCCAGCGTCGCTTTCTTGATATGCTTCGCCGCCTGCGACGCCACGATGCCGCCCGCTTTTTCCGAGCCGGTCAGCGCCACGCCCTGCACCCGGTCATCCGCGATAATTTTCGCTACCTGATCCTGAGAGATAAACAAGTTGGTCCACGCCCCTTCCGGCGCGCCAGCCTCGCGCACCAGATGCGCGAAGGTCTCGGCGCAGTGCGGAACGATGCTGGCATGCTTGGCAATCACCGGGTTACCGGCCGCCAGATTTGGCGCCAGCACGCGCATTAACTGGTAATAGGGGAAGTTCCACGGCTCCACCGCCATCAAGACGCCGATGGGATGATGCTCAACCCAGGCTTCGCCAAGCTCGGAGGGATACTTCACCGGCGCCAGGAACCGTTCGGCGTTGTCGGCATAATAGCGGGCGATCTGCGCACAGAGTTTGACCTCACCGCGGCTCTGTTTAATGAGTTTGCCCATCTCCTGGCTGGCGATTTTCGCCAGCTCCTCCGTCCGGCTGTCGATAAGGTCGGCAAGCTTATGCAGCACCGGCAGACGCTGCGCAATATCGCCTTTCGCCCACGCAGAATGATAAAGCGCATTTGCCTGCTGCAGCGCTGCCTCCACGTCAGCATCGCTGTGTGCGGGATAGCTTTTAATAAGCTGATTATTCGCAGGATTCACTGTCTGATAAGCCATATCGCATGTCTCCTTGTTATCGCTATTAATGCAGTCAAAAATGCCGCTAAGGATATTAAGG
This sequence comes from Klebsiella sp. 141203, assembly GCF_032601985.1. Classification (NCBI taxonomy): domain Bacteria; kingdom Pseudomonadati; phylum Pseudomonadota; class Gammaproteobacteria; order Enterobacterales; family Enterobacteriaceae; genus Klebsiella; species Klebsiella sp. 141203. The sequence goes on along the minus strand of NZ_JAQIRL010000005.1, from coordinate 51,152 downwards.
GTAGTCGAGATAGCTGGCGATGCGGGTAAAGTTAGGTATATCCGGAATATTCCATGAGAGTGGGTAGCAGGGACGCCCCTGGGGGCGCCCCGGCATAACGGCTTTATCAATGTGGTAACGTGGCTATCTCTTCGGCAGCCAGACCGGTAATTTTCAGCACGGTTTCACGTGCAATACCGTCGGCAAGCATCATCCTCGCAATCCGCAGCGCCTCGGCGTGCCGCCCTTCTTGCCGTCCTTCTTGCCGTCCTTCTTGCCTGCCTTCAAGCCGCCCTTCACGTTTGCCTTTTCTGCGGCCAACTTCCTGTAATCTTTCTGCGATGGTCATCAATCTCTCCCTGTGTTGAGGAACCCGATGCGCGACTTCGCGAATAAACCGGCCAAATCGGCGCGCGTTGCCAGTTTGCAGTAAATAATTAAATAGCGTTTTTAGCTGCCTGTCATTAGCGTAACCGCTAAGTAAAATTGACGTTAGCTGCTCGACTATGCCCATTAAATCGCGCTGACGAATATGTTTTTGGATAAGTTCTAATAGCGCCACGCGTCGATGTCCCACAATTTCATCATCCGGGATAACCGTAATATCCACCAGCGGAAAGGGTGACGAATAAAGCGCCTTCGCGAGTTGTGGGTCAGAGAACCTATCGAGCCAGTTAAGCGACCACGGATACGGAGACACGGAACCATGGTAGAACAACATAGGTACCACCAGCGGCAAGGTTTTATGGCCGCCGTCGAGATGACGTTGCATCGCAGCAATAGCATAACGCATCAGGCGAAACGCCATCTGCGCATCGGGTGAACTCTGATGTTCGATAACAACATAGATGTAGCCCTCGCCAGAAACCGTTTTTAGCGACCACAGCACGTCCGAATACCAGGCTCGCAGGTTCTCCTCAATAAAACTAGCCGATTCAAGCTGTAACGAATTGAGATCGCAGATCTGATGTAGCGCGGGCGGTAAATGGATCGCCAGAAAATCACGGGCGGTATCAGCCTGCGTAAGAAACTTTTTGAAAACCGCATCATGCGGCGTAGACGTTGTGGACCTTTCCATGTGTTCGCCCCTGCCAGCCAATTCTGCTGCGACTCTACGCTGCAGATCTCCCTCTGACACCTGGATAAAAGCGTTTTCTCGAGCCGTGCCGAAAGCTAATTTCTGCGTGCTGCAATCGTTATCTTACCCTGGCAGCCCACTCGCAAATTGACCCGCGCATACAGGAAGTTGTGCCGATTTTTGCATGTCCTCGCCGTCAGGTTATATGCTTAAGCCTATGGAAAAACTCGCTGAATTAAAACGCGCCAAACTGCTGGCGCTGTCGCTGCTGCTGATTGCGGCGGCGCTGTTTATCACTACGCTGCTGCTACCGCCGACGCCGTTGGTCAGCGCGCTGAAGGCTATTTCCGAAGCGGCGATGGTCGGGGCGCTGGCCGACTGGTTTGCGGTGGTGGCCCTGTTTCGCCGCATTCCGCTGCCGTTTGTCGCCCGCCATACGGCGATCATTCCGCGCAATAAAGACCGGATCGCCGATAATCTTGGCCATTTCGTGCAGGAGAAGTTTCTTGATACCCCATCTCTGGTGGCGCTGATCCGCCGCTACGAACCGGCCCTGATGCTCGGTAACTGGTTCAGTCAGCCCGAAAACGCCCGCCGTGTCGGCCAACATCTGCTACAGGTGATGAGCGGTTTTCTCGAGCTCACCGATGACACCCGCATTCAGCGTCTGCTGCGGCGCGCGGTGCACAAGGCTATCGATAAGGTCGACCTGACCCAGACCAGCGCCATGATGCTGGAGGGGCTGACCCGCGACAATCGTCATCAGAAGCTGTTGGATTCACTGATAAGCCAGCTTATCGCCCTGCTACAGCGCGACAGCTCCCGCGCCTTTATCGCCCGCGGCATCGTGCACTGGCTGGAGACCGAACACCCGCTGAAGGCCAAACTGTTACCCACCGAGTGGCTTGGCGAGCACAGCGCCGAAATGGTGACAGACGCCGTGAATACGCTACTCGATGAGGTCACTCAAGACCGCACGCATCAAATTCGTCAGGCCTTCGACCGCGCGGCGCAGAAGCTTATCGACAATCTGAAATCGGATCCGCAAATGGCGCAAAAAGCCGATAACATCAAAGCGTATCTGAAAAACGATGAGACCTTTAATCGCTATCTCGGCGAGGTGTGGGCGGATCTGCGCGGTTGGGTGAAAAACGATATCAGCAGTGACGATTCGCGCATCAAGCAGCGGATCGCCGAGGCCGGTCAGTGGTTCGGCGAAACCCTGGTGCGCGACGACGCGCTGCGTGAATCGCTGAATGAGCATCTGGAGCAGGCGGCGCATCGGGTGGCGCCGGAATTCGCCGCCTTCCTGACTCGCCATATCAGCGACACGGTCAAAAGCTGGGACGCGCGCGATATGTCGCGTCAGATCGAGCTCAACATCGGCAAGGATCTGCAGTTTATTCGCATCAACGGCACGCTGGTTGGCGGCACTATCGGCCTCGGCCTGTGGCTGTTATCGCAAATTCCGGCGCTGCTGCATCTGCATATTGGCTGACAATGGTAGCATCATAACTATTCTGACGATCACTACCCGACGGCAAGGAGAAGGTTATGTCATGGATTTCGCGATTGAGCGCCCGCTACGGCGCATCGCTGTTCTTTCCGATGGCGCTGATCCTGTATGACTTTTCCGCCTACCTGACCACCGATCTCATCCAGCCTGGGATCCTGCACGTGGTGCGGGATTTCAACGCCGATGTGGCGCTGGCTCCAGCCTCGGTGAGTTTATATATGGCCGGCGGGATGGCGCTGCAGTGGCTGCTGGGGCCGCTTTCCGACCGTATTGGCCGCCGGCCGGTACTGCTAAGCGGCGCGCTGATTTTTACCCTCGCTTGCTTCGCCACCCTGTGGACGACCTCAATGATCCAGTTCCTGATTGCCCGCTTTGTGCAGGGCACCAGCATCTGTTTTATCGCCACCGTTGGTTACGTCACCGTGCAGGAGGCCTTTGACGAAAAGCGGTCAATTAAGCTGATGGCGGTAATTACCTCCATCGTGCTGGTGGCGCCGATCGTCGGCCCGCTTTCCGGCGCGGCGCTGATGCACTTTATCCACTGGAAAGCGCTGTTTGGCATTATCGCCGCGATGGGGCTGGTGGCCTGGCTGGGTTTACTGTTTAACATGCCGGAGACGGTGCGTCGCGGCGACGTGCCGTTCAGCCCGCTCGGAGTGGTGCGCGATTTTCGCGACGTCTTCCGCAACCGCATCTTTTTACTCGGCGCCGCCACGTTGGCGCTGAGCTATATTCCGCTGATGAGTTGGGTGGCAGTGTCGCCGGTGATTTTAATGGACGCCGGCGGGCTCACCACCAGCGAGTTTGCCTGGAGCCAGGTGCCGGTTTTCAGCGCGGTGATTATCGCTAATCTGTCGGTGGCGCGCTGGGTGAAAGACCCGACTCGCCCGCGCTTTGTGTTAAGCGCGGTCCCCATCCAGATGGTTGGCCTGGCGATCCTGATTATCGGTAATCTGACGTGGCCGCACGTCTGGCTGTGGTCGGTGCTCGGCACCTGCTTCTACGCCTTCGGCATCGGGCTGATTTTCCCGACGCTGTTCCGCTTTACCCTTTTTTCCAATGACTTGCCGAAAGGGACCGTTTCCGCCTCGCTGAATATCGTGATCCTTAGCGTCAGCGCATTGTCGATTGAAGGCGCGCGCTGGTTATGGTTCCATGGCGGCAGATTGCCGTTCCACCTGCTGGCAGTGGCCGCCGGGATCGTCGCCGCCTGCTGTCTGGCGGGGCTACTCCGCAATCTGCGCCAGCGTTCAGAGGCGGTCATCGAAGCCCGGCAATCCTGACTAACTCACCGAGATTAACCACGCATGAGCGATATTGAACTCAGCCCGGCGCAGCGCGATCTGCTGCGCGAGCGGCTAAGCAAGTACTGCGAAGAGACCTTTAACCTGGAGCTGGAACAGTTCGACGCCGAGTTTTTTGTCGACTTTATCGCCAAAGAGCTGGGGCCTTTGTTCTACAACGCCGGCATTGAAGAGGCCATCCGCACCCACCTGGCATGGAGCGAACGCATCCAGGAAGAGATGGATTTGAAGAAGGTCTATTAACGCCGTCAGGATGGGCGAGAGATCAATAAACACACACAAATAACATGGTTATAATGGCGACTCTTTCATCATCTCCCGTGTACGGGGAAGGAAAATCATGTCGCTCATCACCAATCTACCCGCCCTCTTCGATCAATTCTCAGAAGCTCGCCAGAAAGGCTTTCTCAGCGTAATGGAACTAAAAGAGCAGAACGTACCGCTGGTCGGTACCTACTGCACTTTTATGCCCCAGGAGATAGCCATGGCGGCGGGCGCCGTGGTCGTCTCACTGTGTTCCACTTCTGATGAAACTATTGAAGAGGCGGAGAAAGACCTGCCGCGCAACCTCTGCCCACTGATTAAAAGCAGCTACGGCTTCGGCAAAACCGATAAATGCCCCTACTTTTATTTCTCCGATCTGGTGGTCGGCGAAACCACCTGCGACGGCAAAAAGAAGATGTACGAGTACATGGCCGAATTCAAGGCAGTACACGTAATGCAACTACCGAACAGCGCCAGCGACGCCACCTCCCGCGCGTTGTGGAAAGCGGAAATCAAACGCCTGCAGCAGGTCGTTGAAACCCGGTTCGCCACGCCCATTAGCGAAGCAGCGCTGCGTAAAGCCATCATACTGAAAAATTGCGAACGCCGGGCGCTGGCCAACTTCTATCGCCTCGGGCAACTCAATCCGCCGGCGCTTAGCGGCAGCGATATTCTGAAGGTGGTTTATGGCGCGACCTTCCGCTTCGACAAAAGCGCGCTGATTGGCGAATTGAACGCAATGGCGGAACGTATCCATCAGCAATGGCAAGGAGGCCAACGGCTGGCGTCTCGTCCGCGTATTCTGATCACCGGCTGCCCGATCGGCGGCGCGGCGGAAAAAGTCGTCCGCGCTATCGAAGAAAACGGCGGCTGGGTGGTGGGCTACGAGAACTGTACCGGCGCGAAGGCCACCGAGCGCTGCGTGGCGGAAGATGGCGACGTCTACGATGCCTTAACCGATAAATATCTCGCCATCGGCTGCTCCTGTATTTCACCTAACGACCAGCGCCTGCAATTGCTAAGCCAGATGGTTGAGGAATACCAGGCCGACGGCGTGGTCGATGTCATTCTGCAGGCTTGCCATACCTACGCCGTGGAATCGCTGGCGATTAAGCGTCACGTTCGCCAGCGGCACGACATTCCTTATATCGCGATCGAGACCGATTATTCGACGGCGGATCTCGGCCAGCTCAGTACCCGCGTCGCCGCGTTTATCGAAATGCTATAAGGAGCAAGCGTGATCTACTCGGTAGGTATTGATTCCGGCTCCACCGCCACCAAAGGCATCCTACTGGCAGACGGCGCCATCGTGCGCCGTTTCCTCATTCCGACGCCCTTTCGCCCCGCCGATGCCATTCACGAGGCCTGGGAGACGATGCGCGCGGACCTCGCGACAACGCCTTTTTTAACCCTCACCGGCTATGGTCGCCAGTTGGTCGATTTCGCCGATAAACAAGTCACCGAGATTTCCTGTCACGGGCTCGGCGCGCGCCTGCTGGCGCCGGAAACCCGCGCGGTGATTGATATCGGCGGCCAGGACAGCAAAGTCATCCAGCTTGATGAGCAGGGCAACCTCAGCGACTTTCTGATGAATGACAAATGCGCCGCTGGTACTGGGCGCTTTCTGGAAGTTATTTCACGGACCCTCGGCGCCAGCGTCGACCAGTTGGACACTATTACCGAAGGCGTAGAACCGCACGCCATCACCAGCATGTGTACGGTTTTTGCCGAATCGGAAGTCATCAGCCTGCGTTCCGCCGGAGTCGCGCCTGAGTCAATTCTGGCCGGGGTGATCAACGCCATGGCGCGGCGCAGCGCGAACTTTATTGGCCGCTTATCGGCACAGGGGCCATTGTTGTTTACCGGCGGCGTCAGCCGCTGCGTCGCCTTCGCCCGCATGCTGGAGAAGCATGTTGGCATGCCGGTCGCGACCCATCCCGACGCCCAGTTTGCCGGGGCGATCGGCGCGGCGCTGATCGGCCAGCGCCAGCGGAGACGCGGATGAGCAAATATCTATTCTTATTCCATTCAACGGTGGGCGTCGTGCGGATGCGCAAAGCCCTGCAGGCGGCAGGGATGACCTTCGAGGTAAAAGATATTCCCCGCCAGCTGCGCAGCGGCTGCGGGCTGTGCGTATTGATTGAGGGGAGCGAAAAAACAGCGCGAAGTTGGATAATCGCCGGGCATACTGCGGCGCTTTATCAGCAAAACGGGGAAGCGTGGCGCTGCATCGCCCGCTTCCCGCAGGAGGATTAATCGGTGATCACAAACCGCGTCGGCGCGAAGCAGTTCAGTACCCGATGGACCAGAAACACCATGGTCAGCGTCGCCACCAGCGAGACCGTGACCGAAGTAATACGGTACAGGTCGCTGAACACCAGATCCTGATTCGGATGCAGGTTCTGGCCAAACATAATACCGATGGTGGTGATACTGGCGAAACCTACGCCCGCGCCCACTTTTTCCATCACGTGCAGGCGGGCGCTAAAGGCCAGGCCAAGACCAATTAGCGGCATCATCAGGATCATATGGTTGCTGAAATCATAGATAATCAGCTGCACCACCAGAATGTACAGACAAGCCAGCACGACCCCCGCCACACGCCAGATCGAGCTTATCACCGCGCCGCGATAGTGCATCGGAAACAGGATCAGCACCCCGGCCATTAGCGCCGATAGCGAATCGCTCAGATCGCAGATCTGAAAGATCACAAAGATAATGGTCGCAACCGTGCCGGAAAGCAGCGATTCATGGCGGATCCGCGCGGCGTCTTTCTCTATGCGCGGCGGCGGCTTACGCGGTTCAACATCCGGGATCAAATAGTGCAGCAGCGCGCTCAGCGCCACCGCCATCACGCAGGCCTCCATATTGGAGAACATCAGCGTGTGCCAGTTGCTGGTGGGATAGCTCATAAAATTGAGCATCGTGCTCTGGCACACCACGCCCATCGATCCCAGCAGGAACAGCGGCCCCTGGCTCATAAAGCGAAAACGCATCACGTACAGACCAAAGACGACTAATGTCATAATTACCGGCCACTGCGACAGATAGCCGACGATGAGCACCATTTCGACGCAATTAACCGCCGCGCTGAATACAAACTGCCGGGCGACGTGGCGGTTGAACACCGGCACCAGCGACATCAGCATCAGCGGATAAACGACGAAAAACACGCCGTACTGCACGTCGTAGAAGGTCGAAATACTCAGCGCGATGGTCCCGGCGACGGCAATGCGTACCGTCTGGCGAAAATCATTGGCCGTATAGACGATATTGCCGTGCGGGGTAAAGACGTGCGCCAGGGTGTTAATAGACATAGTGCAACCAGCTCACCAGGTGGATCTGCAGGCCGGCAAAGGTGCGGGCGAAAGGTCCGTCGCTATTGTACAACTGCACCGTAGCGCGGGCGCCGGTCGGCAGCGGCTTATCCAGCGGTTGATCCAGCGCAACGTGGATCCGCATACGCTGCGCATCGCGCACCCAGCGGGTGGACTGCTCAGGCTGCGACAGCTGGCCATTCACCGCTTCCTGACCGGCAAGAATACCGGCATCGCTGCTGGTCACGTGTGCCGGGAAGACTTTACCCGGCAGGGCATCGAACACTACCGCCGCATCGGTATTCACCGCCGTATGGCGCAGGCTTTTTTCACGAAAGTCGGCGACGATATCGGTATTGTTGTTAACCAGCGCCAGCACGGCGGTGGCGGCGGTGGCGTAAATACCCGGATTAAGCTGCAGGTTGCTGACCATACCGTCGGTCTCAGCGCGCACCTGGGTCCAGCCGAGGTTGAGCTGCGCCTCTTCCAGCGCGTTGCGGTATTTCTGCAGCGTCACGTTGCGCTTGTCGTCGCGCTCGCCGCGCTGGATCAGCAGGTTCTGAATCTGCGCATTCAGGGCGCTGACCGATTGTTCGCTGGTCTGCCATGTCGTGCGCACCTTATCGAGATCCGATTGCGACACGTTTTGCATGGTGCTCAGGCGCTGGTAGCGGTCGAGAGTGACTTTGTCATTACGCGCGGTGTACTGCGCGGTGCGCAGGTTGGCGCGAGCGGCGGCGATTTGCGCATCCAGCTGCTGGTTACTCAGTTTGGCCTGTTCAAGGGCGATTTGCGCCGCTTCAACTTTATTAATGAATGGCGTGGGATCGAGCTCATACAGCAGGTCGCCCTTTTTCACCTGGCTATTGTTGTGCACGTAGACGTGCGAGACGTAGCCGGAGACCCGCGACGAGACCGGAGTCACCACGCGCATCACGGTGGAATCCGGGGTTAGCGGGATCCAGATATCGGCAACGATAAACCAGGCGAATATCACCAGGAAAGCGGCAATACTTACCCTTACCCAGCGGGCAAATTTTTGTTCTGGCGTCATCATAGTGTTTTAGATCTTGTTATCTTCTTCGCGGATTGTCCGCAAGTTGCAGGCGATTTGATTTAACGTGGCGCTGAAGGTGTCGAGATCCGCATCGGGGATGGTTTCCGTCACGCGCTGTTGATAGGTCTCAATGACGCGGTTCAGCTTTTCCAGGATAGTACGGCCTTCCGCCGTCAGCGTAAGCAGGCGGATGCGTTTGTCATATGGCGATGTTGAGCGCAGTAGATACCCCTGCTTTTCCAGCTGCGTGAGAGTGCGCATCAGCGGCGGCAGCTCAATACCCTGCACTTCCGCCAGTTCGCTTACCGAGACGTTGCACCCCAGCTGATGCAGCTGCATCAGCACCGTCCAGCTTGACTGGGTCAGGCCGGTATCGGTAATGGCGCTGTCGATAATCGCGCGCCACTGGCGCACCACCATCGCCATGCGCATCCCCATCGGGCGGCGGGCAAACAGTTCGTCTTCGGTCATGTTACTTTCCTCACTTAGCTGTGGGGAAAATAATACTTATCATGGTAAGTATCAAGAAACGATGGGAGTAGAAGCATCAATTGATAAATTTTGTGAATGTAATTCCCCGGTATCGCTGACGCTTACCGGGGCTACAAAAAAGCACTTTTTAATTGATCTGATCCCGGCGCAACCCGACATCTTTCAGCTGTTCGTCGCTCATTCGCTGCAATACTTTGCGCGTTTGCCCACGAAGCCACCATTTTCTAATCGCTCGCGCCAGAAATACCCAACCGATAAACGGCTGTTTTGCCCGATTTTCGTGAAATTCCATCCTCTACCTCCTCGCCTTGCCAGAGGCTTTATCTTCACGGATCCGGGCCCAAACAATACAGATTCACAAAACACTTTTCTTTAACATACAGATTGGCTAAAACGTACACCATGCCCCATTTTTGACCGCCATCTGTACTGGTTTATCTATCTGTATGGCGATAATTAAGGATACAGCATGACCCGCTACCAACATCTGGCCAGCCTGCTGGCCGAGCGTATCGAACAAGGGCTGTATCGCCACGGCGAAAAGCTGCCGTCGGTGCGCAACCTGAGCCAGGAGCATGGCGTCAGCATCAGTACAGTTCAGCAGGCCTACCAGACGCTGGAACAGCAACAGCTGATCGTGCCGCAGCCGCGCTCCGGCTATTTCGTCGCCCCGCGCAAAGCCCAAGCGCCGGTGCCGCCGATGTCGCGCCCGGTGCAGCGCCCGGTGGAGATCACCCAGTGGGACCAGGTGTTGACCATGCTCGATGCGCGCAATGATAAATCAATCATTACCTTCGGCGGCGGCTCGCCGGACGTCACCCAGCCTAGCCTTAAGCCTATCTGGCGCGAACTCAGCCGGGCAATTCAGCACAACCTCAGCGAAGTGCTCAACTACGACGAACTGGCCGGGCGTCGCGAACTACGCGAACAGATCGCCCGCCTGATGCTCGACGGCGGATCGGTCGTCACCGCCGACGATCTACTGATCACCAGCGGCTGCCACAGCGCACTATCGCTGGCGCTGCTGTCGGTGTGTCATCCCGGCGATATCGTCGCCGTCGAATCCCCCTGCTACTACGGCACCATGCAAATACTACGCGGCCTGGGGCTGAAAGCCATTGAGATCCCAACCGATCCGGAATCCGGGATCAGCATCGAGGCCTTAGAGCTGGCGCTGGATCAGTGGCCAATCAAAGGGGTGATCCTGGTGCCTAACTGCAACAATCCGCTGGGATACATCATGCCTGACGCGCGCAAACGCGCGGTGCTGTCCCTTGCCCAGCGCCACGATATCGTGATTTTCGAAGATGATATTTACGGCGAGCTGGCGACGGAATACCCGCGCCCGCGTACGATTCATTCATGGGATATCGACGGTCGGGTGATACTTTGCAGCTCGTTTACCAAGACCATCGCCCCCGGCCTGCGCATCGGCTGGATTGCCCCCGGTCGCTACTACGATCGTCTGCTGCAGATGAAGTACGCCGCCAGCGGCACTAACGTCCCTTCAACCCAACTGGCGGCCTGTAACTTTATTCGCGAAGGCCATTACCACCGCCACGTGCGGCGGATGCGGCAGATCTATCAGCGTAATATGGAGATCTATACCTGCTGGCTGCGGGAGTTTTTCCCCTGCGGGATCTGCGTTACCCGGCCGAAAGGCGGCTTTATGCTGTGGGTCGAGCTACCGGAGCAGGTGGATATGGTCTGCGTCGCCAAGCAGCTGTGTCGGCTGAAGATCCAGGTCGCGCCAGGATCGCTGTTTTCGGCATCCGGGAAATATCGCAACTGCTTAAGGATCAACTGCGCCCTGCCGCCGATTGAGAAGCATAAAGAGGTGATGGTCAAGCTGGGGGAAGCGGTGAAGGTGGCGATGGAGTGAGGCTCTGGCGTCCCCACCGTCTACAAACCGGTAGCCCGGAAAAGGCGCGGCATGCGCCGCCTCCGGGAAAGACGTTTCTATTATTTTAACCACGCAGGAATATTATATTCAGGTAAGTACTCGACTGCATAAGAATCTTTCCTGTTACTCCCTTGTTGACAAGTTAACTTATAGAAACCCCATTTATCATTTTTATCCGAATAAAAAACAGTATATTTGTCAGTATTAAAGCCAAAGTACTTTTCATTTTTATCATTGATTTTTAGATCGCCACACTTTGCTTCGTCACGCCATTCATAATTGATGGCGATTTTTAACACATAGTAAGCAACATCACCAATCAACTTAGGAACGAGTAGAAACAAAAAAACTGACATAATAAAGGCACCCGTTAATGTAAATATTCGATACCCTTTCGCTTTATCACCGTAAGTGATAAATAATCCATAACAAATTGGTTGTGATAGCCATAGGAAGAACATAAGGAATGCCGTGGCTTTCCAGCAATATTCTAACCATGGCGAGGAAGATAGCGCCAGATTGCTGATTTGCCAGAAAATACTGGATGAATAACTACTGGTAAATGTAAAAACACCTGAAAACACAGTAACAGCAAAGCCGATAATTTTAAGGGTTTTTGCTGTATTATTTCTGGCAATATCTAAAACAGTCAAAATACTGCTAATAAGGATAGAGACTGAAAATAAAATTGCTAACCAATACGTTATGGCGTTGACAAACACATTAGCAGACAACAATAAAAGCAAAAAAATTGACCATGCGGATAGTGATAGAATGCCAGCACACCGAGTCAATAAATGATCATTGCCTGTGCGTACAAAGAAACTAATATATTCCCTAATTCGAATTTCTTGAGTGCAAGAGAATATTAAAATAAATATAAAAAGAAATGCAACCAGGTAACTTTTTAAAGGAAACTTATAGGGAATTAAATAGATTGCGATTATGCCGTAAACAACCACCGCAGCATCCAATTTTTTCTGTTTAAAATGCTGAAAAAACTTCCCCCATACTTGAATAATTTCCATATTAAAACCTCATTTATTTGAACATAACATTCACGAATGCATCTAAGACACTGAGTTAACACTAATAATGCACACAGACTGTAATGATTTCTCCTAATTTTCTGTGTAGAATTTGTCCATTGCAATTTGATGAGACAACCCAATGGCTGAGCTGAACCTGAGTACCCTGACGGAAGCTGACATCATCACCAAACGCGTTATGCCCGCCATCCTCGATGCTGGCTGGAACGACACAACGCAAATCAGACAAGAGGTCAAACTCCGGGACGGTAAGGTCATCGTGCGCGGTAAAGTTGCAGCGCGTAGAACGGTGAAATCCGCCGATATCGTGCTGTATCACAAGCCGGGCATTCCGCTGGCGGTGATTGAAGCCAAAGCCAACAAGCATGAAATCGGCAAAGGGATGCAGCAGGGCATCGAGTACGCACGCCTGCTGGACGTACCTTTCGTCTTCGCCACCAACGGCGACGGCTTTATCTTCCACGATAAAACAGCAACTGGCGAGATTGAACGAGAGATCACCCTCGACGAGTTCCCATCCCCAGCCGAACTCTGGCACAAATTCTGCGTCTGGAAAGGCTACACCGCAGCCCAGCTACCGGTGATTACCCAGGACTACTACGACGACGGCAGCGGCAAAGCGCCGCGTTATTACCAGCTACAGGCCATCAATAAAACCATTGAAGCCGTTTCCGCCGGGCAGAACCGCGTTCTGCTGGTGATGGCGACCGGAACGGGGAAAACCTACACCGCCTTCCAGATTATCTGGCGCTTATGGAAAGCGAAAAGTAAGAAGCGGATCCTGTTCCTCGCCGATCGCAATATTCTGGTCGATCAGACCAAAAACAACGATTTTCTGCCGTTTGGCACGGCAATGACCAAAGTCACCGGGCGCACTATCGATCCGGCCTTTGAAATCCATCTCGCGCTGTATCAGGCCATTACCGGCCCGGAAGAAGATCAAAAAGCCTTTAAGCAGGTAGCCCCGGATTTCTTCGACCTGATTGTGATCGACGAATGCCATCGCGGCAGCGCCTCCGAAGACAGCGCGTGGCGCGAAATCCTCGACTATTTCAGCACCGCCACGCAGATTGGCTTAACCGCCACGCCGAAAGAGACCCATGAAGTCTCCAGCACCGATTACTTCGGCGACCCGGTCTATATCTACTCGCTGAAAGAAGGTATCGAAGACGGCTTCCTTGCCCCTTATAAAGTGGTGCGCGTCGATATCGATGTCGATCTCCAGGGCTGGCGTCCCACCAAAGGCCAGACGGATAAAAACGGCGAGCTGATCGACGACCGTATCTACAACCAGAAAGATTTTGATCGCACGATGGTGATTGATGAGCGTACCGAACTGGTGGCGAAAACCATTACCGATTACCTCAAGCGCACCAACCCGATGGATAAAACCATCATTTTCTGTAACGACATCGATCACGCGGAGCGCATGCGCCGCGCGCTGGTCAATCTCAACCCGGAACAGGTCAAAAAGAACGACAAGTACGTGATGAAAATCACCGGCGATGACGATATCGGCAAAGCCCAACTGGATAACTTTATTAATCCCAAAAAAGAGTACCCGGTTATCGCCACCACCTCCGAGCTGATGACCACCGGCGTCGACGCCAAAACCTGCAAACTGGTGGTGCTGGACCAAAACATTCAGTCGATGACCAAATTCAAACAGATCATCGGCCGCGGCACCCGCATCGATGAACGCTACGGCAAGCTGTGGTTCACCATCCTCGACTTCAAAAAGGCTACCGAACTGTTCGCCGACGAACGCTTCGACGGCATCCCGGAAAAGGTGATGGACACCACGCCGCAAGATATCGCCGACCCGGACTCCGATTTTGAAGAGCAGTTCGACGAGCACGAAGAAGAGACCGAAGACGATGTCATCGGCGCCAATGAAGATCCCGCGCCGTATACCGTTACCGGCTCAGATGATGTCGGCCCGCTGCCGGAAGAGGACGAGAACAAAGTGCGCAAGTTTCACGTCAACGGCGTCGCCGTCGGCGTAATCGCCCAGCGCGTGCAGTATTACGATGCCGACGGCAAGCTGGTCACTGAATCCTTCAAAGACTATACCCGCAAAACGCTGCTCAAAGAGTACGCCTCGCTGGATGATTTCACCCGCAAGTGGCAGGGCGCCGAACGCAAAGAGGCCATCATCAAGGAACTGGAGCAGCAGGGGATTATCTGGGAAGTGTTGGCGGAAGAGGTCGGTAAAGAGCTAGACCCGTTCGACATGCTGTGCCACGTGGTGTATGGTCAGCCGCCGTTAACCCGCAAAGAGCGGGCGGAGAACGTGCGTAAACGCAACTACTTCACCAAATACTCCGACGCCGCGCAGGCGGTGCTGAACACGCTGCTGGATAAATACGCCGACGCGGGCGTGCAGGAAATAGAGAGTATTCAGGTGCTGAAGCTCAAGCCGTTCGACAGCATGGGTACGCTGCCGGAGATCATTAAAAGCGGATTCGGCGACCGTAACGGGTATAATCAGGCCATCAGCGAGCTGGAGAGCGAAATCTACCACTTACCGCCCCGCTCCGCGTAACCACTCCCCTTTTGCGCCTTCTGCTGCCACCGCGTAGCAGAAGGCCTTATTGTTAATGAAACATGGAACACATCATGTCAATCAGCTCAGTAATCAAATCATTACAGGACATTATGCGCAAAGACGCCGGCGTGGACGGCGATGCGCAGCGCCTCGGCCAGCTCTCCTGGCTGCTGTTTCTGAAAATCTTTGACGCCCAGGAAGAGGCGCTGGAACTGGAGCAGGATAACTACCAACTCCCCATTCCGCAGCGCTACCTGTGGCGCACATGGGCGGCGAACGCCGAAGGCATCACCGGCGATTCCCTGCTGGAGTTCGTCAACGATGACCTGTTCCCAACGCTGAAAAACCTCACCGCCCCCATCGATAAAAACCCGCGCGGCTTTGTGGTCAGACAGGCGTTCAGCGATGCCTATAACTACATGAAAAACGGCACCCTGCTGCGTCAGGTGATCAATAAGCTCAACGAAATCGACTTTACCAGCGCCAGCGAGCGCCACCTGTTCGGTGACATTTACGAACAGATCCTCAAAGATCTGCAATCGGCGGGCAATGCCGGTGAGTTTTATACCCCGCGCGCCGTCACCCGCTTTATGGTCGATCGCGTCGATCCGAAGCTCGGCGAGTCGATTATGGACCCGGCCTGCGGTACCGGCGGCTTCCTCGCCTGCGCGTTCGATCACGTAAAAAACAACTACGTGAAGAGCGTGGCCGATCACCAGACGCTGCAACAGCAGATCCACGGCGTGGAGAAAAAGCAGCTCCCGCACCTGCTGGCGACCACCAATATGCTGCTACACGGTATCGAAGTGCCGGTGCAAATTCGTCACGACAACACCCTCAACAAGCCGCTGTCGTCGTGGGATGAACAGTTGGATGTGATCGTCACCAACCCACCGTTCGGCGGCACCGAAGAAGACGGCATCGAGAAGAACTTCCCGGCAGAGATGCAGACCCGCGAAACGGCGGATCTGTTCCTGCAACTGATTATTGAAGTGCTGGCGAAGAACGGCCGCGCGGCGGTGGTGCTGCCGGACGGTACGCTGTTTGGCGAAGGTGTGAAAACCAAAATCAAAAAACTGCTCACCGAGGAGTGCAATCTGCACACCATCGTGCGTTTGCCGAACGGCGTGTTTAACCCGTACACCGGGATCAAAACCAACCTGCTGTTCTTTACCAAAGGCCAGCCGACCAAAGCGATCTGGTTCTACGAGCATCCGTACCCGGCGGGGGTGAAGAACTACAGCAAAACCAAGCCGATGAAGTTTGAAGAGTTCCAGGCCGAGATCGACTGGTGGGGCAACGAGGCCGACGGCTTCGCCAGCCGCGTCGAAAACGAGCAGGCGTGGAAGGTCAGCATCGACGAGGTAATCGCCCGCAATTTTAACCTCGATATCAAGAACCCGCACCAGGCGGAAACCGTCAGCCACGATCCGGATGAACTGCTGACGCAGTACGCGAAACAGCAGGAAGCAATCCAGTCCCTGCGCCACCAGCTACGCGATATCCTCGGCGCGGCACTCTCCGGCAAGGAGGCCAACTGATGGCAGTGGAAAAACTGATTGTCGACCATATCGACACCTGGACCACGGCGCTGCAAACACGCTCCACGGCAGGGCGCGGCAGCTCGGGCAAGATTGACCTGTACGGGATTAAAAAGCTGCGCGAGCTGATTCTGGAGCTGGCGGTGCGCGGCAAGCTGGTGCCGCAGGATCCGAACGATGAACCAGCATCGGAATTACTGAAACGCATTGCGGCGGAAAAGGCCGAGCTGGTGAAGCAGGGAAAAATTAAAAAGCAGAAGCCGCTGCCGGAGATTAGCGAGGAAGAGAAACCGTTTGAGCTGCCGGAGGGGTGGGAGTGGGTGCGTTTATCCGATCTCATGGAGGTTATTAACGGTCGAGCATACAAAAAACATGAAATGCTTCAAGAAGGAACTCCTCTCTTACGCGTAGGGAATCTCTTCACATCAAATGAATGGTATTACTCTGATCTCGAATTAGATGAAAATAAATACATCGATAATGGTGACCTCCTATATGCATGGTCGGCATCTTTTGGCCCGTTCATTTGGACAGGTAAAAAAGTCATCTACCATTATCATATATGGAAATTAAAACTGTTTGCAGAAGAACTATCAGATAAGTTCTTTATACATGATTTTCTTTTATCAATTACAGATAAGATAAAATCACAAGGTAATGGCATTGCAATGCTTCACATGACCAAGGAGAGAATGGAGCAACAAGTTATTGCATTACCACCAGTAAATGAACAGAAAAATATTGTACAAAAAATTAGGGAGCTAATGTCTCTCTGCGACCAACTGGAACAGCACTCCCTGACCAGTCTGGACGCCCATCAGCAGCTGGTTGAAACCCTGCTGACCACGCTAACCGGCAGCCAAAACGCCGATGAACTGGCCGAAAACTGGGCGCGTATCAGCGAGCATTTCGACACGCTTTTTACCACCGAAGCCAGCATTGATGCCTTAAAACAGACCATTCTGCAACTGGCGGTGATGGGCAAACTGGTGCCGCAGGATCCGAACGACGAACCGGCCTCTGAACTGCTCAAACGTATTACGCAGGAAAAGGCGCAGTTGGTAAAAGACGGGAAAATGAAAAAGCAAAAACCGTTGCCACCGATTAGTGATAAGGAAAAACCGTTTGAACTGCCTACTGGATGGTCCTTAGCCCACTTTGGTGATATTGCTATAGAAATAGCAACTGGCCCTTTTGGCTCAATGATTCATCAAAGTGATTATATTATTGGCGGAGTGCCTTTAATCAACCCATCGCATATTGTTAATAGTAAAATAGTCATCGACCCAGCAATATCTGTTTCAACAGAATTAGCAAAAAGTTTGTCATCTTATAAAATGATTGCAGGAAATATTGTCATGGCACGTAGAGGTGAAATGGGGAGATGTGCCGTTGTAACCACGAAAGAAAATGGTTATTTATGTGGAACCGGAAGTTTCATCCTTAAATTCAGTGACGAAATAGATAAAGACTATATAGTTGAATTATTTAAAACTGTCTATGTGCGAAATTATTTGGGCGGAAATTCTGTTGGCTCAACGATGACTAATCTTAATCATTCTATATTAAATAAAATGCCAATCCATTTACCTCCAGTAAGAATGCAAACGAAGATTGTTGCAGCTATAACAAGCTTTTCAGCGTATTGCGAAAATCTTAAGTCCAAAATTAAATCCGCCCAACAAACCCAGCTCCACCTGGCCGACGCCCTCACCGACGCCGCCATCAATTAACCCGCCCCCAGAAACCAATAAAGCGGCTAAATAGCCGCTTTATCCTCATCATCAAAAATAATATTTCTCTTTATCCACACCGTTATTTTCATTGATTTTCAGCTGGACTTTCCTTCTATTCCCTGATGATATGTTCAGGTATTTTTCGCAAGGCACCCGTGCTGCAACACGAGCGCCTTGCTAATCACAATCCCTATTGAAAAGGAATAGAGACCATGACTACCCCGCATTCTATTGCAGAATTCACCGATCCAGAAGTCTCCCCAGCAATTAGTCGTCAATTAACCGTGAGTTATGCGACTCGTCATCCTGATTACCAGCGTATTCCGGCGTTGACCATGAAGGGTCAGTGGCTGGAGGCGGCGGGCTTTGCCACCGGTACCGCAGTGGATCTCAAGGTGATGAACGGCTGTATCGTGATTACCGCCAAACCAACAGAGCCGGAGCTCACCGCCGCTTTGCGTCAGGTCAGCAAGCTGTCGGCGCGTAAGCAAAAACAGGTACAGGCGTTAATCAACACAATAATCGGCAAGTAGCAAAAAATCAGGCTCGCCTGGCAGCGAGCCTGAAGCCGCCATCAGGATTCAAACTCTTCTATTTCTCTCTCAGATTCCGCAACTTCATCCTGAGTGATTTTCTTCCCCATAGCCTGCTCTATCAATCTTAATAGCTGCTTTTTGCGGTCTTCAAAAAACTCAGCGAAATCGTTCTGACGTAGCAGAGATGGCTCAATGAAGTGGCTACGAAGAATAGCATCCATCTCGGTGTCTTCGAGACCAACCTGTTTATGCATCTGAATTTGAGCAAGATACTCAGCCGGTGATTTTCCACCGATCATCCTATTTGCTTTATAAGAGATCGAGGTTTTATTTATTACAGAGTTATATATCGCTGGGCTAATATTATTCGCTTCACACCATGCTTTAGGAAATATATGGTGAATATCGAGCGCAATATCAACAAAATCCAGTTTCTGGATGGTCCCTTTCCAGAAGAAATCTTGCGCCCCGTTACGCAGAATTAACACGCTTAGCGCTTTATAGGCCGCACTAAGTCGCGAGCGCAGGGTCAATAAACGCCCAGGCTGGAACGATGCCTCATAAATAGTGCGCGGCTCTTCTCCGTCACCTTCAATCCAGTTCAATAACTCTTCTACATCATTTGCTATGCGCGTTTCTACGGCACCGCCGTAAAGTTCACCCAAAACGCCACACCAGAACCAACGAGTGAGCTTATTGTAGATTTTAGGCTCTAACCAGTTGCCTTGTAATTGGGATAATACCGCAGCCAATGGCACCAACTGTGTACGATAAGGAAGATCCCACGGGTGCATAAAACACTCCTGCTGGAGGAATTTAGCAGCCAGAAGAAAACCCTTTTCAACATTATCAGCCCAATGATGGTAGTCATCTAAAGAAAGAGCTAGTACAGAAACACGTTTGGCGCTCACAGCGGTCACTGATTTCCCAGTTTTTCCTTCAGAAATATCGGCTCTTCTTTTTTTCAGTGTATTTAATATACTGATCGCTTGTAAAAAATCAGTCGGTTCTACCCCATCAAGAATGGGCTCTTTGTTCAATGCGGTACGACGTCCGCTCTTTTTACGAAGCTGGCTTCCAAACCAATCATCCCGCAAGTTAAATCCGTCGGCCGCGAAACTCGCCGTCACCAGTTCAAAAACGGATAGCGGCACCCCGCCAGTGTTCACCTTCTCAAATACTAAGCAAACGGCCTCTTTGCTTGTTGATTTTCCCAGTGAAATAACCGGCAAGTGATAATTACGAAACGCATTCAAGATTTTTTTACGGAATTCTATATAAATGCCAAATTTGTCTTGCGCAAACTCATGTAAACTTTCCTCCCACTTATCGGAATTGATAATCTGATTACATGGGAAAAATAAAGCCTTGCACTCTTTTTCTGCTGTCGAAAAATCCATTTCGATTTCTTCGCCAGCTGAATTGATGAATGTTTTTATATCACGACCAAAGTTCACTGTGACTCGTTTAGATTTTTCTACTGCAATAAATGCCTCATCAAGGCGATCATCCAGAGCAGCTTCAATGTCGATGTAATAAAAACGGTCTATCGCTTTCCCTTTTTCGTTAAAGGTTTTAACGGGGGAATTTAACATCAATACTTGGGTCAATGAAGTTAAACGCTGTTGCCCATCAAGAATAAGCCGTTCAGGTTCAGGCATGTTTTCCGGTAAATTTTCAATAGGGCGCACCTGGAAGCGAACCTCTCCCCCTGTATCCAGTAGCATTACAGCACCTACTGGGAAAGAACGAGCAATACTGACCAGCAAAGAACGAACATGCTCATCATCCCATACCCATCCACGTTGAAAATCAGGTAATTGAACTCGCCCATCAGTAATTTGTTCGAGGATGTCCTTTAAAGCTATTTTTGTAGTGTCGAAAGTACTCATCCTGGCGCTCCTGCCATGCGTATTTACGAAATAAATGCTATCAGAACAATTGATTAATGCGTTATCAAGTATTAATCATCGATTCTCTGCTTTTTTAAGCTTTCGCCAGGATATACGCTTCATACTAACCCCGGCAACGCTAACGCGTTACCGACCTGTGGGTCCTCTGCCTCTCCTTCCCCCGGTGGCGCTGCGCTTACCGGGGCTACAGGTTCCCAGCTGCCACTTACTCATCCTCAAAAAACACCATCCCCTTATAAGGATGCTCACGGCAGGCGGACAGGCGCTTGGCGAGGCTGCCAACGTGCAGCTCCAGCTTGTGGCCGTCGGGGTCGAGGAAATAGTGCGATTCGCCTTCGCTACGGTTTAGCTTCCATACCGCTACGCCAGCGACCTCAAGGCGGGCAGTAAAGCTGGCAAAATCCGCCTCGCTAATGCTAAACGCATAATGGGTGTAGTCGCTCTCCTCCGGCGGAGTGACGCGCCGCTGCGGATCCAGCGACAGGCACAGCCACAGATCGCCGCAGGAAAGATACACGCCGCTATCCCACCGCGCGTGCAGCGTCATGCCCAGCAGCTGATGATAAAACGCCACGCTCGGCGCCAGCTGGCTGACCGCCAGGGTCAGATGATTCAATCCGCTCAACATATCTGTTCCTCCGGTGAGATGCGCTAACCATACCCAATCCCACCTTAAACCACCATTGTGGCAGCGAAAGGACACCCTGTAGATATCGTTAAGGCCGCCAACTTCGCCCCTGGTCTCTTTCTGACGCCGCGTAATAGTGTATGTTCTCAACTATCGACATTGAACAACCCGGTAACGAGATGAGACGTATTGAGATAGTACTGCGGGAGCTGGAGAGGCTGAGCCAGGCCGTGACGCTGGAGGATTTAGCCAGGGGCTCGAACGCCTTCACCGCAGAGCAAATCGGCTTTAACCTCGGGCTGGCGCGCAACTCGGTGAGTAAAGATCTCAATCAGCTATGGAGCGACGGGCTGGTGATTAAAACGCGCGGCCGCCCGGTATTCTTTTTACATCGCCGGACGACGGAAACGCTGCTCGACCATACGCTGACGGAAAGCGAACGCGAGCCGGCGACTCTCGCCGATCTCCTGCCGCAGCCGCAAGATAACAATGAGGCTGTCGACCCGTTCGCCACGCTGATCGGCCACGATCGCAGCCTGCACGATGCCGTGGAAAAAGGGAAAGCCGCGGTATTGTATCCCCACGGGCTGCACGTCCTGCTGACCGGTCCCTCCGGCGTGGGTAAAACCTTTTTTGCCGAGCTAATGCACCGCTACGCCTGCGAGCATGCCGGTGAAAAACGGCCGCCGCTGGTCTACTTCAACTGCGCGGAATACGCCAACAACCCGGAGCTGCTGTCATCGCATCTCTTTGGCCACCGTCAGGGCGCCTTTACCGGGGCGACGGAAAACAAAAGCGGGCTGATCGAACAGGCCGACGGCGGCTATCTGCTGCTGGATGAAGTGCATCGCCTGCCCTATGAAGGGCAGGAAAAGCTCTTTTCGCTGTTGGATAAAGGCGAATATCGCCCGCTCGGCGCCAGCGGCCCGGCGCGCAATATCGCCGTACGTCTGATCTGCGCCACCACCGAGCCCGTCAGCTCATCGCTATTACGTACCTTTCAGCGGCGTATTCAGGTCGCTATCGATTTACCCGGCATCCGCCAGCGTTCAGTTGAAGAGCAGATCGAACTGATCATCGGTTTTTTACAACGCGAAAGTCGCAAAATCGAGCGCACGGTGAGTATCGATAAAACCTTGCTGCTGTGGCTGCTGAACAAGCCGCTGGAAGGCAACATCGGCCAGCTTAAAAGCGACATCCAGTTCTTGTGCGCCCAGGCATGGGCGTTGGGAATGGCGGCTAATAACGAGATACTGCTGCTGGACAGCAAACTGGCGGACGGCCCGATCAATGCCACGCCGGAGCAACGACAGCTGGTCGATGCGCTGTTTAACGGCCGTCCCCTGCTGAACATCGATGCCCGAACTCTTCCGCAGCTGAAAAGTTCGGCGGCCGATGACAGCGTCGAGGAGAGCGATCTGTTCTACAGCTTCCTGACCCGCGAATACGTTAACCTGCGCAATAGCAACGTGCCGCCCGCCGAGACGCTGGCGATTCTTAAAAATAAGCTCAGCTCGATTTTTGAATATGGCCTCTACAGCCGCGATAGCGCCAGCCACGCGCCACGTTATGGCGATCGGATTGAGGAGCGCGTGACCCTGCTTATCGGCTACGTTGAGCAGGTACTCGGCTTCGCCCTGCCGGAAAACCTGGTCAACCCGCTGCGTAAACACTTTCTCGCTCTCATCAGCTACGTACAACGCGGCCTGATCCCGCAGTTATACTCTTCGAGCCTGATCCTCGATCGCTGCAAAGATGAATACGATAACGCCACTCTGTTGTGCAAGAAGATCAACGATCTGCTGCATATCCAGTGTCCAGCCACCGAAGTGGTCTGGCTGTGCCTGTTCCTCAAAGAGTGCCGCCATTACCGCCAGCGCATCACCGCCAGCCCTGACTGCGGGGCGATCCTCATTGCTCATGGCGCCACCACGGCCACCAGCATGGCGCAGTACGTCAATCGGGTGCTGGAACGCGAACTGTTCAGCGCCATCGACATGCCGTTTGAACAATCGGTGCACGATACGCTGGAAAAACTGATCCAGTTGATCCACAGCAAAGGCTGGCAGCGGCTGATCCTGATGGTAGACATCGGATCGCTGGTCCATTTCGGCAGCACCATCAGCAAACTGTTCCAGATCGATGTCCTGCTGATGCCGAATATCACCCTGACCAGCCTGCTGGAGATCGGTCTCGATCTCAGCTACGAAACCGGCGACCTGCCGCGGTTGGTCAATCTGATGCAGGAAAAAGGCATCGCCAGCCAGCTGTGCACGCCGCAGCAGGAGAACGCCGGCAAGGTGCTGGTTATCTCCTGCATTACCGGCATGGGCACGGCGGAAAAAATCAAAAAGGTGCTGGAGGAGAGCTTTGGCGAGCTGATGTCGCAGGATACCCGGATGGTGATCCTCGATTACAACGAAGTTCGCAGCCCGGAGCGCCTACAGCAGGCAATCATGGCGCATGAACGGCTGGCGGGTATTGTCGGGACATTCCAGCCGGGGCTGCCCGATATCCCGTTTATCTCGCTGGAGGAGCTGTTTTCCGAGCAGGGGCCGGTGCTGGTGCTCAGCCTGCTGACCCCGGATTTATCCAGCAGCGAGCGCCGTCTGGAGATGGAGCGCAGCGCTTCACGGTTTATCAGCGCCCTGACCATGGAAAGCATTATCAACCATATTTCGGTGCTCAATCCGCAGCGCATATTAAAAGAAATGGAAGGGATCCTGAACCAGCTCAGGAACGCGTTGGCCATCGCGCCTAACCGCCAGGTGACACTACGCTTTCTGATCCACTGCTGCTGTATGGTCGAGCGTATCGTGATTAACCGTAAACCGTTACAGATGGCGCTGGAAACGCGGCCGGATATGGACGCTCAGGCATTTAGTGTCATCAAATCGGCTTTCCATCCGGTTGAAGAGGCCTATGCCATCCGTTTATCCGATGCCGAGTACATTTATATCTACGAGTTATTATTTAGTTAACGCCTGTTCTGGCGCGGCTTTGCGGCCCGCCAGCCTTTTCCTCTTCGGTAGATGACACAAATTGTGGCACGCGCTTTGCTCTTATTAGTGCGTCAACGATTCGGCGCCAGGAGGCCACTTTGTCATCCACTGAACCTACCACCCAGTTACCCCAGATTCTGCTGCTGACGCACGGCGGCTGGGGCACGCAACTTTGCGACAGTCTGCGCATGGTGACCGGCGAAATCGCCGGCGTCAGCGAAATCGCGCTTATGCCGGTCGATACCCTCGGCGAGTTTTATCAGCGCGTCGAAGCGGTCGTGCAGGCGATGCCGGCAGGCTCGCTGATTTTGACCGATTTTCTCGGCGGCACTACCTCCAACGTCGCCGCGCGCTTGAGCGCGGATTACCCCATCGCCGTCGTCTGCGGGCTCAACGCCTCGCTGCTGCTGGAGGCGTTGGATCTGCGCGAGCAGGGCCCGCTCACCGGCTGCGTTAATGCGCTGGTCGAAGCAGGACGCAGCAGCTGCCGCGACGTTGTCGCCCACGTGAACCAGTTAACCTCTTAAGGAGCCCATCATGGCAAAAATCGTTTTATGTCGTATCGATAGCCGTCTGATCCACGGTCAGGTCGTCACCAAATGGGTCGGCCAGTCGCAGGCCAATCGTATCGCCGTGGTCAGCGACGAGCTGGATGCCGATCCGTTTATGAAAAATATCTATTTAATGGCCGCGCCGCCGAACATCAAAGTCGACTGTTACGGCAACGCCAGCTTCGCCGCCGCCTGGAAAGAGAATCAGCTCGGCGATGGCAATGTGCTGGTGCTATTCCCGTCGCTGTCAGCCGTTCAGGAAGCCGTCCAGTTGGGCTTTGACGTGCAGACGATTCAGGTTGGCGGGCTGGGCGGCGGGCCGAACCGCAAGGCCGTGTTCCAGAACATCACCCTTGATGAAAAAGATGTCGGCATCCTCGGCGCTCTGAAGGATAGCGGCATTCAGGTGTTCTTTCAGACCATCCCGGAAGATAAACCACAGTCACTGGACGACATCCTGAAAAAATTCTAACCAGTTGATAAAAAGGTAAAAAACTATGGATACCTTACTTTTTGCGAGCCTGATGGGGTTGTATTACTGGTTCGCCCGATTACGTTTAGGCTATACCTTCTCCGCCATGTTGCTGCAACCCGTGGTGATCGCCGTATTCGTCGGCCTGCTGCTGGGCGATATGAAAACCGCGATGATCATCGGCGCGGGTATGCAGCTGGTCTATCTTGGAGTGACCTCCACGCCGGGCGGCAACGTGCCGTCGGACCCGGCGCTGGCCGCCTGTATCGCCATTCCGATCGCCGTGAAGGCCGGGATGGAGCCCAACCTGGCGATCGCGCTGGCGATCCCGTTTGGCGTCATCGGGGTATTCCTCGATCAGCTGCGCCGTACGCTCAACGCCGCGTGGGTGCACATGGCCGACAAACACGCCGAAAGCGCCAACATGGCGGGCATCATGCGCTGCGCCTTTATCTATCCGGCGCTGCTGGGGCTGGTGCTGCGCTTCCCGGTGGTCTTCGCCGCCAACTACTTTGGCCAAAGCGTAGTGGAAAAATTCCTCAAACTGATGCCGCACTGGCTGACCCACTCGTTTGAAATTATGGGCGGAATCCTGCCGGCGCTGGGCTTTGCCATCACCATCATGGTGATCGGCAAAAAGAGCCTGCTGCCGTGGTTTATCGGCGGATTTTTCGCGGTGCTCTACCTGAAGGTGGACATCATGGCGATGGCGATTTTCGGCACCTGCGTCGCCTTCCTGATTAAAGGCCTGGCCAAAAATGAAGGAGCTGCATGATGAGTAGCGATGTAATGGAACATGAACTGGTTGAACGCGCCCGCGAAACTCAGGCGCTGAGCAAAGCCGATATCACCAAAGCCTGGCTGATTTACTGGCTGGGGGCGGAGGTATCCAGCTCCTACGAACGTCTGCAGAGCCTGATTTTCTGCGCCTCAATGACGCCCATTATCAAAAAGCTGTACCCGAAAAAAGAGGAGCAGGCCGAGGCGCTCAAACGCCACCTGAACTTCTTTAACTCGGAGCAAACTTTCGGCTCGGTTATCCAGGGTATCTCCATCGCCATGGAAGAGCAGAAAACCCGCGGCGAGCCGATCAGCGATGCTTCAATCACCGGGATCAAAACCGGCCTGATGGGCCCGCTGGCCGGGATGGGCGACTCGATTATCTGGGCCGCGGTGATGCCGTTGCTGATTGCGATTTTCATCCCCTTCGCCGCCAGCGGCAGCGCGTTCGGCGGTATCGCCCCGCTGATCCTCTACCCGGCGATCACCATGGCGATAAGCTACGGACTGGTGCATAAAGGCTACACCCTGGGCCGTGACTCCATTATCGGCCTGCTGCAAGGGGGGCGAATTAAAGAATTGATTTACGGCGCCAACGTGCTGGGTCTCATCATGATGGGCGCCCTGTCGGCAAGCTACGTCAAAATCACCACCCCGCTGAAAATCAGCGCGCTTAAAGGCTCGGAAGTGGTGGTCCAGCAGATCCTCGACTCAATTGCCCCCGGCCTGCTGCCGCTGGCGGCGGTGTTCGCTATCTATTTCTACTTACTGAAAAAAGGGCCGCGCTACACCACCATTTTACTGTCGATAGTCGCTATCAGCATCGTCTGCTCGCTGTTGGGAGTGCTGTAAATCATGAACGGCAATATCTACCAGCAACTGGGCTTAAAACGGGTGATTAACGCCTGCGGCAAAATGACCATCCTCGGCGTGTCCGCCGTCGACCCGCAAGTGATGCAGGCCACCGCGCAGGCGGCGGGAGCCTTCGTCGAAATCGATAAATTAACCGACCGCGCGGGCGAACTGGTTTCCGCCCACACCGGCGCGGAAGACAGCTATATCACCTCCTGCGCCTCTGCCGGTATCGCCATCGCCGTCGCGGCGGCGATCACCCGCGGCGAGCCGGAAAAGGTGGCGCAGATGCCGGACAGCAGCCAGTGGCCGAACGAGATAGTGATACTGCGCGGGCATAATGTCGATTACGGCGCGCCAATCACCAGCGCTATCCGCCTCGGTGGCGGGCGTATTGTCGAAGTCGGCTCCAGCAATCTGGCGGCACGCTGGCAGCTGGAGAGCGCGGTGAACGCACGCACGGCGGCGCTACTGTATGTGAAATCCCACCATTGCGTGCAAAAAGGGATGCTCGGTATTGACGATTTCGTGCAGGTCGCCCGCCAGCATAATCTGCCGCTGATCGTCGATGCCGCCGCCGAAGAAGACTTGCGCCAGTGGGTCGCCAGCGGCGCGGACATGGTTATCTACAGCGGGGCGAAAGCCTTTAACGCCCCAACCTCAGGCTTTATTAGCGGCAAGCGCATCTGGATCGCCGCTTGTAAAGCCCAGCACCACGGCATCGCGCGGGCGATGAAAATCGGCAAAGAGAATATGGTCGGTCTCGTCTACGCGCTGGACCGTTACCGGACGGCGGCGCCGGCGCCTGACGCCGCCGCGCTGCGTCCATTCGCCGAGGCGATTTCCGCGCTACCCGGCCTGCGCGCCGATATCGAACAGGATGAGGCCGGGCGCGCCATCTGGCGCATTCGGGTCAGCGTCGACGCCAATGAACTGGGACTCAGCGCCCGTGAGGTTGAAGCCCAGCTACGCGGCGGCGATATCGCCATTTACGCCCGCCGCTACTATCTGCATGAGGGCCATTTTAGCCTTGACCCCCGCACCGTCGGCGAAGGAGAAATGTCGCTCATCGTCGCGCGCTTACAGGAGATTACGCAGCATGCAGCGGATTAACTTTTATCGCCAGCGGGTGGCGATTAACGTGCTGGCGAAGGACATCGCCAACGCCCGGGAAATCTATGACGCCGCTGAAGGGCACGCGGTGATTGGCGTACTCTCGGCGCAATTTACCAGCGTCGAACAAGGCGTTGCAGAAGTGCGCCGCTGGATGGCGGAAGTGCCTTCTATTTCCGTCGGTCTCGGCGCCGGCGATCCGGCGCAGTTTTACAAAGCGGCAATGATCGCCGCGCAGGTCCATCCCGCTCACGTCAACCAGACCTTCACCGGCAGCGGCTTTGCCGCCGGGGCGCTGGCGGCGACCGGAGGCCAGCAAACCTTTATTAATGCGCTGGTCAGCCCCAGCGGCACGCCCGGTGAAGTACGTATCTCCACCGGCGTGCGCAGCGCCAAGGGCATCCCGGCCCAGGTTTCCTGCGATGCGGCGGTCAGAATGATGCAGGATATGGGCGCGCATGCGGCTAAATTTTTCCCGATGGGCGGCGAAAAGTCGCTGGCGGAGCTGAAAGCGCTCGCCCAAAGCGCGGTAGAAAACGGTATGACGCTGATTGAGCCCACCGGGGGCATCGATCTTGATAACTTTGCGCTGATTCTACAAACCTGCCTGCAGGCCGGCGTCGCGCAGGTCATGCCGCATATTTATAGTTCCATTATCGATCCGCAAAGCGGCAATACCCGCCCGCAAGATGTCCATGCTCTGATGAACATCGTCAAGGAACTGGTCGATTAATCCCCCCGCGCGTGCGGTGTAGACCACTATTACCGCACGCGCTAACTTCCTGATCTGCTGAAGGTCACTGTCAATCTGTGAGCCTCCACGCAATAACGACATCCCGCCGTCCGAAGCGCCCTCTCATATTGATAGCGATCAAGAATAATCATACCGTCTGGTCGGTATGATTCGGGCCATGAACATGGAAGCCCAGCATCGTAAAAAAGACCCCGTCCGTCTGCATCGTCAACTGCTTGAATCCGCAGCGATGATTGCCGGCCGGGACGGTATCGCCGCCCTGTCGCTGAACGCCGTCGCCCGCGAGGCTGGCGTCAGCAAAGGCGGGCTCATGCACCACTTTCCCAATAAACAGGCGCTGATTTTCGCTCTGTTCGCCCGGCTGTTGGCAATTATGGAAAAGGCGATTAGCGAGCTGATGGCCGCCGATAACATCGCTTACGGCCGCTTTACCCGCGCCTATTTGCGCTATCTGTCCAACCCGGAGCTGACGGATACCCACGAAAGCCGGCAACTGATGGTGCTGTCGCTGGCAATGCCCGACGAACCGGTGCTGCGAAAATGCTGGCGCGACTGGATGCTGGATCATCTGGCGCAGGGCGATGCGCTTGATAACGGCCCGACCGGCACGCTGGTGCGCTATGCCGCCGACGGCATCTGGTTATCGGAACTGACCGAAGGGCGCACCATGAGCAGCGAACACCGCCAGGCGCTGGTAAACGATCTGACAAAAATGACGCTTCCCGCGTGAAGCGAGTAGAGTGAGGCCGCGATGCGCTACAACATCAATGCCCGTCTCATTTATGACGCAACGGACGGCACCCTAACATTACCGGGCGGCAATGAGCCGGATAGCCAGCTATCCATTACCGCCAACGCGCTGCTCTATTTTTTTCTTCGCCATACCGGCGTTGTCAGTCGCGATGAAGTGTTGAAAAAGGTCTGGGACGATAACGGTTTAACCTCATCCAACAGCAATCTCAATCAATACCTGAGCATGCTGCGCAAAACCTTCCGCCACTACGATATCGATAACATTATTGTCACCGTGTCGCGCGGCATGTTGCAGCTGAATCAGGATCTCAGCATCGAACTGCTCGACGCCGAGCCGACGCCCGCCGATGCCGTTCTCACATGCGCTACGCCTGATGAAGCCGCCCCCGCTGCGGCGCCAACGCCGCCCACCGCATCTCTACATGCGCGCGGTATGTGCTGGTATCTGGCCGGCGGCTGTCTGCTGCTCATCGCCCTGCTGCTGGTGGCATTTAGTCTCGCCGGCACCCACGTCGCCCGGCCAATCAATCTGACGCTGATGAGCCACAGCCAGTGCGAACTGCTGGCCAGCGATGAAATGCTGCGTTCGGTTTCCGCCACGGCCTACGGTAAGAATTTTGATGAGGTGCGTCAGCGGCTGAAGCTCAGCTGCAAGCCGGGGGAGCGTTTCGTTTTCTTCTACGGCGACCGGCTGGAGACTAACGGCCTGGGCCGGGTATTTCTCGCCCACTGCGCGATGCACGAAGACAACCCATTTAGCTATTGCGATAACTACTTTTACTACTCCTGGAAGCCGCAATGAGACTCGCGCCCCGCCCCTTTTTCGCCCTTTCCGCCCTGGCGTTTATCGCCGCCGCCGGTTTTAGCGCCTGGCGCCTGTTGCCGGATGCCAACGATGGCGTGATGAGCTGTTCCACCAAAGCGATCATGCGTTTTGAAAACATGGAAAAAGAGAATGTGAACGGCAATATTCATTTTAATTTTGCCGCCAACGGCAACGGTTCGATGGTGGTGGAAGGCTATACCGATTCCGCCGCCGGCTGGCTCTACCTGCAGCGCTACGTCAAATTCAGCTACACCAGCCAACGCATCTCGGCAACCGAACGCCACTACCGAATTAAAAAATGGGAATCCAGCGCCTCATCCATCGACGAATCGCCGAATGTCATCTTCGACTACTTCATGCGCGAGATGTCCGACAGCCACGATGGCCTGTTCCTCAACGCGCAGAAGCTTAACGACAAAGCTATCCTGCTGAGTTCTATCAACTCGCCGCTCTACATCTGCACGCTGAAGTCCGGCAGCACGCTTAACTAACCCGTCCCCCCTGAACCGCCGCGAGGAAAATGCGCCCTCGCTCACGCTCCGTTATTGCCCCCTCTTTCCACGATGCTAAAAGCGCACGTTTTGCATTTAGCTTCGACGCCAAAACTTGCGCATACCCACAATTATCACGCGGCTATATTACCGCCTGCTGGCAAGTAATTAGCATCTTATTAACATTCACCTCTCGCCGATAAATAGCCTAAAAAAGCGCCATATCATGATAAAAATCAACACGCATAAAACAGAACGAAAAGATAAATGGAAGGCTAAATAAGGCTAAATCACAGAGTAAAAACCTAAAATATTCATCTCCACGGATTTAAATTTCACTTCTTTCCCCATTCCCTATAGTGAACCCCGAACGCCGCTTCCGCGTGTTGATGCCGTTACGCGGACGGTTTTCCCGAATAACAAAACCTGTTCTGGAGGAAATCACGATGGGTGATGCATTGGGGCTTATCGAAACCAAAGGTCTGGTGGCCTGTATTGAAGCAGCGGACGCGATGTGTAAAGCCGCCAACGTCGAACTGATCGGCTATGAAAACGTCGGCTCTGGCCTTGTCACCGTGATGGTGAAAGGCGACGTCGGCGCGGTGAAAGCGGCGGTGGATTCCGGTGTGGAATCCGCGCAGCGCATCGGCGAAGTGGTGACCTCGCTGGTCATCGCGCGTCCGCATAACGACATCAACAAAATCGTCATTAAACACAAGGCCTGAAGGCCAGGAGAACGCAAATGGGTGATGCATTAGGTCTGATTGAAACCAAAGGTCTGGTGGCCTGCATTGAAGCGGCGGATGCGATGTGTAAAGCCGCCAACGTCGAGCTTATCGGCTATGAAAACGTCGGCTCTGGCCTTGTCACCGCGATGGTGAAAGGCGACGTCGGCGCGGTGAAAGCGGCGGTGGATTCCGGTGTGGAATCGGCGCAGCGCATCGGCGAAGTGGTGACCTCGCTGGTTATCGCCCGTCCGCATAACGACATCAACAAAATCGTCTCGCATTACAAGATTGCGGACTAACGGAGAAACCTGATGAAAGAAGCGCTTGGTCTTATCGAAACCAAAGGTCTGGTGGCCTGCATTGAAGCCGCGGACGCGATGTGTAAAGCCGCCAACGTCGAGCTTATCGGCTATGAAAACGTCGGTTCCGGCCTCGTCACCGCAATGGTGAAAGGCGACGTCGGCGCGGTCAACGCGGCGGTCGACTCCGGCGTGGAAGCGGCGAAACGCATTGGCGAAGTCGTCAGTTCTCGCGTCATTGCGCGTCCACATAACGACATCGAAAAAATCGCGGCGCAGCACAAAGCATGACCTGACAGGGCGCGCCCCGTCTCCACTCTTTTCGTCTGATGAAGGATAGACT
The DNA here is from genome assembly GCF_032601985.1 of Klebsiella sp. 141203. Classification (NCBI taxonomy): domain Bacteria; kingdom Pseudomonadati; phylum Pseudomonadota; class Gammaproteobacteria; order Enterobacterales; family Enterobacteriaceae; genus Klebsiella; species Klebsiella sp. 141203. The sequence continues at coordinate 19,327 of NZ_JAQIRL010000005.1, read as the reverse complement.
CATGATTGAACTGGATAACGATTTGCAATCCCGGCAGAACGCGCGGGAACTGGTGCGCAACGCCAAAAAGGCGCAGGCGATTCTGGCCACCTTTTCGCAACAGCAAATCGACGCCATCGTGAAAAACGTGGCCCAGGAAGCAGCGCACCACGCCGAAGCGCTGGCGAAAATGGCCGCGGAAGAGACCGGTTTTGGCAACTGGCAGGACAAAGTGCTGAAAAACCGTTTCGCCTCGCTGCGCGTCTACGACGCCATCAAAGATATGAAGACCGTTGGCATCATTCATGACGACCCGGTAAAAAAAGTGATGGACGTGGGCGTGCCGCTCGGCGTGATTTGCGCGCTGGTCCCCTCAACTAACCCAACCTCTACGGTTATCTACAAAGCGCTGATCGCCCTCAAGGCCGGTAACGCCATTATCTTCTCCCCGCATCCGGGCGCGCGTCAGTGCAGCTGGAAGGCGATTGAAATCGTCAAACGCGCGGCAGAAGCGGCCGGCGCCCCGGCAGGCAGCGTTGACGGCATCACCCAGTTAACGCTCGAAGCCACCTCCGAACTGATGCACAGCAAAGACGTGTCGCTGATCCTCGCCACCGGCGGCGAAGGCATGGTGCGGGCGGCCTACGCTTCCGGCACCCCGACCATCAGCGGCGGCCCGGGTAACGGCCCGGCGTTTATCGAACGCAGCGCCGATATCCACCACGCGGTGAAAGATATCGTCACCAGCAAAACCTTCGATAATGGCGTGATCTGCGCCTCTGAGCAGTCGATTATCGTCGAACGCTGCATTTATGACGAGGTTCACCGCGAGCTGGAAGCGCAGGGCGTCTACTTCATGAATGAAGATGAGGCGGCGAAAATGGCGGCGCTGCTGCTGCGCCCGAACGGCACCATCAACCCGAAAGTGGTCGGCAAAACCGCGCTATACCTCAGCCAGATGGCGGGATTCTGCGTACCGGCCAGCACTAAAGTGCTGATTGCCGAGCAGACCACCGTATCGCCGAAAAACCCCTACTCGCGCGAAAAACTGTGCCCGGTACTCGGCCTGTACGTGGAAGAGGACTGGAAAGCCGCCTGCCACCGCGTGGTGGAGCTGCTGACCAACGAAGGACTCGGCCATACGCTGGTGATCCACACCCGTAATCAGGACGTCATCCGCCAGTTCAGCCTCGAAAAACCGGTCAACCGCATTCTGATTAATACTCCGGCGGCGCTCGGCGGTATCGGCGCGACCACCAACATCTCTCCGGCGCTGACTCTCGGCTGCGGCGCGGTCGGCGGCGGCTCCAGCTCCGACAACGTCGGCCCGATGAACCTGCTCAATATCCGCAAAGTCGGCTATGGCGTACGTTCGATTGACGAGCTTCGCGCGCCGGGCAGCCGCCCTGAGCCCCAGCCGACCATCGTTACTCCGGCGAGCGATCCGCAGCGCAGCATTCTTGATGACGTGCGTTTCAACGCCCCGGCCAGCGCCGCGCCAGCGCGCACTGCAGGCAACGATGACCGTTTCGCCAGCGCAGGCGCCGCCAGCATGGAAGGTGAAATCAACGAACAAAACGTGGAACGCGTTATTCGCCAGGTGCTGGAGCGCCTCGCTAAGTAACGCACTGATATAAGGCGATAAACGATGATTCTCGCAAAGGTAACCGGCCATGTCGTCGCCACGCAAAAATGCGATGAGCTACGCGGCAGCAACCTGCTGTTGATCACCCGCTTAGATGACAAACAGCAGCCGATGAAAGACCAGACCTGGGTTGCCGTCGATAACGTCGGCGCCGGCATGCACGACATCGTGCTGGCGGAAGAGTACTTCGCACTCAATAAAGACCGCTACAAAGCGATGTCGGTGGTCGCCATTGTCGAGAACGTGTTTCGGGACGCCTAACAGGAGTGAATAGCCCAATGAGTGAATTTTTACTGAAACCGCGGATTTGCTTCGGTCAGGACGCCCTCTCGGTGCTGAACGAACTTTCCGCCCGCAGCGTGCTGCTGGTGACCGATAAAGCGATGGTGAAGTTTGGTCTCGCCGAGCGCGTCACCGCCCTGTTGCGCCAGCGCGGGATCGCCTGGCAGATGTGGGACGACGTAGTGGCGGATCCGGATATCGCCACCGTGGTGCGCGGCATGAAGCTGATGGATAACCACTATCCGGATCTGGTTATCGCGCTCGGCGGCGGTTCGGTAATCGATGCCGCCAAAGCGGTTATTTTCTCCCTGGCGCAGACCCGTCCGCAGGGCAACCGTCCCCGCCCGTGCTTCGTCGCCATCCCCACCACCAGCGGCACCGGCTCGGAAGTCACCGCCTTTTCGGTGGTGAAAGCCAATGCTGAGAAGCTGGTACTGGTGGATGCGTCGCTGCTGCCGGATATCGCCATTCTTGACCCGGCGCTGGTGGCTTCGGTGCCGCCGGCAATTACCGCCGACACCGGCATGGACGTACTGTGTCACGCTCTGGAAGCCTACGTCTCCCGCGCCGCCAGCGACTTTTCCGACGCGCTGGCGGAGAAAGTGGTGCAGCAGGTATTCCGCTATCTGCCGACCTGCTGGCGCAGCGGCGACAACCTGCAGGCGCGCGAAAAGATGCATAACGCCTCCTGCATGGCGGGGATGGCCTTCACCAACGCGTCGCTTGGGATAACCCACAGCCTGGCACACGCCCTCGGCGGCGTCTTCCGCGTACCCCATGGCCGCGCCAACGCCCTGTTGATGGCGCAAGTCGTCGCCTGGAACGCCGATTTCAACGGCCAGTGCGACACCCTTGCGGCAACGAAATATGCCCGTCTGGCGCATCTGCTGGATCTGCCAGCCGCCTCGCCGCGCCAGGGCGTCGCCAGCCTGCTGGTCGCCATTCAGGCTTTAAAAGAAGAGATGAGCATGCCCTCCGGCATTAGCGACACCGGCATTGAGGCGGCTGAATTCGAACGCCGTTTGCCGGAGATGGTCGGCCAGGCGCTGCGCGACAGCTGTACCCCAACCAACCCACGCGCGCCGGACGCTAACGCGTTAACCGAGCTTTATCGCCGGGCCTGGTCCGGTCATCCCGTACAGGGCCACTGATAACAAGATTTGGAGAACCTTACCCATGGTACACTACAGCTTAACGCCGCGCGTCAAAGTGCTGGCAGACCGTTTACGCTCACAGGCAAGCAGCCTGTGCACCGAGCACGCCGCGATCCTCAGCGCGCTGGATAGCGATATCGCAGGCATTCCCGCCGCCGTCAAACCGGCTCGCCGTTTCTATGAACTGATGCGCCAGCTGCCGCTGACCATTAGCGCCGACGAACTGATCGTCGGTAACCAGACCCGTAAACCGCACGGGGCGATTTTCCATGATGAAAGCGCCGCGCATCGGCCATCCGTATTCCAGTTCCTCAACCTCAACAGCGATCTCGATTCACCGGACTACAACCTGGTCGTCGAAAAAGGCGTGCTGGCGATTAAGCACCAGTTAGAAGAGAAAACCCGCGCCCTCGGTAGCGCCGTTAGCCGCAGCGGGATGGATGAAGTCAACGGCTGCCGCGCCGCCATCTACGCCTGCGACGCCCTGCTCGCGCTGGCGCAAAATCTGGCCAACAGCGCCGAGCAGCTGGCAGCCGCAGAAACCAATACTTATCGCAAAGCCGAGCTGCTCGATAGCGCGGCCATTCTGCACCACGTTCCGGCCCATCCGGCGCGTAATTTCAAAGAAGCCTGCCAGGCGTTCTATCTGTTCCAGCTGGCGCTACAGCTGGATAACGGCAGCTATGCGGTTAACCCGCAAGGGGCGGATAAAGCGCTGCTGCCTTACTTCCAGCGCGATATCAACAGCGGCGCGCTGAATAACCAGCAGGCCTATGAAATCGTGGAGTGCCTGTGGTTCAAGCTGGCGGAACTGAGCGAAGTCCGCGCCGCCTGCGCCATTGACGGCTATCCGATGCTCGACGCCATGCTGCACGGCGCCTCTTTTGACAACGCCGAAGCGAACGAACTCTCGGCGATGTTTATCAGCGCCCAGCGCAACCTCAGCGCGCTGAATCTGCCGGTGCGTCTGTTTAGCGGCGCACAACAGGTCAGCCACGCGCCGTTCGCGGCCTGCGCCGACACGCCGGCGATAGAAGGCTTAACCCCGCGTATGCAGCGCCTGCGTAACCACTACCTGACGGTACGCCCGAGCGTCTCTATCTATCGCGCGCTGGCCTTTACCGAAGTGGTCAAAGCCAACCCTGGCATGCCGACCATTTTGCTGCGCGCCAAAGCTTTCCGCCACGCCTGTGAAACCGCGCCGATTCTGATTCAGGACGATGAGCTGATCGTCGGCCATCCGTGCGGCAAGCCGCGCGCGGGCGCCTTCTCGCCGGATATCGCCTGGCGCTGGGTACGCGATGAGCTCGACACCATGAGCACCCGCCCGCAGGATCCGTTTGAAATCAGCGAAGCGGATAAAAAAACCATTCGCGAAGAGATCGTCCCGTTCTGGGAAGGGCGTTCGCTGGATGAGATTTGCGAAGCGCAATACCGTGAGGCCGGCGTCTGGGCCTTCAGCGGCGAGACCTTCGTCAGCGATCTCTCCTATCACCAGATTAACGGCGGCGGCGATACCTGTCCGGGCTACGACGTGCTGCTGTTCACTAAAGGGATGAACGGCATTAAAGCCGATGCCGAGGCGCATCTGGCCAGCCTGAGCATGGAAAACCCGGAAGATATCGACCGTATCTACTACTACAAAGCGGCGATTGAAACCTGTGAAGGGGTGGTCAACTACGCCCGCCGCATCGCCGCCCACGCCCGCGAACTGGCGGCTAAAGAGCAAAACGCCCAGCGCCGCGCCGAGCTATTGACCATCGCCGAAGTGAACGAAAACGTGCCGGCCAATCCGCCGAAGACCTTGCAGGAAGCGCTGCAGAGCATCTGGACCGTCGAATCGCTGTTTGAAATCGAAGAGAACCAGACCGGGCTGTCACTGGGGCGCGTCGACCAGTACTGCTACCCGATGTTCGAAGCCGATATCCGCGAAGGCCGTCTGACCCACGACAGCGCGCTGGAGCTGCTGCAGGCGTTCATCATCAAATGTGCCGAACTGATGTGGATGTCGAGCGAGCTGGGAGCGAAATATTTCGCAGGTTATCAGCCGTTTATCAACCTCACCGTTGGCGGCCAGAAACGTAGCGGCGGCGATGCCTGTAACGATCTGACCTACCTGATTATGGACGCGGTGCGCTTCGTGAAGGTTTACCAGCCGTCGCTGGCCTGCCGTATCCACAACCAGTCGCCGCAGAAATACATGGAAAAAATCGTCGACGTGGTGAAAGCGGGAATGGGCTTCCCGGCCTGCCACTTCGATGACTCCCACATCAAGATGATGCTGCGCAAAGGCTTCGATTTTGAAGACGCCCGCGATTACTGCCTGATGGGCTGCGTTGAGCCGCAGAAATCCGGGCGCATCTATCAGTGGACCTCCACCGGCTACACCCAGTGGCCTATCGCGATTGAATTCGTGCTCAACCGCGGGCGGATGGTGCTGTTCGATAGCTATCAGGGGCTGGATACCGGCGACCTGCGCGACCTGCGCACTTTCGACGAATTCGACGCGGCGGTAAAACTGCAGATCGCCCATATCGTGCGCCTGTCGGCCATCGGCACCGTCATTAGCCAGCGCGTCCATCGCGATGTGGCGCCGAAGCCGCTGATGTCGCTACTGGTCGAAGGCTGCATGGAGAGCGGCAAAGATGTCGCCGCCGGCGGCGCGATGGTCAACCACGGTCCGGGGCTGATTTTCTCCGGTCTGGCGACCTACGTCGACTCGATGGCGGCGATCCGCAAGCTGGTGTTCGAAGAGAAGAAATACACCCTTGAGCAGATCCGCGATGCGCTGCTTGCCAACTTTGAAGGTTACGAAGCGCTGCGCCGCGACTGCCTGAACGCGCCGAAATACGGTAACGACGATAACTACGTCGACCAGTACGCGCTGGATATTACCGAATGGACCGAGAAAGAGTGCCGTAAATACAAAATGCTCTACTCGACCCTCAGCCACGGCACCCTGTCTATCTCCAACAACACGCCAATCGGCGAGCTGACCAACGCCACGCCGAACGGCCGCCTGGCGTGGATGCCGCTCTCCGACGGCATCAGCCCTACCCAGGGCGCGGATAAACAAGGCCCGACGGCGATTATCAAGTCGGTCAGCAAGATGAACGTGGAAACCATGAACATCGGCATGGTGCACAACTTCAAGTTCCTCAAAGGGCTGCTGGATACCCCGGAAGGCCGCCATGGCTTGATTACCCTGCTGCGTACCGCCTCGATTCTCGGCAACGGCCAGATGCAGTTCAGCTACGTCGATAACGAAGTGCTGAAGAAGGCGCAGCAGGAGCCGGAGAAATACCGCGACCTGATCGTTCGCGTCGCCGGCTACAGCGCCTACTTCGTTGAGCTGTGCAAAGAGGTCCAGGACGAGATCATCAGCCGTACGGTGATCGAGAAGTTCTAGTTCTCTTAATGGGAATTATTTGAGCTGTATTTGAGAAATAACCGGAAGTTCTCCGTCCCGTAACGGGACGGAGCGGGAGGCAAGCGTGATCGCAAAACAAGAATTAACGGGCCGAATTTTCAATATCCAGAAATATTCGATCTATGACGGCGATGGCATTCGCACGCTGGTGTTTTTTAAGGGCTGCAACATTCGCTGCCCGTGGTGCGCCAACCCGGAAGGGCTGAGCAGTCAGTTCCAGGTGATGTTCTCGCACGACAAATGCATTAACTGCGGCGACTGCGTCAGCGTCTGTCCGGCAGGTATTCATTATCGGGCGGAAGAAAACGGCGAAATGAAGCACTTCGTCGACCGCAATAAAGACTGCATTGGCTGTCGCAAATGCGAAGAGATTTGCACCCAGAACGCGCTGGACATTATGGGCAAGGACGTCACCGTTAGCGAGCTGATGGAGATCATCATGCAGGACTACGACTTCTACATCTCCTCCGGCGGCGGTGTCACCATCGGCGGCGGCGAGATGAGCCTGCAGACCGATTTTGCCGTCGCCTTATTCAGCGAATGCAAAAAGATGATGATTAACACCGCCGTCGAAACCCAGGGCACCACCCCGCTTGCCAACTACCAGAAGCTGGCGCCGGTCACCGACACTTTCTTGTTCGACATAAAGCAGATTAACAGCGAACACCACAAGGCGATGCTCGGCATCGGCAACGAAGGGATCCGCCGCAATCTCGAATGGCTGGTGGATTCCGGCGCCAACGTCATTGTGCGTATGCCGCTCATTCGCGGCTACAACGACTCATTCGACGCCATTACCGGCGCCATTGATTACGTACAGAAGCTGGCGAAGCGTGGAAATATCCGCCGCATCGACATGCTGCCGTACCACCAGTTGGGACGCAAAAAGTACGAACGCCTGGATATGCCCTACCCAATTACCCAGGACCCGTCTTATTCACCGGACGAACTGGACCGGCTGGAAACCTTCTTCCAGCAATTTGATTTTGATATTCGCTTAGTCCGCCATTAACAGGAGCCGACCATGAAAAGTTTAGGCGTAATTGAAACGCGAGGATGGGTCGCCGCCATTCAGGCCGTCGACGCCGCCTGTAAAGCCGCGGGAGTGACCTGCATTGGCTATCGCAAACCAGGCTCCGGGCTGGTGAGCGTCTGCTTTGAAGGGGAGATCAGCGCCATCCACACCGCCATTGAACGCGGCGTGGCGGTGGCTGGCGCCGAGCACACCGTGAGGTCGTTGGTGATCGCCCGCCCGGAGCGCTGCGTGGTTGAAGCGTTAAGCAACCTCAAAGGCAACCCGCCGCGCGAGCAAAAAACGGCCGAACCGGTGGTTATCCCCGCCCCGGAACCTATCGCCCCCCCTGCCGCCCCGAACGAAACGGAAGATAAACATCCGGCGCTGAAGAAAGGGAAGAAGTCATGATCGACACCCTGGTTCGCGAAAAAATCGCCGCCCGCCTGAGCGCAACGGCGCCGGCGATCCCGGTGGGGATCTCCAACCGCCACGTCCATCTCGCGCAACAGGACGTCGAGGCGTTGTTCGGTAAAGGTTACAGCCTGACGCCATTTAAACCGCTGCGCCAGCCGGGGCAGTTCGCCGCCCAAGAGTGCGTGACCGTTGTCGGGCCGAAGGGCTCGCTGACCAACGTCCGTGTCCTCGGGCCGACCCGCCCGGTTTCGCAACTGGAAGTGTCGCGCGCCGACTGCTTCACGCTCGGGATTAAGGCGCCAGTTCGTGAGTCCGGCCAGCTGGAGAATGCCGGTAGCGCGCTGCTGATTGGGCCCGCAGGCCACGTTGAACTCCATTCGCAGGTGATCTGCGCCTGGCGGCATATTCATATGTCGCCGCAGGACGCACGCCGACTCAACGTTAGCAATGGCCAGAAGGTCAGCGTGCGCAGCAACGGCGAGCGCCAGCTGACTTTCGATGAAGTGGTGGTGCGGGTGCGCGATGACTTCGCGCTGGAGTTTCACATTGACACCGAAGAAGCCAATGCCGCCGGGTTGAAAAACGGCGCGCAGGTGACGCTCATCGGCTAACGGAGGCTCGCCATGACCGACGAACAGATTGAAGGTTTAGTTGCGCGTGTTTTGCAGCGCCTGCGCCCGCCGGTACTGGTGATGGTGACCGCCGCTGATGGCTATCGCGCGGCTATCCGCCAACGCCTGGCGGGAAGCGGCTATCCGCTACGCCTCGCGCTGGAGGATGGCCTCGCTGACGCCGCCGCGTGGCGGGAGGTCGGCGAGATAATTCCCTCTTCGGCCTGGCAGGATGCCCTTCCGTCAGCGCCGTGGCGGGCGGTACTGCTGCCGTTTCTCGATTATCCGCTGGCTGCTGACCTGCTGAACGGCACGCTCAGCAGCCCGCTCGCCCGCTGCGCGCATGAGGCGCTGCTGAAGGGTATTCCCGTGCTGGCGCTGCGCTATCACTGCGATCCGCTCAGCGAACTCAACCAACTGTGCGGCGCTCAGGCCGACAGCGCCTATGCCGGGCATCTGCAAGCCACGCTGGCTCGTCTGGAAGCCTGCGGCGTCTTCCTCGGCACCATGAATGAGCTGCTGGCGACGCTGGACGCGCCCACCGCGCCAGCCGCCGCCAGCAGCGAACCGCGCCGTTATCTCACCGTCACAGACGTGGTGAATAATCCGGCGCTGGCGGCGGCTCCGCACGCGCAGCTGACCGATGCGGCCATTGATTATTTAAAAAACAGAAAGATATGACCTTACCCAACTATGAACCTGGAGCTTAACGATGTCTTCGAAAACAAAATGCTGGTTATGGATGCTGCTGGTTATCCTCTCCGAAACCTCAGCAACCTCGACGTTAAAAATGTTCGGTAGCAGCGAAGGCAGCACAAAAATGCTGCTGCTCGGCCTGCTGATTGTCCTTTACTGCACCTGCTATTACTCGCTCTCAAGGGCGGTGAAAGATATCCCGGTAGGCCTGGCGTACGCCACCTGGTCCGGTACCGGCATCCTGGTGGTCTCGACGCTGGGAATGGCCTTCTACGGCCAGCACCCGGATACCGCCGCCATCATCGGCATGGCGGTCATCGCCAGCGGCATCGTTATCATGAACCTGTTCTCGAAAATGGGTTCTGAAGAGAGCGAAGAAGCCGCGCCCACCGCGCCAATCGCGTCTATGGATAAGAAAATCGCCAACTAACAGGAAAGGAATACCCTATGTTTAATCTCGGATTTTTATGGCTGGCGCTGTCTATCGGCTCCGAAATCACTGGCACCTCGATGATCAAAAAAACCAACGGCTTCAGCAAGCTGGCGCCTTCAGTGCTGGTGGTCTGCGCCTACGGCCTGTGCTACTTCGCCCTCACCCGCGCGATGAGCACCATTCCGGTGGGCGTAGCCTACTCGCTATGGTGCGGCTTCGGTATCGTCGGCGTCACCATCTGCTCCATGATCCTCTATAAGCAGAAACCGGACCTGGCGGCCATTATCGCCATGGCGCTGATTATCTCCGGCGGCGTGATCATGAACGTCTTCTCGACCATGTAATACAAGGCGGGTTTACCCCGCCGTGATTTCGTGGCAGGATAAAAAGATGAACAGAAACGTTATCGTTACCTACCCCCGTCGTTGGTGGCTGCCTGCATAACAGGCGGCACGATACACGTTTCCATTTTCAAAGCCGCCGGAAGGCGGCTTTGTTATTTTCAGGACGTCTTTCGGCTGAACAGTCTGATAAGGAGTCCTTGATGAACCATCCACAAACCATTCTCACCGGCGACCGCCCGACCGGCCAACTACATCTTGGCCACTACATCGGCTCGCTGCGCCAGCGCGTCGCGCTGCAACACGACCACCAGCAGTTTATCCTGATCGCCGACCTGCAAGGGCTCACCGATAACGGCAGCAACCCGCAAAAAATCAGCCACCATATCCTCGAAGTCATGGCCGATTATCTGGCCGTCGGCATCGACCCCAGGCTCACCACTATTTGCCTGCAGTCCGCTCTGCCCGCGCTGGCTGAGCTCAGCGCGCTGTATATGAATATCGTCACCGTCGCTCGCGTGGAACGTAATCCGACGGTAAAAAATGAGATTGCCCAGAAGGGATTCGCCCGCTCGCTGCCGGTTGGCTTTCTCGCCTATCCGATTAGCCAGGCCGCCGATATCACCGCCTTCAAGGCCGAGCTGGTGCCGGTGGGCGACGATCAGCTACCGATGATTGAGCAGACCAACGAAATCGTCCACAAAATGAATAGCCTCACCGGCGAACCGGTGCTGCGCCACTGCAAAGCGCTACTCAGCGAAGTGAGCCGCCTGCCGGGCGTCGACGGTAATGCCAAAATGTCGAAATCGCTGGGCAATACGCTGACGTTATCGGCCAGTGAAGAGGAGATTCACCGCGCGGTCAGCGCGATGTATACCGACCCGACACACCTGAGAGTCTGCGATCCGGGGCATGTCGACGGCAACGTAGTGTTCACCTATCTCGACGCTTTCCATAGCGATAAGGCGCTGGTTGCTGAGATGAAAGCCCACTATCAACGCGGCGGGCTGGGCGATCGCCAGTGTAAGAATGAACTGGAAACCTGCTTGCAGGAGCTACTGGCGCCGATCCGTGAACGCCGGGCCACTTACAGTCAGGATAAAGGAATGCTACTGGAATTGTTGCGCCAGGGCAGCGAACGCGCCCACCAGCTCACGCAGCGGACGCTGCATGAAGTGAAGCGCGGGCTGGGGCTGCCGGTACTGTTCTGAGCTTCAGAGCCCTGCCCCGGTCGCGCTACGTTTACCGGGGCTCGTTTTACACCCTGCCTTTATGCATCTTCACGCAGTTGCGCCCCTCGCGTTTGGCGGCGTACAGCGCATTATCGGCATCGCGCAATAGCAGGTTGTAATCGGGATGGCCGGAGTGCACGGCATAGCCAATGCTGGCGGTGATCGGGATCTGCGTATCGCCGCCAACGTTAAACGCCAGTTGGCTAATTTTCTTCCGCAGGCGGTCGAGGATGGTAAACGCTTCTGACACGCCGGTCTCCACCAGCACCAGCAGAAACTCTTCCCCGCCGTAGCGGAAGATATAGTCGCTGGAACGGATATTATCGCTGAGCAGTTCCGCGACATGTTTAATCGCCCGGTCGCCGACCATATGGCCCCAGTTATCGTTAATGCCTTTGAAATGATCGATGTCGACGATCGCCACCGTCATCGGCAACTCATGCTCCATCGCCAGCGTCACTTCATGCTTCAGCACCACCGGCAAATAGCGGCGGTTAAGCAGGCTGGTTAACGCATCTTTGCCATTTTGCATCTGCGACAGGCTGCTAAAAATTACGCCCAGTTGGCTGCCTATTTGCTGGCAATGAATATGGATCCCCTGAATCAGGTTTTGTGTATTTTTATAATCCATGGCAGAGGCGGATGCCCGCCATCCTATTAATAAGTCGTCGACCTGCGAAATTAATGCGGCGATTTCGTCCATCTGGCTATTTTTGTTAAAATAGCGCACGCACTTATGGCGGAACCATAGGCCAAATTCCGACTCAGATAATAACGTAGCGTTAGTATGTGCTTTATTTTCGCTAACAATATTAAAAATCGCCGTATTTTCCCAACCGGAAAGCGCCGCCTGCTGTTTGCCATATTCCATCGGGACATTGTCCATCAAACTATACAGGCGATAAGCCTCTTCGTTTTTGGTCGCCCGATAGTGCGATAAGGTATAGGCGTGGCACATCATCTCAACGGCCATATTAATCGCCATAATAGCGTAATAAATGGCATCGACGGCAATCTGGCGGTCGCTAACGTGGCCGCGGATATACTCGATAAGCCCGGCCTTAATCTGCCGGGCGCCGCGCAGAACCGCCTCCGCCGGGATGCCGATCCGCGCGTGGATGCTGCCAATCTGATATTGCCGTTCCGCCAACGCCGGCAACTGCGCTTTATCGCTGGTCAGGATCTCCTTCACCCATAGCGCCAGCGAGCGGCTCAGACGCTCCTGAACTAAATCATAAGTCAGGTGGCGGGCAATATCCGGATCCTGAAAAATAAAATCATAAAACCGGGCCGCTAACGCTTCCGATTGCTCCTCTGCGATATTTTTAAGTACCTCCTTAACGGCTGGCGTCAGGCTGTCATACAGAGGTAGCCACTCCTTAAAAATAACAGAGATATATTTTTTGCTTTCATCGTTCATGAATAAAGCGCTCGCCGGGCGTTAGTCTATTTCGGGGTTGCCGATCATACATGAGTTGCCGCAGGTCAACCAGACGAAGAAAATCATAGGGATAGCGTAGTTCTCAGCCATTACAGTGAGGGGCTCGCAATTCCATAGTTTATATATGGACTTTGGCGCAACCGATGTTAGTATCCAGATTATAAATATGCGTGTTTCATTTAAGGCCAGGATTGCTGATGATGACCACTCTAAAAGCACATCTTCCCCACCGGTTGGCAACGTAACAGGATTTTGCGCCGGACGGCCTTATCTCCTCTTTTTTTATCGTCCCGCCGGGCGAAATAGCGAAACGCGCACCACTCAGCAATATGGAACAGAGCGAGTCGCGTATGGACAAGAACAAACGACGTTGGACCGGGTATATCGTAGTTGCAGCGGTAATCATCGCCGCAGCATGGTGGATGTTGCGCCCGGCCGGGTTACCGCCGGGCTTCGCCGCCAGTAATGGCCGCATCGAGGCGACGGAAGTCGATATCGCCACCAAAATTGCCGGGCGTATCGAGACGATTCTGGTCAAAGAGGGGCAGTTCGTCCATAAAGGCGATGTGCTGGCGCGGATGGATACGCGGGTACTTAACGAGCAGCGCCTCGAAGCCGCCGCGCAAATCAAAGAAGCGCAAAGCGCGGTTGCCGCCGCCAACGCGTTACTCGACCAGCGGCAGAGCGAAATGCGCGCCACCGAAGCGGTGGTGAAGCAACGCCAGGCGGAGCTAGACTCCACCGCTAAACGCCACGTCCGTTCCAGCACCCTTTCACAGCGTGGCGCCGTCTCCGCTCAGCAGCTGGATGACGATCGCGCGGCCGCTGAAAGCGCCCGCGCGGCGCTGGAATCGGCGAAAGCGCAGGTCTCTGCCGCCCGCGCCGCCATTGAAGCCGCCCGTACCAGCATCATTCAGGCCAAAACCCGCGTTGAAGCCGCCGAAGCCACCGAGCGGCGGATCCTCGCCGATATCGACGATAGCCAGCTGAAAGCGCCGCGCGACGGCCGCATCCAGTATCGCGTTGCTGAACCAGGCGAAGTGCTGGCCGCCGGGGGGCGGGTATTGAACATGGTCGACCTGGCTGACGTCTATATGACCTTCTTCCTGCCAACGGAACAGGCGGGTCTCCTGGCGCTCGGCAGTGAAGCGCGCTTGATCCTGGATGCCGCGCCAGAGCTAGTGATCCCGGCAAATATCAGCTTTGTCGCCAGCGTCGCGCAATTCACGCCGAAAACGGTAGAAACCAGCGACGAGCGGCTCAAGCTGATGTTCCGCGTCAAGGCGCGCATTCCGCCAGAACTACTGGAGCAGCATCTGGAATATGTCAAAACCGGCCTGCCTGGGATGGCCTGGGTACGACTGGATAAGCAGAAAAGCTGGCCTGAAGCGCTGACGGTGAGGTTGCCGCAATGAAACTGACGCCGCAGGATACTTCGCCCCCCGTCGCCCTGCTGGAAAACGTTGGCCAGAAGTTTGGCGCTACCATCGCGTTGCGCGATATCAACCTGGCGATTCCGGCGCGGCGCATGGTTGGCCTGATTGGCCCGGATGGGGTCGGCAAATCAAGCCTGCTCTCGCTTATCGCCGGGGCGCGGGCCATCGAGCAGGGTAACGTGATGGTGCTCGGCGGCGATATGCGCGACGTTCGTCACCGCCAGCAGGTATGTCCGAAAATCGCCTGGATGCCGCAGGGCCTGGGGAAAAACCTCTACCATACGCTATCGGTCTATGAAAACGTCGACTTCTTCGCCCGCCTGTTTGGTCACGATAAAGCCGAGCGTGAACTTCGTATCAACGAACTGCTGCAGAGCACCGGGTTGGCGCCGTTTCGCGATCGCCCCGCCGGTAAACTCTCCGGTGGAATGAAACAAAAGCTCGGCCTGTGCTGTGCTCTTATCCACGACCCGCAGCTACTCATCCTTGATGAACCCACTACCGGCGTCGACCCGCTCTCCCGCGCGCAGTTCTGGGATCTGATCGACAGCATCCGCCAGCGCCAGCCGGAAATGAGCGTGCTGGTCGCCACCGCCTACATGGAAGAGGCCGAGCGCTTCGACTGGCTGGTGGCGATGAATGCCGGCGAAATACTGGCGACCGGTAGCGCGGCGGCGCTCAAAAAACAGACCGGCAGCCAGACACTGGAACAGGCATTTATCGCCCTGCTGCCGGAAGCGCAGCGCCTGGCGCATAAAGACGTGGTCATCCCGCCGCGCGACAGCAGTGAGGAAGAGATTGCCATTGAAGCGCGCGGCCTGACCATGCGCTTCGGCAACTTTGTCGCCGTCGACCACGTTAACTTTCGTATCGCCCGTGGCGAAATTTTTGGCTTCCTCGGCTCTAACGGCTGCGGCAAATCCACCACCATGAAGATGCTAACCGGCCTGTTGCCCGCCAGCGAAGGCGAGGCCTGGCTGTTTGGCCAACCGGTCGATCCGAAAGATATCGCCACCCGACAGCGAGTGGGTTATATGTCGCAGGCCTTCTCGCTCTATAGCGAACTGAGCGTACGGCAAAACCTGGAGCTGCACGCCCGCTTGTTTCACATTCCGGACCATGAAATAGCTGGCCGGGTCGCAGAAATGAGCAAACGCTTTATGCTGACCGAGGTTGAAGACGCGCTTCCCGCTGACTTACCGCTGGGGATCCGCCAGCGTCTGTCATTAGCGGTAGCGGTAATCCATCGCCCGGAGATGCTGATCCTGGATGAACCCACCTCCGGCGTTGACCCGGTGGCACGCGACATGTTCTGGCAGTTGATGGTCGACCTGGCGCGGCAGGATCGCGTCACCATCTTCATTTCTACCCACTTTATGAATGAGGCGGAACGCTGCGATCGCATCTCGCTGATGCACGCCGGCAAGGTGCTGGCCAGCGATACGCCGCAGGCGCTGGTTGAGCAACGTGGCTCCGCCAGCCTCGAAGAGGCGTTTATCGCCTGGCTGCAGGAAGCGGCGGATGCCGCGCAACCGACCGTTTCTGTCTCTACAACGCCCGCGCCGCCTGCTGTCGCATCACACCAGAAGAATGCGTCCCCACGCCAGTCATTCAGCCTGCGTCGCCTGTTTAGCTATAGCCGCCGCGAAGCGCTGGAATTGCGCCGCGATCCGGTGCGATCAACGCTGGCGCTGCTGGGGACGGTGATCCTGATGTTTATCATGGGGTATGGGATCAGCATGGATGTCGAAGATCTGCGCTTTGCCGTCCTCGACCGCGATCAAACGATCAGCAGCCAGAACTGGTCGCAGAATATCGCGGGCTCACGCTACTTTATCGAGCAGGCGCCACTGCAGAGTTATGACGAATTGGATCGTCGAATGCGTAACGGCGAGCTGGCGGTGGCAATAGAAATCCCGCCAAACTTTGGCCGCGATATCGCTCGCGGTACGCCGGTGCAGATTGGTGTGTGGGTGGACGGCGCAATGCCGAATCGCGCGGAAACGGTGCGCGGATACGTGCAGGCGATGCATCTGGCCTGGCTGCAGGAGATGGCCGGGCGGCAAAGTAGCCCGAATCGTGAGACCTCGCTCATTTCCATCGAGACCCGCTATCGCTATAACCCGGACGTGAAAAGCCTGCCGGCCATCGTCCCGGCGGTGATCCCGCTGCTGCTGATGATGATCCCGGCGATGCTCAGCGCGCTGAGCGTAGTGCGTGAAAAAGAGCTCGGTTCGATCATCAACCTGTACGTGACGCCGACCACCCGCAGCGAATTCTTGCTCGGCAAACAGTTGCCTTACATCGTGTTAGGCATGTTTAACTTCTTTCTACTGTGCGCTTTATCGGTCTTCGTATTTGGCGTCGCGCATAAGGGGAGTTTCCTGACCCTCTCCCTGGCGGCGCTGCTGTATGTCACCATCGCCACCGGGCTGGGTTTGCTGATTTCGACTTTTATGAAGAGCCAAATCGCCGCTATTTTCGGTACCGCGATTATTACGCTAATTCCGGCCACCCAATTCTCCGGGATGATCGATCCGGTGGCATCTCTGGAAGGGCCAGGTCGCTGGATCGGGCAAATCTACCCGACCAGCCATTTCCTGACCATCGCCCGCGGCACCTTCTCCAAGGCGCTGAATATTAGCGATTTGTGGGTTTCGTTCATTCCACTATGGATTGCGGTGCCGCTGGTGCTCGGGCTGAGCGTGTTGCTGTTGAAGAAACAGGAGGGATGATGCGCGGATTACGCAATATCTATAACCTCGGCATCAAAGAGCTGCGCAGCCTGCTCGGCGATAAAGCGATGCTGGCGCTGATCGTGTTTGCTTTTACCGTATCGGTTTACTCCTCGGCCACGGTAATGCCCGGCTCACTGCACCTGGCGCCTATCGCCATTGCCGATATGGATAAATCACAGCTCTCATCGCGGATCATTAACGGCTTTTATCGGCCGTGGTTTTTAACGCCGGAGTTGATCAGCGCCGATGAAATGGATGCCGGGCTGGATGCGGGACGATACACATTCGCCATCAATATTCCGCCAAACTTCCAGCGCGATGTGCTGGCCGGTCGCCAGCCGGAAGTGCAGGTCAACGTCGACGCCACGCGAATGAGCCAGGCCTTTACCGGCAACGGCTATATCCAGAATATAATCAGCGGTGAAGTGAACAGCTTTGTCGCCCGCTATCGCGACAACAGTGCGCTGCCTGTAGAGCTGGCGGTGAGGATGCGCTTTAACCCTAACCTTGAGCAAGAGCGCTTCGGCGCGGTGATGGCGATTATTAACAACATCACCATGCTGGCAATTGTCCTCACCGGCTCGGCGCTTATCCGCGAGCGAGAGCACGGCACCATTGAGCACCTGCTGGTGATGCCGGTAACGCCGTTTGAGATAATGATGGCAAAAATCTGGTCGATGGGGCTAGTGGTACTGGTTGTCTCCGTGCTGTCGCTAGTGCTGATGGTGCAGGGAATTTTGCAGGTACCGATTGAGGGGTCGATTCCGCTGTTTATGCTGGGAGTTGCGCTCAGCCTGTTCGCCACCACCTCCATTGGCATTTTTATGGGCACGCTCGCCCGTTCTATGCCGCAACTGGGGCTACTAATGATCCTGGTGCTGCTGCCGCTGCAGATGCTCTCCGGCGGATCCACGCCACGGGAGAGTATGCCGCAGCTGGTTCAGGACATTATGTTGACCATGCCGACCACCCATTTCGTCAGCCTCGCGCAGGCGATACTTTACCGTGGCGCCAGCTTTGCCATCGTCTGGCCGCAGTTTTTAATCTTGTTCGCTATCGGCAGCGCTTTCTTTACCATTGCGCTGCTGCGTTTTCGCAAGACAATTGGTGAGATGGCATAAAACCTGGAGCTGGCGCTGCGCCGATGGCTTATTTTTGACGATTCATAAAGCGGCGCAGACCCCAGGTGAAGGCCATCGCCATACTGAAAAGAATGAATAACAGCACAATCCAGCTGATAGAAATGCGCAGCAACGTGCCGGGCGTCATAAATGGCTGAAGATAAACGGTGAAAGAGTGGGCAGGCGATTTCCCCAGCAGTTGATAGGCGCTATCGGTAAGCCACACGCCAACCCGGCAGAACAGCCAGATAATCGCCGGCCAGCAGAGCAGAACCAGAAAGGTAAAGCGCTCCTGAATGTAAGTAACGATCTGGCGCAACGGCGGCCAGTTAAGCAGGATTTTCATTTATATTCTCATATTGCCAGCCGATGACCTGCAACATTCATCGCAAGGCACTTCGGGCAGCATCCATACAGGCAATCTACCCTATTTGTATATCAAATTTACCGTCACTTAAACCAGATCAAGTTAACAAAGTGTTAATGATGTCTCTCATTAACGCCAAAAGAGTGGATAACACCTGTCGATCGTGGAAATAAGTGGGGAGAGAAGTATTAAGCGGTGGGAATAAATTTTCAAGTCTACAAGTGGCTGATTTTTATAGCTGATAGCAGCGCGCCATTATTTCGCCGCTGGGCAATATAATGGCGCGGAAATATAAGTGGGTGATTAATCGTAGCTGCTGATAATTATTTTCCTGTTCGCATCATTCGGTAAATTCACCGTTTGGGTAACCACCCCATGAGAAGGGACTGCCATATTTTGCGTGTTAATGAGGTAAGTATTTTGCCCACAACGCTGTTGAGCTTTTTCGTTAATGATATTGGTGCTGCAGGTAGGTGTCGCCACACGCCCGGAGATCGTTAATGTAGCGGTATCAGCAGCGAATGCAGGCAAGCTCAATCCATAAGCTAATGTCAGAATCCCAATTAGCGGTTTTTTCATTGAATTTATAACCAGTTAACAGGATGAGAAATAAGCGATTTGCTTTCTATTTTTCTCCCTCAGGAGAGGTGATGCGTTGATGTCATCACGCAGGAAAGATAATCCATATAATCAATAAGGACAATTATACTGAGAGCTATTAGTGCGATAGGTATTACTGATGTTAACGAACCAGGCGGCCGGGTCGGGTATTTTCCCGGAGGCGGTGCTGCGCACCTTTTCCGGGCTACGGTTTTTGTAGCCCCGGTAAGCGCAGCGCCACCGGGGAGATGGCGGCGCGTCCGGCCGCAAAACACAAAAACAAAAGGCCCAGTCTTCCGACTGAGCCTTTCGTTTTATTTGATGCCTGGCAGTTCCCTACTCTCACATGGGGAGACCCCACACTACCATCGGCGCTACGGCGTTTCACTTCT